>NZ_CP050019.1:0-53962 GCF_011602445.1 Haloarcula sp. JP-L23 | reverse complement strand
GGCGCCCCAAATGACGTTGGCGTCGGCCTCTAGCCGTTCGGTGATGTTCTGGGCAATTCCCTCGGACTCCTTCACCGTGAGGTCGGGGCCACCCGTGATGTGGACCAGGCCATCGGACGCACCGCGGTAGTCCGTGTCCAGCATCGGGTGGTTCATCGCGTCCTTGACGACATTCTCGGTCTTGTTCTTGTCCTGTGTCTCGCCGATCAGCATGACCGCGACCCCGCCCTGATTCATGATGGAGGTCAGGTCGGCGTAGTCAAGGTTAATCAGCGAGGGTTGGGTGATTGTCTCAGAGATGCCCTTGACCGTCTCAGCGATGATCTGGTCCATCACCGAGAACGCCTTGCCGATCGGCAGGTTCGGGAGGTAGTCGAGCAGGAGATTGTGGTCAAGGACGATGATGGAGTTGGCCTCGTTGCGGAGCTTCTCCAGCCCCTCCTCGGCCTTCACCGTGCGGGCCCGCTCGACGTTGAACGGCGTCGACACCATGCCGACGACGATCGCGCCCTGCTCTTTCGCTATCTTCGAGACGACCGGTGTGGCACCGGTCCCGGTGCCACCACCCATGCCGGCAGTGACGAACACCAGGTCGGCATCTCCTAGGGCCTCCTTGATCGTCTCCTGGGCCATCTCAGCGGCACGTTCGCCCATGGAGGGGTCGCCACCGGCACCGAGGCCGTTGGTGAGGGTCTTGCCGACCAAGATCTTCGTGTCGGCCTCGATCATATTGAGGTGCTCTCTATCCGTGTTGATGGCCACGGTGTCGGCACCCTCGATACCGATGTTGTAGAGGCGGTTGATCGTGTTGTTGCCCGCACCGCCACAACCGACGATGACGATGCGCGGGTCACCAAACCCATCGACGTCCTCGTCGGACAGCTGCTTCTGTTCCTGCTCGGCACGTTCAACGGCTTCCTCAACAATACCTGATAGCGCAAAACTCTGCCTATCTACATTGCCAGGAGATGACAGACCACTCTCCTCATCACCCTCATATCCAGCAGTGGATCGATCCTTCTCGGGAAAAATAGGATCGGAATCCAAATCTGAACCGGATTTAGTAGAGACGTCCTCATCAAAAGAAAGCGCTTCAGACACTGTATCAGGAAGAGACGGCCGGTCGGCACTAAGATGACGTTCAAGAGTCTTGTTACGCGAAGTAGAATCAAACAAAGCCCGCTGAACAGGCACTAACCGGAGATAATTATACTCATGAAGAATTCTGACGCCATGAGCAGTAGGGCCCCAGAATTCTGTCGGATAGTCACGTTTGTTCGGATTGTCTGGATTCTCAGTGACGTATATATCAATAAGTGATTCACTCTGAAGACGCTGAAGAGCATCATCAATTGCGCCTGCACTCTTCGACACCATTTCGCCGATCTCGGTACGAGAAGCTAAATGGTGGGGATGACCGAGAATTGCCATCAAAATACTGTGGCGAGTCTCTTGGGAAAGAATCGCCATCATCTCTCGCTGGTCTTCACCAGGCGTGGGACGAGTATCTTCCCCATCGTCGGACATACCACGAGCTACGTACCTATGCAGTAAAACTGTTCGGGCGAACCGAACCGGTCAATCTGTTGAAAACCAGCTAGGTTCAATTACGATATTCTCGAAATGGTCGAAATACTTTACAGTTATTCGTTATTATGTAAGCTCATATGGACCGGTCTGACACTCTTCCTGGTGTCCCCGAAGACGCTTCTGAAATATATACCGCAGTACAAAGAGCTCTGGCGGATATTGAATTATCTCAGGAGGAACGGGAAGCCATTGCGACATATGCGCGTAGAGAAGCGCCAGCACTGCTTGATACGCGAGCATCCACATACTTGATTCTCGGTAGTTATCGAGGAGAACTATACGAACGGGTTCAAGCAGTTGAACACGAACTTGGCACTCGGCGCACCGATACTCGAGCTGTCGTGTTAGGTGATACAGCAGATCTTGAATTTGATGAGAAGGAGCTTCCTGGCTTTCCAGTCAAATTCAATATCTTGGCAACCTGTGTTGACTGGATTGTCATGGTGATGGAGAAAGAAAGTGGGGGAGAGAGTGTCGAACTGGGTAGAGTCGCTGACGCTCCATATTTTAAGAGCACACATATCATGCCACGCGATTATGCAAATTTCGTGTCTGATTCAATCGAATCTATTTCTGACGCAAAGAAGGCGGCAATAGAAGTATGGTTCAATGACAATCTCACTGAATCAGAATCTGAGGGTAGTATTAGAAGATATGCAGAGCGCATTGTTGAGAATCCGGAGCTTGATTTTGATGATGCCGAAAAGATTGCAGATCAACTAATTGAGTTCGCACAGCAACGTAAAGAGGAGGGAGAAGAGCCAGCAACATATTCCTGGGTCCATCTAAGTGATTTCCGCAAATTCGAACGTGCGGGCCGGTGCTATCCATGGATGGACGAAGACTCTCTACGAGAACAGGCGGATAACATCCCTGGTCCAGGGACCGTTGATTGGGATGATTAAATCACAGTCCTCTGAGACTGTATTTTCGCTTCGTTTAATCTGTCGCAACAACAACAAAATTCGGTCCACGCGACTGGGCCAACTGTAAATTAAGACGTTCACCTTCCAGTGCTCCATACACCGCTGGCTCAGCGCAGCTAACCTCAGCAAGCGTCACCTGCAGTGTCCAGCAGTCTCGCTGCCCCTCTGCAGGATCAAGCGTCTCGACAGCCGCCGAGGGACACCGCAACCGTAGTGACCGCGCCGCTCGCTGTACTCGTGCTCGAGCAGACAACCCTGCAAGACAGCGACTCATCACTTCGTCCCCTGACCGAAACCCCTGACGAGTTGCCCGACCAGCGACTCGTTGAGCCGAACCTCGAACCAGCCACAGCAATTGGCGGCCCACGTGGCTACCCACGCCCGCGGCGTGTTAGCGCTATAGCGTTCTCCGTCGCGGGTCGTTGGTTTGAGCACACCCTCGGTAGCGAGTGCGTCGAGGTCGTGAACCTCCAGGACCGCGTCGCCGTCGACGACCCCTACGGCCTCGCGATCAAGGACTGACTCGACGAGCACTATCCCGAACTGAGCAACCACAGCCGCCTGTACCAGAACCTCGACCAGCTCGTCGATCGCGACCTCGTCGCCAAGACCGAGCTCGATCCCCGTACCAACGCTTACGCGCTGACTGAGACCGGCCGGCGCGAACTGGAGAAGCACGCCCAGTCACTCGCGGCGTGTGGCCTCAACCGCCAGCTTGTCGCCGATGGGGGTGCCGCCGATGGCGAGTAACGCCACCGTCGTTCCCGATCGCGTCGGCCCGCAAGTCACCGAGATCGGCGGCCTCGACGAGCTCCAGGCCCGGATGCGCGAATGCGAGACCATCCGTGACTGGTCGTTCCTGCTGAACGACTACATCCAGTGGGGCAACAACACGAAGGTCAGCAAGTACGTCGGGATCTTCAACCTCGGCGCGGCCGACGACTGTCCGAACCGCTGGACCGAGCGCCGTCAAGTCGGTGGCGATGAGTGTTATGCCGTCCAGGATGAGCGCCAGTACGACTACGTGCTGGACTACATGGCCGGCAAGAGTACCTCTGGGACTGTCTGGACGCCGGGACCTTCGCCGACGAGACCATCCTCGGTTGCGAGCGACAACCGACGACCAGCGTCAGCGACGACACCTCGCGACCGCCGTCGCACGGGCCGACGCGCTCCCGGCGTTCGAAGTCCCCGTCGACGACACTGCGCCACGGACGCTGGACGAACCGGGAGGGGGGAGTGATGGCCCGGCCATTCCAGCGACCGAGGGCTAACCAACAACGGCGACCAGCCACACCACCACGTTGGTTAGCTGTTCGAACGCCGCTCAGCCGGTCGCCACGGCCGCGCCGGGAGGTGCGGTGAGATGGGGTTCGACCCCACCGAGCGTGACAGCGCCGCGCCTGCGCCTGCAGAGGGCCACCAGTGGCGAGTTCGGTACCGGGACGGCGACTTCACCCACTACACCGAGTGGACCAGTGAGTTTGCCGCCGTCGCGAACCTCTTCGAGCAGTACCGCCGCGGCGAGTACGGCCACGACATCGTCATCGAACGCCGGGTGGTGGGCAAGACGTGATCGGCCATGGCAACCACTACGGCGTCGACTACGCCGACACCGCCGGCCATGTCGACTGTAGAAGTGCACACCCAGTACCTGGAGGCCGTCCATGACTGTTGATTCCCGATTACCCATTCGCGGACTGCTGGGTCCCAGGCAAACACCGGGACAACGAAACCATCTGTTCGACTGGAGAAAATGCAAGACGTGCGTCAGACATCATCGCCGACGGCGACAGAATAAAGTCACCGCGCTTAGACAAGCACTAGCATCAAGACAGGATACGCCGATACCCACCGCTGATGGGTGGTAGAAAGCAGGAATAGGGGCGTCCGTCAGGCCCCTCGGTTTAGGACACCTCCTGCTTCTCCCGCCCCCTCAATAAGCGTTTCCCCACAACCAGAGCCATCGCTGTGCAGTGGGGAGTCACGCGTCGCTTGCAGACCCGTGAGTACGTCGTAAGTGCCGAGAATGGCAGGACTCTCCCTCTCTATCGAGGGGTCGCTTGACCCCACAGCACGCCTTTCGGTCGGGCCAGACGGCCTGACGAGCCCCAGAGCTATCACTCGCGACCTCTGGCGGCCTGACCGGCACGATCTCGCCGGCGCACTCTGTCGAGCGCTCCGCCAGCTCGTGGGCGATGAGCCACGCACGAGCCGGCGGGCGACACTTGTCGAGGAGTACGACGTCACGGCGCTGCAAGAGACGTACCACGGTCCCAGCGACGAGTATCACTACGCGCGGCTGGCCGCCTACGCACTCGAGTCCGACCTCGAGCAGTTGCGCTTCCTCCAGGTCACGCGCCAGCTGGGTGGGTCGACGTCGATCGGAATCGCATCCTCGCTGGCCGATGTTCGGGATGGCCCGATCCAGATTCTTCGCGCGGCAGACGGGCCGACACCCACGGTTGTCGTCGAGCTCACGCGCTTCCGGGACCTCAAGTCCAATCAGCGCAGCGCCCTCCTCAGCTATCTCCTCGATCTCGCTGCTGGTGTCGACGTCCGTCTCGTCGCGACGCCGCTCGACCAGCGGTGCCTGCTCGACACCCACCGGGAGGAGTTGCCGGCGAGCGTGACTGCCGACGCAGAGTCACGCCATGGTGGGTCGGGGCCCGTCGCGACCAGGACCGCCCAGCGTCGTGAGACGGCGCGTGAGCTGCTCGCCGACCGTGGGGAGGACCATCCGGACTGGCGACGGCTCAAAGCGCTGTACGACGCGCCACAGGAGGCTGCGAGCTACGATTGGCTCGAAGCAAACACGCTTGCAGACTTCCCGTCGCGTGACGCGCTCAAGCAGTGGGTGCGCCGGCTGTCCAACCACGAGCTCCTCGAAGCCTATGGACCGCCACAGGACCGCCATGTTCGCCTGCTGCCGACAGGGTATGCACTTTTGGATGAACTCCCCTCGATAGCTGTCGCCCCCTCTGACGGCGGTGCGGGCCGTACTGACGGACATAGTAAGGCCGTGCCTACCGGCCAGACCGACACAGCCGCCACCGTGAGCGACCCCCCAAATACCAGCGACAGTACCGTGTACTCCCCACCCGCACACGAGGGAGGGAAGGACCGGCCGGCCGGCGAAGCCGCAACCGCCACCACAGGTGGGAGTGACATTACCTCCCGATCCACCCTCGACGTTGGTTTCCTCGATGGCTTCGAACACGACGCCGCCGTCTCGATGGCTCAACCTGGCGAAATCGCCCTGTGCGACCGGCCAGTCGCCACCAGCGGCGATAGCCGCCAGGCCGAGTGGTCGTACCTTCGAGAGAACGACGAAGCCGTCGTCCGGGTGGAAGCATCCGGCTGGGCGGCCCTGACGATGACCCGACTTTGTGCGGCGTTACTCTCGGATCCTGCGTTTCAGCAGGTCTTGACGGTGAATCGTCTCGCTGGGGGCCCAGAGAAGTCCGGGCTCGACGGACTGCCAGTGTCGAACCCCTATGTCCTCCGATCTGGAGCGTGCTTCGGATACCTGAAGAACACCGACGCCACGGCGAAGAACTTCCGCCACCGCCTTCGACAGGCACGGAACGAACTGCTCACGATGACCGAAGCCATCGAGTTCGGTGCCGACTCCGACCTCGACGCGATCAGTGAGCTGGCTCGGAAGGCCCATGGGCTGGCCGGCGTCGCGACACGGCTGTACGACATGCTCGACATCGACGTCACCCGGGTGGTGGAGGTCCCGAAGTCGGTCGTCGCCGACGTCGACCGGCGCCGTCATCTGGTCAAGATGCTGGCTACCCAGACGACCGTCTCCTCTCGGTACGGTGTCTACTCGGCCCACCGAGTGCTGTACGAAGAGCGTCCCGAGAAACGTGAGCAACTCCTCGGTGCCCCCGACGTCGACGCTGCCGACCCGGTTGGCGACGTCGTCGGGAGCTGGGTCCTGGTCGGTGAGGACGTCGGGTCGCTGCGTGACCCACTCGAGAATCTTGAGAACCACCTTGTTCTCCAGACCGACGAGACTAACTTCGCGCCGTTTACGCTCTCACTCGATATCGTCGACGGGAACCGCCGGTCGGCCTACGCGACAGCGCTGGCTCGCCAGAGCCGCCTCAAAAACATGGATACGACCCGCCAGACCGTGTCGATTCTCCGGGCGGTCAGCAGCGATGTCTTCGCTGCGGCGAAGGCCATCTCCAGACTCGGCTCGGAAGACAATGGGCGGAATCTGGGGCTATACGACGTCCGGTCGGCACTGGCGTTCCTCAATCCCGAGGAACTGGTGCCCGACATCGGTCCGCGAACTGTCTCACAGGTGATCCAACTTCTCCTGGATGTCGAGGACCCACTGTCGACAAGTGAGGTCGCTGACGCTGTCGGCGTCACACCCCAAACCATCGCGAACAACGACGAGCACTTCTCCGATCTCGAGGCGGCCGGACTCCTGGAACGGGAGGACCTCGGGGCCGGGAAAGCGACACAGTGGCGCATCTCCCTCCCGTTCGAGACCGAGCGACGGCAGTCGTCGGGGCCAACACCCACCATTTGCGTCGACGCACCGGCCTCCGAAATCGACAGTGACCGCCCAGTCGCCGCGCTGGCCGAGTGTCTGTTCCGAGCGCCCCATCGCGATATCGACTACGGGAGTGACCGGTTCCTTACGGCGACGACGCCCGGCGGGGATCTCGGGCCATTGCTAACAGTCCAGCCCGAGTTATTGCCGATCTGTCGGTTGGTCGTCGAGTTGCTCGGTTGGACGATCCAAGAGGTTCCGATAGCTGGACTGATCGACTCGCAGTCTCCCTCCAACAGCACTGATAGCCAACCGCTGGCTGCTGGCTCGCCAACACTCTCATTCGGGTGTGACCCTACACCAGCAACTACCCAGTGTGCACTGTCAGTTGTCGACTGACGTCGTCACGAGGCCGTATTTCACTGATTAACCAACATTGCGGGGACGTCGGCCGGCCATGTTGGTTAAGACTCGGCGCTCTTATCTGTACTTCTGCGGTTGAGCGTAGGTGGCGTTTTGGTGCTGTTCACGGCTGTCGTGGAGAGCGTCCCTATCCATTGGAATGAGCAGTTTCAGCGTTTTCTCTCTCAACGCTGCTCGCACAGCTGTTCGTCTCTCAATCATTCGTCGCTTTGCGTCTCGTCGTTCGCAATCGATAGACGCCACCGCCGTCGATAGTGATCGTGCTACTCGTTCAATCTTAACCGCAGAAGTACAGTTATGCAAAGCTGCGGAAAGACCGTATAGTTACACTGAGACGGCGCTAATTTGGCGATATGTCTTCTGCTCAGCCAGCGTTCGGCGGGATGTTTCGGCAGCTGATTGCGCTGGGCGTCGTCGAAGTCAATACGGAGTCGCTCGATGCTCGCATCGAGCGGCGACTCAAGGAATTTTGGGAGAATACGTCCTGTCCACGGTGCGGCCACCAGAGCATCGTCACGTGGGAAGAACTCGACCGTATCTGGTGCCGTGACTGCAATCTTAAGCCGGTTTTCACCTATGGAACGCCATTCCACGAGAAGCACCTCACCGCAGGAGAGGTGGTTCTCGCGTTCACGCTCTACGCGGACACATTGCTCAGTATCAACCAGATCGCGCCGTTCCTCGGTCGGGCCTACAGAACCGTTCACACGGCGATTCGAGAGGTGGAAGCCGCGGTTCAGCGCGGCTTCCCCGTCGTCTGGAACCTCCTCGACCAGACCATCGATGGACCAACACAAGTCGACGAATCTGGGGAGATTTGTTCGGGCTACAAAGGCCAAGAGCCGCCGCGGAACAGCCGTTCTCGCGGCGGCTCGTCCCAGTCTGGCCGATCACGCTGGCGAGGGCGTCACGGTGATCAGCTGACGCTCGTCGCGGCGTGCCGCGACTCGCTTCGTGTGATCCGCGGCCAACTCGGCATCGACTACAGCGGCGATCTTGAGCCGGTGATTCAGGAGGCTGAAGACCTCTCCCAGCCACTGGGAGAGGTCTGGACCGACGGTCTCCAAGCCTACCGAGAGATGGAGCGTGACCACCGAACGGTCGTGCACAAAGAGACGTACGTATCGCCCGAGGGGGTCCACATTAACCAAGCTGAGTGCCTGTTTTCGCTCGTCCAGCCGTGGCTGCGGAAGTTCCGCGGCCTGTCCAAGCAGGGCTTGGAACAGGCCGCTCACACCTTCGGCATCGTTCGCTCACTCAACCTAGCTGGTGAATCCACCGAGTCAATCGTTGATTGTCTCGTTATCGGGGCTTTCCGTAGTTCTACATAAGAGCGAGACTCGGGGACGACGTCGTCCGCACCGTACAACAACCGCCGTGGCCACGCTGGTGCTCCGCAGGTGTCCCGCCACCCATCGGCATCGATGATGTCCACCCTCCTCCCGGACGACGAAATGCGCCTCCTTCTGGCGCGGTGTATAATGATTCAGAGTAGATCAGGATGCAATATTCTGTTTTGGTGGGCACAGGTATACGCATCTAAACTAGATCATACTGCTGTCTGCCGATTGTGTATCAAGAGGGGAAGGTTACACAGACACATATACGTATTCATATAAGTTCACTCAGTTTAGGTAAAATCGCTCAGTTGCTGGTTACCTGTCGCCTCGACGATGCGAGAGTGTTCGTCGAGGACGGTGAGGACGAGATCCAGCTTGACGTCGAGTTCGTACTGGTGGTGTTTCCCGCCACCCCTGCCTTTATTCACTTCATTTACATGCAGGAAGCCCTTGAGTGAGAGCTGTCCGAGCCGATCCAGGACGGTGCGCTGGGCTTTGACGTCAAACTCGCCTCGCTCGGCGATCCCCTCGTACACCTCGTAGATCTCTTTCCGGCGGGCTGGCGTCTCGCCCTGCTGCTCGAGCTGGGCGATGGCGTAGAGGACGAGGTGACTCTGCGTCGGGAGATCTCGGAGCTCGTCCTCGATCACACCCTTCTCGACGACGCTGACGGCCTCTCGAACGTGATCCTCAGTGACGGTGTCGTCATCGTGTTTGCGAGCGAGCGAGCCTGCGTTGTAGAGGATGTCGAGTGCCCGACGCGCACTCCCCGTATTCTGCCCCGCGAGGGCAGCTGCCAGCGGGATGACGTCGTCGTCCAGGACGCCGTCGACGAAGGCCTTGTCCGCACGTTGGTTGAGTATCGTCCTGAGTTCGCCGGCGTCGTAGGGCCCGAAGCGGATCTCTGTCTCGCACAACGTCGACTTGACTCGTTGCGAGAGAGATTCGCGAAATTTGAAGTTGTTGCAGATGCCGATGAGCCCGATGTGGGTGTCCTCGATGTGTTGATTACTGCGAGCGCGGGGGATCTGGTAGAGGAGATTGTCGTCGCTGCCGAGTGAATCGACTTCATCGAGGACGAAGAGGACGTGCGTGGCATCGCGATCGTCGAGCTCACTCCAGAGCATCTCGTAGACGGCAGCTTTGGCGTGTCCTGAGGAGCTGATCTTTCGCGAGCTACCGCGCAGGCTGTTGACGAGCTGGACGGCAGTCTGATAGGACGTCAGTCCCTTGCAGTTGAGCCAGACGATTTCAACGTCAACGTCCTCGAACTCGTCGGTGTCCGTAACGAGCTCGTCGAGGATCATCCTCGTCGCGACGGTTTTCCCGACGCCGGTGTCGCCGTAGACGAAGATGTTGCGCGGTGTCCCGCCGTTGGCGACGGGCTGGAGCGCCTCGACATAGTCGTCTTTCTCCTCGTCGCGCTCGATGAGCTTCTCAGGAGTATACTCATCCTGGAGGACATGCTCGTCCTCGAACACGCTAGGTGTTCGCGAGAAAGTTGCCATGTAGTTACACATGGGACGTAAACATATATAACCCCTGTTGCGTGCGTTTCGTGTGTTACCCTCTTTATAAACCACACACACACCGTTTTGCGAGTGTTCTTGTTGAGAGGAGAGGGAGGCGTAAAGAGCCACCAGGACGAGATATCCGAGATTAGATGAGAAACAGCCTCTTCCTGCTGGGAGGTGGCGTTTCGGGGGATGCTGTCGCGGTGGCTGTCATCTCACCGCAGTATCTCACCGCCGCTACCTATGCTTTTATTATGCTAGCAGAGAAATAGTCCATTGGATACCGCGATAAGTACAAGTCGAGCTATATCGACGACGCGTCCGCCCCTCCCTCCCCCACTCCTGCTCCCGAGAACACTCGCAAAATGGTGTGTGTCTCCTTTATAAGCAACCGGAACACACGAAACACTCGCAGTGGGGGTTCGGTGGAGGCGTGTGGCGTCGTCGCCCTGTCTGTGCCGACGTCGTCTCGACGCCGACATCCTCATGCACCAAGCATAGCCCGATGCTTACGCGAGGACATCGAGAGCGATGTCGCAGTTAACCAACACCTGGGGATGATGACGCGCTTTGTTGGTTAAGAAGACTCAGCGCAATCGGGTTCCTGGCCCGATTCGGTGATGGGATACGCGTAGCCGTGGAGTCCAACCGTCGTCGCCACTCGCACCCGCGTCGTCTCACCCGGTTCGACGTCGGCGACGTGGAGTGTCTCGTCGGCCGGCGTGTACGCCCGATACAGGCCATGACGATCCGGTTGTGGGCTCCGGTCGTCGACTGTCACGGTGTATTCTTCGCCTGGTGAGAACGAATGCTGCCAGCGCCGCCACCACTTCTCGCTGGCTTCCAGCGCTATCGCAACCAGATTGTTGCCTGCATGCACCAGGATCGCCAGCCACCAGAGCCCTATCAGCCACAGATACAGGCTCAACAATCCGCTGACGAACACCGGGAGGGTTCCCCGGCGGTAGCGGCGTGGATTGCGGGTATGGAGAAACGCCCACAGGACTGACCCAGCGACCAACAGCGGGAGGTGAGCGCCGCCCAGCGTGACCGCCAGCAGGTATGGACCGCCACGAAACGTGAGTTCCTCGACCACCGGCGCGATCACGACGGCCCGGCCCCCTCGTCGTGTTAGTCGCCGCCACTGTCTGCGTTCCCAGTCGAGTCGGTCCTTGAGATCCGCAACCGTGTACGTATCTGTCTCTCCCGTGTCGATACGACGATCGCTGTCGAGCGACGCGAACCAGCCGAACGGATGCGTGCCTGTGAGTTTGACAGTCCAGTATTTGCACCGGCGGATGACGCGTTCGAGACCAAGGCTGGCGACAGTGAGTACGGCCCACGCTGCAACGAGCCGTGCTGGGTAGACGACCTGTGTTCCCGTCATGGTCGGAGCCGAAATGCTCGGTCCGAATCCCATATCCAACATAGCGCCACCGGACCAGATAAATACAGTGAGTGAACGCATCCGTCGTGACACCGGCACGTCCGTGAACAGTTTCAGAGCCATCGCAGCGTTGCCCTCCGATGACGGTCGATGCTACTGATCCCTGCGAGCACGCGACCACGACCACGGAAAGCCCTCGGCCGCTCGGCATCCCGCGACCGCGCGAGACTGCGTCTCGCTGGCCCTCGTTCGCTGCGCTCACGAGAACGCCGCTGCGCGTCTCGCTCCTTCGTCGCTCGGTGCTTGCGGGGTCGGGGGACGACCGAGACGGCCTCGCCCTTTCTAAGTCCACCAGGACGTCGGCTGGTTCCTCGAGTGTCGGGACCGGTTAGCTAGGTGGGTCGTCGCGTCCCGCCCCGCTCGCCGCTGCCGCCCTCCGCTTGCTCACGGCTCCCTGGGGTCGCCGTTCGCGTCGAGGCGTTCCCTGCGGTCACGCCTCGCTTCGCTCGCGACCGACCATTCCGGGCATGCGGGCGCTCTCCGCACCGCGAGCGCCCGTTCCGGGCTAAAGTGAATGTGCCCTCGACGCCAGCATTAAGCGCGTTTTCGGTTGCGCCCCTCGCGGGCTTTCGCGTTCCAGGGCTTTGGGCCGCCTGCGCTGTCGCGCGCCACACCGCGGCGCGCGTGCTCGGCGACCGTCGCCCTGGACACGGCCCCGCAGTCCGGGCCGGACGCGAGAAACGGCTTAAAGCTGGCCGCTCGCTCCGGGCGGGTCGCTGGAAGACTCACTTCGTTCGTCTTCCAAGCCCTGCCTCGCTGCTCGCGGGTCGTCCCTCCCCGCTCGCTAGCCCGTGGCCTCCCGCCGGTCGGCCACGCACCGCTCGGCAGGACGGCGCGCGGTGCTGGCTGGTCGGCCGCCTCGGGCGCGCTCTCGCTCGCGCCCAAGGGCGCTCGCGAAGGCGCGAGCGAGAGCGCGCAGACGAGTCTGTCGGGTTGTCGTCGTCGAGAAATCCGCGATGTAGGAGCATCGCGGTGTCGGGCGCGTGAGCGCCTTCAGGTCTAAGACCAATGTCGAGTACCAACGCGAGCGAAAAGACGGTTTCGGACGAACAGTATTCAACCACCAAGCTGGACGGTCTCGAGGCGACAGTCGAGCGAGAGCCAGCGGCCCGGTCGGCGTGCCCGGAGTGTGAGGGTCGAGTTGTGACCCATGACGAGGAGTCGTTCTGTGCGGACTGTGGCTTGGTCGTCGCGGCCGAGTGGGTCGATCGGAGCCCGACGCTGAACGATCTGGGGATGGTCGGGGACGCTGAGCAGAGCATCGAGACGGTGGACCCGCTCCGAGCGAACAAGGGCCTGCACACGAAGATAACGAAGGGTACTGACGGACACGGAAATCCGCTCAGTAACAAGCAGTGGAAGAAGTTCCAGCGGCTCCGGAAGTGGCACAAGCGCTACCAGTTCGGTGAGGGTCGCAAGCGGACGAAGCGGCTCAACGAGGGGCTGCGCGATATCGAGATGATTGGCGGCAACCTGGGGATGCCGGGGCACGTCGTCAAGACGGCGGCACGATACCTCCGACGCGCCTCAGAGGCGCGGTTGGCCGGCGGGCGGATGGCCTGGGAGGCACTCGCGGGCGGTGCCATACTCCTCGCAGCGCGCGCGTCGCGGATCGAGCGCGAGGCGATCGACGTCGACGTGGCGACCTACACGAAGGCACCTCAGGAGCGGGTGTGTGCCGCGGCGCGGAAGATTCGGTGTGAACTCGGGGTCGACACTGTCCCCGTTACCCGGCCGAACGCGGTGATGACGGTCGTGGACGCACTCGCTGACGACGCCATCCCAGGGAGTGCAGCCGTGCGGACGTGGCGGCTGGCACGCCACCTCATGGAGCTGGGCGATCAAGCGCCGGTCGGGCCGGGGACGTCGCGGCTCACCATCGCTGCGGCGGCACTCTATGGTGCGGATCGGTTGACGCCCCAGAAGCATCTCACCCAGGGGCAGGTGGCGGCGGCGACCAGTACAGTCGTGCCGACGTCGACGAGCCGGATCAGTCGGTACAATTGCGAGCTCGTCGACGCCTACGAGGCCCGACACGGAACGAAAGACCCGGGTGTCATCCTCGACCAGGAGCCGGACACTCTGCACTGAGCGAACGCCTCCCTCGTTTTTTTGCGACCACCGCCCAGTGGACGCCCCACCTCCCCACCCTCCGCTCCCGGCCTCCCTCCGGTCGGCCGGCAGCCACAACCTGATAGCGTTATACAGGGGATCTACTACTGCTTCATTTCCGCGCCTACACCGTTCAGTACCGAAGAACGAACTAACACAATGAGGGTTGATTTACCCAGCTCTTGTCAGGAACGGCGTGCGAGATATAGAGGTTAGGTCCAGTAACTGTCTCCTCGTAACACGAGTGGGTCATCCGTGGGACTATACTGATGTGATCATATCATCTGTTTGATTTTCCGCCCCCTCGCAGTATACGATCTCGGAAGTTGAAGAGAAGAATGGCAAAACAGCTACTCAGGACACTCGATTCGCGGATTCGTATCGTTGAACAGCCCTTCTGGATTTCTCTTCCAAGCCCACACATGAAGGGCCCACGCAGAGAGTGGATCCGGAGGATCAATCAGAGGGAATGGGTGCATCTCATGACCTAGGACAGAGGGAGCATCAACAGCGACTGCCACGAATTCAACAGCGACGAGGTGGTCCTTGTTCCCTCTCTTCTCGTACACGAGGACCTCGGGTTCGGTGTGATCTACATCTCCATCGACAAGGTCGAAGTTAGCGTAGTGGAACCCCATACCAGGGACACAGTGTTCCTCTCGATGGTAACCGTCTTGCTTTGCCTTTTCAGAATCATGATACTTCGCAGTCGCCTCGCGAAGTTCATTCAGTTTCTGAGGGTCAACGTCCTCCATATCGGCCGACCCAACACCCGAACCGACTACAATGGCTCCTGCAGCACCTGTAAGTTTCAGCACTTTTCGTCTGGAAACGCTGGGGCTTTTTTTCATGGTATTCTCGCGGTTGTTCGTGAACCTACAGCTCTCAAACTGCATATGATGTGACCTATACAAATGATATAGTTAACATGTAGTTTACACACTTTCCCAGTTAACCACATTCATTTCACAAGCAATGAGGTGCTATAATGACTTATCTAACCCATCGTAGGCCCAAGACCTCCATCAAATTGTATTTTCAACGGGTACTCGATAGCACGATGTATTCAGGAAATCTTCAACTATAGCTGTTAAATTAGAATTTGATATTACTGTATACGCGCCCTGTATGCAGCAACGTCCTCTCCAGTCATTCCGTCTCTGTCAGTAATGCTGTGCCCGATAGAGAGTGTCGACTTATCAATAACGTTATTGCTGTGCTAATCGCTCACACGAATGTGGTTAGACATGGCAGAGAACCCAGTAACGGCACAATTGTCGGGGAGTACCCAATGGTGAGATGTATCGATTGCTCTCCTGGTCGGGATTATCGTTCTGGGCAGTAGCGTCTTTCTCGTCACAGTGCTGCAAGCACCGATCGGACCGCCGATCGAGGCAACGCCGTTGTTCACTTGGAATACGACCGCTGCGTCGGTCGCCATCGTATTGTTGTGGCAGGACAACAAGTATGGATACGCCGCTTCCGTACTCACAGGTCTATTGGTGATCCTCTCGCTTGGTCTCATTAGCATAGGCGTTTACGGCAGCATTAAACCAGGATCAAGCCCCTTAGGACCCCTCTCCTACGGGGCACTTGCCATCGCACTGATTGGCACGACAGTCGCCGCATGGCGGCAGGAGTCCACAGTACAGCCACCAACGGAGTCGGAAGAGCCTATACTGTGATAGGTTCACACACCTATGTAGCAGTCAATTCAGTTTGCATCTCTCTGAAACAAATAGCCATATAAATCATCTAATGGCGCTCCACAACCTCGCTACCACCATTGTCACTCAGCCGTTGAGAGTTGGCAGGCGAGCGCTGGTTTGTCGTTCCCAAGTGGGACGGAGCGAGTCACTGATGTCACCAACCCCATTGTTTACGCTCGACGTTGAGACAGCAACCGCCTTTCGCGACTGGTTATTCGAGACAGGCGTAGAGAACCACACCGAGCCACAGATCGCGGACCCGCTTGCAGCACTCGCCGCTGCAATCGATGGCGAACTCCACGACAGCACGGAGTACGTCGCGATCAGCGCGTCGACGACAGCCTTCCCACCAAATGATCGGCCCACCAGTGGCGATGATGCTGGTTCACCGACGCACCAGGAGCCAGCGGAACCACCACAACCAGCTGACACGGGTCCCGTCGACGACGCCGACCCCGGCCGACTCTACGACAGTCTCCCCGACGACGCGTGGCACGCCTCACTCGGCCAGCACGATCCGGACCAGGCTGGCCCGTCACCAGCAGACGACCAGAAGATGTCGGCGGCGGCAGCCCCCCATACACAGGGAGGAGAAAATGACCGAATGCCAGTTCGATATCGCACCACCTACCAGTGTTCGGTGTGTGGCTGCATTCGAGAGTTAGAGACCTCGCTACAGGTCTGTGCGTTCGTCGACGACTGTGCCGGCTGTGGTGCCGTTGACGTCCGGTTCAGTGCGGTCGGCATCCCCGAGTCGATCCACGACCCTTCGTAATGCCAGCTGTATCGCTACAATCGACTCTTGTCACCTCGTTGTACCCGTCGGACGACCGTTCAGTACAGAGGGTGTATTCAGCAACGAGTTTCAGCCATCCTCGGCCTTCCATGTTGTTGGAAACCACTTCATCGGGACACGCACCCGGACCGTCACGCCACTTATCTGGCTCCAGAGACAACATGCGAGCATGTCCCAGGACGCGCTGACTGAATGTCCGTTCTGTGATTTCGAACCGGATGTCCCACCTGGGGACGTGAAAACTGCGCCTGAGCAGGTCACACACCGCGTCCACCAGCACGTCGAGGAAGAGCATTCGGAGCGGACGGACGAACTCGACACCTACACGAGCCCCGGGTAGGACCTATCCCATCAGGAGAATTGTGTCCCTGCGTGAATGATACGCAGACCTACTCATCACCTCATTCATTCTCTTCGACGGTTTTCGAGGAAGGGAGAACTGAGACTGGGAGGTACACAGTTCCCAGACAACGGCTATTAATTGGCCGTGACACGAAGCACTAGCCATCTGAGATCCGACGATGTGGTCAAACGAACCCCGGTCGCTGCCCGACTGGATCGAAGACACCTATCAGACTCTCGTGTCGGGGGCGTCGGATCAGCAGACGGCCCTCTCGTACGACCAGGCCCAGGACCTCCTGCTCGCTGATGAGGAGTTCCCAGATGAACCTGCTGACGCGGAGTACGCCATCGAACGGCTGCTTGACTCCGGGTGGCTCTACGCAGTCGATGGCGAGTTACGGATCACCGATCCAGACCATTAACCAACATTCTTCCCAATTATCCCTGCTACTGTTGGTTAAGAGTGCTGCGGAAGGGGACACGACCAGCTGATACAGTAGCAGGAGCGACGTTGACGCGATAGTCCTAGGTGATCGGTATCCAGACGGGTGGAGCGCCCCCGAACGTCGATTAAGATCTCACTCTTCGAATGCCACCCGGCGACGCCCCGCCTCCCCACCCTCCGCTCCCACCCTCCGCTCCCGGCCTCTCGCCGGTCGGCCGGCAGCCACAACCTCGGGGACAACATCTGAATGACCGTCGTACGTCCTGTTCAGGAGATAGAGATTTTGAGGTCAGTACGTTCGTCGACGATTGTACGATCTGCGATGCCATCGCCATCGGAGTCAGCGTAACCGGAGGTCCAGATCCAGTCTACTCTTGACTACTCCGTTCCACGGCCCAGTGCTCGCTCGAGTTCGGTTTGCACAGTCTCAAACCGGGCGATCAGGCCGCGCAGCCAGCCGTCGGGGACGACGACGATCGCCTCGCCATCGTCGAGCCGTTCGAGATCGCTTTCGACGATTGGATGGGTTTCATCTTGAAGCTCCTGCCGACCAACCGAGCGGCCGTTGCGGTCGTGGACAGGGACGGAACGGCGCTGTTTCTCACGGCCGATCTGTGATTGAGCGTACTCAACACTCGCTGCATCGCCAACGCGCATGATGACTGATTGGACGAGGCCACTCAACAGTGCGTTCGCCCGGTCTTTTCCGTAGGTGTCATGGAGTTGTGCGACCGACTGCACACCGAGCAAGAGTTGGGTGTTTCGGCCCCGGCCTGCATTGATCAGGTCGCCGATCTTGCGGAGGCCAGGGAGCCGCGCAAATTCGTCGAGGACAAAGTACGTGTCCTGATCGTTTGCGAGTGCAAACCGTGCCGCCCAGTCAATGAAGAACCGAAACGCGGGTTGGACCGCGTCGCCCTCTGTAATCGGGAAATCCAACAGTAACGTCCGTCCCTGTGGATCGTCCATATACTCGCGAATCGAAAATTCGCCTGCCTCTGCGAAATCACCGCGGAAGAGGTCAGCGATGACTTGCTGGAAGTTCGCGTAGACGCCGGCCGCCTGTCGTTCCGAATCCGGATCGATTGCCGACGCTGCCGCAGTGAGATCCGAATGGTCTGTGAGCCGCTCGTGCATCTCTTGCTTATCCGTTGACTGGACGAACGCCACGAGGTCGGCGTTCGTCGGTGTCGTATCGCTCGCCTGGGCTTCTCGATGAAGGTACGTCACGACGGCAACGAACAGCTGGCGGCCAGCTTGGCTGAAGAATTCCGAGCCATCTGTGTGGGGAAACAGCGCCCGGCCGATTTCGTCGATATCGGCTTCGCGTTCGATTTCGGCGAAGAGATTCCAGTATTCGGTTGCGTCCGTCGACGAGAGGTAGATCAAGTTCTCGTGTTCGTGGACGTGTTCGAAGTTCTCCTGATATTCGCCTTTGTAGTCGAAGACAACGAACGGATCGCCAGTTCCGGCCTGCATCTGGTGGGTGAGGAGCTTGATCGTCTCCGTTTTCCCGGCGCCCGTCTCCCCGAGGACGAGAATCGACCGGTCCTTGCGGAGCGGGACAAACCGCGAGAGACTCATGCGATCGCTCGTTGCAGAGAGGCCTCGAAACGGCAGGACGTAGTTCCCGTCGTCGATGATTCGACGGAATTCGCGTTCCGTATCCCAACTCCGCAGTCGTTGGCCGGCATACACTGCGCTCCCGAGTGCGACGACGAAGCCACCCACACGGAGTGGCGTGAACTGCTCGATGAGCGGCAGCGACATAGCAGTCAGATAGCCGGCCTGATGAAGGAGGACTTCAGCTATCTGTGCGAGCAGCAGGACGTGGAACGCCCAGAACAGCTGGAGGTGCGCTGGAAACAGCAGGACAGTGCCGACTGCGCCCACCAGATAGAACAGGGGGACGAGCCAGAGCGCGCGACTCCGGTGTAACCCGTCGAATTTGAAGTCGTAGAAATTCGCGCGCTCGAGGATGGCATACACCCAGGGCAACAGCAGCGCAGCCGTCATCACTGCCGCAATCTGGAAGAACATCTCGACCTCATCTTCTTGCCGGTAGTCCTTGCTCTGAGACTCGGAATCAGTACGGGCGCTCACGAGTCAGGCCCCTGTGCTTGTGCCTGATCCGGCTCTGGTCCAGACTCTTGTTCGTGGTCGAGATCCCGATCGGATTCAGTCTCCAGTTCGTGTGTGGAGTCGTGCTGTAACGTCTGTTCGAACTGGTGCGAGAGCTCCTTAGTGAGCTCGCGATGCTGGTCGTGGAACTGCTCTTGGGCGCGCTCGCGGAGTTGTTCACAGTCCTCTTTATCCATCCAGAGGTCGCGTTTGGTCCCAGTCAGTGCAACTTGGGCGTGTGGATGATCGGTATCGCGATGGATTGCATAACAGTACGTCGCTGTATTGCGGTCCTTGCAAAACTCGCTCATCACCTGCCGAGTGTACAGGCTGAATTGGTCATCGGAAAGGTCGGTGCCGTTCTGCGGTGAGATGATGACTTCCCGTTCGAACTCGTATTCTTCGGATTTCTCGATGAACGCCTCGATCTCCTCGTTGGACATCTCCTCGCCGGCGCGGTTCTCGAGCCCTTTCTCCTTATCCAAGTACTCGACGAGGTTCCGCGCACCGTGCTCGCGATAGTTGGTGTCCGTGAAGACCTTCATTCGCGATCACTCCGAAGTTTGGTGAAGAGGTCGCTACCATCGTCCTCATCGCTTTCAGCATCGCTGGGAGCGTCTGTCGTCTCGTCGACGTCGTCTGGCGTATCGTCGGTGGCCGCGTCAGGCGAGTCGGAGGCTCCGTCGGACGTGGACCGCTGCGTCGCGGCCGAATCAGTCGCGCTCTCAGCACTCGCCTCCGTGGACGACGGACCCTCTCCTACCTCCTGGATACTCGTTTCGAGATCTTGGCGGATCCGACGAGCGCCCGTATCGAGTGCCTCTTGCCGGACGTGAGCTGATCGATCCTGTTTCATGAGTTCGAAGTTGGCGATTGTGTAGGCACCGAACTTTGCATTCATGTCACGGATCTCCTTAGCGGTCTCGACCATTTGCTCGGTGCCGACTGAGATCAGCTCCTGAATTCGCTCTTCAGCGCGGGTCTCTGAGGCAATCGCGTCTTGGGCGTCCTGCTGGAGCTGGCGGTCGATCATGTCGTTGATGATCCCGGACATGGAGGTGTCCTCCTCATTGGCGCGCTGTTTGAGTTCGGCCTTGCGTTCGTCGGTGACGTACACCGTAATCTGCGTGTCGCGCCCACCCATTTCAGACACTCCGAGCAATACTCGTCGTGGTTGGTGCGAGCCGCTCGATGGAGCTATCGACAGTCATTGTTCGTGGAAGGCTGGTGTGTGGCGGTAGAGGGCAAGCCAAAGCTGCACATTGGTCTGCGAAAAATCGCTGGACGGCAGTTTGTGGGGACCACATTGGCTATGTCTACTCCCACATTGGATTCCATCTTAATTATTACGCCCACATTCGAGCTGCGAGTAACACGGATACTGCAGATCGAGTTCCTCGAATGCAATTGGAGCTATGCATCTATTAACCAACAAACGGCCGATATAGTCGGACTTGTTGGTTAAGACGGTGCTCCGTCTGGTGGTGAATATAACGATTAATATGATTCGCTAACTACCCGAACCAGCGCTAGCCTTTTGTATGACTGAACCGAAGTAATGATAGACAATAGTATGAGCAAGACAGAGTCTGAAAAAGTGGTGTCTATATCGTCGCGCGGGCAAGCCACCATCCCGAAGGAGTTCCGCGAGGAGTTGGGTATCGACACGCCCGGCCGTGTGAAGTTCATTCGGACCGACGAGGGTGAAATCGTTGTTCGCCCCATCCACTCGGTTACAGATCTGCGTGGGGTTCTGGAAGGGAAAACCGACGAGCAGGGCCGCTCGGCAACCGAGCGCCTCCAGGAGGAACGTGCAGCGGACAAAGCCAGCGAAGAGGAGTTGCGGCAGCGCTACGCCGGTGACGACGAGGCTGACGCATGACGGACGGGGCTGAGATTCCCGAAACGATCGTCTTCGACGCCGAACCACTCATCGCCTATTTCTGCAACGAACCAGGGAGTGACACCGTCGAAACGTACGTCGACGCCGTTGAAGGCGCGGCAGACGGCTACATTTCGGCAATCAATCTCGCAGAGGTCCACTATATCGTCCGTGCGATTGACGGCCAGGAACGCGCTGATACTGTCGTCGACGTCCTCGAGGAAAGCGGCATCCGTCGCGTCGACACCGAACTGACCTGGGCGTCAGCAGCCGACTTCAAATTCCGTTACTCTCCGGCGCTTGGCGATGCCTTCGCGCTCGGGACCGCAGCACACGTCGACGGGATGCTCCTCGTCGGGGCCGATGATGATTACGACGACGTCACTGACGTCCCAATCACTCGGTTCCGGACCGAACCAGCGTAGTAGCGCTTCAGCGAGTTCTGGAAACCCATGTCTCCGACCTGAACCCTATCCTCACGCCACTGAAAATGGGTTCGTCGCTGTCGTATACTCCTGTTCCGACCGGCTCACACTACACGTGGTCGGTGAACCACTCGGGAGCGCCGTAGGCGTCGGCCCAGCATCGGCGGTGGCAGGGTTCTCCCTGGCCGGTCGGAATGGCACGTTCGAGATCGACCATCTCGCCACAGAGGTCACACTCTGCCCGATGCCCCATCTGTCTGGTCTCGACGTCGAGTCCCTTCGTCTCGATGTAGAGTTCGTGTAGTGCCCGTGGCGTGAGTCGGACAAGCACTTTCTCTCGATCATTCTCCTCCCGCTTCTCCGGGGTATACGTGAGCACCCAGTCCTGACCGTTCTCACCATCACCAGCCGGACCGAGCGAGATGGTCTGCGCCAACTCGTCGGGGATGTAGTGCCATTCGTTGTCGGCGAACCGTGGGTAGTGACCTGCCGGTCGCGGGTCCTCCGGGTCGACGTCGTCCTCTGTCATAGCTCGGCCTCCGCGAACGCGTCGTCGATAACGTCCTCGCTGGGGCTGTTGAGATACGGCTCGATGGCGGCGAAACTGTCCCACCCACCGACGGCCATCACCACCCGGGGATTCATCTGCTCGTCGACGAGGAATCGCTGGGCGAACCGGCGGCGGAGATCGTGCGTGCTCACTTTCTTGAAGTCGTCGTCACCAGTCGCGTCAGCGGCCCGCGCAGCTGTCCGTCGAACCACGGCACGGACACCGGGTTGCTTCAGATCGATGAAGGGGTCTTTCGGCGCGATGTTGTGCTCGTTCTGGAAGCGCTGAAGATCTCGCTCGACGTCGGCAGGCAGGTAGGCATCACGAGGTTTCCCGCCGTTGCCGCTCGTGTCCTTCCCGGCCTGAACCCGGAGTCGGTATTGGCCGCTCTCGGTCTGCTTGACGTCGACGGGCCGGACCTGTGGGATCTCGAAGGCCCGGAGGCCGACGAACGCGCCGAGTTGGATGATTAGGTCGTCCCGTTGACTGTTGGTGGCCCGACGGAGGTCCTCGATCTCGGGGTCGGTGAGCCATACCTTGTACTCGTTCCCGTCGGTCGCTTCGATTCGCATTACGATTACTTTAATTTCCGTCACTAATGTAGCTAGTGGTTGGTAAGAACGGCGGGACACACCCCGTGTACCAAGTGAAATTGGGTCTGTCTGTTACGACTTATCTAAGAAGTCGTTACTGTGGTAGTTACTTCGTTTCAGGGCCATCTGAGAGAATATACCGTTCAGTAGATCCGTGTACTGAGCAGTCCAGAGTCGGTATAAACAGATCAAATCTGGTTCAGCGAGAGCTACTCAGCAGTTGATGAGGTGTGATACGAACTGCCGGAGTTGAACGAGGTGAGTTCGTCGATACGATCTTCCAGTTCCTCAATCTCATCCTGTAACTGCTCCACTTCATCGTCCTCGGCGTCGCTTGCAGCAAGACGGTCCTTCAGTCCCTGTAGCCGAGTTTCCTTGGTCTCTTCGTCGACGTCCGCTTTCCGAACGTATTCCGTCTTATCGAGCTCATAGAGATCCGACTCACTAAGCTCAGTCACCTCAAGGGCCTCGTCAACTTTCTCACGGTCAACGCTGGTGACACGGTCGCGGTCGATCCCGGCAGCCTCCAGGGCATTCAGGACGGTGTCCGCATCTTTGAGTCGCCGCTGGCGTCGAGAGGTCCGTTGCACTGACCCGAACTGTCCACTGACGGGCTGGTCGTGATGCAGCCGGCTCAAGAGGACATCGGCGATTTCTTTGCGGAGATCGTCGGCGCTCCGCTGGACGTCCGATAACATCGTGTAGAGGTCGACGAGCGCATCTGTCTCCAACTCACCAACGGCCTCGACATTGTGTCGTTCGAGCGCGTCAGTCAGCAGGAGCGCATCGCTGTAGACCTGCAGATCCGGCTCTTCACGCTCGACATCTTCGTCTTTCTCGCCCGTTGTGGCGACCTGTGTGGTGGTTTCGAGATCAGTTTGGCGAATGACGCCGGCGTCTTCATCAACTTCCATACGAGGATGAAGCGACCAGACCGCTGGGAACGGTTCGGCATCGGGTGGCAACCGGTCAAGATCAAACTCTTGGTTTGGTTCATCGCCGACCCGCCGGAACAGCGTCTCGAACTGGTCGCGCTGGAGGGGACGTGTTTCGTCTTTCTCGACGTAGTCGATAATAATCCGATGTTCCTGGGTATCGCTGATCCGGAACGGCGTATGCGTGCGTGGCGTCACCAGCACCGCATCTGCTGAGAGGTCTTCAGCCTCTTCCAGCAGCGTGTGCCAACTGACACTGAACGACATATCTGACCCACCACCGCCGCCATCAAAGTCCTACTGTTGGGGAAGACTTACTCCACCGTTTCCGCTGAAATACCACCAGACAGTAGCAGGATTTTCACTCGAAATGCGGTGTGGTGAATCGATGGTTGCATTGGACTGAGCGATTTTGCGACTTTTGGGACAAGTAGTCAATCTCCCACGAAAATCAGAACTGCTGCCCATAACAACCTACAACGCTCGAAGGTGATGTACCGCACAATCTACACCGGATATCCGGCATATTAGGCCGTAGAAGTCCCGAAGCGGCGTATATCCGGAATGCTAAAAGTTTTTCACTGTGGGGTCTATAGTCTCAGATGGATCCTATCATCGCGTGGGTGGCATGCAGAAGTAGCCATCCACCGAATCAACCTCTTTAGATACTGGCAGGTCTTGGAGAAAGCAAGGGTTATACGCCATCCATGAATACAGAACAAGTGACAGCATTGCGCTGTCACCTACGCGATGATAGGATCCTTCATCGCTGTAGGTTGCGTTAACTTGCAGGCGGTACTGCTGGCCGTTTCGGCGGCCCTCAACGCAGTGTCGATTGCCGTGACGTTGGCGCGACTGAGGCAGGAGTGAGCCCGTAAGGGCCCTCCCTTATGGTAAATAGGAGGCGGCAACGAGCCGCCTCCTGGAAAGAAGGACTGTTCGGGTGATTCAGTTCCACCCTCCCATCGCGTAGGTTCTATTCATAACCCAGAGAACCTACAGCAGTTTGGCCGGCTTGTGTGAGAAGTCGCTACTCACTTGCTCAGTTGGAAGGAATCGGACTTCTGGAGTACCCAGATTATTCCGCCGAGATTTCGGGAAATCTCTCCACCGGTCCACACGCGCGCGCGCGTTACGCGCAGCAAGGCCCAGTGGGGGTGCCTCACGATGGAGAATCCAGTTTCAAGCGGCCGGCGGTGGGACAAGTCGTCGCCCTGCTTATGCTCCTGAAAGAGTTTGCTACAGTACGTTTTTGAATCGGGAATGTGTCGTTTGCGCTATGGCTTCCGTCGCTATTCTACCTCTTGACCAAGCGAGTATCGTAGTGCCTGTCCCTGACACCCCCGACATTGTTCTGAAACACACTGATGGCGAACTCGTTCGGATTCAGGAATCAGAAGACGGCTCTGTAACTGTTGATCGACGACACGAGAACGCTGTCACGTGGTACGAGGCAGGAAAATACGGATCACTTGAGGACGCTGTGGTAGCGGCCACAGATATGCAGGCGTTTGCGGTCCGTCGAGGTGGTGAACCTTCCAGTCTTCTGGAAGCCGGTGTAACGGGCTCATTGCCGGGATCCGTCCTCGAGATTGTACCACTGGATCTTGGCGGCATTGTCGTTGACGACCGTTCTCACCTTCCACTGGTGTTCCACCTCATAACGGGCGAATACTGGCGGATCTCAACGCTACCCGGTGACGAGTACACTGACTACCAGTTGGAATACCGCGAGGACGACGTCGCCAGTTGGGAAACGGTTTCAAAACACGATGGCGTGGACGCTACTGTCGACGTTCTACCGGCCTTCCTCGACGAAACTGGCATTGAATATACTACTGACGCCTCCGCCTCTGGGATGTCAGACACAATTGAGACTCACGGCCCCTCTTTCGTTGAGGAAGTCCCAGACGATGTCCCCGAAGATGTGAGTGATATAGCTGGGATACAGAAACGGCGGTTAAACTGGGAAAACTAATCTCCTATAGGGCTCTGGGTAGGGAAATACACCGTTCTGGTGCTCCAGCTTATGGCCGTTAGTGAAATCTACGCTGGTGTCTATTCGAGGTCATGATTTTGAGGGTGTGGCACCCGAACTCCTCGAGTACCAAGACACGGAACCGGCCGACCTCCGGACGACCCGGAGCTTCAACTGGTATCTCGACCAACTGTACGACGAGCCGCGAATCGCCCGTAACGCCCACCAGCGAGTGGCGGACATGTTCGACTACTACGTGACCTCCTACGACGAGGACGCCGGCGTCGTCGAGTACGAGATAGCGAGCGAAGACCCGCTCCACGACGGCGAGAACACCTTCTTCGGCCGCGAGATCCACGAGTTCGTCAACAAGGTCAAGCCTGGCGCGCGGACTGGGTCCGGAGAAGCGTATCAAGCTACTGCTGGGGCCCGTCAGGTCCGGGAAGTCCGACTTCGACCGGCAGGTCCGCCGCTACTACGAGGACTACACCCGCCGCGACGAGGGGCGGATGTACACGTTCCGCTGGACCCCGCCTCGGAGTTCTACATGGACCAGCTCATGGCGTACAACGATGACAACCTCGAGGAAGTGCTGGAGAGCCACACCGTGATCATCTGCTTCGTCGCCGACGAGAACCAGCGTCAGGGTATCGAGACGTTCGAATCAAAGAACGAGACCCGGCTGACGACGTAGTAGCGTCGGCCCTGCGTGAGGTTGAGGCACTGGGTCCGGTACGGACAGCCAGCACAGCTGTCGGCCTCGCCGTGGTAGACGAACTCCTCGCCGACTTCAGCGAGGCGCGTCCCGACGAGCGTGACAGTGGCCATGGGCAAGACTACATCCAGGCCGTCCAATCATTGGCTAGTCCGTCGAGGTCCATATCGACGGCTCCGTCCCGGCAGGCAATACTCTATCGACTGCTGACGCGTCGCTCGCTCTTGGTAGGGGTATATAAACTCTCTAAAAATTCCCTCGTGTATATTTGCGTCGAGGCACTGCCTTCTGCGGGTTACATCCCGATTCTGGGGCCGAAAACCCGGCGTTATATGGGTAACGGGAAAAGGTTCTTTATGTTGAAGCACTCATTTGTTAAATAGTATCGCCCCACAAACGAGATAGCCAAAGTGATCTCTGGTGTCCCCGAGTGGGCCTCGAGGGTTTCTCAGGGACTCTTTGGCGGAGGGATAACCATCAGTGCCAATAGGACCGCCAGAGCTACAGGTGTCGCTCGAACTGCTCGCTAAATGTACAGCCATCGTCGTGAATATCGTCACGGCTCTGCATCTGATAATGCAGGGCTCAGAGGAGCAAGAATGACGCTGTAGTGACTACTGAGTTAGAATCGTGGACGCCAACAACATCTGGCGTCCCCGAGTGGGCAGTTAGGAGTAGGAGCCAGGCACATATGAATCTCCTGCCTTCTTAAGAGCCACCTGCAGTGCCTCACCAACTGTCGATAGTCACTATGCGTTCGGAGTAACGTCCATTGTAGAGTGTGTACAGCACGTGAGCTAAATCGTGGTTCGTGATTCGGTCGTTTCCCGTGCCGAGATTCATTAACTCACGAAAACGGTTGACGTAGCACTCACAGCCTTGAGATATCGAAATCAATCGTCTATCGTTGGTGTACACCTCGACAGCTCTCCCCATCTCTTTCGTTGTGACCCGTTGAGTGCCTGAGTCGGGATCAGTGCCGATTGCCTGGCGGAACTCCCGAAGTAACTGTTTTCGAGAACACATTGTAGCGAACCAGTTGAGAGCGGCCCGCTCTCTCGAAGCACTTCCAGCGTGACAACGACGGCCTCCTTCCCGTGCGTGGTCTTCGGCGGCCGGTCGGCGGTGTTCGGGCTGGAGTTGATCAGCTATCGCGACCACTACGTGGCCTCACTACATGCCCTCGAGACGCCGGAGTGGACCGAGGACGAGCGGGTGTTCGACGTCCACGGCGTCGAGGTCCTGAGTCAGCAGGTGCCGTGGGTGGTCGTCAGCGGTGGCACGGCGGACAAGTATCACTTCCCGGACCCGCAGGCGGCGGCCTACGGCGAGGCGAAGCCCGTGCAACTCCAGCCCGTCAGGTGCCCCGACTGTTCAAAGTTCATCTGTCAGGGGATTCTCCAGCGCGTTGAGCCGGCGGCGGTCGACGGGCTCTCGATCACCTGTCCGCGGTGTGAGTACGACGCCGTCGTCGACGTCGCGCTGGATGGTGGGCTCGCCGACGCCAACGATGTGGCAACTGAATCTTGGGGTTAGCCGAGTAGCACAACCAGCATCGGGTAAACCGAATGTCGCTATATCAAATATCTGTAGGCTAGAGTCGGATTCTATATCTAGATACGTGATACATATACATGATGTGGATACAAGATGCGGCTGTACAGTCCAGATACCTACTACCAATACGTGATGCAGAACGAGCCGGTCAGAACTGCGTTTCCTGCCGTTCGGTGAACGTCTCGTACCCGGCTTCACCGGCTTCGATGAGGTCGGGACGGACATCAGCAAGCCCCGCCCGGACGAGCAGGCCCAGCACTGAACCACGACTCTCCGAGTCGACCGCATCCCTGTCGAGATGCTCGCGAACATCGGCACCGACGGCATCGAGTTGGTCGGCCTCGTCGAGGCCACGGATCAGTGCCGCAAGGTTCCGGTCCCGCATGGTCAGGTTCGTCGGGACCTCTCCGGCATCGAGCTCCTCGTAGACGTCAGCGATGTACTCCTCCAGCGAGGGATCCTCTGATTTGGTGTCCTGTTGGGGCTGACTGCGATGACGCTTCTGTTCTTTCGACTGTTCGAGTAGCTCTTCGGGATCGCGGTCGTCTGTGGTGTCGCTCATCGGTCTGTGAGTTGAGTCAGTAGCTGCTCGGTGTTCGCACTGTACGCCTCGCGGGCCCGCTTCCCGGTCGCATAGAGCTCGTCGCCAGGGACAGCGTAGAGCGTGCGGCCGGCGTTCTGGTTGTTCCCGATGTCGGCAGTCTTCGTGACAGGTTCGCCGACGATCTCCGGATACTCCTCGGTCACGTACTCGACAAACGTCTCCGAGAGGGTCTCTTGGCTGCTGATGATCGTCGGGATGATCAGTGCTAGGCCGAGATCGACGTCGAGGTCAGTGCTGATCTCGTCCAGCGTCGCATCCAGTTTCTGTAGCTGGTCACGCTCGAAGGCACCGGGCTTCAGCGGGGCGACGACGTTCCGGGCAGCGAAGAGACCGTTGAGTGCGATGTTGTCTTCCTTGCCGGGGAGATCGAAGATGACGAGATCGTACTGCTCGGCGACGAGGTCGTCGACGAAGCTGTCGAGCTTCTGGTAGCGTTCTTCGAGCGGGACGTTCGCAAGGTTGTTGTCGGCGCCGCCCAGTCCTGGGTCAGCTGGGATGAGATCCGGTCCTTCGTCGGTCGGGAACGTCATCCGGTCCAGGAGGTCGTCGATGTTGTCCCGGAGGAACGCCCAGTCGTCACCGAAGACAGCCGAGATCGGCGCGTCGATCGAGACGCCGCCGTCGGTCGCGGTGTCCTCCTCGACGATGGACAGTCCGAAGTGGGTGGCCAGATCGTTCTGTGTCCCGGCGAGGTCGACCAGGAGGACCTCGCGACCCATGTTGTGTGCAGCAACGGCGATGTGGGCGGCACTGGTCGTCTTCCCGACGCCACCTTTCTCGACGTAGGTCGCTGCCCGTTGCACTGATGCCATATACAGATACTGTATCCATATCGGAGATACAAATATCTGCGTCAGACACAGATTGGTACTTTGGTTGGCACGGTATACTACTCACTATCCCCTTGAACTACGCTGGGCTGTGTGGGTGTCCTCACGACGGCCCACAACAAAAGAGATCCCCACCCAGGGATTGTTCTAATTCCTATACGCCGGGTAGCGGCTCTTGCTGTTCGTCGTCGCAATCGTCCGAACTGGCCTGCTTCGTCCATTCATCGAAGTCAGCGGCATATTCACATGGATCAACAACGGAGCGACCATCTCCCTTGAGGGGATGGTCGTACTCAACGAGGATGGTGGGGCGATGGGCGTTCTCGTCCTCGATAATTTCGTCAGTCTTCTCGACGCGTGCGTGATCTGACCTGATTTCGTCGAGATCCGGGACGAAGAGTGCGTGATGCTCTAATGTCGCGTAGCCTTCGTCGGTCAGTGTAAAGAAGGCACTTGGCCCATCACGCGTGCCCTTTCCCTGAGGCATAACGATACGCATCGCTATGTCTGCATCGATGAGCTTGTCCAGATGCCCACTAATTGTACCAGCGCTCTTGCTCTGGTTGTAGTAGTCGAGTTCACTCTTCGAGGGCATCATCCACCGATGCCCGAGCATATTCTGGATGAGGTTCGCTCGAGTGGTCTGCGTGATCGTGTTGAGTTGCGACAGCCTCTCATCGTGGGGCAGGAGGTACGACTCGCGGCCGCCATCAGTCATTACGGTATGAGTTGCCTTTGTGGGGTCCGTACCCCATTTACTGATACAGGTGTCTGCGAGTTGACGAAACCTCTGAATGATTCCATCAATCGCTCTCACGAAGCCATGCCTGAAGTCACCAATTGCCGGGATCATACCGCTGCCGGTACCACCACCGGTGGCTACGGGTTGCGAGCCGCAGCCTGATCCACGGGTATCTGCGTCGATTCCCAACTCGGTCAATTTACTTGTGATGGTTAGTTTGTTTATTTTATCGAACATGTTTATTGATGGCATCCCCCGACATTACACGTGGCAGGGGTGCAGTCACTGCGGTCGTATTACAATTCGCTCGATTAGCCCAGCGAATTGGGGTGTTCTGGGTCTGTCTGACTGGACATAGTGGACTCGCTCCACTAGGGTATAAAATAGCCAAGAGTATATGTTTTACGAATACCGAAACGATTGTAAAACGCCAACTACAACGGTATCCACCGAAACTTTATCCGTCTCGGCCTATTACTAATTGGTGATGGGGTCGAAACCACCTCATAACGAAGAGGAGAGCCACAACGGCGAGGGCCCCATCTCTCCAGAGCAACTGGAGTCCCGGAACACAGAGCGGTCAAAGACAGTCATCAAGGCCTTCGGCGATGTCACCATAGAGGTCGACGGTGGCACCGATGTCGGAGCACTTCTGGGCGGAAAGATAGAGGACCTCGACAGCTTGGTGCTGAAGCTGATTATCCTCGGTGCGGTTATTCTCCTCATCGTCATCGTTTGGCGAATGGGGACTGTTATCCGCCTGCTCGAGATGCTCATGTCATAGCCGTGATAGGTACTACGCTACCACGCCCCCGCCGTTAGCAGAGGGGCACAAGGGGCTTCCGGGGGCCCCGAGTCTCTTGCGTGTTCAGTCTCTTACAGAACGTTGCGCATACGCTCCAGCAACCCGGATTCCCCATCTGGAACACGGCGAAGCCGCTTGCGAACATTTTGACTGTACTGGAATGCTCTTCGGGGCACTCGCTGAATAGCCACGTTGTGCTGGTGGGCTGGTACTTGCATACGTCCTCGAGATTGCGATGACGAAGAATTAAGCAGGATGGGACGGCCGTGGCTAATTCAGTTGGTCAGCCTCGGCGACGCGTGCGGCAGCACCTCGTCGTGGATGAAACGCGTGAACTCGATGGTGTCCATGTCTTTGGGGTTATAGACCGCGAGCCAGCCACTCTCCGAAAGCACGAGCTTCAGCAGTCGGCCATCGTACTCCAGATTCGTCAGGCCCAGTTGACTGTTCTCGTTGCCGTGGATGAACTTCGCCAGATCAGGCTCACTGTCGATGTCGCCGTACGCGGCGCCGCTATCGATGGGGCCATTGCCTGAACGGAACCACCCCATCCAGGGGTCTGCATCGGGGTGTGCCGACGCGAATGACTCGAGATCGATCTGTGCCCGGTGAATCGTCTCACCAGTGGCGTCCTCCATGAGTCGGTCTGCGAACTCGTCCTGGGTGCTTTCGGTGACGAAGAATTCGCTCGGAACATGGGCGAACTCCGTCGTTTGTGGGACGACATCGGTCTCTTCTTTGCCGACTTCGACACCGCCGTCGGTCCTGATGCGTGTCGTCTTGATCTCGGCGGTCGATTCTTCTGCGATACGACCGTGTGCGATCTGTCGACCGCCCAGCATCGATTGCTGCCAGTCGACGTCGACGGTCGCGAGTAACTCGTGGCTGCCTTCGGTTCGTGATTTGGGGAACTGTGCTTCGTCGATATCGTGGCCGCTGTCAGTGACGACAGCGATACCGCCTCGTTTCATGATCGTAGGGTCAACTGCAAGTTGCGTGCTGTGTGACCCCGAAGGAGGGGCCCCCACCCCGGTAATCGGAAGCCTCTAGTGGCGGCCAGTGCTACCCCATCCCACGGGTCACGACGTGAGGCCCGCAATGTAGTACCACGGCGCGGACACGAGCGCCAGCCGAGCGGGTCCTGGCAGACATCTTCGGCTGGACGCGGTGTCCGGTCGGGGAACCATTCTCTCGGTGCCGACCACACAGCACTGGGTGTGTTCGGCGCGATTGTCATCTGTGTCGCACATTACACCCATGGGGGTACCACCTGAAAAAAATGAAATTATTGGTCTAGGTGTAGTTCCAGTATAGCTGGGTGTACCGTGGTCCTAGTGTTTTATTGCCAGGTAAGATATGGCTAGAGTTAGGTGTAGATTGTCGATTCAGCCATGAATAACTCGTATTCTGCGCCACCGGCGCAAAAGGTGACGAAAGACGAGATTGTTACGGCGATTGACCAGATCTGCGAGAAGCGAGGCCAGCCAGTTGTTCGGATTTCAGACATTGCTGAGTTGGAATCAATTGATGTTGGCAAGCAAGCGATTAGCGATCATCTTGATGAACTGGAAGCGATGGGGCGGGTGAATTTTCTCTCGTATGGGCAAAAAGGCGTCTGGTGGGTGCCAGAAGATGAGGACTCAGCTACGGAGGTCGAGGTCGGCGTCATTCAGTGGGAGAATATCGATGCCAGCGAGATCCCCCACGAGGTTTTGGCTGATCTTCCGCAATTTCAGGATAAAACTTATTGGGAGTCCATGGAAGAGAACTGGGGAACAGTTACTGGAGGCTCAGTAATTATCATGGTAATCGGTATCTTAGCAGCGGCAATCCAGCAGTTCATCCCAGTCCAAACCGGACAGACCCTCAATAATGTCGCCGCAGTAGTTATTGTCGGTTCGCTCGGGGTTGCACTACTCAGTCTGGGTGTTGTTTTCGTCGCCAATATTGGCCAAAAGCTCGGTCAATGGGGCGTCAACGCAGCTTTTCAGCAACGAATTCAAGACCTAAAATATAGAATAGTTGCCTCTATTCAAGACCGGCTACCCGATACCGACGAGTGAATTAGAACGGGACAGGTCAGATAAGTAAACTACTGTTATGTATCTTAGAAGTTTTTATTCATCCGAATTATCATGATATCGGTCCAATAATGTTAGCAGGTAGTCAAATAGGTGGAGAGCGTTTCTGGCCTGTGTCGCGTCCAACCTGCTCAAATACCGCTCTTCGTTAGCGCTGACCGTCCGGTGACTGAGGGGGTTCCGAATCCCTAAATACGCTCCGTCAAACAACTGTTTGAGCCCCTGCTGCTCATCGTTTCGGGATGATAATTCAATCAGCCCATGCTCAGGGACCAGTGCAGCGTTGATCAAATCATGACCGCTTTCTTCAGTAAGTGACTCCGGGCCTAACTCACGGATCCGCTCCTCCATAATCTGCCCTGCGAGACGGAGGGATTCCTGGTATTCCCCCCGTTCGTAGTGTGGGACACATCGGCTGATTAGTTCTCCGTCATGTAACTGAACCGTCTCTTCCTCGGTTGTCGATGGGCTGAGTTCATCAAGGAACGAAAGTAGTCGTTCAGCATTTCGACGGTCTTGTGGCCCTTCTTCTGTTTCCACTTCGTGAAATCGGATATCGGGGCACATCTGTCCGAGCACTCCAAACGAAATGCGCTCGTCATTTGCCGCAAGAGTAAGTTCGTCTATTTCATGCGGTTCTGAGGAACCGCTGCCGGCCCATGTATTCTGAGCGGTTCCACTATCAAGTGGGAGTGTTGTTGACCGATGGATGCCATCATCCTGCTTCAAATGATACCCGATAAAATCGCGCATTTCTGCGAACGACTCGTGGCTGGGGAAGTGGAGTTTCAAATATGTCTTCTCACAGTTTGACCCCACAGGATCCCCATCAAGAATCAGTGTATTATCCGGAAAGTGATCTGAGGAGAGATATGCCTGGATATGTAGCGAAACTCTGTCTCGCCATTTAACCGACTTATTCACCGACTCAAGCCAGATCTCTATTTCATCAGGAATCATAGCTGTGTTCGACAGGGAGAGTACTCAAGCGTCACAAAACTACATTTCCTCACTAAGTACCTAACTCTTCGCGAATGCGGAACTCCAGCCACTCAATCCGTTCCTCTAAATCACCAACTTCCTCGTCAATATTTTTCTCGATATCCCGAAATCGGCTGGAGAGTTTTCCACGAGTCGAATCTGGATTTGGATTTTTCACCTCGTTGATTTCTGCGACGGGGGCTATGCCAATGCCGTCAGAGGTGAAGTAAAGTTCCGCCTCTGTTCCATCGTCGGGTGACACGTGTTGGAAGGTGACTTCAGAACGCCAGTACATCTGGTCAAGCATCGTCGCAATAACTGACTGGCGAGCAGCCTTCGATACGTCTACAGCGTCTTCTCCGACTATATCTGCGGGGAACAGATATGGATGTTCTTCGTGGAGGTGTGATTCTATTTCTGTAACAGAGAATGCTTGCTCTTGATTGTCCCACAACAGGGAGAGAATCTCTGTTTTGAGAGGATCATATGAAGTCGCACTATTCCACTCATCTGAATCAATATCAACCGGCATACTTCTGTGTAAATTACATTTTCATAAAATAGTACCGACGATGTCCGGTGGTTCTGTCGCTACCACGCTGGCTGAAGAACGAAAACGTATCTCGGTTGGATCTGCGAATTTTGTCAGCCATTATATCCCAAATACGACGTATTGGGGGCTGCCTCTCCAGACTGTGCTATCACTTCTTGTCCTCGCCGGATACCGTGGACATCTGGACGCCGAACGTTCATATACTCTTCAAGTGTTGAACGGAGATACTGTTCGTGGCGTTCAATATTCGGCATCTCAATACTTGATTCGGCGTAGCGGTAGCGGAACTGATCAGTGGCAAATGAGACCAACCGATCAATTACTTCCTGATGGTTCCTGTTCGGTTCTCCACCGTCCGTCTGTACTGATGCCGACCGCGTGTCATCGTGAAGGCTCCAGAGGTCACGGAGTCGGTTAACGAAATTGTGATACTGCTGTGTTGTCGATCCTCCATCTCGAATAAGCATCCCTACATTACGTGACTCTATGTCGTGCCTGATATCGCGCCACTCTTTGACTGCAGGTTCTGGAATTCGATAATAATTGGTTGGGTCGCCAGTCCAGCCAGACTTATCAGCTGGGTCCTTAACCTTCCCTTGGACAGGGGAGTGGGGGAAATCTCGTGGGATATACAACTGTGAAGACCCCGCCCGGATCGCCTGTGCATCAACAAAATAGCAATTGTTTAGTGCGTCTGATAGTTGGTTGTCTGAATCAACAACTGGACAAGCGTAGTAGGCCGTTTCTGTGGGGGCTCGCGCTGCGAGTGTCGTAATTTGCTCTGGCTCGAGTTTGAACCGCACACCTCGATTTGGCTCCGCCTTGGGTGCTTTATACTGAAACTGGAGACGTAAAGCAAAGGTGAGTTCTACGTCGTACCCGCCCCCATCCTTATTCTCCTGATATCGAGTTGGGGCGACAGCGGTTGTTTGATCATATGGACCTTGTATGCGGGTCAACATTTGATGTGTGCCATTCACCACGAGAGAATTTTCTGATGGGTATGATGACATTAGTTAGGAAGTCAAAACGTTGGCATCTGCCGAGTACGAATTGTTCTTACAAAACTACTGATACACTTCTCTGAGCCGTTCCAGCTCTTCTTGAACTACATCACGTGCTGCGAGACTCTCACGTCTAATCTGCTCCTCCATATTGTCTGGGTTGGCATCTTCATAGTCCAACGTTTGACTGACTGAGGAGCCAGTGTAGTTTTTCATAAGTTCCTCTTCATATTTCCCAGTCATACGACTAATTGCGAGATGTTCTGCGCAGGTATCGATGGCTGGCTTGTCTTTGAGATTCTCGCTCCCTCCCGAACTAAATTCGAAGCTCGTTACTTGGCCAGCCAGGTTCCGAACGAAATCCCCGACATCGTTCGAGATCTCATCTTGCGACTGGGGCTCTTCGAGTTTGAGCTTCGTCACTATGTCGAGATCTTGGTAGACCATCGAAAAGTACTGCTCGCCAAGGTTGTAGATCCGATAGTCACCTCCCCCGATATCGTATCCTGTCGCGCGGCCGATGAACCGGGGAATCCAACGATCCTCCAGATCATTATCGGTCTCCAAAGCGAACTGGCCGTTTTCGAAGTAGAGTACTCGCGAGTCAACGAGCCGGGTATCACTCTGATCGTCCTCCTCATCGTCTTCAGTCCGAACCCGGTAGCTCTGTTTTGTGTCACTCACATACCGGAAGTGGAGGTAGTCGTAATCACCCCCATCTCGTTGAATGCGAATGTTTCTGCCCTTGTCTTTGAACACCAGCTCCTCTCCTTCATCAGCGAGCTCTTCCGTATCTCGCTCGATGAACTCATCGTCCAGCGCGCTCGCAAGCTCCTCAAGCGACGGTCTCTCAACCTCACTGAAGAACGTACCAAGTCGGTAAGTTTCGCTTTCTGCCATGCGAGTCAAAATAAGGATTGTCTTATATTATCGATTTCCAAACAACTCTTGGAATAATTAACATAGGTATATTTTAAGTAGAAGTCATTTGATACTGCTTTTGAGAATAACCAGCATGGCTGGCCCGGAAGACCAACTGCGTGAAATCGGATGGAGGAAACTTGAGGCACAGTGTTACTGTGCATTAGTCGAGTTTGGCGAATTGACTGCTAGCGAGATCGCCGCACACATCAACGCTCGTCAGGAGAAGGTGTACCAACCCCTAAAATTACTAAATTCCAAGGGGTATGTGCTCATCCAGGATGAGAATCCTCAGAGATACAGGGCTCAAAATCCTAGATTCGTAATTAGACAAGAGCGGAACAATTTTCGCGACGATACCAACGAAATACAGCGCGAACTCCAAGAAGCGTGGGAAATGGCAGCAGAAGGGATCCCAGAAACCACTGAGCACGCTTGGGTTTTGTCTGGTAAAGAGGGAATGAGGACGGAGCAGGCCCGTCTCTTTGAGGACGCGGAAGACCGAATCGTGGGTTATGATTCCCGCTTACAATTCAGCGCTCCATACGCACTTGACGCTCTGGAGGCAAAATCTCGGGATGGACTCGAAATCAGTATCGTTGGCCAAGAAAATGCTGAGGAGCGCTTGGCACGGCTAGCAGACGCGGATGTCCATTCGAGTATTTATAAGGGAAGACAGTTCAAGAACATGTCATTTTATATTTCCGACGGAAACGAGGTTCTGCTTCGGGTTTCCGGCGGAAGAGCAGCGGTTGTATTTACTGACGAGTATTTCGCGAACATTATGGAGTTCCAGTATGAACGTATATGCCAAGAAGCGGAACCAGTAGCTGATGAAAGATAGAACGTTACTCACTCTGGCACTACTGGATGCCCAGAATGAGTCTGGTATAGAAGGCCGGACACGCCTCCAGAAGCTACTGTTCCTGATTCAGCAAAGACTGGACCAACGAGAGGAATCTTTTGACAAAGGGTATGATTTCGTGGCCTATGACTATGGCCCCTTTTCGAAAGAGATCTACCAAGATATAGATTATCTGATTGAGCGTGGATTCCTTGCTGAGCACGCGAGGAAACTGGATGATGGGATCATAAAATACGAATATAACCTGACTGAAAAAGGAGAGGATTACATAGAAGAGTCATTCCCTGAACTTGGTGAACGTCACGAAGTGGTTCAAGACGTGACGAACGAATTTGCAAACGAAGAGCTACAGAATATCATTGACTACGTCTACTCTAGATATCCGGAATACGCCGAAAACAGCGTTCTCTATTGATTTTGAAGCGAATATCTTTAATTCACACCTTATTCCGATAATATATGGCCATACACGTTCTATTGCAGAATATCTGGGCACTGTTGTGGGGGAATCCAATATTTCTACGGATGGGACTTTGTCGCCACAACAATCGCAAAATCCATACTGGCAGGTCAGATTCTCGAGTTGTGTAATTGTCTGTCTCTACTTTGAGGTGGTACACCCACTAAATACTCATTCAGGTAGTCTCTCGAGCAACAAACGGCGTTCTGAAAACGGCTGGACGAACTGGCTAACCAACAACCGGTCGGATTCGTATCGAACGTTGGTTAGACTTCTCAATCCCTACACCGTCGCTGTCACGTGCTGAAACTCGGCTTGCGACGGCGTCGGCCGGAGCGTCAACCCGGCCAGCGCGAGCTCCGGAAGCACCTCGGGCGGCCCACCCCCACAGTCACGCAACACGCCGTCGAGTGTCCAGGCGTCGTACTGACTCGCGCCCGGAGCGACCACGTCGACGGCGACCGCCGGCACGTCGTCCTCAATAGCCTGAGCAGCCCGCCGCACCTGTTCGTGTTACTCCACGGTACAACTCACGCTTCGACACTCCGAACGAGATCGTCGACGAGCGACCCGCCAACGTTCGTCCCAACGTTCCACCCACGCGTGCAACGGACGTGCTCGCACCAATCACCGAGCGTCTCGCAGGGCGTTTCGTCCAAGACGAACGTCTCGGCGTCGTCGATAGACATAGCCTCACGCGGTACCACGGCGACGGCGCTCTCGTAACTGTCCCAGAAATGGGCCACGTCGTACTGACGACGTCGAGAAAGAGCCCGGGCGACTACGTGAGGGTCAGCAGGTGCTTCGGGCAGTATAGTACGGACACTTACCGGACGGGTGTGTTTTGGCTTCCTACCTGGAGCAAAAAACGGATTTGTCGATAAGGTCCTTTTCTGTCAGGGAAGCTTTTCGTACCAACTGACTGGCGCTGATTTCTCTGCACACTCATAGATATCGTTCGTCACTGAATCGGCCTCACGAAGGTCACTCACTAACGCGGCTTTCGGGGGCCGGTTGATGTCGATATTCCTGTGCAGAACAACGAGTTGATCCTGCATCTCTCGTATGTCCTCAGAGATCTCGACCGGCGCGGTAGCGAGGTGGTCCTCGATCCGCGGAACAGTCGACTCGACGATCCGTTTCGCAGTACGCTGCTTGTCGGTCGTTCCGTCAGCAGCCTCTTCGGGCGGCCCGTTCAGATCAAAAGTTACTCTTGAGGTAAGGTGTTTAAGCTGTGAAAGCCAGTTTCGGTGCTCGACGATACGCCGGCGTTCGAGAGAATAGTATGTTCCTGCTAAGCCAGCGCTACCAGCGATGAGACCGCCGATGATCGTTCCGGACAGGACGATTGTCATACTGTCCTGCTGGAAAGCACCCACCGTAAAATCACCGAGCGCGTTGAACATACAGCATACGCTCATGGGAAGCACGTTGTTGGTGAGTTAGAGCACGATTCGAACGATTTCTTTGAGAGCCTCTCGACCAGGTTTGCGTAAGATTCGGCGGCGAAGCTGGAAGGCTCTGAGATACGGCGTGAGTTTGTCTTTTGAGACGCCTCGGTGTGGCGAGAGCCACCGTCGCGCCAGCGACGCGTGGCTCTCGCAGGTGTTCACGTGCGCGTCTCCATCGACGTATTCTCCATCGCCGTGAATCACTGCTTTCCGCTCAAAACTCTCGTCATCTTCGAGTGGATCGTACGCTCGAAATCCGTCAGTGTAGACCGTGAGTGACTCCTCCTCGCGGTCGTCGAGGAGGAGTCGCACGGCCGATTCGTCAGCGGATTTCGCTGGCACGACGTATCGCTGATCGCTACCGCGATCAATGAGTGTGAACACTGGTGGCTTGTCCTCGGCGTAGCTTCCGCGACCACGTTTCGAGAGGCCACGCGAGCGCGACTCCCGGTCGCGCTCGCGGCCTTTCATCCCCGCAGTCACGTAGACTTCGTCGATTTCGACCGGGCCTACAAGATCGATGGCTGGCGCGTCGAGCGTTCTAGCGAACTGCTCGACGCGCCGCCGAAGCGACCGGTAGGAGACATCGATTTCAGCGTCTAACTGGCGGATACTCGTGTTGAATCGAAGCAACGCGTAGAACGCGAACAAGAGCTTATCCAGGCCAATCTTCGCGTGCGCGAAGATCGTGCCGGTTTGGGGTTGAACGTGTGGTCGCAATCCTTACAGAGATACCGTTGATACTCTCGATAGCTGCCGTGTTTGATCACTGACTCAGACCGGCAGCGCGGGCAGTAGAGGCCGTCGCGCCAGCGAACCTGCTCCAGCAGGTTCGCGGCGCTCGCCTCTGAGCTAAGCAATTCAAATGGGAACATTGCATTCGGGTGACGCTGCCGCGTCACCCTTGCCCGCTACGCTTCTCCAGCGCCAGCTCTACTTGACCAACAACCTGCTTCCGAAGAGCGTACAGCATATGAGGCGGTGGAATACTTGCTCAGTACACACACCTACTAATGGCTGTTTCAGGTAACCTCCCGAGCAACGAACGACGTTCCGAAAGTAGTCCGACAAATCTGTTAACCAACAGTCGACCGTTCAGCCGCCGATTGTTGGTTAGCCTTCTCGCACCCTACACCGTCGCCGTCACGTGCTGTAACTCGGCTTGCGACGGCGCCGGCATCGAACCCACTCACCGCGACATCCAGGCGATCGTCGACGCCGTCGAGAATCCGAACGTCGCAACGGCCAGCACGCCCACCAGGATGGCACGTGGCAGCTCGTACAGCTGAGCCAAAGCGACGACGGCACCCAGCAGTTTCGCGACGATCAGGTTGTTCTTCGCGAGGAGTTCGTGCTGGGCGCTATTCATCCTCTCTCCGTAGGCTCGTCGACGGCGGTGATTGTACGACGCGATGCGGGCGGTGTGTGGCTCGTGCTGGACATAGCTGGGGCTCCTGGTGGCACCGATCTTCCGCACCGGCAGACACACAGGCGGGCGCTACGAAGGCCCGTGTGTCCGTCGGCGGCCGGGGCACCTCGGTGGCCAATGGGTGCTTCTGGTGTGCGCCGGTGTCTTGGTTGGGCGCGGCGCACACTGGGCCGACGCTCACGAGTGACAGCGATGGTTCTCCAGAGATTGTTCGGCTGAGAGAGCACTGGTGGCGGGCGTCAGCCCGCGTTCCCTCGCGAACGCATTTCGGATGTGGATCCCTTTTGTAGTAAGTGTAACCCCATGCTTTCCCACACTGCTGCCGTCCCGGGGTTCGACTTTTTACCAGAGCATGCGCGACTTTTTGAGGGCACAACGGAATATTCCGGAAATTGTCGCTTAGAGGGTTCAATATCGACTTTTTGGAGCCAAAAAGTGGCCTCGGGTGGGACGACGAGCTCGTAGGTGAACACGTTGAGCTCGTCGGCTTCCAGTCAATCAGATTCGTCCATCTCGTCGATGACTTCCGTTGATTGCTACAGTGATGCCACCCATCAGCGTCGAGCTATCCCCTAGGTTCTTTAGCGTACCTGCTACCGTCTAGAGTATTCATTATGAGTCAGGCGACGCTCGGCTCGACGCCCTACCGCAATTCGAGCCTCTTCTCAGGCTACTATCTCGACGAACGTGTCGCGGATCTGGACGACTGGGACTGTGACGAGGCAGCCGAGCAGGCCTTCAACGACCTCCAGGAACTCTGGGCTGCCGAAGGCGATCTGCTGCCCTCCTACAACGAAGACGAACTGCTGGGGGCGTGGATCGACGAGGTCCTAGAGACACTTGGGTTCGATACGCTCCAGGAGACGACGCTGCCCGACGGCGGCGGCTACAACGACCGCCTGCTTTTCGATTCGGCGGACGCCCGTCGCGACGCCGCCCGACAGAAACGCGACGGCAACGCCGAGGGCATGTACGGCCTCTCGGCGGCCGTCCTCGAAGCCAAACAGTGGGACGCCGCGTTCGACGAGCGGTTCAGCGAACAGCGCTCGTACCGCGACGCCTCCCACCAGATCAAGTACTATCTCGAACACACGCCGGAACGCGTCAACTGGGGCGTGCTGACCAACGGCCGGAAGTGGCGTCTCTACGGCACCAAAGACTACGCCACCGAGACCTACTACGAGGTCGACCTCCCGTCGCTGCTGGAGCACGGTGATCTGGAGAGCTTCAAGTACTTCTACGCGTTTTTCCGACCCGACGCCTTCCGCGAAACCGCTGGCACCTCCTTCCTCGATACGGTCTGGAACGAGAGCGAAACGGCCGCCCAGGAACTCGGCGAGGACCTGCAGGACAACGTCTTCACGGCACTCCGAGTACTCGGCGAGGGGTTCATCCACACGAACGATCTCGAGATCGATCCTGACGATGAAGAGGCACGCGCCGAGCTGAAAGAGCAGTCGCTCGTCCTGTTGTACCGGCTGATGTTCGTGCTGTACGCCGAATCACGCGGATTGATCCATCCCGACGATCCCGACGCCGAAGCCGAGTACGAGGAACACTTCAGCCTCGATCAGTTGCGGGCCGAGATTCACGAGGACATCCAGTCCGGCGACACCTTTGAGGACTACAGCGGCTTTTCGACATCGATGTGGGCCCGGCTCGAAGACCTGTTTGGCCTCGTCGACGCAGGTGAGGAGTCGCTGGGAATCCCACCCTACAACGGTGGGCTCTTCGACGACGACAGCCACGCATTCCTCGCCGAGAACGAGGTGTCGGACCGGCACATCGCCGAAGTGATCTATCGGCTGGGGACGACCGAGGGCGACGACGGCGGGTTCGTGCCAGCCGACTACGCCGATCTGGATACGCGACACCTCGGCAGTATCTACGAGGGGCTGCTGGAACACGAGTTCCGTATCGCGCCTGAGCAGTACGCAGCGGTCGCTGAGGACGGTGGGCAGGTGTGGAAGCCGGCGACCGAGGTGAGCGTCGCTGACGCCGTCGAGACCGTTGAGGAGGGCGAGCTGTACGTCGTCAACGACGACGGCGAGCGGAAAGCGACGGGTGCGTACTACACGCCCGACTATGTGGTTAGTTATATCGTCGAGGAGACGGTTGACCCGCTGCTGGACGACATCAAAACCGAGCTGGAGGCCGACGGGCTCGACCCGAGTGATACCGAATACTTCCGGCGGTTCTGGCAACAGGTGTTGGACCTGAAGATTCTCGACCCGGCGATGGGGTCGGCCCACTTCCTCACGAGTGCCACGGGGTATCTGACCGAGCAGGTGATGGAGGTCGTTCGCGAACAGGAGATCCAGTCCTACGACGAGCAGCATCTCCGGCGAGAGATCGCTAAGGAATGCATCTACGGCGTTGACATCAACGGGATGGCCGTCGAGCTTGGGAAGCTGTCGATGTGGCTCGAGACGCTGGCGGCCGACCAGCCGCTCGCGTTTCTGGATCACCACCTGAAGGCTGGGAACTCGTTGGTGGGGTCCGATATCACGGAGGTCCTGAGCGACGACACAGACGGCCAGGAAGGGCAGCTGACGCTGACGCAGGTGGCCGCCCGGGCGCGTCGACAGACCCTTGAGCACGTGATGGACCTAATGGGCGAGCTGCTGGACATCGACAACGAGACGCTGGAGGACATCAAGTCGATGGAGGAGATCTACGACGAGATCCGGTCGGACGATCTGTACCAGCGACTCTTCGAGATCGCTAACGTCCACACGGCCGAGCAGTTCGGGTTGGATGTGCCGCGTGACGATGGGAGTGGTGAAGACGCGTATCGCGACATGGCGAAGGCTATTGAGGACGAGGCTGCGTGGGCCGAGATTCGAGAGCGGGGTTGGTTCACGACGGCGCAGGCGATGGCCGACGACGAGGACTTCTTCCACTGGGAGCTGGAGTTCCCTGAGGTGTTCTTTGGAGAGGACGGGGCAAAATTGGACGGTGCGGGGTTCGATGCGGTAGTTGGGAATCCGCCGTATGTAAAGATCCAGAATATCCGGCAAAATAACGAACGGTTAGCAGAATATTCTGTTGAACAATATCAGTCTGCTACTGGTCGATTTGATCTTTATGCTCTCTTTGTCGAGAGAGGATCTTACCTCGCTGAAGGGAACCGCTTAGGGTATATCCTTCCGAACAAATTCTTTGACTCGCAAGCTGGTAAAGGACTTCGGGAATTCCTGACACATCGAGATGGTATTGAAGAAATTGTGGACTTTGGCCAGCAGCAAGTGTTTGACGGGGCAACAACCTACACTTGCCTCTTGTTTTTAGGAGCCAGTGAGACACTCAGATACAGAGAAGCTCGGGATTTGGAAACCGGAAAAGAATCGATCAAAAAGCTCGAATTCAGTCAAATCCCGATGGATGAACTCAGTGAGGAGGGATGGATTCTTACCGGTCCAATAGAACGGCAGGCAATGTCGAAAATGCGTGAGGCTGGGGTGCCCTTAAAAAATCAAACAAAGCACATCTCGGAAGGCATTGTTTCGGGCGATAACGAAGTAATGTTTGTGAGGATTCAGGACCGGGGCGACCAACATCTCGTAATCCAATCTGATATAAATGAAGACACATATCAAGTTGAGTCTGAAATTGTACACCCACTGGTCGACGGTGATGAACTTCAGAGATATGTATCTCCAGATTCAGATATAGCTGTCATTTATCCATATCAAACAACGGATGATGGTACCCAGGAGATTCCAGAACAGGTTTTGGAAACCAAGGCTCCATCTGTATATAAATATCTCTCTGAATTTCGAGATAGATTAGCTAATCGTGGCACTGAATCAATGAATTATCCGACATGGTATTCATTATGGTGCCCTCGAACTAAGGAAATATTTGAAGCTCCGAAGATTGTCGTACCAGATGTCTGCCAGCGATCTGAATTCACTATCGATCAGTCTGGAGGAACTTATGTCCGAGATACTGGTTATTCAATCGTTCCGACAGACAATTCTAGTAGGAAGCGAAATTTCTTGACGGCTATTCTGAATAGCTCCACTACATGGTTCTACGTATATCATACGAGCTCAATTTTGAGAGGTGATTTTAGAAGGTTCAAAACCTCGTATTTAGAACCGATCCCGATACCGGAGTGTGACCTCTCGGAACTCTCAGAAGAAGATATTGGTGGTTTTGAGGAGCAATATGCTGCATATCTTAAAAACCATTCTGAGTTTTCCCCCAATAATCGGTCTCTTGCTCTCCCGTTCTTGTCAGAAAAAATGATTGAACACCACGACGACTTAGATCGTTTGAATCAATCAGTACTGGACCACCTCGGCTCTTACTCCGACGGCCCAACCCTCGCCGACGTCGGCCTCACCCAACCCCCCGAGGACTCTGCTGACTCGATCCTTCAGAAGACCACGGAACAGAAACCGAATCTCCGAGTCGGCGAGGCCAGCGTTGTCCGTGAATCCGACAGCACGGTTGAGATCCAACTCACTGCTCGCTACAAGCCTGTCGATGAGGACGCCTACGAGACCGACCAGTGGGGCTATACGGAGACCGAGCCTTTGCCGGCGCTGCGGATCACGGACCTCACCGGGATTGAGGCTGATCTGATCGAGGCGTTCGTGCCGGTCGCCGTCGACGAATCCGGTGGATTTGCGGGCTTCCGTGAGACAGCGACGAAGACGAACTCGCTGATCGATCGGCTTCGGAAGTTAACTCTGCCAGCCGTCGACGACGTCCGCGACGGATTGGCGAGCTACGTGGAGACGAAGGAACGAGCCGAGGAGTTGGAGACAAAGATCGAGCGGACCGATGACCTGATTGACGAGATCGTCTATGAGCTGTACGGGCTGACCGATGAGGAAATCGATATCGTGGAGGAAGCGGTTGGGGAGTAATCTTGAGTCGCTCTGGCTGTAAACTTTCATTACCCAAGGGCTAGTCAAATGTGGTAGGTATCTCACGTGCCACCGATTGATGAAATTGACAGGCGGACTGATGTCGTTTTTATTCTCTTCCACTACATGGATTCAATCCGTGGCGTCACGAAGCTTCAGAAACTCCTCTTCCTCATCGAGCAGGAAACGGAATTTTTTGAGGAATACGAAGAGGATATCGCGTTCAATTTTGCCCCCTACAAAATGGGGCCGTTTTCAGAGATGGTTTATGAGGAGCTGCATTTCCTCCTGCAGATGGGCGCTATTGAAGCCACACCGATGGATGATGGTCCACTTGCCGGAGTTGACGATGACGACCTCTCGAACAAGGAGTTCAGTATCACGCCCAAGGGTACCAAAATCGCGTCGCAGTTGGTTGAGATTCTGGAACCAAAATATCAGACTGAGCTTGCGGAGATTGTGGAGTCTTATGGTGATCTGTCGTTATCAGAACTCTTGGAAGTCGTCTACACATCGTACCCAGCGTTCGCGACAGAGTCCGAGATCAAGGATGAACTCCAACTGGAGGGAGACTGATGGCCGATATTGAACACGTTGAACGAGAATACGCAGAACGGTGGGTGCAGAGTGAAGAGCGGCATCGTAATCAATACATTCCAGAAAAATACCAGCTCGGTATCCTCACAGACTACCTCCGTAGTGAGGATATTACCTTCACCACCGAAGCACGTGTCTTCTCGTATCCTATCGATATCCTGGGAATCGACGGCGACGAGACGATTGCAATCGAGATGAAAGCCCGGAATATCGGCCGCGGCATCGAACAGGCTCGTCGAGATGCAGACGTAGTGGACTACTCTTATTTGGCCGTCTGGGAACACTCAGTCTCCGCCGAACTCGAAGACCAATTCGAAGACCTCTCCGTAGGACTCCTCAGCGTAGACGAGAATATCGAGGTCATTTCTGAATCTGAATCTGTCGCACAACAATTATGTAGAAAGGAAAACATTGTCAAAAAAGTATTAGACGATGTTCGAGACGATTGTCCGGTACAAAGCACCCAATGAGCGGTCTATTTTTGAGGACCACTATGAACAGTGGGACTCTGCCCTTGTATCAGCCCATCTCCTTGCAAATTCCAAAAAACGGGTACCAAAGTTACTCGCTGACTTGATACAAGAACGGAACCTGAGTTACTACATTGACCCCATCTTGGCGGAGTTTCGCCAGGGTAAGAGCTTCCGGTACAAGAACGGCAATCTCAGGCCATGGCATGAAGATTACGCACATGAACTCGGAGACTCGTTCGAGCGACTCCTCGATGATCCCGGGACAGTCAACGCTCGGTTCCTAGAGGCAGATACCATCGAGCAGATTGCGCAAGACGCCATTGAGTTTCAGGAAACTATCGTGTACCGGCGGCTCGACGAACACCTGGGGAAATACGAGACACTGGATGTCAGCAGAGAGGAAGCCAAACCTGATGCGGTGATTCCATGGGGACATAAACTTCAAAAACCGCAGGACTACGACGCTTTCCGGACGATTCTCTCGGCTTCAAAGGCCCAAGCAACTCGTCCACTGCGACCGGTAGTGTACACGTCGACGGAGAAAATCGGCCGTGGTGAGAACCGGACTGAATTGGTCAACCTGCTCAGCAACGAAGATCTTGGAGAGTGTTTCCTCCTGTTTGAGGACCTTGACAAGCATGATACCAACGAGTCCGAATACAAGAATATCATTGATTTCGTGTACGACCTCACCTCTGCGGGTATCGACCCCTACTTCTACTACGGCGATTTCTTCGCTAACCTCCTCCACGATTTTGGGCTCCAAGGAGTCGCCTATGGAACGCTTCATGGTGAAAAGTACAGTGAGTCGATTAAGCCCAAGTCCAAATCAAGTTCTTCCGCTATATCCTCTCGGTATTATGCTGATAAGGTCAAAGACTTCCTCCAGATTCAGGCTGTGGTGGACATCATGTCACGGGCTGAAGAGCCGGTGTGTGAGTGCGAATCTTGTAGTCGACACTTCGACGATTGGCTCGATCTGTCCGAGCTTGATGAAGCAGATGAGGACGAGACTGCACTTCAGACGATCGTCATGAAGCATCGGATTGCGAAACGGTGGGAACACGCACGGTTGGTTGAAGAAAATAATGTCGAGGACGTAGTTGCAGATCTCGACTCGGATTTCAAGGATATTGTGACAGAGTACCGGAGCTCACAACAGGTGGCCTCACGCAAAGATTTCCAGTATATGCAGCGGTGGCGGAACGCTGTGGAGAAGCGCTCTGAGCTGCTTGAGGATTGACTTAGAGCGTCGCCGCTGTTCTGTTTGCCAGTTAACTTTCACTCCGCCATGCTGATACTTAACCTGCTTTGCCGACTACTATGGCCAGCCTGCGTGAATAGGAATGCCTTGGATTGCACTCTACAATGAACAGAAGGTTGCTCCACGCCAAGTTCCGAAACAGACCGATGTCGAGTGCCCGGAATGCGGTGGGAAGATGCGCGTCTGGAGCAAATCCAGTGATGGGCGTGGTCGGCATTTCACACACATCGAAAACATGGGCCGTGGTGGCGGTGGTGGAGGCGGTACAGCGTGTGAGTCCGTCGCTGAGTCCGATATCCATCTGAAATGGAAATCCTTGGCTGCCGACCGGCTCGAAGATGTCTTTGAGGGGGATGTAGAAAACTGCGAGATGGAGAAACAGCTCCAAGCACCAGAATCCGACAAAGACCGCCGGTTTGGTGACGCCGTCGTGACTTTCGACCAGCGAGATCCCCAATTAGGACAGGGTGTCGTTGTCGAAGTCCAGCACAAAAACGAGTCGAAAGATATCGATGCTGCCACAGAGGACTTCATCGCACAAGACTACGCCGTTGTTTGGACAGACAAGGCGGATTTCGGGACAGAACAGTGGCGGATGGCTGAAATTGACATCAGGTCACGGGCTCAGGAGTCCGCGTGGCCCGAACAGGTTCCGGAACAGACAGTGTGGTGGCACCCGGGGCAGAATCACCAAGCGCACCAAAGCAAATGGCAGGCCGCACACCGGGAGCTACAGTTGGTCGACGCACCTGCGACACTTCCCCGTGAGTGGCACGACGAGCAAGCCCTTGAACTGTGGAGGCAGCAATCGTGGCATGAGTTATTCCCGACGTGGGTTGAACAACGGGAGGAGGAGTATCCCGCCGAAACATACCGCGCTGAGGTACGTAGTGACCTCCTCGATGGCACCGAGCCGACGATACGGCTGCCTCCCACTGTGATGGAACCGTTGCTATTTCGGACGATACCGTGGGAGCAGTTGTTTGATTCTGGTCTGGAGCCACCGTATGCGGCACGTGACGAGATCTCATTGGAGATCAATATTGCACCGTTCATCCCCCGACAGGCATGGAAACAGTGGTATCGGGACGGTGTCCGTGACCGACAGTCAGAGCGGGACGATATCGATCCGCCACCAACTGGTCACGACGACGTCCAGTGCCACGAATGTGGGAGTTACTTCTACTGGACGCATGGGTACGAAGAGTGCCAGACGTGCGGGACAGAGATTGACTGGGAGTGGAATGTAGTGTCTGGCCGCATCTCTGAGTCCTCGATTCCGGAGAATGTTGAGATTTGATTGGCGGAGTAGTTCTATGTCGTCGTGGTAACCAACTAATGCATCCTGCCGAGACAGGACTGGCGGTTGATTCCAATCGATTCAACCGGAGTCGTATCTCTCACTGACCGTAGCGTGGGGAGCAACTTCATCAAGGACAAACCTCGTGAACTCCAGCGTCATGGGACTGTATAGAATCTGTACGGCAGTGTACTTAGTGATAATTATAAATCAAGCTCTTTTTGATAACTATTAATACAAGAAATTAGGTGCTGATTGCGGAAATGACATCTGTATAGCTTGAACAATCAAAGTACATGTCGGGATGGCAATTGCTGAAAACGGGTGCTTATGCAGTTCTCATTCTTGTCTTAATTCTCATCTATCGCGTTCTCTTCATCCCAATTAGGATTCTCATCATCATCGGTCGGAAAATCAAGCTCCAGGAACGACTTCGTCGTCCGTTCCTCTTGTCTGACGAACGCGCTCAACGGGTCCGTGATAGAGCTGCGGAACATCTTGATGAGGGGACACAGCGGATTCTACACCACAACAATGCTCTCTCCGGAAGCCGACATCATATTCGCCATCAAGGATTGCAGGCGACTCAACGTATCGAATCCAGTCTTGACGATGGAGAGTTTCTCATTACTGCGTGTATTGTTGTTCTCGGAATAGCAACATCGGTTATTTCCTTGACGCGGTCAGGACAACGGGCGGTCAAGCTTGCCTCTGTGCAGATTGGCGTTACTGAATTGGGTTGGTTCTCTATTGGGCTCTCATTTCTGGGATTCGTGATTCTGGTGCTATTGACTATTCGAAATAGCATCCTCCGGCACCTGATGTATAACGAACGGGAACTCTCTATAGGCACTAGAACGGAGTTGTTGACCAAAGCAACCTGGAATCTCGTCGTCGCTCGAAACCCGGTTACCGGCTTGAAATTAGTCTATCTGCTGTATTTTGTTGAGAGCATCGGAGACGCAACGGTAGAGACCACGATGGATGTGCTGATTTCGGGTATGGACCCAACAAAGAGTAAGCGAGATAATCGTAGAGAGAATCTCGGCAATCTAATCCAGGCTATGAAGACAGACTTAATGAAGTCCTCCAAACTTCAGGATGACGGTTAATCAATAAACATAATGTTCGTGTCTGCTGTGTCTATTTGGTCTGGATTCAACACAAACCAGAGATCGGCAGGAGAGAGCGAGTCATCGCGGGTCCCAGTTTGGTGAAACAGAGGCACTCATCGGGGCGTTTCTTGGAATTGCTGTGATTACGTATCTCGGGGAGTGAAGCACTGTAATCGGCCCTGCTCACTTCCTCGCACAACTCCTCTGGTAGCTTTGATGCGAGGAGCCGTTCAGTTCGTCTCGCGGTCCTCGTGGTCTCTGGTTACAGCAGCCGGCCAGTTCCCCAGTGTCTCAGCTGGGAAGATGAATATCCCAACAGATTTAGTATGAAAAAAATTAGAAAACCACCAGCGACTATAGCAAGTATTTCGGTCAGACCGAGGTCGATGATACTGAGTTCCGACAGCGTGACACCCCAGATCGTGGCACTAAACAACAATGGGGTGATGAAGACACCTGCAGCGATCATTTTGAACTCCCACCGGCCATAGTACAATTGATGGAGCAGAGTGCCGATCTGAGACGCTGCCGCGACACCCTCACCGGCGGAGAGTTGCTCTGCAGCTCCGTCGTCGACAGCAACCCACCAGAGCCAGGTAGCACTGTTCGCTTGGTCCGTCGTCCGACGACCACTGATGAGACCCTGTTCGCGCATCCAGTGTAGATTCCGGCGAATGGTCTTTGGACGCTTCTCTGGAAACTCGGCTGCAATCTCACTCGTCGTGAGGACATCGTGCTCGTTGAGGCCGATTTTAGCGACGATACGAGAGCGGCGGTCTTCGGGCGGTTCAGCCGTGTCCGCCATCGGACATCACCCCGTGTCGGCGCCCGGACATCGTATTATCCTCGTGAACTGTTTCCCCCGTTGATATAGCTCCCGGCAGCAGGGACAGCTGTAGTATGCTCGATCGAATCAAAACAGCATCACAGGAGGTAGCATCCACCATCTGGTCACTGCCGGGATTTCTGATATATCCACTTATTATCATACTGGCGGTGGTTATTCCGGGAGTCACAGTCGTACTGGTTGGAGCCGGTGTCTCGACAACAGTTGCGCTGAGTCCCGTGCTTCTCGCGACGGTGATTATCTGGTATCTGGCGAAGCACTGAGGGGACTGATAGCTATCCGGGCCAGCAGATTGCCCATCTAACTCGTCGGGGTGGAACGGCGCGTGACTATCGTCTCAGTGAGGTTGAAACCGAATTTGAATAGTCCTCCAAGAGCGACGTTAGCGAAGCCAGCTGCCGCCAGGGCGAACCCCACACTGCCCGCTGTCGACGGCTGCAGGACAGCCATCTGCAGACCATAGAGATCTGCACTAATCGAGAGCATCACCGTCATCATTCCAGCGAGCGCGACGACGGCGCCAATACGCAACACGTTCCCCGAAATCTCGCGTCCCTCCTCGCACAGGCGAGCAAGCCAGTATCGGTCGGCAGACACTGGGCGCTCGCGCTCATCGTCAGCTAGGTACCACGCCAGGTTCCCGCGTTCTGGATGCCCAAGCCGCTTCTTGTGGACACGGCCGTCGTCCTCGAGGTCGTCCAAGCGGTTACGAACAGCACCCTCCTGGATTTCGAGTCGCTCGTCGTCACTGACCTCTGTTGTGCCGACGAATCCGGCATCACTCTCACGGATGACGTTCAGAATCTTCTCGTCGGTGATTCGCTCTTCTTTTTTCTCGGCGAGATAGTCTCTGACGACCATTATTACCCTCCGGAGAACCCTCCGATAAGCGCTGCGACCAATCCAACTGCGAGGACGATGCCGAGTAGAATCATCAACAGGCCGAAAGTGCTGAGATTATATAGCAGTGAGCTGGAGTCGACCGCCGAGCCAATCAAGAGGAGCATAAACCCTCCCACGATGAACGCGATTACTCCCTCAACCGCTTCAGCAGCGTCAGTCATCTGTCCCTCCGTCCGATGCGCCTGTTCTTTCAGTTCGCCTGAACATCACACGAGTCGCCACGAGCTGGGTTGGTATATAATGGTTTGACCTTTCATATTTTCGGGCTTCAGTCACTGTACGGCGGGGAGACACGCTTCACGTCGACTCAGGTTCGGTGGCTATTTGATCTGGCCCGAATTGGTAATCAGCCTACGCCGATTCGGGAGACGGGAAACAGATTGGAGGGATAGAGTTGGGAACTGGTAGTCATCGGACGTGGTTCTCTGAAAAGCTGGTCTCGTGTTCACATACCCGCCGAAATACTGACTGACGGGCTAACCAACAACCTGGAAAATTATGGCAGTCTTGTTGGTTAGATTCCGCTACGCCGTCACGACGACCATGAAGTGTGGCCCGTGGGACTGTGTTAAGTGCAAATCGAGCCGCTCGTGGACGGTGCAGGTCGTCGGCGACGAGAGCGTCGAGGAAGGCCCGCTCGGACGATGCCTACAACGGCGATTGCCGGTACACAGCCGTCAACGTATCTCGTTGTCCTCATTCGATCATACATCACCTGTATTCCGGATTTACATATACCCAAGGTCACGTAGGTGCTCCATCAGGTCCTCTTTGTCCTGGGCGCGGCCGGCGCGTTCGGTCGTGTTCTCCATGTCCTGGAGCCAGGCGGGCTCCTGAGCGGACTTGTCGGTGCTGACCTCGCTACCCAGCGAGCGAAAGCCCACGAAGTATTTCGGCGAGACGGGGACGTCCTCTTTCTCAATGCCTTCGGGCAGGTCGTCCTGCCCCTGTGGGACGTAGCCCTCTTCGGGGTAGCCCTCGACCGTGTCCGGCACGACGAAGTTCCAGAAGGCCTCCCAGACGTCGGGCTCGGCGAAATGGAGTATCGGCTGGATGCGGTCGTGGGGCGGGTAGATGTCGGGGTCGTGACGCGGGGAGAAGAACGTCTCGTCGGCGCGGGACTCCTGTTCGTCCCAGCGGATACCGGAGATGATGCCGTCGACGTCGTGCTCCTCGATGGCGTCGTTGAGCGCCACCGTCTTCAGGAGGTGGTTGCCGACGTAGGTGTCCAGCAGGAACGGGAACGTGTCCTCCTCGTACTCGAGGATGTTGCGGACGTGGTGCTGGTTGTGTTCCGAGAGTTCACTGATGGGGATGTCGTCGCCGGGTTCGAGGCCGTTCTCGTCGACGTACTCACCGACGTCCTCGTTGCAGGCCCAGATGACGTCGAGGTCCCACTCGTCGGCCCAGTGCTCGACGAAGTCGATGAGTTCGTCGAAGTGCTGGTAGTGGTCGATGAAGACGACCGGCGGGACTTCGAGGTCGAAGCGCTCGGCGACCTCCTTCACCAAGTACAGTGTGAGCGTCGAGTCCTTCCCGCCGGTCCACATGACGACCGGGTTCTCGTACTGCTCGAGACCGGTCTTCGTGACCTCGATGGCCTTCTCTATCTTGTGGTTGATCGTCGGGTACTCCTCGGGCGATTCGCCCTCGCCGTCGGTGTAGTCGACGTCGAGGTAGTCAGGGAAGCTTTCTTTATGAGAGTCCATATTCGAGGAGAGCCGTTCTTTGCGAGGAATTCTGGCATCTGATGATGTAATAAATTCTAGCTCCTCCGCTTGATCTCTCATATCTCCTCTATCAGTCGAGTCCACATTCTGAATCGCCTCACGGGACCTGTGGGCCTGCTTTTGGACCGATGGGCCAAGCACCTGCGTGGACTGGATGCCGGTCATGATCGCCATGATCCGCACCTTGCCCTTGTACTCCTCCTGGATGCGG
>NZ_CP050018.1:0-133715 GCF_011602445.1 Haloarcula sp. JP-L23 | reverse complement strand
GAGTACGCGCCGGGCGAAGCTCCGCAAGCTCCGAGAGTACGACCTCGTCACCTACACGGGCGGGGAGAACCGGCACGGCGAGTATCTGGCGGCCGACAGTGACGTCGAGTCGGAGTTAGATATCACCCTGCGCGTCACCACCGACGCCTGAATCTTTTTGGTGCAGCAAGAGCGTGTCATGGAACTATTCACAGGGTGTTGTTTCAGCCCGCAATTCGGTGAATCAGCTGTTACATAGACTGTGCGAATCAATAGGACAAAAGATATTCAATTAATTGGAAACAAGCGGTCATATGACGTACCTCCGCTATCGGACAGTAATTCTCTCCATCTGCTGTTCCCTCGTAGTTTTCTCGATTGCTGGCTGTATGGGAGGGACTGGGGTATCAAACAGCGAAGCTAAGGAGCGGGCCCTTGACGCCGAAGAACAACACATCACCGAGCAGTTCGAGAACGCTTCCTGTGTCGAAAGTTGGAGTCCCACTTCGTTTGTCGGTTTAGAAAAAGGCGCAACAGTTACGAACCGGACTACTGAGGGAGTCTATGTCGAGGTCACACACCCATACTCATACTCGACAAAAAAAGAGGAAGCAGATGTAGAGTCTACTGCTCGCTACCTCATTACTCCTGACGATGTGCAACGTATCCACGGTACCGACGTGTCGCCTTGTTAGAGGCCACTTTCAACTGAATGAGGACGACTCATCCGTACCGACCGCTCAGTAGGTATGTGAATCACTCACTCGGTGTGAACTTCAGTCCCCATTATGTTCGGAATTTCTCTGAGAAGAAGAATGCCCGCGATAAGTATAGAGAGGACGATGAACGTCATAAGCCGTCCAAAAGAAATATCGCTATACTGCCACGCGAACCTGTTGAATAAGGCGACAGCGAGAACGACCTCGACACCCACCACTTGGAGAGACCATTTCGTCGCGGAGCGAAGCACATCTGACATACAGATAACACCAACTGGAAACGATTTAATTCCTATGCTCATTGGTCTCTCTGTATCAACCGCTCAGTAAGCTTGCTTATTGTCTGATATACCTCCAGATGACGGAGAAGGAGAGGATTCCGGTACCAATGAGGGCTATTCCGCCGAATAGAACAATCGGATGATATGTTATCTCACAGCCGTTCCCGTACGCGATACCGATATTCTTCCACTTAAGGATGCCATATCGAAACCCACGTGGCGGCGGTTCACCCGCTGAATACCCGACCGGTCCACAGGACGCCACGAAATTGAAAAACAGTAGTCCCACCCCGATGAGTGGCCCCGCGATAGCGAGAATGTAATGTGTAGTCGCTGGGGCACCCTGAGCCATACTACATGTGTCACCAGCAGTTAGTATGAATCTGCGGATATTCCAGATGGCAATTTGAGTATCCGCTGGTAGAGTGACCGTCTGTATCGACCGCTCAGTAAGCGTGCGAACAGAGCGAAGAGGACAGAAAACACTTACAACCCTATTGTCAAATCCAGCACAATGGACTATTCTCGTCGAGAGGCTGTCTACGGTCTATCAAGTGCGATGCTTGCCCTCGCAGGGTGTTCTGTTCCCGGAGCAAAATCAACTCCACCAACCGAGACAGCCGAGCCAGAAACAGCGGTAGATGTGAGAGTTATCAATAACACCTCGACAGAACAATCAATTAGTATCACAGTGTCAGCGGACTCTTCGGTGATTGTACAAGAGACAGTGACGGTCCAGTCTGGCGAAGCCACGGTAGTCGAAGCGGGTATCCGCCAACAGGGGACATACGAGCTGAGCGTTGAGGGCAACGGTATGAGTGATACCGGGTCGGTGACACTCGGAGAATATCATATCGAATACGGTCGAAACTTTCGTGTCGAAGTCCGCCCTGGTAGTATTTCTATCGGCGTATATCAGTAAGACGGCTACTGTTTCGTCTGTATTGATCGTTCACTCTGTGACGATTGATAGGGTATGCCAACCGTTCTATGTCACCCTCATCAGGGTGGAAAATCGCGACATCAGTATCATCACCAGACAACGAATGCACTCGGCCCACGGTACAAACGACTGCGGGCCACCACACGGTAAACGTACTGGACTTGAAATGATGTTTTGATCACTGTGCAAATCCGCTAAAATCGAATTGTCTGATCTTAGAATCCGCAGAGAAAGCGTAGCTGCCGGTAGAAAATCCAATATCATAGTTTTGATTCTGTCGCTGTCTTGCGTTCAACACTGCACATCTCCTTGATCATGTAGAACATCTCCTCGATGGGGAACTTCCGATGCTCGAAGAACGAGCCCATGAGATCGTTGAAATACGTCTCACACTCCTTGCACCGATATTGTTGAGCGCCTTTCCCGGTTGTTCCCTTCTTGATGACTGGTTCGCTCTCTCCGCAATAGAGGCACGACACCGTCGCGCCGAAGCGGGCGCGACGGAGTCGCTCGTAGCACTCGTCCGGATCTGGAAGGAACACTTCCACCGAGTCCCTGTCCATCAACAGCAACCAACGGACTCCTCGCTACTGGAAGTTACGACTGGTCGGGATGAGCGTACCTATATTATATCAAACAAACACTTAAGTTCGTATGTAATAGACATGCTAACGTATGACGTGGGCTTTATTACAAGCAGCAATCGATTTTGCGCATAGCCCCCTAATTACATTCATATTTGGGTTGATCATCGTTGTCGCCCTGCTGGTGTGGTTGGACCTACCGGCGTTCCTCGGGCTGATCATCTCGGCGTTTCTTGTCGGAGTTGTCAACACGATATTTGTCCCGGATTTCACTGCGGCAGATGCGGGGAGCCAAGTTGCGACGGCATTCGGTAACGGGATGGCGGGGATCGGCATTCCGATTCTAATGGCAGCTATTATCGGGAAAGGGATGCTCGAAAGCGGTGCTGCCCAACGGATCGTCCGAGGGTTCCAGAATGTACTTGGCGAGGCCAATTCCGACGTCGCGTTATTGGGGAGCAGTTCAGTACTCGCGGTTCCAGTGTTCTTCGACAGCGTATTCTACTTGATGGCCCCACTCGCACGCTCGATGCGAGCACGCCTCGGTCGGGACTACACGTTGTTTATTGTGGTCGTAGGGACCGGTGCCGCGGCTACGCACGTATTCGTCCCGCCAACCCCTGGACCGCTTGCCGTCGCTGACCAGATCGGTAGCAATCTCGGTATGACGATCATTATCGGATTGGCGACCGCAATTCCGGCCGCAATCATCGCTGGGCTCGTCTATGGTCGCTGGATTAACAAGCGTCTTGATATTCCACTTCGAGACACGATGGCAACCTCGACTGAGGAACTCCAAGAGGTTGCTGAGCAGCCAACTAGCGAATTACCGGGTATGACTGAGTCCCTGATGCCGATTTTGGTGGCGGTTGCTCTGATCGCCTCCTCAACGTTTGTGAACACGTTTCAGGAGGTCATACCGGTACTGAATACGGTGAAGCCGATTACCGATTTCATCGGAAATAAGAACGTCGCGTTGACAGTTGCAGCCCTGGCCGCTGCATATACCTTCTATCGATTCAGTGGACTGGACCGGGACGAATGGGCTGAGGAATTGACTGAGGCGCTGAAAAGCGGTGGTAACATTGCTGCAATCACCGCTGCAGGTGGTGCCTTTGGTGCGTTACTTGCTGCATCCGGTATCGGAGATTACCTTGCCGGTGCGCTTCAGGAAGTCGGCATTGGGCTGCTTATTACAGCATGGCTTATCGCCGCAATCGTTCGCATTGCTCAGGGATCAGCCACGGCGGCAATGCTGACTGCTGCCGGTATCATGGCCCCACTAACGTCTCAACTGGCCGTCCATCCAGCCTATCTTGTGATGGCGATTGGTGCTGGTGGCAATATCTTCTCGTGGTTCAATGACTCCGGATTCTGGCTTGTCAGCGAAATCGGGGGGCTCACCAAAATGGAGACCCTAAAAACATGGACTGCACTGACGACGATTATTTCAATCACTGGGCTTGTAACGGTCCTCATTTTGTCAGCGGTTCTCCCACTCGCCTGATGGAACTACCCTACTGTACTTCTGCGGTTTAATTTGAACAAGTAGCACGATTGCCACTCATGGCGGTGGCGTCTATCGGTTAGGAGTTGATAGGCTGAGAGACAGCAGTGGAATGGAAGCTAATCCCTCTGGCATCACGGTAGAGACGAATTATTGCTGAAACGGTACAACCGAGAGATAGAGACGACACCTCGGAAGCCTCAAACAGCCTCAAAACGGCCTCTTCATTTAACCGCAGAAGTACAGAGCCACTCATCAGGTTTTTACGCCCCAGCAGTAGGGCCCTATCTTCGCCCGCAGTGGCGACAGGATATGCTCGCGGACGTTTCGTGGCCCCGTGAATACCCGCTGGCCCTCCAGTAGCTCGGCTTTTTCCGGGTTTTCTGGCATGTATGCCAGTGGAGATAGGTCGCTGGCAGAAGTGTTTGTGGGTGCCGATTCTCGCGGTGATGCTAGGGGGGTTGAAGTCCAATCCGACGGATAGGCCACACTGTATGGCGACACAGCAACACCAGATGACGGCCTTCGACGGCACCGACCTCGCTATCGAGCACGTCGGCGCGCTCGACGACGACGGCGCACGCTTCGAAGTCGCGGTCGCCGACGACGGCGACGACCGACGGTGGCGGCTCGACGTCCAGCCCGATGGCAGCTACGAGGTCGTCATGTCGTGGAACGGTGGCGCACTCGCCGATCTCGCGACGCCGGACTTCGTCGACGAAGTAGTCGGGCGTATCGTGTAGACTGCGCGCTGTCACGCGGGCCTGTTTAGGGCAGGCCCGCAGCGCGGGGTCGCGGCAAAGTCACTCTGGGGAGAGATGCACGCAACCCATGCTTAGCAAACAGGCAAAGAGGCAAAAACGGTCGGGGTATCGGCAGACAGCAGCTACGCCGTCGCGACGACGTGCTGATGACCAGCTTGGGACGGCGTCGGCCGCAGCGTCAGGTCAGCCAGCGCGAGTTCGCGCAGCACGGTCGGCGGCACGCCCTCGGTATCGACGAGGACGGCGTCGAGCGTCCAGTCGTCGTACTGGCTTTTCGTCGGCGGCGTCGTGTCGATCTGTGCGGTCGGGACGGTGTCCCGAAGCGCACGCGCCGCGCGCTCAACGCGGTCGCGGTCGTCGACGGTGCAGCTCATGCCGTCGCCTCCCGGCCGAACGCGGCGGCGAGTTGGTCGACCAGCGACTCGCCGAGGTGGATGGTGTCGAAGCCGGCGCAGTCACGGTCGAAGGCCTCCACCCACGCACGCGGCGTGGCGTCGGCGAGGACGCCCTCGCGAGCGAGGTGGTCGAGGTCGTGCGTTTCGAGAACCGTGTCGTCGGCGGCGATGAACACGCGCCGATCCTTCACGGCGGGCGCGAAGTAGTGCGTGTGGCCGTTCGTGTCGACGGCGATGCGTGCGGCGCCATACGGGACGGTACGTTTTTCCGGAGTGGAATCGTAGTTGGTCATGGTTGTACCAGGAACCGACGCGCCTGCCGTGTTGGTACCACGGTGGGCAACTCGTGTTCTCCAACGCACGAAATCGCCCAGCGGCGCGTCTGTTCCTACTCTATAGTCACTACTGCCAGCCACTTAGTCTTTTCGTCTATAGACACATATACGTCGCTATTAGCTCAAAGAATCGAGGCCCGCCTGTGTAATCATATAGTACGCCCGGCGCCCAGACTCTTCCTCAGGAATATCCATGATCTCGCCTTCGTCTGCATCGATAGATACGCGCTTCACCAACCCTTCATCTCTCAAGTCGCTTATTTTGTTTTGAACAGTTCGGTAAGAGAATGTAATTTCCCGCTCAGCGACAAGTCCTCCGTAGATTTCCTTTGGGCGGAGAGGTATCTGGTGAGCCTCCATGAAGCGGAGAATCATTTCACGCTTGTCGATTTGGGGCACATCACCCCCATCAAGTGCTGTAACCTTATCTTCACCGGAAACTGCGGAGTAATTATTATAAAGACTATTTGGTGTCTTGTATACCATATTTGTCCTTATAGACGCAAAACACTAAGTGTCTTCGACAGTACAGATGCAGATATGCGACGCTTACCGAGTTCGGGCCAAGTTATTACCAGATTAACTTGCCCCGCCGGGGCTCCAGACCCCGCCGAGGCTGTGTCGCATAGGAGCGACAGTGTGACCAACGACACGAACCCTCAAAAACCGACCGACAGTACAGCGTCGAAACACCCACCGACCGACCCACTCCGCGTCAGCCCGGCCGACCCGGACCACCACATCGAGTCGGTCACCGACGGCGACCACACGTACCTCTACGAGATCGGCGACGCCGACACCGCGGAGGGCGCGTGGATTCAGACCGACTACACCGTCACCACGGAGGACCGGCGATGAACGCCGGCCTCGCCATCACGACCTACGCGACGCTGCTGTATCTCGCGCCGGGAGTCGGCTATGCCGGCATGAAACTCCTCCAGGGCGACGTCGTCGCGGCCGCGGTCGGCCTCGTCGGCGCCGTCCTCGCACTCGCCTTCGCGCTCGCGATGTTCGCCGCGTGGCAGGCACACGTCTCCCCAGGCCGTACGCGAGGTGTTCGTCTCCGATGAGCACGCAGACTATCGGCTCGGGAACCATGCGACGCCTCCGCACCCTCTTCGAGGAGCGATACGACATCATGATCCAACTCGCCGCCCAGCCAACCTTCTGCATCGACGACGTCGACGCGCCGGACGACGCGTACATGAGCGTCGTCAACACGCTGAAAGGCATTCCCGTCATCCGGCCCAGCGGCAAGGAGATTCCGCGCGACGAGCGCCCCGACGCGGACGACACCATCACCGTCTGGGAGTGGCACCGTGTCGCGTTCGAGCGCCTCCAGACCTACCGGGAGGACCGGACCACGTTCGAGGACTGCCCCCACCGCGCCCACGTCCACCACACCGAGACCGGCTTCGGCTGTCAGTACTGTGACCAGCCGCGCGACATCGACCGCGAAGAGGTCGAAGAGAAGGTGTTCGGCCAATGAGCCCGCAAGCCTCACTCGGCGAGTTCGAGGACACCGGCGCGAACGACGACCGCATCCCGTGCCCGTTCGGCTGCAACGCGAGCATCAAGCGTGGGAACCGACACGCCCACGTCGGCGAGTGTCCCGCATTAGCGGATGCCCGCCAAGACACTCGGGGAGGTGCTGAGTAGATGCCCGACGACGACACCGTCCTCGCCTGTCCCGACTGCGATTCGACGGGCATCCGCGCGCGTGTCCAGAACGGCTACGGCGCGCCCACGCACGATGACGACTACTACTGTCGACACTGTGGCCACAGCTTCGACGAGCCTGTCGAACGCGAGCGCCACGACGAATCCGGCCTGCCGGGACTCGCGGGCCGACTCGACCGCATGGACCCCGACGACGTCGGTGGCGAACCCGTCACCGACGGTGGCGACCCCGTCGTCTACTACGCGACCGGGCAGTACGACGTCTACCACGAAAACCGGGACTGCCGATACCTCAAACAGGCCACGTCCATCCGGGAGTCCTCGCTCAGGAATCTCGCCGGCTTCCGTGAGCCGTGTGGCGTCTGTGCCAGTCCCGAAGACACGGTCGTCACCGACGGCGGGACCGTCGAAGACGAGACCGAACGATATCGCCTTGTTGGGGACTCGTGTGGAGTCGTCTGGTACCTGTACATCGATCAGGACCAGGCGCTTCTCCACTCGGTCCCTGATGGAGAGGCGAACGAGGTGGTGCCGAGAGCCCACGCCTATGACTTCCTCGAGGCAGACGGGCTGTCAGTGTCTGCAGTAGACGCTGACGCGATGCCGATTGACGAACCACGGCCCAACCCGCAGGCAGTCGCCGACGGCGGTCGCTCACTCGACGAACGGCTCACACGTCTCGAACGCGAGGTCTTCGACGACGAAGACGAGGACCCAGAGATTCGCGCCGACGGCGGGCAGTCTGTGAGTGAGACTGAACGCTCGTGGGATGGCGGCGGTCAGAAAACGATCCGCGAGGAGAGCATGGAGCGTCGTCGGAACTCCCGCGGCATCTCACGCAGCGCTGTCGCCGGATTGATAGAGGAGCACGGCGAGTCGGGCGTCCTCTACCTCCGCAACGAACGTAAGTATGCGTCCATCTGGCTTCGTATCGTAGAGACACAGGTTTGGAGCTATACCGAACAAGCGTCTGGAGCAACGTTCACACGAGAAACGACGCTATCGAACATTCTACGTCACAAACGCGGAGAGTACGAGGTGGTTGGTGCAGATGAGGCACCGATAGAGTGGAAAACTGTCGCCGATGGCGACGGAAACTTCTGTGATGTACACACGGAAACCGACCACGACATCCGCACCGACGGCGGCGCCCGTGAGATGCGCTACGCCGGCTGTTCGGTCCCGCTGCGCCGCGGGTTCACGGATCTGACGGTTCGCCTCGCGAGCGAGTGGCGCGACCTCGCGGCCGGCGACCGGCTGGAGATGCTCACCGACGACGACGTAGTCCCGGTGACCGTCACGGACACGCAGTCGTGTTCCGCCGCCGACGCCTACCTCATCGCGAACGCCGCCGACGGCCACGTCAGCTACGCGTCGTTCGGGGAGTTCCTCACCGTCATGCAAGGCTACTACCCCGAGGCCGGCGTCGACGCACAGACGCAGTTCGTCTGTGTCGCGTTCGAGGTCGACGCTGACGCGGCACTCGACCACGCCGAGTCCGACCCACAGGAGGTGTCCCGATGACGGTCAGCGAGCGCGAGTGCCGGGCGATGCGGCTGCTCGCACGGGACGGCTGGAGTGCTGGCGAACTGCGGATGACGATGCTCGTCTCGCGGGCGGCGGTGCGACGCCACGTCCGCGGTGCGTGCGGTCACGACCACCACATCTACGCCTATCCCGAGTGGGACGGGCGTGACAACGCCGAGTACGCCGTCGACGGCCCGACCGCACCCAACGAGATGACCCTCATCCGGGGAGGTGCGGACTGATGGCGGGGCGCTTCGACACGGCGGAGGCGACCGACCGCGTGACTCTTCGCATCGCGGCCAGCACGCTCGACGACGTCGAGGAAACTGTTGCGGACGTGGACGGCTACGGCCGCTGTGACTTCATCCGCGAGGCTGTCGACGAGAAACTGGAGGCCGAGCATGAGTGAGTCTACGCTTGACGAGCTGCGACAACAGGTCCGGGAGTCCGATGTCTTCGAGTGGGACCCGTCCCGGCTCATCAACGAGCGTGCGCTTCGGCAGTACCCCCATCGCGACCGGGATCGGCTTGCCGAGGTAATCAGCCGCCACGACACCGCCAGCGCTGCTGCCGACGCGCTCGGCTGTAGTCCAAAGGAGATTCGCAACTGGGCCGAGGTCTACGGGCTGGAGTATCCCTACCGCCAGCAGACGACGGCCGGGCTGCTCGAACAACTCTCGCCAGAGGCCACGCGAGGTGGGCAGGCGTGAGTAACGCCAGTCAGGGCGCGCCGGCGAAGCGGCCCGAACCGCAGCGCGACCTCGCCGAAGACGTCGCCGTCGAAGTGCGCCGTCTCGAGGACGACAAAGAGACGCAGGACGGTATCGTTCGCGAACTCCGCGAGTACGACACGCAGACGCGCGTGGTCGTCACCACCATCGACGGCGATATCGCGAACGTCGCCGAGGAACAGGTCGACGTGCTGACCGGCGTAGACGCGAAGCGCGTCGCACAGCAAGCGGAGGACAACAATGTCTGAGGTAGCCCAAGAGGCCGACGAGACCACAGACACCACTAGCGACGACGTCCAGACCACGGTCGACTGGAGAGGCCTGTGGTCCGAGTTCGGCTTCGATAGTCCGGACGGCGCCGACAACCAGTTCACATCCGATACGCAACCCGTCGCCGCGCATCAGTGTACGGCCCAATCCCCCGCTGGTGACGCTCAGGGGACTATCCAGTCGACCGTCGACAACGGCGTCCTCGTCGAGCGCTACGACAACGCAGGCACGCTTCGCGGCTACTCGTTCGTTGGAGGTGAGCGATGAGCGTGGAGTCTGTTCCATCCGTTGAGGAGTCAGACGACGCCGTCTCGAACCAGGAACTCCTCGCGATGTTTCAGGAACAGCAGGCCCGCATCGAGCACTTAGAGAACGAGCTGCAGGAGGAACGCGAGAAGCGAGAGAGTCTCGAAGACGATGTTGAGTTCCTCCGGGAGTTGGTGTTCGATCTAGACGACCTCGTTATGGGTGACGAGTACTCGGCCGTCTACGCCGAGGACAACCCACCGATACTGTGGCAATTGGAGGACCTCAACGACGGCGAAACGTTAGCCGACCTGCGTGAAGACCTCATCAGCGAGCAGAAGACCCGGTCACGTCAGGACAGTCAGCTACTTCGGAAAATCAACACGGTCGCAGACGCCGCCGAAGCCGACGTCGACGATGTCGATGTCGCTGGTGGCGATAAGATACAGCGACTCATTCGGAACGGCCCTGAAGACGTCGCCGACCGCGTCTACGAGGTTCACGAACGCGCACGCGAAGTGTTGTTGCACGCTGGAGACTGGGGCCACAAGGCACAGGACAAGTTCGGCAAGCGCATCACGCTGAAGAGTCCCGAGGTCCGGGAGAAACTCGAACTGCGCCGTGACGAGAGTCTCCAGTCGAAGCAGGTCCGCGACGTCTTCGAGAAGATCGTCGAACTCGCGGCAGACTCGCCGCGGAAGGCGAAGACCACGAAGACCGACGACGGGATTCGAGTCCTCATTATCCACCTCGAGCAGGAGGACATGTAGAACATGTCAGAACCACAGACCGAGCTTACACCTGTAGTAAGCTCAGACCGGTGCGAGGGGTGTAAGATGACGCCCCAGAACGCCGGTTATGACCCGCTAGAAAGAACGAAACCACCACCACAACACAACTCAGATTGACTGCTGCACGAGCTTAGTTCGTGTTTGGTTTGGTTGGTTGGTTGGTTAGCTGTAAGTGGGTATCCGCAAAGCGGTCCGCAGCGGTCCTGTCGCGTACGGTCCCGGTGCTGTTTCGGCTTACTACAGGTGTAAGCTGGTTCGGTCACAACTCGTCCCTGCTTACACCCAATCCTGTCGGTGGAACCCCTCTATCGAGAAATCCTGTCTTTGCACTCCTCTCCACACGGTTCTGGGCTTACACCCGGGTGTAAGAACGGGTCTAGGTCGTCCGGAGTCGTTCTGTCCGCGGCTCGTACACCTCGGCCACTTTTCCCATTCGGGCACACCGGGTTTCCGGTGAAAACAGCGCGTCTCTAAACATCGTGAGTGGTCGACCGACCGGAGTGGTCGCTCAGTACCCGAAGCTACTCCCAAAGATGGCCGAGACACACACCGGGTTTCCGGTGAAATCTTCGTAGAGACCAGGTAGGCAAAGACCGAGAAAACTCACGGCCCGAAACCACAAAATGCCGGTAGAAATGGCACAGCTCGGCGGATTCGTCGTTCTACGGTTTGAGTCCAGATAGTAATCACAAGAACAGACCGCCCTACTGAAACGGCCATGTTCTCAATTGCTGTTTGACATAGTTTTAATATAGACCCTTTTGAACACCTCCGTAGAACGTTCTCACTGTTCTAGAAGACGAAGGTCCGTTCGTCTGGCTCCTTTCGGAGTCGATTCGAAATTTCTTTGTGAAAGTTGCACAGAAAACGGCAGGTTCCACTTGGTATTCCTGTTGGTATTCTCTGCATCAGGATTTGTACTCGAATCAGACAAAGCTGCAAACGATGTTTCCGGTGAGCATCAACCCCTGTTTCGTCTGGACGAGACACACTCACTAAACCAATTTCACCGGAAACGTGGTGTGCGTGTGTCGGGGAAAGTATCAAGACGTTTCACCGGAAACCCGGTGTGTAAGAGATGTCCGACTCCGACGATCTGTTTATTCGCGAAGACCCAATCTTCGTCAACAAGGAACTTCTTGAAATCAGTCACCTCCCTGACGAAGATCGCATCGTCGGCCGTGACGAGGAAATCAGCCAACTCGCCAACGCTGTCAACCCGGCTATCTTCGGACAGAGTCCGAGCAACGTCCTCATCTACGGGAAGACTGGCACTGGGAAGTCACTGTGTGCGAAGTACGTCTCGAGTCAGCTCGTCAGCACCGCCGAAGACGAGGGCATCGACGCTATCTTCGCATACGTAGATTGTGCGCAGGACACTACCGAGACACAGGCTGTTCAGACTATCGCCGACAACGTCAACACTCCCGAATCGGACATCTACATCCCGGACAAGGGCATCAGCACTGCTACCTACTACAAGCGTCTCTGGCGAATTCTCGACGCCCACCACGACGTCGCGTTGATAATCCTCGACGAAATCGACAAACTGGAAGACGACTCCATCCTGATGCAACTCTCTCGCGCTGGAGAGGCTGGGAAAATCGAAGACTGCAAAATCGGTGTCACCGGCATCAGCAACAAGATCAAGTACAAAGACCGGATGGACGAGCGGGTCAAATCGAGCCTCTGTGAGCGTGAATTCGTCTTCCCGCCATACGACGCAACGCAACTCAACGAAATCATGGAGGCTCGGAGCGACGCCTTCCGCGACGGCGTCCTCGAAGATGGTGTCATTCCCCGGGCTGCCGCACTCGCTGCTCGCGAACACGGCGATGCTCGGAAGGCTATCGACATTCTTCGCTACGCGGGCGAAATCGCACAGTCGACGAACGCTGACACGGTTCCCGAGGACTTCGTCGTCCAGGCGAGAGAACGAGCTGAAACAGACCGCTTCAGCGAGTTAATTAGTGGCTCGACCCCACACTCCAGATACGTTCTGCAGGCCCTGACTGTCCTCTCGCTGAACGATGAAGACGCCACCGGCTACCGAACGACCCGTATCTACGACGTGTATGAGGACATCTGTCGGCAAGAAGGCGCTGACGCACTCTCGCTACGGCGTGTTCGGGACCTCCTCAAAGAGCATGCGTTCCTGGACGTCATCGAGCAGAGCCGCCATAGTGGCGGGAGTGCCGAAGGGAGTTACACCGAACACGAACTGCTTGAAGACCCCGAAGTGGTGAAGGAAGTTCTCGAAGAGACTATTGAGTAGCTATCCGTGGTGGCAGCCACCTGGCAGGTAGCGGGACCGTTGGCGTCCTTAATCGGTTACAGATCTCAGAAGTCGTGCTGAATAGAGAGCGCGTGTCGGTCACTCAAAAGTTAAACGTGCAATCAACCAACGTTCTACCATGTCCCGTGACACTATCGTTTCGTGGAAGACCTTCGCCCTTTTCCTCCTCTTTCCACCACTAGTTATCCTCGCAATCATATTCTTCCCCCTGACGCTGATTGTCCTCTTCTGGCTCTACTACCGGGGGAAGGAAGACGCAATGGTCGAAGAACATACGGAATCAAGCGGGTGAGTACCTACTTTCGCCGCTATCTCGGTTTCTCGCCTGCAGACTACATCCTCTGAGTCTCGCACGGGTCTTGTGACGGTTTTCTGGGAGATCGAACAGCACCTACTGTATAGAGGGCACATAGTCCTCATGGATGGACTGTTATCTGTAATGAACACGAAACCGTGCCAGCGATACCGTCTAACAAGAATGCAGTCTATCAGTCTGTAAGCTTACGCGGAGGGACGCTAAATCGACTTTTCGTCGACTAACTCCAGCACAGTCGTGTCGGGGCGGCCAGTCAAACCAGCCTTAGTCATTCTCTCACGCATTTCCTCGGATTCGAAGAACGCACGAGGGTCTTCATTCTCGTCCCACTCGAAGAGGACGATCACCTCGTTTGGGTCATCCGCGGACTGGAAGACTTGATAGCCTTGTTCTCCGTGCTCAGCGCGATAAGACTCGTTGTCGTGGAACGACGAATGCCACTCTTCAAAGTCTTTCACTTGGGATTTTCCTAAGAGATACGCCATGTTCTACACCATCTATGATGTAGGATGGCGGCAATAATAAGGATTACATGAGCTACGATAGCACGGGTACGCTTGCTGAATCCGCCCTCTATATCTCGTGTGGTGTTTCTATCAAAAGCTGAGGATTTCAACAGAGACCAATTGACCGAACTCACAGCTTAGCAGCTACCAGTAATTTCACCGGAAACCCGGTGTGGGGACGACGGTTCATTTTGAGGGCGACTCCTGTTGTTCGATTGGAGATTGGACATTAAAGAGAGAGGGTACACGGTACAACGCTGCCAAATACACCGGAAACCCGGTGTGGGATATTGGACTTCCTTATGCCGGCTCGACCGGCCCGACGTACTGACTCGTCACCGACTCTCCCTCGCGCCACTGGAGGTAGTAGTACTCGCGCCCATCAATCGCCTTCGTCGTCAGCGTCCCCTTCGACGCCGGCACGCCGCCTTTCTCGCGCGCGACCTCGACGGCTTCGTCCCACTCGTCGTCGTCCCACTCGTCTGGTGTCTCGACCTCGTCGTCGGGGTCCTCATCGCTCGCCTCGAGCAGCGCCGCCAGCGCGTCGACGGCGGTGACCGCGTCGTCGTGCGCCTGCTGCACGTGGTCGTCGTACTCATCGGGGTCGATGCGGCCCAGCGCCGCGAGCGCTCGGTCTGTCTGGTCGACGTCGTCCATGTACTAACCAACACAGGCGGGGCAAATAGGCGTTCTGTTGGTTAGTCCTCTCGACAATTTCCAATCAGAGTTGACAGAAATCCTATTGCCAGTTGACTATCAAAAGATAATCATGCTCTCCGAACTACTCCCGAGCGGATTTTACGATGTATTGGCCCTGATTTCAACAGTCATATCTGGCTGCTTACTTGCAATCCGGTTCAAGGAGTACATCGACGAAAAACCCGATCTCAAAATCAACAGTGCCGATAACTGTACTTACACTGGGGCTGAGTACAGCTCTACCGAAGACAAAATCATAACCGATATGGCTGAGATGGACAACCCACCAACCACTCATTATACACTTTCCATAGAATTGGAAAATGATGGGAGGCAACCACTTACTATCTCCGAGTTTCAACTCAAACTACCGGATTGTGATGAAATCCTTGACTTGTCTGAAAACGACTTAACGAATAGTTGGAGCGGCTCAAAATACAAATTAGAGTCTAACGAGCGGCAAAATCTGGACTTGGGTGCGGTTGGAGATTCACTTTCTGAATATGGCCCAGACATCTCCGGCGTACTTGTTCTCGATAGCACAGCTGACGATGTGGAGGAACGCGTGACTTTCGAACACGACGGCTAGAGACTCGACACCCCGCTATCGAAGTGTAGACACACCATCGTGTCCGCTGTTCTCATACCCCAGATTTCCGACGTCGACACACCACCGTTTCCGGTGAAATCCCGCGACAGATAGCCAGAAACAACTCGTAACGCGGACCTACAACTCGTCCAGCTCGAGGTACTCGATGAATTCCTCGCGTCGCTCGTCGATGACGAACGCGACAAAGGCCTCGTAGAAGTCGTCGTTCTTCGCGAGCCCGCCCTCGCCGGCGACCTTCGACCGACCGTCTAACTCGTCGTAGAAGTCACGCAGACGCTCGCGCTGCTCCGGCCGGAGGTACATCGCCTCCTGTTTCCGTTCTCTCACACTCGTCTCGTCCGAACTATCCGTCTCTTGCGTCTCATGCGTTACATCTGCCATGTCTGTTTCACCCGTCTCATCCGTATCATGCGCACCACTCGAATCATCTGCATCATCTGTCTGGTCTGGCTGATGCGACCGAAACCGGTCGCGAAGGACGTCGTCGTCGCTCATAGCGTCTCCTCCAGATGGGCCGCGATTTGGTCGTACTGGTCACGCAGGTCGGCGATGGGATCTGTATCCCACGGATATCCCGCATCATCCGCATCATACGCGAACACTGACGTTCGGTACTCGATGGCGTGCTCGACGGCGTCGCGGTCGGGAATCTCGAAGACGAACTCCTCGCCGAACGTCTCGACGAACCACGCCTCCAGCTCGGCAGCGATGTTCCCCTGTGCGGGGACCTCGTTCAGCACGGCGCCGGCAGTGGTGACCGAACAGTCGAACTCCGCTTCTAGCGTGTCTATCTCATCGAACAGGATCTCCAGCGAGTCGCGCGCGATGACGTTGACCCGCGTCGGGAACAGGACGTTCTCCGCTGCGAGGATACTCCCGTCGGCCAGTGGGCCGAGGTTCGGCGGCGTGTCGATGATGATGTAGTCGTACGCGTCGTCGAGGCCCGATTCGTCGAGCGCGAGCGCCAGCGACTCGGTACCCCGCCGGTCGGTGTGCAGGTGCTTTTCCAGCACGAAGTTCTTTAGCGACGCCGGAATCAGGTCGAACTCCGTGTCGGCAAGGACGAGGTCGCCGAGGTCGCCATAGCTGAGGTCACCGACGTCGGCCAGCACGTCGAACAGCGTCTCGTCGTGTTGGCGGTACCGCTCGCGATGTCCGAGTTTGAGCGTCATCCCGCCCTGTGGGTCGGCGTCGACGGCAAGCACGTTGTGCCCCCGTTCGGCCAGCGCGCCGGCGACGTTGATGCTCGTGGTCGTCTTCCCGACGCCGCCTTTCTGCATCCCGACTGCTACTCGCGTCATTGTCTCACCCGTATCATACGCATGTAGTGTCTTGTCCGGGTGGTATAAATCATGCGTCAGACACGCGGCATATCTGTTGAATGGACAAGCTTCGGAAGATCGGCTACGGGATAAAGTAGTAACTCTATTTCTGAGTCACAATAGATATTAAAACATCACTAACATTATATGGAATGTCTCCTGAGGAAAATCAAACGGAGACAAAGAAAAATGAGTGAGAACGCTTCTGAGCGCGGTCAAGAGAGGAGTAACGGCTCAAACGAAAGCCAGTATTTGGTAGATGATACTGTAACACTCGGCAGCGATGAGTCTTACAAGAAGTGGGACTTGGATATAGATCCAGAATCGAGCAAGCGATACGTTATTCGAGCGATCGGACGGTCGGAAAACACCAGAGTAAGGGCTTATGTGGTTCCCGAAGAGGAGGTTCAATTCTTTGAGGATGACGAAACTATCTGGTGGGAATTCCGCTCGCGTCACGATGAAAAGGTGAGTCAAGATCTCTCTTTAAGTGGTGATGACCAAGACCCATACGAACACGACGGTGACTACGTCCTCTTAGTTGAGGCTACAGGTAGTAACGAGCCTAAAATCTCTGTAAAATTTGGCGAAAAGTAGGCATCTACTGTACTTGGCGTTGATTTATTCCGATTATTGTCTGACACTGTCTAGGCCGGTCATCTGCTGGAAGAAAAAACACAGAAGTTGAGACTGGCGCTCTCAATGCATACGCGTTGAGACTATTGCTTGGTAAGAAAACAAAAATGACTCAACAACCAGTCTCATGCAGCGTATTTCTAATCTAGCACCGGTGAGCGATTCCTTCGGATAGAGAATCTCCTCCTTCGTTTATCGGGACTTCCCGCGTATCTGTACGTATGGGAGAACTCGAAACTGAAGCCGAGAAAACGCGGTCCGAAATTGCATTGTACCTCCGCGAACTAGCCGAGCAACTTGACAGCGACGACGCTGTGACGCTCGAACTCGGTGGGAAGCAGGTTCAGTTGGACCCGACGAACCCGGTGACGTTCAAGCTTGAAGGCGAGTCGGACTGGTCTGAAGGGGATACCGAGGCAAAACAGAGTATCGAGTTCGAGCTCGTCTGGTGGCGTGAGGCCCAGACGGCAGAAGAAGGAGTGTTTGATATCACTACCGAGGGTCAGTAACGCCTATTCAGTCCCTTAGACCTCTCCTATGTACGACCAGATCCTCTTTCCCACAGATGGGAGCGAGCCAGCAGCATCGGTCCTCGACTATGCCCTCCAGATAGCCGCCGAACACGAGGCAACGATCTACGTCCTCAATGTCGTAGACACCAGCCAAGATAGCCGTAGCGGAATGCAAGACGATGTGGATGACGTTCTGGAGCAGGAAGGAACAGAGATCGCGAACGAAGCAGCACAGCGCGCGACAGAACGCGGCATCACCGTGGTCTCGGAGGTACTCCACGGTGACCCCTACGAGGCGATCGTCGAGTATAGTACGCAGTCAGGCATCGAGTTGATCGTGATACCGACCCACGGACGGCGTGGATTGCAGCGGTTTCTCCTGGGAAGCGTTACAGAGCGCGCTATCAACACCGCAGACGTCCCCGTGATTGCAGTCAATCCCGGAATCCAACCACTCGCCTATCCGTGCCAGGATCTTCTGGTTCCCACGGACGGCAGCCGTGGTTCGGAACTCGCGGTATCCGAAGGGATCGCCCTCGCAAACGCAACTGGTGCCACGCTTCACCTGCTCCACGTTGTCGAGACAGGAGGCCTCGGTCCAGATGCTCGCTCTCTGTTGAAAGAGGAGGAACTCACCACCCAAGCGGACGAGATCATCGCAGACGCCATCGAGACCGCAGAGGCGGCGACCGTCGATCGCATCGAGAGTGAAATCGAATTCGGTGTCCCGTCGAAAGAGATCCGAAACTACATCGAGGTACACGAGATCGACGTGGCGATCCTCGGCACGCACGGCAAGACCGATTTCAGCCGATATATGATGGGTGGGGTAAGTGCGAAGATCGTCCGAACGTCGCCAGTTCCGGTGATGTGGGTTCGGGAGCCGGACTCGAGTGGTGGGTGAGACGCCTCTGCTGGTGGGTGACAAGCCACTTGAGCGTGATGCCCGTAGGTACTCACAGTGCACATGTACGAGGACGTTCTGCTCCCGTTTGATGGAAGCAATGGGGCTGCGGAGGCATTGCATCACGCTGCCGAGATCGCACACTGGGCCGACGCCACGATCCACGTTCTGTTCGTCGCGGATACGACACTCCATAGTGTTACCGTCGTCGAAACCGAGGTCGTTGACACCCTTGTTCAGGAGGGCGAGGACATCGTCGAGGAAGCAGAGAAGACACTGAACACACTCGGTGTCGACTCCGATTCTGACGTCGTCCAGGGGCATCCAGCGCCGACAATCGTCGAGTACGCTGAGCAATATGAGTACGACGTGATCGTGATGCCGACCCACGGTCGGGAGGGGATATCACGATACCTCATCGGGAGCGTCACGGAGAAGGTCGTCCGTCTGTCTTCCGTCCCTGTCCTCACAGCGCGGATGCAGCCCGACGAACAACTGGTGTTCCCCTACGAGAACATCCTCATACCGACCGACGGGAGTGCCGGTGCGGCCCATGCTGGCGAGCATGGCCTCTCACTTGCAACGGCTCTCGATGCGACTGTTCACGTGCTGTCTGTCGTCGACGATACCTCCCTGGGTCTGGACGTTCGCTCCACGATTTCGGGACAGGAACGTGAACGGGTTGCGACCGATGCTGTTGACGACCTCGTGTCCGAGGCGGAGACACGCGGCGTTTCGGACACTTTCCGGCACGTCGAACACGGGTCCCCTACCGAGGTGATACTCGACACCATCGACTCGAACGATATCCACGCCGTCGTGATGGGAACGACAGAGAGACGCGGGAGCGATCGAATCCTTCTCGGGAGCGTCGCCGAGAAGACCGTCCGCTCCGCACCAGTTCCCGTCATCACGGTTGGACGCGGGAAGTAGCGGTTCTGTGAGCTAGCTCGCTGCTATCGAACTCCTGTGCATATGTCGCTAAACTCAGGCGTGAGCCCTCGTGCTCACAGAGCACCGCAGTGCACGCCAGCGAACGAGGAGCACAGCCGGGCTGAGTGTAGCTTCAACCGTGGACTTGCGAGCAATCAATATAACAAATTCAGATTATTTTCCTGAAGCTATGCAAGATACAACGCGTGTATCTGGTATCGCAGTAGTCCATAGATTCGCTTTCATGCGAATCTCATCCCTCTGCCGGTCGAGGGTCTCTGGACCTCCTACCGGATACGATAATCCCGATCAGTCCACCCCTGAATCATCCTCTTCGCGTTCGTGGACCCTGACTGTCGAAATTCGGGTCCCCTCAACGCTCGTCACCTCAACGACGTACCCAGCGACCTCAACGCGATCGCCACGTTCTGGCGCACGGTTGAGTTGCTCGAGTACCAGTCCACCGATCGTTTCGACCTCTTCACTTGTGAACTCTCCCTCAATCATGTCGTTGATTTTCGACAGCGGGACGCTCCCGTCAATGTCGTACCCCTCATCGCCACGCCGGCGAATCGAGGGTTCACGCTCGTCCATATCAAACTCATCTCGGAGGTCTCCAACGAGCGCCTCGACGACGTCTTCAACCGTTGCAATCCCCTCAAATGCTCCCCACTCGTCGATAACTGCGACCATTTGCTGTTGATCTTCCCTGAACTGTCTCAGAAGATCGCTCAGTGCCATCGTCTCGGGAGCAATGACGATCTCGCGGGCGATGTCGCCGACTACCTCGTCGTCCCCGCCCTCCACTTCGGCTCGTAACACGTCCTTGACGTCGACGAATCCGATCACTTGGTCGCCGTCGTCGGCATCAAGAACTGGATAGCGCGTATGACCAGCCTCGAGGATGATCGACTGGAGGTCTGAGAGTGCGGCATCCGCCGGAACGCTCACCACGTCCGGTCGTGGAACCATGACCTCCCGCACCACGATGTCGTCGAGATCGAAGACCCGCTTGATCATCTTCACTTCCGTAGTGTCGATGTCACCCTCCTCGCCGGAGCGAGTCAGTACCCGAAGGAGCTCCCGTTCGCCGAGCGTCTCATCCGTTTCGGAAGCGGGAGGCACACCGAGTGCTCGCGTGAATGCGTTGGCAGCCCCGTTGAAGACGACGATTCCCGGATAGAGGATGTAATAGAAGAACTTCATCGGCGGGGCAAGGAACAGGGAGAGTCGCTCGGTCTGAGCGATTGCGAGCGTCTTCGGCGCGAGTTCACCGAAGACGACGTGGAGGAACGTGATGATACTGAAGCCGATTGCAAAAGCGACGAGATGGATGAGACCCGGCGGGAGAATCGGTTCCAGTACAGGTTCGATGAGCGCCGCCACGGCTGGTTCGCCGACCCACCCCAACCCGAGCGAGGCGATGGTAATGCCGAGTTGCGTCGTCGCGAGATAGTCGTCGAGATTCGCCATCACTTCTTGGAGCGTTCCCGCACCCGTGCGCCCCTCTTCAGCAAGTTGTTCGACCGAGGTCCCTCGTATCCGTACGAAGGCGAACTCTGCAGCGACAAAAAAGCCGTTCAACACCACCAGAGCCAGCGCAACGACGACCTGCGCCAGCGAGAGCGCGACATTTACCATCGGTGGGGATGGGAGCTAGGGTTGCTCGATTGTCGTGTGTCCATATGGGGGCCTCTCGTTCCATCTACTAAAATCATATAAAACAACTTCAAAGCGAGCTGATTGTTGTGAGTATAGAATTCTATTCGTCAACGTTGCGGGAAAGCCAACAGATTTGATCGTTATTTTATATCCTTATAAAAAGCCTCGGCCACCGCGCCCGAGGCTGTTTACATACGATGGTGTTCAGTCTCGTATAGGCAGTCGAATAGCTCGGCGTCGCACCTGAGCATTCGCAGTTCGAGGGGGTTCGGATGACTGGAAAGTAGGGTCGAGCATCTGGACCCGGGAGAGAACCCAAATTCTATGTAATTATCCAAGCAATCCTCAGAGACAATAAATAAATGAGTGCTGTCTTCTCCTCCTTCTCTTTGAGCACCGGATGGCCGCTACAGCTACTCCCTGTGCAGTTTCCGGTTTCGCTCGATGTGGTCGTCGTACTGGCGATCATCGCTATCGTCTTCGTCCTCTTCGTTACCCAGCCGGTTCCGATCGACGCCACCGCGGTCGGCCTCGTTGTCGCACTCATCCTCCTCGGCGAGTGGACCGGCGTGTCGCCGGAGCAGGGCGTCTCGGGATTCTCGAACCCCGCGACGCTCACCGTCTTGGCGATGTTTGTCCTGAGTGAAGGCGTCCGACGGACCGGCGTCATCCAGATCCTCACGCGGAAATTGATCGCGTTTGCCGGGGACAACGAGTTCCGGCAGTTGCTCGCCACGGTCACGCTCTCCGGGCCGCCGGGCGGGGTCGTCAGCAACGTCTCGGTCGTCGCCGTGTTGATACCTGCGATAATGAACCTCGCCCGGCAAACGAAGACGTCGCCCTCGAAGCTCCTGATACCACTGTCGTTCGCCTCGATGCTCGGTGGCATGCTCACCGTCGTCGGGACGATAACGAACCTCCTGGCGAGCGAGGTGTGGGTCCAGGTCGGCGGTCCCGACGCACAGCCGTTCGCGCTGCTCGAGTTCACGCACCTGGGCGCCATCGTCTTGCTCGTGGGGATCGTGTACTTGCTCACCGTCGGTCGATATCTCACTCCGGCACGGATCGAGCCGGCGGAGTCGCCCACCGACGCGTTCGGCATGACCGACTACCTCACCGATGTCGTCGTCATGGAGGACTCGCCGCTCGTCGGTTCTCGGGTCGGGGAACTGAGCGAGCGGGACCTCGATCTCGACGTGTTCCAGATCGTTCGTGGCAACCGGACGCTCGCCCGGGGACTCGGATCGGAACGGATCCAGGCCGGCGACGTCCTCTCCGTCAGGGCCGAACAGGAAACCCTCCAGGAGGTCATCGAGCAGGACCACCTGCAGCTGTTACCGGAGGTCATGGAGGCGGCCACGGAGGACGATGCGTCCCTTCCACCCGGCTTCTCGCCACGGCGTCACGGCTGGGAGTCGCTCGACGCGGAGCGCAGCGACTCTGTCGCCGAGGACGAGGCGGCTAGCGAAGACACGGAGGAAGACGGCGACGAGACGGATGAAGAGGCTCCCGACGAAGAGATCGAACTCACCGAAGTCGTGCTATTACCCGGGCCATGGTCGAGTCGGCGCAGCGGTGTCGCAGACTTCGAGCGCGACTACGAGGTGACAGTTCTGGCAATCCGGCGCGGCGACGAGGTGATCCGCCAGCGCCTCCGAGAGGTCCGGTTGCAGGCCGGCGACGTCATCCTCGTCCAGGCGCCGGATCAAGTGCTCGATCGCATTGCGAGGGACACGAACGTCGCCATCGCGGGCGAGGACAGATGGGAGGACTTCGACCGGTCGAAGATCCCCATCGCGCTGGGGATCCTCGTCGGTGCTCTCGGACTCGCGGCACTCGACGTCCTCACGCTCATGGTGAGTGCGCTGACGGGCGTCGCAGCGATGTTCTTCACCGGTATCCTCACACCCGAGGAGGCGTACGAGGCCGTCGACTGGGAGGTGATTTTCATGGTGGCGGGTGTCATCCCACTCGGTATCGCGGTCGAGGCGTCCGGGACGGCGGCCCTCATCGCCGACCTTGTCGTTTCCGTCAGCGTTCTCCTTCCCGTGATCACGGTCCTGGGGCTGTTCTACCTGGGGACCGCGATCATCACGGAGATGGTCAGCAACTCCGCCAGCGTCGTGTTGTTGCTACCGATCGGGGTCGAGGTTGCCGGCCAGCTCGGCGTCAACCCCTTCGCGTTCGTGATGGCCGTGACCTTCGCGGCCAGCACACCGCTACTGACCCCCGTCGGCTACCAGACGAACCTCATGGTCTACGGTCCAGGCGGGTACAAATTCACGGATTTCGCACGCGTCGGTGCACCGTTACAACTGATACTAACTGTCGTTACAACAGTCGGAATTGTATTCTTTTGGGGGCTATAATCGGGGAGCGGAGAACGAGCTGCGTTATCGCGGCGCCTACAGCCGCTCGGCAAGAACGTTACTGAACAAGGAAAGGATATAGTCGGATCGGCATCAATCACAAACAGTTTTGACGATGGCAATATATCGAAGCGAATCTACAAGTGACAGAGACAAGCGACTCTGAGGCGAATGATTCAAGCCAGTTCCCGAATTTGACATTTGTAAGGACTACTCGAAGATGATAGATCTGCGAACAGGTGTCTACAACCATCCCTATGCTACGATGGTCACAACTGTGTTTATATTCGCTCTTGTGGTGACCACACTATACTTTTTTAACTCGATTCTTGACGGACAGATAACTCAGCCAGAGTTTGACAGACTAATTATGATTACAGTAATCCTTTTTGTTGCTACAATTGCAAGCTGGATTACTGCAATTATTCTGAGCTCAGCCGATCTTTGACCCACAATTCGATGTGAAAACCATCGTTTTATCGCACAATAATATCCCAACGCTCGGGAACCCTCGCTCTTTAGGGCGATGAGGATCTCGATCGTCTACAGCGTCATCGTGGTTGGGCTCACCGACTCCCTGGAGTCCGGGGAGATCGTCCCGCCGCACGGGGTGCGACGGCAGAGCGTCTCCGGTGTGGACGACGGGCAGTCAGACGTCACTTCCTTCTAGAATTCTAGTAGCTTCGGTGGTTCCGGTGGCCTTCGAGTAGCATCGCCCGCTGATTCTTTCCGGAAACGTGGTGTGTAGAACCGTGAGGAACTAACGGTTAATCATCCTCGATCTCGATTAGGTGTCAGTTTGGATATTGCATTATACGGTTTATGGGAACTCTCAAACGGTCCAAACTGGACCGAAAACTCCACTATCTGCCGAAATCGACGGAATCGCCGCCGCCGACAACACACTGTACATTAACCACATAATGCACGGTGGATTTTTGGACCCGCGCGCCCTCGGGTAAGCCGAACGGATGCCACAGGACCAGCACCCACCGTCTGACGGCCGCAAACCCCTCTCCGAGGCTATCGAGCACTTCGTCGCCGACAAGGCGAAACTGGAGGGTTCGGGCAACTACGCCGACATGGCCGCCCGCGTCGTTCGGCAGTGGGCCGACCAGCACTGCGACCGCCTCGAGTACGTCGACGAGGTCGAACCGCGACACATGGAGAGCTACGCCGACTACCTTTCGCGCCGCGCCCAGGCCCGCGCCGCCGACCCCACGGGCGAGGCGGGTATCACCGGCGAGACCGCCCACCAGTACTACTCGCTGGTCCGTGCGTTCCTCACGCACTGCCAGAAGTGGGAGTGGCTGACCGAGAACCCCGCCATCGTCGAGCGCGTCACCGACAAGCTCCCCGAACGCTCACTCGGACAGACCGACACCCAGCAGTTCTGGAGTCCTCGCGAGCGACAGGCACTCTGCAACTACGCCGACGAACAGGCCCACGCCGCCATCGACGCCGACGGCCTCGACGCCCGGACCGAAGTTCGGGACCGGGCACTCGTCTACGTCCTCGCGTACACAGGCGCCCGTGTGAGCGAACTGGTCCGTGACAGTCGCGACGAGCGCCGGACCGGCATCACGTGGTCCGACGTCGAACTCGGCGACAACCGCATCACCGTCCTCGGGAAGAATCAGGAACGCCAGCACCTCCAACTGCCCGAACAGGCCCAGCCGGCCGTCGAGCGCTGGGAGACGGTGCTGGACCCGCCTGCCGACTCGTGGCCCGTCTTCCCGACGCTGCACGCGCCGTCGCTGCATAGCCAGTTCCCCGACGACGCCGAGCCCGGCGACGATCTGCTCGACGCGCTGCGCGACCACGACGCTCGGCCGCCGTCCATCTCGGTCAACGGCGTCCGTTCCATCCTCAAACGACTCTGTGAGGATGGCAATATCGACGTCGACGGGCCCAAGGACTACCTCACTCCCCACGGCGCGCGGCGCGGCGTCGGCGAGTTCCTCTACCGGAACGTCGGGTTCGAAGCCGCCCAGCGGGCACTCCGGCACGAAGACCCGTCGACGACGAGCGAGATGTACAGCCACATCGAAGCGAGTGAACTGGCCGAGGTGTCGAGTGAGGCGTTCGAGCGGGAATAGGTCAGTCGTTGTCGACGTGTTCCTCGCGCCATCTAACGAGTTCGAAAAAGCCATCGTTAACCTTCTCGATTAGTCCGAGCTTCATCAGCAGGTCTCCGCGCTGGAGATGGTTCATCCCCACGAGGGTCTGTCTGAAACCCAGGATCTCCGGCCGGCCGGTGACGGGTGCCAGGCTTCAACCCCACGAGGGTCCGTCTGAAACGCGCTCGGCGGCCTGCTGCTGTTGCCCCTCGGCGATGTTTCAACCCCACGAGGGTCCGTCTGAAACTCGACGACGTCGACGTCCCGCAGCGCCTTGTAGACGCTTCAACCCCACGAGGGTCCGTCTGAAACCGGCGGCGGCCTCGACTCGCTTCTGAAGTTCCTGCTGCTTCAACCCCACGAGGGTCCGTCTGAAACACGCGTATAGCGGAGGTACAGCATGACGAAGATAGAGGCTTCAACCCCACGAGGGTCCGTCTGAAACGCTATATCCAGCAACTGGTCAATCACATCGTCGAAAGCTTCAACCCCACGAGGGTCCGTCTGAAACCCCCTCTTCTGGGAACAGGTACGTGACGCCATCATCCGCTTCAACCCCACGAGGGTCCGTCTGAAACCCTCGTCGAAGACGCGCACGAGCTCTTTGACTTCGCGCTTCAACCCCACGAGGGTCCGTCTGAAACTCTCAGCAACGTTCGAGCGACCGTAGCCACCAACGGGCTTCAACCCCACGAGGGTCCGTCTGAAACAGTCTTGATGTACTGGTCGTGGTCGCCGTTCATCGGGCTTCAACCCCACGAGGGTCCGTCTGAAACGTTCGTAACCGAGAGCTGGGCAGTTTCGGCACCACTGCTTCAACCCCACGAGGGTCCGTCTGAAACCTGGTAGCCGTGTTTGACAAAGTAAAGCATCAGTCGCTTCAACCCCACGAGGGTCCGTCTGAAACCTGCACGTCCGGCGCTTGCACGTCCGTATCGACGTTGCTTCAACCCCACGAGGGTCCGTCTGAAACTCAGTGTCGACGTCGCTGGCGGCGAGGGCCTGCCAGCTTCAACCCCACGAGGGTCCGTCTGAAACTTCGAGTCGCTTGCGTTCGGTCAGGTAGCGGTGGATGCTTCAACCCCACGAGGGTCCGTCTGAAACACGAAGCTCATCGTATCACCGCCCACAGGAGGCCGCTTCAACCCCACGAGGGTCCGTCTGAAACCAGCAGTCCCGACGCGCCGGCGGGCCAGGGCACGCTTCAACCCCACGAGGGTCCGTCTGAAACGCTGGAAGAAGAACAGGTCGGCGACGGTCAGTCGCTGCTTCAACCCCACGAGGGTCCGTCTGAAACCAGCAACGCAGTTGTACAAGTCCCGATTAGAGAACGCTTCAACCCCACGAGGGTCCGTCTGAAACGGGTGTGTTCTCGCTCGACGTGATAGCGTCCGATCGCTTCAACCCCACGAGGGTCCGTCTGAAACCGGGCGCGACAGGTGGACACCTCGGAGATGGAGGCGCTTCAACCCCACGAGGGTCCGTCTGAAACGAATAACCACCCGATGAACCTCACGGCACTCTGTAAGCTTCAACCCCACGAGGGTCCGTCTGAAACGTGTCAAGGTGGACTACGTCGAACCCATCAAGCGGTGCTTCAACCCCACGAGGGTCCGTCTGAAACTCGTCGGCTGGGGCAGGTCGCCGTCCTCAGTCTGTTCGCTTCAACCCCACGAGGGTCCGTCTGAAACTAGCGCTCCTGCAACTCGGCGCGCTTCGTCTCGAGGCTTCAACCCCACGAGGGTCCGTCTGAAACGAGTCGTGGACAGGGGCATCGGTCCCGGATTCATCGCTTCAACCCCACGAGGGTCCGTCTGAAACTCCTCCCGGATGACGTCGCTGTAGAGCCCGTGCTTGCTTCAACCCCACGAGGGTCCGTCTGAAACGATGTTGGTTAACACTCTCGACGACCACGCTTCCGGCTTCAACCCCACGAGGGTCCGTCTGAAACTCGGACCCTCCCCACTGTGGGGGCGTGTCGTCGTTGCTTCAACCCCACGAGGGTCCGTCTGAAACTGGCGTCGAAGGTGTCCATCGTCGCGTTGCCCCCGCTTCAACCCCACGAGGGTCCGTCTGAAACTGGACCTACACTCGCTCTGGCCCAAAGAGTCGGCGGCTTCAACCCCACGAGGGTCCGTCTGAAACCGGGGGTGCGGCGGCGGGACTCGCCAGCAAGATACCGCTTCAACCCCACGAGGGTCCGTCTGAAACTGCCGTAACCGCCCCTTACTGCCGGTATGGACCGGCTTCAACCCCACGAGGGTCCGTCTGAAACGAGGACCGACTGACGAGCGGCGACCTCGTCCTCGTGCTTCAACCCCACGAGGGTCCGTCTGAAACCATGGCCGATTTGCGGGCCATAGCGGCTGTTGCAACCGAATTCACTTCACTATTTTCGTCGACCGTCAATACCCCCTGAACCCCTGGGGGTCGACGAAAATACCTAGAGAAACTGTTGGTCGTCCATTGGATCGTCACCGTACACGGATCGCTCGACGTAACTCTCCGAGTCCATCCGATACACCATCACGGACTCCCCCTCTTCGAGCATCGATTGGAGTGTCTCTTTGACTTCGACGAGCGTCCCCTCGGTGAGTTCGCCTTCGAACACCGAGTTCTGTACGTGCGTGAGATACCGCCGGAGATATTTGAGAAATTTCGGGGTCCGGTCGGCCTGTACGTCGTAGACGATGATGGCGTACACCACGGTTACCACCACCGCTTGAACGGGACGTACTCCTCACCGGTGAGCAGGTGCTTTTTTAGTTTGTACACCTCGACCCGGAGCAAGTACTGGTAACTCACCTTCCTATTCAGTCTCGGATGATCGACGGTCTGATCTAGGCTTTCTTCGAAAGCTTTCGAGAAGGTTTTCCGTCCGTTTTCGTCGAGCAGGCAGCCGTTGAGATCCGACTCGAAATCGTCGAGTTGCAGCTGATTACGGTTGACGACGCGAAAGATGATCCGGTCGGCCAGAAGCGGTTTGAACAGATCCGCGATGTCGAGAGCGAGCGAGTACCGCCGCTCGCCGGGTTCGTGTAGGAAGCTCACAGCTGGGTCGAGCGCTGTCGCACGGATCGCCGAAACGACGTTAGCGTAGACCAGTGAGTTACCGAACGAGATGAGACTGTTTACTTCGTTGTCCGGCGGGTTGTATTGTCGCCCTCCGAAGACGAACCCGTCCGGGAGTACATCGTCGAAGATCGAGTAGTACGCCTTTCTGGCAGTTGCCTCGATCCCCATCAACTCGTTCGTATCCATTTCCGCGGAGAGCGATTCGGCTTGGGCTTCTAAGCGGTCGATGACGGCGCCGAAATCGTGATCGCGGCCGTCGTAGTACTTCACGTTCGCTCGCATGTTGTGGATGCTTCCCTCGATGAACCGACGGGCGATGGCACACCGTCGGGTCGAATCGTCATAGGCTCTGACCTGTTCGACCAGCGTCTGTCCGGACGTCTGTCCCCGCTCGGGCATTATCGAACCCGCGTAGTAGTCGTTCCAGCCGAAGACGTGTATCGCGACGCCGACGTCGTTGAGAAAGGAGACGAGCCGAGTGTTGTAGTCGATCTGCCCGTGTAAGAACAGTGCTTCGGCGTTCTCGATGGGCAAGTACTTTTTCTCGCCGTCCTCGGTGACGAGGCGGATCGTGTCGTTGTGTCGTTCGAGACGGCCGTCGGTGAACACGTGGTAGTTGTCGTTCATGTTAGCAACTCCAACAGAAGTCGTGGTATGCACAGGACTCACAGAACGGCTTTTCCTCCGCAGGTGGTGGCGAGTCACTGGTAGTGACATCGTAGATGCCACGAATCGCCTTCTCGACCCACTTGACGTTCTCATCGGTGAGTGTCACAGTCTCGCGCTTGCGCTCCGTCGGATGAGCAAGTACGCCCTCTCGTTCGACGCCGACGACTCGGTCGAGATACCAGAGGTAATAGAGTAACTGGAGTTTTGCCGGCTTGACGAGCGATGAGGATGGTTTCACCTCCATTACCCGACCGTCGTCCAGTACGTCGATAGCGATGGTCCCGTCGATAGATACGTTACGACGTTTGTCGTCGTAGGCCGTGTCATCGACCTGTGTACCTCGGGCGATATTGACGTTGTCCCGGTCGATTTCGAGATGCCGAGAGGCGAACCAGAGCTCCCGTTCACAAACTTCGTAGTACTGCATCATTACGCCGGTAACGTGGAACGGGTCGTCGACGGCCTCGTCACGGGCCGAACAGAGCAGTTTCTCGACCGGATCCGTATCGTCGGTGTTGATGTCTGGTGGCTCGTTGGTCATAGGAATCTGTTGTCGACAGACGAACTCGGGACTGACAGGCCAGCCAAGGCCGAAAAGGCATCGTATGAGTCTGTCCGTGCTTTCACCTGTCGGAGCGTCGCGCCGGCATGGACTGGGTTTAAGTCGCTGATTCGGCGTGCTTCCTCGCTCGTTTCGTCGTACAGCGGAATGGATACCTGTAGTTCTCGTGTGTCCGCCAGGGTCTCGTCAAGTTGATCGAACTGGTAGCCATCGAAGGCTTCTTCGATTTCGCCAAGCAACTCCTCCTCAGGCCCAGTCCGGGCGACGACGATATCAACAGCGTTACCTGACTGTATCAGCGATAGGTGACCGAGTTCGTCGCCCTTCGCGTCTGTCACGTACTCGACATACTCCCTATTTCCAGGATTCCGGTCCTGCAATCGCTTGAAGTAGTCGGTGACCACGTTCCATGACATTGATGTCTCGGAGAATTGACTTTGGCCGTCACTGCGATGTGCGGCTATGGCCTGTGCGGTCAGTTTCGGCCGGCTTTCTGCCCCATCACCACCATAGACGGCAGTTGACGGGAGCTGCTGAAGATCTCCTGGTGATTCGAGGAGCCACACTGTCACCTTCCCGCAATCGCGTTCGAACGATCGGTTACACCGACCCGCCGCCTGAACGATGCTACTCATCGGCGCGAAGTCACGGTATACACGGTTGAAGCTGATGTCCACGCCAGCCTCGACAAGCTGGGTCGTTACGGCAACAACCGGGATGCCCACAGCATGGAGTTCCTTCGTCACATCGAGAAGGAGCTGTCTGTCGACCGGGCGGTGACGGGTCGTAAGATGAAGCAAGACCGGGTCGGTTCCATCGCGGGCGCTGCGCACCGCCGCAACGACGGCAGCTGGTTCGACCGCGGAGGTCAATGTTCCACAGCCGGCGAGTACCTCGTCGTAGACATCGTTCAGTGACGTGAACTCCTGCTTTGCAATCAGCGCGTCGGTCAGTTCCCGTGCACTATCGATGGTGTTGCATATCGCCAGCGCCGACTCATCAGAGTCGGTTTTGGAAAGTAGCGTTGCGGCGGCAGTCTCGTAACCGAGTGGAGTCGGCTCGTCGTTAACGAACGACGCCGCCGACTCGTCCAGTTCGAACACAACCCGGTCGAGGGCTTCGTAGTACCGATCAGGTCGCTCAACGAGTTCGTACGTTGTTCGCCCATCCTGCTCGAACACTTTTGGTTGCGTCGCAGTCATCACAATAGTGCGAACGCTGTACTGGTCTTCCAGCAGAGTCACGAGGCGACGAGCCAGTGGCCACCACGCTTCGGGGAGCGCCTGAGGCTCGTCGAGGATGACGACGTTCCCATCAAGTGCGGAGAGTTTCGTCGACTGCCCGTTCGACGGTCCAGCGAGGCTCTCGAACAGCTGGACGAATGTGGTCACAACCATCCCGGAGCGCCAGCTTTCCCCGAGGAGAGCCTCAATATGTGCAACTGTGTCTGGGTCCGACTCACCGAACTCAGCCCTGTCGATGACCGTCTCTGCTAGGTGGTGGTCGACCGTCAGTATCTTGTCGTGGCCGTTTGTGTCGAACACCTCCCGACACTCGGTTGCGACTTGGTCGATGATCGAGGTAAACGGGAGTGCGTAGATGAGTCGTCCCTCGTCCGTCTCGTCCCGTGCAAGCAGTTCGAGACCGGCGTTGATACCGGTCAGTGTCTTGCCCAGTCCGGTTGGAAGCGTAATGGACGCAACGGAGGCATTAGCGTCTCTGAACTCCCCGACGGCGTCCATTACTTCTTCATGGGCGTCGCCGCGAAGCTCGTGGATTCGCCGCTCGTCAGCCGTCGCATCAGAGTCCAGCGAATCCTTGAGGGTCGCGATTTTGTCTTCGAGACTGGATAGTGACGGTCGATCTCCATCATACGCAGCGGTGTCAAGCGTTGCTCCAGCAGTGAGCGCGGCTGCGCTCGTCTTATCGGCGAGTGTCAGCGTCGACCAGACCGAAAGCACCGCATCGTAGAAGTCCTCGGGTAGTGCGTCCGGTTGCGAGTTCATTGGAGTCCTACCGGTTACGGGACCGAGTACATTGAGGAGGAACTGCTCGCCGGCCACATGGTTCGCGAACTCGTCCCACGATCCTGCGCCATCGGTCGCTTCGGACAGTATTTCATCGGCAAGGGCAGCGGCGTTGTCGTCGATATCTTCGATCTGTGACCGAATCCTCTCGATGCGCTTTCTGCCCCGCTGTTGTTCTGGATGCGTGTTCTCGAAGACGTAGTCGGCGATGTCGGGAAGGTCGCCGTGGTGCTTGGCGACGGCGACGAGCCCGACCAGCGCGTCGACGCGGTCATACCCGATCTCGTCGAGCGCGTAGAACGCCGCGAAAGAAGCCAGCGGAGCATGGCTCTTCGGTTCGTCAACGGACTCGCCGTCAAGATGTCGCTGGAACGCGGTCGTGAGCTTACCGAAGTCGTGGACGAGAGCGGCGGGCCGCACAAGCTCCGAGACTGGGATACCGGCACAGCTCCTAGCTGCCATCGGGGCGAGATAGGTGACACGTTCCGCCACGTCCCGCTGGTGATCAAGGAGATGAATCGGTTCGCCGTTGTGCCGATAGTGTGAGTACCGGTCCGTTCGTTCGAACATCTTCAACTGAACATGACCTTCCGCCCGCCGACAACGCAGGCGTCGGTGTCGCGGACGGTGAGCGGGTCGCCCCGGGGACTGAACCCGTAGGCGACGAAATCAGTCGTGACACGGCCGCCGTCGTCCGTCCGCATGAATCCTGGCGACTGCTCGGTCCGCACTGGCGTTTCTTGGTCAAGCACGACGGAGTCGACTGCTTCGACGACGGCAGAGTCAACTACTGGGTCGGTTGCGTCGGCGGATTCTATGTTGTGTTCGCCGTGATACGTTATCGACGCGAGACACTCAGAAAGACCGAGGCTGGGTGTGTAGTAGCTCTCGCCGTTGCGGAGCCGGCGGCGGAGGTTAGCGTAGGTCTCCTCATCGTCGAGCCAGCAGTCGATTCGGTACTCGGGCTCCACCAGCATTTCGTAGTTATGCTGTTGGCGGAGGTCGGTCGGGTCAGGAAGGCCAATGCGGGCATGGCCGCGTGAAGGGTGCATATCGATGTTTGCCTTGGCCGTCGAGAGCGTGTTCTGCGGGATGTTCATCGTCCTGAGTGTCCCACGAGGCTCGATTGCGATGGCCGAGACTTCCTCAGCAAACAGGTCGTAGTAGTTGTCCCGACCGATGCCGAGGACGCCCGCAAGCAGTCCCGCTATAGTCGTTCGAGGCATCAGCCGATAGGTCTGCTTGACGATGTTGCCCTCGACGCGGCGGAAGTGTCCCCACTCGCCGCGCACGGTGAAGGAGAGACACGTCTCTCCTACCGGCTGGTCGTCAGCGTCGGCGTTGGTCTCGCCCATCGTCATCTGGCGGTCTCGGGGAGGGTCTCCTCGAACTCGCCGTAGACGTCGATAACGTGGACGCTGTCCGGCCCGAGAGCATCCTCCAGTTCGTCGTAGAACGCTTCAACGTCGGTCACGTCCCCGTCAGCGGAGATTCGTAGCGATGGACTGCCGGCGACGTGGATCGTGTCGATTCGCTCGGCGTTCTCATCAAGGCGATCGACGAATGAGTCTACGTCGACAACCACGTCTCGAATAGAGCGGAGCTGTTCGTCAGGTTTCGAGTGATCTTCGTCGACGCGCAATTCACGAGAGAGATCCCCCAAGTGGAAGCTCTCCTCGGCGTACTCGACTCGGGCATAGAGACGTGGTTCCTGTCCGATCTTGCTCCTACTCGTCGTCTGGTTCTTCAACGCGCGCCAACAGAGTGTGTCGAGTCGCCGCACGTCGGCCTCGGTCAGGTTCGTGTCGTCGGCCCCGTGTTCGTCGACGAGCCCACGAAAGCGTATCAGCGCGTACTTCACTCGGTGGTCATCCAAGTCGAAGCCACCCTGCTCTTTCCCCTCTCCCGTGGCGATGACACTTGTTAGGCTGTTATACTCCTCGTTTTCGGACACCGCGTGCATCGACTTACCCGGCGAGAACTGGACCGGACCCTGAAAGTGGTCTGGAAGGTAGTCATCGAATCCCTCGTACTTGCCCTTCAGATCGACGCTCATGGTCGCGCCGAAGTACCGCACATCGGCGCTGTGTCTGAGGAATGTCCCGTAGACTTCGTCGAATAGTGCCTCCTGTTCTTCATCGTCGAGGTCATCAAGATCCCACTCGTCGGGGTCCAGTTCGCGCAGTCGGTCGCCGAGTAGTTGCTCGCGACTGTACTGGTTGCCGTCATCGGACTGGACGCTCCGGATATATACCCCGTGGCCGTCGTCATCGAGTTGATCACGGAGATACCGCTTCAGCCGGACGTCGGTGACGACGCACTGCTGTGTCTCCGGGTCGATACGCGGACGGTCTGATCCACTTAGCGGGTTGCCGTTGGGGTTCGCATCGACGGCGTCGTACAGAAATACGATTTCGGATCGGTTCGTCACAGTCCCAGTTGTCTCTGACATGTATTAGGCCTCCTCTGCGTCGTCGGTCGGTTCGTCGCTCGATTCCTCGTTCGGCTCGTAGTCGTTGAGACCGTATGTGACCCCTAGCGAGTAGTAAAACCGGAGATCTGTCGTGTCTATCTCCCACTCATCGGGGTCGGTCCCGCTGTCCGCGACGGCTGCGCGGAGTTCGTCCACCACTTCGGCGTACATCGTCGAACTCATTCGGTTATCCCGCGAATAGACGACGTCCTTGTCGATCGCCTCCTGTAACGTCCGCTTGAACTTTCGGACTGTCAGCCCCTTGATGGGGTGCTGGTCAACGAGTGTCGTCGCGCGGCCTTCGCTCGATTCTTGATACCCGGAAATATGCCCAATGAGCGCGCCAAGGAGGAATGCCGCCTTTCGTCGGGGATCCTCTCGTATCGCCGGGGTTCCGTCAATGAACGATTCAAGTTTCATTTCACGTTCGAGGGCGGCGTGGCCGCCGTCGGCACGTATCTCGTCTGTCTGTGTCATCGTAGTCGGTGAATCGTAGGTGGGTGCTTTGGTCAGCGGTTCGTAGCGCGAGTCGTTTGTGTCGAGCAGACCGGCCTCGGCCAGCGCGGACAGCTGTGCGAACTGCGAGGCGATGGTGAGTGACGGGTGGTCGTCACCATCGGTGTTGGTGATTGCCTCGGTGTACTCCTGGAGTAGTTCCTCGGCCAGCAGTGGCTCCCCAGAGAGAATATTTACGAGCGCCTTGATGCGGTAGTCGTCGGACGAGATCTCCTCATCAGATGCCAAGTCGGGGAACGTCTGCGTTAGGTACCAGCCGGTGGCGATGCTCCGGAGCTGTGTACCTGCCGTAAGGAGGCCCCAGTCTGGGTGCGTTGGTAGGGGCGCTGTCCGGGGAAACTCCGCGTCGTCGAATACTGGGCTCTCGACGACCGCTTCGTGTGCGTTCGAGAGGTCGACGGGATACATGAGCGACCCGTCGATGGTGTCGCCGAACACATCGAAGCGATTCTCATGTTGGTACTGGATTGCGCCGACATAAAATCGGAGTTCGTGGCTCGAATCGATCCCAAAGGAGCTATCGCTGGTGTAGGACTGATAGGCCTGTTCGACTGGCGTCAGATCGTCGTTCTGGTAGACAGCATAAAGAATGTCGTACAGCGCGAGCACCTTCTCGACCGTCGGCCGGCCAAAAAAGTACGGTAGGTAATACACTCGCATGTTCAGCGCACCATAGGAACAGGCGTTTACGAACGTCTTGGAGGCGATAAGCATCACTGCACTATCCTCAGAAAGGGGGTGTGCTCTCCACGCCTCCTCCGGATCCAACCCTGGGAACGATTCGTGTTGTTTGCCGAGAAAGTAGTTGAGCGGGTCCTCAGCCATCCCGACCGTCTGTGTACCCTCGCCAGTGAGGAGGTCGACGGCTTCCCCCTGTGAATCGTCAGCAGCGTTCTTGTCGACGAGTTTCGATAGCTTGCGCGCCCGCATCGCAACCTGAAACACGTCGGTCTGGTTCAGTTCCGCGCTTTCCGTAGCGAGTTCGCCTGGATAAAAATATTTCTCGGCGTCGGGCGGTTGAACCTTCACCGTCGTCAGCGCCGTCGTCTTCCCGTCGAGTTTTGTTGTGACCGCCGCCTCAACGCGCTCCGGTAGTGACTCATCCTCGCCCAGTTCAGCGAGTGCGTCGACTATCCAGCCGTCCTCATGGTCAGCTGCAGCGTCAGCGACCACTTCGTCGGTCGCCCAGCGAGTGAGGCGATCGACGAGATAGCCAGCAATTCTTCCCGGTGGCTTGTTCTGACCGGTCCGGTGGGTGATGCTGTGGTCGATGCCCGCAGATGAGTCGTAGTCGCAGTGTGCGACTGCAGGGACAAGCGCATCGGTGAGCGTCGACACTTCGACCGGATCGTCGGCCAGTGTCGCACTCTCATTGTCATTGAGGTTGATGCGGAGCGCGATTAGACTCTCTGGCTCGTCGTGGATGTCCCGGGACTCGTCGGGGGTGAGATATGCGGAAAACCCCCCGCTTTCGGGGTTTGCCAAGGTGTAAAGTCGGCCGTAAAGGTGCTGGATATCCCGGAGCGTCGAAACCGGCCGTTCCGGGATTTCATCATCCAAGCGGTCTCCATACTCCGCCTCGAATTCGTCAGGGGAGAGCATTCGAGTGAGTCCCCCCTATCGTGGTCTTGTCAGTCACATTCATGAACCCGAAGCCCAGCGAATTGCGCTCGCCGAGCCCGACGTCCAGCGCCAGATTCAGGTGGCGACGGTGGTCGTCATCTCGGACGGTGTAGTCGAAGCGCCACTTGCTCAGCACCCACGTCTCTTCTCGACCCTGCGTCGGCGTGACCGGAATGGCGAAGGTCTTGATGAGCTCGTAGCCGTCGAAGAGGTCACCATCGACGTCCGAGGGCCCGGGCAAGTAGTCCGGTGCGTAGAGGCCGTGTTTCTTGTCGAGGTTGGCCTCGATCTGGTTCCGGAACGGCTCCATCGTATGCTCGGGCCGCCAGAACTCCGCTTCGTCGTGGTCGACGTCGATGTCGTACTCGTCGAAGCGCCACGGTGGGATCCGAACCAGCACGCCGGTGCCGGTTTCGAGGGTTCCGCTGGCCCCGGGTTCGCCGACGTCGGGCGACAGCGGTGTGACCTCGTCGACGTGGAACGGCATCTCGCCGATGTTCAGTTCCCGGTCATGCGTGAGGTCCTCGGCGATATGGGCGAGGAGGGATTCATCGGTGGAGGCGACGAGGAGGCTTCGCTCGTCACCCTCCTCCATGTCGCCTGGCGGGAACGGGTTACTGTATGCGAACGGCTTGGGTTGGTTCGCGTCGTGGAGACCGTCGTACGTACTGCCTTCGAGGGCTTGCCAAAACCGCCCCCGGAGTTTGTGATGATAGGTGTTGTCGTAGGCGGCGTCGGCGCGAGCTTGTAGACGTGTGAGTATCCGCACCGGTCAGCCCACCCCGCTTGTACTTAGTTGATACGTCACGACAGACTCATTTCCCGGCCAACACAAAAGGGTCAGGGTAGCGGAGTGTAAGTAGAGCTATCGCTGGATTTGGACGCTTGAGGATTGATGGTATTGGCTCAGAAGGTAGCTTTGCGGATCGACAAGAGATGGCTACAACAGTCCGGAAGTCCGTCTGTAACCCAAATAGATGGTTGGGTGGTGTCCTGTCCAGCGAGTTTCAACTGCACGAGAGTCCGTCTGTAACAAACAGGAGATTCGCCGGCTCAACGAGGAGATGCTGCTTCAACCGCCCAAGGGTCCGTCTGTAACCGGCGACCCACTGGCCACGACGGTCGGAGGGAGAGCTTCAACCGCCCGAGGGTCCGTCTGTAACGTTCATCAGGTTGCCGCCGCCACCGTTGAAGCCGATGCTTCAACCGCCCGAGGGTCCGTCTGTAACCAGACCACGTTGAAGTCCGTGGCGACGTTGACGAGCTTCAACCGCCCGAGGGTCCGTCTGTAACTAGTGTCGGCCATTACGAACTGTCCTCCTTTTCGTCGGCTTCAACCGCCCGAGGGTCCGTCTGTAACTCGCTTGTTCGTGGCCTTCCGTTCGACAATCGGGATGCTTCAACCGCCCGAGGGTCCGTCTGTAACACTCAATGTCCTCGTACGTGCGGCCCATTGTACCAGGCTTCAACCGCCCGAGGGTCCGTCTGTAACCTGGAGTTGCCGACCGGTCTGGGCGCAGATGAGGTCGCTTCAACCGCCCGAGGGTCCGTCTGTAACACCCTTGTCGATAGCGTCCTCCGAGTCGGGCATGCTTCAACCGCCCGAGGGTCCGTCTGTAACCGGGACGCGGAAGAAGACTGACGACATCTACCAGCTTCAACCGCCCGAGGGTCCGTCTGTAACGAGACAATGGACGAAATCCCGGACGACGACCGGTTGCTTCAACCGCCCGAGGGTCCGTCTGTAACGCTCATGATGCAACATCGGGGGTGTGGGTAGTTGACCGCTTCAACCGCCCGAGGGTCCGTCTGTAACTCGATGGACAACTTCGAGAATGAGTTGTCTAGCCTTGCTTCAACCGCCCGAGGGTCCGTCTGTAACTGTCGGACGAGATCCTCGGCCAGTCCGACCAGCTGCTTCAACCGCCCGAGGGTCCGTCTGTAACGCTCATGATGCAACATCGGGGGTGTGGGTAGTTGACCGCTTCAACCGCCCGAGGGTCCGTCTGTAACCGATTTCGATGTGACTCGGTCCAATACCGCCGTCTTGCTTCAACCGCCCGAGGGTCCGTCTGTAACCGACGTTCGTGGACCAGCGCAAAGTCCAGCTTAAGGCTTCAACCGCCCGAGGGTCCGTCTGTAACCAACGTGGCCCGGCTGCACACCCACATCAAGCAAGCTTCAACCGCCCGAGGGTCCGTCTGTAACGAAGTTTGTCGGGGCGGCGCGGCCGGCTTTGCGCTGGCTTCAACCGCCCGAGGGTCCGTCTGTAACGGCCATTCAGAATGAGCAAGAGAGCTTTGCAGAGATTGCTTCAACCGCCCGAGGGTCCGTCTGTAACTTTCACACCTCGGTGGGGGCGGTGCCGATGAGTGACGCTTCAACCGCCCGAGGGTCCGTCTGTAACGCGCGGTTGTATCGATGACGGTACTCATGACCTGCTTCAACCGCCCGAGGGTCCGTCTGTAACCCGGAGGCTTGAGTCGATGGCCCTCACGCCGTCGCGCTTCAACCGCCCGAGGGTCCGTCTGTAACCAGCCAGACGCTTCTTTGATGGGGATGAGCTAGATGCTTCAACCGCCCGAGGGTCCGTCTGTAACGACAGAACAAGACTGGCGAAAGACGGCGTACCTCAAGCTTCAACCGCCCGAGGGTCCGTCTGTAACGATTTCTACACGGTCACAATCCGTTACAAGCCAAATGCTTCAACCGCCCGAGGGTCCGTCTGTAACTCTGTAACTCGTTTGCGAAAACAGTCTATGGCCCAAAGCTGGTGCTTCAACCGCCCGAGGGTCCGTCTGTAACCGACAAGTTGGTCAAAGAGTACAGAGACGTACCGCCGCTTCAACCGCCCGAGGGTCCGTCTGTAACCAGCGTTAGAAACTGACTTGCAAATATAACAATGGCAGCTTCAACCGCCCGAGGGTCCGTCTGTAACCAGCCCGTTCCGGAGGAGATTGCGGAACAGTATCAGCTTCAACCGCCCGAGGGTCCGTCTGTAACGCGGTCACAAACACTGCAAGAACTTCGATGTCGGGGCTTCAACCGCCCGAGGGTCCGTCTGTAACCCGAGCTGGGCCTTGTCGCGGTGCTGTTCGTCCTCGGGCTTCAACCGCCCGAGGGTCCGTCTGTAACGAGTACGCCGGTCAAGTCGTCGACGTCGAAGTCGAGCTTCAACCGCCCGAGGGTCCGTCTGTAACACGCCACGGAGGAGGCCGAGATGGTCTTCTACGGGCTTCAACCGCCCGAGGGTCCGTCTGTAACTCTACGACGACGGCGCGGACGACTGCCGGACCGAGGCTTCAACCGCCCGAGGGTCCGTCTGTAACCGGTGGGTCATCCATCCCGACAAGAGCGAGTCGGGCTTCAACCGCCCGAGGGTCCGTCTGTAACGGTCCTCGCTTTCCCCGAGCTTGTCGACCGGTTCCCGCTTCAACCGCCCGAGGGTCCGTCTGTAACCTTTTGAATCATCGTCTTTGCAGTAGCGACACCCGCTTCAACCGCCCGAGGGTCCGTCTGTAACTAAGAAACTCGGAAAGCGCCTTGTCAAACAGAACTGGCTTCAACCGCCCGAGGGTCCGTCTGTAACTGGGGGGTTATTGTACTAACATGGCACGAGAGATTGCTTCAACCGCCCGAGGGTCCGTCTGTAACCAATCCGTCTCGCTCACCCGCCGGCAGGACGAAATCGCTTCAACCGCCCGAGGGTCCGTCTGTAACGATTGTGGCTACGATCATCCGATAGGTGTTGTGGCGCTTCAACCGCCCGAGGGTCCGTCTGTAACCGACAATAAGGACTCGAGGATAGATTGTTGTAATCGGCTTCAACCGCCCGAGGGTCCGTCTGTAACCGTTCGACACGAACGCCACGAACACCTACTACTGGCTTCAACCGCCCGAGGGTCCGTCTGTAACGTTGAGGTAGTCGGCCGCGACCGCTCCGAGTGCCGCGCTTCAACCGCCCGAGGGTCCGTCTGTAACCATGCCCCAATCACGGGCCATAGCCCAGCTATAGCCTGTTCTCACTAAATCGTTTTCGTCGACCTCCAATATCCCCTTTACCCCCGGGGGGTCGACGAAAACACTGCGTCCTACTGACTTACATCGTCGCTGTCACGTGCTGAAACTCGGCTTGCGACGGCGTCGGCTGAAGGATCAGACCGCTCCTCGAGACGTCGGTCGGCGACCGGCAGTGGCGCCTGCGCTACCACGTCGGCGACATCGCCCACTACACCGAGTGGACCAGCGAGTTCGCCGATGTCGCGGCCGAGGTGTTCGAGAACGAGTAGTCAGTCGTCATCTATCTGCTCGCGAAGTTTGGTGACCTCTCGCCGTAATCGCGTCGCTCATCCCTCATCCAGCCGCCCCTCCAATTCGTCGATTCGTGCCTCAAGCTCTGCGATACGTTGGTCGTAGACTTTCTCGCAAACCTGCTCGTGCAGTAGATTGAACAGTTCTGGCTCGTGGCGCCGGAGCAAGTCCGCGTCCTCCCCCATTCGCTCGTTGAGCTTTTTCCGAATCCGTGAGCGGTGGCTCGACCGTGTGCTCTCATCCATCTCGTCGCCGCGAATCGCGTCCCGCTCCCCGTCAGTAAGCAACGCCCGTGGCATACGCCGCTCAGCGCTGTCCATCAACATGTACGTGGCGATATTTCGAGTGACGTTGATGTAAATATACGGGGCAATATCAACACATTCCGAGCTGTCGCAACATATATGTTGAATAACGACACATCAAAATATGATGTCACAGACCAAACACGGCGGCCCGCTACACGACCTCACCGGGTTCCAGCGGGACCTGCTGGTGGCGATAGCGACCGAGGGGCCGACGCACGGCCTCGGTCTAAAAAGCCATCTGGAAGACGCATTCGGCGTACAGGAAATCCACCACGGCCGGCTCTACCCGAACCTCGACACGCTCGTCGAGAAGGGGTTGGTCGAGAAGACCGCAGCCGACCGGCGAACGAACGAGTACGCGCTGACCGCTCGCGGTCGCCGCGAACTGGCTGCGCATCGAGAGTGGGTAGCCGGTGACGGCGGGGAGGCGGAGGCATGACGGTGCAAGAAGCCGGCGATGAACAGTTCGGGGAACTGGCGCTGGACATCTCCGAAGGCGATACGTTCGAACTCTCGTTCATCGCAGACGGCGAGGAACAGACCACGCGCCAGCGTGTCGTCAACGTGACGGACAAGGGAGCGACGACGGTCGTCTACGGCGAAGACTCGCCCGGTTGGAACGGGCCATCGGTCGGCCTGCTCATCGACACAACTGGCGTTATGCCGTCGCTGAAAGGCGAGCTTCGCCACCCGATGCGCGACCCGACGCCCGTGGACGAGTTTACCGACCTGACGGTCAACCCGGAGGAGGCCGAGGACTGATGGCCCGCCTCGGCTACATCTGCGATGGGTGTGGGGACGAGTACAATCACCGCGACCCCGCTGCCGCTGTTCAAGACTCCGAGCTGAACTGGCTCGATCTCTGTTCGGGCTGCTACGACGAGTGGGACGCCGGAAATCGACAGGAGGTGCTCCAGTCGTGAGCGTCTACGGCACCGACACCCCGCTGGACCGGGCGTACAACTTCTACGTGCGCGTGCAGATCGAGGGCATCGACTGCTACAGCGTCGGCACCGAGGGTCGTTCCGAGGCCGAATCTCTCGCGCAGATACTCGACAGCGCCGAGGGCGTGCAGGAAACCGAGGTGGTCCAGTCGTGAGAAAGCACTTCTACCTCGTCACGGAGGACGACGACCCCGAACACGTCGGCGCCATCATGACGACCGACACGCGCCGGACCCGCCCGCTGAAGAACGAGGAAGCGGCGACCCACACGTTCAACGAGGACGACGGCGACTTCGAGGAACACGGCAAGCTCGTCGGGCTCGGCTACGCGGACTTCGAGGACGAGGACGATCTCGACGAGCGCATCGGCGACGTCATCAAGGAGAAACTGAGCGAGGTCGACGACGAGTGGCTAGAGAAAGCCGGCGTCACGGAGGCGGTCGCGAATGTCTGAGAACACCTACGAACCGGACTTCGAGTTCGAGGAGGGCGACACGGTCCTCGTCCGCGCTCGCGAACACGGGACGAGCGGCAACATCGTGGCGAAGTTCGAGGCGACGTGTACCGACATCTCGGACCCCAGCGGCATCGGCACGTCCCGGAGCGCCCGCTTCGAGATGCCGTTCGGCACGCTGAACTCGGTGACTATCCGGCCCTACGAGGCCGAGTTCGAGGTGGTCGACGAATGAGCACCACCGCCGACCGCCCGACCGTCACCGAGGACGAGGCTGAACAACTGGCGAAGCTCAACGCCCGCGTCATCTCGATGCGCAACGAGCAGGTCGACGGCGACCCGGTGCTCATCTTCGACAAAGAGAACGAAGACGCGTGGATACAGTCGGATTTCACCGTGGAGGTGGGGTGCCGTGACTGACGAGATGAACCACACCATCGGCCGCCGGAAGGTCCTGTCGTTGGCTGGCGGCGCCACGGCCACCGCACTGGCTGGGTGCTCAACCGACTCGGAGTCTGGGGGACTGAGCGACGCGATACAGAACCTCCAGACCAGCGGCGCCGTCTCGGACGTAACGGTCGGCGTTGAAGAGGGCCTACTCGGAGAGTACGGCACGCTCCGAGCGCATCTGGACTTCCAGGACGGGACCGATTTAGAGGTCGTTCGGCTGTTCGCACCGACCGGCGAACTCCTCGGCGCGAAACAGGTGTACGAGGGCAATCCTGTCGTCCGGTTCGAGGACTACGACGACGATGTCTACGAGGACTACCCGTGGCACGGTGTTCTGGTGACGGTCACCGACGCGGCTGGCGACCTCGCTGGTAAGGCCGAGTTCACTATCGCGGAGGAACTATGACTAACTCGTACCGCTTCGTCGTCGTGGACCTGTTCTGCGGTGGCGGCGGCTTCACGACCGGTTTCGTCGAGGCGTTCATCGACGACCACCGCGCCATCATCGCCGAGGAAACGGGCCTCGACCCTGCCGACGTCCACCGTACGCACCCGGCAGTCGTCGACTGGCTGGACGCGAACCTGAAACTCGTCGCGGTCAACCACTGGGACCCAGCCGTCGAGACCTACCGCACGAACCATCCCTATGCCGAGGTCTACAACGCGAAGGTGCAGGCGCTGCACCCGCCGGATGCCGTCGACGGCCAGCGCGTGAACGCCCTCATCGCCGGCCCGTCGTGCATCCCACACTCGCCAGCGAAAGGCGGCATGGCGTCCGACGACCAGAAGCGGATGAGCCCGCGCCACGTCGCCCACTGGCTCGACCTGCTGCGGCCCGACCAGTTCCTGCTCGAAAACGTTCCCGGGTTCCGACGGTGGGGGCCGCTGGAGTACCCCGACGACGGCGGCGAACCGTCGATGGTCAAGGACGGCTCCTGTTTCGAGGACTGGCTTCGGACCCTCCGAACGCAGGGGTACACGGTCGCCCACGAGACGTTCACGGCTGCCGACTACGGCGACCTGCAGGCCCGCGACCGCCTGTTCGTGATGGGCCGACTCAACTACGAACCCGCGTGGCCGACGCCGACCCACAGCGCCGACGGTGCCGGCGACACCGAACCACACCGCCCCGCTGCCGACATCATCGACTGGTCGGACCGTGGCATGTCCATCTGGACGCGCGATATCGACCACCCGCGCGTCCACACGCCGCCGGCCGCGAAGACACTCCGACGGATTGCCGAGGGCATCCGCCGGCACTGCGACGACGCTCTCGACCCGTTTGCCGACGTCCTCGCCGAGCTGGACCGCGAGGGTATCAGGACGCTTCGAGACGACCCGGTCGACGCTGCGGACCTCCCGGATGCGGCCACTGACCGCGACGAACCGTTCCTCGTTCGCGGCCCGGCGGTCACGCCCGCCGACGCGGACGGTCGTCTGGGCCTGTGCCTGCCGTACGTCCTCGGCCAGCACAGCAACGCCGTCGCCCGGTCAATCGAGGAGGCACTCCCGACGGTCACGACGAGCGGGTCTATCGGCCTCATCGAACCGCAGGCGTTCGTCCTCCCGCGTGACGGCAAGCAACGCGACGAGTTCAGCAACCCGACATACGAACCCGACGACCGGCCACTACACACCGTCACCGCGAACAACCACGATGGTCGCCTCGTCAGCCCGTCGCTGGTCATCTACAACGGCCAGTCTGACGTGGCGGCCGTCGACGACCCGCTGCCGACGGTGACCGCGACCGAGCGCCACGCGCTGGCGGTCCCCGATCTGCTCCCGTGGGGGCTGGATATCGGGTTCCGGATGCTCCAGCCGCCGGAGTTGAAGCGCGCACAGGGCTTCCCCAACGGCTACGAGCTGCCCGTGGACGCGAAGAAACGGAAGACGAAGCTCATCGGCAACGCCGTCCCGGTCGCGCTGGCGAAGGCGCTGTGCCGGACGCTCCTGCGGCCGACCGCGAAACCGACGCTGAACAACTACGCTGAGGGGCCACAGCCCGTCGCCGACGGGGGTGTTGCGGACGATGACTGAGACGCCGTCGCAGGACCTCGCCGACTACACGCCGCCGGCCGAGAAACACCTTGCCGGCGAGACCGAGGTCGAGTTCCAGTGCGGCGTCGCCGCCAGCGACCAGTTCGACCCGTCGGACCCGGAGTTCTGCGACCACGAACTAGAGACCATCGAACTGGACGAGCCCGCGTACGTCGACGAGGACAACCGCATCCACGTGCCGGGCCGGCCGGTCGAGTGTCCGGAGTGCGGGCAACCAGTCGAGTTCGAGTTCAACGAGATCCGGGTGTTGTTCCCATGAGCGTTACTGAGCACCGACTGCCGAACGACCAGAGCACTAGGACTGGCCGGTGTGGCCCTACTCGTCAATTAATATCTCACCGCATGCAGGACAGGCGGAGCCGGTGTTTGTACTGTCGAGGTCAGACTGTTCCCCGGTCCAGCCGCACATTGCACACTGTAGCAGATCAGGTTCAGACACGGGAAACTAGATTCGCTCGCCGTGTCAAAAAGTGTGGTGTCGATAGTGGCTCCGAAACGGGGGAGGACCACCGACCGTGCCGCTACGCGTTGATGAGGGCCCGCAACGCTGCAACCACAACCCCGATGACGGAGATCAGTATCGCGCCTGTTGCAGCGAACGAACCGAGTTCTGCTATCATTGCAGGAGGGCGGGCTCCCGCATCCTATTTGAATCTTTCTCCGAGGGCCATCGGCCGGGAGGAATCCCGATGATGGACCGCTACGGCGGCCTCGTCGACGACCCCGGCGTGCCCGACGGCGACGGCGAGTCGTGGGCCGAAGCGGCCGAACGCCTGCGCGGGAAGCGCCGTCGGCTACACCCACTCGTCAGCGAGGTGTGCGAGGATGTCTGAGCGCGAGGACCTCAACAGCGTCAACCGCGACGACACGCGCTACGGCCATCTCGTCGGCGACGCCCTCGACCGACCGGCACCGGACCCAGAGCCCGACCCGGCGGACCACGTCGACGTCGGGACGCACTACCTGACGGTTAACGACGAGCGACCGGCCATCGAGGACTACAACGGCCTCCAGTGGACGTTCGTCACCGACGACGGCACTATCACGGCCGTCGACTGCGCCCACTACTGTCCCGGGCCCGGCCACGTCGACCCGATGGGGTTCCGGCGGTGGGGTGAGGTTCCCGACCCCGTCCGGGAGGCAGCGCTGTCGGCGCTGAACGGCCACGGTCGCGAGGACGAGGTCGTGGACCAGCAGGCCATCGACGAGGCCGCGGAGGCCGAGTCATGATGGCCGCCGACAGCGCCCGCACGTCGCCCACCCGCGAGTGGACGATTCGGGCGGCCACGGACCGCGCAGACGTGTTCTTCCTGATGCGCCAGCAGCACCACTACTTCGGCGACGAGTACGCGGCCAACAGGCTCCCGCGAGAACTCGCCGAACTGCTGGGCTGGCCCGACGAGGACGCTGACGGCCGCCCGCTCGACGCGCTGGGTCTCGTCGCCGCGCATGGCGAGGTCGCCGTCGGCGGGGCGTTCGCGACCATTGACACCCACGACGTGACCGTCGAGATGCTCCCCGACGGCCCGTTCTCGAACGCCGCGCTAGCCGGCGAGCGCAACGGCTGGCTTCGGCTGAACGTCGTCGACCCGGCGTGGCGCGGCCGGGGCATCGGCCATGCGCTGTTCGACGCCCGACTGGACTGGCTGGCCGCACGCGACCCGGACATGGTGTTCGCGTTCGGCTGGGAGCGCGACGCCGGCCGGTCTAGTCGCCCGCTGTTCGAGGCCCACGAGTTCACACCCATCCACACCTTCGAGCGCTACTACGCTCGCGGGAAGCATCCCCGGGACAGCTGCCCGGACTGTGGGGCGTGGCCGTCCAACGACGCCGACTGCCAGTGTGCGACGACGCTGTGGGCGCTCGACAGTGCGGATCTCCAGCGAATTGCCACGAGACAGACCCGACAGACAACCAGCGATTGCTACGAGGCAGACCAATGAGCATCACGAGAATCACCTGTGTCGCCGACGACTGCGGCACGTTCCCGATGGACGAAGCGTTAGTACAGCAACTCAAACGCACCGGCGAGACGTTCACCTGTCCCGCCGGCCACGAGCAACACTTCACGGACTCGCCCGAGAGCAGACTGAAGCGGCGTATCGAGAAACTGGAAGCTCGCGCCGAAGAACTGGCCGAGGAACGCGACGCCGCCCAACGCCGACTGGAGTCCTTCGAAGAGCAGGCCGACCGGTGGTATGACGAGGCCCAGACCGAGAAAGAACGCCGGAAGTTCGCCGAGTCTCGATTACTCGACTACGCGACGGGTGTGGTCGAGGTCGCCGACGGCGGGTACAAGTGGTCCTGTCAGTGTGGAGCCCGGGGACAGAAACTGTTCGAGGAGGTCGACGCCGCACAGGTGGCCTACGAGCGCCACCAGCGCTCGCAGTGCTCGGTCGACCACGGGCCGGAGGTGACTGTCGATGTCCGAGAGTAAGACCGCTGTGGGCCACACGAAGGCCGACGAAACGGACGTCTACGTCGGCCGCGGGCAGAACGGCCGCCATCTACTCTCGGTCGCCGAGCCGGGCCAGCGTGGCTGGCTGGGTAACCCGTTCACGCTCGATGAGTACACTCGCGAGGAGAGCGTCGCGAAGTACCGCGAGGCGTTCGAGGACAAGCTCCAGCGCGACGACGCCTTCCGGGCTGCCGTCGCCGACCTCGCGGGGCAGACACTCGGCTGCTGGTGCCAGCATCTCGACGAGGACGGCCCGGCGTGTCACGCTGAGGTCATCGCCGAGTGGGCTGAGACACTGGCGACGCGCCTCTCGTGGCCCCGTCGCCGTCGCGACGACGGTACGCCCATCGTGGGCTGGACCTGCGACAACTGCGGCCACGAGGTCGAGGCGCCGTACAAACCCTCCCGACTCGCGCGCTGTCCCGAGTGTGGCGGGAATCCGCAGGGCGTCCGGGCATGGGACGTCGAACCCACCGTCGAGGCCCGCCAAGAGCGTCTGCGTGACCAACTCGCCGCCCGCTACGGGCCCGAGGGCTATCCCGGCGACGACCCGGCGTGTGCGGCCTGCGGGACGACCGAGGACGTCCACATCTGTCCGGGCGAGGAACTGGACGACTTCGAGTGGCGATGTGACGACTGCCGCCGGTTCCCGAAGTGGTTCTGGCAGCCCGGCGACCATCCCTCGCTGCTGGTCCGGGACTGGATCGAGACCTGCGACCGCTGTGACGCGGAGTTCACGACCGTCTTCGGCGTGACGTTCTGGATCGACGGCCGCGGGTCCAGCTACCATACCGAGGACGTGTGCCTGCAGTGTGTCGACGCCGAGAACGTCCGCCAGGAACTGGAGGACGGCCGATGACGCTGACTCGGGAGATCGACGCCGACGGCTGGTCCGATAACCGAGCGTGGACGGCCGAAGCCGACCTACGCCCGGACGGGTTCTGGAAGGTCATCAACCCAGTATCGGCGCTGGTCGACGAGTGCCAGATGGACATCCGCGAGAACGCTGTCCACGTCCGGGCTGTCGACCCGGCACAAGTGGCCGTCGTCGACGTCGAACGCCAGTGCGTGCGCCAGACCGACGCCACGCTGTCGGCCGGCGTGCTGGTCAACGGTCTCGGCGAGGACCTGCCGGGCTACTTCGACACCGACACGTACACGCTGACTGTCAGCCACGGGAGCGGCGACGACACCGCCACGGTCGCGTCGCCACACGGTCGAGCTGAGACGGCGGCGTACGACCCCGAGACGGTTCGCGACGCACCGGACTGGCCGACACCCGACGACGGCTGGGACCGCTCGGTCACGCTGCCAGCGCCGAAGGCACGGGGTGTGCTGGGTGGGATTGCCGACGCCGCCGAGAGTGGCGTGCGAGTGAGCGCCGAGGACGGGGAACTCCTCGTCGAGGCCGTCGACCGCCACGGCACGGTCGACTACTCGTGGCCGGTGGCAGCAGACGTCGAGGCCGGCCCGTACGCGTTCTACTCGGCCGATTACCTCTCCGATATGGTCGGGGCGTTCTGGCCCGACGGCGAGATAACGATTCGCTTCGGCCACGAGCAACCACTCGAACTGCAGAACGGCACGCTCCGTTACACACAGGCCCAGCGGATGTACAGCGAGTTCGAGGGTGGTGACGACCGATGAGCGACGACGCACCGCTCAAGCGCGCGTCGGTGTCCTTCGAGACACGGACGGGCAAGACGGCGTCGCTGGGGAGCGAGGCCGGCGAGAACATCGCCTACGACATCGAGAATCACGCCCAATGCCACGACCGGCCCGGCTACCGGGACGGCTTCGTGGAGGTCACGTTCACCGTCGAGAAGTGGGAGAACACCGGCCACACGGTGGTCGACTTCACGCCCGAGGGCCTTCGGGAGTTCCTTGATGAGGCGGCGGCGACCATCGACTGCGAGGTCGTCGACGCAGGGGGTGATGCCTGATGGCCGACATCCACACCGAGTTCGACGAGGACACCGATGACCTCGAAAAGGGCATCGCGAAGGCCGTCACCGCCGATGAGGAGTTCGTTTTCGATGGCGAGCGCGTCGAACGTGAGACGAAACTGGAAGTGCTGGAGGACGGCGGCGTCCACGTCACTCAGCGGATGCAGGGCTGTTTCGACAGTCTGACGCTGAACGCCGACGTCGTCCGGCGACTGGTCCGGGAGGTCGAAGAGCAGTGACGCCGACCATCGCCGGCCCGGACGGCACCGACGACGCCGACGAGCCCGGCGGTCGGACGTGCTTCGGCTGTCGCGAGACCTTCGAGACGGAACAGCACGCCTACCGTGAGGTGTTCGGGGAGGTCGCCGACGTGACCGACCACGGGCTCGTGTTCGGGACGACCGGTGGCGTCCCGGTCCGCCACTGGTGCCGGGCGTGCTGGAACCGGGAACGCGGTCGGGAGAAGGCGGCCCACTACGACGTGACCGACGGCGACCGGCTGTGGGCCATCCTCGACGCCGCCGATGGCGCCCTCGTGGCCGACCTCATGCCGATACTCGTCGGCGGGCGGGCGTGGATACGTGTCGTCGACGGCGACGTTGAGGCCCGGCACACGACCCGAGAACGCACCGACGAGGGCGGCATCCGGTTCGGCACCGAACCCAGCGAGGACTTCGACGTGACGCAGTTTGGCGAGTTCTTCGACGAGCCGACGGACATGACGTGCGTTCTGCTGAAGCCCGCCGATGAGACACCGTTCGCGGAGGTCGACGGCTGATGCAAGAGAGCAACATCAGCTGGACCGACTACACGTGGAATCCCGTCACGGGCTGTTCACGCGCCGGCCCGGAGTGCTACGACAGCGAGACGGACACGCTCGTCTGCTACGCCGAGCGGTACACGCGCGAGAAACAGGCGGCCCGCGAGGACGCTCCCGAGTACGTCTCCGACGCGCCGTGGACGCAGGCCAACGCCGCCGAGGTCGTCACGACCCACGAGGGCCGCCTCGACGCCCCCTTCGAGTACCACTTCCCGGCGGGGCCGGGCCGCGTGTTCGTCTGCTCGATGTCCGACCTGTTTCACGAACAGGTACCGACGGCGTTCATCCGGCAGGTCATCGCTGTCGCCCGGCAGTGTCCCGAACACGTCTGGATACTGCTGACCAAACGCCCGTCGCGAGCGGCGGGCCTGGATATCGACTGGCCGGCCAACGTCTGGCTGGGCACCTCCGTCGGGAGTGGCCCCGGAGGCACCTATCCTGACACGACCCATCGCATCGACGAGTTGCGAAGCGCCGACGCCGCGACGCTGTGGGTGTCGTTCGAGCCACTCATCGAGCCCATCGGCGACGTCGACCTCAGCGGGTTCGACTGGGCGGTCGTCGGCGGCGAGAGCCGGGCGAGCGAGTATCGACGCGAGATGGAGCACGCGTGGGCGCGTGACCTGCTGACGCAGTGTCGCGAGCAAGGGGTCCGATTTCACTTCAAGCAGTCCTCCGCGCCGCGACCGGGCATGAAGGAACGACTCACCGTCGAGAACGAGGACTACGGAGTGTTCGAGCAACGGAAGATACGCGAGTACCCGCCGGTCCCCGACGTGACCGAGCGGGCCCGACAGGAGCTGATAGCATGAGCGACACCGACGCAAAGGAACAGCATCGACTCGGAACTATCGGCCGCTGGGACGCCCCCGAGGCGGACTGGGCGGCCGACTACGACTGGACGCGCTACCGCGGGCCCGACGCCTACCCGGTGCCGGGCGCGTGGGTCCTGAGCAACGTCGAGGGCGATGGCGTAGTCTGGGAGCGGTATCCCGACGTCGGCGAGGGTCGTGCCAGCCCAAACGACGTGCTGGACGCTGTCGACGGCGACCTGTACGACGAGTACCGGTCCGGGAATGCTGTCCTCAGCCACGAGATCGTCAACGAGGACGACCCGATGGAAGACTGGGAGTACGAACAGCAGCTAACCATCGGCGGCACGACCGTCTTCCAGCGGGTGGAACCGGACCGCGACGAACTGCTGGGCAACGTCGCGACGGCGCTAGCCGCCACCGACGACGGCACCGATCCCGCCGACGTGACCGTCGAGTGGGACAGCGGGCGCCAGCGCGGGGAAACGGACGACGAAGACGACGCGAACGCGTCGCTGGGGGCGTTCTGAATGACCGACGTTGACCACTCTCGCCTCCCCAAGCGCGGCAGTCCCCGCATCGAGGAGTACACTCGCGAGGGGATGGAGGAAGATCAGGAGCGCGTGAAAGTCGTCCGGCCGGTCACGACACTCCAACCGACGCTGACTGGCGACGGCCCGGAGCCGGTCACGCGGACGGTGACACTCGCGGACTTCCCCGCAACGAACGCGTACAACGTCATGCAGGCGCTCGCGGACCACTTCAACTGCACAGTGGAGGAACGATGAGCGACACAGGCCCGTCGTTCATCTCCTCGAACACCGGGAAGGTCCATCGCGGCACCCGCGAGGACGGCCCGGAGTGTGGCACCCGCCAGAAGGGCGCGTGGGCGTCGGTCGACGCCGACGACGAGGAAGAGGCAGTGATGGACTACAACCTCAACCCGTGTACGCGGTGCATCGAGCGCTCGTACGAACTGGCCCGGTGGCGGGCTGACGTCCACAGTGCGACCGTGATGGGCGACGTCGGCACGCCCGAGCGGTGGCGACGCAAGTACGACGACTTCTACACGGGGGATTCGGCATGAGCGACGACGGAATCGCAGAACTCGACCTCGACGAGACCGAACGCAAGGCGCTCGAAGCCGGGGCGCTGACCGAGCAACAGATTCGACATACGTACTGGTACGCCGAGGAGAGCCAGCGCTGCCGGGCCAAACTCGCCCCACTCGTCACGCACGTCCGGCGACAGCCCGACCTACAACTCTGCCAACACGGCGTCAGTACCGACGCCAGCGGGACCCACGAGGTTCGGCTTCGGTTCGAGGTCGACGGCGAGGCCTGGACCAACGACGACCGCGACGTCCGTGAGGTCTACCGCTGTGGTGGCTGCGAACGACTCTTCGAGGAGCCTCAGACACACGACCCAGACGGCAACGAGTACGATGAGGAGCGCTGTCCGCGCTGTGGGACGGCTGTGACCTTCGACAGAACGGAGGTGCAGACCGTTGTCTTCTGAAGCCGACGCTGAGTGGCCCGGCATGCTCATCTGCGTGCCCTGCGAGCAGTACGTCCCGGCCGACAGCAGTCACGAGGAAACGGCCTGTGACCACTCGTGGGGCGAAGCCACCGACATCAGCCACCTCGACGGCGAGGAGTGGGCGAAGTTCCGCCACGACGTCTACGTGAAGTACCTCAACCGCGACGATCCCGAGAACCGCGACAGGGTGTTCAGCGACGCCGCGTCGTTGATTGTGAATCTCACGATGGCCGAGGCACTGCCAGACGACTACGACGAGCGTGAGGGGTTGGAGCGCCTGTTGGTGCTGGATGCGCCGGAGGGTGGTGAGAGTGATGACTGACGGTGTCCCCACGGAGGACGAGGCCGCGCTCGCCGGCACGCTCGAAGACGTCGCCGAGTCCGGTGAGGCCCAGTGTCGACTGTGCGACCACGTCGTCGAGGGCGAGTCGTTCGGCGAGATACTCGAAAAACTCGCTGAACACGGTGAGGCCGAACACGACTGGGACGACCGCACCGGCTGGTCCGAGGGCGGTGATGGCGATGAGTGACCACCGCCACGACACCGACCAGTCGACGACGGTCGTCGTCGGCGCATGTCCGAACGGCTGCCAGTCCTTCGAGATGGAGAGCGACGGTCCCGAGAAGACTGCCGACGCGTTCGTCGAGCGCGTGAAAGCGACGTTCCCCGAGTGTTCGGACTGTGGGTCCGATATGGGGTTCGTTCGGAAAGACGAGCCCAGTGAGGTGCTCGAATGACGGCTAACGACCTCCGGATGCGAAAAGCAGAGTGCGGTATCTGCGACACGACGTTTACCGACGACCGTGTCGTCGACATGGCGCGGTCCATCGCCCAACACTGGAACGACGACCACAGCGACGAGCTGGCTGTCAGCGAGACCGCGTTCAAACGCGAGGAATACGGCGGGCGGCATCTCCACGGCGACGAGTACGCCTACACGGTCAAAGAGTACTACATCACCGTCTACGACGTGTTGGACGACTGCGGCGGGTCGTGTGGGCCGTTCGCCTACGCCTATGTCAAGAAACCTGAGGCCGTCGACGTCTGCGAGGATTGCTGGCGGTCCATCAAGACCGTCGACGGCTACCGGGAGATCGACGACTCGGACTGGCGGACGAAATACCGCTGTGACGAGTGCCACCGAGAGCGACGCATCGAGCGCCAGAAAGACGAGAATCAGCAGATTACGGAGTTTGCTCAATGACGACCACCGACCAATTACCCACGAGAGACGCACACGAGGAGGACGAGTGCCTGCTGTGCGAACCCGCCCCGCACCCGAACTGTGAGATGCACACCGTCGTCCAGATGCTGGACCCGATGGGCATTCCACTCGGGGAATCCGACGCCGACCATCTCGTTTCGATTCCGGTCTGTCTGGGCCACTACGAAGCGTTCCAGCAGTATCAACGGGCGACGAGCGTCGCGGAGGTCGATGTCGCATGACCGTCGCCGTCGGCGGCTACCTCGAACCCAACCAACTCGCGGGCCACGAGTACGATGTCCGCCTCTCCTACACGGTGGAGGTCGCCCTGACCGTCCCGGCGGGCCACGAGCGACAGCACGCCGTCGACGAGGCCGACCTGCGCGTGGACTTCGGGTCGCTGGACCACGTCACCGACTGGGACCTCGTCCACAGCGACGTCGACGCCACCGAGGACATCTGGGCCGACGACCCGCGCGCCGAACACATCCTCGGGTACTGCGACCAGCCGACCGCGCCCAGCGAGGCAACGTTCTGGGACGATACCGAACACTTCGACGGCGAAACAATTGCCGAGTACGTGGGGGCCGAACAGTGAGGGACCGTAATCTCAACAAGTCGATGGACACGCTGTTCCCCCAACCGTCGAACGACCGCTGTCGAGTCTGCCACGAACCAGTTGTCGACGGCCGGTGGAACTACTGCTCCGAGCGCTGTCGGGATATCGCGAACGCCGTGCAGGCGATGTTCCTCTGGGATAAGGTCCGGGAAAAGGTTCTCGACCGAGATGAACACACGTGCCAGCACTGCGGACTCAGCTACACGATGGCGAAACGGGCCTACTGGCAGACCAGCGAACGCGTCGACGAACTCGCTGCGCCCATCCATCCGAAAAAAGGCGACCATCCGGCGGGCAGCTACGACCGCTGGCGGCGTGTGCGGGCAGAGTTCCGCGAGCGATACGGGTGGCTCAACTTCACCGACGGCAAGTTCCACGTCGACCACATCACCCCCATCTCGCAGGGCGGCCACCCGTTCGACGAGTCGAATCTACAGGTCCTCTGTGACGACTGCCACGAAGCAAAGACGGCCGAAGAGAACAGCGGGACAGCACGAGAGCGCCCCGAAATCAGCCTACAGGAGTACATGGACTCATGAGCGACACAACCCACGACCCCTTCGAGTACGACTGCTACATCGTCGGCCGCGCGACCCGCACGGTCGACGTCCCGACTGCCGACGGCGACGAAACGGTCGAAGAGGGAAGCATCCGCTTCGAACCCCGGTGTGAGGAGGACCTCCCGATGGTCCGTGCCGAGGACGGGTGGACGGCGCACTTGCTCGACCCCGACGCCGACGACCCGGTGCTAGCCGGCGCCCACGTCCCGCACGACCTGCTGGGCGTGTTGTGGTTCCCGGAGCCGATGACCGACCGCGAGGCCGCCGACTGGCTGGACGAGCATCTTGAGCGCTGGCGGGAGTTCCGCGAAGAACACGTCGACGAGCGTATCGAGTGCGACGTTTCGGCGGCGGACCTGCTGGATGGTGGTGTGCGATGACGCTCCGCCAGTCCATCCAGTGCCGAAAGTGCGGAGAGGCCTTCGAGACACGCGAGAACTGGCTGCACGCCAACGAAACGTGCCCGGACTGTTTCACGTTCCCCGACGTGTATCCCGACGACCAGCCGATGCCCGACGAGTTCGACGTCTACCTCGTCGGCCGGGTGCAGACCATCCCGAAGTCCGGCGCGGAGGAGAGCTACTTCCGCGTAGCCGCCCGCGACGCCCACGAGGCGATGTGGTTCGCCGATGCGTATCTCGAACTGGAGTACGACGGCCGGCGCGGTCGCCTCACCGACCTCGTCGTCGACGAGAACGGACAGGCGAACACGAACACCAACCCAGTCCTCTCGGCGACGCCCCTCCCCAGCGCCGCGTGGCACGACGGCTATTCCGTCCAGAAGCTCGCTTTCCGTAGCACCAGCGCCGATGTCGAGACGCAACGCGACCTCGGCCCCAACACCACCGACCAGTTCCAACACATGGACTCAGACGACTACATGGATGTCCTCGTCCACACGACCGACGAACAGATCGACCACAAGCTCCGCGAGAACGTCCCCGACGGCCACACCTGCTACTGGACGGTCACCGGGACGCCACGACAGACGCGGTTCGGCCAGCGAATCTGGTTCGAGACAGACGGCCGTATCGTCGCCGGCGGCCAGATAGAGGGCGTCGAGACCGGCCGTATCTGGTTCTCCCCGTTGGAGCGCGTCGACGTCGCGCCGCCGACCGACCCGCCGACGCGGGGCTTCACGTACATCGAACCGCTCGATGCACAACCAGCCGAATCTCGCAGCTGACGCTCACTCACAGACGACCTCGCGTAACTCGGCCAGTAGCTCGGGCGCAGTTTCATGGATGTTGGATCTCTCTCGGTGGACTCTTTTGTGACATCTCTCACACAGGGTGACTGCATTCTCCATAACATCCGGACCGCCAGCGGCTTTTGGAATGATATGATGACAATGAAGGTTCACTTCGGCTTGTGTTCTAACATCGTCAGATTCTGAACCACATCGCTGGCAAGTATAATTATCCCGCTCTAAGACACGTTCTCGGAGTGTTTCCCTCCCGTTACCGCCTTTCCACTTAGGGTGATCTTCTCCACTAACGTAGTTGCCCTCTTCTTGACGGTTCGATATTTGGCAATCACGAGAGCAAAACCGCGAATCGTCGGCATTTGCAGGGTGGCGCTCGTACTCATCATCGCACCACTCACAGGTTAGTGTGACAAATTTAGACATCCATATCTGGCCGGCTGATTAACTGGTAGACGCCAGTATCGTGGAGGTTTTCGACATGTCCGTGTTCCTCTAAACGCTTTATTCGCTGATTTATATATTGCCGAGAGACCTCGATACCGTCTTGCTCAAGGAGTTTTCGCGCCAGCGTTGGCGTAACTCGACCCTCGGAAAGCGTATCAAGTATTTTCACGTCTGTGTCGTTCAAATCGCGTTCTTCCAGTGCCATCTACAACAACTAATATCTGGAGGCACTTAGTTGCTGTTGTTAGCTTACAATAGAAGTTTACACCAGAAACAATTAAATGGTGTAGGTGTGTACAAAGTAATGTGGCCGAAGGAGGCCACAGGAGGTGACACACAAAATGCCATACTGCGCTGCGTGCGACACGACGTACACACCGCTCGACGACATGCGGTTCTGGTCGGGCGAGTTCCGGGCGAACGACAACGCGGAAGTGCCGGAAGGCACGTTCCTCGAAAAAATCTGCGAACGCTGTAAGCGAAACAACCGGGCGCGACGAACGAGCGGAACTTAGTCGCCCCCTGCGACCTTCCCAATTTTTTCGCTGGGGGCGTCGGCGTCGGAGACGCCATCCGCTGGTAGTTCGCGCTTGTACATCAGCGTTCGGTCCATTGGGTCCTCGATGTCGACCGCGACCAGTCCCTCGGACCACTCGCCGGTGCCGTCGTGATACCGGAGGACGTGTCGGTACGTGGTCCGGGGCCGCTGTGGATGCGGGCCGTAGCCGTGGTACACGCGCAGCTCGAACTCCCCGTCTTCCCACGACCGAATCCGGGTCTGGATGGGTCCGTCGAGGCGGTCGCGGGCGAGCTGTAGCAGTCGCTCGTAGGGGCCGGTGATGGCCTCGATGGACGGGAGACTGTCCACTGCTGGCGCTGGATAGTCTGGTGGCATGAGTAAGAATCGTCTCGCCCGGGTATTCAACACGCTGGCGTATCAGCGTTTCGGCGACGCCGCCGCTCACGAGCGTTGAGAGTGGGAATGGGGATGTACGAAATGAGTCGGCCCGAGACAAGCCATGTCCAGTGGTTGTATCGACCGACTCGGCGGGCCATGTGGCCCTATTTATACTACGCGGGAGCGGGGCTAAAAAAAGTAGCGACGGCGACGCCGTGCTAACCAACACAGGGGCCGGAACGCCGGCGAGTGTTGGTTAGCTCAGGCTGGCGTAGTCCACCCAGTCGAGCGCGACCACATCGACGTGGGCGTGCCGGAGCGGGTGGCCGTTGTGCCGGGCCAGTTCGACTGGCCCGACGCGGTCGCGGTCGTCGCAGACGGCGACCGCCTCTCGCCGCACCGACTCGCTGTACTCGACCAGTAGGGTCCGACCGCGTACTGCAAGGGCTGTCGGGAAGCGTATCGGTACGGCGACCTCGTCGACGCCCGGGAAGCGGACTCGCCGGCACTGGTGGCCGACATCGAGCATCGGAGTGAGTAGAACGGTCGTTCCACATGCGATTTCGGTATGTTCAACGGGTCTCTGGAGTCGGGTCAGTGCAAACGGCGCACCGCCGCGACGTCGGAGCTGACGCTCGGCGTCGAGTGGCTGTGTGGGAAGTGTCGGTACCAGTGCCAGATTCAGCAGGAGTTTTGCGAGGCCGACCAGCACGGACTGGGCGACTTCGCGACGTGACTCCAACGGACCCCTTCTGGGGGAAAGGTGTCCGCGCCCAGACTTTCTGTCAGATACACATATGGTTCTATTGACTATTGTGGTCGAACGGTTCCAGAGTTGTGGAACAGTGCCGGGCTGGAAACACCCGGCGCGGGCAGATTCGATGGCATGTGGGGGCATGGACGACCGGTGTCTGCGGACCCGCTGGGGGAAATAGGGGAGATAACTTCAGCAGTGTCCGCAATACATATTATCGGTGTATTACGTACGCTGGTTGTGCTACAGCTACCGAAAATGTACTGATAGTGATTCGCAGAGATATTCGTAGTTTCTCACGTCACAGATTTCTTGACCGATTGAGTTCAGCATAACCGATTCAGAGGATGTAGTCAGCGTAGTGTGCTGGAGTAATTTGAGAGCAGTTTGTGAGGATGTAAATGAGAGGATAACAATGCTGGTGGGATAGAACCATCAACTGGATGGTTCGATAATGGAACAGCAAAATGTGACCCGGAGAACCGCACTTCGAACAATCGCTGGCGGACTCGTCGTCGGATCAGTCGCAGGCCCCGCAAGCGCCAAACGTGGGAAGGACGCCCTCTCCCAGCAGCTCAACACAGTCCGAGCGGTCACTCGGAAGTACAAGGATATCGAAACGGCACGAGCGGACGGCTACTTTGCTGTCTCTCCATATGTCCCCGGAATGGGATTCCACTTCGCTGATGGACCACCATTCGGGACGACCCTAGAGGATCCGGGTATACTCGTGTACTTCACCAACGGAAGCTACAACCCCAGTCCCGGAGAACAACACGATCCGGCCCACGACGACGATCTCATTCTCGGTGCAGTCGAGTGGTTGGTGCCCGGTGATCAATCGGAGAATCCGCCGAATATCTTTGCTGACAAAGACAGCCCGCGCAACTTGGCAGTAACTGAAGAAGAGGGGTGGCACTTCGAGAGTGCGGAAGGGTTCACTGGTCTCCACGCCTGGGTCCACCGGGGGAACTCGGCTGGCGTGTTCCATCCCACGAACCCGAACATCGACTGAAACACCAATCATCTCTCTCCTTTGTGAGTGGTCTGTGGCGATAGAGACCGATGAATATGCGCGCTGCATCTCGCACGCTACAATTACCAATTCGACGAGGGAAGTCGGTCAGAACTATGGAGTCCGCCGCTATTCACTATGAGTAGCGATGAAAGTGGAGTCTACAGGGTCAGCCACCACGGCCACTGACCGTCTGTAGTACCTCTGACAGCCCCCATCGGGTGGTTGTAGAGCTAATATTTAGACCTATTGCCATTAGTCAACACTCCATGGAAAATCGCTGGGAACCGAACCCAGCGATAGCCGACGGCCAGCGGCGAAACGCGGACGGTGGCGTGAGCTGTCAGAGGCACGGGCTCGCAGCCCGCATCTGTATTTCTCAATCAATGCATATAGTTGTTGGAGGGTTCGCAACATTTCTTCTATTATCTCTTTTGAAACCGATCATTAGTAAATTCGAACGCTGATTTTGGTAAATAGTAATTCCGAAGCCGAATACCGCCGACACACGCCGACGAGTCGATATTGAGCAGCGACCACCTTCTCTCGATGCCGGGGCTGCCAGTCACTGGCATAATCGTGTCGTCGAAACGGTTGTACAGCGGCGAGACCACGACACTAACCAACGAAACTACCCACACCTACCCGACTGTTGGTTAGCTTGTCAATGATGCCAAGCAGTCGATACTCCCGCAAACCCCCACTGTCGGGAGCTTTAATGCCGTCTCTCCCGATAATTGGCGTATGCGCTGCATCGCTTTGAGAAAACCGACGTCGCCGGTCCACCGATGGTGAGCGACGACCCGACGTCGCTGCGCCAGCGCGTGAAACAACGCGCCGACGCGCTCGGCGTCGACCCTGACGACCTCCTCATCCAAAGCCGGCGTCGTGACCCGATGTACAAGGGGACCGACGCCGACCACGCCAAAGCCGAGTGGTTCGCGGACCTCTGGCAGCAGGCCGTCGCCGGCCGTGATGCGGACCGCATCCACATCCGTGGCGTCCACTACTACATCGTCATGTCGACGACTGAGGAGTCTCGACTCAATCTCGACCAGCTCCCCGTCGAGTTCGACGCCGGCGAACTGGACCGCCTCCAGGGCCCGGTCGAGCCGCCGACGAACTGCTCGTGGGACGTCTACCAGAACACGGACCAGTGCTACGACTATCTCGAATCGGCGGGCACGCTCGCGCGCATCCTCGGCTACATTCCGCTGGGTGGCATCTACGACAACAAGCACGCCCAGCGAACCATCACACAGTACGGCGAGCATCGCGAAACCGCGGACGTCGGCGACGTGACCATCCCGTCGGGCGTCGACCTCCCGACGCTGCCCGAGCCCGGCGACCGTGGGGAACTCTCCTTTGACGGCCCCGAGGACGTCGCGGAGTACATCGCCGACGATATCGCCCGGTCGCTCGCGGAGCAAATCGAGTTCGATACGGCCAGCCAGCAGCCCTTCCACGTCGAACTGTGGTGTGAGAAGGGCCTGCCGGACTACATCCACGCGCTGTGTGCGGACCTCAGCGCGAACGTCATCGTCGAGGGCGAGGGCGACCTCTCGCTGACCATCGCCCACGAGTTCGTCCAGCGGGTCAACGACGCCGGCAAACCGGCCATCATCTGCTACCTCTCCGATTTCGACCCGAAGGGCGACAACATGTCCTCGGCGATGGCCGGAAAGGTAGCGTGGCTGAACCAGCGCGGCGACCTCGACCACCGGGTGTGCATCGAGCAGGTGGCCGTCACGAAAGAACAGGTCGACCAGTTCGGCCTGCCACGCAAGCCCATCAGCGAGTCCGACAAGACCGGGACCGGTGGGAAGGCCTACGACACGCTCGTCGACGAGTGGGAACAGCGGAAAGGCACCGGGGCCTGCGAGTTGAACACGCTCGAACAGATCCCGGACCTGTACAAGCACATCGTCCGCGAGGCTATCGCGCCGTATCGCGCCGACGATCTCCACGCACAGAACCGGCACGCGCTCGGTGGGTGGGTCGACGAGGTGCGCGAGACGCTCGTCGAGTCGCTGACCGACGCCGGCGTGCCCGACGACGTCGACACGCTGGAGGACTGGCTGGCCGAGTGGAACAACTACCTGTCAGACCTCGACCCCGTGTTCGAGCGGCTACAGGACATGCAAAAGCGGGGTGTGTACGCCGAGTGGGTCGACCAACTGGAGACGACCGTCGACGACACCGAGTGGCCGACGGTCACCGTTCCCGAGGGCGAGCAGCTGTTCCCCAACGACCCGCTGTACGACTCCGACCGGGAGTACGCCCAGAACGTTCGGCGTGTCGAGCAGCACAAATCGGGATGAGGTTCAGTCACCAGCGTCCACTCTGGTTGCAAGAGTCATCAGACGGTTGTTGTACTTGGCTCTGGGTCGAGGAGTTTCATTCCCTTACGAACGGCGTCGCGGTCTCCTAGCAATGTCAGGTGTTGGCCTCTGTCGATGACTTCGTCGAGATCAGGGAAGTGTGCACCCCCTTCCGCACCGACCACTATCACGAAACACCGATCGGGCAGCTCTGAATCGATCTCTGCGATCGTGTTCCCGACGAGCGCGTCGTTCGTCACCGGGACTTCCTGGAGATCTCCCTCTCGTCCGAGGCCCTCTGTCCAGCGTGTCAGTGCCGGTGATTCGATATAGCCGTCAATGAGCCGTGCTGTCGCAATCGAACGGGAAATCGTCTGTATACCGAGTTCCTCGAAGGGTTCTTCGTTCGATGGCTCGTTCACTCTCGCAAGAATCGTCTCGACGTCGAACTTCGTCTTCACTAACTGCGTCGTGAGTAGGTTCGTGTCGTCGTCGCCCGTTGCAGCGATGACGATATCGGCCCGGTCTATGTCACTCGCCCGAAGAACGCTGAGATCTGTCCCGTCTCCATGTATGACTTGATAGCCTTCGGCGTTGAGTAGTGCGACTCGTTGCTCGTCTTCTTCGACGATACAGACATCGTCACCACGGTATTCGAGCCGGTCGGCAATCTGCTGGCCCACTTGCCCGCCACCAATGATACGAACTATGTAACTCATGTCGTCTGCTGCGAAGAGATCGGAGTACTCAGCTGCTGGCTGTTCTTGAGTAGGATATCCACAAATTGGGAGGGCAAACAAAAACCGGTTCTGATTTGACTGACCGACAGCGTACCGAGATGCTCTCCGTCTAATTGGATATCACGGAGAGTTGCAAACCTATACCCACACCGAATTATGACTGAACTGTATGGAGTTCTCCATTGTTTTCGATGATATCGCTCAACAGGAGGCTGATTCACTGGTGAGTGCGGCGGAAACCAGTCTTCAGATGGAGGGTGCTGTCGCTGACGCACTTCGATCGGCTGCGACCGGATCGATTGCTGACACTGCTGCATCTGAAGCGCCATTGCCTCTCGGAGCCATCGCTGTGACGGATGCTCCCGGCCTCAATGCAGCCTATCTCATTCACGCGGCTGCGACGCCGAGTTACGGGAGTGGACAGGCATCGGCTGCGAGTATTCGGGCTGCGACCAGTGCTGCCCTCGCTGAAGCTGAGCGGCTCGACTGTGAGTCATTGGTGCTGCCAGTCATCGGGACTGGGACTGCCGGCTTCGAGTTCAAGGAAGGCGCACATATCATCTGTGAACTAATTTCTGAATACGATCCGACTACGTTGGAAGACGTCCGAGTCATTACGAACGTTGAACAAGAGTACAACTATCTGGAACGGATTGCTGCGAACGTCTGACCTGTTGTCTTTTCAACTGATGCGGTAGTGCGGAGTCCCCTTCCTCAAGGAAGATTAGTTGAGACTGGTCGTCTCAATGCATGGGTCTCTTCCTACTCGGATGATTCCCACTTCGCGGCTGCTGGAGGGCGTGCAAGCATTGAAACCTCATGGTGATACTCGATTGTAGCTGTCACAGTCGCTGTCCGCGCCCCGCAGATCGGTCAACTCTCTTACCCGTGTGACTCCAGAATTTATTACAAATCACACACGACTACCAGAACACAATCTCTCACAGACCAGTAAACTAGGTTCTATGCCCCAGACAACACTTGAGACACTGTTTGAGCGGGAGGTGTTAGTTCCGGGAGATACGTTAGTAGTGAATAAGGAACTGCTACGGACGAACACTCCTGTTACCGAGGCGATGCTACGAGACCTGGACGACCCGGATTTTTGGCGGTGTCGAATAACGGAGGATACGCGAGAAATCCATCAAGTCATATATTTCTCTGACAGCCGTCGCTATAGGTTGTCATCACTTGCCACCCACATCGTTGAACGTCTTGTAGAGAACTCCTCATACGTGAATATCACCAGCCAAGAGAATTACTGGCGGCACACCGCGTTTGGGAATCGAACCCTTTGGGATCTCGCAATAAACCGTGTTCAATCAGAACGCCGCTCTCGGGACGTCAAATGAACTCTCGATCAATAGTTCATTCACTCACCCAGTTGAAGATCTGCACTCCCGCACTCGGGGCAGGTGACGCGAGTCATCCGAGTTTTTGGTTCAGTGAACGTGTTTCCGCACGGTACGCATCTGTATTCGAACGTCTCCTGCGATTCTTCCCTGGAGTTCGTAGTATCCACGAGCGCTTGGTGGAGAGACTCAAGAACGCCCATGGCCATACTAAACCGACAGCGGCTATCAGAAACAAGTAACGCTGACTGCTCGATTGAATACGGAGGGCAACCGTGGCTATGGTCTCATAATCGTCGGAGCCGCCGACGAATACGTGGGCGGATGGCGGTTCTATCTCGGTTACCGTCTACTATTCGTGTAGCTATCGAAACACTGAGCACGGCGAGGACGACGCCGCCGATCACATCGGTTAGCCAGTGGATGCCCAGATACATAGTGGACACCGCAATTAGCGTCGCGAGAGCGATAGCTACGTTGTGCCACCTCCCGTACCTGCCCCGGAATCGATAGGCGATCAGTGCAACAGTCACGGCTAGTGAAGCGTGAAGCGACGGGAACACGTTCGTATTGACGTTCACTTGGCTGGTCAAGAGCTGCGCCTGTGGCCAGCTCGTGTACAGGAGCGATTCGACCATCTCAGGTATGTAATTTCGTGGCCCGTAGGCGACGAACAGGACGTAGCTCACGAGACCAATCGCGTAGTTCAGGCTGTAGGCGACCAGCGTCGTCATTAGTGGTTCCGTGTCGTGGAGGACGTACAGCACGACGGGGAACGTCAGAATGAACACGTACCCAAAGATGTACGCGAAACTAAACAGCATCGTAAGTTCCGGTGTCGCGAACGACTGGACGGTCGCGACGAACTGTCCCTCGAGTGCGTGGATACTTCCAGTGATGTTCACACCGATGAGCCAGGAGAGCTCTACGCCGGCATTCCGGATGAGACCGTTCGCGAGGAGTACGATGCCGAGTATCAGCGCTGTTGGAGCAACGTCTCGGGCATTTGTCTGCGCATCGACGAGCAGGCTTCGGAACTCTCGCACTGGTGCGAAGGTGTACAGCCCGATGATGTGCAGGAGTGCAACGACGACGACCACCTGCAGAACGACGTGGAGAAGTGTCATGTTCTCCCTCCGACGAGCTTTCCGTCTTCGTACCGATACCCTGCCTCGCGGAATGCAGACCGTGCCCGTGCGACATCTATCTCGCCCTCTGATCCCAGGAAGTTAGCGATAGGATTCCTTTCCTCCCACTGAAGCTCCGAGGGGTACCACTCTGTATCCCAGAGTGGACCAACTGCAGGACGTCCGTATCCGTCAACGATGGCATCCGTGATATACTCACCATCGATCAATCGAGCTAACGTGTGTCGAAATCGGGGATTATTCAGGTGCTGGTTACGCGTGTTGTACCCCAGGACGTACGCTGAGGATGACCGTTGTACGAGGAGTTCGGACTCGGAGCTGCGCCCAATACGGGGGATTACATCGGATCCCACGGGCGTTCCAGTTACGTCGGCAGTGTCATCGGTCACCATTTCAGCGGCGGTCACGTCCGACCCCACGACTTGTATGGAGAGTGTGTCGAACGCTACGTCGCCAGCCTGATCGACGAGATCGTTCGTCGGGCTGTCTACCCGGCGCAGCACGTGGTCATCGAACCGTTCGAAAACGACCTCTTCTCGCGGTGTGTTTCGCACGAACTGGAGCGGGCCACTCCCAACAGGAGGGATGTTATTCGTGACGAGGGCCTCGGTGACCGATCCAGTCTGGATGCCTGCGATTGAGGCGACATCTGTCCGCTCTTCCCAGATGTGTTCGGGGAGGATCGGGACGGTGAACGCGCGGCGAGCGACGCTTGGTGTGACGTCCGCGAACTGAAATTCGACCGTTCGATCTCCTATCGGGTCCACATTTGCGACGAGGCTGCTACGACCACGGTAGCGTGGCGACGGGAGCGGGGCAGTCTCCTCGTCTGAATCCACGCCGAGCGTTGTATCCGAGAGCAGCCGATACGTGAATGCCACGTCGTCTGCGGTGAGTGTTTTGCCGTCGTGCCACATCGCTCCCTCTCTGATCGTGACTCGTGCAGTGGGGGACCTGTCGTCAGAGAACTCCCACGTTTCCGCAAGCCAAGGCATCAGCCGGTCCTCGAATACGTATCCAAGGGGGTCGTACACAAGCCCGGTCAACGTGCCCGTCCGGCGAAATTCGACGGATAACGGATTCAGGTTTATCGTCGCACGTCGATCGGTAATGGCCACTCGGAGTGTTCCGTCGGCTTCACTGTCGAGGTCGTCCGAGCGGTCGAGTGAGAGATAGCCCAGGGATGAACCGAGACTCGCTGCCCGCCAGTTCGAGTAGTTAGTCGTTCGAACCGCACGAACGTCGTCGGGAACGGTCAGTAGCGTGAACGGCTGGGTTCGCGCGACTGTGAGTTGCAGTTGTCTGAGAGCGTTTCGGCGCTGCGAGCCGTTCGTCCGACGTTGCGTTTCCAGACGGTCGTCGACGTCGAGATTCGCGTAGCCAAAGGGGTTCTGCCATCCGGGATCCTCGGCGAACCGGGAGTGGAGAAGCGTGTAGAGGGCGTCCGGGTCGTTGAATCGAGGGGGGAGACGCATGAGGCACAAGTCGAACTCGTTGCGCAGCAGCGTCTGTCGGTGCAGCTCTTGCTCCGACATCGGCGTAATCCGCGTGTCGATTCCGGCGGCACGGAACCAGTCGGCGACAGCCCGTGCGAGCGTCAGTGCGTAGGGATCAGCATCGTCAGGTACCGTCTTGATGTGAAGCCGTACCTGTTGGGACGATTCCCACCCAGTGAGCGACCGGACGTGGCGCAAACACCCTCCCGTGAGAGCGACCGTACCGCTACCGAGAGCGCCAAGAAGTGCCCGGCGGCGAGTAGTTAGGTGGGTCATCCCTTGATCACTCGTCTTCGCTGTGATTCGTGTGCCTGTTCATAAATCGATTCCGACTATTCGATTCCCGCTGTCGATGGGACTAATCTCTCCCCGTCACGGGAACGCCGGGATTCATACAGTCACAGGTTCAACTGAGCCCGTGTCGTTTCACGGAGCTGGGCTCGAACACCGCCTGTACGTCCTCGCAGCCGTGTTGACACACGCGTTGGTCGGATACGCATTCATATCTCTACTGGATGCTTCTCCTCCGTTAGCAGGTCTTGTCGGTGCAATTCTTCCGGATATCGATCTCCTGTTCGCGCCAGCTTGGTCATTTCCCTTCGTCCACCGTGGGCTTACTCACACTCCCCTTTGTGGTGCAGTGATCACCGGTGTCATCTGGCTGGGAACAAAGTGGACATCAGGCCAACAGTCACTCCCGATTTCAGACGATAGGGGACTACCAACGGCGCTTCTGTTCGGATACGGTTCCCACCTTCTTCTGGATTCGTTCACTGTCAGTGGGGTCCCGTGGTTATATCCGATGTCGACAGTCCGACTCGGGGTTGATGCCGAGATCCACGGCTTCGAAGCCAGCCTGCTGCTTTGGCTCTGCTGTACAGTCATTCTCGTCCGACGGCGAAGGTCTCGTGATGGGACAACACAGTAGGTTTTAGACGGGGGACAGACACCCTCCGGTAATGGATCCTCCGCGGCGAACCGTTCGCATCGTTCTCGCGCTCGTCGTCCTCTCTTCAGCGGCAGCACTCGTCACTGGGTACGTGGAGGCCACTCGAACAGCCGACCGCGTGACAGGTGACCCGTCGGTCGAACAAGCGTTTCGAGAGGGGAACCAGTCCCCCGTCGTCGGGTCACGGGAGTCTATGACCGTCATCGTGACCGACTCGAACGCGTTCGTCACCGACGAGAACGATGCGCCGCGGGCGCAAGCGGAACTCGTCGCGTTCGCACCCGACGGGAGCATCTATTACTACGAAAACGAGCACACGCGGTACTGGGATATCGACCCCGTCGCAGGGACCAACGCGACCGTCGAGTTCGTCTTTGCGGACCATCTTGATCCCGGAGAATGTGACGGGACAGTCTGCACCCGTAACGGCATCGAGCAGGTGAATCTCACGACCGGTGAGCGAATAACCGTCTATAGCCGGATTACACCCGGCAAACACTCGACCCGATGGCACGACGTCGACCGGATCGACGACGACCGACTCCTCGTCGCCGATATCGCCCGCGACCGCGTATTCATCGTCAATACGACGACCGAGCTTGTCGAGTGGGAGTGGGACGCACAATCCGACTACGCCATCGACAGTGGCGGCCCGTTTCCTGACGACTGGACCCACCTCAACGACGTCGAGTACGTCGAAATTGACGGTCGGGAAACGGTGATGGTGAGCCTCCGGAACCAGGATCAGGTCGTCTTTATCGACATCGAACGTGGCCTCCGCGAGGCGTGGACCCTCGGAAGCGATGGCGACCATGACACCCTTTACGAACAGCACAACCCCGACTACATCCCGCCCGAACGTGGGGGACCGGCGTTGCTGGTCGCCGACTCGGAGAACGGGCGTGTGGTAGAGTACCAGCGCGAGAACGGGGACTGGGTCCAGTCGTGGACGTGGGCCGACGAGCGACTGCAATGGCCTCGCGACGCCGACCGGCTGCCGAACGGCCACACGCTCGTCACTGACTCCAACGGCGACCGTGTCTTCGAGGTAGACCGTGACGGTGAGGTCGTCTGGACCGCGTCGATCGGATTTCCCTACGAGGCCGAACGGCTCGGTACGGGAGACGAGAGCGCCGGCGGACACAGCGCTGCCTCGCTCGAACTCCCCGCGAAAGGCCCCGGTTCAGCTGAAAACTTGGCTGACAGCACGCTCGCGGTTCGACTTCCACCGAAACTAGCGAATGCGATTTCCTATCTGTTCCCACGGTGGGTTGGTTCCATCGAACTGGTCTCGCTCATACTCCTCCTAGGAAGTAGCATCTGTTGGGCCGTCCTCGAATACCGCTGGTGGGACGGCCGTATCGGACTTCGTTCGCCGCTCACCGTGAAGCGACCATGACCGAGGAATCCACGCCGACCGAGACGGGAGAGCTCTCCCCTCGCGAGGTGCGAATGGTGCTCGGACGCTGGGTCCCAATTGACCGCGAGGACCTGCGGTGGCTCGGAATCGGGCTGGGTGCAGGACTGCTCGCTGTGGCAGTCTACCTTGCGACGAACCCGTACCCGGCGTACGGTGCTGGTCTCTACGTGCAGATCGCCACCGAGATCAGCGCGCACGGATACGGGCTTCCCGCGTGGATCCCCGGGTACACCGCGGACGGTGTCCCGTTCGCCTATCCACCGTTGCAGTTCTACGTACTCGCGGTGCTGCTCGATCTTGGTGCCGATCCCGTGGTGCTGGCGCGGTGGCTCCCCTCGGTCGGATACCTTGCGTTACTCGTTCCGGTGTATTTGCTCGGCCGTGACTATACGGACTCCCGACCGGCCGGCGCCGCCGCGAGCGTCGTCGTGGCGGTGAACCCTCAGCTGCTCCAGTGGCACCTCTCGGCCGGCGGTGTCGTTCGCGCATTTGCCCTCCTGTACGCGCTGACAGCCCTCTATGCCGGCTATCGGGTTTTTGAGACAGGCTCGAAACGTGCGCTCGCTGTCGGGACCGTCGCCTTCGGTGCAACGGTACTCGCACACCCGACGTACGCACTGTTCGTCGTCGTCAGCTATCTGCTCCTGTGGGTACTCCGCGGTCGTTCGAAATCGGGGTTCGTCGCAGGCGCTATCGTCGGCGTCGGCGGCGCCGTTATCGCATCTCCGTGGCTCGTCTGGGCCATCACGACTCACGGTGTCGACGTGTTCGTTGCTGCAGGCGGAACTCACGGCGGGATCGGCGGTGGCATCCCAACGATTCTCGATGGTGCCTCGTTCACCCTCCTGCCGCTCGCCGGTGCAGTGTACCTCTACGTCGCACGCCGAGACGTGTTCCTTCTGGCGTGGACCGTCGCCGCTGAACTATTGTTCGCTCAGCCTCGATTCGTCTTTCTCGCTGGTGCGCTCGTCGTCGCTGCCGTCGGAGTTGACCTTGGGCGTCGGGTAGAACTGCTTGACGGATACGTGAGCGAGGCCATCGACAGGAAAGCGGCTCTCGCGGCGGCCTGTCTCGTCGTCGGGACCACTGTCGGTGGCGCGTATCTCGCCCACGAGATGACGCTCACTACGGATCCGTCGACGCCGCAATTTCTCGATTCCGACGATCTCGATGCGATGACGTGGGTCGCCGATGAGACGCCATCGGATGCCACGTTCGTCGTCCTCGGAGACGCCGCCGAGTGGCTGCCGGCACTGACGGATCGGACACTGTTGGTCGGCCCATGGGGCGTCGAATGGCGTGATTCGGGGATGTACGACAGACAGTTGACGGCCTACGAGTCGGTCTCGCAATGTCAAAGTGTTACCTGTGTCGAATCGGTGGCAGCCTCGGTTTCCGCCTCGCCGGAGTACGTATACGTCCCGAAGGGTCAGTACACGATTCGCGGGGAATCGACCGCACAGTTTGGGACACTTGAGCGGTCGTTCGAGCAATCGTCGTCGTGGGCGCGGGCGTACGAAAACGACGGTGTGGTGGTGTATCGGGCGTCCGATTGAGCCGTCGCATGTGTTGACTGCGATGAAGGTGAACGGTTATGGTCGCCCGCTCCGTGGACGGCAGTGATAGTCGTGAACGTCCGACTCGGCCTCAGAGCGCTGATGCTGGCGGTGATCCTCTCCTCGTTCGCGACTGTCGCCGGGGCGTTCGCCGCCGCGGAGGACACCGCAACCGATCCAGCGGACGCGTTCGAGGTAGGCGAGCGTGCCGTCGACCCGCCGGGCGATACGACCGTGATCACGACCAGCCAGCACGGCAACAACTTCCTCGTCGCGTTCGACCCCGACGGGACCGTCGCCTACTACGACGGCCGGTACGCCTTCTACAACGAAGTCGAGCGCGTCCCAGGGACTGAATCAATCGTCTACGTCGCGACCGAGCGACTGGACCGCGCCGAGTGTCACGCCACCGAGCCGTGTAACCGGAACGTCATAGAGCGCCTCAACCTGACGACGGGCGAGCGCGAACTCCTGTACGAACGGACGAACCCCCGCGACCGCAACCAGTGGCACGCTATCGCGCTGGTCGACGACCGGCACGTTGCGGTCGGCGACATCGCGTACGACCGCGTGTTCGTCCTCGACACGGAGACGGAGATGATCGAGTGGGAGTGGGAAGCCCAGTCGGACTTCGACCGCTCCGGCGGCGGTGTCTACCCCGGTGACTGGACCCACCTCAACGACGTCGAGGCTTTGCCGGACGGGCGGGTGATGATCAGTCTGCGCAACCAGGACCAGATCGTCTTCATCGACCCCGATGACGGCCTCCAGCGCAGCTGGACGCTCGGGGCCGATGACGACCACTCGGTGCTGTACGAACAACACAATCCCGATTACATCCCGTCCGCAGGCGGTGGGCCGGCGGTCCTAGTCGCCGACTCGGAGAATAACCGAATCGTCGAGTACGAGCGGCAGGGCGGCGAGTGGCGCGAGACGTGGTCATGGTCGGATGCGGAACTGCGCTGGCCGCGGGACGCCGACCGCCTCTCGAACGGGCACACGATGGTCGTCGACTCGAACGGCGCGCACGTGCTCGAACTCGACCAGGACAACGACATCGTCTGGTCGGTGGCAATAAAGGGCGCCTACGACGTCGAACGGTTCGACGCACGAGCGGACCGCAAGGGAGTCGAGACGGCGACCAGACTTGGCCTCGCGTCGAGCGATGGGGGGAACGATGCCGCCCGAGACGTGGTCCCTGAACCTCGTGCCGTACCGAAGGGCTCTCTCGCCGTTCTCGAAGGAATCCTGCCGAGCGTCGTCGTCAACGGGCTCCTGTACGTCCTGCCACCGTGGTTCGGCGTGCGGGAACTGGCCGCCACGTTCGCGTTGGCTTGTACGGCGACGGTGTGGGCGGGCATCGAACTCCGCTGGCGTGGCTACCACCTCCGTACCCCCATCGCCAGACGGGACGGATAATCGACGGTTGATTGAGGGGGGAATGCTGGCGCGCCAGCCGGACCGGATGCGCCCAATCCCCTCGACCGGTGAGACCGTCATTAGCCACTCGGTGTCCCTCACCTATGCGGCAAGCGCGAAGAGTCGGCCGGATCGGCCGACGTACCGTTCGACTGTCCCATCGCGATCCCCGTCTGTAGCCGTCCTGATTCAGCTGTTCCGGAGTTCACGCCCCCACTGGCGGTCGCCAGTTCGACCGTCTACCTCGGCGGACCGACCTGCAGCGGTGAGCGACTCGGATGCCGCGCCATCCGAAAACCACGAGCTGCTGGGGTACCGAGCATCCGACAGAGCACTTAGGCGATTCCCAGGAGTGGTGCAGCGAGCAGGGCCAGCCACGCCACGACGCCTACTCCGACGAGGCGTCTACGCCCGCGTGCAGAACCGACCGCGATCACGACGATGGCAGATGTCAGCGCGACGCGATGATAGACGTGCTGTGTCGGGATCTGCCGGACGCCGACGAACGCCAAATCGAAGACGAGAGCCGTGCCGAACCCGAGTGCAGTGAGTAACCCGGCACGCTTAGCTGGGCGGTCGGCTGAAAGGACGGAAACGAGTGCTGGTGGGGCACCTGCTAATATCGGATATCCGATCGCAACGAACAACTTCGGTGTCACGCTGGGAAACACGGCTTCGGTAGCGAGCCCCCAGCCACGAACTCCCAAGACGATGCCGAGAAGTCCCCCAGGGAGTGCGATATCGCCGAACGTCCATCTGCCAATCCCTCGGATAGTGCTGCCAGCTATGACGAGCGCCGGCGCGAGGCCGATAACCGTCCACCAACCACTACTGCCACCACTTCGATGCCCGTGGTAGGTCCGGGTGGCGTTGGTAACGAACGGTTCATCGCGCAGGTCTTCCTCGACGAACCGGGCTCCGGATGGCACGCCGGTGACTGTGTGACGGACGCGGAACCAGTCCCAGTACTCGGTGTGGGCCTGTATCGCCGTCCAATTGCCGGACCGACTCGAATAGGCTCTGAGGTGGGTTCGCTGTCCGAAGTACGTTCCCACGTGTAGCTGGTAATCTGGAGGAACCCATTGGCCCGATGTGTTCCGACTGGACGACACGTACGTATACCGGACGGATCCGTGGGTTGGTCGCCAGGGTGAAATTCGGATGGTCGTGTTTGGCTCCGTCGTATTCCAGTCGGCATCCGATCTCGTCACGAGGACTCGTCGGACCTGTTCGGAATCGCCGAGAACGACGACGTTGAGCGCAAGGGTTCGCCCCGACACAGACCGGCTTCGACTGGTGTATGGCCACACGTAACTGTCCGCCCCGTCGGGGCTGACGAGCGCCGTATTGTCGGGTCTCAGTGATTGCTCTACGTTATCTGCCTGCCAGTCGACGAGAACAGAGGTGGACACGACTGTAAGAAGAACGAGAGACAGAAGCACATAACGCGAGCGTGCCGGCATTCTTTTCGACTATAACGACTGTCTCGCCTCGTATTGATTGTGATGGTGTGTCCAGATTCATCCCGGTGAACTGTATAGCGAAATTCTGTTTCACTCCGGAATGTTTTCTTGAAAACGCAGTATTTAGGATTTCGCCGTGACAGCAACACGGACATCACAGCGGTCTGTATTCCGCCACGTTGCACAACTCCCATCTTCTGCCTGGCCAACTTACGATTCAACACCACTCTATGACAGAAGCTCACTGGGTGCTGTCAAGGAAGATATTCGGATTATAGCGAGCGTATGGTTCGAACACGATGCTCACGACTCGGTAGAAGATTCCGTTTGTGAGCTTCCGTTGGCCTATTTCGACTTTACTCCGCATGACTGCTATTCCTCGCCGACTCGGTACGAAATGGAACAGCTGTTCCGCGTATTCATACTCAAAGAAATCCACGGGTGGAAACACGAAACAGCCCTCGTCAAGTATCTCAACCACCACGCTGACCTCTGCGAGCAGCTGGGTTTCGAGATAATTCCAGACCAGTCGACTCTGTGGCGCAGTTGGAACAAGCGCTTTACCGTAGAGCTCCGCGAGACAGTCGAAATAGCGGCTCGAACGATTCTTATCAAAGCGCATCATGCGGACGTCACTGTCCCCCGCGAACTAGAACGCCACCTCCCACGTCGTGACGATGACGCGGATGGATCGACTCCAGACAATCAAGCCATACTCCACAAAACTGAACCGATCACAGAACACACCAGCCGTATCGTCTTCCCCGCGTTCTCGCTCAATCGCGGAGACGGGTGTGAGATACACGAGAACGCCTACTGGAGCTTACAGACCTATCTCGGCCTCCGAGAGAACTTGGCCGCCAACGAGGGCGCTCGGAGCTTCGTCCACGAGTCGACGCGGGAGCGGACACCACTCGGACATGCTCATCGCGCCCACATCCGCGACCTCTCTATCCCGGAGATTCGCGAGATGTACCGCCAGGCGATTCGGCAACTCATTGACGAGGTCGCAGAGACTGAGGAGTTCTTCCGCGCAGGCATCGTCGCTATCGATATCACTGAGGCCGACCCCTTTACGGGCGACCGCACCGGCCACGAAGAGGAGATCATCGGGACGAAGGAGAAGAACGACGAGTACGCCTACCAGTGGGCGACAGTCCAGCTGGTCGGTAACGCTGTCCCACTCGTCCTCGATGCCCACCCGGTACGGAAAGGCGAGTCACGACTGGAAATCGTCGAGGATTTGCTGGATTCGGCTGAAGAGCTCGTCCATGTCGATAACGTGCTGATGGACCGGGAGTTCGATAGCCAGCACGTTCTGGAGATGATCAGCCGACGTGGGCTGTTGTACGTCGTGCCGAAGCGGATGCAGACCAGCGAGAAAGCCCAGGCCAAGCGGTTGCTCCAGCGCGATCAAGACCGGTACGAGACTGACCGCAAACTACATCTCGGGAAGAACGAGTGGCACGAGACGACGCTGATCTACCGACGCAAAGAGAACTCTGAACACGACGATCATCGGCAGTACTCGGTGTTCATGACGAATGGGGCCAGTGGCCACCTCACGGAGTATGGCTACAGGTGGGAAATCGAGAGTTGCTACAGGTCGATAAAGCGATTCATGGCTGCCACTACGTCGAAGAATTTCGGGCTTCGGTTCTTCTACTTCGCGTTCGCGTGTCTGCTGTACTCGATCTGGCGGGCAGTCGATCTGCTCGTCCAGGTTGAATTGACTGGGGAGTACGAGCACTCGCCGATCGTGACAGCCGACAATACGCTGACGCTGCTGAAGAAGGAGACTGGAATCGGGTAATGAAGTCCTCAGTCGCGGTTTTCGCGGCGTCTGAGTGGTAACACTGTTGGGAGTCGACGAAATTCGCCCGTCTGATTGGAAATATGATAAGAATGGCCGTTCAGAGAGTGATCTGAAGCAGTTTCTACTCGTCGATTCAGCCGAAACCACGCACTACAACCCCGCTAAACCAGGTGTAGTCTCAACTTCCTCAAGGAACGAATGAAGCGGTTGGGTCGGCATACACGTCGAAGCGGTGCGCTGAGTGTGGTTTCACGGCGGGCAAGAATCGACAGACTCGCTACGACTTCCGGTGTCAGAAGTGCGGGGACGAAGCGAACGCCGATTACAATGCAGCGAAGAACATCGAGATGCGGTATGTCCGTCGGGGCCAACAGTCGTCTCGGCGGACGGGCGACAGTCAACTCGCCCTGAAGTCTGGAACCGCGACGCCGAACGGCGGATTCACCGCCCACCCTGACGGGTTCGAGGCTGAGTTCACGGACAAGCCCCGCGCCACCGTGCGCGGGGCAGTTGACTCTATCTCTTCGCACGATACAGGGGACTGACGTATCAATCAGTCCGTTGAATCACTCACTACCTGTCAAGAACGCCGTGCGAGATACAGAGCAACTATTCAGCAAGGATGATCTGTTGTATCCACACTGGATTCGTCGAATCACCTGGTCAATGAACGGGCTTATTGACTAATCAGACTGGTATTGGCAGGGGGCGCCGCTGATGTCACAACTGCCTGGACGCTGTCGAAACCAATGAAAATCAATGCATAACCGGCCAAGCTACAACGGTGTGGTCAGTCTCTCAATCGGAACTGGTGTTCGCAGTCAAAATCCGGGACGGATTAGTTTCGGAGTCGCTGGATTCGGTTCTCCGTGGGAGGATGCGTCGAGAACAGTCGTTCTAACATTCCTTTGTCCGCGTTGAAGATACAGAGGGCGTTCATGCTGTCCTCTACGGTCGACTCACGACCCTCCGCACCACGAGAGATTTTTTCGAGGGCGCGGGCCAGTGGCTCCCCAGTTCCGATAGCTTGCCTGGCATCTGCATCAGCGACGTACTCACGGTACCGCGAGATGGCGAGGACAAACACCATCACGAGCGCGTTTGCGATCGAGGAGGCAACCATCGCCAGAATCCACGACCCGATGTTCCGCTCACCGCCAAATAGCACCGCGAAATACGCGACGTAGCCCACGAGCATCCCGATAGACTGCCCGATGACCATGGTAATCACGTCCCGGTTTTTGATGTGGGCCAGTTCGTGAGCGACCACACCTTCGAGTTCGTCGTCGTCTAACAGTTGCATCAACTCGGTCGAGACGACGACGACCCCGGCACCTTTCCGCCCGACAGCGAAGGCATTGGGGACACCCATATCCATCATCATGAGTCGGGGTTCGTCGATATTCATGTCCCGACAGAGCCGCCGGACCATCTGGTGGACGTAGCCGAACCGCTGATCATCCGGCATATCCTCGGCTTTCCGAAGCGCCAGCCACTTTCCGAGTTTGTACTGGATAGCCGGAACGACGAGAATACCGACCAGTAACACCGGTATCAGCGGCAATCCCAACAGCACCGACAGTGCAGTCCCGGCGAATATATAGAACGCAAACAGGATTGCACCGACGACGAGCATCCGTAGTTGCAAGCCAAAGTCTGTCATAAGTATCCTACTCTGTCTGTTGGTAAAAGCCTCTTGAACTGTTCTGGGATGCTGTTTTGAGCATAAACCGTTTTCATTTTACGAGGATCTGAGCCTGAATAGGCTAAGAATCAGGCCACAAATGATTATTCTGAGGTATCTTTATTTGTGTTACTCAATTATAGGAGGCATATGGGTGAGGGTGCGATAGAAGACGTGATCGTGGCAATTGCACAGTCGAAAAGTGTTGAACCAAAACAAATGGACATTACGCTTCAAAACTATATCTCCGGTGATGCAATTCGTCGCCTCGTCAATCATTCGGCCAGTCAGTGGCAGCTATCGTTTGAAATCTCTGAACATAATGTGGTTGTTACGGGCAACGGTGGCATATTCGTGGACGGGAAACTAGAAAATAGGCTGACGAAAGAGTGAGCGACAACGCCCAACCTGTAGCGATGGCGGCTCCAGCGGTGCGGAAGTGCTTCGAGAATGTCACTGAGATTAATTGTATCCTCGGCGACAGTCTGGGGACAATGGTGGCGCTTGAAACAGAAGCGTTCGCTGATTCACACGACCTGGTGGCTGATGCGAGAGCACTCTCCATCGAAGAACGCAGAGGCTAGGCCTTCCAACAGAACTGGGACTGAATATGGTCCGTCTCATCACCACTACCAATTCGGAATACGAGTTCGCGGCAGTGTGTATCCGAGAAACAGGGCTGTATCTCTGTTACGAGGGTAAACCCACTGAGGCCAGCACACCGGATACAATCTTCACAGCGAACAATATCGAACTGGTCCATCCTGACGAGACAGTCGACGAAGTGCCCAGACTCCTTGACGTCGAAGGCGACGAATCGATCGGTGTCTCGGTCGATACAATGAAACCTATGCGCGAGACGAGCGTTGTCCTCGACTGTTAGGTCCGATAACTTGCAGTCGACGACTATCTCAACACTGTCAGCCACCAAAACCATATATGTTGTCAGATTAATAAAAAAGGGATGCTTTCAGAAGGGGACACTGTGGACGATTTCACAGTACCGGGGACGGATGGTGAACAAATCGAGCCGTACAGTTTGTCCGATTATACTGAAGCCGGTGCTGCAATCCTCATTTTCTACCCGTTCGATTTCAGCCCTGTCTGTACGACCGAGTTATGCCGATTTCGAGACGCCGAATGGCTCACGTTCACCGACGATATCGACGTACTCGGTATCTCGCTTGATTCATGCTACGCTCACAAGCGATTCATCCAGGAAAACGATCTCCCATTCCCCTTGCTGAGTGATACCAGAGGTCGTGTCACTGACGAATATGGGGTGGCCTACGAGGAGTGGGAACATCACGTTGGCGTACCGAAGCGAGCACTGGTCACCGTTGACGACTCAAATACAGTTCGTCACACGTGGGTCACCGAAGATGCATACGAAACCCCGAGTCTCGATGAGCTCGAGGAGACTGTCACCACACTCCTGAAATGAATCATTCCGCCAACCCGCCTGACCGATCAACTGGTGGCCCCTGCACACTCACCGAGAAGATATTGGACAAAGGGGCATGAAAGCCGAGTTCACGTGTTGGTGTGGGAAACCAATGGAAACAACTGGTGGCTTACAAGAATCCAGATCTGATCTACGTATCTCATGTGGCAAGTGCAACCGTAGCTACGTAGTAACTATCACACAGGTTCGGGGACCGGATGAGGAGTCGCTGCCCTCTGAACAAGATTCACAGACGGAATCCTAGAACCGCTCTGTGAGCCACTCTAATCGTGGCTCAGCATCTATTCAACACGGCAGTTCTATGATTCCTAGAAATCGAGATAGCTACCGAACCACGAGGTCGTCCTCTGCGGCCCGGGTCTTCTCGTCGATACCTTCGGGGTGGAGCGTCACATCATGCAACTCGCGGTGCTGCCAGCAGCAGTCTCGGTTCGGTGGCCGGCTGCGACTGCACCGAGAGCCGTCGGTCGTCGCTGCTCGACACTGTCCACCCGAGAGTTCGAACCCCAGCGACGAGGCGATGCCGAGTATCAACACGACCGGCGCGACGGCCAGTAGCGTCGCGACGAGCCCATGGGTCCAGCCCGGAAGCACGGTGTTCGCGACGACCCAACTAGCACCGTAGACCGACGCGACGGCGCTGAGACGAGTGAGAGTCTGGAACTGGTCGTCGTTCATCGTCGGGAAGTCTTGTTCGTAGCGGTGGATTTCATCTGCGGCAGTCGGCGGACACCACGGTGTCGGTCTGGTGAGGAAAGATTCTACTAGTGGTTGCAGGCGCTACGATGTATGCGCGTACGACGCGCAGACGCGACGGACGCGAAGACTTGCCTCTCCGGCCGAGCGCGTGAGATATCGAATCACGCCCATCCAGCGGCCGATACGCCGGTGTAGAGCAAGACTCTCGGTTGGACGAGTAACTGGACTCAGGATAGACGTGGCACCGCGCATGGCGGACGCCACAGTCCAGCTCACTCCGCGACCATCAGCTTCTCGCCGGCTATCTCGTCGACGTCGCCCTCATCGATAGCCTCATCGAGCGCGGTTTCGACCTCGCTGCGCCGGATACCCTCGTCCTCGATGGCGTCCAGCACGTCCTCGCGATTCGCGCCGAAGTCGCTGGCGTCGGCTTCCTGCTGGATGCGCACCTCGTCGACGACCATCTCGTGGAGTTCGCCGGGCGGGAGTTCGTCCATCAGCACGCCTTCCTCGTGGTTCTCGATGGCCCACACGTCCAGATACGTCGTCAGCACCGAGCTGTTCTGGAACGCGCCCGAGTCGTAGCGACCGACAAGCGACACTTCGTCGCCGGGGCCGAGTCGGTCGACGAGGTCCTCTTTCAGACGTATCTTCAGAACCACGGTATCGTCGTCGAGATTCGTGTCCAGCCGCTTCAGTTCGACCTCGCGAACGTCTTGCAGTTCGGACTGTGCTCGCCGAAACAGCCAGTCGCTCTTGCTACCCGACCTCTCACAGCCTAAGCACTCCACGGGACGCAACATCGGGCCGAACTGCTGGGGGACCTGATTCAGCGTCCCACAGCGCCGGCACTCGAACACTGCCATCGTCGCGAACGGTTTCACAGGCTCGATGTCGGCGACCTCGCCGGTGACGCCGATAGCAGTCCCGAGGTGCCGGGTCCGAAGCTTGCCGACGCGGTAGATACGTTCGTCTGGGATGTTGTGGATGCGGACCGACACCTCTGGCATGTCGACGGCGTCCCACGTATGGACGGCCTTCGACAGTTTCAGCCGCGTGTTCCGGGGGTTCGACAGCAGGTCCTCAGCGACGTCAGGCTGGGCGTCGTGAATCCGCTGCCAGTCGAACCGGACCGAGCGGTCCTCGGGATAGGCGCTGTTGGTCTGGCGGACCTCGCCCTCGAAGGTGCCGGTGACGAGCGCCCACATTTCGTCGGGAATCTCGTCGTTCATCACGCGGTCACCTCCTCCAGTTGGGACTCGATAGTGTCCCAGTCGAGCGCTGCCGCTTGCTTGCCGACCGGGCTGATTTCGTAGTGCTTCCCGTTTTTCACCCAGCACTCGCCCAACTTCGAGTCGTTTGACCAGTAGTTCTTGAATGTCGACTCTGCGTACGGGACCTCTTCGGCCAGGTCTTTCGCATACTTGTACGGGCCGTGTTCATCGAGGTGCTGGACGGCGGCGATGAGGTTCTGGCGCGTTTGCTGTCTCGTCTCCAACCAGCCCTTGATGGGCCCGGGGATACCGTACTCCTTGACGATATCCTGCAGGGCCGCGCTCTCGTCGTCGGCGCCGAGTGTGACACTCCGCTGGCGGGCCCCGGTGCCGGTCGGCCGCAACAGCAGGTCGTTCGGGATCTCGTACTCGCGTCTCGCCTCGAGTGCGGCGTCGACCCATGCGCGTTGCTTCTCGGCCGTGGCCTCTTCGAACCGGTCGGCGTCGCGGTCGTAGGCGTCGGCGGCCTCGCAGGCCACGCCATCGAGGTCCGGCGGCAGCAGGAACCACGTCCCGATAGGTGGCTTGTCGGCGACGGCGTCGACGCTCGTGACCGACAGCCGGGCGACGTCGACCCACCACGCGGGCAGGTCGCCACTGGGCCCGCGCCACGAATCCCGCTCGTGCTCGCGAACCCGTGCGCCCCACGCGACGCCGTAGCGGTCCCGCCAGTGCCGGTCGCCGAGGCCGAGGCCACACGGCGCGCCCCGCAACTCGATGGGCCAGTGGGCGCCACCCTCTGACAACAGCATCCCCTGCCCGATGTTGAACTCGGCGAGTTGGTCCTGTTGCTCGTAGGAGAAGTGATGGGTCTTGTCCAGCGTGTCGATTTCGTCGTCGCCCAGCTGCAGGAGAATCTTGATGGCGATGTTCGACCGCACCGGCTTGTACACGTCGTTCCACTTCTGCGTAGACCCAAGTAGGAGAATCCGACGCGACCCGCCCTGCGTGGTGAGGAAGAATATCGTCTGCCGGAGCGTCTTGATGTCGTCTTTGTACCGGACGTCGGCGAGCTTCGACGGCGCGATGTTCTTCAACTCGCGAATCTCGATGCAGACACGCGGGAGTCGTGGGTTCTGGTCCCGGGCTTGGTAGATGAGCCGCAGCCACAGGTCCATGATGACGTACTTCAGCGGCTCCAGCCCGGAGTCGAGGAAGTTACAGCACAGGACAGCGGCCCGCTCACGGTCCCGGATGATGCCCTTCATGTCCAGATTCGTCGACGCCGACGGCGAGGCGATGAGGCCCTCGGCGGCGAGTTGGCCGAGTCGCTGGGCGGCCGTCTCGAGTGCGTCCTCGGCGTCCATCTGGTACCGGGCGGTGTAGGTCTCGGTGGTCGCGCTGTCGGGACTCTGCTCTTCGAGTTCGGTCCACTCGATGGTGGCCTCCATCTCTCGCGAGTAGACCTCCAGCCGCGAGACGAGTTCGGAGACGTTGCCGGTCCCGTCCAGCGTCTCGTCCAGTGCCTTCTTGATTCGGGCTTCGACCGTCTCGTCGGACTTCGTGACGCCGGCCAGCCGGAGGATGAGATGCGGCGTCAGCGAGTCGATACCGATGGTGAACTGCTCGAAGTTGCCCGGCAGCATCGACGGCACGCCGCTCATCGCCGGGACATAGACGTCGGCGGCCATGGCCTTCGGGTCCTGCCCCATGCGTTTGAGGTTCTGCCGGATGACGTCCTCGTCGTTCGGGATGGCGACCATCGGCGTCTCCATCCGGCCGTCGTCCATGATGGAGATGTACTTGTAGCCGTGTTCCTCGTGCAGGTTCATCCCCGCCGAAACGAGCGTCGAGTCCTTCCCCCGACGGGGTAGCGCGACGGCCCCGATGTGGTCACAGGACTGGTGGGGGAGTTCGACAGCGCGGTCGTCGAGCGCCTTCGACGAATCGTGGCCGATGCGGATGCGGCCGATGGGCGTCGGTTCGTCGACGGTCGTGCGGGCGCCGGGCTCGTCGATACGGTCGAAGCGGACGGGTGCGTACCGCGACGGGTCGGTGATGGAACTGATGTACTCCAGCGCCTCGGCAATCTTCGCCAGTGTGACGAACTCCGACGACGGCGACGGCGGCTGTTTGCCCTGGTCGCGGAGCCGGCACTGCTCGCGAAAGTCGAGTTTCGTCTGTCGGTCGAGGCGGTCGTCGCCCGGATGCAACAGGTCGGTGATGCCGGGCGCCTGCCGGAGATGCCAGTGAGCCGCCAGCAACAGGCTCTCGGCGTCGTGGTTGCCCTCACCTTCGAAGGCCTTCCGCAACTGCATGATGAGTTGCCGGACGACCGACTCGTGTTCGAGTTGCTGCGTCGCCTGCTGAGTCTGGAGGCCCTTTTTCGCGACGCGCTTGATGACCTCGTCGGGAGAGTACCGGTCGGTCGCCTGCAGGTCGGCGTACTTGCTGTCGCTCCCGCTCATAGCACTGTCGCCCCCTCCGAGGCGGCGTGGTCGTCCGTTCGGAGCTTGCGCTTCCGACGTTCGAACCGCCGCTTCCGCCGTCGGTCCAGCGAGTCGGCCGCCAACGCAGCAGCATCGTCGGACAGGTTGATGCGGTGCAGCGGCCAGTCGAACGACTCCGACGGGACGGGCGCGACGTCGACGCCGTCTATCCGAACGGTCAGCCCACGGTCTGTGGCGACGAGTTCGACCGGCCGGTCGTCACGGTGTGCTTGGTGGATTACATCTGACAGCGTGGGGTCGATACTATGCGCTGAATCACGTGTTGGCTTGTACATCATCGAGAAATCACCTCAGTCAGAAACGGTCGTATGTCCGTTCGGCCCACTCTCCGGGAGTTCGTCCCACGCCCGCGGCGTCGCCTGAAACGGCGTCAGGTGCCGCGCCGGGTCAACGCTCGGCAGGCGATAGAACGGGTCACCCTGCAGGCCGTGGAACCGGTCCGAGAGCCGGGAGTGTATCTGCTGGATGTCCGGCAAGCGCGTCTTCTCGCTGGGGTAGACCAGCGTCACCTCGGTATCCTCACCGTCGGCGGCCGGCATCTCCACGTCCATCTCCGAGAGAACGCCGCCGGCTTCGACCATCCAGCGGTACTCGGCGGCGACCAGTCGCGGGTCGTGGCCGAGCGAGCGCTCGAACTTGATGGTCTCGCCGACCGGTTCGATGACTCGGAAGGCGAGTTCGGCCTTCTCGACGACCTTGTCCTCGGTGGTCTCGACGACCTCTTTCAGCCGGCGCTGGATGGCCGGGATTTCGACGTTCTCGCGATGGCCCTGCAGATTGGGCTTCATCATCGCGAGGTTGCGGGCGTACTGTTCGAGTATCGACGGCGCGACGCGCTCGTTGTGCGTGTGCTGCCACATCCGAAGCGCGAACTCCGTGACGAACTCTTCGCGGTCGTAGGTCGCGTAGGTCCGGCCAGCCATGAACCCGACGTAGGCCGTCGTGTCGGCCGTCTCGACGGTCTTCACGAGGCCAGCGACGTCGTCCCAGTGACCGCCGCCACGCCCCTGTCGGTACTTTCGAACCCGACGGGAGCGCAGGCGGTTCGTCGACCAGAACACGGCGAGGCCGACCACCAGCGAGAAGCCGATGAACAGGACGAACGTGACGGGGCGGACCCAGACGCGGGCCACCAGCAGCAGCGTCGCCATCGTCACGACGGCCGGGAAGACGAACCGCCAGCGGACGTCGTCGGAGCGATAGCCGGCTGAGAAGTCCAGCACGAAGTGTTTGACCTCTTCGGAGAAGCGAATCCGCCACGGCACTTCGTCGTCGTGGTCGTCTCGGCGGGCCTTCGTGTCGGCGTCAGCGGCGGCGTCTCGGCTCCAGAGACCCAGCCGGACCAGCGGGTAGGCGAGGATGCTGGTCACGAGACCGAAGAGGCGCGTGACTGTCGCGACGGCAAACGCGACGAGTTTCCGTGCGCCACGCCACGCCGTCTCTAGTCCGGTGAGCGCTGCGTCGAGGGCTCGCTGGCTGGCGTGTGCGATTGCCCGACGAGCACGCTCCCGGTGGGAGAGTGCTTGCTCCTGTTCGTCGTCTGCGTCCGGCGTCGTCACGAACGCATCGCTCGATAGCGCCTCGTCGTCTGGCGGGTCGAGTCTTTCGAAGGGGTCGGCCGCGCCCTCAGTGTCAGTCGTGAAAGGGTTGTCATCGGTCGTTCCGTCGTCCGGGGCGTCGGCCCCGTCGAAGGGGTCGCCAGACTCCGCCGCCGTTTCCTCGGCCGGGAGTTCGCTCGCGTCGGCCGGTGCGTCGTCGCTGTCTTGCCCACGACCGTAGTAGTCGACGGACTCGAAGGGGTGAGACTCGCCGTCGAGGGCGGTGTCGACGGCGTCACAGATAGCCTCGTAGGAATCGTCGGTCGTCGCGATGATACGCGTCGTCCGGTCGGTCGTCCGCACCTCGTCGGAGAGTTGCTTGACGCTCGTCGTCAGCCAGCCGATGTGCTCGGCCGCCTGGGCCGCGTAGCGACTGCGCCGCCGGCCCAGATACTTGTAGTAGAGGTAGACGGCGACGGGGACGGCGAACCACAGCGTCCCGACGATATCGGTTAGCACGCGCACCAGCCAGAGCGACGACCCGCTACTCTCGGCCGTCGAACTGATGACGTACAGCGCTCCGATGACCAGTGCGAGTATCAGCAGGAACACGAGTCCGCCGAGGATGCGGCCGGGCGCTCGGCGCGGGTCGCCCAGCACCCGACGTTTGAGACCGCGGAGTTTGTCCGTCCCGGGCCACGAGTCGTCGAGACTGTCGCTGAGGATGTCGAGTTTCATCAGTCATCCCCTCCCGATGGCGACCCGCTCGGTCGGCCCGAAGGGTCGCGGTCGTGCTGGTCGCCGGGCAGTTCGAGTTTGCCCTGTCGGGAGTGTTTCTCGGCGGTGCCGTCGTCGCGTCCCTGCAGGTCCTTGATGAGTTCCTGCACCTGCAGGCGCGTCTCTCGCACCTCAGCCCCGCGGTTGTAGTCCTTCTCGGCGACGAGCAACGCCTGCTCGATGTGGGACAGCGCCGTCGACGCTCGCAACCGCCCTTCGAGAATGACGGGTTTTAGCCACGTGTTCTCGCGCAGTTCCCGCTCGGTGAGTGGTTCGACGGCGGCGAGGTCGTCGACGCCCTGGTGGGCGAGGATGATGTTGCCGTCGGTGTCGGTCTTTGCGCCGCCGTGTTCGTCGGCGGCGACGATGCCCTTACACGACACCTGTATCATGTTCTCGACCGTCTCGACGCCCATTTTCGTCCAGAATCGCTGGGCGTTGTTGCCGATGCCGTCGACCTCCGATAGCGGGTGTTTCGCAGCGGCGTTGCGCTGGCGTTCGGCCTCCTGCCGGACGGCCTCGCGGACGAGTTCGGCTCGGCTGACGGCGAGTTGCTGGATGCGCAGGACCCAGCCGTGCCGGCGGTTGAGCCAGTAGGCGACGAGCGCGATGATGGCGATCCCGGCCACCCAGTCCAGCGGCGACGCCGCCTGTGCGATACGCAGGCCGATGAACGTCTTCACCTGCTCGGTCCACAGGCCCTCGAAGAACTCGGCCCGCTCTTCGCGGTTCTCGACGTAGGCCCGGACGCCCTTGGGGTCGGCGTCGTAGCCCATGTCTGCGGCCTGCGTTTCGAGATACTCGATGTGTGTCTCGTAGGCCGGGTTGATGGCCGGCGACGCCGTCACGTCGGTGTGCGTCGCAAGCAAGTCGAACGTGCGCGTCGACCCGTCGGCGAAGAACAGTTCGACCGTGTAGAGACTCGGGTTGTCGCCGGGGGCGGCTTGCTGGTCGTACTGGACCTGCACGACGGAGCCGTCGCCGAGCAGCCGCGCCTCGGCGTTCGGTTGTTCGATGCGGACTGCGTCGACGGACTCCGAGAGCGCGAACGTCGCGAACGTCCCCGAGGTGTTGAACCGCTCGTCACTCTCGACGACGGTCACGCTCACGTAGTCGGCGTCGGGGATGGCCGGCGTGATACGGACCTGTGAGGCCGTCGTCGGCCCGCTGGTCGTGTTCGCCGAGGTGTTCGCCGTAGTGTTGTTCGTAGCCTGTGCGACGACGCCCGACGTGTCGAGACGGGTGAGCGTGGTCTCGGTGGCGGTCGCGGCGGCGGGCATCGCGACGCTCGTCAGGGCGAGGATGGCGACGAGCACCGTCAGCCAGCGTCGCCCGGCGCGACCGCTCGTGGATGTGGTGTGTGCGTGCATAGAATTGGTGTGTTAGTTCGCGTCGGCTTTCTCGCCGTTTGTCGACGAACTGTCGGTGCCCTGCTGGAGGGCGCTCAACTGCGCTGACGGATTGCCGTCGCCGTCCGTGACGCCCTGCTGGCCGCCAGTGATGGCGTTCAGCAGGCTGAGGACGTTCTGCATGGCTTTCTCGTACTCCTGTTCGGAGTCGTGTTCGCGGTTTTTGAGGTGTTCCTGCAGGTCGGCGATACGTTCGTCCTTGATGGCGTCCATCTCCTCGAGATGCTCGACTTCCTGCTCTAACTCCGCAATCACCTGTTTCTTGTCGTCGAGTTCGCCCTTCGACGCCCGGTCGCTCGGGACGAACGTGTGCGTCGCAACGCGGTTCGGGTCCTCACAGGCTTCGATGTCTTTCGCCCGGACCGTCACCGTCTGGTTGCGGTAGTCCCACGCCGCCGAGTCGTCCATCGGCACCTCGTACAGCGCGCGGTCTTCGGGTTGGGCCTTATCGAGGTCGCGGGTTTGCGGGTCGTCGGCGGCGAGTGCAACCCGCCAGAAGAGCCCCAGCAGGCGACGTTTCTTGAACGCCGGTGCGAGGACGACGTCCTTCCCTTCGTTGGCGGCGACGGCGGGGTCGGCCATGTCCCAGTCGAATGGGATCTCCTTCACGCTCGTCGCGTCGTTTTCCAGCGTGACGCGGAGTTCGCCGGCCTTGCGGTCCTGTCGGCGGACGAACCACACGACGCCGACAGCGATGACCGTCCCGAAGACGAGTTGGTGGAGTTGTTTGTTGTAGGCCATCTCCTCGGGCGTGCCGGACTGGAACAGCGTGTAGGCGGCGTACGCGAGGACGACGAACAGTGCGAGCAGCGACAGATAGAACGCCTTCGTCGTCGTCGGTTGGGCGCGTGTGCGTTGGAACAGGCCGACGCGGTCGGCGTTCGAGACGCTGTCGTCCGCCATCTGCAGCCGTTCTTGAGTCTCCTCGGTGGCCTCTTGCTGGTGGTCCGGGCCCGACAGCCAGCGTGACCAGACGAGGTACAGCACACCGAGGACGACCAGTACGCCGACGCCGCTGAGCGCCGCCGTGGCCCACTCAACCATCGGTGTCCTCCTCGTCGTCGCCCGTCACGGCCGCGGTGATCTCGGCGACCTCCTCTGCGATCTCCGCCGACGGGGGCGCACTGGCTGTGCCGCCATCTGGCCCGTCGGGCGTCTCGATATCGAACGGCAAGTCGTCGTCCTCGATGTCGCCGAGGTCGATGTCCGAGACGACGGCGTTGACGCGTGTGCGGAGTTTCTCACCCTCTTTCACGAACTCGCGGTACTGGGACTGACCACTCTCGATTTCGTCTTTCAGGACGTCACAACTGCGTTGGGACGCGTACTGTGTGAGCCGGCCCAACAGCTCCTCGTCGGAGTTGGCCGTGTCGAAGTGGCGTTCGAGCGTGTCCTGCCCGACCTTTTTCGCGAGGACGGGGCACCGACCGCCGTAGTGGGTGCAGCCCTCGCACTCGTCGGGGAACGCCTCCTCGGGGTCGTCGACGCCGCGATGGGGCCGGAACTTGTGCTGGGGCTTTTGCTGGAGGCCCAGCAGTCGGCTCCGCACCCGGGCCTGGATGCTGCCCATCGGCAGGTCGTACGAGCGTTGTATCCAGTCCGCGACGGCGCGATACAGGTCTTCGTGGCCGTCCGGGATGTACGTCTGTTTCTCCCGGAGGTCCGACCGTATCTCCCGCAACTCCGATTGCTTGTGTTTGAGTGTCGATTCGCCAGTTCTAGCGTGGGTGTTGGTGTTCATGCTGTTACTCCGTCTGTGTCTCGCCGACGGCGTCGTCGGTGGTGTGTGCCGTCGCGACGGGCGACTGGTTGCGCTGGAGCTCGGCGACCAGCTGGTCAACGTCGCTGCCGCTCTCGGTCTGGGTGGGGGCCGGCATGTGTTCGTCGTCGAGCATCTGGTCGACGAGTCTGGTTGCCTCGGGCCCGAGGTCGTCGTAGCGATAGCACGCGACCAGCAGGGCGACGCCGTAGTTGACCGTCCGCTGGAGTTGGTGGTCAGCCGGCGAGAGTTCCTTCAACTGCGTCCAGATCGGCTGTGGGCACTTGCCCGAGTACGTCGTCTCGTCGCCGACGAACATCAGGAGACCTCCTGCGACGGGCAGAGGCCGGCGTAGTACCGTTCGGTCGTCCCGTTCTCGTACGCGAACGTGAGCGTGAACGCTCCCGGCTGGGTCCACTCGGTCGAGAAGGTGGCAGTGTAGCGCCCGCCCATGGCGTAGTCCAGTCGGTCGGTCTGGCCGTAGGTGGCCGGCGATTTCACCACCGACCGGAGATGTGTCGCGTTGGCCGGGACGTCGACGACGAGTCGTACACGGTTGGGAACCGTCGTCCCGTTCTCGAACTGGAACCGCTGGACGGTGATACGGTCGGCGGCGTGAGTATCGGTCGCCGGGATTTCCTTCATCACCGCGCCGTTGACCATGTACTCGCTGTGGGTGACATCCCGACAGGCAAACGCCGACTCGGCGAGTGGGACGGGGTCAGTCGCCCGGTCTTCCATCTCCCACGTGAGTTCCGGCCCAGACTCGCCGTCGAGGTAGGCCGTCCGGTTGTGTGGGTCGTCGTAGTAGCTGTAGGTCTCGGCATCACTCCCGTCGTCGGCCGGCGCGACCATCCCCGCGCCCGCCCCGGCGAGGACGACCATCGAGACGAGTAGGGCAGCCGCGACGGGCGTCCCCCCAGTCCGAATCCGTGGTCGGTTATCGCGTAGCCACAGGCCGACCGACGTCGTGACGAAGACGAGCCCCCACCAGACGACGCCGACCAGCAACTCGTTGTGTGCGAAAAACTGCAGGTCGACGGCGAATCGTGGGTCGCTCGTGAGGTCACGAAGCTGCAGGATGGTTGCGAGCGCACACCCAGCGGCCAGTACGACGACGGCCGGCAGTCCCGGGATGGTGCGGTCAGTCAGGCGACCCACCAGCCACCGAGCGGCGAACAGGAACGGGGTGGCGATGGTCGCCGCGAATATGCCGGCGGCCGCTGCGGTCGACCAGCCGGGTGCGATGTTGACTGTCCCCTCGCGGATGAGGTGCGCGACGCCGATGTACTGAGCGAGCGCGCCGCCGGGGATAGCGAACAGCCACGCGACGAACACGGTCGCGAGCGCCTCGTCCCAATCTGTCGTGCTGTACCACTGCTGTATCGACTGCAGGTGCTGTCTGAACATGGTAATGATTACTAATGATTACTCTGCGTGAAACGCCGGCTACCGACGGTTCTCAAACCCGAAGGGGTCGAAGTTCGAGAGCGAGCGCCGCCACGACCGCGGGTTGGTCTGGAGGTCGGACTCGCGGACGTTCTTGTAGTTCCCGAGGAAGAAGTACCAGAACACCGCAAGCATGAGCATCCCGGCGGCGTAGAAGCCGGTGAAGATGGTCGCCAACGCGGCCAGTATCCACGCCAGCGCCAGTGCCATCTGGATGAGTGACTGGAGCGGGCTGGCGTGCTTCGAGTACCGCTGGTGCAGGACGTACCCGCCAGCGAGGCCGACGACGATAGCACCGAGGGCTTCGAGAGCGGGCATCAGCGACCACTCTCCTCGTCACTCTGTCTGGCCTGCTGGGCCCGCATCCGCCCCACCTTGCCACTGTGGGCTTCCTTGTAGTAGTCGCCGACCCACGGCACGACCAGTCGGACACTGATGATGAGCGCGGCGATGGTCGCGGCCAACAGCAGGCCGCCGGGGTTCAGCAGACTCACCACGAGGATGAGACCGATGACACCGAGTAGAACCATATCGAGGATGCTCATCGATTCAGCACCCCCTGTGGCGCGGCCAGCCCGGGGAGCCAGGACCCGAGGTCTAGCCACGAGCGTTTGTACGAGCGATACTCCGCGAGCGCTTCATCCGTGTACGTCGGGTTCGCGGTGAACTCGATTTGGGCGTTGTCGTCGGTCATGACGAATCGTACCTTGTCGGGGCTCGGTGTCGAGTAGTACACCGGGTCTGCGGTGTCGGTGTCGACGGGCCGCCACGGGTCGTCCTCCGAGAGGCGATAGACGGCGTTCCACTCCTCGATGCGCTGGTCGGAGCTGTTCGGGTTGTCCAACCGCACGGTGACCGTCTCGCTCTCGCTGGCGTTGAAGTAGTAGGTGCGCTTCGAGAGGCCGGTCTCCTCCTCGTCGTCGCCGAAGGGCGAGAGGCCGGTCACCCGGTCGAGCAGGCCCTCGGCGTCGCGCTTGCGCTCGTCGCGCCACGCCGGGAAGAACACTGTCGGTCGGGACGGCGCGAACGTGACCGTGGTGTTGGCTGGCACCGTGAACGACACCTCGGTGTAGGCCGACTGGCTGTCGAAGTCGGTGACATCCGTCCACTGGGCGGTGGTCTCGCCGTCGACGCTCTCGACCTCGCCCAGCGTCGCCGCCGGGAGGACCGCGTCGGCGATGTCGACGGTCATGTCCACACAGTAGGAGTTCGGGTTCTCTGCCCGAAGTCGGTAGAACGCCTCCGTTTCGTTGACCGTCACGCGCGTGTTGGCCTTCGACACCGAGGTACTGCCGCTGTCGTTGGTCGCGTTGATGACCGACTGGTTGGTGCGGAACGCCTCGTAGTAGACGTCCGTCGAGCACTGGTCCGTCGGCGTCGCCGTCTCGGTCTGGCCGGCGACAGGGCCGACCATCGCGACCAGCAGGAGACCGGCGACCAGCAGCGTCACCGAGCGCATCAGCGACCCCTCCATGGCATCAGTTTGACCCACCAGTCGTGCATGTCGCGGCCGAACTCGCCGTCCCAGAGGTACGCGCCGAGGTCCTGAAACCGGTCGACCGGCAGGACGACGGCGCCCCAGACGAAGATGGCGATGCTGGCGATCGCCACCAGCAACACGATATCGCTCGTCAGGCCGATGTAGATGAGCACGAGCAGGCCAAAGGCGAACAGGCCCATGCTCCCGGCCCTGAACAGACCGCGCTCGATGCTGAACACTCGCTTCTGGACTCGTTGCCGTCGTGAGCGTGATTTGCGTCCGGTTTTCCGTGGCATTACTCATCGTCCTCCCGGCGGGCGTAGTGCCGTGTTCGCGAGGCCCCGGCCGCCCGCCGCACACGTGCCGAGGCCCGGTTTCGCAGTCGTCGCCCGCGTTCGGTCCGACGAGCGACCAGCACCGTGCCGGCGAAGGCCAGCATGATGCCCAAGGCGATGGGGCCGCCGAAGACCGCCGCCAGCACCAGAAACTCGTCGAGGAAGAACACGACGACGAGGATGGCGAGGCCGGCTTTCAGGACCGGCCGCGGGATGTCCTCGGTCGGCGCTCGCTCGCGCAGTTCTCGCCCGCCGACGCGGACGCGAGACACCTGCTCGGCCAGCCACGTGACTGGCGTGAACGACACAGGTCATCGCCCCCGCCGCCGACCGTACCTGCCGTCACCGTCGCGACCGGGCAGCGACGGCCGGCCGACCGACGTGAGCTTCTTCCACGCCGACGACCCTGCCGACGAGAAGCGGATGACGCCTATCCAGAAGAAGATGCTCCAGAACCAGACGAATGCGACGGTTGCGCCGCCGGTGAACGCCGACGTCGCGATGCCCCAGCCCATCAAGATGATGGAGCCGTTAATCTGGTCGCGTGGCGTCTCGCCCCAGAGGGCGTCCGGGACGGCCTCGACCGTGAGTTTCAGAATCCAGTCCGGGACGAGGTCCCTGAGGAACGACCAGCTCCAGAGCTTCCGAACCCCACGGTACATCTGGCCGAGTTGCTTCTTCGCCCACGAGAACGGTTTGAGCAAGCGTTTCGGCATTAGTCGTCCCTCCGCCGGCTGTACCGCTTGCTATTCGACGACTCGTCGCGGGATACTCGCGAGGTGACTGGCCTGAACGCGTTGCGGAAGACGGCTTTCGTGAACTTCGGGAGTTTTGCGATGTCCTCCGGCACCCGTGCGAGGGACTGCGCCAACTCGGACGGGTTGAAGAGTTTCTTCATCCCGTTGACGACGGCGTAGTACGTGATTTTCGGCACGAATGCGAACTGCCCCAGTACACCCTGTGCTTTCCACTTCGTCCGTCGCGCCGCCGTCTGGGCCCGATTCTCGTGGGCCTGATAGCCGCGGTCTGCCTGCTGCTTCGAGTCGTACATCCGACCGTCGCTACCCCGCGTCCGGCCGCTGTCGTCGCCGCCGAACGTCATTCGCTATCACCTTCGAGGACGGCCTGTTTGTCCATCCAGATGGTCGAGCGCACGTCACAGTTCCGCAGGTCGATGACGTCGCCGCTCCACGGCGCCTGTGCCGAGCAGTACCGCCCACCGAGGCGTTTCTGGTAGGACTTCCCGACAGACTCGCCGCTGTTGATGCGCTCGGCGATCTCGGTCGTCAATTCCGGCAGGTTCGTCGCGGCGTCGCCGTCGACGACCCACAGTTCGTCCGTCTCTCGGCCTGTGGCGTTGAACTCGTCGCGGTCGAGCACGCGGAGGTTCGAGATGTTCCCGTTCGACGCGTTTGCCACGAGGAAGACCGTCACCGGGTCGCTGTCCTCGTGGGCAATCATCACGGCGTGGGTGTCGTACGCGTCCGTGACGTTGCTCTTCTCGTTGACCGTCGCCTCGAACGTGGCGTTGTTGGCCTGTACCGCTCGTTCGAACTCCGTGGCCGTCTCTTCGTTCGTGGGCACCTCTGCGAAGGGGTTGGACACGTAGCGGGCGAGTTGGCCGTCGAAGGCCGCAAACCCGCCCACGGCGGAGTCAGGCGCCATCCCTTTGATGCGGTCGAAGATGCCGTCCGGTTCCTCGTCTTGGGACTCTTCGACGGTCGACATCCAGTCGTCGATGGGGTCGCTGCTCGCCGCAGCCGCCGGCGTCGCGGCGGTCGCGACGAGACACAGTGCTAGCGCTATCGTGAGTGTTTGTCTGAGCATAGTCAGTTACTCCAATTGGTCAGCCGCCGCCCCCTCGTCCGGCCCTCTATCGCCAGGGGCAGACTCGAAGAGAATGCAAGCGCCCACTAGCGCCAGTATCGCGACGCCGAGCACCAGTAGATGCTCACCCAGTGTGAGGCCCGGGAGGGTTTGTGTCCAACCAGTAACCATCCCCAGCCCGACAGCCGCATACGCGAAACCAGCCCCAAATACGGCCGCCGCCAGTGCCACGAGGAATGTTTCGCGTGCGTATTTTTTACTCATCGTCAGTTACTCCACCACCGGCCGATGAGGGCGCCGGCGTACGGCCCGGGGAGGAATATCGACGACATGACAGCGGCCCAGATTGCGTTCATGGGTGTGAGGGCCATCCTCTCCGGGACCAAACCGTGTTGCACCTCGATGAGCCAGATAAGCAACACGGCTGTCGTAATGGCCGCGTTGATACTGACGAACATCGTCAGATGAACGCCCAGCTGGTGGAACCTGTCGGCGTACTCAGCCGGGGCGCGTAGGTGTATCGCCGCCGCGACCAGCACTGAGCAGACGACGCTGGCAAGTAACACCCAGCTGAGTATCTGCTCCAAACCCACCTGTGACGGGGCCGACGGAGGCTGGCTTGGAAGGTCCGACTCCAGATACGCAACCAGCCCCAGCCACGCCACCGTTCCCGCCGCCGACGGCAGCAAGAACTTCGCCGCGACGACGGGGAGAGAGTCAGTTCGACCGCTCGATGCGCCGCTGTCTGTGGTGGCGACTGTTGCCTGTGACATGGTCAGTTACTCCACCACCGGCCGATGAGGGCGCCGGCGTAGGGCCCGGGCAAGAATATTGAGGACATTATTATGCCGAGGACCGTGTTCAGAGCGGTGATTGGCGGCCCTAACGGACCTTCGACACCGAACATTACGCACAAGCCCCACAATAGCAGGAATGCGGCCGTGATGACGACATTTATCGAGGCGAACATCACCAGTTGGACGCCCAGCGAGTGGAACCGGTCAACGTGGTTCCGTGGCGCCATTCGATAGATGTAGACCGGCACGAGCACCGACAGCACGGTGACCGAATAAAACCCGAGCCGCAGTGTCGGGTACGGCCCAGTGCTTGCTTCGGCCCCGCCAGATGCTGGATCTGTGGCAAGGTGCGCGAGGGCGAAGAGCCATGCGGTGGTCGCAACGAGCGACGGCAACAGGAACTTCGCCGCGACGATGGGGAAAGAGTCTCGCGAGCTATCCGACGGACTGTCCGCTGTCTGTGTGAGTGTGCTGTGTGACATGGTTAGTTAGCTGTGGTAGAACTTCCAGGCCGCCTGTGGCGGGTCGCCGTAGAAGACGTCGACCGCCTCCCACGGGTGCTCGAACAGGAGCAGGCGGGAGTTCCGGCGGTCCTGTGTGTTGGTGTACGCAGGCTGGGTGCCATCCCACGAGTCACTCAGACGGTAGTACTCGGGCGTCTCGTCGGCAGTGGCTGCGTATGGCGTCGTGCCGTCAGACAGCGTGTCGCCGGTCGGGCGGGGCACGCCCCAGTTCTCGACCGGTGGTGGGTCTGTCTCGTCACCAACGTGCAGTTCGACGAACCACAGGTATTCGCCGTCGGACGGCGTATACCACTCGAACCGTTCGTTGGGCGACTCGTCGGCAGAGGTGTAGTCGTCTGCCGCCGTCAGGATGCCGACCTGCGTTCCGACCTGTGCGTCGAGGACGCGGACGTCGGTCCCGTCGAGTCGAACGCCGGCCTGCAGGAGCGACGCCGACGAGGGCTCGCCGCGCCATGTGTGGTCGCTCTCGTGCAGGTCAGTCTCGGTGTCGGACTGGTCGTCGGGCTGTGCATCGGTCTCGGTCGTCGGCGTCGTAGCCGTGCCCGTCTGGTCCTCGAAGAGTCCAGACAGGCCGGTCGCGCCGGCAACGCTGAGGAATGTGCGTCGGAGCATGGGAAAGATGCCGCTGGACGAGATTTGAACTCGCTCCAACCAGCGGCGGAGTGCCCGTCACGGAATCGAACCGCGATGTGACCACGCGAGCGCTGCACCGACCTCCAACTACCGTCAGGGTCGTATGTATCCGACCGTCGGCGACATCCGGCCGTGGTGGGCTGGGTCCCGGACGTCGACGAAGGTCTCGAACGCGTCCGTCCAGTCGATATCGTCGACCAGTAGCAGGCCATCAGCGGCGAGGTGGTGGTACGCGAGGTCCATCTCGCAGTGCATCGTCGGTGTCGCGTGCTCGGAATCGTGGACGAACAGGTCCACGGCGCCGACCCCGGTTAGCACGCCCGGCAACTCCTCCTGACTCTTCCCGAGCGTCAGCGACCAGCGGCTGCGAAGATCCTCAGGGATGAGCCAGCCGGGGTCGGCGTCGGGCGGGATGGTCGCCGCGCCCGTGCCCGCCGACGTCACCTCGTGGAAGGCGTCGAGGTCCTCGTCGGCCCGCAGCGGGTAGTCGATGGAGTGGCAGTGGCCGGCGTCATTGGCGTCCAGCGCCGCCAGCATCGCCAGCGTCGAGGCGCCGTTACACACGCCCGTCTCGACGACGGTCTCGGGCCGCTCGTGCCGGACCAGCGCGTAGACGTCCCGTGCCGTCGCCGTCCCCATCGCCGCGAGGCGTGTGTCGCCGACACGCCGCTCGTACTCGGCTTCGGCGTCCGCGAGGATGGGTGCGACCACCTCGTCGAACTCCGCCGTGTACGCTTCGTAGGTCGTTCGGTCGGGGAACATCTCGGCGACGAACTGCTCGCGGATGTCGGCGCCGGTCGTCGCCGCCGGCAGCGCCGCCCACAGGCGCTCGGCCAGTGGCTGGAGTTGGTTGGGCAGGCGTCGGTACAGGTTGGTCGGGTGCATGAGAGCCCGCTCGCCGAATTGCACGGCGACGTGTCTACGGCGGGCCAAACTATGACAGGGGATGTATCTGAAACGAGGCAGTGAGATGGACCGTCTGCCGCCGACGACCGCGGGCTGGGGGTGCCGTCCCGCGGTCTGGCAGCGGCTGGCCCCTTGGCGGGGCCACGCGTCGCTCGTGGAGTCGAACCACGACGAAGACCGTCGCGACGAAAAATGGCGAGGTGGAAAGAGGTGCGGCGGACCTCAGGCTTCGGACTCGAACGGACTCCCGGCGGGGTCGACGGCGCCAGCTGCGGTCGTCGCGGCCGTCGCCTGGGACGCGCCGTAGTCCAGCATCATCGACCGCGTCTTGAAGAACCCGGAGGCGTCGTTGCCGACCGCTTCGACGTCGACGCTCGTGGTGCCGCTATCCCACGTCTCGTTGGCGTTCTCGACCGTGACGGTCTCGCCGTCCTCGGAGACCGTCGCGTAGGCGTCGGTGTCGGTGTCGAGCCAGTTCGGCGCGTCGCTGCTCCCGACGAGCAGCGGCACCATCTGGCCGTTGACCAGCACGTAGCCGTCCGTCGTCAGGTCGTTGTCCGTCGACGCCGCCTCGGCGAACGAGTCGACCGCCGACGTGTTGTCGACGTCCATCGTGATGGTCGAGGTCGTGTCCGTGACGTTGACGGAGTCGTTGACCTGTGCCGCGCCGACATCCGATCCGGCGAACGGGATGCTGGCAACGCTCAGACCGAAGATGGTCTTGTTGCCTTCGACCTGTCGCTCGTTAGCACCGAACTCGGCGCGAGCAGTGCCGTCGGTCGGGTCGACGGTGTACCTGATGGTGGTGTTGGCTTCGTCGCTCTCGGACTCGTTGAACGTGACCACCGCTTCGACGGTCACGTTCTCGCCGTCGCCGTACTCGAGTTCGTTGCCCCACGTCGGGTTATCGATGCTGTAGTTGTAGTGGTTCGACGACCCGGACAGCGACGTTTCCGTCCAGTTGTCCGTCGTCTGGTAAATGGTCTCGCCGTTCTGTGGCGAGCCAGTGTCGTTGACGACGAATGCGAGTGTGAATGCCGTCTCGGGGTTGGCCAAGCTCGTCGTGTTCGCGAGGCCGTCGCCGTCGACTTCGATGTTCTGGGTGATACTACTGTTGTGCGGCTCCGTGATGACCGAACTGTTCGTCAGGTCGGACGTCGACGACGTCTCGGACGTCTCCGTGTCGACTGTCAGCGCGAGTGCGCCGCCAGTCACCGACAGGACGAGCAAGGCCGCCATCGCGGTTGCTGCCGCTCGTGATTTCGTGCTCATGGTGAGAATGGTGGGTTGGTAGTTGTCGATCTATGCTCGGTGTGTGGTCCAGACGGCGGTGGGACCACTGGGGGCGGCGGGCCGCGAGGCGGGGGGATGCCTCCGGATTGATAGCGAGCGGTCACGGCGTCCCCTCCTCGATGTCGTGGAACGCGCCGTTGGCGAGGATGCGAAGCGCTCGCTCTGTGTTGCCGGCCTTGTACGCATCCACAGCCTCGTTTTGCATCACGGTGTAGACCTCGTCCGGCGCGTCGCCAGTCCAGCCACCGGAGTAGTACCGGCCGTCGGCGACGAGCGCACCGGTGTGGTCGTAGATGTCCAGACTGCCGTTCGAGGGGCTGAAGTACCACGTCATAGTTCGAGTCCGATGTTCATTTGGGGTGCAGTGAGTGTGGAGCTGTTACTTCCGGGGTCGGTGCGAATCTCGGCCCGGATGCCAATACGTCGGCTGTCGGAGGTCGGCCGGTAGTTGGTCGGTCCTATCGCTCGCCAGCCCGACGACGTGATGCCAGTCCGGTCTAATATCGTCTCGCTATCGTCGGCATTGTAGAGTCGTATGTCGACGGTTTCGCCGGACCCGACGCCGACGTAAACAGCCCAGTAGACGCTCGTCGTCGCGTTCGCCGGTCCTAACAGGTCCCACGTCGGCTGGGGCTCGAACTGGTTGACGCTCGACGTGTAAGTGGTGCTGGTGGTGCTGAACGAGCGTTGGCCCTGTGGGTGGAACTGCGCGAGCGAGATGCGTGCTCCGTTGGAGGCGAGTTCCGAACCCTCGACAGCGAGTTTGCTGGCGTCGGCAGTATTGAAATAGCCCGGGTTGCGGTTCGTGCTCGTCCCGATCTGGACGCCCTCTATCGGCCCCGACAGACTCACCGTCAGCGTGTCGTTGGCGTCGTCGTAGTTCCACGCCAGATTGCCAGAGGAGGCGAGTAGGCCGGCGACGGCGTCCTCGACCTGTTCCTCGTTGAGCGCGCTAGTGTCGACGAGGAGTTGGTCGTTCGCATCGTCGTAGGTCAGCGAGATGTTGCCCTGCCCAGCCAGCAGCGACGCCACCCAGTCCTCGATGGCCTCCTGCTCGACGGCGATACTGGCGGTGCCGTCGCCGTCGTCGACCGCCGACAGCGCCGTCGTGTAGTCCACGTCCGACGGTGAGTCAACGACGACGGTGCCGTCGTCGGAGACAGACGCCCCACCGGAGGAGACGTTCGCGACGGTCTGCCACGCACTGCCGTCGTACCGTTGTATCTCGTCGATGTCGTAGACGACCGCGATGCTGTCGGTACTCGGGTCGGTCGGAAGGTTGGCCTCTGTATCCACACGGAAGTCCGTGAGGTCGTCGATGGCCGGCTGTGCAACCTCGTCGCCGAACTGGAACGTGTCATCGGGCAGGTTGAACTTGCCCAGCAGGTCTGTGGCCTCGCCGGAGAGGAACACGTCCTTCTCAAGGTCGTAGGGGCCGATTTTGCGCTCTGCCATGGTTAGTACTGTTGTGCGATGTCGTTTTTCGTCTCGCCGATACTGCCGGTGTAAATCTCGAAAGTCGCCGCCGTGCCCGGGGGCGGTTCCGGGCCGACCTGATAGACGAGCGTCCCAGCGTCGACGTAGTAGTAGCCCTCGGGCTTGTCGCGAGCCTCAGTCCGATGCGGAACGGCCTCGCCACCCACATCGAGCGTCGTCGCCGACGGCCCCGAGCGGAGCGTGGCCGCGACCAGCAGCGGATGGTCTGAGAGTGTGAGTTGTGTGCCCGCCGACGCTTCCGCTGGCGACGTCGAGAGGTCGAACTCGTAGCTCAGCGTTTTCTTCCCGATGGACTCCTTGACGCCCGCGAGAATGCTGTCCGCCGACGTGGCGATTTCGACCTCGCGGAACGTGTTTTTCGGGTCCGGTGGGAGGTCCGCCGACCCACTGCTCCCGCCCTGCGTTTCGGCGTAGTCCATCCCGCCGATGAGCACGTAGTAGAGGCCGTCCGTCGGCAGGTAGCCCGGCCCGAGGTCGCGGATGCGGAACCGGCAGCCCTCGGGATTGCGGAGGTCGAACCGGGCGATGGAGACGGTGTCTGATTGGGCGCTGGCCTGTGCGGCGAGGCCGCCACCGAGTATCGCGAGGCCGCCAGCGGCTTTGGCGAACTCCCGGCGGGTGATACCCTCGTGCTCGTCGTCTTCCTTGGCCCGAGTTCGCGAGAGACCGACGGCCGCCAGCGCGCTCGTGAAGAACCCACCGTCGTCGCCGTCGTCGCCGTCCTCACCGTCTCCGTCGTCGCTCCCCCAACCGTCGAAAAAGCCGCCCTCGGAGGCGCCGTAGGAGAGGTCGCGGACGACGGTCGTGGAGTTGTGGTACGGCGACACTTCGACCGGGCCAGTGGCGAAGCCGTGTGTAGTGAGGCCGACGGCCTCCGGGGCTTGTGTACGGCCGTCGAAGACGACGGTGCCGGCCTCGGGCGTATCGTACCCGAACGTGCCCGACAGTGCGAGTGCGGGGTCGGTGTCAGTTTGTGTCATCGTCTCTGTCCTCCAGTTCTGTGACCGCTTTTCCGAGGTTGCGCCCGAGGTTCGGGAGCCGTTTGTAGCCGAACAGCAACAGGAACAGGCCGAGGACGATGACGCCTTCTGTCGGTCCCATCAGTCACTCACCCGGAGTTGGCCCTCGGTGTCGAATCCGGCAGTCCGGAGTGCTTGCACCAGCAGCGCGTCTTTGGAGAAGCCGCCGGCGCCGGTCTGCCACCAGTGGTCCCAGTTCTGCATCCGCCACGGCACCGTCGACGAACCGACGCGGACGTCCTCTTCGAGATCGTTGTCCAGCCATCGCGGGTAGTGCTCAGTAAGGTCCTTGATATCGGGAAAGAACCCATCCTCGGCCGGCTGTGCGGCCCGATGCTGGTGGTGCGGGTCCACGACGGCGAGGTGGGCATGGGTCTCCTCGTACAGCGGAGCGTTTGCGGCCGTGACTTCGCCCTTCATCCAGTGATACACCGATGCACGCACACGCGTGACCGCGCCCGTCTCGCTGTCGATTTCGATTTGTACAGGCTCCGTGTCGCCAAAGTGCGAATCCGGGCCTATCCAACCCTCTTGATTGCTGTAGCGGTTCCAGTACACGGCGACGTCGGTGTCGTAGTCCGCCGAGGTGGCGTACCACCCGAACGTCCCGGTGTGCTTCTCGCGGGCTTCGGTCGACATGACGAGTCGCGGGCGATAGGTGTCGAGCGCCGCCTCGTCGAACGTCAGCGAGATGTTCTCTCCCGGTTCGTCCATGTGCGACGCCGCAGCAGTGCCGGACGTAGCGCCGAACGTCAGCGCCGCGAGCACGGCCTTAGCGAACTCCCGCCGCTTCATCCGGACACCAGCCCCCAGCCCGGGATGGCCTGCCCGGTCTCGCTGACGCCGGTCCAGAACTCGCTTCGGGCCTCGGCCTCCTCGGTCATCGCATCGGCCTGCTCGCCGGTCGTCTCGTTATCGACGAGTCGGTCAGCCGCAAACAGCCCGCCGCCGACCTCGGCCTGTGCGGCCTGTGGCATCGGCCGGGCGCTGTCGGTCACGGTCGCGTCGAAGGCCGCCGCATCGCCAGCCCACGACGGATTGGTCGAGAGTGCGGCGGTCGCACTACCAGCGACGACGGGTGCCGCCATGCTGGTGCCGCTCTTCGTCGAGTTGACGACCGACCCCGAACTGGTCGGGACCTTCGCGACGACGTTCATTCCCGGCGCGGCGACCGAGATGTCTTCGCCGGCCGTCTTCCCGCCCGAGAGGTCACTCGTTCCGGGGTCCGGGCCGATCTGACTGAAGTACGCCGACCCGGCGGTCGCGTTCGCAGTAGTGTTCGTCGCCGCGACCGTCGTCACGCCGTCGACCGGGGCGTCGGCCGGCGAGGCGACCCAGCGAACCGTCTGGCGGGAGTTCCCGGCAGCGATAGCGATAGCCGAGACGTTGTTCTTGACGGCGTACTCCAGCGCGCTCGTCAGTTCTTCGTCGTAGACCGGCGACCCCAGCGACATGACGATGGTGTCGGCGCCGTTATCGGCCGCGTAGCGCACCGCCGTCGCGATATCTGATGTACTGCCCTGTCCCTCCGAGTCGAGCGTTCGCAGCGCGAGGATATCTGCATCGGGCGCCATGCCGTCGAATCGGCTATCGGAGTGGTTCGCTGCGGCCATCGCAGCGACCCACGTCCCGTGATTCGTCCCCGAGTCTTCGACGGCGTCGAGGCCGTCGGCTTTGACCGTCTCGTTCGAGATGAAGTCTTTCGAGGCGTTCAGAATGCGCGTCTGAGATCCAGACGTGCCGTTCCCGAACACGCGGCCGTTGGCCGTGTTGACGCCACTGTCGATGACGGCGATGGTCTGGCCGCCCCCCGTTGCGGAGACGTTGTCGGCGCCGGTTACGTCGCGCACGTCGGCCAGCGTCGAGCGGTTGGCGTCCTCGGCGTAGGCGATGCCCGACGGCGACCACTCGCTACCCGGCGAGGAGGTGCCAGCGAACACACGCGTCGTGCGGCTCGGGGCTTCGATGGCGCTCTGGTTCTCCAGCCGGACCGGGTCGGCGTAGTTGTGCTGGTAGGACGGGTGGAGTGCCGTCACGTACGAGCGCTCGGAGAGTGTCGCGCCGAGGAGCCGGTCAAGTGTGCCGGCCCCGACGGCCGAGGCTGGCGCCCGGATGGTCGCCGTGTTACTCGCGTTGTGGGTGTGGAGGACGCGCCGGTCGTCGCTGCTGTTGGCCCACGATTCCAGCGTGTCGAGACTGCCCGCTTCGACGTGGACGACCCACTCGGGCGTGCCGTCGATGCCGCCAGTCACCTGCGTGTCACTGGCCGCGGCGGGCACCGACAGCATGGCGACGACGACGAGTAGCGATGCGACTCCGGCCGTGATGGATTGTGTGCGTAGCATGGAGAATCACCCGAGGAGTGGGGCGGCCTGTGGCGGTTGGACGGTGAACGGCAGCGCCGGGAGGTTCGGCAAGTCGCCGATCCGCACCTGCACCCAGTACGTCGCTCGCTGGACTGGGCCGGGATTGCTGACCGTCCGGACGCCGACACGGCCGTTGTCGCCGGTGTAGGTTTTGACCGTCGCGTTCGTGTCCCGCTTGATAGTGAGGCCCTTCGCGGTCTCGCTCGTCGGCAGCGGATCACTCTCGTCGCCGGCCTCGCGGTAGACCAGTGTCGAGTCGGCCATCGACTCGGTGTGGAGCTGGACGCGAACGTTCTTGTTGACGGCTTTCTCGCTGTCGCCGCGGACGACGGCGATGTTGGTGGTCGCATCGGGCGCTCTGGAAACGCCGTGCGTGTAGACGTGGACCGTGCCGGGCACGTCATCCTTCTTGTCCGGAAGCTGGCCGAGGACGTTGATGGTACCGCCGCCGTTCTGGACCTCCACGCGGCCACTCTCGAACGCTTCGCCAGTCACGGCATAGGTCCCGACCGGTGACTGTTGCATCCGGATACCGGAGGGAAGATTTCGTGACGTGCCGTCGGCTTCGAGACGGATGGCGGTCACGAACTGGTCGCCGCCGCCGTTCGTGTACGTCACGCGTGCGTGATGGACGCCCTCACCGTTCGTCGTGAAGCGAGCGGTGTCGTCGTCAACGAGCGTCGTGTTGAGTTTCGTTCCTTCTGCGTCGTAGACCGTGACGTTCTGGACGCTGCCGAACTGTGCGGCCTCCTTCGGCCGGACGTTCAGCGTCACGGACTCGTCGGGTCCGGGGTTCAGCGTCGAGACATCGATGGCGTCCAGCCGCGGGATGTCGCCGCTGAAGGCCGGGTTGGTGACGCGGTCCGTCGCTTCAGATTTCCCCTCGCTGGTGACGACGCGCCACTGGATGCTCGTGGCAGCGGTGTCGCCGACCGGGTAGTCCTCGATGCGGACCGTGTCGCCGCCGGTCAGCGACGAGTCGATGGTGACGTACTCGCTATCCGGCGAGAGCACGTCCGTCGACCCGTTCGCGTAGCGGATGAACAGTTGCACGTTCTCCGGCGAGAGGTCGGCGTCGAACTGCCGGGACGCCGACAGTGTCTCGTTCGAGATTTTCTGCGTGCCCTCAGTGCTCTCGATGCTGGACTCCAGTTCTTGCAGTGCCCGTTCGGTCGCCTCCAGTCGCGTGATGAGTTCCTCGTTCGTCGCGTTCGACGGGTCGATGTTGATGTTGACGTTCGCCGGGTCCTGCCCGGTCTCGTCGGCGACGTACTCTTTGGCCTGCTGTTCGGCTTCGGCGTTTTCCAGCAGGACGTCGATCTGACTGCGGTAGTAGTCTTTGACCTTCTCGTTGTCGAGGGTGCGCAGCCGGGCGATGACGGCCGACGCCGCTTCAGCGTACGTGTGGTTGTCGAGGTAGTTATCAAGCCAGTTTTTCGCCTCTTCCACGCGCGAGAGTGAGGCGTACGGCGGCGCCGAGACCTCGCGGACTTCGACGGTCGTGTTGTTCGCATCGGCGTCGACGAACTTCGGTCGCGTCGAGACGTAGACCGAGCCGTTGTAGCCAGTGTCGTTGAAGTACACGCGCACGTCCTCTTCCGTGAGGTTCTGCGGGTCCGTGGAGATGCCATTGGGCGCTTTGTAGGCGATGAGCCCAACGCGTTCCGTGTTCGCGCCCGGTGAGACGGTGAACGAGCCGTTCTCGTCGGTGACGCCCGTCGTACCAACGAGTTTGCTGTCAGTCTGGAGGTCGTCGATGTACTGCGAGCGATTGCTCAGTGCGCCTATCCTAGTCTTGAGGTTTTGTCGCCACGCGCCCGTGATGTCTTCGTAGTCGCCGACAAGATACGTAATGGGCGGCCCGTTTTCGGGGTCGATGACGTAGAAGCCCGGCTGCGGGTTTATTCGGATGCCGTGATACTCCGTGCCATACACGCCCGTGCCGATTACCTCCGTCTCAGCCTGATAGGTGTCGACGATCGAGTCGTCCGGGCCGAGGTGGTGGACAGTGACGTTCCCGGCGACGACCTGTCCATGGAGTTTGGAGTTGACAGGCCCTAATTCGACCAGTTCTTCTTTCGACGGGTCCCACAGCGAGACGATTAATTCCTCACCGGCAGGCTGTTGGATTGTCGGACCCCGTAGTACAGGGACGTCGAGGAACCGGTCGCCGAGTCCGGACCCTATGTTCCACTCGTTTGCGGTGTGGACGAGTGGGACTTTGCCATCGGCGTTCTGGAGGGCTCCCGTGGCACCGGTCAGCTGTCGGTCGCCGTTGTAGCGGTCCGGTTCGACTTCTCGGAGCCGATCTTCGAGGTCGTTGATTTTGTTGTCGACTTCTTGCTGGGTGCCCGTGAAGGCCGAGCGGTTGACCTCGATGACGCGGTAGGTCGCGTTCGGGACCGGGTTGCCGTCGTCCTGCGTTTCGACGGTGGCAGAGAGGTCGGCATTTGAGCTACCAGACCCGGGGGTTTCGTCAAGGATTGCCATCGACTGTGGGCCTTCGCTTGCGCCGATAGACCAGCGATCGGACCAGTCGGCGTTTTTGCTTGCCATCCCCGGCGTGTTCACACCGCCGTAGAACACGTCGGCGCCATCCCGCGTTACTTCAATACCCTTCGACGTGAAGCCGGCGGCAACGCTATTCGCTGCCGTTCCGTTTGCATCATACAGTTGGACAAAATTGCCGTTATAGACGCCAGCGTACACGTATTCGCTATTCGCATCAACCTCTATCGCCCTTGGATAGTCAGCGAAACTGTGCGACCAGTCGGCGACTCCAGTGGACGTCGAGAGTTTGTACACGGAGCTTCCAGCGTTCGATGAGACGTACCAGTACTCCTCGTTCGGGCCGAGTTGCGCGCCGTACGAGCCGCCAGTCCCCATGTCGTTCTTCCATATGTTGGTGCCGTTGTCGAGATACCACGCAGCAGCGAGTGAGTCCTGTCCGAACGTGTAGACGATTTCGCCCGCAGAGTCCACGGCGATGTAGTCTATCGTCTCAGAGTTGTTGATGGAGTACGAGGTGGCGTTTGTACCATTCGATTTGTGAATTGCTTCAACCGCCCCGCCAGTAGAGACATACAACAGCCCGTCATCTGGTCCTTGTGAGATGTCATTGGGATCAATGCCGTTTGACCAATCCTGCGAGCCGTTACTGGCATGCAGTCGTTTGAGCGAAGAGGCGTCAGAATACAGGTACTCTCCATTTCTGCCGAGTTCGAGGGATGCAACAATATTGTTCCCGTGTTGCGTGACCGACCAGTCTTTCGTCCCGTTCGACTGGAAGACCCGGACGATTTCACCGCTGTTGCCACCGTAATAGACGTATGTCCCGGTGTCGACGTTGTCAGCGGCGCGTGCCGTACCGGCGTGGTCGCCGACGCCGCCGGGGAGTTCGGTGACGAACACGGCCGGCGCGGCGATGACGAGCAGCGCAGCGAACGCTATCGCTCGTCGGCTATCACGTGAAAAGTGCATGAATGGAATGCCTCAGTCCCGTTCCTCGTCGCGCACGTACTCGACGAGCTTCGTCAGCGAGCCGTGACTGTTCTGCGTCGGGTCGTGCCAGATTTGCTTTGCGTACTCAACGTACTCGTCGATCTTCGTCAGCGTCAGCCCGCCGCCGTCGCTACGGGAGTACCGCTCCATGAGGTACATGCCGACCGCTTGATAGTACGTGTCCTCGTCAATCTCCGGCAGCGCCGTCGTCGTCGTCTCGCCCCAGTTGATGTAACCAGTCTCGGGATTGTACCGGCGCTGGTGGCGCTCTTGTCGGTAGTTGATGGGGTTGCCAGACGTTTCGTGGCTTTTCGGGACGTAGATGCTCGGGTCGGTCAGCTCGACCTGTTTCTGCTCGGTGTGGAGGGCACCGAGGTCGGAGTTGACGCCGAGCGGTTCGCCGTCCAGCCACGCGAAGTGGGGACGGAGGCCCCGGTTCGGTGTCTCGTTGAGTGTTGCCCAGCAAAGCGGGCGCGTGAATTTGAGGAGTTGTTGGAACGCGATATGCTCGGCCGGGCTCGTGCCCGTGACCTCGTCGTGGTCCTCGTCGGACTCGTCTCCGTCGTCGCCGAGGTCGCCCCACCAATTCTCGCGCGCGCCGAGCGCAGGGCTGTCGCTGGCTGTAGATTCTGTCTGACTCATGAGTGAAAGAGTTGCGCCGCTGTTCGGGACCGGGCCGACCTGTTCCCAACCTCACCGCACAGCGGCCCGGGCGGAGAGGTGGTGTATCCGGCGGAAACCGGGTCAGTGTCGGCTGGCGCAGTTATACTAAGTGACAGCGTGCGCCCTAGTAAAAGTATCGACAGTTAGCGAGTGTCAGTAATTCTCAGCTATTCTTGCTCAGTCTCGCTTGGTCTCGTTCCAGTAGCACGCATCTCTTCGAGTTCTTCGAGGCGTTCGAGTCGGTCGGCCATTGCCCGAATCAAGTTTGAGTCGCCGGCTTCAGCAGAGGCGGGGAACTTATCAGCCAACTCCTCGTACAGGCTTTTGGGGATAGTGCCCTGTAGCCGAACGGTCTCATCATCATCCATATCCGTTCGGTTTTTGCGGTGGCGAAATAAGAATAGGGGAGTTGCAACTGTTGGTGGAGGGGCTTTCTCACATTTTGTAACCGGAGCATTGTTTTTACGTACCTACAGTTACTCAATTAGGTACACTGCCGAAAACGAGTGGGGCACGCCCACCCGGTGCAACTGGGAGTTGTCCGTGTGACAACTTGTGTGTTTCCCTCGTTTCGGCGGGTAACACCAATGAAACTGCAAGAACTACTCAACGACGACGACGCCGTGTCGCCGGTCATCGGCGTGATACTCATGGTTGCGATAACCGTGATACTGGCTGCTGTGATTGCGACCTTCGTGCTTGGCCTCGGCGACAGTGTCAGTAACACGGCGCCACAAGCCAGCTTCTCGTTCGACTACGAGGACGAATCGTCAGACACGTTGACGATTACGCACGACGGCGGCGACACGATTGACAGCGGGACGCTGTCAGCTACACAAAGCGGCGCAACTGCGTCCGGCACTCCCGACCAAAAATATGACGGATTATTCAGTGGCGCCTCGAATAGTGAGGTGAGTGCTGGAACGTCCGACACCATCGACTCCGCCGCTCTCAACGCTGGGGGTAGCCTTGACCTCAGTGGTGCAACAGTCCGGGTCGTCTTCAACTCCGAGGCTGGCGACACGTCTGCCACGCTCGGCGAGTGGTCCGGTCCAGACGCCTAACCACTGCGTTTTTAGCGGTTTTCACCATATGCAATTCTGATGGTCGACCCAACAGACCGCGAACCACTCATCAGGGCGTTCGCCGAGACATACGACGCAGCGAGTGAGTTGTCCTCGTGGGAGTTGGTCGAGCAGTACCGGCGGGTGCAAGCCTACACCGCCGACCATCCGCGAAAGGGATCGGCCGCCGTCGCCTCTGCGCTCGATCTTCCGCGCAGCCGGATTCGTGCATGGGTCGACAGTGACGGACGGCCCGACGTCGTCCGTGGTATCCACACGGCCGACGCAAACGGCTGGTTCGACGTCGAGTGGGAGACGACGTTCGGCAGGCATCTGACAGTGCTTGTTGCGTGGATATTCAGCGGCGGCAGCATCAACGACGCGTATCGGCCCGCGTTCGCAGTCACACCACGCACACAGGGATTCGTCGAGGTCGCGCTCGAAACGATGGGCACCGGGTCGACAGTCTACCGGAACGACGCAGAGAACCGTGCCACAGAGCTGGTGCCAGCGGCCGATGCGAGCGTATTAGGTCGGTTGTTGGTGGCGCTCGGAGCCCCGCTCGGGCCGAAGACACGAGAGCGGGCACTCAGTCTACCCGGCTTTCTCACCGTGGCACCGGAACCAATCCGACTCGTGTTTGCACGGACATACGTTGTAAACAGAGCGACGGCGAGAGACGAGCGTCCGACGACGCCGCTCCAGTTAGCCGAGGAACGCCGGCCCGCATATCGAGCCGAAGTTCGTGCGTTGTTCGAGTCGCTCGTCGACGGCGGTGCCGTTCGCGGTGACGCCGAATCGTACCGATTGACCGAATCAGCCGCGAATCATCTTCACAAACCGCCTCTGTGAGTTTCACGGGCGATTATCTGAATCTGATACTGGTGGACATGCGGTTCAGGTGGCTCCTGAAACCGCTACAAGGCCGGCTTGAACGCCAGTTTGGTACCAAACAGTAACCACCCTTTATTACAAAATACGATAGCCTATGAGTCGTATATGATGGACCTAAAAGAATTGTTCCGAGACGACGACGCCGTCTCGCCTGTCATAGGCGTAATACTCATGGTCGCGATAACCGTCATCCTCGCGGCGGTCATCGCGAGCTTCGTGCTCGGGTTGGGTGACACGGCATCACAAAGCACTCCGCAAGCAAGTTTCAGTTTCGATTACCAAGAGGGTAGTCCGAATTCACTAGACATTATCCACGACGGTGGTGACACAATCAAAGCATCGGAGATATACATTCGTGGCACCATTAACGAAGGATCGAGTACGAGTGTCGACGTTGCGTGGGGTGATTTCTCAGGAGCCAATACTGAGGTCTCGGCTGGAGCTTCGGTGACCATTGACGGCACTAACGCAGTGGGTACCGCACCCGACGGTGGGTACGATGTCCGCGTTGTCTACGAAGCCGCTGAGGGCGACAACTCCGCAACGCTTGCGCAAGATTCCGGCCCCGACGCGTAATCGTCATTCCGTTTTCGTTTTTTACAGCAGTTGGTAGATGACGGTAGCGTTCGAGACCGTCAAGACGAGGCCCCGGCCAGCATACAGCGACAGAAACGCGGCCCGGTAGACGTGCGGCCGATGGTCGACGAGCCGAGCCAGCGCCGTGATGGCGAGCCAGCCGGCGACGATGAGGGCGAACGCCGCCGCCTTGTGGCCGACGAGTGCAATGGAGCCATACTCGTGCAGCAGGCCCCACACCAACTGGTTGGACTCGTAGCCACCGAGTTGTTCTGAGACATATGTCGTCGCGACATCGCCGACGCCATACAGTAGGACCGTGGCGACCGCGACCCACCGCTCGACCGTCGGCGCCGCACGTTCGATGCGCTCGGTCGGGACGGCGTCGAGGACACTACCTGTGCGGGCGGACATACGCATCTGGATGGTAACCAGCTAGAAAAGCGTCCCGACAGTTTCAGCCATCGTGTGCTAACCAACAAGCCCGCCCGTGTTGGTTAGACCGCCGCCACCACGACCTCGAACGGCCCCTGTCGCGGCCGGGGCCACAGCGTCAGCCCGGCGACCGCGAGTTCCCGACAGACGGCAGGCGGTACGCCCTCGCTGTCGAGTACGGCTTCGAGCGTCCACGTGTCGTGGGGGCTCTCGGCGGGCGCGACGACGTCGACGGCTTCGACATTCTGTCGACGAAGCGAATCATGGCGAGTCAGCTGGATACCGGTGTCGAACGCCGCTACCTCAGTCTCGACCGGCACGACGACGTGACACTCGATACCGTGACCGATGCCGTCGGGGAGATTCGCGGTGTCGCTGAGGAGCAGCAGCGGGTCGGCGACCTCACGGCTGGGAGTGCAGGGCTTGCGACGACACCCGTGTTCGCCGGCATCGTGGCTGATTCAGTCGCGGACGGCGACGACGACCAGGCCGAACGCGACGGTCCCGGCGACGGCGTCACCGATACCGAGGATGTTCAGGCCGGTCAGCAGGACGGTGAGAAGCGTTCCCCCGGCGAGGTACGTCTCGACCGTGGCCGAGCCCTTCGCGATAGCCACGAGGTCCGTCTCGACTTCGTAGCTCTTGCTCTTCGTCTCGTTGACGCGGTTGGTCGCGTAGGCGGCGACGAGCGCGCCGATGGAGATGAGGAACGCGAACGTGATGTCCGTACCCTGGACGGTGACGACGGCGGCGCTCAGGTCGTAGCCGAGGACGCTGATGGAAGCGATACTGTTGGTGACGAGTGCGCTGGCCGTGAACAGCACACCGGCCAGTGCGTCCTCGACGTCGATTTTCCCGAACATAGTGCGAGTGGCCGTGTATGCGGCCATGCCCGTCGGTCTCGGGTAGTCCGGTAAAAGTCAGGTCGTGACGACCACCAGACAGTGTATCGGCGGAATGCTTATTTCATATGATATACAGTATTGGAACAATGGAACTACGACAATTCATCTATCTGGATGATCTTGCGATACAGACGCTATTGGCATCTTATAATATTGCTGCTCCTGAGTCTGTAAGGGAATCCAGGGAATCGATTTCCGAGGGGTCAGGGGGGCTGGATTTCAAAGCGGGGATGAACTTACCCTCTATTGCAGAACTCAAACTTGGAGCAAATGCTTCAGGCTCGAAAACTGCGAAAGAGATTTTTGAGGCTGAAAAGCGGATTAACGATCAATATCTCTTCAGTATTCTCCATGACGCTCTAGAAGACTCTGGTGAGATTGTCGATTTAACTGAATCAGACGGTGATATCTCGTTTTCGAATGGAGACATGGTAAAAATTCGAGGCGAGGCTAAGACAGACCCGATTTATCGGTTCTTGAGTGAGCTTTCGATTGTAAGCGATCTCGATGTAGTTGATGCTGAAGAAAATAATTTGGACGAAATAGACGGATTCAGGGAACTAATGTATGCGGATCAGGTTGGCCTGAGCTTAGAAGTTGATGACACGATCTCCTCATTCGGGATGAGTCTAAATAGAGAGAATCTTTGGGTCGATGAGAATCGAGAGTTCCTTGGTCGGCGAGAATACGTAGTTGTTGGGCGTATTCGTGAGACATTTGGCCGGGATACGAAATGGGACTTTGCCGACATACTGAGATTGGCAGATACAATTACTACGGATGAGACAATGGAGGAAATTCGCCAGTTAGCCTCCGCCTTTGTGGAATCAATTGGTGATCTTTCACAAGAATATGAGCGTCCCGATATGGATGAAGTTTCTCTTGAGGAACTCTCTGAGGAAGACTATGAGAAAGAAGAGTCCATGTTCGAGTTAGATATTGGAGATAACGAAATCGCACTTGAGGGACCGGGTCATGTCGTTCACCCAGTTGCTATTTACTGGTAATCAACTCAAGTTCTTCTCTGTGAGTTAGTTCACCGCCGTCTAGTCACCGGAGAGAACAATATCACAACAACCTGTGCCTCAGATCCCCTAGGGTCGCAGATCGATAAAAACGAAACTCGAATATTGCACACACAGGCGAGGTGTGGTGTGTGCAGAATTAACCAATCGGGCCCGTTGGGGAGCTCTGATTTGTGATGGTCTAACCGATTTTGTTCGAAATCCAGCTGATATTGCTGTTTGAGTTCGACGAAAAAACTAGATGTGGGGAGGGACGTGTGCAATTTTATGCGACTCAGAATGACACCACAGGGAACGGATGCTTAATGCGCTGACTGATGCAACTGGTGAGAACACAAAGAGCAAAGCAATTGATCGCTCGGTCAATCACTACTGCCAATGTGCCGGTGCTAATGCTGCTCATCCCACTGGGACTTATGAAGTACTGATCCACGGGCTGTTGAGAAGGAAAGTCTGACTCCAGGCGAAGTCGCGGAAATACTCAATACGGAGGATCTCCCGGTTATTTTCCACCGTGAGTATTCTATTGGTGATGAATAGGAGATCTCTTCTTTTATCTGATTTTTGTCGCAATCGATAGGATACCTTCCTCAGGAAGTAACGGCTGTTGATGCCATTCTGCTGGTGAACTTTACAATGAATCGCCACTAATGTGCGCTAATGCCAACACCTCAAGAGTACCACTCACGCGAGGACTGCTATTTTTGCGGCGAACAAGGTGCGTTGGATTCCCACCATATCGTTCCAAAGCGACATGGGGGAACTGATAAGAATGAGAATTTAGTCACCGTGTGCCCCACTTGTCACCGGAAATTAGAAACGCTGTACGACAAGGAATTCTACGAAAGTATCGGAATAAAAGAACTAGATGATGCGGATATTAATGAGAAGGCAATCGATTTCAAGCTCAGGACACCAGTTGAAGCAATTCCTGGCATCAGTTTCACTCGTAGTGATGAATTGAGTAGAGCAAATATTTTCACGGTGAGAGAGTTGGCAAATGCTGACTCAGAGGTCGTCTCTGAGAAGACGAATCTATCTGAGGGTCAGGTTTCTGAGTGGTCTAAGGATGCACAGCAGTGGCGTGGTCAGTCGATAGAAGTTGTGAGTGGCATCTCTGATAAGCGTGCTCAAGAGCTCAGCAAAGTAGGTCTCAATACTGTGAGGGATTTAGCAAGGGCTGACCCAGAAGAAGTTGCTGAACAAACCAATTTTTCAAAAAACCAGATTGAGAATTGGGTTAGGGGCGCACATATAGAGATGTACTAGATCCGTCACTGATCCTTCGAGAGAATGAACACAGATCTATCTCAAAGGTGGGTTAGAGCCAGATGTAACGCCAATCCTCGATGTATGGACCTGTGGGCTGTGGGCCGTGGGCCGAGGTGCAGAGAATCGGGCCGGTCGGGTCGGTGGTTTGGCGTGATCACGCTGACGGCCTGACCCCCCTTTATCAAGGACCACCCAGTCGCTCACTCCGAACGACGCGGATCGACCCCCCGTGCATACACCAGTTTAAGCCATGACCCGACGTACCAGTCTCAAGATCACCGACGAACGACAGCGACTACTCGATAGGGCCAGTGCGATTGTGGCGAGTGATCAGCACGACGACCCGCCGATGTCCGACGTATTGGATGCGGCGCTCACCCATCTGGTTGAGAGTGAGGAGAACATCCAGAACGCGCGGTGAGATGGACCCGAGACGATTCAGCGGTTCAATACGAGCGTGCTCGGGTTGCGGTATCGGACGAGTGTGGAGAATCGGTGGAGGTGAAATTCAACTCGCAATAGTGGGTATCAATCACCAAAAGTTGCGAGATCAGACTGTATACCGTTTTCTTCTTCATATTCTTGAATTGCTACCTCCATCGATTCAACTTCTAAGAGGAATTCAATTGACTTCTCATCATAATCTTCAGAAACATCATCATAGATGCTTTTTGGATTCCTCTTTCGAGATTTGAATCGATATGATGTGCTTTCATCATTTATCTGGTCATTTGAAGGAGAAATTTTAGCAATCAAGTCGAAATGTTTCCAGAGGGTAATCATTCTCTTCACCAATTGCATTGCTTTGTTGGTGGAGTCAGGACCATGAAGTGTATTGTCAAAGTAATTCCGAAGTTCTGCTCTGGAGAAATGTGTGTTTGGAATATCAGATTCTCTTCGATTACTGGCTAATTTGGTTACAGTGTGTTCCAGTAGCAGGCTGTGATGAGTGTCATAGAAGAAACTCGGGAGAATGTGTGGAGAATCCATGATTTCTACCCCCTCATTTAGTATTTGACCAAGATCGCCGTTATGGCACCGATTTTCGCTATCGGTTGTCGGGAAATCGGTGAAAATGTCTATTTTCTCACCTTCCGTTCCGACGATTCGCCAGACATAGAACTCTTCAGAGTCGGTAACTGAACTCTCATAGTCTTCTATCGCGGTTGCTGTATCTAGAGCCCTTGAACGATCAATTGCGATAGCTGTCTGAATACGATCATTATGGAAATCAAGATCTATATCCCTTGAAAGAGTGCTGCCATTGCTTCTGATCCCTTCAATCATTTCTATAGCTTCATTGATTCCAGTACTCGGCCGCTGTCGCAAGGGTAGTATTACAATTAGAATAATTGACCCATCTGTTTGGTTCCCTATCAGAACATCAGCAGAATTGACATCTAATGTTCTAAGCGGATACAGTGATTTGAATTCCCAATTAGTCTGCCGCTCAACAAGTCCATTTCGCAAGAAACCAGCCATGATCGTCGTTCGGATTTTCTTTTTATGTTGTGACTCATCCCTCCGATTATTGTACCGAGTTTCCGCCGATTCACGTGCATCATCATCTTCCTTTAATTCTTCAAGCTTATCCTTCTTAACACTCAGATAGTGATCATTTGAGACATCACTCTGAAAGTATTCAAGAACTTCTAACTCGTCATCAACTGTAGTCATAGTTATTGGATAGGGTAATTGATTGATTCGGCTTTGGCACGTTCATCAACTGCCGATTGGACCGTTTCGAAGAAACGGAAGAACGTTCCAATATCCCGATTTTCTCTTGGGAACACCCGTATTCCACTGCTATCAGCCCTAACATTGAAGAACAGGTTATTCTCTTGATCATATATTTTACTGGAAAAATACACCGACCCTCTTTCTGCGTGAGAATCAATCAAAGCATACTCATTTCCACGTAGGCTTTCTTGCAAAGGCCCAATATCATCGTACTCAAGTGGTGCCTCTAATCCAATTTTTGCTGGAGTTGATTGCGAAACTACATCGCCCTCTGTGATTTCGACATCATCGATGCGGGTACTATCATAGGCTTCTTTAATATCGAGACATTGATTTATGCATTCATCAACATATTCGAACATGAGTCGGAGCGAGCCAGATTTTAATTTGAAAACCCCCTCTTTATCCATTCTAAAGGTCAACTCTCCTGGAATCGATATCTCTAATATATGTGGGAGAACCCCATATTTTTCTTCAACTTCACGTAGTGTTCTCAACCCATCATCTCCATAATAATTGATGGTGCGTTCTTTGTCGGGTCGTTCTTCAGCTGGAATGTCTGTCCCTCGTGTCCTTTTTGCGATAAATTCGGTCACCTTTGCGGAATCATTCTCTTCCGCGATTTCTTCAGTCACTGCCTTCAGAACATTAGGACTAATATATAGGTAATGCAACCCTTTTATTTTGCGCAGAAGTGGAATGAGTGCGCCGTTAATTTCCTCAGTTTTCCTCTGGTCAGTATAGAAAAAGAATAACTGCTCATCAGAGTCAAAATGCAGGTACGCCTCTGCCCGTCGATTTTGAGAGTACTGATTCTCGATCTTTTTTATCGCGCCATACTCTTCTTCAAATTCCCACCCACGATCTTCAAGGCACTCTTCAAATTTAGACTGATTAAGTTCAGTTACCCCTGAGATGATGTAGAGGTCTTCATTCGAGAGGTCAGTATATTCAGACGACAAATATCGGTTGAACTCATGACCGTCTTCGAATTCCTCAGAGGTGATCTCGAAGACTTCCATTATTGGTTTCTGTTGCAGAGAACTCATAAGTTATGGGGAAACGGTGTAACTGATTGAGAGATGTCTATCGGTCAATATAAGTGATGAGGATATAAATCGAAGTCAACTATGAATGCGTCCGGCGGAATATGTGGATTTCTAGAAGATGAAGAAAATTTGCCTGATGGTATTCGGTCCCAGCCCTGTCAAGAACCTACATGGGATGAAAGAGATCACTGTCTGTGGCACGCCAAAGTAGATAATAAACCGGTTGACCAGCTTGCAAACGCATGGCCGGACGCGCCAAACAGGATTGATGGGATTTATTTGGATAATACGGAACTAGGTGATAGAATCGGTTTTAATGACAGAACACTATATGCGGGTTCATTTTGTGACGCGGACCTTTCGGAGGCTGACTTTCGTAACGCAACTCTAGACAAGTCAGATTTTACGGAGGCAAAGCTCCGATCTGCCAGGTTTAACACTAATGAGACAAGCCTCAGAGCGGTTTGTTTTAACGAGGCTACAATCATCGGTGCACGGTTTCAACAATCAATACTACATAAATCAGACTTCACCAAAGCAAACGGCAGCTCGGCTAGGTTTCAATATGCAGATGCTGCTGAGGCAATATTCAATAGCTCAAATCTCAATGATTCTTCTTTCATACACACGAATCTTCGAAGTGCTGATTTAGAGGGTGCAAGCCTGTCAAAAGCAGATTTCGGGAATGCAAATCTTGAGAAGGCATCGCTAAATGAGGCGGATCTCCGAAGTACATCGCTGGTGGATACTGATCTTTATGAAGTTGATTTCAGAGACGCAGATGTGGACCACAGGACTGATTTCGGTACCCAGATCTGTCGAGAATTTTCTGCCGATCGAACTGCAGAATCAACGAGGGTCAAACAGTGGACGCAGCTTCCGGATGAGGCCTGTTCCAACAGCAGCCCAGATATAGACAGCGATTCAGACTATCCTGAAGACTACCACTCCGAGAAGGAACAATACCTGAATTCGTTGAAACGCCATCAATTGCTAATTTCGAGTCTTACGCGTCTAAAAAACCGGTTCCGTGTACCGAAGCAGGATGACGATCAGCGTGAAATGCTATCTGAAGCCGAACAAATCTATCGGGATATTAAACAACTATTCCGAGAAAATCCGGTACCTGAGCAACGTCGTCATTTCAATATTAGAGAGAAAGAAATCAAAAGAAAAAGAGCATATTTGAAATCCAGCCCTTCCTGGCTAAGATGGGTCAGCCTTCGATGGACGATGATGTATGGAGAAAGTGTCAAGCAAGTTTTCGTTGCATCGATCGGAGTTATTTTCTTTTCTGCTATGCTGTACCCTATCTGGGGACTCGGATTTGAGTCTGGACCAACAGTCAAATATAGTATTCCCGGTACATTGAATCCAGACTGGATTTTGACGTTCATCTTTTATAGCCTACGTAGACTGATCGGCCCCACGAACGGTAATATAAATCCTGTCGGAGTGAGCGAGTGGATCGCCCTTGCCGAGAGTACAGTTGGTGCACTGCTAATTGCTATGCTAGTTTTTGTGCTTGGACGTAAAGCGACTTCTTGACAACTCACGGAACTCACTGGCGGATATCCTCGGTGAAAGCTTAGACCAGTTTCTTTATCTAATCCCATACTTTATTATTATATAATTGTATTTTTGAATCGTGAAGGACCTCTTGGGGGAGTCACCTTCTCGGAAGTGTCGCACCAGTTTATATTCCTACTTGATGTCACTCTCACCCAGTATATCGCGGAATCTGTTGTCTTCGACGACGAACACCTTCCACGTCGTCTCCTCCATCGCGAAGCCGCCGTCGACCACCTGTCCCGTGCGTGGGAACCGTCACTCGGCGGCGAGCAGGCCCATAACGTACTGATTCACGGCCCGCCGGACGTCGGAAAGACGGCACTCACGAGACACTCCCTCCAGAAGCTCACTGGTCATGCCGACGTACAGACTGCCCACGTGCGCTGTCTCGGAAAGACGTCGGCGGACGTCGTCCACTCAGTCCTCCACGACCTCCCCGACGGTGATCCATCGATGAACGTCCCCCGCGAGGACCTCTGCATCAAGCTACAGGAGCGCGTCGACGGCCCGGCGATCGTCGTCCTTGACGAGGCCGACGCCTCCCGCCACGAACGCACTGGACCGGCTGGTAGATGTCGAGAATTTGTTCGTCGTCGTCATCTGCCACAATCCCGTGAGTGGCTGTCCCGACTCGACGGGCGGCTTCGACGGCGACTGTCGTTCGCGGAGTTCGGACTAGAGCGCTACGGCGTCGACGAACTGGACTACTCGCGGCTAGAAGGCGCGGAGATGTACCTCATCGAGTTGGTGACGCTGTTCGTTCTGGAGTCAGATAGGGCTTATCGAAGCAATCCATAGTTTTGCGCGAGTCATCTCCGGTAGCTAGCAGATTCGGCGTTCGAGATGCACAGCGCGGATCTTGCATGGCCAGCCGGGGTGGTTTGGGCCGTCACTACTCCCGGATAGCTATCCTTGAGGTCGGCCACTCTCAACGTGGCCAAACTTAACTGGGGCGCTTACCCTGCCAATTGGTAACAATGCATTTAGGATTTCTCCGAAAACAGACAAGTGGTGGAAGCCAATGGTCAAAGAAGCCAACTGCGGGGAGCATCGAGAAGACTGCGAGTTCGTGATTCGGGACGAAAACGAAGAGGAAATCATCGATTTCGTTCAACAGCACGCCGAGCGGGCGCATGGTGAGACCGTCTCGCAAGAGGACGTGCGGGGTATGCTGAAAGAGGTTTGAGTACCCCTCTTTATTTCGGTGACACTCGGCCAGGTCTGCTGTGAGTCACACACAGCTACCGAACTTCTGAACACCTGATAGATACAGAATAAGGACTTAGCACGTGGGTGCTGTAGTTTTCATATGGAATTGCGTCCCGTTCTGTGTCCTCAATGTGGTGCGTCCAATAGCTATGGGGCCCGATATACGACAGGAGGGGGGTGAAGAGTATCCTACTACATTTGCGAGAGCTGTGGCAGGAAATATGATCCCTATCTTGATTCAGAACGAGAGTGAACTGGCATCATATAGTTGACGGCCGCAGTTGGGTCCACGAGTATCGCGGATCTCCCTCATATCTCGTACTGTGATACAGCCTTTCTGATTTTCTTCGCCTTCCTGACAAGTGGTGCTAACACGACGGGAATTGTTGGCCCTGTTCGGTATTCCAGTTTCGTACCCAATTGGCCTTCAGAAACCTCGTAATCTGAGAGGTAGGCGAGTGTAGTGCCAGTTGTGGATGCGATCGTAATGCGCCCGGATTCACGCGTTGTTCGAATACGATCGAGACGGTTTCTGATGTGGTTGCAGGCTGTTTCTTTGTCGATTGACAGATAAATCGTTCTCGAAGTTAGCATTACTGGAATGTCCTCCACATTCTATCAATGTTCAGCATGACAACTCAATTGTAATCACCCACATACATCAGCAAGTGAATAACTGTTTTCAGAAAGTGCCGTACACACATACTCAGTATATTCGGTGGGGATCTCTTCGCGAGGTCGGACCTCTCCAGCGTCCGGTTCAATCAGCGTAAACTCAACAGTCTCAGTAGCCACATCCCCGTATTCATCGGTCCCAATGAGTTCGACGATCAGCTCATTACCGAATTGATAGACTGTGGTGTTTGTCACCTCTTTCATCGGATGTCTCCTATGATGTGTAGTTGTGATTTCGTTCCAGAGTGTGTTAACTGTTCCCGGGATGGATACCGGGGTTTGCTCAGCAGGCACGTACGCTGACCAGTTGATTCAGTGGAGAGTCGCTGTAAGAAATGCTGTGTTTGTGCTACATACACCCTCTCTATTGAGCGATCTGGGTACACTGATCACATACCAGAGCGACCGAATGAACTGTAAGAACGCCCCTGCGTATCTCCCGATTTCTTGAGCGAGATTTTAAAAAGTAGTCGTGACCGTTCTTGGCATCACTCTTCGACTTCGAAACCAATTTTCACTTTTGTCTTGAATTGAGGTTCCTCCGGTGAGTCGAGTTGAATGGATTGATCTTGGACCACGGCCCATTGGATATTCTCGACGGTCGTTTCAGTACGATTGACGGCGTTCAATGCGGCATCTTCCCATGAATCAGCGCTCGTTGCTGTAACGGTGACTTCTTTGTGGACTGTCATTCCACCAAGAACTACGACCCAGACTGTGTTAACTATTACCGTAGAGGTGTCTGATCGTACGCTGCATGGTATGTAGAGTTGTGAAGCGGATTCGACATATATGTTCTCTGTACTGACCGTTGCAGATCACCGTAACGACGGTATGCGTACTGTTCAATCGCCCCCTCGGAGAAAGCTATAATACCAATACCCGAGATGACTACATGTTCCAAGCATTTGCGGGGAGTGATTGTCACTTCCCTGTCGCCTTCTTTTCAGAGAGTTCTCTTTGGTACGACAGTGACCAGCAGCCAACTTCGGAAGTGTAAGGGGTCCTTTTGTCTCACTCCGCCGTAGCCAGCCGTGTATGTCCACCACACGCGAGGTAGTCGACCTGACTGGCGGTCCGGAAGTCGTTGTCGAACACATCAACGTCGTCGACGAGGATACCGGGCGCTTCGAGGTCGCGACCGTCGCCGACGACCGGCGCTGGCACGTCGACATCTCCCGCGACGGCGACTGTAAGGTCGTGCGCGCGTGGGACGGGAACATCATCGTCGACGGCGACGAGCCCGACTGGCTGTTCGAACTCGCGAGTCTGGCGCTGGCGAGCTAACCAACAACGGCGCGTTTTCGGGCCAGTCTGTTGGTTAGCGCTCGCCACTTCGGAAGTGCAAGGGGTGTTCAAGTGACTTGTCGGGTATAATTCGGATGCATCGGTTGACTGCGCGCTGTCACGCGGGCCTGTTTAGGGCAGGCCCGCAGCGCGGGGTCGCGGCCAGCAGCACGTCAGCAATCCGTCGACGCCCTCAGCCGCGCCGAGTAGCTGCGGATTCTCGGCCTGCGTTCATATCGCGTCGAGCGCTGACGTTGACGTGTGGTCCCCAGCGGTCCGGACCGAGCGCCGCCCGAACACTCTTATCGCGTGGGCTGTAACACGTACGTATGTCTGATGCGGATACAGCAAATGGCGGGGACGAAAAGACCAACATCAACATCCGGGTGACGGAGACCTTCCTCGAAGATATCGACGCCACGTGGCAGGAGGAGGGCTACAACAGTCGGAGCGAGTTTATTCGGGACGCGCTACGGGACGCGGTTCGGCACCCGGATCTGACGCGTGAATCGTGGAAGGAAATCGCCGCCGTCGAGCACGCACGTCGGACAGGCGACAGCGAGACGTTCTCCCGCGAAGAGATACTCGCCGGCGATGAGTGATAGGTGGACGTGGCAGTTCCGCGCTCCTGCGAAGCGGACGTACGACGACCTCGATACCCACGCACAGGACCGCATCACCGACAAACTGGACGAGATCGTGAACGACCAGTAGCGAGACCCGGATGACTATCTCGAGCCGCTGACTGGTGCACCCCATTCGAAACTACGCATCGGACAGTTCCGCCTCGGGGCTGAGTGCAACTATGAGGATCAGATACTGGATATCTACACGATAGAGCGGCGAGGCGGGGCGTACAAGGCTGACGACGATTGAGACTAACCAACATTTGCGCCCGATTCGCCCACGCTGTTGGTTAGTCACACCTGCTCCAGCAGGTTCGCGAACTGAACGGCGTTCAACGGCGCGTTGGAGCTCACGTTATCGCCGGCGTTTGGCGGTCCAGCTGGGACTGGCAGCGGTGGCGGCATGGCGTCGACAGTCGCGGGCGTGGGCCTGCTGGCCGGCGCAGCCGTGCTGGCGTGCCGGCGGAGGCGATCGTCGCCGGACTCGTCGTGCTTGTCGTGGCTACGCCCAGCGGGTCCAGGAGGTCGACGTCACGTGAGCGTTCCGTTTGAGGTGCCACTCGTTGCATGCGTACGCTGTGCGGCGGAAGCGTCGGCTGGCTGGTGCCCGGCGTGTGGCCGTCGACGTACGCAGGTATGACCGACCCCGGGGCGGTGCTGGTCGGACTCTTCGCTCTCGTGTTCGTCGTGGGGCACTCCTACGAGCGGCTTTCCGAGTGTTGGAGTCCGACGATCCCGGCCCGTCGCCGGTCGATGAGGTGCATCAGCAGTATCTCGACGGCGGGATCGACGAAGCGGAGCTAGAGCGCCGACTCGGCATTCTCGTCGACGACCGGGCGACGACGATTCGGGATATGTGCGACGACGTCGACGGCATCGGCGACGAACTCTCTCGGGAGCTGGCCGACGAGTTCGATACGGTGGCGGATCTGCAGGCGGCCGATGCTGAGGACCTCCAGCGCGTCGACGGCATCGGCGACAAGAAGGCAGAGAAACTTCTCGAAGAGTTGTAGAGGCGGCGTCGCTGAGGCCACATCCTTCAGAAGAGAACCAGCCGTTAGCGACTCCCCCACTCTTGAAGTTGTGTCAGGGTCAGTATGTATGTAACTCCACAGTCGTCACAAGCAATCTGAAGATCTACCTCTGCTGTGTCTCCTCTGGTAAAATCTGAGACCGTCGCCCCACACTCACAATCGAACTGAATCTCCATAAAAAGACAATATGATGGGACGTTATATAATCCACTTGATGGCTTCTCGGTAGTACTGTCGGAATCTGTTCAAAGCTGCTGCTGACAGCCGTTGATGAATGATCGGAGCCGAGAGCCAACGGTCGGGTCGACGCTCAAGAGGATACTGTGACACCCTTCGTGCGGGAACTGAAACACGAACGCCTTCTCGTGGTGGTGAATAAGTGATTGTTTGCTGCCGAGAGGGGAGTCTCTGGTGATATCGTTGGTTAACTCAGGAATCTCTTTGAACGTGTCCACTACCGCCTTGTACTCTTCAGCGGTGTACCTGTCTCTGAGATCGTCTCGGAGATGTATCAATTCACAGTCGCTTTCATACACAATCACAATTGTCCGTAGCGCGTCATCGGCGGTGCTTTGAGCAAAATCTGCTAACTTCGCACTGGTCTGGTGAGGCATACGCAGTCTGTCACGAGATATAACCTTAGTACTGCGGACTGAGGAACTTTCAACCACCCTGTCGAGTGTTTCCTGTGCTGTGCGGGTGCGGTAGCGGTGTTTTTTCGCTGATGTTCCCTTATGCACAGGAGCACATTTTGATGCACGAGAATCTCCCATTCTGTTGCAGTCGTCCGCTCAGCCGGTTTAGCTACAATTTAGTTGCCAGTATATTAGGTAAGTAGCTAATGTTTTTTTAATTATCTCATCTATATTTGTATCCAGGTCGCTGGAGGAACCCAAGAGCTACTGTCATTTGTATCCCCATCTCCAGCGACCCTTCTCCGTTGATAAAGGGACGATGCCCGAGAGCGGGCATTCTCGTTCAGTTCGTAGTTTAATACTCGGTAATTTCGTCTGCAACGTCTGATTGGTATACCTGCGTACTGACCGCTAGTGCTTCTGTCAGAAACAGCTCTCGTGTGGACTAGAACAGTAGGTACTGTTTATGCAGGACTGGCTCGAAAAGAGAGTCGATGACAAGAACGATCGAACTTAATGACGAGCTCGTAGAGCGGCTCAAGAGCCATACCGAAGAAGGCGAGAGCCTTGAGGAATTCATTGAGGAACTGGTTTCCATCTATGAGCAAGAAGGTCGATTCCTCCAGGAGGGGGCCTGAACCGGAATCCATGTGGTGAGTGATATACCCCCTGTGCTGAGCGAATCAGGGGGCGGAAAACTGTGGTATCACCCTCGCCGTCAACCAACCCGAGAAGGCCGCACAGACGAACCGGCAGTCCTACTGACCACCGGCAGAGGTGTGAAACGACCTACCTGACCGGAACTCGGTTAGTTCTTCAATCCGTCCTTCGAGTTCTTCGATTTCTTCGCGCAGTTCGGTCGCCTCTTCGCTGTCAGTCTCTGCGAGACGGTCCTTGAGGCCTTGCAGACGCGTCTCTTTCACCTCTTCGTCCACCTCGGCCTTGCGGACATACTCGCTCTCGGTCACATCGTACACGTCAGTTTCAGACAGTTCCGTCACTTCGAGGGCGTCGTCTACCTTGCTGGCGTCAACGCTCGTCACACGTTCACGCTCAATACCGGCCTCTTCAAGCAGAGATAGCACTTCCTCGTCATCCTTCAACGAGCGATTACGGCGCGAGGTTCGTTGTACCGAACCGAACTGTCCACTAATCGGTTGGTCATGATGAAGTCGGTCAAGCAATACGTCAGCAACCGATTTCCGAAAATCGTTGGCATTTCGTTGTACGTCCGACAGTAAGGTGTAGAGGTTAACCAGTACCGGCGTTTCCACATTTTCGAGTGCGGCCACATCCTGCCGTTCAAGCGCGTCAATAAGCAACAGCGCATCACTGTAGACTGCTATATCCGGCTCTTCGCGCTCTTCGTCGGCGTCCCTGGAACCAGAGTCGGCATCCACCAGTGGCGAGCCTGTTGGCGTTTCACGCTCTGTCAGCGTCCCCTCTCGGTCATCAACCTCAAAGCGCGGGTGAAGTGAGAGCACCGTCGCGTAGGGTTCGGCGTCCACTGGGAGCCGGTCAAGGTCGAACGCACCGCGAGCGTCCTGGACGCGCTGAAACAACGTCTCGAACTGGTCGCGCTGAAGGGGTATCGTCTCATCATCGTCGCGGTACTGCATAAGAACGCGATGTTCCTGGACGTCAGTTATGCGAAAGGCCTTGCGCGAAAGAGGTGTGACGAGGGTCGCGTCCGAAGGGAGTTCTTCGATATTGTCCAGTAGATTCTGCCACGTTGGACTGAATGTCATGCGAGCGGGTACGGAGAGGGAAGGCAAAACGTTCAGGTGTCTCGGTGGTGAAGGGTATTGTCACTTTCCGGTCGCCTTCTTTTCAGAGAGTTCTCTTTGGTACGACAGTGACCGGCCGCCAACTCCGGAAGTGTAAGGGCGTTTATTCAGCAATCTCCCGTAGCCGACCCTGTATGTCCACCACACGTGAGGTTGTAGAGCTAACGGGCGGTCCGGAGATCGAAGTCGAACACCTCGACGTCGTCAACTCGCATGCGCGGGCCGACCGGCGGATGCGCGAGGACGCCCTTGACTCGCTCCCGTTTCACCATCACGTCTGCTACGAAATCGTCCGACGCCGTGGCCGGCTGCGTAGTCACGAGTTCCACGAGCGCTATACCGCCGTCGTCGAGGCCGTGTACGACGGCCGTGATCAGACGCCGATTTGTCGGCGGGACCGCCGGACGAAACTCCAGAAGCTCGTTGACTACGACCTGCTCGGGCGCGAGGGCGAGGGACCGGGTCGGGAGTACTGGCCACAAGATGCGTCGATAGCGTCGCCGCTCGATTTGACCGTCCCGGTGCCATAGCGGTGGCTTGTGAGTGTTTGACAATATGATTGTTTCCGGACGAGACACGGCGAGACCGCGAATGAATGGGATGCCTGCGTGATGCGGCGAAACTTAATCGCGCTTCGTCACTGACGGAGGCTGGAACATACCCAGCCCCGTACTTAGTCATAGAGAGAGGCGTTTCCGCCTACTCCCGCTTCAACTGCACCACAAGCACGACGATGAGCGCTAGCCGAAGGACGGTTGTCACCGTCCACATCGCCGCACCCGCACCGGCACAGCCTGCAACGATGAGTCCAATCATCACGCAGGCAGGTGGCTCTCGCCACCAAATTGTATGAACTGCCGGTGTAATAAAAAACTACCGTGAATCGACTGACAGCGAAGCGTCTCAGAGTTGGGTAGGAACGGGAAGTGAAATCGGCCACCTCCCGCGGATGATTGGACTCGTTCGATAGTTATCGTTCGGTTGCCTTTATTCTTTCCCACGCAGGCTGCAGCTCGTACAGGACTGGCGTGGAAAAGCATGATACCCGACACGACTCGCTCCGGGAAACCGGAACTCGCCCTTGTCGGGTGCCGACGCCCGTGGTTTGGCTGCCCGCCCGTAAAATCTCGTGGCGGGGTCGAACCAGTGTTGGCGGATGTCCTAACACGGTTCGGTCCAAAGAATCTGGTGTTGCAAGCATTCTCGGGGCGGTGGCATTCACCCTCCCGTAGTTTCTCTCACGCCCGACATGTAAGAATGAAACCTCGGAAGTGTAAGGGGGCCTTTTGAGACAAACGGCCGTAGCCAGTCTTGTATGTCCACCACACGCAAGGTTGTAGAGCTGACTGGCGGTCCGGAAGTCGAAGTCGAACACATCGACGTCGTCGACGAGGATACCGGACGCTTCGAGGTCGACGCCGTCGACGACGGTCGCCGCTGGCACGTCGATATCTCCCGCGACGGCGACTGTGAGGTCGTGCGCGCGTGGGACGGGAACATCATCGTCGACGGCGACGAGCCCGACTGGCTGTTCGAGTTGGCGAGTCTGGCGCTGGCGAGCTAACCAACAACGGCGCGTTTTCGGGCCAGTCTGTTGGTTAGCGCTCGCCACTTCGGAAGTGCAAGGGGTGTTCAAGTGACTCGTCGGGTATAATTCGGACGCATAGGTTGACTGCGCGCTGTGATGCGGGCCTGCTTAAGACAGGCCCGTAGCGCGGGGTCGCGGCTATGGACTCGTATAGGGCAGGGACCGCAACCCATGGATAGACAGGAGCTACGACAGCAAAAGCGGTCGGGGTATCGGCAGCGAAGCGTTACGCCGTCGCGACGGCGTGGTAGTGAGTGGCGAAGACTTCACAGCGTATCCGCACGACTAGGACAGTATGGACAGCGACGCACCGCCGACAGCCCAGACGGTGCTGGAGGCGTTCGACTACGAAACGACCCTGGACGAACCGTGGCTGACGGTGCCCGCTGTGGCCGAAGCCATCCGCGAACACTTCAACCCGCGCGTGACCGAGCGGGAGGTCCGGACGCGCTTGCACGAGATGCAGCACGCCAACACTGTCGAGCACCATGGCGGGTGGTGGCGATCGCTGGTCGCACCGCGTCTCGCCGACGACGTACGGCAGGAGGTCGACGACGATACCGAGTTGGTACCGCTCGAAGACATGGAGAACGACAAGACGCAATCGCACGAAGACCTATTCGACGACGTCGGCGAAGAATAGCGAGTGAATTACTCGTCGTCCGACCGCTCGCGCTCCATCCGCGCCGACCGGATGCCGAAGAAGGCGAAGAAGAGCCGGACCCAGTCGAAGTTCCCGGCAGTGACCAACACTCTCACGACCTCGTAGCCAGAAAACGTTCGGCGGGCCAGCCTATTTGAGGACGTCGGGGAGGTCGCCGTCCGAGGAGCGGGCCTCCTCAGGGTCCACGCCCAGCTCACGGAGTTCGTCGTCGGTCGGTGGCCGTCCGATGTCGCCGGCGGCGAGCGCGACGGCTTCTTCGAGGTTCTCCAGCGCCTCCGTTTTCGTCGGCCCCTGGCTGGAGACTTCAGCCTCGACGTCACGGACCGTCCACCAGCCGTCGTCGTTCTCTAAGAGGCGAATCTCGCGACCGCTGCTCATGCCAATTCGATGGCTAGCTGCTGGCAAAAGAATTCGGGTGGTTACGCCGTCGCGACGACGTGCTGATGGCCAGCTTGCGAGGGCGTCGGCCGCAGCGTCAGGTCGGCGAGCAAGAGATTCGGCGCGCGGGCAGACTGTCGACGAGTGACGTCCACGACCGCTACGACGGCGTCGCCGACGTCGTGTACGACGGTCGGGAGTTGGCGCCTATCAACCAGAGTACGCGCCGGGCGAAGCTCCGAAAGCTCCGGGAGTACGACCTCGTCACCTACACGGGCGGGGAGAACCGGCACGGCGAGTATCTGGCGGCCGACAGTGACGTCGAGTCGGAGTTAGATATCACCCTGCGCGTCACCACCGACGCCTGAATCTTTTGGTGCAGCAAGAGCGTGTCATGGAACTATTCACAGGGTGTTGTTTCCGCCCGCAATTCGGTGAATCAGCTGTTACATAGACTGTGCGCGTTGCGCGAATCAAAATTGGAGCGGAGGAGTCTGCTGTTTGGATTTGTTACTCAGTTAATCAAAAGTTCAGATGCTGTGATATTGTGAGGGCATTATCCGTGTTTCGACTGTTGTAGGAGTGTGAAGAATGTAGTGGAGTCAATCTCATCCGATGATATGATGGATGCGTTGGCTGACTTTCAGCGACGGAAACTGTTGGTTGCGTTGTTAGAGCATAATCCACAAGATGACGCGCCAGTCGTTATCGCTGACTCTGAAAGCGAATCTGATGCCGTCGAACGTCTCGTGTCGATGCATCACGTTCACTTGCCGAAGTTGGCCGACTACGGGTTTATTGAGTGGAACAAAGACAGGCACGAAGTAATCAAGGGGCCGAACTTCGACGAAATCAGGCCACTGCTCGAACTACTGGATAACCACGAAGATGAATTCCCCGCTGACTGGTTGTAATTCGACCACTGTTCTCTCCCTGTCCTGTACTGACCAACATGTGAGACCTCACAATTTGGTGCCCGAGAAGCGTGTGTTCTAGTGCAATCTGGCTCAATTTGACCCCTCCTGCCGCCCCAAGTTCACCGAGAAATCTAGATGTTTTGCAATAGAACTGGGGAACGAGTGCACCAAGCTGAAGAACTACAGAATGACGATGGCAAGCAAGTATGACTCTTTGACGACGGACTGTCGCGGCTAATCAAGTAGGCCGAGACACCTCATCTACGGTTGACCTTCCTGCTCGCCGGTCGGTTCTGTTGAAATCCTCAGCCCCTGATAGTTTGTAGAAGTCGTGCTGAATACAGCGCGCGTCTACAGCACAGCCACGTCGGTTGTCCCGGCGTGAATCAGGCAATACTCGGCGGTCGGTCAGACTGCTTTAGTGACATCAAAGATAAGTTATAATTTCAGCCAGTGATTCAGCAGGGTTGATACCCTCCCGAAGTCACGGTTACTTCTTTTCACTCGCTTGTCAGAATCGCAATAATCGAGTCGGTGAGAGCAGGCTCTAATCCAGTGTCACGGTATCCAGCTGCGAGATTGACATCGACAGCCCAATACTGGCCGTCGTCATCTCTGACAAGGTCAACACCGACACCCCGGAGATCGAATCGTTCGACAAGTTCTCGGAGCGATGCTGCAAGTGCTGGCTTGATCTCAATCTGGCCGATGAACTGCTTCTCTCCATAGAGCTTCGAGGTAACGCGCCGCCCCGCAACGTGTATTTGTGACCCGTCGTTGACGGCATAATACTTGTAATCGACTGGTTCCGTCGGAATCAGTTCCTGATAGAAATCTCCCTCGCCGTTGAGTTCGGGTTCGTCGTTCCAGATGTAGTAGCCTTTAGCGACGTACTCGCCACCGGGTTTCTCGAAGGTGACTTCGGGTGTGAGAAATCCCATCTCCGAAAGCGCTCGAAGACCGACAAGCCGTGAACTGAACAAAATCAACGCCTGAAAGTTGTTCCACAGCATTGTCCCCGTCCGTCGAGCATGCCTGAGAGTTGGGAGTGCACTCGGGAGTGTCTTCTTGTTAACAATCAACGAGAGGTCGGCGATCTGTTCTGGTGAGGGGGGTGATTGGGGATGGAAGAATCGAACCTGAAAGCCTGCATTCCGAAGACGCTCGGCTACGTCGCTGAATACTGGCTTGCTCTTTTGACACAGGATGCCGATGCCGCGATCTTCTTCCATACGGTTTACAGTGGTGTTCAAGCGCGAATCTGAATAGCATTCGGGTGTGTGGCGATTACAGTAACAGGCATCATGAATGGGGGATGGCCCAATAGGTGCAAACACACTGGCCGGCCCTATCCACTCAATACGGTGGGCGCATTTATTGGTGCAGGCTGTGTACCATCTCCTGTATGCCTGAAGAAGTCCTGTTCAAATCAGAGAGCGACCAGAGTCGAGAAGAGATTGCATCGTACCTCCGGAAAGTCGCGGACAATCTCGACAGCGGCAACGCTATCACCCTGAAAGCAGGCACCGAGTCTGTAACGCTGAATCCCCCTGCCCGACCGACCTTCGAAGTCAAAGCTGAACGCGAAGGGCCGGCTGGCAACATGACTGAACGAAGTATCGAGTTCGAACTCGAATGGGACGAGAACGACGGTGATGGGAGTGGCGGAAGTGGTCAGTTAGAAATAGAGTAGTCACTCCGGACGCACGCTGAGCAGTTGATTCAAGGGAACTGGTCTGGTACAAATGAAGCCGTTGTGCTAACTATACGCTCTGTATTCAGCACGCTCTTTCTGACAGTATTCCGGTCGTCTGTTTCGACGCTGCTGCATACAGGGCGCATATCGGTGGACGACGAAAGCGCGGGCTCTCGTCGTTCTCAAAATGTGGTCGGTGGCGACGGGGTTGATACCGCCGACCTCACCACGGTCCGAGAGCATCGTTCGGCCCAGTGCACTCGACAGTACAATGAACTTAGGATCCGATAGATACTTTTTCTGATCCAGAGTGGTTCCTCACCAAGTCATCGAAACAGCCAATCAGATCCGCTGTAATGAGATAGTTCAGGATTACCGTCTGAGAACTGAGGGGTGCCGATCCGAACTGACATAAAAATGTATTGCTTGATATAACCGGCTAGTCTTCTTGTCCCTCGATGTGTCAGCCGTTTATAATCCATTATTTGCCATCGGCTGCTGTGCATAACAAAACGGGGTTGGGGTCAACGACGTCGGTGCGGTACCACCATGACAAACGACAAAAATGCAGAAGGGAGCGGCCAGAGTATCAACCGACGGACAGTGCTGAAAGGTGCGGCAGCGGGGTCCGCCTTTGGACTAATTGGAATACCGACAATATCGGGCAGTGCGCTCGCCACACAAGCAATCGAAACGTGTGGCGATCTGGACATCATGTGTGCCATCGACACTTCGGGTTCTCTAAGCAGCAGCGAGATTTCTGATCTGGAGGAGGGAGTCAATTCGTTCATCGATGAACTCCCGACAGATGACAGCGTGACGGTCGGCACCCTCGAATTCGGAAACGGCGATGTCCGGAACAAAAACGACCTGCAAGACCCGAGTGGTCTCAGCGTGTCCCTTCCCTCGTCTGGATCAGGAAACACGCCGATGCCGGGCGCGACAGACATCGCCGACCAGGCGGTCTACAACGACTCGGAGGCGCGCAGTGACGCGATCAAACTTGTCGTCCTCTTCACGGACGGGGGACCGAACTACACGAACACCTCCTACACCGAAGACTACACCGCACCCCGCGATGACAGTGAGGACTGGTCGGCGGTAAGTGGGGACTCCACGTACGACAATGCCGACACGGCCTCAGCGACCGTCTCGGAGGGCGAGATGGACGAGACAGCACTCGTGGCGGGGTCGGTCAAGGATGGATCGGTCGGGGACGGAGCGACGCTCATCGCGACTGTCTACGTCGGCGACGACGATACGGAAGCGATGACGTCCGACGCGATTTCGACGTATACCGACCTCCCCACGTATCTTGAGTCCGAAATCGCCTCTTCAAGTGACTTAGCCATTGACGCCGATCTTGAGGACATAGAAGGGTTGGTCGATGACTTGGTCGGCATCCTCGAAGACCTCTGCTGTACTGAGTGTCCGGAAGACTTCAACTTCAAGTACGAGTGGGTCGAGGACGAAGAGGCCGAAGGTGAGTGCAAGGGTGAGTTTGTCATCTTCGACGATGATGACAATGAAGTGGAGAGCGTCGAGGGGCTCGAACTCGTCTCCGTCAGCTGTGATGAGGATGGTGAGCCCCAGGAAGCCTGCTTCGAGACGACTTACTGCGAGTTAGCCTACGAGGTGAAGGCAGGTCAGGAAACTGATGACGATACGGTGTCCTTCGATGAGACTGGTGGCGAGTTCTGTGTCACCGGTATCGAGGACACGAATCCGCAGGGGGAGTCGGTTACTTACGCAATCAGCAACATCGTGTTCACCTGCCCATAAGTGACGGAGTAAAGGGGTAAACACCCAGCTTCTTCTATCCTTTCCTACTCTTCATTCCCTGATGGATAGAGATTCGATACTGCTGAAATCAGCCTCTATATTCAGCACGCCGTGCCTGTCAAATCCTGAAGGTTCCAACAGGGCCAGGTAGCTGTTAACCGTGAGCAGGAGATGGATCCGAGGAACTATTCGGAATCTGCGGTGGCGGTAGTATTGCGGTTGTGCGGTGCGGTCCAGCCCGACCGAAGGGAGGGGTGGGTATTTGGATTGAGTACCCTTCGGTACACCCGCTAAGGGGTACTGCCCGCCGGACGGGCACGCGCCCGACGACCAACTGCCGGTGAGGCCGAAACGAGCCGGGAAACCGACTCGACCCGAAACGGTGGTTCCGGGGTTCGAGCGCGCTACTACCTATAAAGAACCAGACCGCTGGATAGTGATGCCTCTCGGCTGTCGGGCGCTACCGGAGGGTTCTGGCCAGGCCAGTGTACTGCGCGCCGTCGATGGCGACCTCGACGACGGCGGCCAGCAGCGTCAGGTCGGCGAGTGCGAGTTCGCGCAGCACGGTGGGCGGCACACCCTCGGCATCGACGAGGACGGCGTCGAGCGTCCAGTCGTCGTGCGTTTGGTGGCATATGGTACGTACAAAACGCTTATTCAAATCGTCCGGACATAGTGCAGTATGATCAACAGAATTCACAACGACGATGGTACGTTTGGCTCGAAACTGACCGAGCAAGACATTCTCAAAACGTTCGACTACGAGACGGGCCCAGAGGAACCGATGCTGACCACGGGCGAGATTACCGACGCGCTCGTAGAGCACTTCAGTATCGACGTGAGTTCCGAGACAGTGCGTCGTCGGCTTGGCGAGATGGAATCGGGCGGTGTAGTGGCGAGCAAGAGATTCGGCGCGCGTGCGAAGGGGTGGACTGCCCTCGTCGGGCCGCGGCTCGCCGACGATATAGCCGCCGAGTCCGACCGTATCGCCGACGAAGGCGAGTTTACCTCGCTCGAAGATGTTGCCGACGACCTCGGCGTCGAGTTGAACTAACAGACAATGGCGACCGTCGAGTTGTCGGACGACGCCGAGGAGTGGCTTCAGCAAGCCAACGCCGACGTGCAAGAGCACGTGCTGAAACGTATCGACCACGTCAGCGACTTTCTAGAGGGTTTTCTGGAGTACTACAGAGGTTCAGACTACTACAAACTCCGCACCGGGGAGTACCGCGCGACCGTGCAGTGGGACAAGGACAACGACCGGTTGCGGATTATCCGCATCGGGCACCGCCAAGGCTTCTACAGTCCTTAGTCGTCGTCGGGCGGCCCTTCCTGCAGGCGCTGGGAGAGGTCCTCGTCCGAGAGGTCCTCGTCGAGCAGGCGTTCGCCGAGGTCGACGTCGACGGGGACGGGGCGGAACGTGCTCGACGGCTTCGATGCGCGACCGGCTGGACGAACGCTAACCAACAGTCAGGCGAGATTGGTCCAGATTGTTGGTTAGCCCCTCCGCCGCCGCCGACCACTTTCACTTTCACTCCGGGTGGCTGATGTTTATTCTCAGGTACGTACCACCTACGACACATGATTACGGACCCGTCCGTGTTCGAGGACGACCACTTCGCGACGCTGAAACACCGGGAGGGGAAACTGTCCGAACTGTTGCGCGCGTGGGAACCGGCGGCGAGTGGCGAGCCCGCCGCCGACGTCATGCTCTACGGGCCACAGGGTGTCGGGAAGACGCTGCTGGCCCGCCACGGCCTCCAGCGCATCGCACAGGAAGCCGCCGTCGAGAGTGCCCACGTCGGTTGTCTCGGCCTGAGTACCGCCGGTATCCTGCGAGAGGTGCTGTCCCAGCTTCCGGGCGAGGACCCGTACCCCACGATGCCCAAAGAGGACCTCGACCTCACGCTTCGCGAGCGCGTCGACGAGCCAGTCATCGTCGTGCTGGACGAGGCCGACGATCTGCCCGACCAGACCGCGCTCGACCGTCTGTGTGAGGTGCCCGGCCTCTCGGTGGTCATCGTCTGTCACAAACGCGAACGCTGGCTCTCGCGCGTCGACGGGCATGTGCGCCACCGGCTGACCGGGCAGGAAATCGGCCTCGATAAGTACGGCACCGAGGAGTTGGCCGATATCCTCTACGCACGGGCGCGGGAGGGATTGGAGTACGGCGCTGTCGACCGGGACACGCTCGAACGGCTGGCCGATATCGCCGCCGGGGTCGCCCGGAAAGGTATCTATCGACTGCACGCCGCCGCCGCGCTGGCCGAACGACGGCGTCACGAGGTCATCCAGCCGTCCGACGTCGAGCAGTCCGCCGCGCTTGCGCAGCGCTGGATGCTGGAGAACAACCTCGCCTCGCTCGGGCTGCACCACCACGTCCTCTACGAGTTGATTCGTCGCGCGGGCAGACTGTCGACGAGCGAGGTCCACGACCGCTACGACGGCGTCGCCGACGTCGTGTACGACGGTCGGGAGTTGACGCCTATCAACCAG
>NZ_CP050017.1:0-255392 GCF_011602445.1 Haloarcula sp. JP-L23 | reverse complement strand
TTGCCGCCGCTGAGGCCGTGTACCAGTGCGTTCGGCCCGGGCGTTTTGATGTTGAGTTCTTCGATGGCGTCTGCGGTCGCCGTTTTTTCGGCGTCGAGGTCGAGCACCGGCATGCTACCGTTCATATCCCGGACCATAGCCAGCGACGTGTTCACCAGCACCGACTGGTAGAGCAACAACCCCTCGGATTTCCGGTCTTTAGGGATGTACCCGACGCCCGCATCGACCATGTCAGAGACGGACGGGTTCCGGAGCTCGGTCCCGTCAACCGTGATCGAACCCTGGGTCGCCGTGAGGTCCCCCGCGAGGAGTTGACCGAGCCGTTGTTTGCCCGACCCCTCCACGCCGACGATACCGAAGATCTCGCCCTCGCGGACCGAGAACGAGACAGGTCCGACAGAGTCCTCGTGGGCGAGGTCATCAACGTCCATTGCCGTGTCACCGAGGTCGAACTCGCAAACCTGGTCGGGGACGCGGTAGTATTCGTCGGCTGTCTCCCGCCCGACCATCGCCTGTTGCAGGGAGTCCGTGGTCGCCTCCGCCGCAGTGGTGTCGCCGACCTGTTCCCCGTCTTTCAGTACGTAAATACGGTCGGAGATATCGAGGACCTCGTCCAACTCGTGGGAGACGAAGACGAAGGTCGCTCGGTCACGGAGGTCGTTGACGAGGTCGAAAAGAATCTCACGGCCGCTCTCTTCGAGTCCTGCTGTGGGCTCGTCGAGCAGAATCACCGGGTTCTCAGACTTCTGCGAGACGTGAAACGCCTTTGCGATCTCGAGCATCTGGCGTTCGTTGAACGTATAGTTCCGAACCTGGTTGTCCACGTCGATGTTGATGCCCAGGTCGTCGACGAAGTCCTGGGCGCGTTTGCGCATCTGTTCTTTTTCCAGCACCCCGAAGCGCTCTATCTCCCGGCCGAGATAGATGTTCTCGTACCCTCGCATGGTCGTGATGACGTCCTGCTCCTGATGTACGAGCGAGACACCGTAGTCTGCGGCATCACGCGGGTTCGTGAAGGTGACCGGGTCACCGTCGACGTACAGTTGCCCTTCGTCCGCCTCAAGCACGCCAGTCAGGATGTTCAGCAGTGTACTTTTCCCGGCACCGTTTTCTCCGACCAGACCGACAACTTCGCCGTGATCGACTGCGAGGGAGACGTCCTTGAGCGCCTGAACGTGCCGGAAGGATTTCGAGATGCCTTCGACTCGGAAACTGAACTCGTCAGTGGCTGGCTCGGTCCGATCCGCCTCCGCCGCGGTTTGTGTCTCTGAGGACATGGGGTTACTCTGGGTTATTTGAGCGGATTCGACTGGAACCGGCCCTTGTATAGCTGGGCCATCTCCTCTTGGGTTCCGCTGTCAGTGTAGGCATCCGGGAGGCTGTACCCGTCCGGTTTGTCTTCGTCCTTCCAGTCGAGCACCTCTTTCATGTCCTCTCGGTTCATCGGCTGAAGGTCTATCTGGGGGTCCCAGGCGTCCTCACCGGCCTCAACGACAGACATCTTCTTCCAATCGTACGGCGTCTCACCCTCGAAGATGGCTGTGTTGTACTCTGCGGCGTCCACAACCGGGAGTCGGTCGATGATGTCGGTCCACTCGCTCGGGTCTTTCACACAGACGGGAGCATTGAACGACATCATCTTCTCAGCCGGAGTCAGCGTATGGCCGTTCAGATAGTCGTGGCATTTCGCGACGGACCAGCCGGCCTGCCACGGTCCCATCCCGGAGACAGTCCCCGTCATACGGTCTTCTGCAATCGCCGCGAGACCGGGTTCACTGGCGTCGATACCGACGACGGGCACGTCGATGTTATTCTCCTCGAGAACGGTGAGGCCACCCAGCGCGACGGCGTCGTTCTGGCCGAAGTAGCCCTCGATATCGTCGCCGTACTGGGATACCTTGTCGTTCATGACCTGGCGGGCGTCCGAGCGGATCCAGTTGCCCGGCTGGCGTTGCCCTGCCATCTCGATGTCAGGGTACTCCTGCATCGCCAGATCGACACCCTTGTTCCGACCGATATTCGGGGCCGTTCCCCGGTTGCCCTCGATGTGGACGAACTTCCCGCTGCCACCCATCGCCTCGAACAGCATCTTCGCGGCGCTGTAGGCGTGGTTGACGAAATGCGGAGTAAAGAACGTCACGTACTCTTCACCCGCATCTTGTGGGACGTACCAGTCGGCGATGGTGACTGCCAGCACACCCGGCGTCTCGCTCTCCACGAGCGTCTCTGCCAAGGAGATGGCGGCCGCGTTCGTGTATGTCTGGCCGACGATGAAACTGGCATCGTTCGACACGGCCGTGTCGAACTGCTGTTTCTGTTTCGTCACTTCGCCGTTGTTAGTCTGGACGTTCGTGTCGTAACCGAACGCCTCCGCGGCTTCCAAGTAGCCCTTCTCCCAGCTGAGCCAGTAGGAATTCTGACGGTTGGCGATCGACGCCATCGACGATTTCGAGCCGCCTCCGCCGTCAGAGCCGCCGGAGCTGCTCGTCCCACCGTCACCGCCGTCATTGCCGGACCCGCCGTCCCCGCCGTCTGAACTACCTCCACAGCCCGCGAGCGAGCCCATGAGGCCGACTCCGGCTGCACCGGCGATGTGATTCATAAATGACCGTCTGGAGCCTGATGCTTGACTGTCTGTCATACACTTTCACAATCATACACCGGTGTATTTATAGATTATGTTTATCATTGTTCATGGATATCGAAAACGAGGTTACTCGCCGCTCGTCACCGGTGCAGTATCGACGGTTCCCGTCGCGAAATCGCTCCGACCGACCAAACACCCGCAGTTCAGTACATGACCTTCCCTGCCGAGACGTTGATATCCTGTCCCGTGATCCGCTCTGATTCGTCGGAGCAGAGATAACCGACCAGATCAGCAACGTCCTCCCGGTTGACGAGCTCCCCGCGAGCACTCTGGGCTTCCACGTCCGACCGGACCTCCTCGTAGGTTTGTCCGGTCTCAGTGGCCTGGCGTTCAAAGACCGTCGTGATTCGCGGGCCCTCAACGGAGCCGGGACAGACCGCGTTGACATTGATGTTTGACTCGCCAAGCTCCACTGCCAGCGTTCTGGTAAAGCCGATCACACCCATCTTGCTGGTCGCGTACGGTGTCCGGTTCGGGAGGGGTCTTTTCCCCGTCACTGAGGCTATGTTGACGATGCGGCCGAACGACTCGGCGCGCATGTGCGGAATCACCTCGCGGCACATCTGGAAGAGTCCCTTGAGGTTGACCGCAAGGGTACTCTCCCACTCGTCGGTGCTGACTTCCTCGCATGGTGCTGTTGGCCCGGCGATTCCGGCATTGTTCACCAAGTACTCGATTGACCCGAACACCTCACAGGCCTCCGCGACGGTACTCGTAACGCTCTCGCTCGAGGCGACGTCGGTTTCGACGGCGACCGCACGTTGGCCGGTGTCCTCGACCAGACTGGTAGTCTCGGCCATCTCACTGTCATCGAGGTCGGCAACCACGATATCCGATCCTCTCCGAGCAAGCTCTACACAGATTGACTGTCCGATGCCGCGGGCGCCGCCAGTGACGATCGCGGTACTCTCGGGACGCATACTTGCAATGAATAAGACATGCTATATAAAAATTTGGTGTTTGAGGAGTGGTACCAGGTGTCACTTGTCACAGGTATCGGCTCCAGACAGTTCCATTGGGCCTCAACACGCCTGCTCTGACGTCAAGTGGCTCACCTACTCATGGACGGGAGCGTCGAGGGGCGAGAATCGAACAGACTACCACAAATTATAAATACGTATTTCGAGTCGGTATGTAGTATGCCCTACAGCGGATACGCCGACTACTTCGAGAAGAAACTGATAATCAGCGTTGCGACGACCGGGGGACACCACGGCAAAGACGCGAACCCGAACCTTCCGGAGCAACCGGTCGAGGTGGCTCAGGATCTGGCGGCCTGTGAGGAGGCCGGCGCGTCCATCGTTCACCTACACGCAAGAGACGAGGCCGGGAAGAAGACGAAGTCAGTCGAACGGTACCAAGAACTGCTGGACACCATCGACGAGTACTGCGACGACATCATCGTGAACTTCACCACCGGCGGCGGCGGTATCTTCTCTCGCGAGGAGCGCATCTCGCCGGTCCTCGGGACCGACCCGAGGCCGGAGATGGCGACGATGGACCTGGGCCCGATGAACTTCGGTCAGACACGGACGGCCATCAACACCCGCGAACAAAACGAGGAGTACGCCGAACGGATGCGGGCCGCAGGCGTGAAACCGGAGCTAGAGGTGTTCAACCCCGGCCACTACCCCGAGATGGAGCATCTCATCAAGGAGGGCCTCCTCGAGACCCCGTACTGGTGTACGCTCATCCTCGGAATGCAGACTGGGACGCCCGCCCGTCCCCGGAACCTGCTGAATCTGGTGGACAACCTCCCCGAACCCGCCGAGTGGCAGGCGCTGGCCGTCGGTCGTCACCAGCTGCCACTGACAACGATGGCCATCAGCATGGGAGGACACGTCCGGGTCGGCATGGAGGACAACATCTACTACCGGAAGGACGAACTGGCCGAGAGCAACGCGCAGTTCGTCGAACGCACGGCCCGGATCGCCGACGAACTGAACCGCCCCGTGGCAACTACCGAGGAGACCCGCGAGATACTGGGGCTCTGAGGCAGACAGAAGACGGATTCTGACGTCGAGAGACACCCGCCGGAGAGTACCATCTCGGTAACGCGTTCTGACCGAAATTATTTATGATTGATCATTATTCTATCCTCGTCTCGCGAATCGGCGCTTCGAATAGCGGGAACGGTCGTTTTCTATCTTCACACTCATGTGGAATTATCGCTATAGGTGTATGTTTGTCACATTGTGTGCCGAAAGTCGTACCGTGTGCAATATTTCCATTCGCATCCCTGCTCATCGGACTTTATATATGCGTATCGAAGGTAGTCGGTTTGGGGCTTTAGTAGCTGTTTTACGGCAGACAGCAGAACCGCAACGGCCCATCCAGTGGATTCGGACAGGTGTGCCAGACACCACCACTCACGACACGTCCCCCAGCAGTGGACTTTATAAGCCGTGCCGCTAGAACTACAATATGGCAAACGACACACAGACCCGGACCCTGCAAACGTCGGAGACGACGCTGGACATCATCAGAGCGCTAGAGGACAAGGGCGAGGCGCGGGTGACGGAGCTGGCCGACGCACTCGATATGGCCTCGAGTACGGTCCACAGTCACCTCGCGACGCTGGCCCAAGAGCAGTTCGTCGCGAAGGACGGGGACTTCTATCGTCTGAGTTTCACGTTCCTCCGGCTCGGGACCCACGTGCGGAATTTTCGAGACGAGTATCAGGTCGCACAGTCCTACACAACGCAACTGGCCGAGGAGACGGGGTGCCGGGCGGTATTCGTCGTGGAGGAGCACGGCCGCGGTGTCTACCTCCATACCTACTCTGGGAAGCACGCCGTGTGGAGCTACTCGACGGTTGGCAAGCAGGCGCCCTTGCACGTGACTGCAAGCGGGAAGTCTATTCTCTCTGCTCTCCCTCAACACCGCGTCGAGGAGATTATCGAACAACACGGCCTCGAACCGGAGACCGACAACTCGATTACGGACCGCGAGGAGTTGCTGTCCGAGCTCAATGAGATCCGGGAGCGTGGCTTCGCCTTTAACCACGAGGAGCAACTGGACGGTATCAAAGCAGTCGGCGTGCCGGTCACCGGATCTGATGATCGGGTCATTGGCTCGTTCAGCGCTGCCAGCCCCGCGAAACGTATGGATGATGAGTGGTTCGAGACAGAGCTCCCGAACCAGGTGCTGGGCATCGCCAACGAGTTCGAACTCGAGATTTCACTGCCTTGATTCGGACCAATACAGTCGTTACTTGGCTTCATACCATCTCGTAAGCGGGTGTGCGATGGGTATTATAGGCGAGAAGACCCGCTTGCTATCGGCTTCGTGCTTGTTCCCATAACATCCGTACAAGTGTTATATATTCTGAGAGCGTTGGACTTGCAGAGAACAATCGGCCTAGTCTAATCGCCCGCGCACAACACATTTCAGAATAGTCCACGACAAAAATAATTTACAGATGGGCATTCGTTATCCATTGCTATTGTTCGCCTCACTCGAAATCCCATTCACTAACGAACTTGACAATGCAGTAATAGAATGCAAAGTTAGTGTATCAATAAGAACTATGTAATACTTAAAAAACCAACATCAATATAGAATAGTTGTAACAATATCACCATCTTATAATATAATTATATTGGATACCATACATATTTAAATAACCCTAAAATAGGAGTAGATATGCTTTCCCTGAGGACGTCGCAAGCGAGCCGATAAGTTCTTCGAAAGAGCCCGGCAGTTTTCAAGCAACATCCCGAACCGCCTGCAACACACGATTGCGAATCTCAGAAGCAGCTGCGTTGTCCCAGTCGAGACATGCCACCACCTTCCCGTGGTTTCCTCCTTCGAGAAGGACAATCAGGCGGTCGGACGTTGGCGGGTGGTATGTGACTGACTTTTAGTACCAATCGCCTCAATCCGGTGATTCTGGGATGGCCTACAAAGCCTCCCCTGAGCATCTCTACCGAGGAAGGATGCTGGTGTAGATAAGATCCCAGCCACTTCTATTCCGCCGACACAATCGAGAATGGATGTCGGAGACACTGGACCCGCTCTCGGACCGTGCTTGCCGGATGACCCATGCCTACAAGACCGGAATCGAGCTCAGAGAATCATTGCGAGATGGAGTTTGTTTCCGGGCTGCGGTGAACAAGATTACCATCTACATGGAGCATCTAGAAGACGGCTATCCGAGCTGGCACCCAGCACCCGATTCGTTCCAGGGGATGCTCCGGTTGTTCATTCAGTGCCTGATTCGATTGTTGCCGTCGAAGAGGAAGCTACGGCTTGCTGAGCTTGCTCTCGCGTTCGCCTGTACTCCTCGGGATCTGTCGTTTCCATGTGTGCTTCGCCGAGTACGAAAGTCGGCCGCGTCGGCAACGGAACGCCTCCAATGGTCGGATTCGTTTCCAGACGAACTGGATCGCCGAGAGACCGACCATCCAGTTCGGCGTCTGAATCTTCGATGAAGAACACTTCTTCTGGCATGATGACGGTATCCTGACCGCTCGGCATGGCGAACGAGAAGTCGGGGTCACCCATGCCGAGCAAGCGCTTGGCCATCCACTCCCGGCCTCGCCGCAAGAGACTGGGTTTCCACGACCAGAGCGGGAGCTTCGAACTCACCGCGTACAGGGCCTTGAGAAACAGCGGGGCGGAGATCGTCATTGTCCACACCAAGTGTGGCTCTTCCATCTCGACGCGTAACTCGTTCGGCCCGGTCCACGTGACGCCGATATTGGTAAGGCTCGCTTGCTAAATGACCGGATTCCAATACCGCGAGCACGTCGTCTCCAAAGACGGACCATCGCTGTATATCGACCAATCGCCAGCAGGTGATCGGTGCCAGACGGAAACATATGGACCGAAGTCGCTCTGGGGCCAGACCCGAAGCCCGAGCAGGTCGCCCGAGGAGAACGGTAGCACCATGACCGAGTAGCCGCGTACGTACTCGTGATCAGCCCATGGGGATGTGTCAATCCGGGTCTCGATTCCACTCACTCGGTTTGATAGATTCATAGACTCGCTTATTCTGTGGGTTCGACGTTGTGATTCAGTCGGAACAGGTTCTCGGGATCCCACTCGTTTTTGACCTCGACCAACCGGTCGTAGTTCTCTCGGTAGGCAGCCTGCTGGTCTCCGACCTCCTCGGGAACGAAGTTGGCGTAGACGCCGCCGGTCGCGTGGGGAGTCATCGCCTCGTGCATGTCGCGTGCCCACGCGATACACTCCTCGTCCTGGTCGGGATCCTCCCACTGGGTGTGGAGGTTCATCAGGAACTCGGCGTCGCGGTGGGGGTAGGCCGTCGCCTCGATCGGCACGTCGTTGATCGCTCCGCCGAGTTGGGCGCAGGCGATCTCCGTGAGCTCGGACGGAAGCGTCTTGCCATACTCCACGAACGTCTCGATCATGCCGTCGGTGAATTCGGCGAAGTTGTGGGACTTCCAGTAGTTCCGGTTGCCCTCGGGATTCAGTCCGTCGAAGGCCTGCTGCCAGCCAGCGTACGGATGCGGACCGACCGCGTCGACAATGGGATCGCCTATGTCGCGGAACGGCTGGAGTGCTTCCTCGCCGTCACGCATCTTGCCGGCGTAGAACGCTGCCAAGATGAGGACCTTTTCGCCGTGCCATTCCTCGGGGACGAACGGCATCGGGGGAGCGTGCCGGATGACGAACCAGACTGTTGTGTCATTGGATGCCTCGGCGGCCAATTCCCGGTACTCCAAGAGGACCGGAGCAGCGTCCTCGAAGGGATGGACGATCGGTCCAGACAGTACTTCGGGCCGACTTCGTGCAGTTCGAATTCGAAGGACGTGACGATGCCGAAGTTGCCGCCGCCACCCCGGATTCCCAGAAGAGGTCCTCGTTTTCGTCCTCGCTCGCTTGGACGAGTTCACCTGCCGCGGTGACGATATCGGCCGACAGGAGGTTATCCACGGTCAGTCCGTACTTCCGCGAGAGCCACCCGAACCCCCCGCCAAGAGTGAGTCCAGCGATACCGGTCGTCGAGTTGTATCCCACGGGCGTGGCGAGCCCGAAGGCCTGGGTTTCATGGTCCAGTTCGTTGAGCACGACACCCGGTTCGACGCGAGCAGTCTTCGCGTCGGGATCGACGCGAACAGATTTCATCGGCGAGAGGTCGATCATGAGCGCGTCGTCTTCGACGGCCCTGCCAGCGATATTGTGGCCACCGCCTTTCACCGAAATGGGCAAGTCGTGTTCTTTGGCGAACGCCACTGCGCTGATGACATCCGCGGCGCCTGCACACTGGACGATGAGGGCAGGGTGTTCGTCTATCGTCGCGTTCCAGACCGTCCGTGCCTCGTCATAGCTCGTACCATCTGGCCGGACGAGGGAACCACGCAGTGTACCAGAAAATTCGTCGAGTGCTTCGTCGCCGATCGTGGGTGTTTCTAGTGACATTATTAAATCACGTTCTAAGGTTACTACGCCGTGACGAGCGGTAAATGTGTGATATTTTCACATAGAAGTCGTGTGAGGAGGAACCGGGTGACCCACAACGTTGGGGAGATGTCAGAACTGTGATCTCTACCGCGCTGTTGCGACCTACTGTTCCATATCGCCGATTGTACGATTACCAGATACCCGGAAAGCAATCGATAGTTGGTTGGACACCGGGACAACTACCCACGAATCACCAGCCGTGGAACTGTTCCTGCTCGTCAGTGTCAAGATGCTTCTTTGACTGGCCGCAAGTTTTCCCCTTGAGAAGCTGGCGTTCAACAGCGTTCGCTGCGAGACGGAGGGCGTGGGAGGCACCGTACCCCTCCCCAGCAGCCGAGAGAAGTAGCCACGGTCGGTGACTAGCCGAATCTGCGCCAGCACCAGCGGCACATTCCAGCTCTGTTCCTTTTACCCTTGATCTTGGAAGTAGAGGTCTGCTGAGTACTACCCCGATTCTAAGTTGCGTTTCTGAGATAGACTAGCTATGCATTGAGACCTCCAGTCTCAACATCCACACAATCTCGGAGGATGATTTTGATGCGTTCCTTCTGTTCGTCCGTAATTACTGTGAAAGGGGAGCAGCCTTGCGGTTTTAATTTCCCATCACTTATAAAGTTTTTCTGAGTGATATTTTCTGTGATGGTCTACTAATCGCTAGACGAAATCCTATCCAGACGCATACAATGTGAAAATAAGGCACGCAACACGACCCATCCTCCGAAACTGTGAGAATCCCACAACCTCGGAGGATGGTTTTGATGTGTGCCTTCATTTCGCCAAAGACGTGGGTGGATGATATGCTCAGTAGGTACGCGAACTGAATGTGAGCATTCGCGCGAACGAGCGGTTCGAAGAACCCGGTAGTTCGCGCGATTCACCGAGCGCGAAGCGCTCGGCCTTTTTCATCAACCTTTTTTATTGTCGGGTTTCCTTGCTCACTTCGTTCGCTGCGGGAACCACTCCTCGAAAAAGGTAGATGAAATCAACAAAGTGCTATGCAAGTGCGATGAGTCGTTATGCTTCGATGAGGAATTCCTCTACTGTCCCATTTTCCTGTATCTCTAGCATATACCCCTCATAACGCTCCACACGCTCACTCCAGAGTGTTGTCTCGTTCGAAGTTATTGTGATATTCACCGGTTGGTTGGACGGCACAGACGAGCTGAGGTTGAGTCTTCCGTGATCAGAATTATCAAACGACCTGTTGAGCAGCAGCTCACCGTTTTCTGCACCCCGAACTACGACGGAGAATTTCTCAGGGTAGTTATCCTCTATAATCAACTTGGATTCAAACGGTGCTGCTGTCGTCTCTGTTGGTTGTTCTCCGATTCCAGTACAGCCAGCAGTAACGACCACACAAGCGACAAGCAGCATGATCCATGAATTTTGAGACATGAGCTAATATAACGAGCGAGACGATAATTAAGTTTCTATCTGACCGACAATAAGCCGGTCGTTAGCAATAGTAATTGATAGTGCCTGGAACTGTCGCTTCCCCTGTGGGGGGAGATAGACAGACTCAGTCTTTTTATACTCATCTTCAGTCTGAGCCGTCACAGTCATCGGCCCATTCATTGTTGGGAGCTGCTCTTTCGTCCAAAGGTGACCATCGCTGTCGGTCGTGCCATCATTCGAATCAAGCTGAATCTCAAACGTTTCGAGGACGCGACCGTTCCCAGGAGCTGCAATGGAAATTGTCAACTGTCGGGGCTCAGTCAATCGGTTGAATACTTCGAGATCGTGCTCAATGTAGTCATGTTGAATGGGTTTGTTATTCGAAGAGGTTGTCGTTTCTTTAGCGCTGCTTGGTACCGATGCAGCACTTGCAGACACAGCACCGATGCCGATAGTCTTGAGAATACGCCGTCTATTATGATTTTTGTCAGACATTATTTGTGATTCGTAGTGTGTTCGAATTTGTTCGTCGAGCAATCTGGATCCCAATACATAGCGTTACAATTGCTGTCATGATCTTGTTCAATGTTGTTATCACAGGCATTCGTTCCAGCATCGTCACCGTGCCCCATTGGCGTCCGATACCACTTACTGCACAAGTACCCACAATCGTGATTATACACGTTGCCGCTGTCGTGTTCAGGGCCAAAGGAACCGAGGAAAGCGTGGCCGACCTCGTGGAGTGCGGTCTGCATTCCCGCCCATTTGTCTCCACAGCCATACTCCCGGTATGATCGGGAATTTAATTTCGCGATGTCGAGTCCTCGCTCAGCCACAGCATAAAAATTCGCCCCTGTACGACCACCTCCACCGCCAGCGGTCAACAGGAGGATACAATCGTCTGGGAGTGTAAGATTACAGTCTGCGTACTCACTCCACCACTGTCGCTAGTTGTCCACTCTGGCTCAAGAGACCAGTTGCTGACACGTAGTGATCAGAATGAAGCGACTGAATCAGTCACCTGATTCAGCCGCTGTCCGGCTTTCTGTGTGATGAAGCTGCCTAAGCTCAAACGCATCCTCACAGATCCGGACGAATTCCTTTCGAACGGCCAGTTGAAGTCTCTTGCTCTGGAGGTACTCGAATTGATACCGATGGAAGGAATCGAGGGCTCCGGCCTCGATTCCGAGGAGATCATGGAAGTCGTTCTACGGGCTGCTGTCGATACGACCTCAGTTAACGGCGTCACGACGAACACGGAAGACACACCAAATCGCAAGACTGTGATGGACTGGTTGCACACACTGGAGAAAGAGTCGATGCTTGACGCTGTCAACGACATTCTCGCACTGGTGGCAATGACGGTTCTCGACCGCGACCGGTCGAGAACCATCTGCCTCGATTTCATGGACAACCCGTTCCACGGGTTTCCGGACGACGAAGATGAATTCCGCCGGATGCAAGCCCGTGACGGCACGACGAAGTGTCATCGCTACTGTACAGCGTTCGTTCTTGCTCAGGGGAAGCCGCTGACGCTGGCGGTTGAGCCAGTTGACGGCGATGACAGCAAGTCCGACGCGGTCGAGCGCGTGCTCGCCCGCGTCGAGACGTATCCGTTCGAGACTGAACGGATTCTCATGGACAGAGCAGCCTTTGCTGGCGAATTGATCGGTGTGCTTCGGGAGACAGCGCCGCCAGTCTTTCCGGTCAAGACCGGGAAAGACTCGCTTCGCAAGAAACTCTCGGTGAACGCGTCGCAAATGACCGAGGAGACGATCTGTGAAGACAAAGAGCACGAACAGACGTATCCACTGGCAGTCAACGTCACCTACCACAACGGGGATCGCGGGAAGTCAGGGCTCAAACAGACAGGATACGCGGCGTACGGTCTGGAAGACCGCACGCCGCAACAAGTGGCACAGATCTACAACCACCGGTCACGGATCGAGAAGAGCTACGAGAAATTCCGGGAAGCACGTGCCCTAACAACGACACCATCGACGATAATTCGGCTGTTCTACGTAGGTGTCGGGTTCTTGTTAGAGCAGTTGTGGCTCGTGTTGCAGTGGGCAGTGCTCGCCCGCCCGCGACGTGGCGGGCGAGCACTCCCGGTTGAGTTCGCGTTCGGGGACGCGTTCCTCCATGGGATCGAGCAGGTGTTAGACGACGAACTCGGGTGGAAAGAGCAGTATCGGACGAACGGAGAAGGACTACCAGCAGGATACGAACACGGACTCGGCTGAGCTGCCTCGCTTCGGCCGAAGCGAGGCTGGTGAACAGCGGCAGTTCTCTTCTGAGAGCCGTCTGAGCCACGGCTACAGCGGAAACCAACCAGATATATGACTGTTTCTCGACTCTTCGTGGCGTCAAAAGTGTAATTCGTCTCGAATCAGCGTCCTCACGGCATTAGACCGAACTCTTGCTGCCACCACCATCAAGAGAGTGGACAACTAGCGACAGTGAGCCGGCGGCCATCACACGAGGCGGTCACGCGCTTGAGGTCACTGTCAATAGTGAGCCCGAGCCAGCAATCGAAAACCAGCAACGAATTCAGGCAGCTAATCTTGAAGCAAATCCGTGTCTCTTTGCCGATGTCCTGCCATCATCTGTAGAAAACTCGGATTCAGCAGTGACGTTCCGATTCCGGTATCACCACAGCGACCCAAGTGGAGTTGAGGTGTCTCCCGAAATGACGGTCAGTCAGGGGTACGGCGGGAGAATCTGCTGGGATATGAGCGGACTCTCCACTACGAAACTCGACAATCCGGATCGCTTAGAGATTGTATGGTACCCCGAGGACCACCCGCCGGGGTCGGGCTTCGACTACAATGGCGTGGTCTACGTCGATAACGTTTACCTAACCGACGACCAGAATCAGGTAACTCAAACGAGGTGGATGCGGAAACAGAAGGCACTTGAGCGAACCCGTGGTCTCATGATCGACCAAGTAGTCCAGTCAGAAACCAGCACGACACAGGATGGGGTTTACAGGTACAGTGATGGGACCGAAATGGCGTATCACTTAGAAATGCTCCAGAATGGAAACGTCGAGGAGACGTACGATGGCGAGTCCTTCGTATGGGAGGTGTCTTCCTAATGCCCACGAAGACAGAGACGGCGAATGTCGTCACGAAGATCTTCGGCTACGACGAAAACGCGGATCTTAGAAGTAGCGCCATCCCGTGGATTTTCGACGAATGGTTCCACGGCGACTTCACGACGAATCGACCCGACGATCTGGCGACCGCGCTCGGAACAAAGTCGCTCGAAGAGTATACTCAGTACCTCACAAAGCATCGCCAGTTGACCTGATTTGAGTCACCTGTTCTATTGAGATGAGTCGTCGATAGTGGTCGAAGAACGCTAATCGAAGGCCGAGCTGCCGCTGTCGGCGGCGATCAGCCGCCGACGCGGCAGCGTTGCCACTCAGAAGGTAGCGTCCTCGGTCAGTGATTACCGGTAGAACCGGTCGTCCGGTGGCCGGTTCGCGGGGACGGCCCGACGCACCGCGAGGGCCGTCCACGCTGCCCGACACAGCATGTTGATGAACTCTTCGAACGACCACTTCCAGAGGCGACGCCCGCCACGGCGGGGCGTCGCCACATACTCCCAATGGAGATACCGCCACACATTCTGCAAGAGTAAACTGATCACGACGTACAGCAGCCGTACAACCGGATTCTGCGTCGTGGTGGTCACGATACTTTGTTCGGAGAGTCGGTAGCTGGCCTCGATACCGAAGCGTTTCGCGTAGTGGTATCGGGCATCTCGTGGTGTCTCAATGAACGGCGCGTCAGCGGCGTAGCCGTGACGCGCCACTCCGTGCTCGCCGTACCGTCCGTTTTGATAGGTACAGTCGATGTAGACGGGAAACTCGACGGTCCAGCTGTGACCGTCGAGTTTCCCTGTCAGCTCGTGTTGGATGACGCGGCTCCATCCTTCCGAGAGTTCCTGCTTGATTGTCTTTCCCCATCGGACGATCGGCATCACGTACGCGTAGTTGTGCGCGTGAAGGAGCGTGAGACACTTGCTGTCGTAGAATTCGCGGTCAAGATAGACGGCCTTGACACCGAGGTCAAGGCCGTCGAGCAGACCAAGAAATTCAGTGAGGACGCTGCTGGCGGTGTCGCCGTCGACGAGACGGCGCACCGCCAGCGTGTATCGCTTATTCTTCACACGCGCGTAGAGTGTCGCATAGGCGTGGAATGCCGTGGTTCCACGCTTTGCCTCTGAGTGGTAGAGGCCAGCTGTTTCGTCCTCGTCACCGTAGTAGGGCCGCAGGTGGAGGTCTGCGACGACCTCCACCTGCTCGGGGAGAACCTCTAGAACGTCCTTTTGCAGGAGTGCGTTCCCGACTTGTCCAACCGACGTTAGGTCGAACTTCTCGCGGAGGTGGTACAGAATCGTGTTCTGATGAGGAGAGTCTTCACTAGTCTCGCAGAGCTCAGATATCGAGGTCCCGTCGGCGCAAGCGCCGACGAGGACCTCGTAGATATCCTCAGAACCGATTTCAGCATTAGCGCCGAGATTGAGTGAAACTTCCTCATCAAGCGTGTTGACGAGGAAGTTAAGGAGCTGGTCCTCGTGGATTTCACCGTCTGCTTGCGGGGTTTTGGACACACTTCAGCAAGCAGACCTCTCAACTAACCGGCTTTGTGAAGTACTGATACTCAATCGTTTCCGGATTATCGGATCAACTCGGTCGTCGAGATCATGTTTGACACGGACGGACAGACGATCACGAACCCGAATGCGACGATAACAGATCCAGCTGATTCGAACTCGCCGGGTGGGTTAGCGCCGGTGACACTCGAAGGTGCGGAGGACGAGCCGACGAATCCACTCCGGACCACGTACGACTACGACGGATCGCAGAACTATCTCGATGCGACGGTAAAAGGACCGCACACAGCACACCAGAGAGTTGGCCCCATTGGCAGTGACGGGATCGAAGGATATCGGGCGTCGGTTATCCTCGGCGGAAGTGATCCATACCTCGCAAAACTAAAAAAGGACATAGAATCTCTCGCCGCCCTTACGGGATCGGACGTCCCTGCTGCGATAAGCCGTTACGCGGCGCACGTTACGACCTTTTATTCGTTCTTGGACTTCGTATTCATGGCCGACGGGGCGAAACTCGTTAGAGTCTGGGACGCAAGCGTCTATCCTGCACACGCGCTGTACGTGGGCGGAATTAAACGACGCCAAAATCAGTTTCAGGAGGGCGAAGAGTGGGTGAAGCAAGGGCCGATTGGAGCGCACAAGGCCTTCTTCGCGTTCGGGTAGAGGGGAACACAATGGGAGCAACGCCCTTTGATCAGTACGGTTCGTGGGGTTACAAAACCTTCTTCGACGAGTCGGGGTCCGGCCCCACCCCGTAATGGATTACGGTGAAAACGGAACCCAAATCAGAGCTGATACGGTTAGAAATCAACTGTCAACCCTCTATTCCCCAATTCACTATCCCCAGTACCTCACAAAGCCGGTTAGTTAGAACGTCTGCTTGCTGAGGATGTGCACTCCAACAAGCAAGCAGACAATGAAATCCACGAGGACCAACTTCTTAACTTCCTCGTCAACACCCTTGACGAGGAAGTTGCTTTCTGTCTCGGAGCTAATGCTGAATTCGATGCTAAGGATATCTACGAGGTCCTCGTCGGCGCTTGCGCCGACGGGACCTCGATATCCGAACTCTGTGAGACCAGTGAAGACTCTCCCCACGAAAACACAGTTCTGTACCACCTCCGCGAGAAGTTCGAACTAACATCAGTCGATCACATCGAAAGCCCACTAGCCCTTCCAGTAGAGCTTGAATCTGCGTCTTCGATGGGCGGTCAGTTCTCGAAGTGAGACGGATAGTGAGTTTCGGTGGTGAGGAGTCGCTGTCGGCGGCGGACTGCCGCCGACGCGACAGCGTCGCCACTCACGACCGCTGTCCGGATCGGTGGACAGCTACCGGAAGAACCGGTCGTCGAGGGGTTGATTTGCTGGAACAGCCTTGCGCACACCAAGCGCTGTCCAGGCGGCCCGCAGCACCATCTCACAGAACTCCGTGAACGGCCACCTCCAGAGGCGGCGCCCCCCGCGGCGGGGCGCCGCCACGTACCTCCAGTGAAGATACCGCCAGCAGTTTTGGAGAAGCAGGCTCACAACAAACATCACCAGCCGTAGACCAGCGTCCTGAGAACTAGTGAATGCGAGGCTCTGGTTGGCTAATCGGTAGCTAGACTCGATGCCGAAGCGCTTGCTGTAGTGCTCTCGTGCATCTCGTGGTGTGTCGATGAACGGCGCGTCAGCGGCGTAGCCGTGACGCGCCACCCCGTGTTCGTCGTATCGTCCCTGCTGGTAAACGCAGTCGATGAATACGGGGAACGTCACCTCGCCGGCGAGATCGTGTTCGATCTCGCGGCTCCAGCCTGTGCTGAGTTCGTCTTGAATCGTCTCTCCCCACTTGACAATCGGCATGACGTAGGCGTAGTTGTGTGCGTACAGCAGTCCGAGACAGGTGCTGTTGTAGAATCCGCGATCGAGGTAGACAGCCTTGACGCCGAGGTCAAGGCCGTCAAGGAGGTCTAGAAACTCAGCGAGGACATCGCTGGTGGTCTCGCCAGCGACAAGCTGGCGGACCGCCAGCGTGTACCGCTTGTTGCGTACCCGCGCGTAGAGGGTCGCATACGCGTGAAAAGTCGTGGTTCCGCGTTTGGCCTGCGACGAATACAGCGCTTCTGTCTCGTCTTCGTCGCCGTAGTAGGGTCGAGGTGGAGGTCGGCGACGACCTCCACCGGTCGATCCGGGAGTGTCTCAAGGATATCTCTCTGGAGAAGCGTGTCTCCAACCGCCTCGACAGTATCAAGGTCGAACTGATCGGTGAGATATCCTCGGACGGTGTTGGCATGCGGTGAGTCGTCGGTTGTTTCGCAGACGTGGTTGATCGAGGTCCCGCCGGCGCTGGCGCCGGCGAGGACCTCGTACAAGGCATCTGTCGTGACCTCAACGTTCTCACCGAGATCTATCGGAAGCTCCTCGTCAAGGCTGTTGACGACAAAATTAAGCAGGTGCTCTTCCTCTATCTCGCTGTCTGCTTGGGTTGGTTGCACATCCTCTCCAAGCAGACGCTTACTCTAACCCGATGTGATCGACTGAACATCGGTTGAACAAGTCGGGAACGCACTCCTCCAGAAGGACGTTCTAGAGGTCCTTCCCGAGCAGGTGGAGGTCATCGCAGACCTCCACCTGCGGCCCTACTACGGTGACGAGGATGAGACAGATGGCCTCTATCACTCAGAAGCCAAGCGTGGAACCACCGCGTTCCACGCTTACGCGACACTCTACGCGCGTGTGAAGAATAAACGATACACGCTGGCGGTGCGCCGTCTCGTCGACGGCGACACCGCCAGCAGTGTCCTGGCTGAGTTTCTTGGCCTCCTTGACGGCCTTGACCTCAGCGTCAAGGCCGTCTATCTTGATCGGGAATTCTACGATAGCAAGTGTCTCACGCTCCTTCACGCTCACAACTACGCGTACGTAATGCCGATTGTCCGCTGGGGAAAGACGATCAAGCAGGAACTCTCGGAAGGGTGGAGTCGAGTCATTCAACATGAGTTGACAGGGAAACTCGACGGTCACAGCTGGACCGTCGAGTTTCCCGTCTACATCGACTGTACCTACCAAAACGGACGGTACGACGAACACGGGTGGCGCGTCACGGCTACGCCGCTGACGCGCCGTTTATTGAGACACCACGAGATGCGCGATATCACTACGCGAAACGCTTCGGTATCGAGGCCAGCTACCGGCTCTCCGAACAAAGCATTGCGACGACTACAACGCAGAATCCAGTTGTACGGCTGTTGTACGTCGTGGTAAGCCTACTCTTGCAGAATGTCTGGCGGTACCTCCATTGGGAATATGTGGCGACGCCCCGCCGTGGCGGGCGTCGCCTCTGGCCGTGGTCGTTCGAAGAGTTCATCAACATGCTGTGTCGGGCAGCGTGGACGGCCCTCGCGGTGCGTCGGGCCGTCCCCGCCAATCGGCCACCAGACGATCGGTTCCACCGGTAACTCCCAACCGGACTAGCCAGCGGTGTGAGTGGCGACGCTGTCGCGTCGGCGGCTGATCGCCGCCGACAGCGACCGTTCTCCGTCGAATCGCCCAATGATACTCTCGTCGAGACCATCAGTGCAACCGCTCCGACACAGAACTCAGACTTCAGAAACAGCTAGCCGAGGATGCTTTGTGAGGTACTGATCCCGATTTGAGCAAGAATTAAACGGATGGAGCCGTATATTGGTGTATAAGGTAGGTAGCTACATTTTTCATGCGTCTCTTTCCCGTATTGTGTCTTGTTGGTTTTATTGTTATAACAGGGTGTACAACCGTGCCGTTCACGGGCCCTTCGGAACAGGGGCGGCCAGTCACACTTATGATTAACAATTCTGCGAATGTGACCCACACATTTGAAGTTCAAATAGTTGAACTTCCAGCATCCATGATAATCCACTACCGTGACGGTACCACCGTGCGGACGGAAATCGATCAAGGGTTAGCTGGTACCGATGCAGGTCCACAAACTATGGCACGAATTACCTTTCCTGAATCGTCTAGACTCTACGGCCGGTATATCCTCGAACCCGGCGAGGAAAACGAGAGTTCCATTCAGAACTTCTCTCGGAACGCTGCCCTCGTTGTCGTTGTCCACCGTGACGATGGTGAAATTATTTCGTGGGTCAGCGCTAACTGCGACGACCTCGCATTGGTCGGCCTCGAAGTTACTGCTCAGTCGAATCCGCCCGGCGGTACCTCTGCTGCTTATGAGTGCTACTGATCGGTTGAAGCGCTAGAAGAATATTCGTTCTCAGTTGTTGAAAACGCGATTTTCTTATTCAGAACACCATCTGGAAGAAGGGTGTTGAGAGGTTTCTTCCAGGTGACACCCTGAATAAAGTGAACGTATTCACAACTACTGTTCTAGAATTAGATCCAGAATAAAAAGTAGTCGCATCCTGTTGATTGGTCGGGAACAGTTGCTCGCTAATACTCAGTACCTCACAAAGCAACTTGCTGAGAGCTGAGTTGAGTGCCAGAGCCACGACTAACTAGTAAGAAACTAGGAAGGACGTCTGCTTGCGGATGGTGTGACTAATACCAAGCAAGCAGACGATTCAATCCACGAGGACCAGCTCCTTAACTTCCTCGTCAACTCGCTTGACGAGGAAGTGGCTCTCAACCTCGGTGACAATGCTGAGATCGATGGTGAAGACATCTACGAGGTCCTCGTCGGCGCGTGCGCCGACGGGACCTCCATCTCCACGCTCTGCGAGAACAGTGAAAACGCGCCCCCCGCAACCACGATCCTCTACCATCTCCGGACGAAGTTCGGCCTCGAATCGGTTGAACGGGTGGGAAACGCGCTCCTCCAGAAGGACGTCCTCGACGTCCTCCCCGAGCAGGTGGAGGTCGTCGCAGACCTCCACCTGCGCCCCTACTACGGCGACGAAGACGACACGGACGGCCTCTACCACTCAGAAGCGAAGCGTGGAACGACCGCCTTCCACGCCTACGCCACCCTCTACGCGCGGGTGCGGAACAAGCGCTACACGCTGGCGGTGCGCCGTCTCGAAGACGGCGACACCGCCAGCCGTGTCCTCGCCGAGTTTCTCGGGCTCCTCGACGGCCTTGACGTCAGCGTCAAGGCCGTCTATCTCGATCGCGAATTCTACGACAGCAAGTGCTTGACGCTGCTTCAGGCGCATAACTACGCCTACGTGGTGCCGATTGTCCGCTGGGAAGAACGATCAAGCAAGAACTCTCGGAAGGCTGGAGTCGGGTGATTCAGCACTCCCTGACGGGAAACTCGACGGTCACAGATGGACCGTCGAGTTTCCCATCTACATCGACTGCACCTACCTGAATGGACGGTACAGTGAGCACGGGTGGCGCGTCACGGCTACGCCGCTGACGCGCCGTTCATTGAGACGCCGCGACAGGCTCGATACCATTACAGCAAACGCTTCGGTATCGAGGCGAGCTACCGCCTCTCTGAGCAGAGTATTGCGACAACCTCGACACAGAACCCGGTCGTCCGACTGTTGTACGTTGTGGTGAGTCTGCTGTTGCAGAACGTCTGGCGGTATTTGCACTGGAGTATGTGGCGACGCCCGCCGAGGCGGGCGTCGCCTCTGGGAGTGGTCGTTCAAGGAGTTCATCAACATGGTCCGACGGCAGCGTGGACGGCCCTCGCGGTGCGTCGGGCCGTCCTGCAAACCGTCCACCGGACGACCGGTTCTACCGGTAGTCATCAACCGAGTTCGCCTTCGGTATGAGTGGCGAGGCTGTCGCGTCGGCGGCTGACCGCCGCCGACAGCGACAGCTCTCCGTCGACTCGTCCATGATTCTCTCCTCGAGGCCGGCAATCCAACCGCTCCAACCCCGAATTCAGACTTCAGAAACAGTTAGCCGAGGATGTTTGTGAGGTACTGAAACTGCTCTGTAGGATCGGAATACAGTGCTGGATTTCAGGGTTATCTTACGTTACGTCAGAGGCTGTAGACGGTGTATTTGTGAATTATTTCATAGAATTCCAGATATCAACTTTGCGTACGCACGGCTGGATACGGTGGATTCCGTGAATTCGGCTCTTATATATAAGTTTTGAAATACTATTCATATTACAAGGTAGTGAATTCGGGATGTCTGTCACTTCGCCACTGTCGAACGGATATAAATCGGATTGCGTGAGCGTCTCCAGTTCACCGTATGGCAAATCGCTCGCGCCGTCTCACTGATGCGTACTGTGTTGGTATCGATCTCCATGATCAACTTCGCGGCGGGTCAGTCCTCACCAACACACTCACCGCTCTAGAGGGCCCGTTCGACACGCTTGAAGACGGCTATCCCGAGTGGCACCCAGCACCCTATTCGTTCCATGGAATGCTTCGACTGTTCTTATACCGAGAAATCACGGGTCAGAGTTACCGAAGCCTGACACAGTATCCAGAACTCGCAGAGGTGTTCGGTCTCGAACGCATCCCGGATGAATCGGTTCTCTCACGCACCTGGCGCAACCGGTTTGACGACGGCGTTCGTGAGTTTGTCACCACTGCAGCACACTATGTGGTCAGACAAGTCCACGATTTCGGTCCCGATGTCCCTGAGGTCCGGCCCAAAGAAGAGATCATCACGCCCCGGAAAGACCCCGGAGAGTTCTCCGACGATGAGGACGAAGCTCGGTCAAGTGAGCAATTCACTGATGAGCAGATTACCCGGATGACACGCCTCGCACGAGACCACGGATTCGGCGGCTTTGACTCTGACCGCGCAGAGAATGCATCCTACGACGATACGCAGTTTTTCGAGTTGCAGACGTTCATGGGGATGGTCGGCTGTGGCACGCCACAGGGTGCGGCTCGCTTCCAGTACCGGCGGGGAAGCGAGTACGGCCCACACGGTGACACGCATCTCCGAGCAGTCAAGCAATTTAATCCGGACAATCTACTCAGAGGATTTGACGAGGCGACGGACCGACTTCTATCGGTGATTGAATCGGAAACTTCGTTTCGGCGGCCAGTCACGGCTGCGATTGACATCACGACTGTCCCGTACTATGGTGGGGTAGAAGACATGGCGATGGTCAGCGGGACCAAAGAGAGTGACGGGAGGGCGTACAAGTTCGCGACGTTGTCAGTCATCGGGCAGAACATCCCGTTAGTGCTGGCTATCGAGCCAGTACGTGAGAGTTCTGAGTGGGACCGAAATCCGCCTAATCAGGTTCATCGAGTTGTCCGGAGGCTGGTGAAGCGAGCGAAAGAGCACGTCCCCATCGAGACGGTACTGTGCGACCGAGAGTTCGACTCCAAACAGGTGTTTCAGACCCTCTCGAATCTCGGCGTGAACTACCTGATTCCGACGCGAATCGGTCCTAGTGAGCGAGACGCTCTGGATACGATGGACGAGGACGGCGAAGACACGGCTGTCGAATCAGCGTCAGTCCACCTCGAAACGGGATCGCATGAGATGCGGTACCTCTACGTCCCGTCGACAAGTGGCGAGGGAACCACAGTGTTCGCGACGAATCTCCGGGTTGGACCAGACGAGGCTGAGACGTTCTGTCGGCGCTACAGCCGCCGCTGGCAGATCGAAAACGAGTACAAATCGATCAAGCACGACTTCCTCGCGAAGACGTCCTCGAAGGACTACCGTGTCAGACTGTTCTACTTCGTTTTTGCAGTGCTGCTCCACAATATCTGGCGGCTCACCGACTTCCTGCTGAAGGCCGAGGTCAAGGGGAAGATGAACTATGGACCTGTACTGACTGCCGGTGAGTGTGTTGAACTCATATGTTCGGCGCTGATTCCTGCCGACTAAGCCGCGGAGAAATCACTCGGTCAACCCCTCAGGAGTGGCAACGCTGTGTGAACGTCGTTGAGTCAATACGTTTCTGATACTCAGACAAGATCTCTACCAAATCAGTCCGGGCATCGTGATGTGTCAGGCCCATTCTAACCTGAATTAATCCGTAATTGGTCCAGTTTTCGCGTATCCTCCGAAACTGTGGGGGCACCCACCGCCAGAATATGATATAGCTACATGCAGTTTATCTAAATTGGCACCTTCACTGAGCCTATCTTCGGAGTTCCCACAGACTCCACGGGACTGTGTGTCCCCAAAATATATACGCAGACTGTGAGAAACGCGCTACCACCAGAACATGCCGGACTTAGAATCGATATCCCGCACAGCGAGGCGTCTTCTCCCTGTTCTCAGAAGTGAACAGCAAACGCGCTGGAGGAACATTCGATGAGCGACACCACAGCATCAGCGACCGACCATGGCTGGGAGGACGTCGACGACGTCTCCTGGACGCTCCTTGACCGCGAGGAACTCGTCGACGCGTACTGGGCCGTCGTCGCCCCGGTGATGGAAGCAGACGGACTTGATCCCGAAGAGGAGAAACCGACGCACAGCTGGCTTCGCGACCACGACCTCCGTCCACTCCTGTATGCTTTGCGAGAGTACCACGACCGTACGTTCACAGAGTTTTGGCGTGAGGATCTGGGATTCGACGTCGAGGAATCAGGCTATGCTTGGGCGACTGATCACGATCGAACTATCGAAGCACTCGAATCATTCCTCACTTCGCGGCGAGAACGGAAAGGTCTCGCCGATTCATCGATTGATACACTCCGCTATCGACTGAACCGCTATATCCGTGCCTATCAGAGTGGAAACGAGTCCGGCGACCTCGTAACACCTGTTGCTCGCGACAGCGAGACTCCTCCATACGAAGCAGTTGATGCATGCTGGGCGGCATTTGACCGCCTCCACGCGGAGCTCGACGGCGGGCAGACCAAACGCCGGATCCATCTCGCGGTCTCGAACTGGTACGCCCATCTGGTGCGGCGGAAATGGGCCGCCGTCAATCCCGCTGACGGCCTCGACGACGAGTTCGACTGGTCGAACGGGAGCGATGACGACGCCAACACGCCGTGTCTCAGCACCGACCACGTCCGATCACTCTACCAGGCGGCTACCGATCAGGAAGAGCACCTCCTCGTCCTCGCACTGTGTGCGTGGGGACTCCGTCCGAACGAGGTTGCCAGTCTCCGTGCTCGCCAATTCGTTCTCGACGTCGCGGATGATAAGGTCCCCTATATCGACTTCGAAGAGCGAAAGAACGGTCCGGGCGAAGTTTCGCTGCTCTACGGGCAGGACGTGCTCGAAGATCGTCTCGCTGCATTTGCTGATCACGACGACTGGGACGGCTACCTCTTTCCGTCACCTCAGGGATCTGGCGGCCCAATCTCTCGTTGGACGGTCTGGAATCGGTTTACACAGCTCGCCGATCGTGCGGGCCTGCCCGACGAAATCGACGGCGTCTCCCCAGCACCGAAGATGGGGCGACGGTTCTGGTACGATACCTATTCCTCCTCACTCGACGTCGTTCTCCGCAGTCTCGACGAGATCGCGACAGAACAGGGCAGTGCCAGTGCCGATATCGTCCTACAGAATTATCTCTCGGATTCGCGGGCCCGGAAGCTCCGGCGAAAGTATATGCGTGACCAGCTGGCTGCCGCCTTCGAAACGGAAGGCAAGTAACACGACAGCTTGAGTTCGGTACCAATTCAGCGAGATTATGCTATATCGGAGGTAACTTCGTCCAGTTGCTCCTCGGAAAAGACGCGTTCCTTCCAGTCTGACACGAAAATGTCCTGCCTGGTCTGCTCTATCGCCTCCTGTGCACCGTCGGAGAATGGGAAGTCCGTAAAGCCGAAAACTATCCCAAGTTCAACCCTGAAATGACCGAACAGGAAGTCTCTCGCTGCCTGCTCGGGGACACCCATGTCGACTGCGTGCTCGTAGGCCTCACGGATGGCGTACAAGCAAGAGCCGAGGACCATCTCAACAAGCGCAGGTTCTAAGATGACCATCTGCTCAGTGGTGAGTTTGTGCGCCCGCCGTACCGGCGCGTAGATGTCACGTGCAAAGGCCTCACCGCGGTCGTAGTCATCGTCGGGACCTTGGTGGAGGGCGCAGACAATGTCCTGTTCCTCACGGCCTTGGCCGCCGAACCAGTCTGGGTCATCGCCACTCAATCCTGAACTAGCGTCTACGATGGACGGGTGCGCTGGGTGGGTGATAAAGTAGGAGATATCTTCCCGCTCGTGTAACTCACCGGCGTACGCGGCCGCCGGATCCAGCAACACGACCATACTCCCGCTGTCCATCTGCGGGACGACCTCCTCTGAGACAGAGCCGATAAGATCATCTGGGACGGCCAAGACGACGATATCTGCCCCATCAAGGGCTTCCTCCTCTGATGTTGCCGAGAGACCGCGCTCTGCGAGACGTTCACGCCTGTGTTCGCTCGGTTCCACATACTGTACGTCGTACCGGTCGGTGTCTTTCAGGCGGTCGGTAATCCGACATCCCATTTTGCCGCCGGCTCCAAAGAGCGCAATGTGTTCGGTCACGCGTCAACCACTACCCAAGGTTCTATGGCCACCACAATAAAACTAGGTTCCGCCGTGAACCGCCGGTTACGTCTGCCACACCAGCATTCTCTTAGCGAGAGGCGATGGCTCTAGAGGTCCAGGTCCGAGTAGTTGATGACACGAAGTGTCGCTTCTCAGCACCCGGGCGAAGCGAATCGGGGCCTGAGCCGGTCGGACAGAGTCCGGCGATAATATTTTGTGTTACTGTGTTGGATTACCCGCATGGCATCGGACACTAGCGAGAGGCGAACGGTTCGGGCGGCTGAGACGGCTTTCGATATCGTAGAGTTCCTCCAAGATCGCAACGGGGCCCGACTCCACGAGATCGCACAGGAACTCGACTTGGCCAACAGCACGGTATATCATCACCTAAATACCCTCGTAGACCGGCGGTACATCGTCCGTGAGGGTGATACCTACTATCCGGGGCTTGAGTTTCTTAGCGTAGGGACACGGGCTCGCGAGCGCCGGCGAGTAAACCGTTTGTCAGAGTCGTTTGTCCAGTCGCTTGCGGACGAGACGGGCGAACAGGTCCAATTCATCGTAGAGGAGAACGGCTACGGATACCACGTGTACACTAAGACCGGAGAACACGCAACGTCAATTGATACCCGGCCCGGAAAGCGGATCTATCTCCACGCGAATGCAGCGGGGAAGGCAATCATGGCGTTCTACGAAAGGGGAAGGGTTGAGGAGATCATCGATTCGATTGGGCTTCCTGCGCTCACAGACCACACTATCACAGACTCTGAAGAGCTGTTAGACGAGCTTGAGACAGTCCGTGAGCAAGGCTACGCCTACAATTGGGAAGAGCACGTTGAGGGGTACTGTGGAATCGCAGTCCCCGTTCGTTCAGAAGAGACAGTGCTGGGATCGCTCGCGCTTGGCGGGCCCGTCGAACGTGTGCGTAACGAAGAGGCCAAAGAGCAGCTGACACAGAAAGTGCGGGAGACGGTCAACGAGATGGAACTCGAACTCAAATTCGACACGGCTTGATGGCCGTGTAACATTCATTGGCTAGCGAGAGTCGAAGCAACAATACATTCCAGCACCGATCCCGCTAGTGAACGGGCCCGGATGAGCACAGATTCGACAGCATCATCGGTTGCAAGCCGTTTGGCTCTGCCAGTTTCAGTCGGAACGTGTGATCCCACCGCGCTGAACGGCCCCAAAGCAGTCAAATTCGTCATTTTCGGTGTGAACCTGCCCACCTTTGAGAGTGAGCTCAAGACCGTCAAAGTCCTCGTTCTCTGAGTGAACGCGACACAGTGGTGCACCCGGGGCGACCGGAGCGACCGCCTCAAGCGCCTTGAGATTGAGTTGCGAGATGACGTGACTGCTCGTGTCGCCGCCGGCGACACAGGCCCTTGTCAAGTCCGCTCGCTGGAGGATATCGCGGAACATAATTCCCTGCTGACGACCGAGATACGACTCAAGGCTCTCGTCGGTGTCGGACGCCTCGAACCGCTCTCGTGTCGCGTCAATCGTCGGATCGTCCGGACCGCGTGCGGAGAAGAGAACAACACTCTCACCGGACTCAAGTGCGTCAAGGGCTGAGTCGACCGCCGAATCGCGGGCATCGGCCGCGTGGTCGGGATCAACGAGCTGCTCCGTGTCGATCGAGACAAGTCGGAAACCGTGGTCACTCGCCCAATCGATCTGGGCTGCTGTCTCCGACGATGCGCTCCCGGACATGACGGCAATCTGGTCCACGGGCTCACGCTTCTCGAAGAACGACCGCTGCCGATCTATTAGTCCAATCTCGTCCCAGTGACTCACGAGGGCATGATGTTCCAGTCCCGAGGACCCGACGGCGAACAACTGTCCCGGCGTGCCGGTCGCGCGGTCCCACAGGAGGTGCCCAATAGTGCCCAGGTGGTCGCTGTGCAGCGCGTCAAGGACGATTATTTCGTTGTCAGCCGCAGTCTCGTCCAGCGCCGCGTCAAGGTCGTCGTACTCCTCAATGAACCGCCGGTCAATGCCACCGATAGGACGATCTGTCTGTTCACTGAGGTGCTGGCGGAGATCACTTTCCCGCATAGGCGTGACCGGATGATCGCTCATGGTCGGGTGGCGGTCGATACGGTACATCTCACCGCCCTGTTCCGCGAATAGGTTGGAGAACGCGACATATCGTCCGTGAGGTACCTCAGTCCCCTGTGAGACGGGGACGAAGGGGGAGTCGAACACCTCCTGTGCGATGTCGATCGCTGTGCCTATGCTCCCGACATCCGGCGAGGAGTCGAACGTCGAGCAAACCTTGTAGTGGACAATCGGCGCATTCAGGTCTGCGAACCGGTCGAAGACGGCCGGCAACTCGGACTTCATCTCGTCTGGGGTCATGGTTCGGCTCACGCCCGCGACGCCGACGGCGTCGAGGTCGTCGAACCGCTCTAGCTCCTCCGGGGTGGGGGGCTCCATGAAGAGGAGCGCCCGAACGCCGTTGTCGGCAAGTCCCTCTAGGGCATCCGTCGACCCGGTGAAGTCATCTCCGTAGAACGTCAGTAGTAGGTCTGTGTTGGTCATGCGTTACCGTAGTGTTCGATTGCAGTCTGTAATTCCTCGTGTGTCTCTGCGTACTCTTCGAGTGGTATCTCCTGCATCGCCGCATCCCAAGCCTGTCTGAGGTGTGCAACGCCCGCTCGCGGACCATCGGGATGGCCAAGGATACCGCCCCCGGCGAGGTACATGAGATCGGTGTTCCCCAGCGCTTCGTACGTATCTTGCACTTGGTCGGCCCACTGCCCGGAAGAGAACACGGGCAGTATCGGCTTCTCGGATGCGATCGGCGTCTGACACTCCATCGCAGAGGAGATAACCGATTCGTCGGACTCGGAGAACTTGCTCCGGATCCCGCTCACGTGGAGATGGTCCACGCCGGCAAGGCGCCAGAACTTCTGCCAAGCCTCATAGCTGAACCCGAGCAGCGGACAGCGGGACAGCGCGCCCCAGCCATTCCGGTGGCCGTGTATCGGTAGATCTGATTCCTTGCGGAGCCGCTTAACTCCGGCCAGCCCAATGCTTCGGAGGCTGACCATCAGACAGTTGCCACCGGCCTCCGTGACAATGTCGTGCCGCCGCAACATCTCGTCGACGTCGCCGGTGACGTTACAGGCGTACATCACCGTCTCGCCGGTCTCCTCTTCATGGCGGTTAATGACGTCCATGACCGCCTCGACCCGCTCCTCAACGCGGGAGTACGGTGGGTTAGCGAGAAGTTCGTCGTCCTTGATAAAGTCGACGCCAGCATCGACTAGTGTCTCGACTGTGTCTGCCGTCTCCTCAGGTGAGAGCCCGACACTCGGCTTAATGATCGTTCCGATGATTGGCCGGTCTCGGACGTCAACGATCTCCCGCGTGCCATCGATTCCGAACTGCGGTCCCGGCTGTTCGGTCGCGAACGCCTCGGGTATCGCGAGATCAACCAGCCGTACGCCGGAAAGTTCCTTCAAAACGAACAAATTTCCAGCGACCATCGTCAGGAGATTCGGAAGTGACGTGCCGACGTTCTCCATGGGGTAGGATAGTTCGACTGTCGCCCGGGTGTACTCAGCGACGTCGCTAGCCTCGCTCGGAGCATCGGCACCTGGCAGCGTGGGCTCGTCAACCGTCTCCTGCTCGGTCACTTCCTCAACTCGTGCGCCGTGTCGTTCCGCGAGATTGTCCGTCTCGGCCGAGATTTCGACAAACGTCCCGGAAGATTGTTCGTTGGCGATTGCCTCGGCCGCCTCGCTGGGTTGGTAAGGCGTTTCGATCAGGTATGTTGCGTGTATCCGTGACATTGGTATGTGGTTCTGGTCGTTCGGATATACTACGGCGCGCACACTCGGTCCGCCACCATCACTGTGCCTCACGGACCCGCTCGACGAAACTCGAACAACTGTCTCCGGACGAGATCCCGAGTTCGGCGGCGACATCGTTGATGTGACTGAGGACGCCCTCCTCCAGAGCCGACTGAGAGTCCCCAATTCGCGCCGATTCGACGTCGACAGTTGCTGCGGGGATACCGCGTTCGTTCATTGTCTTGAGTCGGCCGATGCCAGCATCGTCTTTCCCGACGCCCGCGTCAAAGAGCGTGATGCCCGCGACATCAGCCTGGATATACGAGTCAAACTCGCCGGCTAGGCGTTCTCCGTGGCTCCCTGTGACGGTAATTGCCCCCTCCTGTTGATCGGAGATCAGGCCGATGGAGTCCAACGTCCAGACGGGTGTATCGCCGTCGTGCACCATCTCCTGAGTCATCTCGTTGCCAACGTCGGCTCGTACCGGATCGCGCTCCGCGTCGGACATGGCCGCCGCACATTCGAGAGCGGACTGACCAACTTCGCAGCCGCAGTCCGCTGCCACGTCATTGATGTGGCTCACTACGCCGCCTTCCACCATGCTCAAGCCGTCACCGATACGGGCGCTCTGGTTGTCGACGGTGGCCGTCGGGAGCCCCAGATCGTCCAAATACGACAGCGACTGAATCCCGGCTTCGTCTTTCCCGACGCCAGCATCATTAAACAGTATTCCAGTGAGTCCGAGTTGCGCAGCGTATCGTCCGGACGAGATACCGCCGTGACTCCCAGCCACGACGACAGTCCCCTCGGAGTCGTCCGGTTGTGTGATACTATCGACTACTCTGATGTCTCTTGGCATGGCAATCTGTAAATACACCACCAGATATAAAAGCCCTTCGCCCACGCCCGTAAAACCTATTTGCTACCTCGGACAGAGTTATTGGTGTGTTCGAACGAATCCATCACATAGCGATACTAGCTGGTGGCGTCGAAGCGGACCTTGACGAATGCACCGCCGTCTACGAGGAACATTTCGGGATGGAACGGTCCGAGATGGTCTACTTCGAGGAGGACAACTGCGAGGTCGCCCTCTATTCAGTCGGAGGGACCATCATTGAATTTACGTCGCCGACGGGGGAGAGCGGCTGGCACTACGAGCACCTGCAGGAGAACGGCCCGGGATTCTTCCACATTGCGTTCGAGGTCGACGACATCGAACAGCGCCGACGAGAGCTCGAGGAACTCGGGTACGGATTCCTTGACGAGATCAGAGACGGCATCGATTGGAAAATTACTACTCTTGACTACCGCGACACGCCGCTACCGATGCAGATCGTGGAGGACCACCGGCCAATAGAAGAACGACAGTAACCGTCCAATAGTGTACCTCGGTGCTGGTCGGTCCGATATAACCTGTCACCGACGCTTCCAAGTACTCGGATACGACACTGTACTGCGTCGACCGGATCCGTTCTACTGGTCAGCTACGCCCCGACAGTGTGATCTGTAACACTAACGCTGAGGGGTGCTATATCTCGACTCGCTGCGCTCATTTGTCGCTCCGTCGGTGCGGTCAGTAGCCACCGCCCATTGTAGTCGTGACGCCACCATCGACAGTCAACGCCTCGCCGTTGATGAAGCTCGCGAGTGGACTGGCCAGATATAGGACGGTATCCGCCACGTCCTGTGGCTGTCCGATCCGCCTCAGTGGCGTTTTTTGTCTGTGCTCCTCCTCAGACTCATTGTCGAGTAGGTCGAGATCTTCGTCTGTCATGCTCGTCTTGATCATACTCGGATGGATGGAGTTTACACGGATCCCCTCCTGACCCAGACGATCGGCGAGTGCTCGCGTCATCGCCTCAACGGCCCCCTTGGATGTGGTGTACCGTACGCCGTCACCGCGCCCAATAAACGAAGTGACGCTCGACATATTGACGATCGATCCGCTCCGGCCATTATCGATCATACTTTGTGCAGCTGCCTGTGCACCGAAGAACACGCCCTTGACATTAATGTCCATGATCCGGTCGAAGTCTTCTTCGGTTGTCTCCAGGAACTCGTCGCTCTGGGTGATTCCGGCGTTGTTGATCATAATGGAAACACCCCCAAACTCCTCGGCGGCCGACATCGCATCCTGGAGGTCGTCTATCCTCGCGACGTTGCACTCGACGTACTCCGCCCGTTGGTTGAACTCTTGTTGAATCTTTTCGTGAGTCGGGGTGCCACCTTCGCGAGGGTCGGGTTGCAAGTCGGCGACAACGACATCTGCTCCATGCTCTGCCATAGTCAGGCTGATCGCTCGTCCGTTGCCGCTGGCGCCACCAGTCACTACCGCTACGTCATTAGCTAGCCAATCGGTCATACTTCTTCTAATCGTTTTTGTTCCTCCTATATAATGATAACGCTAAAATCGGGCCTGGGAACAGCGCGATCGGATACTAGTCAGGGCCACCGCGGTGAATCCCGTTGGGAAACGTTTTATTCCCAGTCCTGTAACTGGTTGGTATGGCAGACAGCCCACAGGAGTTCTTAGAACCGAACGCATCAGCCACTGGGAACTGGATCTCGATCGGGCATCCAGCAGTCGCCGAGATCTGTTCTCGTGGCTTCGACTTTGTCGTCATTGACCTCGAACACACCGCCACGAGTCTGGAAACACTCGAGAACATGCTCCGAGCGGTCCACGACGAGGTGGCACCCATCGTGCGCGTCCCGGCGAACGACTCAGTTACGATGAAACGTGTCCTCGACTTGGGGGCCGCGGGTCTTATGATCCCGAGAGTAGAGACCCGCAAGCAGGCCGTGGAGGCCGTTGATGCGATGCGGTACCCACCACACGGCGAACGAGGTGTCGCACCGGCACGCGCGTCGGACTACGGCCGGACGTTCGGGGAATACTACCGAAGTGCTGACGACGAGCTGACCACGATCGTCCAGATCGAAACCGAACGGGGTGCCGAGAACGCAGAAGAGATCGTCGCTGTCGACGGCATCGACGGGATTATTGTCGGCCACGGGGACTTGTCGGCATCACTGGGCGTTTTCGGCCAGTGGGAGAGCGAGCGATTCGAATCGACGCTCGACTCGATACTGGCGACGGCACACGCCGAAGGAACGCCTGTCGGTATGCTCGCTACCGACGACGAGAGCATCCAGAGATGGACAGACGCGGGTGTCGATTTTCTGCTGGCCGGGGCAGACATCTCGTACCTTGCGTCGGGAAGCAACGCCGCACGCGAACAGTTCGAAGCACTCACTGACGAGTGACAGCGACAGGGGTGAAAACTCCGGTCGTCACCGATCTCCCCGCTCTTGCCATTAGAGATCGAGCAGGCAGACGACGATAGAATCGGTAGTCCGTTACAAAAAAGGTCGAACTACGCGAGTCCGAAGTACTCCGGAACGGAGAGGACGATTGACGGGAAGAGGACTAACAGAACTAGTGCGATCATCAAGGGGACGTAGTACGGCATGATCCCTTTGATGATATCCTCGATCTCAAGATCGGTGACTCGCTCTAGCGCGAAGAGTACTACACCGAAGGGTGGCGAGATCAGTCCGATCATCAGTGCGACCATCATCACGATGCCGAAGTGAATCGGGTCGATACCGATCTGCGGCAGTACCGGTGCGACGATGGGCACGACGATGAGGATGATGGCGATAGTCTCCATAAAAGTCCCTAGGATAAGGAAGAACAGCGTGAACAGCAGGAGGATAATCGTCGGGTCTGTCGAGATGGTCAGTAGCGCCTCGGTGAGTAGTCCCGGTAGTCCCGAGATCGTGAGCACGAACCCATACACGTTCGCAAAGGCGATGATGAGTGTCAGCACCGCGGTGTCTTCGAACGTGTCGCCGAGGATCGATCGGAACGTGTCCCACTCGAGATTCCGGTAGACGGCGGCCCCGATGAGTATCGCGTAAATCCCCGCAACTGCGGCCGCCTCTGTCGGCGTGAATACACCTGTTGCGATGCCGCCGATGATGATCGCCGGCGCGATCAGACCCGGAATTGCCCTGAGACTGGACTCAGCCAATCGGCGGAGGTCGAAAGACTCCATATTTGCCGTTCCACTGCGTAGCGCTCCCACAGTGATGAAGGCCATCAGAGTGAGCCCCATCAGCAGACCGGGCAGGATGCCGCCTAGGAAGAGCGCACCGATCGAGACCTGGGCCGTGACCCCGTAGACAATCACGGGAATGCTTGGGGGGATAATCGGACCGATAGTCGAGGATGCACCCGTAATCCCCGCTGCAGTCGGTCCATCGTACCCGCGACTGGTCATCGCTTCGTACTCGATGGAACCGAGACCGGCAGCGTCGGCTACAGCTGCTCCGCTCATCCCGGAGAAGATGATGCTGACGACGACGTTCACGTGTCCCAAGCCGCCGGGCAGTGGACTGACGAGTGACTCGGCGAAGTCGAAGATGTCGTCGGTCAGTCCGATGTTGTTCATCATCCGTCCAGCGAAGAGGAAGAACGGTATCGCGAGTAGCGTGAAGCTGTTCAGCGAACCGTACATCCGGTTGGCGAATGTCTCAACTGTCCACGCTGGACCGAAGCCAGACACCATCACTAAAACGGAGACCAGTCCCAACGCGAACGCGACGTGGACACCTATCAGGTACAAGGCGATCAGCGGAACGACGAACAGCAGGACTAGTATCAGTGGTTCAGACATCATTGGCCCTCCTGGGCACTTGTTTTGGTTGTTTCTTGAGCATCTCCTACGGGGTGTTCTTTGGCACCCGGTTCACTGAGATCGGTGATCCACATCGAGTTTAGCTTCTCAAGGATGACTACGATGCAGAGGGCGAACGAGATCGCCATATACAACGTTAGATAGCCGGTCTTCAGCCAGCCGACCGTCGGAAGCGACACGCTCATTGTTCGGTTTAGGACGCTCACGGCCGACCAAACACCGATCGCGCACATCACGATGACCAGAATGTTGGCCAGCGTGATGAAGTACCGCTGGAGTGAATCGGACAACATTCGCAGGAGCGGTCGTATCGAGATGTGGTTCCCCCGACGCATCGCGTACGGGATACCAGTCAATGTCATCGCTACCAGCAGGTATCGAGCGATCTCGGTCGTCCAGACGGCACTGTATCCAATCGGCAGTACCCGGACAGTGATCTGGAGGGCGGTCACTGCACCCATGAGAGCTAGGATGAGTCGTCCCACGCTACCCAAGAGGCCCTCCAGTCGTTCCATCAGCGACCGGAAATACTCGTTTGCGTTTCGATTGTCCATGTTCGTATTATTTTGATCATCTACATTAGGCTAACGACTGGACGTCTTCTAGGCTTGGTTTCCAACGCTCGTTGAAGAACTCCTCTAACTGTGGCTGTGCGGCACTTCTGAAGGCTTCCTGATCCACCTCGCTGCTGGGAACCACCGTCACGTCGTACTCTTCCTGCACCATCTCAAGCAAGTCTTGGGCACTGGCGCGGGTCTTTTCGTTCGCCCACTGGACCGCTTCGTCAAGCGACTCCTGCATCGCCTGCTGTTCGCTGTCGTCCAGTCCCTGCCACGTCTCTTCGTTGATTACCCAGTTTTGCGTCTGGAGTAGGTGGTCCGTCTGTGAGAAGTGAGTTTGAACCTCATAGAGGCTTGCGTCGACGAACTGCGCAATAGGCCCTTCGGATGCGCTCACGACACCCGTCTGGAGGGCCTGGTAGAGTTCATCGTACGGAACAGGCGTAGCCTCAACACCGATCTCTTCCCAGCTTTGAACCCACGTTTCGAACTCTGGGAGGCGCATCTTGACGCCCCGGATGTTTTCCGGTGCGCGCACAGCTTTGTTTGAGGTAGTGCCTCGGAGTCCACGGAAAGCCGAACCGAGGATGCGCTGGTTGGCCTGCTTGACTAACTGGCTGTTGAATCCGTTCTCACCGTAGACGTATTCGTCCATGAGGGCTTGGAAGTGCTCCCAGTCCTGGGCGACAAATGGGGCCTCCAAAAAGCCGTACTTCCGGCCATACGATTGCGTGAGCGCAGTCATCGACGTGCCGTGTCCGGCAATACTCCCAGAAGCGGTAGCACTGATGTGATCCCCCTCTCCGCCGAGGCTCACGTAATTGAGTGATAGACCTCCGTCGGTGCGCTCTGCGAGATTCTTACTCCACCGCTGGAGCAGTTGCACCTGTGGGTGATCCTGACCGAACGTTGCGGCAATGTCGAGAGTCTGTTCTGCGGAAGTTCCGCCAGACTGGTTCCCGGTGTTGTTCTGCCCGTCAGTTCCCTGCCCGTCATCGCTGGGCGAACCGCTGCAACCCGCTAGGGAACCGACGCCGAGCGTTGCTATACCACTGACTGCCTTCATGACTGACCGCCGATTGGTGCGCGTCATTCTGCCACATAGTCCATGGACATTATACCTATTTATATCTTTGGTGTATGGATTATCGGTACTGGTTCCATTACCCCGAATCACGTGGCCAATACAGATGTCCCTATCCTCGTACCTCAAGATGAGAGAGGGACAAACCATATTAAGATGGATTCGAAAGTAGACGCTATGCCAATCGTTGCAGCAGTCGATACCTCAGACCGATCGTACAACGTTCTCGATCAGGCAGCCACGCTGGCTGAACGCTTCGACGAGACGGTCCACGTCGTGCATGTCATGACGCGGTCCGAAGCAATCAATGCGGAGACGTCGAGTATCACGTCTGACGATGCTGTTGAGATCAATGAACTACGCGCGACGGCTGCAAACGTGGCGGCGGATCATCTCGAAGAGCATCCCGTTTCCGTCGACACCGAAGCAGTCGGACTCATCGGCGACCCGGCCAGTGAAATCGTGGAGTACGCTAAACAACACAACGCGCAGTATATTGTCGTGAGTCCTCGTCGGCGTTCCCAGACAGGAAAGATTCTTTTCGGCAGCGTCGCACAGTCAATCCTGCTCGATACGACCTGCCCGGTCGTGAGCGTAGCTGAGGAGACGGACAAATAACGAATCCGAATCGTCTCCCATGAAAGTAGCACTGAGCATCGATCCAGGCGTATAACAGACTATCACTACGGTTCGAGGTGATTTCTCAACTGAAGCTGGTATGGCAGTCGTCACACAAACCAACGACCAAGAAATCCGTCAGGGCTCTGGATCAACAATGGCCTGTACCAGCTACCGCCTCTTCACGTCTCGCTAAAACGTTGCTATAGGTTCTGAAGCAGAATAGGGCCGGAATCGTCCAAGCTAACTACTGTTCGCAAATTCATCGAGATGTACACACAGTCCGATCAGCGGGAGTTACATACGCTCAAAAGCTGTTCAGTCATCGCAGCGTTAACGAATACATGAGACACAAATAGGCTTCTCGAGATGCGAAGATTAGTATTCAGCGAAAATTAGCGCATTTGGACGGTTTACCGCGCCAGACTCCGTATATCGACCTCTGATCGGATTTCTATCGCCCATACAAAATGGTTGTTCATAGCGAATGTGTGCAGGGGTATGGCGCCGGGTTTTCGCCTCTCGCTAAGGTTCTTTTTTCCTATGGAGTTTTCTGAGGAAACTACACCAACTGGATTTGAGACTGAGCGACATTGGGGGGAACGGGATGCTTAGTTTGGGTTGCATTCACAATGTGCCGTCATTGCAGGTGTGATACTACCGTAACAATAGTACTCCTGTTATATCCACTGACGTCACTTGTTTCGATCGTCTCTGTACACGATTTATCCCCGATTGAGATGAAATTCCTAGCATAATTCGAGAGGAGTATGCTGTCGCTCTCGTAGCCACAAAGATAACGTTAGTACACCCATTATAGGAGGTAGACATTAGCAACAGACGAAGGCAAGAGCAGCAATGTTAGAGTGGCGAGAGCGGCTCTTCCATGTACAAAACATATTATGGGGCTATATTTCTAGATACTCTTTAGTATATAAAGCTATATGGGGAGATTTACTTATATATCTAGATATAATATAGCTATTTTTACGTTTTGAGGAGCATTTTCTAGCTTTTGTATTCTAAATAATATTTATTGGAGTTTGAACAGCCAGTTCTGAGGGGTACTATTGAATTATAATATTGGATAGGAACCATATCGAGGCATATTTGGCTCGTAGACGGATACTCAGCCATATCGAGTTCCTGATCAACGAACTTGGAGAGGAAGGACGTGTCGTATCCATTGTTCCGGTCTTGTTCGCGATTTACCGCCAAACTATTTTCGAGTCTGTTCGAAGGCATCAATAAGCTCGTCGGGATGCTGCATTGCTACCCGAAGTGCTGCATCGTGGAGCTCACGTTTCTGGACGTTCTCATGTTCCCGTTCTTGCACTAACTCGCGTTCGATATCGTACTGAAGCAACTGTTCGAACTGGTCCCAAACTGTGTCACGCGGGTAGATCGCCTCCTGAACAGCATCATCATACGGGAATCCGGGTTGCCGCTTCCAGTCATCGGTGTCGACAGTTGCTGTTGGCGTAGTACTCGACTGGTTTGGTTCGGACTCAGACATCGTATTAGTACGCGCTGTTTCTGACGATTCTCCGGGTTCGGACTCTGTCTCTTCGTCTTCATCCTGCTGGCTCATCGCCTCATCAAGATCGTCAAAACCCATTAGCGGGACACCTCTCCATTCTCAACGATCTGAGCAAGTTCGTCGTAGCAGGTGAGTTGGTCACACTCCGGGTCGTAGTCTCGCAGGGGTACCCCCTCGTCGTTCGCATTGTCAATGGCGGCACGATGGCGAATACCCGGCAGAGGGCCGTCATATTCGCCAGCGTCGATCGCGTCCCAATCCGCTTCAGAGAGATAGGCGAAGTTTGGGACGTGTTTTGCAACGGCCTCTCGGGTCGTCATCTCTCGAAGGAGTGCCCGATCGCGGGTCGCCTGATCGATACGCCCCGAGAGGTCCGTCGGGAGAACCGACAAAATATCGAGGTCAAAGTACTCCCTTGCTTCCATTACGAGGCGCTGAACTGTGTTTGAGAGTCCTGTTTCGTAGCCGTTCTCTGGCCGCAATGGAATGATGATGTTGCCCGTGGCGTACATCGCATTATCGTTGAGCTTGCCCCGATTCGCTGGGCAGTCAATGACGATATAGTCATACGCGTCACCGAGCAGTTCGTCAACCAGTTCCTGTTTAAGCCGTGTCGTTCCCATCGTCGCCTCCTTGAGTCCTGATTGGACATCTTCGAGATTGACGTGTGCTGGAAACAGATCGAGACCGTCAGTGACGCTTACGACATACTGCTGAGGATCAGCACCATCAATGAGAACATCTTCAGCATGATTTATCCCCCACTGCTCACCTCGATATGCCTCATCGTGACCGAGAATAAGCGTCATATGCCCATTGTCGTCAAGGTCGACAAGGAGGGCTCGCTCGTTCCGATATGCAAGCTCACGAGCGAGGTTGATTGCTGTTGTCGTCTTGCCGAAGCCTCCCTTGAGCACGCCGACGGAGACCGCTCTGGGCTCACTCACAGTAGTCACCTAGCATGGATTTGGTATCTAACTCAGGTGACTTAGCTATTGTGCCTAAGATGGTTCAGATATAGTAGGCACCGTAGGCAGCACAGATGAAGTAGATGGCTCAGACACCTAAGGTAACTTAGCTACCTAAGGCGAGCCACCTTAGGTAGATCAGGTACCAAGAGAATATACAACCCCTGAGTGATACACTGGCTCAGCGAGTCGGGTCAAGTTTAGCCAAATGAATTCTAATCATAGAAGTGAGCTTATATATAAACTTTATATGTGACCCCACAGATAGTGAGGTATGCCACAGAATGTGAGGTCTAGCGAAGACCTGGGAACCGCCATTCGGGTTCCTATCCCGGCCAAGGACAAGAGTATCTATGGATCGGGTGCCATAGATGACGTCTTACTATTTTTATCCCGACATCCGTACGAGTCGTTCACTCCAGGTGAGTTGGCCGAATCGATTGACTTCTCAGAAATGTCCATCCGGCGAGCAGTCGACGTACTCGCTCAGAACGATCTAGTGGAATACAAACCAGAAGGAAATCGAAAACCCGTGCAAATAAACCGATCTCGCCTTTCGAGACCGGACGATCCAGTTTTGCGGATTCCTCAAGAAGAGTATCACAAACCGGTGAAGACTGCTTGTGAGGAGCTTACGGCTGAACTGTCCGATGTCATCGGCATTGTACTCTACGGGAGTGTCGCACGGGGGGAAGCTGATCGGCAGAGTGACATCGACCTTTGGGTCGTGGTGAACACGGACCGGGCAGCAAACCAACGAATTGCCAACCGGGTGGAAAACAAGCTTGAGGAACAGCGCTTTGACGGTGAGCGATATGCGTTGCACGTCGTCGTCGAGTCTGTTGAGTCCGTACCCACGTTTACAGACGATATCCAAGAAATCGTACTCGGCGGTATCCCCCTCTACAAAACAGACAGCTTTGAGAAGCTCCGAAATATCTTAGCCCACAGTACCAACGATGAGTGACCCAAACAGCATTTCGGAAGCCATCGAGGCTGCTGAAGACAGTTTCGAGTACGCCGGATACGGGCAACCAGATTTTGAACAAGGAATCAACCAAGATGACGACTGGACGATACAGCTCACGAAGGGCTGTCGGAATCTCGAAGCCGCCCGTACACTCCGTAGCCAGGATGGATTCAATGGTGCAGTGATCGAACTATGTTTTGGTGCAATCGAGCGAACCTTCGAAGGATATCTGTTGTGGGCAACGGACGATTCCCTCGAGGACTACATGGATCATGAGGCAGTCTATGAGCGAATAGTTGCTGTCGGCCTATTCGAGTCCGAAACAGCAGAGTCACTACAGGAATTATACGGAGCTAACCGGACCGCACATTACTATGGTGGCAGAGTTCCAACGACGAAGAAAGAAGAGTCTATGTACGAACTTGCAGAGAAGATACATGAGTATACAACCGACCAGATGCGCGGAAACAGCGTCTGTATCTGTTGAGGCCGTCTTCTATTTAGAGTAGTTACAGTCAAGCCACATCTGTGACGAATACCAGGTGCGGGCTAACCAACATACCTGGGTATTTGGTAAATTGTTGGTTAGTATTCATCGGTATTGCCGGTTAGGACCTCAATACACTTGCCACGGAAACCATCAGGTTGGTTGCAATCTGACTCAAATACGAAGCGCATACGTCGCTTCCCCAACGTGAGAAGCCGACGCCAGTGAGACGGCTCCTCTGTGACCGCGATACAGAGCCGATGGCTGTCGCTGGATACGAGCTCACTTCAATCAGCCCAAGGTCCTGCTGACCAACGTACAGGAATTCCAACGCCGTTCGTCGGGGTCATCCAAGTGCAAGCAGGCATCGTATTCTAAAGAGTGTACACCCCCGGATTTCACGAGAGTTTTGGAGACATGGTGAACCGCCACGGGTCGCCCGAGGCTTCCCGTGGTTTAGTCGGACACTCCCACTCGACCATCGGCCTGATAGCCTCGAACGGTCAGCTGGGTCACGGTTGGAGCGTCCACGGCCCCCGATACCCGCTGTCGCACCTTCCGAACCTGGGGAAGGCTGTTGATAGCGGGCATATTCCAGTTCTGATGCTTCTCGATGCCTTTCACGGCGATATTGACCTTGCACCACGGTCGCTGTGATCTTGATGCTCACAGTATCGGCACTTGAACCGCTTCTTGTTCCGATTCGCACGCTCTGTGTCTCCGCACATCGGCCACCGCTGGCTGGTGTACTCGGGGTTAATCCACGCGGTCGGAATCCCCCGAACAACGGTTTATACGACGTAGAGGACTGAAGGGCGCTGAACGGGAGATAGTGCAAGCGCCGGTTCATCCGCGTGCCGTAGTCGATACTGTCGCGCATCTCTTTGAGGTCTTCAAAGACGATGCACGGCATCTCGAACTGCTGGCTCCACTCCACGATATGCCGAGACACCTTGTGGAGTCGGTCGCGGACAAATCGTTCCTCACGCCCCTCCAGCGTGTCGTGGATGCTGTCCTTCCCCGCGTTCTGCACGCACTTTCGCATCGTGAAGTAGCGGTGGCGCTCGAACTTGATTTCGGGGAAGTCGATAACTAACGAGTCCTCAACGCCGTCCTCAGAAAGCGCAGTGAGAGCCACATTGTCCTCGTTCACGTCCACGCCGATAACCGTCTGCGAGCCCTGCTTGTCTCGAACGGTCTGCTCTGTGTTGGTGACGTTGACGTGCAACTCGGCGTTGTCGTTGTGGTACAGGGCTTCTGCCGTCCCAATCTTCCACTCGTCGCTTTCGAGTACGGTCTTGAGAATGGAGAGGTGAGCGTCACTCTCTTTGAGGACACCCTTGACGTTCTTGTATGGCTTCGCGCTGATGCGAAACGTACGTCGTCGTCGTCGGCGAGCAACAGATTGTACCCCTCCTCGTAGTTCGCACGAAGCGGATACGTGCCGTCCTTGGTGTGACTGGGTTTGCCGTAGTCGTCGTACTCGTAGTAGTTTTCCATCGCGCCGAGTGCTTTGGCGACGACACGCTGAGTCGTGTTTTTCACGAGGTTGGCGTCGTCGGTCACGCGGTCGGGAATCGTGTCCCAGTCCGCACCTTCTTTGGCGAGGCGGATGGTTTCGTTGTACGCCGAGCGCGACTCAAGGGTGGCGTCGTACAGCAGGCTCTCGTTATCGCTCTGGATGTCGAGTTGGAAGTCCAGCGTCTTGACGAGAGCTGTGCCTTGGTCATTCTTCGGATTCGTTAAGCTAGTCGTTGACAAGTCCGCGCACTACGTCGGACTTGGTCTCATCAACCTCGATGCATTTCTTCGAGAACTCCTTGTACACGTCATCCTCGAAGTCCACGGACAGTCGTTTCGTCATCTCACATCCTCACTTATATACTAGAATGCTTAATTTTTGTTCGCGTACTGTCTGTATGAGCGAGAAGTGGTCGAACCACACAGTGTACAACGTCAACTACCACTTCGTGTGGTGTCCGAAATACCGTCACGGGATACTCGAACCAATCGAGGACTCGCTGGAAGCAAGTTTCTGCGACGTTTGCGACGAGTACGGCTACGAGATACTGTCACTCCACATCTCACCCGACCACGTACACTTTCTCCGCACACCCGAAGCACGCGCCGAGCGAGATTGTACGGACAGTCAAGAGCATCACGGCGCGGGAGATGTGGGAACAGCACGAACCGTTCTTTGAGGAATATCTGTGGGGCGGTGGATTCTGGGAACAGTCGTACTACATCGGAACGGCGGGACAGGTATCCAGCGAGACGAGTGAACGCTATATCGAACGAACAGAACACGTCTGAGTATCGGCTTCACCCTCGGGGTCAAGCCCCGAGGTACTCGCCTTGCTTATCTGTAGAAGCGATACCAAGATAGATTGCAGCTGGACTATTACAGGTGTTGTTAGTAACGACACCCCCCACATTTCATGAGAGTTCTGAGGAGAGACTATTTCGGAGATCCTACGAAAAAGAGGAAAATGAAAATGACACTGCCTTCCATCATCAGTCAAACTACACGAAATATGCGTTAATATTAGCGCTCATTGACTGGTTTTCGGATGCTGCTCGTCTTGTAGACGGGCAGAGTCCCTAACCGTTACGTAGAGTGCTCGAAACGAGTGTTCAGACGGTTGATTATCATCCAAAAGATTCTGGATAAATTGACCGTTCTCAATGAGAGGAGAGTAAATGAAGCGCTTTGAAGCTTGATCCCAAGGCACTCGGCCTGCTCTGTCTGTAGACACCCACCCCCCAGTTTTCACGAGTGTTTGTCTATAGGAGACTGCCTAGAAAGAATGTCTGACGATATCCTAGACCTACTCTAGACTCAAATAAACATCTGCTACTGGAGTAAGGGTCGGGTTTTAATGGTAGGCATATAAATCTTTCCTATATTTGGGATCAAGATCAGCTCGCTTTTCCCTCTCTCTCGAATGAACACTCATGAAATGTGGGGGGCGGGGGTCTATCAAGACACTCTATATCCCTTGCCATCACTCTAATGAAACTCATGAAGTGGTGCCCCACTCCCATGAATCATATGAAACTCATGAAGCGGTGGTTTTATGCGACTATCTGTCAATCGTCGAAATAAGATGGGGCTGGAACCTTTCTCACCGGATTCGACGATATTCCGGGATGAGTCAGTCTTGCGGGACGGATATCAACCTCAGCGTCTCATTGAACGTGATACTGAGCTTGAGCAGTATCAGAGTGCGCTGAAGCCCGTAATCAATGGAGCCCCACCAAAGAATCTCTTTTTATATGGGCAGACTGGTGTGGGCAAGACGCTCTCTTCTCGGATGGTGATGGACCGACTCGCTGAAGATCAGGAAGAGTTTGATAGCGTTGAGGTTCATGTAGTGAGTCTAAACTGTAAATCACTGAACTCCAGCTATCAAGTCGCAGCCAATCTTATCAACCAATTCCGCCCGGCTGATGATCAAATCAAGCCGACAGGGTATCCCAGCGGGATGATTTATAATATGCTCTTCGAAGAATTGGATGCATTAGACGTGACTCACTGTCTGATTGTTCTTGATGAGATCGACTCGATTGGGAATGATGATGACATCTTATATAAACTCCCGCGAGCGAATGACAATAACAACGTTGAGAATACCTTTGTTGGTGTTATCGGTATTTCCAACGATTTTACTTTTAGAGATAGTCTCTCTGCACGGGTGAAAGATAGTCTCTGTGACGAAGAAATCCACTTTCCTCCTTACGATGCTAACGAACTTGGAAATATTCTGAAACAACGTGCTGCTGAGGCGTTCCACGACACGTCCGCTACGCGCCGAGATGACGGGGTGTATGAATTGGAGTCTGAAATCTTAGAAGATGACGTCATTCCACTTTGTGCAGCGTTTGCGGCACAGGATAGTGGTAGCGCTCGCCAAGCACTGAAGCGACTCTACAAAGCAGGTGATCTTGCCCGCGATAAAGAAGCCGAACAAATCACCGAGGCCCATGTGCGGGAAGCAGATGAGATTGTTGAGCGAGATAAGGTTCGTGAAGAACTCACTCGACTACCGACTCAATCTAAATTAACGCTGTATGGGTTACTGCTCTTGGAACAAGAGAACGAAGCACCTGCGAAACGCAGCAAGATATACGAAAGATATGTAACAGCTGCAAAACGAATCGATGCGGATGTCCGGACGGACCGTACGATCCACGACTGTTTGAGCCAGTTGACGCTCAAAGGATTTCTTGAGGTCACCGAACAAAACAAGGGTCCAAAAGGTGGCTCCTATTATGAGTATGAGTTCTCTATTCGGGCAAGTTTAGCCCAAGAGTCCCTCAGAGAAGATGATCGGCTGTCTGAGCTGTTCGGAGAATCAGAAACGACTACGTTAGATTCGTTCTGAACCCTCTCAGCGGTTTTATACCCCCTTTAGCGGGTGGAGAGGAAATGATGACTGACCCACCACTCAGTGTGTTCAGTACCGATAGTACCGACCTCACTCCCAGTGCTCAAAGCGTAGCTCGGTGTGCAACGACTGTTGACGCCCCCGATCGAGATGGCGTCGAATGGACGAGTTCCGATAGTGACTGGGGACTTACAACGCGCCGACCGACCTCGGCTGTCCATACCTCCGGTGGCTGAGTGTCTCAGCAACAGACTCGGTGGGTCGTCGGCGGCGTCGTCAGTGAACTCCGGTTTCGCACCAACGGCGATGTCGACTGTATGGTATGCTGCCGTGAGCAGTAGGAACTGGTTGCATTCGAGGCTGCCGACGCACTGGCGCGGTTCGCAACGAGCCGTCTCCGAACGATCGACCGTGCCCCGCTGGGTGAGGCCCCTCGCAAACTCCAGACCGGTTACCACAATCCCGTGCGTATCAGTGCGCCATTCCCCGACGCCGCGGGTGTCTGTCAGTTTATGGTTGCACCATAATTGCCGACCTGACCACCTTCTCGGTCGAAAGCTCCGGACATAGTGGTGTGTCGCTAACCAACAGTCGGTGGACAAATCGTTGACCGTTGGTTAGTCGATTTTTTGCGCCCCCGGTGAAACGAGAGGGCGACCTCTCGTGACAGCATGGACGAGACTATCCCAGATTACGAGCGATTCGAGCGTCGACAGCTAGCTAACGACCGCGACACGGGAATGGATTCACTGTGTATCGACGAGTCGGGTGCTCACGATCTCGTCGAGGACCTCCGTGCTGAGGGCGTCATTGACGTCGTTCCAGACGAGCAGTTGCTCATCCATTCTCCGTCGGGACGAGCCTTTGGATCGGACAAAGCACTTGCGTACTTCCACACGGGCTGGCAGGCCGCGACTGTCGACGACAGCGAGTAGCACCCACAGACGGATTTTGTGTGCCCCGTGGGAGGTGCGGGGCGTGCCCGAAAGCGCGTCCCAGAAACAACGATGTCGACGATCCAAACTGACCTTCCCGAGACGGCGTCCAGCCAGCAGACTACCTGCACGTTCGACGAGTCGGATACCCGTGCCGACGACATGCGGGACCAGCTTGATGCGTGGGTTGCAGACCTCGCGGAGTTGACCGACGACGCGCAAGCTAGCGAGCAGTTTCAACGATGGCTGGACGTCCAGAGCAAGTTCCACGATTACTCGGCCCGGAACACGCTTCTCATCCAGTTGCAGTGTCCCGAGGCAACGAAAGTCGCGGGGTACAACACTTGGCAGGAGGAGTTCGACCGGCAGGTCCAGCAAGGCGAGGATGCGATCTGGATCTGGGCACCCATCATCACGAACAAGTGCCCCGAGTGCGAGAACTCGCCCTCGTACCACGCAAATACCGAGTGTGAGTACGACGAGACAGAACCAGACGACTGGTCCCGAGGGCTCGTAGGATTCCGGCCAACGGCAGTGTTCGATATTTCCCAGACCGAGGGAGAGCCGTTGCCTGACCTCGAAACCGAGACCCATGGCGATGCCAACGGCCTCGTCGAAGCCCTGTTGGCAGCGACCGACGACATCGGCGTCGATGCGACCATCGTCGCGCCCGAGGAGTGGAAGCATGGCTCGGCACGTGGGGTGTGCGAGCGCCGGAGTGTGACGACGACCAATCCGGTCGTGGAGGTAGTCGACCGGGACAACCGTGCGGACCTCGCGAGAACACTCATCCACGAGTTCGCCCACGCGCTGTTGCACTTCGAGCGCGACCCTGACGAGGAAACATCCCGTCTCGAAGTCGAGGCTGAAGCCGTTGCCTACATCGTGAGTCGACACTTCGGGTTGGATTCGGACAACTCGGCGTTCTACTTGGCCGCGTGGGACGACGACGCGCCGGAGACGCTCCATGACCGGCTGGACCGTATTTCGGCGACGGCGGCCGCCCTCATCGACGCGGTCGAAGACTATACGGCTCTGGTGAATCGCCAGATGGCGTTGGATTAAGTCGTCTTAGCATCCCAGTGAATGGTTCCATTTGCTTTGCCAGCATGGACACACTGGAAACTGTAGTCAGAATTGCCCAAGTGTCACAGATCAAGTCGCTGGATCTAGCGCCGGAAGTCGCCGCTGTATGGCGATTCACCAAAACCATAGATTCTTGAATCGAGCTATCGTGAGCGAGAAGGCGCTCTGGATTGAGGTATTCAATGACCGAACATGGGGCTTCGCTGAGTATCCTGATTTGATAGCATCACAGTGTGATATCTTTCTATTGAACTCATCTAAAAATGAAATACGGATATTTAACTATATAATATCTCCACTGTTTATAGATCTATACTTATCCTGATGTTTTACCAGTATATGTTCTCAAATAGCAGAAATTCAAGCAAATAGACTATAGTGATGTGTGAAAATGACCGTAATAATCTGATATCAGACTATATGTGATTGCCGATAGAGTTATCTCCCATTACTGACGGCTGACAGAGGTATCCCGCGTAGGTGCACCAGTCCCCTCAAGCAGATCAAAGACATTCTCAACAAGCATTTTACTCGGTGCGACTTTCCAGGGTTGCTGCGGCGACGTGTGGCGTAGCAACGACGTTGTCCGTGGATGCACTGTCTAGTTGAGAGGTTGAGAAGTGAGCAGGCCGTAGCGAGAACTGTTCATGGAACTCGCAGACCTGCTCAAAGAAACGTTAGACGAGGAAAGTCAAGACGTTTGGGAGAACGAGCGCACCCCGACACCCGTCCGGCGGTTTGGGGTGCGTCTCCACACGGCGGGGCTGTCGACCCGGGAGACGGTCGCGATCCTAGACCTGCTGGGTGTCGAGCGCTCTCATGGTGCGGTCTGGAATTGGGTGCATACGTTGTCTGAAGCCCAGAGCGACCCGCCGACGGCGGAGCCGTCGCGGGTCGCGGTCGATGAGAAACAAATCGAGGTTGACGGCGAGAAAAAGTGGCTGTATGCGGTGATTGACACAGATTCACGGCTGTTGCTCGAAGTTGATGTCTTCAGCCGCCGCGGGACCGACCCCGCGGCGGCGTTCCTGCACCGACTCACACAGAAACACGATGTCGCCGATACAGAGTTTCTCGTTGATGCTGCAGGCTATCTGACTGCCCTCGAGCGTCGTGAATTGAGCGGTCAGCTTGACTATCGAGAGCGAAACCACATCGAAAAATTGTTTCATATCGTCACCATGCGAATCAACCGCTTCCATCCGTTCTGGCGGGGCAGTCAATCAAGCGCTAAGCGGTGGATCCAGCGATTTAAACACCACTATAACCACGAACGACCGAATCAAGCACTCAACGGACAAACGCCAGTCGAGGAGGTTCAGAACTAGACAGTGCCTCCGTGGACATACGATAATGTACCGTACATCTTTCGCGAGTACCGATCGGATGAGCCACGAAGACTTGACAGAGTATATTTGGCTGCTCTGAACTCTCTTCGAACCTCCGATCGTTTCAAGATAGTTGAAAACGCGGTGTCCTGGAGCGAGGGGGGAATAAACCCTATTCACTACCCTCACAATCATGAGTGTACGCATGTTATTTCAGTGTATCGTGGTCGGGCGACTTTTTCAATATAGTCGAAAACTATGGTGGAAATCTGTGTTTGATTCAACTTGATTCTTCGAGTTGAGTCAACCGAGAGCATTCGACAGCGAGAGCCCCGTAACGTGCGGTTGAATACCCAAGGCCATCGTGGTGGCATGGGGGCCGCTCGCATTTTAACCAATCCGCTTTCATTTACCGCTGAGACGGACGATTTTATAGGAATAAGCGAGACAAACCCCGGATTACCTTTTCGCTCTTCTAACCACGGCCCCGTATTTTATAGATGGTACTTAGAGGGTGAGTTCCCACTCACGATCGAGGAGCCAGTCATTGAGTTTCTCCAACGGATCGTCGTACACATGTGACCCATGACTGACTAGAACTGTATCGATTGTGTAGTCGAACAGTCTCGTCAGATTCCGTTCTGCGGCGGCATGCGAGAAGTCATTGAATTGCTCTGCTGGCGGAACCAGGTATCCCGGCGGGAGCCCCCGTCGATCAGACCCTTCCAAAATATCCCCTGCGATGAGGATATTTTCGTTCTCCAAGAGGAGTCCTGACGTCGCTGCTGTATGACCCGGTATTTCGAGAACACGGAGAGCCCCTTCTAATACGTCCCCGTGGCTCATGTGTGTATCTGCCTCCAGATCTAGAGCTTCGTAGAACCCCTTGGCCCCGCCTGGGACGACCAGCTCGGGATCGAATCTGTCCACGACTGCAGGGGTCCCACCGAGATGCCCCTCATCATCATGGGTGATTACGACCCTATCGACGCTTCTGAATTCTGCCTCCAATATTTGAACCAGTTCATCCCCATCGTCGGGGAACGCTGTGTCGACCAGTGTTATGTTTCCTTGTGGTCTGTCTTCGAGCACAAACACTCGGACGTGATCGAACTGGATTGTATATACTCCATCGGACACTTCTGTAACTGACATCGTCAGTCGGTTAAACGGTGCAGGAATACATAAAACAGCGGCAGTGCTCCCAGATACGGAGAATCAATTTATGACACACATCGCTATTTGCCCGTAAAAAGAGCCACAGGCTATGGTATTTGCGTAACAGTTACAATAAACCGTACTGTTCAAATTTCGCAATACGATAGGTTCTGGCTTGTGTGATAGCAGTAGTATTAATCCTTGACAGTACTTGAGACGACAGGACATGGAGCGTTTAGCAGGACAGACTGTGCAGTACTACCAAAGAGTACCTTGCCGGTTCGGGACCGTTTCCGAGGACTGACCACAATATACCTTGCATCATTTTCTTTAGCATACTTAACGACTTCCGACGCTGGTTTTCCGACCAATCCGACGGATTCGTGTGGAATACTTAGACCGTCAGTTGCATCCTCCGCCATGTCAGCAGCTGCCTCGCGGACTTGCTCCATATCTAAAGGCTCTTCGGCCTGTGCACTGGTAATACCTAAATCGAGAAACTCAGATCTGGTTAGTGCGTGGACGACATGGACCGTCTCGTCAAATGCTTCGGCCAGTTCTTCAGCCTCTTCGACGACGAGAGAGGCACGGTCAGATCGATCAACTGCTGCTACGATCACCATATCTGTATGTGCTATGGTATCGTATATTACTTTTTTGATACCAGGGTGACAGAACATGCTCACAGCAGACTGTCCCGGTGAGGCGATGTTCTCGAAAAACCCACATCAACGAGAGCATCGATGGTCGAAACGGTATTTCAGTACCGTACTGGATTGTTTATGAGGTATATTGAACTGGTTATTCCCATAAGGCAACTCTTTCATCAGATAAAAACTAGTCGACACTGAACCAACTACGACGTTGGTGGTGAACGTAAATGAGTCAGTATCTGAGATACATCGAACCTGAGTGAGAAAATTTGCAAATGACTCCGGAACTCCTACCGACACATCCGTAGTAACGTCGGTTGGCCACATGGGTGAGTTGGCTAGAACCAGATAGTTCGAAAGGAGAAGTACGACTTAGCTTGACTGTCCGCGTACCGACCGGATGGCTGGCACGGCGATAGAGGCCACACTCATCAAGAGGACGATGAGAGCGATGGGACTCGTATAGAAGATGTCCAGTGAACCACCTGAGAGAACGAGTGATCGACGCAGATTCACTTCGGCAATCGGTGCCAGAATTAACCCGAGGACCATTGGTGCCAACGGGAACCCGCGTAAGCGCATCGCGTATCCGAGCACGCCCGCACCGAGCATAATCCACGCGTCGAAGAGATTCCCTCGAAGCGCGACCGAGCCAATCACACAGAGAACGAGAATCACTGGCCAAATGTGCGAGGCAGGGATGTTGATCAACCGTGCCCAATAATTAGCTCCGAGGAGTCCGAATATAAGGATGAAAATGTAAATGAGAAGGAAGCCGACGAATATCGTGTACAGCAGCTCTGGTTCCTCCTGATATAGACCAGGTCCAGGATTGATGTCGTGTACCATCAGGGCACCGATCAGGATTGCTGAAACGGAGTCTCCGGGGATGCCGAGCGTGAGTGTCGGGATGAGTGCACCGCCAGTACTCGCGTTATTGCCAGATTCTGCAGCAGCGACACCGCGGATATTCCCATCACCGAACGCTGGGACGGCATCTTTGATCCATCTGGTCGCTTCGTTGTACGTAATGAACGCAGCGATATCGCCGCCGGCGCCTGGAATCGAGCCAATGAACGCTCCAAGAACGCCCGATCCGACGCTAACGGGTGCGATAGATTTCAGGTCGGAAAGCGATGGAAGCGCTCCAGACATCTCTTGTGCGTCCTTCTTTTCGTCCCCGCTGATTCCCTGAGAGTACTTTCGAAGACCTTCGGCGATACCGAACAATCCAATCATCACTGCGATGAACTCGACCCCTGTGAGGAGCATTGGGAGCTCGAATGTGAACCGATGGAATCCTGTTATCGGGTCGATTCCGACAGTTGCCACCAGCATACCCAGTAGTCCAGAGACCATGCCTTTCGTAATTGAGTCGCCACTCACACTGGCGATAATCGTCAGTCCGAAGATGGCGAGTGCAAAGAACTCCGGGGAGCGGAATTCGAGCGCGGCACTGGCGATTACTGGAGAGAAGAACATCAGCGCGAGGACGCTGATGACGCCTCCGATGAATGATGCGACGGTACTGACCCTGATCGCTCTGCCTGCTTCGCCCTTTTTCGACAGTGGATGGCCGTCGAACAGCGTAGCTGCGGCAGACGGAGTCCCGGGAGTCCGAATCAGGATGGCAGGGATCGAACCTGAGTAGACTGCGCCGCCGTAGATACCCAACAGGAGCATCATCCCGTGAGCCGGGTCCATCGTGAACGTGAACGACAGCAGCACTGCGATCGTCATCGTCGCGGTCATGCCGGGAATCGATCCCATGATGATTCCCAGAAGGACCCCAGAGACCATCAGGAAGATGACGAACGGGTCTGCCAGATTGGCCAGTGCAGGGGCGATATTCTCGACGACCATCAGAACATCACCATCAGCGGGAGATCCGGAAGTAGTCGTGATATCGGAATGATGCCTTCAGGGAGCCTAATGAGGAATATCCGTGCGAAGATGTAGAACAACGCTATCGGGAGACCGATACTCAACGCTGCGATGAGGGGCTTCGACTGGACGTTCGAGTAGTAGAGTACCACTGGCATGTACAGCATTGTCCCGACTAGGAATCCTACTATCGGCATCAATAGCAGATACGCTATCAAGAGGCCAAGGACTATCGCTGGTGGTTTGAATTCGTATTCACTCATCTCGAGTTCCGTTTCCGCACCAGTGAGGATGTCAGCGGCCGCAAACACGATGATGCCGACAGACAACAGAATAGGGAAAAAGGCAGGGCCAACCTGGCCATTATTAGGGAATTGATTGGCAAAATAGATAACCACGAGCGAGAACAAGATGAACACTACTGAAAGTGGATTCGAACTGATGCTGCTGGGACTGAGCTGATTCAAGTGCTGCACTACTTTTTGTTTAACCATGAGTATCCTGCCTAACATGCTCAAACGGAGTTGTACCGGATAAATGTACTGGTATCTCGTAGCGCACGCGATATTGAAATCGTTTCCATCAACCAGCCGCTTGGAAGGTAAATCTCGTGATGGGAGATTCGTCGAGAGTACAGTCGCAATGGCACTGTGATCCGATTCTTGGAATTAAGTACCGTCTCCGTCGTTTCGAGCCTACCGATGATTTTAAATATCGGGGTGAGGCAGCTAGTAACTGTAAATGAGTGTTAGTAACGTCACCGAGGGTATTGATCAGGTGCAGTTCGAGCACGTACGAGTGCTGGTACTACAGGACGCTCCCGACGGCCAGATAACGCTCGTCGACACAGCATTCGACGAGAACGGAGAGGAACTCGTCGAGATCCTGAAATCGGAGTACGGCGACATCGACCGCGTCATCATCACACACGGTGACCACGGACACCACGGTGGTCTCTCGCACGTGATGGAGGCGTTTTCGCCCGAACTCGCTATGCCGGCCGACGAGACGAAGCTCTACGACCACCTTGAGGAGGAAGGGCTAGACTTCGAACCCGACGTCCGCTACGAAGACGGCGACGTGCTCGCCGGAAACATCCGAGTCATTCAGGTGCCCGGCCACACTGAAGCGACATCGGCCCTGCTACTTGAGGACCGAGATATCCTCATCTCCGGTGACACGCTTGACGGATCCGATCGCGGCGGGCTTCCAGCTGGTTATCTCCTTCCTCCCCCGGCGCTGTTCAACGACGACCACAGAGCGGCCGAACTCAATCTCTACAATCTTCTCGAATACGACTTCGATACGCTGCTCGTCTTCCACGGGTCGCACGTGTTTGAAGACCCGAAGCAGAAACTCGACAACTTCCTGGTCCAGCGAGAGTGGAACGAGTGGGACCCTCGCACTGAGTGAGACAGCAATTAGTAAACGATACCGTTTCGAGACTCGTTTCGTAATTCCTTGATTGGGTCTCTGGAGTTCCCATTGCAGCAACAGACATCGTGACGTTCTCCGTCGTGAGTCAGTCGAGCGTGAGAGACATCAATGTCTCCTCGAACCCGGAATAGAATTATTACCGACAGTACCACCCGTCTGTCGCGACCGGCCGCTTACGCACGTAGCGTTGAGACGTCGAAAACAGGCTTGCACGTCTCCCCCGAGAGGAACGCTTCAAAGGCGTCGTTCGGTTCGAGGAGACTGAACCGGTCGTCAAGGAACGTCTCGTGATCGACGTCACCGGAGCCAATAAGTCTGAGAGCGCGGTCGAAGTCACGGTACATCGCACCGTATGTACATTGAAGGTCAACTTCAGCGCGGACGAGCGGCGTGTACTCCATGGTCGTCTCGCCTGTCTGCCCAACGAGGATGATCTGTCCCCCCTTTCTAACCTCTTCGGCTGCCATTGGCAGTCCGGATGGATGGCCGGTTGTATCGAACACGACATCGTATCCGATTCCGTTGGTAAGTTCATCACGATAGGCTGTGAGATCTGCGTCTTCGATATTGATTGTCGGATAGCCTAGCTCCTCTGCGAGTGGTAGTCGGTATTTTGTGTCTTGTCCGACGCCGGCAACGACTATTTCGGCACCTTGCGCGTCAGCAATCTGCGCAGAGAGCAGTCCCATGGGGCCGGGGCCAGCGACGAGAACCTGGTCTCCTGGGCGTACACGTGAATTTTCGATGACAGCGCGGGTACAGATAGCAGTAGGTTCGACGAGCGCAGCATGACGCGGGTCGACATCGTCGGGTACCTGTTGGAGAGATGATTCAGGCGCAACGACGAACTCCGCGTACGCACCGTTGTGATCGATACCCGTGAGTTCGGTGTCCTGGCAGATGTTCTCGTTACCGATTTCACACTGATAGCAGTCGCCACAGCCTCGAATCGGCCGTTCGACAACGCGGTCGTCCACCTCAAACTTCGAGACGGTGTCGCCGACCTCAACGACGCGGCCTGTGTATTCGTGACCGATGATGGTCGGGAGCTCCATCCGCTCGAACGCCGATTTGAACTGATAGATGCCGGCATCACTTCCACAGAGCCCCGCATAATCGACTTCGATGAGTACTTCGTCTGACCCTGGTTTGGGATCGTCGACGTCGATAATTTCCATACTTCCGGTTGTACGGCTGGTCTTGGCTAACCCGCGCATACCATCAGTACACCATTCGCCCAATATAAATCCATGGTATCTGGGAACAGTGTCATATGGACCGTTCGTTGAGTGTGGGGATGGCGGTCAGTTCAGGTATTGAATACACCTTCCGGTGACCACCCCTGACTATCTATCGCGTGCGATGTCACGGGTCGTTCAACGAACCCGAAACTACGATTTAGCTGGATGGCAAGAACCAGAACGGCCGTTCTACACCCAAAGGTTTAACACATATTGGACAAACTATCAGGTACAATGCTGGACCGCACCAGTAGCAGTACTAGCGATCGTACCGTAGCGAACCGCCGAAACTTCCTCAAAGCAGTCGGGGCAGGGAGTCTCACGATGACCGCTGGCTGTCTCAGTCAGCTTTCGGCAGAGCAAGAGTGGCCATCGCGACCGGTTGAAATTGTCTCCCCATGGGCTGCTGGCGGTGGGGCCGACCGAACGAGTCGAGCAGTCGCAGAGGCAGGCGAGAACTACACCGATGTCTCCTGGAACGTGAGTAACCAGACGGGTGGCTCCGGTTCAGTTGGGATGAACGCGGCCGCGAACGCCGAAGCGGATGGTCACACCATCGGTGTCGCCGCACCTGAAATCGCCCTATTCGAGCACCTTGGAATCGCCGACCTGAGTCCCGACGATGTCGCCCCCATCATGCAGTACACCGAGTTCCCGGCTGCCCTCCTCGTTCACGAAGAGGCTGAGTTCAGCACACTCGATGAGTGGATGTCGTACGGACAGAGTAACACCTACCAGATGGCGAACTCCGGGTTCGGGTCGTCGTGGCACATGGCTGCGGCCTCTATCGCAAGCGAGGCAGAAGTCGGGGTCGAACACGTCTCTTACGACGGCGCGGCACCAGCGATGCAGGCAGTCGTGAACCGAGAGGCAGATTGTACCGCTGTCGGGGCAGCCGAGGCAGCGGCACAGGTCCGTGACGGCCCACTCAAGGCGTTGGGTGTGGCGTTTGACAAGCAGGTCGAAGCGCTTCCGGACACGCCGACACTGTCCTCGCAGGGTCTTGATGTCCGAATTGGCTCGTGGCTGGGCCACTTCGTACAGCCGGGTGTCTCGGACGAACGCAAGCAGAAGATTGCTGAGGTCTATAACTCGATCTACGAGGACGACGGATTCGTGGAGTTCATGGAGAACAACAACTTCATCCGGGTCAAGAAGGGGCCACAAGAGTTCTCCGAGTTCCTTAACAACCAGTACGAGTACTACGGAAACCTCGTCAACGAACTCGGTATCGAAAAGCAGTAGATTCGACGCGACGAACCGCCGACGCGCTATCTCTCGACTTCTCAGTGCTCTTGCTTTCGTAGCCAGATAGCGTCGTCGCTCGTGAACGCAGCGTATCAACTGAACCGCTCGATGTCCCGAGTTCCGAAGTGTCTCGGTGTGGCATAGCTTGCAGCCAGCACCATTAGTTTGATATAGACTGATGCACTCGTTAGCTTACATGCACACGGTAGAGTACGATGTCGACCGACCAGACAGTGATATCGTTGATGGCTTTGAGGAGATTCCAAGTACAATCGTGTCGGACGTGACCGGAAACATCGGCCTGACGATGGACGCCGGCATGGAACCAGCATACGATGGCGTGGAGATGGCTGGGACCGCTATAACCGTCAAAGCCGCGCCGGGCGACAACCTGATCATCCACAAGGCGATTACGATGGCGGAGCCTGGTGACGTGCTCGTTATTGACTGCAATGGGTACACTGACACGGGCCACGTTGGAGAGTTGATGTGTACTTCTTGCCAGGCTAACGGTCTCGCCGGCCTCGTTATTGACGGCGCTTACCGAGACAGTCGAGAGATCGCCGAGATGGAGTTCCCCGTCTACGGTCGCGGCACGAACCCGCAGGGCCCACTCAAGCAGGATCCTGGGTCAATCAACGTCACGATTTCCGTCGGCGGCGTCAGTGTCGACCCCGGAGACATCGTCATCGGCGACGACGATGGGTTGGCCGTCATCCCACGCGAGGGGGCGCAGGAGGTCCTTGAACGGTCTCACGAGAAACTTGATGCCGAAGACACAGTCCGCGAGGAGGTTCTGGAAGGGGAGTACCTCTTCGAACTCAACAGCTACGACGAACTCTTCGACAATCTGAACGTCGTCGGGCCAGAAGATTCCATTCAGTAACGCACTGAGCTCAGCTACTAAGCGGTTTTTTGAACGTTTCCGGTTGGCTAGCCATCTGTACGCCATCACCACAATGTAGTCGATAAGTTTGAGCTGATACACACTCTGTACGGTATCTCTGGAACTATCGCAGTCGTAAACTAGTGATACAACATTATTGAAAAATCCGCAGTTCTTAATATTCTGCCGGGAGTAGATTTGTCTATGACAGGCTCCGACGGTTCCGATACGCGGCGGTTGAAGAGTGTAAACCAGTCTTTCAAAATAGTCGACTACCTGCACGAGTCCGGCGGCTCGACGCTCTCACAGACCGCCGAAGACTTGGATATGCCGCTGAGCACAGTACACATCTACCTCAGTACCCTCGTCGAGACGGGGTATGTCGTCAAGTGCGACAACGAATATCATAGTAGTTTCCAGTTCCTCCGAATGGGTGGTGAGATGCGTGATAGGATGGCTCTCTTTCAGGCCGCAAAGCCCGAACTGGACGACCTACAAGAAAAAACGGGAGAACACACAAACGCCACCGTCGAGCAGAACGGCTACTCGGTACAACTGTATAAATCGCATAGCCCAGAGTCGATCGACGACGACGCACCGCTGGGTGACCACTTGCATCTACACTCGACGGCCACAGGAAAGGCGATTCTCGCCCAGCTTGCTGAAGAAACGGTCAGCGAAATCGTCGCGAAGCGGGGGCTTCCGGCCCTCACCGACGACACAATCACTGATGAAGGTGTACTCCACGAGGAACTCGAAACGGTTCGAGAACGGGGGTACTCGATTAACCGTGGCGAACATTTCCCGGGTGTCAGTGCTGTCGGTACAGCTATCGTCTCAGAACCGGACGACGCGGTCGGTGCAATTAGCATCAGTGGCCCGATCAGCCGTATGGACCCGGACAGAATTGAGGACGAGTTAGCGCCGGAGCTACTCAACAAGAAGAATATAATTGAGTTGAAAATACGGCAGTACGAGTGATGCCTCGTACATTTTGCTACCCCCGATTACGGTCGTCTGAATTGGCTTCAACCAATGGCTCACTGACCAGTTTCGTCGCTGGTGGTTGCAGTCACTATTGATGTCGTGGCAGCGCTGTCACTGTGGTGGGCTATCCCATTCGGACGCATCGTCTGCTGGTTCATAGTCGAGAACGGCTTTCGCGTGTTCGATACCGAACCACCGTGCCGCGTTTCCGCTGACGGCGTAGAAGGTGTCGTAGGTGACCGATTCGTCTTCGAGACAGCATTCGAGTAGGTGAGCGAAGTCGCGCTGGGAGGTCCAGGACGCCTTGAGACGCTTCACCATCTTCTCGTACTCCTCGCTCCCACGTTCCCACGAACCAGTCTGGGACTGGTCCCACACTTCGTCGTCGTCGACGACATGCTCATCACCACGGTCAACGCCGCGCTCTGCATCTCCGTACGGATGGTCGTATTCTTCGGTCCGAACGCTGGAAATTCGGATGGAGTACACTTGGTCCGGTGCGCCGTCGCGGCGTGCGTGTGCCCGACACATGTGTTCGCCGAACATCTTCGATGCGCCGTAGTAGCCATCGGGCTTCGGGAGCGTCTCGTGGGTGAGTCGAAGCGGGTCGAACTCGCTGGGATAGTCCTCCTCGTAGAGTTCAGGTGCGTGGTCCTCCTCGTACAGCCCCATCACTCGCTGTGAGGACGCGTAGATGAGCTTCTCGACCTCAGCGTCTTCCATCGCTTTGAGGACGTTGTACGTGCCGACGATGTTCGGTTCAATGATATCCTCGAACTCCGCCCCTGCGTCCGACTGTGCGGCGAGATGAATGACGGCATCTTGTTCCTCGAATGCCGGGCGGATAGCCTCGTAATCGGCGATATCGGCGACGAACGTCTCGTACTCGGGGTGGTCACTTCGGTTGAGATACGTGAACTCGTACTGTTCTTTGTCCGCTAGATAGTTGAGGATGGCTTCCCCAGCTTCGCCAAACGGACCCGTCACAAGCACGTTTTGCTTGGGCATCTGTGATGTCTGATATGGAACTATCATATTTAAATCTTTTTGATGGGCCCACACTCAGCATCCTCCTTCCTGATCGGAACCGGCGACTCAGGTTAACAGAACATCTACTCTCGACGCTGATTCGCTCTTCGGTCCACAAGACAAATGAATTCAATATACTTGAAGGTCAGTGCGTAGCGCTTGGCAATGAATAACTTCTGTACATATGTTATTATTTGCCGACGCTTCAGTGCAACGTTGGATTACGTGGCAGTTCTAAACTTCCCGACACTGGCCGGGAAGAAAAATAACAAGAGCACAGTTGATTATTCGGTTTCCATTTTCGGGATACCGTGGTCTGCTGATGAATAGCATCGGCGATTCAACATTGTGGAAAATTCTGGTTTTTCGCTCTCTCAGTTACCGTGATCCATTCCATCCGTCGACTTCTTCATCATGAGGGTTTCCTACGGAACAGAGTCTCTGTATGTCTCAAACCAGTGTCCATTACCCTTGTCTCTCAAGGTATCGGCGTATGATCGTTTTTGAAGAATCCGCCCGTCTCATCGTTCGAATCGACTCGGGTAACGAGATACTCGAATCACGAGATGCTATGGGCCGACGCCGGTGTCGACCATGACTTCCTGATTGGTCTCAGGGCTGTCAACGAGGCCGTTTTATGCCGCTACAACGTCTCAGAATAGGTATACAACGAAGAGACGCTCACCCGACTGTACGAAGTCACGAGCTCTTTGTGCACCATCGGATCCGACGAGATTCATACTCACATCCAGTTAGGCACTGACTGCTTCAAATCTCCCGGCGGTCACTGTAGAAGGTGGTCGTCTCCGGGACGTTCGAAGTCGTCGTGGTCCCTGGAGAGACCTGCTCGTTCCCCAGTACGACGAGCAGAGGAGTCTCGGCATCTTCGCTCTGTAGAAGCACGTTACTACATTCTCACAGACGCTGCTTTCCGACAGCAGGCAATATCTCCTCTAATCGGTGTCTTTTTTATATTGACTACGACAACTTATGTATGGATCGCTCTCGTGCATGGACTCTAGCCGTCTTTATATTCATTTTCGGGGACGCTGCTGCGATGCAGGCCCGTGGTCCGATTCTCTCGAGTGTCGGTACTGTATTCAATATTTCCGAAGCTGCCCTCGGTCTGGTTGCACCCGCCGGGACCGTCGGCTTCCTTGGCGCCGTCGTCGTGACAGGTCTGTTCGCAGGTCGACTGCAGATGCGGCGGATGCTTGCGGTAGGGACGACGCTCACTGGTATCGCTCTCGTTCTGGCCGCCGTTTCGCCACTATATGTCGTCTTTTTGACTGCACTTGTCCTACAAGGAACCGCTGCCGGCGTGTTCCGCGGCCTCGATCGTGTCGTCCTCAGCCACCTGTACCCGGACAATCGTGGGAAGATGTACGCAGCATACACGCTCGTGTGGGCCTTCGGTGCCGTCCTCAGTCCACAACTCGTGAGTCTTGTTTTATCTGTCTCCGATTGGCGTATGGTCTTTCTCGTCCTCACCTGCGTGTTTCTTCCGGTTATCGTTATCGTGGGGCGATACGAACTCCCGTCTATGGACGCCGAGCGCTCGGTATCACGAGCTGAACTGTCGGCCCTGCTCAAACGCCCGGCAGTCGTCGGTGCCTGTGTAGGGATGGTACTTGTCGGTGCGCTCGAAGGGACTCTATTCACGTGGCTCGTCTACTATTCACAGACGTTCTACGATACCGCGATAGCGAACCTACTGCTATCGGTGTACCTGCTGGCATACATCCCCGGCCGGCTCGGCTGTACCGTCGCGGTTGATTACGTCTCTTATCTCACCATTCTACTGGTTGTGTACCTCCCTGCGGCACCCGCCCTCGCGATTGCGTTCTCTGGCGTCACCGGACCGCTCCTGTTCGCTGCGATCTTCGTCGCCGGGTTTGCTGTTTCCAGCGGTTTTCCAGTACTCTCCGGTTATGCTGTCGAAGCCGCTCCAGAGTACAGCGGCCCGCTCAACGCGGTCACGAATGGCGCGACGTATGTGGGACTCGCAACTGCACCTGCTGTCGTGGGCGTTCTCGCAGAATCCGTCGGGATTCGACAAGCGCTGTGGTCTACCGTTCCAGTGTCCATCGTGTTCATCATCACTATCGGAGGGTTGTGGCTGTGGACTGGGTCAGCTGACCCACCGACGCACCAACGGATGGCTGATTCACAATAACCAGCGGGCCGCTCGCTCTTCACCGTCTCTACTTCGGGCTAGAGACTCGACGCAAGAAGAACACCTGTATACAGTCCTGTAAACTGCGTCGCCACTCTGGGACACGTACGGGGCGTTCAGACGCAGCGTCCGACAGTTTCCAGCCCTTCTCGCTATGAGACTGGTTACACTTAGTTTTATTATCAGGAAGTCTGATACTCCGCTATGGGACTTGACGAAGACGCGCTTGACTATCACAGTCGAGAGCCCCCTGGCAAGATAGAGATAGCGACGACGAAACCGACCAACACACAGCGAGACCTCTCGCTCGCGTACTCGCCGGGCGTCGCCGCGCCCTGTGAGGAGATAGCCGTGGACCCCGAGAAAGCCTTCACCTACACTGCGAAAGGGAACCTCGTCGGCGTCGTCTCCGACGGGTCGGCCGTACTCGGACTGGGCGACATCGGGCCGGAAGCCTCCAAACCGGTGATGGAGGGCAAAGGCGTCCTGTTCAAGCGGTTCGCCGACATCGACGTCTTCGACATCGAACTCGACACCGACAGCGCTGACGCGATGGTCCAGACCGTCCGCGCGATGGAACCGACCTTCGGCGGCATCAACCTCGAAGACATCGCCGCGCCAGAGTGCTTCGAGGTCGAACAGCGACTTAGTGACGCATTGGACATCCCCGTGTTCCACGACGACCAACACGGCACCGCCATTATCTCCGGGGCGGCGCTCGTCAATGCCGCCGAAATCGCGGGGAAGGACCTCGTGGACCTCGACATCGTCTTCTCGGGTGCGGGCGCGAGCGCCATCGCCACCGCCCGCTTCTACGTCTCGCTGGGTGCCTCGAAAGAGAATATCACGATGTGTGACTCCTCTGGCATCATCACGGAATCCCGAGGCGATCAGGAAGACCTCAACGAGTTCAAACAGGAGTTCGCCCGCGACGTGCCGGGAGGGGACCTCGCGGACGCGATGGCCGGCGCTGACGTGTTCGTCGGCCTCTCGGTCGGCGATATCGTCGACGAGACGATGGTCCAGTCGATGGCGTCGGACCCCATCATCTTTGCGATGGCCAATCCCGACCCCGAAATCGCCTACGAGGACGCCAAACAGGCCCGTGACGACACCGTCATCATGGCCACCGGTCGGTCAGACTACCCCAATCAGGTCAACAACGTGCTGGGATTCCCCTTCATCTTCCGTGGGGCACTCGACGTTCGCGCCACCGAAATCAACGAGGAGATGAAGGTGGCCGCCGCCGAAGCGCTGGCCGAACTCGCCCAGCAGGACGTGCCCGACGCTGTCGTCAAGGCCTACGGCGACCAACCGCTCCAGTTCGGTCCGGAGTACATCATCCCCAAACCGCTCGACCCACGGGTCCTCTTCGAGGTCACCCCCGCCGTCGCCGAGGCCGCCATGGAGAGCGGCGCGGCCCGCAAGGAATTGGACCTCGACGCGTACGTCGAGCGGCTGGAGGCCCGGTTGGGCAAGTCCCGCGAGATGATGCGAGTCGTCCTCAACAAGGCCAAGAGCGACCCCAAACGGGTGGTGCTGGCGGAGGGCGACGACGAGAAGATGATTCGGGCGGCCTACCAACTGGTCGAACAGGGTATCGCCCAACCGGTCCTGCTGGGCGACGCCGACGAGATAGAGGCGACGCGTCGCCGGTTCGGACTGGAGTTCGACCCCGTCGTAGTCGACCCCGAAACCGCGGACGTCGAGGAGTACGCGGACCGCCTGTACGAACTCCGCCAGCGCAAGGGCATCACCCGCCGAGAGGCCGAGGAACTGGTCCGGGACGGCAACTATCTCGGCAGCGTGATGGTCGAGATGGGCGACGCCGACGCGATGCTGACCGGCCTGACCCACCACTACCCCTCGGCGCTACGCCCGCCACTGAAGGTCATCGGCACCGCCGACGACGCCGACTACGCCGCCGGCGTGTACATGCTGACGTTCAAGAACCGCGTCATCTTCTGTGCGGACGCGACGGTCAATCAGGACCCTAACGCCGACGTGCTCGCGGAAGTCACGCGTCACACCGCAGAACTGGCCCGGAGTTTCAACGTCGAACCGCGGGCGGCGATGCTGTCGTACTCGAACTTCGGCAGCGTCGACAACGAAGGGACTCGCAAACTCCGTGATGCCGTCACGAAGTTGCAAGCCGACAAACGGGTGGACTTCCCGGTTGACGGCGAGATGCAGGCCGACACGGCCGTCGTCGAGGACATCCTCAACACCACCTACGAGTTCTCCGAACTCGACGCCCCCGCGAACGTGCTCGTCTTCCCGAACCTCGAAGCGGGCAACATCGGCTACAAACTGCTCCAGCGACTCGGCGGTGCCGAGGCTACCGGTCCGATGCTCGTCGGGATGGACAAACCCGTCCACGTCCTCCAGCGTGGTGACGAGGTCAAAGACATCGTCAACCTCGCGGGCGTCGCCGTCGTGGACGCCCAACAAGAATAGTACGGCGACGAGTCATCGTACTCCGCGCAGCCGATGTCGCGTATCGCGAGGGGTCCGCTTGGAAGATAACTTACCGGTTCGCGGGTGGTTCCTGAAATTCTTCGACGACCGCTTCTCGCAGTGACACGGCCATCTTCTGAGCCATGGCTGTCTGTTCCACCGTATCGAATCCGATGTTCTGATACACGTGTATCGCCTGTTGGTTGTGCCGTGAGACCTCTAACAGCAGGTTCTCGTGATCCATCGTCTCGGTATGGGCGAGGAGTTGCTTGAGGAGTTCAGTCCCGATTCCTCGATTACGATACCCCCGACGTAGGAAGATAACAAACTCCGGATCGGTCGCTGATGCAGGGGTAACTGCCACATGTCCGACGACGGTTTTGTCACGGTGCAGAGCAAGTAGATTCCACCCATCTGCTATCATCGTCGTCAGCCACTGTTCTATCGTCGCTTCCTCTTGTGGTGGGATACCCATTGTCTGGTCAGCTGGTCCGAGAGAGGCGTACATGTTGACGAGCGCCGTGAAGTCGTCACTCGAGAATTCCCGAATTAGGAGTGGTTCTCCTTCTCGGTCGAAAAATCGAGGACATCTTGGCGGACAGTTCTGGGTCCCCTCACAGGAGGAATTATCCCAGAAGTGGCAGACTCCATTGGTCACCATACCCGCATAATTTGTAACACATCGGTAACGACGTTTCGGCTCACATCATCGGGTGTTTTTTATTACTCGGGTGGACTCGGCTAGTTGTGAAAGTATTAGTTACAGACCCTATCGCCGATGCTGGTCTCGCCCGGCTCCGCGAGGCGGGCCACGAGGTGGAGACAGCCTACGACGTCGAGGGCGACGCGCTCCTCGACGCGGTGTCCGACGCGAACGGACTCATCGTGCGGTCCGGCACCGAGGTCACCGACGAGGTGCTCTCGGCCGCCCCCGACCTCATCATCGTCGGCCGGGCCGGCATCGGCGTCGACAACATCGACATCGACGCCGCCACCGAATACGGCGTCATCGTCGCCAACGCCCCCGAGGGCAACGTCCGGGCCGCCGCCGAACATAGCGTCGCGATGGCCTTCGCCACCGCCCGCTCCATCCCGCAGGCCCACGACCGCCTGAAGGGCGGCGAGTGGGCGAAAGGCGCCTTCCTCGGCACCGAGGTCAACAAGAAGACGCTGGGCGTCGTCGGCTTCGGCCGCGTCGGTCAGGAGGTCGCGAAACGGCTGGGCAACCTCGGCATGGACATCGTCACGTTCGACCCCTACATCAGCGAGGAGCGCGCCAAGCAGTTCGGCGCCGAACTCGTCGACGAACTCGACGAGTGTCTCGCCAAAGCCGACTTCGTCACCATCCACACGCCGCTCACGCCGGAGACGGAGAACATGATCGGCGAGGAGGAACTCGCCCAACTCGAAGGCGGCTACGTCGTCAACTGCGCCCGCGGCGGCATCGTCGACGAACCGGCGCTGGCCGAGGCCGTCGAGGACGGCGTCCTCAAGGGCGCGGCGCTGGACGTCTTCGGCGAGGAACCGCTCCCCGACGATTCGCCGCTGCTTGACGTCGAGGACATCATCGTCACGCCCCACCTCGGCGCCTCGACCGAGGCCGCACAGGAGAACGTCGCCACCTCGACGGCCGACCAGATTATCGCCGCGTTCGACAACGAACCCGTCGCCAACGCGTTGAACGCGCCGTCGCTGGACCGTGCCACCTTCGAGCAGGTCGAACCGTACCTCGAACTGGCCAGCACGGCGGGCCGCATCGCCGTCCAGTTGTTCGACGGCCACATGAGCACGGTGGAGGTCACCTACGCGGGCGACATCGCCGACGAGGACGTCGAGTACGTCACCGCCAGCGCGCTGGAGGGCGTCTTCGCCCCCTCGGACATCCAGGTCAACGCGGTCAACGCCCCGCAGGTCGCCAAGGAGCGCGGTATCGACGTCACCGAGTCGAAGACGAGTTCCGCCGAGGACTACCAGAGCCTCATCACCGTCACCGTCTCGGACGGCGAGGACTCGGTGTCGGTCTGTGGAACCCAGTTCGGCGGCGAGGAGTCCCGCATCGTCCGCATCGACGACCACCGCATCGAGGCCGTCCCGCACGGCCACATGCTCGTGGTGCGCAACAAGGACGAACCGGGCACCATCGGCTTCATCGGCACCGTGCTGGGCGAGGCGAACATCAACATCGCGGGGATGTTCAACGGCCGCGAGACCATCGGCGGGGAGGCCCTGTCGGTGTACAACCTCGACGAACCGCCGACGGCCAAGGTGTTCGACGCCCTGACCACCGATGATCGAATCATCGAGACCACATACGTCGCCCTCGGCGACGAGTAACCGGATTGAGGCACTCGAACTCCGATCATGGTCTTTCCACCTCGAAATACATTGTAATAAAACAGAGAACTTTTTTATATCCGGGGTTGTTAGTTCATATCATGAAAAACGTCGAATATTCGATGGTGGGAATTACGGATGATTTAGGAGAGGTACCAGAAGCCGAGAACAACGCAGACTATGTAGAATTCCAGCTAGACAAGGCGCAAGACCCGCTAGACCAGTTGCAAGAGTACAATCTAGACGTGCCACTAATAATTTCAAACCGTCCCAAGTGGGCAGGTGGAACTGCTGTGGACTCCAATCGCCTAGACAAGCTTCTTGCAGCTGCAAGCTCCGAAGTTGTTGAGATGGTTGATGTCGAACTGGAAACTATCACCGAACACGAGTGGGCTGAGGCGGAACTCCGAGAGAATGATGTTGAACTAATAGTTTCGTATCATGATTTTGAACGAACGCCAGATAAGCTGGAACTGGAACAGGCAATCACGGACTGCGCAGAGTATGGGGATATTGCCAGAGTAGCGACCTTCGCGGAGAAACGAGAGGATTCACTGACGCTATTGGAGTGTCTCAACACGGCTTCACAGCGCGGTACGAGGGTTGTTGGTTTCTCGCTTGGGGAACTTGGTCAACACACTCGTGTAATCGCGGTATTCTACGGGTCTGAGCTTTGCTACGCACCAATCAAACTGGATAGTGACGAATCAGAGTATGGCGAAATTGAACTGGCGGAACTGGCAGAACTGTTGGAAACGACTGTTCACGGTGGTGACCACGTTCAATTGATAGACCAGCTTAGTGGCAAGTTCTGACAGTCCTTTCTCAGGATGTATCTCTGACGGTTTACTATGAATTGAGTCCCTGCATACTTATTAGCCTATATTGACTGGTGGTACACACGCAATGTCCAAGACCGCGATTAATAAACAGCAGTTGGTATCGAGATTACCGGACCCTGAAGAAAGCGACAATATAATCTACAACCCTCCAACCGACGAACTACGTGCGTTTTCGGCAGATCTGGAAACGGAGACAGAGTTCGGATCACCGTCGTACGTTAGCATCGAAAAGTCTCGAAACGCTGAAAAGACCAAAAATCGAATCGATACCGAATTTGATGATGCAGACTGGACATTCATTAACGAAGCACTTGAGTCTGCGAACGAATCTGAGTTGGTTTGTGTTGATCGGCAAGTGGGGCAGCATCCAGACAACAGCTATGTCTGCAGGTATTATGTCCCAAAGTGGTACAGTCGTATCGCACTCAGTCTGACTAAACTTCTAGAACCCGCAGACTTTAGCCGAGAACCCGATTTCCACACGGTCCAACTCCCAAAATGGGAAGAGACAAAAATCAGAATCCTTCCAGAGCAGGGATTCACCGTCGTCGCTGGGAGTGACTACTTTGGTGAAGCAAAAAAATCGTTCCTCCGGCTGTTCATGTACTACTCGAAACAGCAAGGAGGACTCGGTCTGCACGCTGGAAGCAAGCAAGTGTGCTTGGAGACTGACGATGGAATGGAGACAATTGGACAACTGTTCCTTGGTCTGTCCGGTACGGGCAAGTCGACATTAACCGCACATGGACTCTGGCTTGATGAGCCAGAGAAGGCGACGATGCTACAGGACGATGTCTGCGCGCTCCTCCCAGACGGCACCGTTGCCGGAAGCGAGGGGAGAGGACTCTTCGTCAAAACGCATGGCCTTGATGAAGACACAGAACCTGGAATCTACACCGCGGCAACAGACGAATCTGCGATTTTAGAGAACGTCGACGTTGCGGCTGACGGAACGGTTTATTTCGACAGCGATCGGTACACTACTAATGGGCGTGCAATTATCCAACGAGAACAGCTGGCGTCAGCTGGTGAAGCGATTGATTTGCCGGAGATCGATCAGATCTTCTTTATAACACGGAACCCAGCGATGCCGGCGGTCGCCAAATTAAGTCCCGAAGAAAGTGCTGTCGCATTCATGCTCGGTGAATCCATTCAGACAAGTGCAGGTGATCCGAGTGCTGCTGGGAAGTCGATCCGCGTTGTCGGGACAAACCCGTTCATCATCGGCTCGAAGGGAGAAGAAGGAAATCGATTCCGCAACCTCATAGCCGAGCTTGACGTGGAATGCTACGTGCTCAACACTGGCCGTGTCGGGTCTAAAGATATCAAGGTGGAGGACACAATTACGCTGCTGCGCGCCATCGCTCGCCGGGACATACAGTGGGAAGTAGATACGTCGACGGAGTTAGCGGTTCCTGCTGACGTGCCGGGGATAGACATGAGTGAATTCGATGTCGAGGCAAACCTGGACGACCACGACCAAATCCTTAATGACCTCCGACAGGAGCGCAAACAGTACCTCGCACAGTTCGATGATCTCGACGATGACATCGAGAAGGCACTGTACTGATTGATACACTAGGAAACATCGTGAGTGACGTCTTAGGTGTCTCTATCTGGTTCGATAGCATGTCCTTCGGCATGTTGCCGGGGCACCAAGACTGGTGTTGGCAGTTGGTCGACTACTGAGGGTTCGGTTATTGTCTATCGAGCCACTCGGAGTATTATAGTGAATCGAGACTGCAACAAAATCGGGGGCTGGCGTGGAATATCTAATCATGCCAATGTGGTGGGCCATCACCCGCCGTGTCGGCTTCATCACCCGCTTGAAGACAGCTGTGTTCGCCTCGAATTCCGTATAAATCCTGCCGTTCCACACAGATCTCTATAGAGGATTGCACGATGACTTTCGTTGATGTGCTTGATTGCGAGCGAACACAAGACCCAGCTAATGCTGCGCCTCTGTATCTCGCAGCAAGTCGATGGGGCTATCGATAGCGTTCATATTGAGAACACCGATGACCACCTCTGTCTGGTATTTGAGGTGAGCGAATTATGTGGTCAAAGGGATGGTATGCGACCATGGGGGTAATCCCTACACGACCACACGATACTCCGATCGACAGGTGAGAGACACTGTCCAAGAGTCGATCATGAACACAGGGTGAAAGGGTGCCTCTTGATTGCCTCTCGTCACCCGTCAATTGTAACCCGGGGAGGTAAGTACTTATATATTAATATATGAATTGACTCGAATTCGAGTTTTATAGTCACATACCCTTCGGCGTCGTACGTGTCGAAAGTGTGACCTGTGGACGAACAACGGTTGTGTGGCAGCGAGTATAGCAGTAACCAGAGAGCAGCTACACTAAATTATGATAAAATCCGAGTATCTGTATGTGAATATATGATGTATGTCGGCATTAGCCCATCTTATGAAACCATCTGTTGCAATACCCCGAATTCTATAGTCAAAAATAGCCTATCTATCCTTAGAACTTTGTCCCAATGGGATTGGTATGCGTCGAAACGTGTGTGAACATCCATTATGGATGGACGACCAAAATTTATATGCAGTGGGATGTTACGGGGTAACATGAAAATCAACGAGTTCGCCCTTGCGGCTACAACAAACGATCTTACACGGGAAACAGACGCCCGAGGAGTAGCAGACCTCATCGAATTTCGCATGGACAAGGCGGAGAATCCGATCGAACAACTTTCTGCGTACGAAGGTGAACTCCCGATTATCGCGACGAACAGGACTAGGTGGTTTGGTGGGAAAGCCAGCGATGCCGGGCGGTTAGACAATTTATTTGCTGCGTCTCGATTTGATGCGGTGGAATTTGTCGATATCGAACTTGAAACAGCGCGTGCGAAAGACTGGATACTCCAAGAGTTCCGAGAGAATGACGTTCAACTAATTATTTCACACCACGACTTCGAGGAGACGCCCAGTCAGGACATTCTTGACGCCATTATCGATCAGTGTGCCGAATACGGAGATATCGCAAAAGTCGCCACGTTCCCGCAAGACCAAACAGACACACTCACGCTCTTGGAAGCCATCAACACGGCCACACAGAAGGGCATCGACGTTGCAGGTATCTCTATGGGCGAAATCGGCAGCCATACTCGCGTCGTTGGGCACCTCTACGGATCTAAACTTGGGTACGCTCCACTTCAAGCCGATGAGGAAGACTACGCACCGGGGCAGATCCCCTTGGAAAAACTCGAAGCACTTGTGGAGACGACAAAGAACGCCAGTGCCGACGAGCACCTTCTCAGTACACTTGAGGAGGAAGAAGTTACAGTTCCGAAAGAGATTACGCTCTCTGACTGACAGCGAGATATTGTATCCCGACTTTCAGGACTGCAGTCGACCGATATCCGCCAATACTGCACTTGCAGTCTCTTCGCCGCCGGCGCCACGACCGGAGATATTGAGACGGCCAGCCACTTTCGTTTCCAGTTGGACAGCATTACGTGTGCCTGCCGGTGCGAGGGCAGAGTGTTCTGGTACGAGGCGAGGTCCGACCCGCACCTGATCGCCATCGAACTCGACGACAAGTCGAATCGTACGACCATCTTCCTGAGCTAAATCGAGCATGCTCCCCGGAAGGTTCTGGATACCGTCTATCGAGGCATCCGACAGCGTGTATGTTGCCTCAGAGTCTATGACGTTTGCGACGATGACGCCTTTGAGGGCGGCATCGGTCCCGTCGACATCGAACGATGGGTCTGCCTCTGCGACACCGAGGTCCTGCGCCTCGGCGAGAACGTGTTCATAATCCAAGCCCTCGGCAGCCATCCGCGAGAGAATGAAGTTGGCAGTCCCGTTTAGCACGCCGCGGAGCGCGGTGATTCGCGACGGGGAGAAATCTTCGATCGTTGCGATGACCGGCAGGGCGCCCCCCACCGTCGCACCGAACCGTACCGAACCATCACTTTCCGATTCGAGGTCTTTCACCTCTTGATACCGTTCTGCAATCGGACCTTTGTTTGCCAGCACGACGTGCCGATCACGCTGTAGTGCGATGCCGACATGTGTGAATCCCGGTTCCGCGTCTCCGAGCGTCGTCGGCGTAGCCTCAACGAGTACGTCGTACGGGCCTTCGAGCGCTGCTTCTGGGTCCTCGGTCCCCAGAACACCGTCCGTTCGTTTTGCAGACAGTGCTGCGTCCGTGTCGATGCCGTCGTCGTCGACAACAGCACTCTTCGAGTCCGCAAACGCAGTCACAGTGTGGCCAAATTCGCCGGCGAGGTCAACGACAGCACTGCCAACCTCTCCAGCACCGATAACGGCGACCCTCATACGGTGCCTCCCATCGAGAGTGGTTCGACGAGACGAAGGTCTTTCTCGTCAGCGATATCTCGAATCGAATCTAACACCTGCTCTGTCGAACCCGACTCTGCGGCCAGTTGAAATCGAGCGCTGGAGATGTCAGATGCACCTTCGGGTGCTGATAGCGAGATGTCTGTGACAGTGGCACTCTTCGTTTCTTGAATCTGCGAGAGGGTATCGGACAGATCGGTATCGATGAGATGTCCGGAGAGAATTACAGTCAAGCCTTCACTATATCGTTCGGTACCGGCCTGAATCACGTTGATGCCAGCATCTCGAAGGCCATCGACAATAGTCTCGAATCGGTCAGGGGTCGCCTCAATATCCACCTCAACCGGAATATGTCCGCGAGGAGTGACGTTCCCTCGTTCGTGGAAAATAGAGAGGAGATTTCCCCCATGTTCGGCAATCGGCTTGAGAGATCGGAGGAGTTCGCCTGGCTCGTCCACTAGTTCAAGTCGGAGAGTGTACGCACGGATATCTGTCTGTGAATCACTCATTGGTTGACCACCACTGGGCGAGATTGGACATGACCGGAGTTCGAATACGAGGACTATTAGGACCTTCTATCCGAAGTACTGCTTCCTCATTTGGCTGATAATTCGCCACATACAAACCACACTCCTATCAGCCGGCAAGCGCAGATAGATCAGAGAACGAACGTAGGAGCCCCGAGTACCGTGACCCGACGCCCATTGGTGAAGACTGAGTGGTGATGTGCGTCCGAATTTTGTGCGCCTCTGGCAGGTGAGAGGCTCAGCATGAGTACTGACCCGCAGCAGGCCATCGACGAACAGGACCAAGACCAGCAAGCTGACGACGTCGGTGCCATCGAAGCTGAGCATCGACGTGCCCAGGAATCCGGTGAGGTGTTCGACGGGGACCCGAGAGGGGAGTACTGATCCATATGGTCGCCAGTACGGAGTCGCCTCAGCATATCGAAACGAGGACTGACTGTCTGGTAGGTGCACCCCTGGAACGGGCGCAGATTCGGACCACCGAGACTGGATTCCTCACTGTCTGCAGCGATGACTGGTGCTCGTGGCAGGGGCTGTTCCCAACTCGAGAGCTGGCGGCACAGGCGGTCACAACCCACATCGAACGTGCTCGCCGGTCGCCTGACTACGAGTATCACTACGGGGCCCAGTCCCCGTTCGTCGTCGAACTGCTCGACGACAAGACTGCCCAGCTCTGTCCCAACCAGGAACTCGACCCACTCACACCGTGGCAGGCGAACTGCGACGGGCAACAGCTCTTCCGCGCCGAGACTGACCGCCCACCTCTTGACGAGGTCCTCCACCGTGGGGACCTCATCGAGTGTCATGGTCCGGACGACGGGATGGTTTTGTCGGTCTCGTCGACGCGCTGTTTCGGTTTGCCAGCGTTCAGCGTCATCTTCGTCGATCCCGACACTGAGTCAAATCAAGACGGCACCTATCCCGAATCGGCGTATCGGTACCTGAACAACTACGTCGCTCGTGATGGGGTGGCTCTCTGTGTCTCGATGCACGACCGACTCGCGTTCACAGGACAGAGCGACGCGCAGAGCGATCTTAAGCGCTGGAACTAACCAACAATTCACCGGAAAATCCCCGTCTGTTGGTTAGTCTCGGCTTCCCTGATTTTGTGCGCCTCTGGTAGGCTGAGAGGATGTCAGAAAATACCTCGTCTCAGACCGATGTCGCGTATGCAGACCAGCGTGGTGGCTTCGAATTTATAGAGACAGTTGAGGACCACGAAATCGCGATTGACTACTCGTGGCGGTATGTCGACCGAATCCACCTTGAGGAGGGACAGACGAAGCGAATTGACGACCCAGACGGGTACTTCGGCGGAGATGAGGAGTACAGTTGTACCTGTGGCGCAGAGTTCGATTCTGAGGCCGACGCCAAGGACCATCTCCACGCGTGGCTGCTCGCGGCCCGCCGGTCGAGACAGCGTCTCGACCACGTCCAATCGAGTGGCAGGACCAGACCGAAGCAATCTGCGGCGGACAGGTCGAAGTTGTTCTCTCGGCTGGGCGTTCCGTTGGGCGTGTTCTGGACGGCGCAGAGTATCTGATCGCAACGTCTCGAACGACGTACACGCCGCCAGCGAACTACAGGTTCGACGACTGGGGTCCGCTCAAATCCAGACGGCTCACGCTTCCGCATGGGCGCCCACAGTTTTCTCCGACGCTGCTCAGTCGAGGACTCGAAACCCTGTCACCGAGCTACAGCTACCATCCCGAGCGGTTCACGATATTCTATCGCGGCGCCGACGCGCTCTACGTCGAAGGTCCCACAGAGGGCGTCATGATCGCTGAACGCTCGACCACCGAGCACTAAGACCTCAACAGAACCGCTGAGACCGACTCCATATCCAGAGATGCATAGATGTTTAAGTCACCACAGCGGCATTGTGTAGATATGGCCACGGATCTCACCGAGCGGGTACAAGAAATCGCTGAAGCGCGAGGACTACCCGAGTCAGAGATCCTCGAGCTAGCGTTGGAACGCGGTGTGGAAGATCTGTGGGCAGATCTCATCCTCTCACGGTATGTGAACGACGAAATTGATCGAGAGACGGCAATTGATCTTCTCGGGCGAGACCGAGTCAAGCGTGCAGAACGTGAGGTTCAAGCAGTCGAAGATGATGTGCGGTGGGGTCTGAATGCGTGATTGTCGCAGTGGCTGATGCCGGGCCAATCATACACCTCGCCGAAATTGAGTCACTTAGTGTCCTCTCTGCGGTTGACGAACTACTGATCCCACAAACGGTGTATGATGAGCTTGAGGCTGGTACAGTTCCACATGGCCTTGATGACATCTCATATGATGTCGTTGAAGCAGACCCTGCTGCCCTCAGTATTGAGTTAGACCCTGGGGAAACAGCCGCTCTGGCGATTGCGACTGATCGGTCGGCGGTACTATTGACCGATGATCTTGAAGCTAGAGACGCTGCTGCGGATCTCAATATTGAGGTTCATGGATCAATTGGCATCATCGTACTTGCATACACTCGCGACCGGATCAGCAAATCGAGGGCAATCGACTTAATGCGGACGCTACAGTCTGAGACAAGCCTGTTCATCACGGATGCGGTAGTAGAACGTGGTGTCGAACTGCTTGAGGACGACGCCTAAGTCTGCTGTGTCCTGACTGAGACTGGCGGACATTCGTCAACACGGCCTGAGATCCCTCCAGATAGTGTTTTCATCCAGCTTTTGTGCACCTCTAGCGGGTGAGAGGATGTTGCAGAACCAGTCACGCCATCGTCGATTCGGTAGAGCGCGTCCTGACCAACAGCGCCAGATTGTCGAATCAATCACCGCCGCTGTTCGCGACCAGCACTCGTCCGATGCCGACGTCGAAGCGCTCGTCCTCAGTGCTATCGCACAGCAGTCAGGCAGTCTCGACACGCCGGACGTCTTGGAGCTTCGGACACAGTTGGACGTCGCCGTCGACGAGCAGGCCCCACTCCGACAGCAGGTGCAGACCGTGCTTGCGGCCAGTGCCAGTATCATGGCGCGGTGGGACCGAACGGGGAGAGAAGCATGAGACGAGGTGAACCCGCGACACTGGGAGACTTCGGCGCTGGCGGCCTGCGGTCGGTCACGCTTATCGACCGGCAGGCAGCCGTGGCGGCCGCTGCGACCGGCGAGTGGGCGTACCACGTCCATACGAGTGCCACTATTGCGTGGGAAATACCGGGCACTGCGGCGACACTGCTCCTCAAACAGGAAGATGGGGTGTGGCGACTGCAACGTGCCGGCAGACCTCTGGGAACGCGGTCGACACTGGAGGCCGGTATCGCGTTCGCCGAGCAGTACATGTGCCAGCGGCCGGAGGGTGGGCGATGAGCGAGCACCGTGACGACGCGGTCCTTGCGGATCTCCCTCCCGAGCGACTGCTGGCTAGCGATCAGCTCCAGCCCATTCTGGCGGGCATCCAGTGTATGGATTCCATCGAGATGATTCAAGAATATCTGGCCTACGAGACGAAGCACAAAGACCGAACACAGGTGCAACACCAGCTTCGCCTCCGAGCTCGCGAACTCCGTCGGGGAAACTGTGACAGTACTGGTGGCGGCCACGATTCGGCGACAAGACGAATCCTGTGAATCGCCTTGAGGTCAAGCCCCGAGGCTCTGCACAACATGTTAGTTCTCAGAAAGGTTGTCCAGCACACGGCAAAGACAGCTCACTACTCTCAAGGTCGAGTTGGTCGACGTCGAGTTCGACGAGTTCGCTGACGCGGAGACCAACATCGTAGAGCAGCGTGATGATCGCCTCGTTCCGTTGTCGAAACTGGAGCTGAAAGGACTCATCGTAACAGGCTGTCCGCAGCCGCTGGATCTGGTCTGGTTGGAGCCACGTCGCAGCTCGTTCGGGTCTAGAATTGGTGGCTGGCATAAACGCGAACCCTCTCTCAATGAGGGTATTATCCCTCTAGTGTTCGATCATCTGCTCATCCAATTTAAAAGCATGTGAATATTTGACGTGGCGAAGGTGGGGCGATACAGGTAACAGCAGACGTGCCCGTGGCTTCACAGTGATTCTCTACAGGCGGGGGCTTCACTCTGTCTCGAGAATCAAATACCCGTCTGAGTGGACATGAACGGTGTATTCGCAGTACTGAAACCTCACGTGCCCGTCTAGCTGTGGTGATTGGTTAGGCCAATTTGTAAACAGGGCGTCGAGCGCATCGGTGTCGATGGTCTCATGCAATGGCGGCAGTTCGGATTCGTGGACGTCTTCACAGCTGGACACAGCCTGGATTACCGCTACGGACGGTGAAGCATCCTGTTCTCGAACGTATCTCATACCTTGTGCCATTGTGGCTTGCCTTTTCTTCACATGAGATGATAGGTTTGGTACCGCAACTGTCCGTGGAACAAATTCTCGCCGATCACAGGACAAGTACTGAATGCAACCATGAACCGCCTCGGGTCACGTGGTTGGAGACGCCGACGGCGTCGCGTCATCATGAACGAGTCTTCCTCTCTCGCACGACCTCGAGGCATTCGGCCTGCTCCGCTGTAGATATTGGGATGGCGGCTACTCGGTCGAGTCAGAGACCCTGTCTGGTGTCGTGATCGAGTAGAGACGTTTGCGGGCGTCGGCGAAATATATCTCCTCTTCGACGACGTTTTTCTCCAACAGTACTTTCAACGCGGACCTGACGGTTCTAGGAGAGAGCAAGGTCTCTTCGGCGAGCTGACTCTGTGTTAGCTCGTTTTCGTATTCCAACGTTTTATATACGAGCTTGGCGCTGGGGGGGACGTCAGCGAGGTGTTTGCGCCGATCCTTGCTCACAAGTACATATTGAACGTGATCACGACAATACTTCTGTTGACCTCTTTTGTAACAGATGTCTGAGAACTTCCCGATATAGCTGTTCTTGTGTGTGGTTTTGCGCCACGTCTCAGAGATCGCTGCTAGATAACCTCTGAGTGTACCTTGCAGCGTAGACCATCCAGTCAAAACGAGTCGGTTCTCACAGCGGTTTTGTGTGCCCCCAGCGGGTGCGGGGCGTTCCACAGCGGGCGCGCCGTCTGCCAACCATGTCATCTAATAACGACACACCTGGGAGACGAGCAACGACTGACGAAGCTGAGATTGACGACCGGACCGTCGCAGCACTGACCGATGTGATGACTGTGCTGGATTCGGTCGGACGGACTGCCGACGCTCCGTACCTGTACCTCGTGGTGTCGGGCTCCGGGTCGGCATACCTCGTCGACACGGCCGAGGACCGGTGTGAGTGTCCGGACGACACGTATCGGCCGGTTGAATGCAAACATCGCCGGCGTGTCGCATTCGCTATCGGCGAGCGTCCCATCCCCGAGTGGGTTGACCCGGCGGCTCTCGACGATCAGTTCGGATTGCACGTCGACGCCGACCCGCGTCGAGCAGTTGCTGACGGCGGCGGCGTCCGGACATCGGTGGACGAGAGCAACGTTACTGGGCCGACCAGTGGCCCGCTTGCCGTCGGGGCCGACGACGATCCACGAACGAAGCGTGCGAAGCGCGAAGATATCGACGTCTCGTTCCTCGCGAAGCCCGGCCGGTACGAGATATATTCGGCGTCCGGTAGTGTCTACGAAGTCGACGTCGTCGAGAAGACGTGTAGCTGTCCGGACGACGTGGCGCGATGCAAGCACCTCCGGCGGGTCGACATCGAGATTCGAGCAGGGTTGGTTCCTCGACCTGACGGCCGACTGCCGGATGCGTAGCCGGTTCGAACCGAGTGATTTTGCGCCTCTCTGGCGAGTGAGAGAATCTTCCCATGGCTTCGAGCACTGTCCAGCAGGAGTCGGACGTATCGACACAGCAGTGTCCAGAATGTGGTGGTGACCTCGTTCAGGACGCGCACGAAACTCACTGTGGAGCGTGTGGCCTCGTCGTCGAGGACGATCCAGTCGACCACGGGCCCGAGTGGCGGTCGTTCGACCGCGAGGGACGCAAGCGAACCGGTGCACCACGGACGGTCACCCTCCACGACAGAGGCCTATCCACTGACATCGGGACCGGCGGAGCCGATGTCTCGTCCCGGAAGCAGCGTCGACTCTCCCGGCAGCGGCGACTGCACTCTCGAGCGAAGTTCGAGTCCAAGCGAGAACGCAATCTGTCACATGGCCTCGGAGATATCCGACGGCTGGTCGGAGCGCTAGACCAGAGTGACGCGGTCCAACAGCAAGCGTCGACGCTGTTCAAACAGGCTCAAGATGCGAACCTGCTCATCGGTCGGTCGATCGAAAGTGGCGCTGCAGCCGCAGTGTACGCTGCCGGTCGGTGCCATATCGTCATCCGGATGGCTGATGTCGTTGACGTCGCCCGCTGTTACGCATGCGACGCTTGGGGGACGTACCGAACGTTCCAGCGTGAGCTTGAGATACCGATTCCGGTGCAACTCCCGGTCGACTGGGTCCCGACAGTGATCTCGGAGCTTCCACTCACGGTGTCGCCGGCTCTTCGACAGGACGCAACCCAATTGGCAGCGACCGCCACTGACTCGGCGGTGCTGAACGGCAATCCGATCGGCATCGCTGCCGGCGCTGTATATCTGGCTGGGACGGACGCTGACCTGCGGCTGACACAGGAGACAATCAGCGAGGCCGTAGATATCTCGCCGGTCACCGTCCGAGCGTGGTATCAGCGGCTTGCAGAGCTCGCTGATGAGTGATTCGTAACGATAGCAGTATAGAGCGTGTCATACAATAGTTCTCAACCATAATATTCCACTATTTCTACCCAGAATGGAAACTGGAGTGCAGTGTTTTTCTAGATTGGGCGTGAGATGAAGCTGTTGTAATCTCCGCGTAGAGAGGATGAGACGTATTCTATGACACGCTGGTATAATGAGGCGCTCTTTTTGACCGTTCTAACTGAAGAGAGAAGGCGATAACCAGTTAACCAGTATAGAGTGTATATTTCGCAACTCGGCGGCTCGGAGGGTCATTGGTTTATTCAAGCCAGTCCGCTCCCCATTCATCTAAAGCATCAAACACGGGGCAGAGTTCGCCCCCCTTCTCGGTCAACGTGTAATAACTGGCGACTGGCGACTCCAACTCCTTCCGGTTGGCGATGAATCCATCCTCCTCTAAGGTGTCAAGGACGCGAGACAGTGTATAGGAACTCGCCCCCGTTGACCGTTTGAGTTCATTGAACCGCTTTTCTCCACCTCGTAAGTCGTTGAGGACGACAAGTTTCCACTTCGACCCCACCGCTTCAACTGCCCCAACGACGTTACAGACGTCCGCATTACGCCGTTCAACGTCGGTCTTTTCCTCTGCATCAGCCTCCGGTGGTTGGGTCGGCATAACCTAGTCACATGGTTGTTGCCTGAGTTATTAATAGGTTTGCACCTAAACCAGGTAATGTAATGAAACTACAAAACACGACGGTGCTCGTGACCGGTGCGACCGGGAATATGGGCCCGTACGTGACGGATGCGCTCATTGACCGCGGTGCCGACGTCGTCGGTACCTACGTCACCGAAAGTGCGAGGGACAGTGTCAAGACGCGCGCCGAGTACGCCGACGCGGTGTCGTACCACCAAGTTGATCTAACCGATCAGGCAGCGGTCGAAGCATTCGCCGAGACTGTCGCCGACGACCATGGGTCGGTCGATCATATCGTCGGCCTCGCCGGGGGGTTCTCGATGGGCGGTATCAGCGATACCGACGGCGATGCGTTCGAAGCCGCATTCAGTCGTCATGCAACGACGGCGTTTCTGACCGCCAAGACCTTCGCAGACGACCTTGACGAGCAGAGCGGCGTCGTCCTGTTCAGCTCCGACCGGGCTATCGATCCGGTACCGGGAACGCTCGCCTACAACGTCGGGAAGGGCGCGGTCCGGACGCTGACCGAGTCGCTTGACGTCGAAATCGACACCCGCGTCAACGCGATCGCCCCGTTCCTCATCGACGTGCCGGGGAACCGCGAAGCGATGCCCGACGCCGACTTCTCGGAATGGACGGCCCCCGAATCCATCGTCGATGAAGTAATCCACCTACTTTCGAACGAGGGCGTGACGGGGCAGGTCGTTCAGATGACCGGCGGCCAGCCGGAGGTGGAGGCCTAATGGCCCAAACTGTATCACGTCAACAATCATCAGAGGCGACTACGCGGTGGGTTCTGGCCCTCGCTCGCCTCGCCCTCGGGATTCCGATGCTCATCTCCGGTGTCGGCAAAGTGTTCGCAATCGGGCCGAAATCGATGGGTATCTCCGGGTTCACAGGCTTCTTGGCGAGTCTCGGCGTTCCACTACCTACGATCGCCGCTTGGGGTGTCGGTCTCCTCGAACTTGTCGGTGGTGTCTTGTTGCTCGCCGGCTTGGCCGTTCGACTCGTAAGCGCGCTAATCGCCATCGATATGCTCGTCGCGACGGGACTGTACCACCTTCCCAACGGGTATCCTGCCGCTAGTGGCGGTATTGAATTGACACTCACATTAACCTTGGTCGCAGTAGCGCTTGCTCTGAGTGGCCCTGGAGTACTTTCGATCGAACACGTGCTGTTCGATCACGAAGACCACTCCGCTGATTCGTCTCAGTCGCGGGCCATAGATAGATAAGCAGCACTCAAAGCCTCATACTGAATCCAATGAATACAGATGTCCTCCCACAGGAAACACATATCGGACGGACAGCACTCACGGTGTCGGACCTAACGGAAATGGCGGATTTCTACCGGGATGTCGTCGGACTTACGGTATTCAGTCACTCCGACACGACAGCTGTTCTCGGTGTCGAGGATACCCCGCTGCTCATTCTGGAGCACGACCCGGATGCACTCCCCCGCCACCAGTCGGGAGCCGGCCTCTTCCACAACGCGTTCAGGGTTCCCTCGCGTGAGGCGTTGGGCGATGCGTTAGCTCGCATTCGGGAACAATGGCAACTCGGCGGTGCATCTGACCACGGCGTCAGTGAGGCACTGTACCTTACTGACCCGGCGGGCAATGGCATCGAAATCTACCAAGATTACCCGCGTGAGGAGTGGCCTCTCGGTGAGGACGGGCGCATTCGAATGGGCACTCATCCCCTTGATCTTGACCATGTGGAAGCTGCTGCCGCAGGCGAATCAGGGCTTCCCGCTGGAACGGACGTGGGGCACGTTCACCTCGAAGTGTCCTCGCTTGAGGCGTTCACCGACTTCTACGTGGACACCATTGGGTTCGAAGTACAAACGGAAGTGCCAGCCGCACTCTTCGTCGGTGCTGGCGGATACCACCATCATATCGCTGCGAACACGTGGAACCATCGGTCCGGCCCAGTCAGCGGCAGAGGGCTGTCGTGGTTCGAAGTGGTCCTTCCCGACACAGGGGCACTCGACGAGATCCAAGAGCGAATTGCGGACAGTCAGTATCCGGTCACTGAGACGGACGATGGTATCTCTGTTACAGGGCCAGACGAGATTGAGGTACGGTTCCGGGTCCGAACGTAGCTTCTAGCTCCGTTCAGCCCGCTCTTCTAAACGCCAAGATATTCTGAGAGACTAACTGGTGGTCAATAAGCATATTTATTGAACTAGCTCTAGTATTAAATCTATACAAAATTCTAATCGATTTCAGAGGGACACGTCGGCTAGCGTTCTCGAGTGGGGAGGACGGCCTCGCCGATCGTCGCACGTTGTCGAAGCGAGCACAGATGTGGGCAGACACCTGTCTCAGCGAATGTGTGACAGCTACACCAACCAGCATGATTGCCGTCTGGAAGTCGGGCGAGGCTACAGTTTGCTGGCCATTCATCGTCGACGGAGACAAGAAACAGGTCTGGGCGGCCGCCAGTCTCGACTGTGACGCTCGCCACGAGTGCGGCACGCCATATTTCTGTCTGAGTTTCGCGAACAGCAGGGAAGTCGAGACCGTGAGTGCCGTCCGGTTGGGCCGTCACTCGTCTCTCGGCGTCAGCGTACTCGCTGGCTGGGGATGGGGACTCGGCTGTTTTCATGGTGAGTCCTCGTGAATTGTGCTAGTATTTCACTATCAAAGAACGTTGTGGTAGAGGCGTCCTCTGAGCGATTTTATGGACTCTCTGGTGGCCGAGAGAGATTCCAAATGAGTAGCACTCGACAATCAGAAACGACACTGGAATGGCGCTGGAACGACCGGACAGAGAATCGTCCGTTACCACCGACCTGGGCAACGAACGGCAACCATGTGCCTGTTGGTGATGACGAACAGCCGCTGTACGCGATTCAGTTCCGGGCTGGCCTCCTGCTGGAGTGGGAGGTCAACCAACGAACTGAAGCGCTCGTCGCCGGTCCGAGGCGAGAGCGCCCAGCCCTCCGCGTGCTGTACGTCACCCGGGATGGACGGCAGGCGATGGTCCGTGAGTGGGACGCTGAGCGAACGGCCTCGGGCTGGCGTCCCGACCCCGAGTTCGCTAGCAGCATCGCCAGAGCCCCCGCCGATTGCGACGACGTCGACGCCGAGAACCACGAGTCCTACCGGGCCTTACTGGAAAAGCGGTACGACGTCGCGTAGCGAGGCGCGTTTTCTGGGCTCTCTGGTGGCCGAGAGAGCCATGGCATCCCCACAGATTGACTGTGACGACATCGTTACGACGCTTGCCCGGATTCGCCAGCGCGGCCACAGTGCCCACACCGTATTTCGAGATTGGGTTGACCTGATGTTGTACGCGCTACAGCGGCGCGACGACCCGTACTTAGACATCGTCGACGACTACCGAGAGCCGGCGGATATGGACCTCCCCGAGGGAGAACGCTCGGTGGATCTGTTCGCGAAGGCCTTCGGCCAGCTCCAGGAGCAGATGGCCGCGACCGACGCCGACGTCCTCGGTGCCGTCTACGAGAAGTACGGTCTGTCCAGCGATGCGTTTGGGCAGCACTTCACTCCTCACGCAGTGTGTGAGCTGCTGGTCGATCTCGTCGGTGTCGGCGACGAGGCGGCCGACGACCAGCGGCCGACCATTACGGACCCGGCGTGTGGCAGCGGTCGGTTGCTCCTCACGGTTGGACGCACAGAGCCCGAGGCACTGTTCGTCGGACAGGACAAAGACCCACTGTGTGCGAAGATGGCCGCGTTGAACTGCTGTTTCCTCAATCTCGATGCGTACATCATCCAGGGCGATTCTCTAACTGTCGAGTATCAGCGAGTGTGGCAGACGTCCCAGTCGCCGATAGGCGGCGCTGTTCGCGAACTCGACGACGATGGGGTGGCGGCACTCGCGACTCGTTGACGACGCCTTCGAGAGCGGGTCTGGGGAGAGTGCTACTACCGATATGGGTGAGGCGTCTGCGGCTGGTGAGGAGGTCGCTCGGTCTGACCTATCGACCCTGACTGGTAGTGAGCAGGCATCGCTCCTTACGTTTGACAGCGACCACTGAGTACGGGTAGGTTTGTGCGCCCCAGGAGGGTGCGGGGCGTATCCGAGTGGACGTCCCACCTAGAAACATGACTGACAACAACGATCCAGACACCGTTGAGCGTGTCGAACGAACCGATGTCGGGACCAGTCTCGAATCCCGTCTCAAACGGGGCACCAGTACTCGAGACGAAGACCGCATCACGATCAAAGCGAAGGGGAAACGGCAGCCGACACACTCGAAGCGTTCGAGACGCTGCTTGCAAGGTACGAATCGGAGTACAGCGATCGACTGCGAGCACTCCAGCCATCGCAGGACAATGACATCGACGCGACGTAATTTCCGAGTGGTCTGTTGAATCAACCACGAGAATGCGCGTGCGTACCGGTCACCAATATCGTCTTCCCGGTCACGAAAACCGGGCGTGCCTACGGTAGCGCTGTCCGGAGATCCTCACAGAGGTCGTCCGCGTCTTCGAGCCCGACCGATACCCGAACTAACATCTCGGAAATCTCCGCTGTAGCTTCCCGTGACCGATCTCGGCGAGGATCATCAGCGACGGCACCTCGATAAGGCTCTCGGTCCCACCGAGACTCGCTCCCGGCGTGAATATCTTAAGGCCCTCGACAAACGCCTCCAGCTCGATGGGCGTGCCATCGAACTCGAAGGAGAGCATCCCGCTGTACCCCGACATCTGCTCACTCGCAAGCTCGTGTTGCGGGTGGCTCTCAAGCCCCGGGTAGTAGACCTGCGCCACCCGGTCGTGGTCCTCGAGGAATCGCGCGACCGCCATCGCGTTCGCCTCGTGGTGTTCCATCCGCGCCGGCAACGTCTTCACACCCCGCCCGACCAAGTAACAGTCGAATGGCGACAGCATATTTCCAAGCCCGACCCGCTGGGCAAACGCCAGCTGGTTGGAGATCTCGTCATCGTCAGTAATGATGGCTCCGCCGATCGAGTCGGAGTGCCCGTTGAGATACTTGGTTGTGCTGTGGACGACAATGTCGGCACCCAGATTGAGTGGCGCCTGGAAGTACGGGCTCGCGAAGGTACTATCCACCCGAATGGGACGTCGTAGTCGGCGGCGATCTCGGCTATTGCCCGGATGTCGCACAGCCGCATCAGCGGGTTCGTCGGCGTCTCCGCCCAGATCAAGTCGGTGTCCGAATCGACTGCCGCGGCGACGTGTTCGGGATCGCGGGCGTCGACGAAGTCAATGTCGATGCCGAAATGGCCAGCGGCGAGTTCCGTGAGCAGTTTTTCGGTGCCGCTATAGATGGAGTCCGACGAGACGAGGTGGCCACCCGGCGGAACGAGTGACAGCATCGTGGTCGAGATCGCGGCCATCCCCGAAGCAAACGCCAACGCATGCTCGCCGCCTTCGAGGCGGGCTAACCGGTCTTCGAGGGCCGCCCGTGTCGGGTTACTCTCGCGCGAGTAGTCGTGTTCGTTGCCGTCGCCCCCGCTGGCCCACTCGAAGGTAGTCGAGAGGTGGATTGGCGAGACAACGTCGTTCGTTCCCTCTCTGTGAGGGTGCGTCTCGGTTTCGGCAGCGCCGGCGGCGATGGTCGCGAAGCGGTTCTCTATGTCCCGGTCATCGTTTCGTGTCATAACTGACTCACCTCAAGGCCCACGCGGTACAGACCTCCGCTACGAGGCACTCCATATGTGTGTTCACTGGAGCGATGGATAGGTGTGGAGGCCGAGGCAAGAGTAGCCAGAAGGACAACCTCGAGAGGAACGCTAGGGGTACAAGCAGGCCGTCGCGAGCGGCCGTGTTTTCGGTGGGGTAGTGTCTTATCTGAGTGGGCGAGTGAACTGGTAGTGATGTATCTCGTCACGTTCCGTCTCGACCCGGGGGAGTACGACGCGGAGTTTCACGAGTTGAACGACGCGGTTCAGGCGGCTGCAGAGGCCACGGAGGGATATCTAGGGAAACGGACGTGGCAGGCCCCGAGGGCGAGGAGGTTTTCGTCGTCTACTACTGGGACTCGCTGGACGCGCTCGAGTCGTTCGGGACAGACTCGGACCACAGACGGGCGAAGCAACGGTGGGCGGAGTGGTACGACGCGTACGAAGTCACCGTCGCGGAAGTCGTCGAGGCGTACGGGAGCGGGTTCGGTGATGACGCCGACCCACCCGCGTCGGACAGTACGGTCCCGTTCGACGGGTGAACTCTGCAAGTGGGGCGATACACACACTCACTGCAATGAGTGACCACTCTTTCCTCCCCTCTGAACTGCTGTACTGCTAACGGTGTGTCGTGTAACCAACAGACCCTGCAACCTCCCTCCCAGCTAGGCCCCAATATGGCCATCCCTGTCTATCACTGGCCGATTTTGTGCTGCCTCTTGCGGTGGAGGCATTCCAGCAATGCACGCCGAGACAGACGAGACAGTCGAACCGACCTTCGTCGAGGAAATTCCGTTCGAACCAGACATCGAACGAACCATCGCAGCCGAACACGGGCTCCCGTTCTACGTCGACATCGATCGACCGGACGACGTGCCAGCAGACGAGGCCGAACGTACTATTGATCTCGCCGAACGGGTACTCTCCGCCGGTGGCCGCCGTACCGGCTTCGGGCACCACGAGGAAATACGGCAGTCGATGGCCAACTGGGCACCTGACCGGGGCGAAGACCGAGCGGATGATCCCGGCTACTGGTGGCGGATGGTCTACACCATGTCCCCTCGAGAACGGAACTTCGGCCGGCTGCAGGGTGACCCCGACGAGCAGTTGCAGAAGGCCAGAACCGTACTGGTGTGGGCCAGCGACTATATCGACGAGGACGTGTTGCGAGAGATCGAACACGCCCAGCTGACCGATATCGAGCAGGCCTGGCACGACGCCGCCGAAGCTGCGAAAGAGCGGCGTGCCATCGAGGCGTTCGAACAGGACCCACCAGCGGAGTTCGAGGGCTGGACACGGTTTGCCGCCGACCATGATTGTGTCGACGTCGCTTACCACGCCAAGAACCACGGGACGCCAGTCGTTGCAACGGTGTTCCGGACTAGCGACGGGAGCATGGACGCTCAAGAGTTCACGCTCGAAGCGTGGCTCGACGCCGGCGGCGATCCGCAGGTGGCTCGCCCGAATCGGTACTGCGTCACCTGCACTGGCGATGGCCCTTACGCTCGTCTGCGCTCGCATCTGCAGACGTTCGACGTCGACTCGCTTGCTGAAAATTCGCTGGAGGAGTGCTGATGTCACGACACCGCTCTCGCACGTCACAACAGCGCCAGTCCGAGTTTGCTGAATCGTTCGCTTGCGAGTTCGACGCCGCTGCGATCCATAATACGGTGTGGGAGACCGTCGACGAAGACGCGGACCTGGCACGACTCTGTGATGCGGTCGCGGCTGCTGACGAAGCGCTCGCTGTTCGTGTTGACGATGCGTTCGCAGCGAAACTCGATGAAGCGTGGGGACGCCTCGACTGGGTCGCCCGACAACGTGCCCTTGAGGTCGTCGTCGAAGCCTGTGCTGTAGTCATCACCGACGGTGAGCAGTGGGTTACGGACGGTCACTGGGACGCTGAAGAAATCACCGACGCGCAGACGGAAGCGCAAGACTGGATGGCCACGCACACTGAGATAGCCGAGCGGGCCGGCGTTCTTACCGACATCGCGACGCACACAGCTGACGACTGACTGGTGTTCCACACCCCGCTATCGATTTGTTTTCTGACCCCCCAGAGGCCGGTGGTTTATCAATGAGGACGAACAGACGCAGGTGTGTGACCGATAGGAACCCTGAATTCGACCCCGCAGATCTCCGAGGTGCGGCAAGTTCTGATCCCAAGACCAGTCGGGACAATGGCGACGGTCGACGCGGTGACTATCCAACGCGGTCGACAGAGGATTCAAATCGCTGTGAGTCCTGCTCTCGGACGATTCCTGCCGAGGAGCAGCAGTGTCCCTTCTGTGCGACTGCAGGTGTCACCGACTCTCCAGCGGAGGGACAGTCGGACGATGAGTGGACGTTCGGCCGTGTCGTCGTCGCCGTCGTCGACGCCAACTCGACGTACCACGCGAAGGCACTCGGGGCAGCGGCATTCTCTATTGCTGACGATCTCGTTGCCGGGCCAGACACGTCCCACGGTGAAGTCAAATCCGTCGCGGACTTCGAAACCGAGCCAGCCTCACACCTTACTGAGGGGTGGCCATCGTTGCCGGCGGCAGTCCCTCTCACTGAGGAGACCGGGCGCGAGGTACTTGCGGCCGCCCGCACACAGACCAGCTGGGCGGCCGACGACGCCACTCCAGTCATCTATCGCGAGGACGGGACGCCGATCCTGGACGAGAGTGAGTTCGACTCTCTCTTAGCTGACTCCACTGGGATGTCGTACTGGGTTGTACCAGGACTTGTCCAGCGCTACGACGCATCGCCGGACGTCGACGCACTCATTGAGCACTTCGAGGGCGCGACCATCGAACACGAGCTCGCCTGTCGAGCGTGTCAGACGAGTACCGCGCATACCTACGTTGGTGGGGATGGGGTCGCGACACACCCGTATACTGGGCGCGCGATATGGGTGTGTCAGGACTGTGGCCACCCTCGTCACGAACCTGCGGCGGCCGACGCTCGGCCAGACTTGCGTGACCGACCAGCACTTGCTGAGCGGTCTGCGGGTTCGTCGACTGACGCGACCCACCGTGAGATAGCTGCACTTCAGGTGCAGGAATTCGACGCTCAGCTCACGGCTTATCGCGAGCGCTATGGCCGATATCCGTGGCAATAGACTCAAATAGACCGACACTGACACACGACCACGAGGATATTTGGCATAGATGCATATTCCATCCCACCTTCGCAGTCTGTTTACTGCCGACATTGAGGAGACCGAGGAGTCGTTTGTCGTCGAGATTCCCGAGAGTGAGATTGACGCCGGAGCTCTGGATGCTGGTGAGACGTATCGAATCGCACTCATCCCCACAGACCCGGCGACACAGCAGTCCAGTAGCGCATCGCAGTCGTCTGATTCTGCAGTCCCACAGCCACCCGTCGAGGAAGGGGAGACACGCCGTGTCGAAATCGAGACGCTTGGCGATCAGGGTGATGGGATTGCGAAAATCGAGCGTGGGTACGTCGTCATCGTTCCCGACACGGAAATCGGTGAACGCGTCGCTGTCGAGATCGAGTCGGTCACTCAGAACGTGGCCTTCGGCTCCGTTACTGAACGACTCAGCTACTACGCGTAGTCGTCGGGTCGACATCTCTGAAGCTTGATCCGCTGACTCAACGTTCGCGCATCTATGTAGTACCGTTGTTCCACACACCAAAAGCCGCCGGGGGTACCACACCCGGCGGAATTGATAATGGGGTGGGAAGTGGGGGATGACGGACACGCTGGGAGTGATGGCTTCAGCGGTGTCCGCAGCGGACGTTATCTGTGGGCTGTATTGAAGATTCTGGCCCAAGCATCGAACTGTAATCGGCCAAGCCGCGACAAGTGCCATTCAGATCGGTTTGGCCAATTACCGAGTCGGCCACCGCTACCGACGAGTCCTGACGAGACGCTTCCACGACCCAACCACAGTCACTCATCAGCGTCCCGGCGACGGTGTCGAGTCGCTCACTCGCCTCGGCTGTCGTTTTGTGTGCCCCCAAGTGGATGCGGGGTGACACAGTCCCCCGCTGATACTGCATGGGACATCGCGCACTCGTTGCCTACGAACGACCGGACAGCACGTACAATATCCACTACACGCACTGGGGTGGGCTCAATCTCCGACTCAAACAGGCGATCACGTCACAGACGCCCTTCGGTGGCGACACACCCTCGGACCAACAGCAAGCGACGTACAAACAACTCCAGACGGCGACCAGTGTCAATGCCGACGCGTTCGAGGAAGAGGGTGACACTCGGGTCTGGATCGAGCCAGAGGTTGTCGGGGCGACGTTCGATGACGTGCTAGAGACGCACTTGAACTACTGTTCGCACGAAGCACTGTACGTCGTCGATGCCGACCTGCGAGTCACGGCGTATCGCACGCATTGGTTCGGGTTGCAGTACGATTGTGAGTCGATTACCGACGGTGCGAGGACCGGCAACGGCGCAGTTAGGACCGTCCGGTGGTACAACGGTGAGCCAGTCGGTGATGGCTATGTGCAGGGGGAGTTTCAGGCACTCAGGGATGTCGTCGGCGACATGGTCGACCGTGGGGTGTTCACGCGGCAGTCAGCGGTCGGGTACATGGAACAGCAACTTCGAGAGTGGACTGGGCAGGGGCAGGAGTTGCATGTTCGGACGGCTTGATTCGGTGTGGTTTGACGGCGTCCGCGACGGGTTGGCGAATTATATGGAGACGGTTGTGTGGGCTGTAGAGTTGGAGACGACAATCGAGCGGACGGACGACCTGATTGACGAGACCGTCCACGAGCTGTCTAGGCTGACCCGAAGAAGAAATCGAGATTGTGGGGAAGAGATCGGGGAATAAAGTGGTCTCGCTGCTTCACTGAGTTACTACCGCAAGGAGATAGAACACGAGAAGGGCAATGACTACAACCGGGATGAGATCAGCAAAGAATGTAGCTAGCCCACCGACATCTCCCCCTGAAACGCCCTGAGAACGATTAAGAGGACCCCACCAGTGACGACAAGAGAAAAAATGGTCTGGACAAACTCTAGCGAGTCACTCATCGTATTCTGGGTGTGGTGCCGAGTGTGTAAGGTCTTACTGTGGAGGGGAAAGAACTAGTGGATCCGCAATTAGGATTGAATGTGAGCGTCTGGTCGATACTCGGTGGTGAAGCGGGGCAGATCCTTCGCCGGACAGCCGAATATCTGCCAGTAATGGGAGTGGTCTCCATTTTCACTGTTGGTGGCCTCGTGGCGAGTGGACAGCGACATGTCGCACTTTATGCAATGCTGGCGCTGCTCAGCTTATGTTTATATTTTGCACTCCTCGATTTGAACGACGAGACACAGTCAGCTGCTGAAGCAACTGACAGCACGCTGGTGAGTTTTGTGCTGACAATCGTACTCGTTCTCTACTACAACGTTGTCGTGTTCCTCACTGTCGCTCTCGCCTTGAGCTTCCAGATTGCTGGATTCGAAGCGGCCGCGGTGCTGATGGCTACCGGGTATCCGATTTACGACGCCGAGATGGCGAGCCTCCGGTCGCCATTCAGTATCGCTGGAGCATTAGTAGTGTCACTTGCCGTGATTGCGGCGGGTCTGCGTTGGGCTGAACAACGCGTTGGAACTGATGTGCTTGAGGGCGATCTGGCGTCACTTGAACGGCTCCGGGAGTCGACGTCGGTCCTGCAAGAGTTAGTGGTCACGAAAACGGCACGTGGACGTCAACGATTAGCGAGTTAGTCAGCATCACTTCCATCTCCGAGTCGGCAGGCAAGTCGCTTGTGATACGCTGCAACACCGAGTGGAATGATGCCGCCACCAAGGAGTTCGACGGCCGGGACAGTACCACCGCTCGCGATGAGGAAGGCTGGTACGACTATGATGGCGCCGATTGCACACCCAGTCCCCAGCTCGAGGGAACCTTTGACGAATTCCCCGGCGAGCTGTTCATGGGGTGTAGATGCTTGGAGACGGTCGTGAATCCAGCTCTGTGTGGCCGACGATTCGTCGTCAGGCTGGTCCTCGGATACTGTGGAAGACTCAAGCTGTGCCTCCTGCTGGTCGGCCATGTACTGCTAGCGGTGGCTGACAGCATCATGAAACCACTAGATGAGTCGATGGGGGCTACTGATTAACAGGAGTTTCCAATGCTGGAACATCGACATCTTCCGTGTTTACAGACTCCATCTTCATTTTGAGTTTATGAACGGTGACATCCCCTTTTTATTCCATGGTGTGACTGTTTCAGTATGACCGACACAAAGAGTGTAAGAGTTGATGACGAGGAAGTAGAACTTCTCAAAAAATGGGCGCAGGCAGATACTACTTCAGACGCACTCCGATACGCTATCAACAAGACCCTACACAATCCAGGACGGAGAATTGAAGCAGTCACCAGTGCGGTGCTCTTCGTGTTTTGTGGTGCGCTTATACGTGGTGAAATTACCATCGAGTCCTGGATGGGGCACCTCTTTGTCGCATTCGGGGTGTTTTGCTTCTTTGTTGAATTTCTCCGGCTCGGACTTTCTATTCGATACCGCGAGGAGACTGAGTAGACTGATTCACCACCCGCTCCGGCGTCGGCCGCAACGTCAACCTAGCCAGCGCGAGCTTCCGAAGCACCTCGGGCGGGATGCCCTCCCGGGCACGCAACACGGCGTCGAGTGTCCAGGCATCATCGATAGTCTCGACGGCACACGGCGTGCTAACCAACAGTCAGGTCAAAGGCCCGGGTGCGTTGGTTAGCCTGGGCCAGCGGCCCGGTACCTGTGTCGGCGTCGGCACCGAACCCACTCACCGCGAGATCCTGGCGTTCGTCGCCGCCGTCGAGAACCCGGCCGTCGCGACCACCAACCCGTTCATTCAGGTTGTTCGTCATCGCGGTCTGCGTCGACGGCGTCAGGCCAGTTCCCCAGTGTTTCGACGGGGAAAATGAAGAGTCCGGCAACGACCAGCAGGAGAGAAAGCAAGAACCCGCCACCAACCAGAGCTAACACCTCGATAGGTGTTGTCTCGATGACGCCGAGTTTTGAGAGTACCATTCCCCAGAGAGCGACGCCGAACAGTAGTGGGATGATGAACACACCTACAGCGACGAGCTGGAACTCACGTCGGCCGTGAAATAGATCTCTGAGTAGGGTGCCCGCCTGTGAGGCTGTTGCGACACCCGCTCCGGCGGAGAGTTCCTCGGCAGCTCCGTCGTCGACAGCGACCCACCACAGCCACGTGGAACCGTTCTCGTTTTTCGTCGTTCGCCGGCCACTGATGAGGCCCTGTTCGCGCATCCAGTGGAGATTTCTGCGAATGCCCTTGTGTTCATCCTCAAATTCGTCTTCGAAATCGACTGCAATCTCACTCGTCGTGAGGACGTCGTGCTCGCCGATTCCGATTTTAGCGACTATACGAGAGCAGCGGTCTTCGGGTGGCTTAGCCGTGTCCGCCATCGGACATCACCCCGTGTCGGCGCCCGGACATCGTGTTATCCTCGTGAACGATTCCCCCGGTTGATATAGCTCCCGGCGGTAGGCCTGTGAGCGAATGCATCGACGAGAATTCTTGCATGGCCTCGTAGCTGCTACCCCTTCACTTGCACAGCGACGTAATCAAGATGAATCCAATAATCAGAGTTCCCTCTCGCTGCCGACGTTGGACGATGAGTGGGCTGATTACCAACAAATTGCCAGTCCAGCAGACGGCCGGTATGACTGGACAGGTATCCTTACCCAGCGGGCCGATTTGAAACAAGAGCTGGCATCGTATGCCGAGTCTCCGCCAGCGCTGTTCTCGTTCTTTGCCGTAAGGGCAACATTTCCAGAGAATCTTCGCTCTGTAGAAGCCCAGACGTCAGTTGACGTGACTGGAGGGGGAGTGGTCCCGCTTAGAGTCGACCGTGTTGGAGAATGGATCAAGGAAAACACCTGTGGACGGGATCCACACCATTCAGAAGTTCGAACCTTCGCACGGGAGCTATTCATAGATCTGGTGGGAAGCCGTCATAGGATAGAGCCGGACCCCTCAGTTGAAGACGGATTACGGAAGGATATCTCGCCGAGTTGTATGAACACCCGTTCGTACTCGAAAACCCGATACCTCAACTACCAGTACACGCTGGAGAGTGAATGGGAAGCCGGCGATTCAGACGAAATCGGCGATATTGATTTCAAGGGCTACCTCTCGATTGAAAATGCCAAGTCGGAATATCTTCTGGTCGGCGGAATGGTCCCCGATGAAGAGGTCTCGACCGAACTCGTGGGTGGGAATATCGTAGGTGATGAAGCAGAGTTAGCGACCACGCTGGTCAGGCTGATGGAACAAACTACGCTGAAGGAATGAGTGAACGCGTCGTCGATTGGCCGCTTGATCTGGGACGATGTCAGCAGTTGACTACACCGTCGCCGCCACGTGCTAAAACTTCGCTTGCGACGGCGTCGGCCGCAGCGTCAACCGTCCACGCGTCGTACTGACTCGCGCCCGGTGCGACCACGTCAACGGCGACGATTGGAACCATATCCTAGACTGCTACTCACTAATCGACCGAAGCACGTGGTCAATCAGCACGACGCTCCAAGAATTATCCTAACCTGATAGAATCAGTAGCGGACAGTTCGTACGCCTACTGAGAGGATGGGCTGGGCACACCATCCACGAAAAGAAGGCATGCATCATTTCTATCCTCTGAGGTTGTGCGTCGTCAGTCCATCCAAATACATGCTTGAGAATTGACTCTCTCTGAAGTTTCAGAACGACAGATATCTCCCGCTGATGACAATACCTATAATACTGGCAATCAAGTGATGAGTATGGGATTTGCAGATAATCCGTTCGCACCAGTCACTCATGATGAGCGGACAGTTATGAACCACCTCAAGACTGTTTTCAACCGTCTCTCACCGGAAGTCCAGCGAGAGATCATCAATGAGTTAACCGGAGAAAAAATCCCAGCGATCGATGGCTGGGTGAGCGAGCGAGAAACGAATGAGCCAAGCCCTGAAACAGTTCATCTCATTGGCCTGTCGAAAGAACCGCCAGTTGATTTTGGTATCGAAGAGAGTTCTGGTGGGGGGCCAGTGGATCTTTTCACTAAAGCTGACCAGACTGGGATTGCGATCGAGGGTAAGACCAGAGACTCGATACGCAATGAACAGATGAGTCGCTACGCAGAAGCATTGTCGGCTAATTCGACTACCAATGTCTCCTGGTCGGACTTGTACCGGGCCCTTGAACGTATGCAGCCAGAAATGGCAGCGTACCCTGCAGGGCTCGTCGACGAATTCCTTGTCTATCTCGAATCGATAGATCTACACAATCCACACCAGACGGCGAAGTACGTGTGGGGCAACGATGATGGTATTAAAGAAATCCAGGTTGTCGAGTCGGACGGTGAGTTACTGGTAATCTGGCGGGTTCAGGCAGCAGAAGGACAGGGAAAACAGGATACGCGGGTTCTTCAATGGGATGAGTTCACTGAACTCTTCGAAGATATTGAGTCCAGACATGGACAGGATTTTGTTGAGCGAATCTTCGTCAATGGAGAGGCACCATACAAACAGCCTGAACTCGATTCAGACACAGTCCTTGGTGAAATCGATCCAATCCGAGACCATGTCGATGACGATAATTTCCTCCGCCTCAATTATCATGAAGACAATAATTCAGTGAAACTCCGTACGGTACGGCCCTCGGAGGGTGGTACAGTCGGGATGCCACACAACCCTGGAACTGACAGATATGTCTGGTACGCACAGGATGATGAGCTACCACAGCTCCTCGCAACCACCTCGGAAACGCCTGGATTTGACAAGGAATTCCGTCAAGTGCTGTTCCGAGATCGCCACCGGAGCAAAGTTCGTGCGCATCTCTGGTGAACATCATATCTTGCGCTAACCGAATCGACTGTCTTCGAGTTACTCTTATTGAGTCAAGTCAACGAAACCCTTAGCAAATAAATGTACACCCGACTGGATATTTAGCACGAACAAGAGGGAATCAATTTTCGATGTCCTCGAGTGCTGTATCGGTCTCGGGGTTGAGAACATCTACTGCTTGAGCAATTCGTATTTCAGCATTCTCCGCAAGCAATTTCACGCCCCGCCGTGGAGTCGCCCCTGGTGGTATTGAAATATAAGAGACGCTTAGTGCATTGCGTGTTCGGGACGGCTTAGAATCACGCTCGTAACCACATACGTGACATTGCCCCACTCGGTATGTGGATCTGCTGTTGCTATTCAATGTCTTAGTGGTAGAGGCTCCACAGACCGGACAAGAGTAGGTATTCTCATATTGGAACATCCCCATCAGGGGTCACCTCTCTGCATAATTCAAAATACGACCTCGTTTACGAACTGCTCCCAGTGATCATCGTTTTTGCACTTCCAGTCCTCATCCGGTCGGAGAGGGGGGAGTTGCTTCGGGTTTTCAAACAAAGACAGCACTCGGTTTATTTTTTCTTCAGTTTCTTCTCGATCATACTTGATTTCCTCCGTGAACCACTCTCTTGCCGAACCACTTTCCCGTTGTTTGACCACGACTTCTGGATTTTCCACAGTAATTCCGGGAACGTGTGAAAGCATCCAGCTATATATTCTGACCTGAAAGGCCGATGGTGGGAGTATGTGTTCGCGATAGGAGGATTTTCCATTCCACTCCGTTGTCTTCATATCTGCTACGCGGACAGAGTTCCCCTTAACCTGAACTTCATCTGGAGCACCCTGAATTTGGAAATCGCTGTAATTTATCGCCGTTACACGTTCAGCTTTCATTTTCTCCAGAATCGAATCACCGGAGTCTTCGCTCTTTACGCTAACAGCGAGACCAAACGAGTTTTCGTGTAACGCTTCACCAGCTTTGAGGGCCTCTGTTGATTTAGCAGTTGATTCTACTCGATTATCACCGATTTCTTTCAGGTGTTCGATGAAGGCATCGATGGGGCACCACTCGAACTGTGAAAGAGTTGAGGCCTTTATTGGTTCTAGATCAGACATGTGGAATCGGTATAAATATGTTTCACAGACCTTCATAAACCTTCACCAGATGCTCACTTCTGAAAGCTGACTCTGAAACTTTCCGCTAAGCGGTTGACAGACGCAAGATGATATGTAGTAGCGTGTACAGGTGGAACAGAACGACGACGGCGTACCAGTGTGCTTCGCGAGACGATCGTGCTGTTCATCGTCCCTCCATGGGCTCGCCGACGGTGGCTGTGCGACGCGATGCAGGCGGTGTGTGCTTTTGCTGGACATAGCTGGGGCTCCTGTGGCACCGATTTCCCGCACCGACAGGCACACAGGCGGGCACTGCGACGGCCTGTGTGTCCGTCGGCGGCCGGGGCACCTCGGTGGCCGATGGGTGCGTTCTGGTGTGCACCGGCGATCTTGGCGGGTTGGGGCGCATACTGGGTAGACGTTCGCGAGCAATAGCGATGGCTCTCCAAGGGTTGTTCGGCCGGGGGAGTGTCGCTAACGGGCGTCAGTCTACCTCTCGCGTGAACGTCTGCTTGAGAGGGAGGGGTGGCTAAGTTATAAACAACCGTGACGCTGGATTACGGTCTCCCTCAGTACGTACCTACGTGTTCTATCCGGTCTCGAAGCGCTCAAGATCACCATTAGAGTGTGACTCGAATTCGATTTTCCGCTTCGGGCCACGCACGGGTTCTTAGTGGAAGCCCTTCGTGTCTGTCACAACACACAGATCCCGACCCGATGGGCGTGTTCGTGCCAGTAGCCGTCGATGATGTCTGGAGGGATTAGAAGCAATATCGATCAAAGAGTGGGCTGAGGAACTGGAGACGAAGATCGAGCAGACGGACGACCTGATTGACGAGATCGTCTACGAGCTGTATAGGCTGACCGACGAGGAACTCGAGATTGTGGAAGCGGCAGTTTGTTGGACAGTGTCTAACCAACACTCGGCATAATCCACCCGTCTGTTGGTTAGCGCTTATTACTCTACATCGTCGTTGTCACGTGCTGGACCCGGCTTGCGACGTCGAGTCAGACGTGGGTAGCATCAGTGATGCAAAGCGAAGCGATCCGAGCGAATGGGCGGCCGACGTCGACCCGCCGGCACTACTGAGACATGGTCAACTGAGTAGCTCGGAACATCGAACTGGCGACAGTACTAATTATAACTGAATATTCAGCTTCAGTAGCAGCGTGGTGTCGCATCTCGCTCCACAAATCTAAGGCGAGTTGGTCGATACTACCACTGTGGTTAGCGTTTCGGGCATAGAGCGCTCAGAAAACGCTATGCCTCACTCCTCACTCCTTACCTGCATACCGCGCATGAATCTCCGGCTTGTCGTATGTGTCTTCGGAAACTCGTGAGGTTCGTCGAGCTGTCGCTGTGGGTCTTGGTCTGCTGTCGAGACACGGGTGTAGATGCAGATCTCGGTATACTTCTTGCGGCGCGTGGCAGGAATATCACTCTGCTAACTTTTGGGCGGAGCGCAGAAAGTACTACCTTTGCAGCATCCAGATCGGGACAAAATACTACAACCCATGGATGACCCCTGATGGCCCTGTCCCGATGCCGCCGAAATAGCGAAGTGGATGGAGAACGATTTCAGCGAGTCGTGGCCGAGGGGATAGAAAACGCTGGTGACGAGGACGACCCCGAAGACGAGCACGAGTTCGCAGAGGTCGAGATACTCAACCACCAGCGGAGTGAAGTCGTCGGAACGATAGACACGGACGAGAACCTCGACACGGAGAGCAACGAATTACGCGAGGTTTTGCAGGAGTTTCTCCGCCCAAAACCGAAACAGTACGCACCGCGTTGGCCGAGGAGCGGCGGTGTTCCTGACTTCGCTATTACGTCCCTCCCGATCGATGTCGCAATGCAGAACGACCTTCGGTTCATTGGGGAAGTGAAACCCCCGAAGCTCAAGAACGCACGGAACGACATGAACTAGTACTTCGACAGCGATCTCGATGTCCATGCAATCGCCTTGCTAACCGACGGTTTGACTGGGAGTTGTGGGTCCGATGAAAAGGCAAGTCGGTTGCGGAGCTGGGTGATTCGCACGCTGAGGCCAGTCTAAGAAAGTCGCCACGAACCGTGCGGTCCCGGAACAGGTCACAGAACTGTACCAGCCCCATCAGGTCCGAACGAATATCAATGCAGATACGTTCTCAGCGTTCACTGCCGGCTCTGTTCTAACTGTTATCGAGGGGGAGTTCGGTGTGAAAGCTTCTCAGTAGGGTTGTTACTTCAGGACGGTACAGAATCAGATCGACTCTATTCTAACTGGGCAAAGAAGAGTTTGCTAACTCGTCTTTTATGAACAAAACCGTCAACCCTGCTACTGCGTCGATCCGCTCTCGGTTACCGTACATATGAGACCCATCGCTGGTGACGATTTTGCTCAAGACACCTTTCTTATCCAGCCAAGTAACGTCGCTCAGGATAACGGTATCAACGAAGCCATCAACAAAACCGAAGCGCTCCTTGTAGGAGTCGCGTTCATCAGAGGGAACAGAAGACTCTGTAACGCGGTTTTGAATCATATCTCTCGTCTCACGAGCATTGGTCTGAATCGTATCACAGAGAACGTCCATAACTTCACGGGCAACCTCCGAAGTTAGCTCTCTCCCATCCACGGTGTATTCAATGAACCTCCGAATGTTCGGCCGGATGTACTCCTTGATGCTTTTTTCATCGACCTTCTCTTTCACTCTGCTTTCCTCCAGAAAGTCATCGGTCAGAGATTCCATGCTGAGATCATCATCGTCACTTGATTGGAGCTTTAGATCTAAGTTGATCTGAGCAGCACGAACATTCGATAGTTTCTTTCCAAAAAGCCCCTCTTCGGTGTCCCAATCGATGTCCGTGTTTCTAAGCAGGTTGTCATCCGTACTGTTGCAATATTCGTACACCACAGGAGGAGTAAGATAGAAACTGTTCTCTGAGTCGAAGATTCGTCTGGAGTCAGTAAACCAGAGGTCATGCAGGAAAGTAACACCGACGACCGCCCCTGTGTCCAGGAAGTAGCGAGCCATATTAAACGGGAATCTTGACGTCAAGGTGCGGAACAACGAATGCTTCCGCTGCCTTCAGAGCTTCTTCAGAATCGCTCGCATTTGCACGTGCTTTCTCACGCTCAAGTTCCAAGAACTTGGATCGTAAATGCTGCTTCGCATCCCTGATGCTGTTCTCGTTCACCTCCGTGGCGATCTCCTGCCGGGTCAGTCCGTTATTGTTCCTGCAGGCGAGTTCTAAACAGAACAATCGCCAGAACATTTTCGCTAATTTTTGTGCCCGGTTAGGATCGTAGTCGTCAGAGTCGATTTCCGCACTCATCAACCGATACCAGATGTACAAATCATCCTCGTAATCAGGATACTCTGTTAACGGGAAGTGTTCGACGAACGCGCAAAGGCTCTCCCGAGTCGGTCTTCTATTCTTTTTGCCAAAGAGTGTGGTCTGCTCCTCGTCCGTAGCGACTTCCAGTTGCTTGTCCAGTTGACGGTACGTTTGTTGGATATCATATGGTGCTTCCCGATACATCTTGTCGGTCAGCGAATCCAGTCCAAGGTCGTAATACTGGCTCAGGCTCCGTGACAACGCGCGTCGTCCCTTTTGCACAGTTGTGTTACTCGCGGTGATGTCAGAGGGTTCTGTGTCGCAGGCAATTCGTTGTCCATGGTCAGTATCGGTTACTCTCACACCAGACCCAGATGTCTTGACAACAGCACCATACATATACCAGAAAATAGGGATCTCTGCATTGATGTGCTCTTTCTGGAACTCCTTCTCAGCGAAATACAGAATTTTATGAAGCGCTTTCGGAGGGATGGAATTCGAGTATTCCTTCCGATGCTCGTCTAAGAGGAGAGCTGTGATTTCTTCAAGACTAAGTTGTGCAGTCATCGGTTGGAGTTACTATGAGGTTGTTACCAGTGTTGTATAAATCTCAGCCACGGAGAACGGCTATTTTCCACGAGGGTTTATACTATCTACTGCCATTTGTTGTTCCGTGTCGTGGGAGAATCTCGAAGGTGGACAGGAAGCCAGCCAACACAAGGGAGAGGCCTACCGGCGTCGCGTGGAAGAGTACTTGGAGTCAAAAGAATTCCTCAGTACTGGTGACCCATACTCTGGCACGTCAGACATCCGCCTTACGAGACCAGCCCACAACGAAGAGAAAATATTCCGTGTTGAAACAAAAAACACGAAGGCGTCATTAGCCGATAAAGCTCTCCTAACAGAGCTCACACGGCAATTCATCGATTTCAATGTCACTAGCGAAGAATTTGAATTCCATATTTTCGCGGTGGACTACGCCGATCAGCGACGCTGGAAAAACATCTTCCGAGACCGCACACGCAAAGAACAGGAAGTTAAGCGGTTATACGAGGATATTTGTGAGAAGCACAAATTGAATGAGGACGAGAAGGAGCAGTTCGAAGAACTGGACTTCGACGACTTCTGGCGGTTCCTAGAAAACGTCCACATTAAGAAGGCGAACTTTGCTCGACTCGGGGAACTGATTACCGAGAATGAGTCGCGGGAACAACGTCAAAAGAAGTGGGACTTCTTCACTCGTGAGAATAAACCAGTACAAGAATCAGGCGACCTGATTCCAAACTTTCTGAAGATAAAGCGGTTCCCCAAACATATCTGGACTGCACCAGCACTGGTCTCCGATTATAAACAGGTGTACAAAGAGAACCCGCGGTACCAACCCATCTGGTTCGAAGGGACAACAGCGTTCAGCCTTATTCCACCAGAACAAATGGGTAACTCCTTAGCCAAGTTCGTGAACACCGATGACGTCACTACTCATAATTTTGAGGATTGGATAAGCGAGAATAGCACCGACGATCGGATTGGGAAAGTACTCCTGAACAATCAATTAACTTGGCGTGGTGAAGAGCTACACGACAACTGCAATGTGATTCGACACAATCGGAAGCACAAGTTAATCTTCACCACGGACCGGCCGGTTCAACAGACCTTGGACGGCGGTGTCAAACAGGGGGAAGAGAGGATGTCCAAGGATGGATACACAGTAACGATTGGGGCCAAAGGTGTTGTTGGTCATCGATACGGATCGATATCTGTCAAACAGTATGGCGACAGCTACTATCCGTTCATCAAAACTGGCTGGGTCTTTTCACAGAATGGACGGGGAGAGGATATGATCACTGGTGATTTTGCCAGTACCCTACACCATTGGCTACGGAAGAACGGGTATGATCAGCACCCAAACCACCGTGCTCAGCTGAAACAATGGTTACACCATCTCAGAACCGGGGTTAGAGGTGCAGATGAACCCCACCCAAGCGAGTTGGGTCGATTAGATCCAGATCAGTATATGAAATTTAGTAGCCCATTAGAGAGAACACTTGATGTACGCCCTCCACGGAATAGTGCTGAGCAAGAGGCGTTGATGGAGGGTGATCGAATTGAGTGACTCTGGATTCCGTCTGGAACGAGTCCGTGAACCAGAACTGGTCTTTGCTAATGATGGGAGGGCAAAAGATCCACGTGCTGGTCTTCTGAAATACGGTCCCTGTCCACGGGCCACTGGGGTTGAACATGAGGTGGTCAATGTAGGTATCGTGGGAGACAGTCGGTCAATCAGTATGATGGAAAGTCTGCTTCGGGATATGCGGACTGGTGTTCCAAGTAAAAAGAATCGGCAACGGTGGAAACCCGACTTCCCCGGTCTTGGAAGCAACTCTGAGTTGAGATTTGACTACCAGACGCTTGAGAAATGGAAAGGTCGAATCCAGTCTAGTGACATTGGGGATATCGGTGAAATACGCGACCGTAGCCATCGGACTGAAACTGCGTTCAATCACATAAAATACCAGATACAGCGGGTGTGTAAGCAGACACCACCACCAGATATTGTTTTTGTCGTGATTCCGGAGCGCGTCGTTGAGTACTGTTCCGATCCGGACACAGATACAAACGAAATCAGGACCAAAGACGGGAATTTCCGAAGTCGAATCAAGATCGTGGGGATGCAGGAGAAACCCACGCAGCTGATGACACCGAAAGCACTTCGGGGTGGGAATGACGTCCAAGAGCGCTCAGAAATGGCGTGGAATATCGCTGTCGGAATGCTATACAAAGCACGGGAAGGTAGACCTTGGAAGTTAGCAGACCTCCGGAGTAGAACGTGTTATGCAGGTATCTCGTTTTATCAAGAACGGTCTGATGACCCAGAAACTCGGGCTGCGATTGCTCAGGTATTCATTGACGATGGACGAAACTTCGTCATTGAGGGTGGAGCTGTAGAGGATATCGCTACCGAAGAACGCCAAACCCATATTTCGTATACCGACGCGAAACGACTCGTTGAAAACATTCTCGAAGAGTACGGGAACCAGCGCGATGAAATGCCGAGACGGTTAGTCCTCCACAAGTCTTCCAATTTCTTGGAGGATGAAACAAGAGGATTCTCAGACGGGGCATCGGATGTGAAGACAAAAGAATTCATCACCGTCCGCAAGAGGCATCCTCTCCGATTGTTTGGCCAAGGAGACAACCCGCCACTTCGCGGGACACTTGCTATCCCTCCAGAAGAACGAGAATACTACCTGTACACCACAGGGTTCGTGCCTGAGCAATCGGTCTACAACAACCCTGGAACACCAAAGCCGCTGGTCCTTCGACCCCATCCAGAATACTTCTCAGGCGATTACCACCGGATCTGTGAAGAGATACTCAAATTCACAAAATTAGATTGGAACAGTTCGGATTTCTGTAAACGACTCCCGGTTACAATCGGAATTGCAGATGCTGTCAGTGAGATCTTAGCAGAGCCTGCTGCTTCGGAAGTCAACCTCCAAACCCACTATTACTACTATATGTGAGTTGATGGGAATATGGTAGTCAGAGTGATGCAATTCCCTTACCTTGATAAGAGTCAGGCGGGTTTCAGAATGTATGACCCTCCAGCAGATCACCGCGAACGACATCGCGGGCTGGGACTCTCTACAGGACATCGCTGACTCTTTCGAGAAGCGGGGGCTGAAACCACGCCCAAATCTCGGTGAGGATGACGAACTGGTTCTCCAACTTGCTGACGACGAATTCGTTGTTCTCGTCAACGCAGGTCCTGGTGAATCTGCGACAGACTTCAAGCCGGACAACCGCTCAAGACACACGAACCTCGTGGCTACGAACGAGTTTGAAGAGTTCACGTTCCTCACGCGGATGCGCAGCTGGGAAGGACAACAGCACGGTCGCATCAAGCACCAGAAGATATCATTCACTAAAGACCAGTTTCAGCGCGAGAGCGGGGATAAGAATACTGTTCTGAAGAAGCTCAACTCGATTGAATACGGCTCTTCAGCAGCAATATACGATACACTGTACGACACACAGCAGGTTGTCAAGGAATTCTACCAAGAGTTCGAAGACCTCCGTACTGGTCTCGTACAGGAGGTTTCTGGTATCCCCGACGACCGGGGTGACGCGAAGCAACGCTATGTGCAGGTCATCCTTGACCGAATGATCTTCCTGTACTTCATTCAGGAAAAGCGTCTGCTGGACCGGAACCCCAACTACCTGCACGAACAGCCCGACGAGGTCGTTGACGATGGCGATGATCGGTATGAGAAATTCTACCGACCACTGTTCTTTGATTACCTCGCAGAGGACAAGCAGAACCCTGACTTCGGCAGTCTTCCATATCTAAACGGTGGGCTGTTCGCCAAGAACCCAGTCGAGGAAGACTTCCCGAACGCGAAGCTCGGAGAGTCCGCTGAAGAAACGAATGAACTCTTTGACGACATACTGGACTTCCTGTCGGGCTGGAACTGGAACGTAGACGAAAGGCTCGACATTGTTGACCCAAAAAATCTCTCACCCGCGATTCTCGGACACATCTTTGAACAGACGGTCAACCAGAAAGAGATGGGCGCGTACTACACGCCCGAAGAGATTACTGGGTTCATGTCCCGACGGACGATCCATCCGTACCTTCTCGACCAGCTCAATGACGCAGTTGATGCGGACTATGAGAAGATTGACGGCGTGTTCGGTTTCCCGGGTATCGAAACGAGCGCCGGAGAAGAAGTGCTAGCAGACGGTGGGGCGATGACTCAACAGGTGGTCGCTGAGAACGTGAACACAAAACACGTCGAGGCGTTGTACCACGACATCCTAAAGGAGGCCCATATTATCGACCCAGCAGTCGGGAGTGGTGCATTTCTCCTTGCCGCTCAGGACGTTCTGGTGGACATCTACATGCAGTGTATTGAGTTCTTCCAACAACTCGAAAGTGAAGGTAAAGGGTGGGAACTAGAATCCCGAACCCGGGATGAGATGGAAGCGATCAATGCAGGTCAAGGTGGCCCGTCCCTGTACGCAAAAAGGACGGCCATCCTGAACAATCTCTACGGTGTCGATATCGATGAGGGTGCAGTTGAGATCTGTAAACTTCGACTCTGGTTGTCGATGGTAGCGGATATTGAGGACGAGCCCAATGAAGTAGAACCGCTTCCCAACATCGACTTCAACATCCGCCAAGGGAACACGCTCATCGGGTTCACAGAGGTTGAAGAAGTAGCCACTGACAGTGGGGATGCATCTCTGTCGAACTACGGAGGTGGCACCGGGACTGGCATCAAAGAGATGTACGAAGGGGTGATCGAAGCCATTGAACGTCACCAGGATGCGACTAGCTCCAAAGTCGCTACAAACGCGAGAAAGCTAGCAGAATCGCGGATTGAATCTCACAGTGAGAAGCTGAATCAGAAAATCCTCGACCAGTTCCATGATGCTGGCATCGAGGAAGTCGATGAACAGACACTAGAAGAATACCACCCGTTCCATTGGGTGATTGAGTTTCCTACAATCTACCGGGATGGTGGGTTCGACGTCATCATCGGGAATCCACCCTGGGACGTACTCACACCGGATCGGAGTCATTTCTTCCCAAGGTATGACGAGCGGTTTAGAACCCGGTCACCAAGTGAAAAAGACCGGAAAGAGGAGGAGCTTCTGTCAAATCCCGATATCGCAGCCGAGTATGAAGAGTTCAAGAAAAATATGCAGATCCGGTCCGATTATTATAACTCATCAGACCAGTATGAACTACAGAAACCCACTGTAGGCGGTCAGACAGTAGCCACTGAAACAGACCTCTCACTGCTGTTTTTTGAACGAGTTACCCAGTTAGCTGGGGATCAATCATATGTCACCCAAATCATGCCTGGTAACTTCTTCCTTGGAGCGACGGCCAAGGACCTTCGAGAGTACATTATAAATGAAACCGAATTGGAACACTTCGCCCAATTTGAGAATAAAGGGATTTTCAACAATGTAGATGACCGCTACCATTTTGCTATCTGCACTTTCCGAAACTCTGGTTCAACCGACATAGTAAACGGCAGCTTCGCAAGTGGAGATGCCTCGATACTTGTCAACTTCGACGAGTATTCTATTGATATCCCATCAGAAGTTCTTGCTGAATACTCACCCGAATCACGCATCTTCCCCTTCTTCCGGTCACAGGAACTAATCGACTCTCTGTCAAAGTTCGTAGAACACCCTCCAATTGGAGAGAAGGTTGGTGACGATTGGTTTGTCTCTCTATACATGAAGGAGCTCGACCGTGCAAACGACTCTAATCTCCTGGTGGAACAACCAGAGGACGGTGATTATCCCATATATGAGGGGAAGAATATGCACCAGTTTTCATATGATGACACCTCCGTGTTCAACATTGACCCCATATCGCTCTGGGGGGTGGATGAAGACGACCCAGACCGGAGTGCGAAACACAGAGTCCGGATGAAGAACTTCCGGTCACGAGATCCAGATGCGAGTTTGAAAAAGGCGATTTACAACAAATTCGAGGGATCCGGCTCACAGAAGTCGTTTGTTAATGATCTGCTTGAGCAACATGGTCGTCCTCAACTGTCGAAAGAAGACGTGCTGCTTGATTGCACAAAGTACCGAATTGCCATTCGGAAGATTGCACGTGCGACTGATGAACGGACATTAATCACGGGCGTCCTTCCAAAGGACACAGTCACTGTACACAGTGTCGCCACAGTGCGCCCCCATGTGGTGAATCCTACTGAGGATGACCTTAGTAACTACCCGATGCACAGTGCTTATGAAGATGTGTTTACCGATAGAGAATTATTCGTCGTCTTGGGACTACTGAACAGCATTCCAATTGACTACCTCATGAGGACGAAGATTGACACCAATATCGTCCAATACAAGCTCAATGAGTCGCAACTCCCTCGACTCACTGAGGGTGACGATTGGTTCAACTGGATCTCTCAGTGTAGCTTCAACCCTGAACTTGCCGGTCCTCTTCGATTTCAATTTCGACCGGGTAGAGCCGGCGTAGCTTGATTCGTGCGTCGTCGGTGGTGAACTGCCAGTCGATGAGTCGGTTAGCCGCGTTCCGATGATCTTGCCACGCAGCGACCTCCGACCGGAGAGTCGCTGCGTGGTAGATTCGACGGTCGAGACACTGTCGTTTGAGCACACCCAGTTCGATCTCGGCCATATTCAACCAGCTTCCTTTCTTGGGCGTGTAGTGGAACTCGAACCGATCAAGGTACGCTTGGGCTTCATTCGGCGGGAAGAACTGATAGAAGCCAGCGGGGTTGTGCGTGTTGAGTTGATCGACCACCACCCGGATGCGGTCCGCATCCGGGTAGTGGTTGTCTGCGAGTTCGACCATCCGGTCGATGAACTCGGTGGTGCGTCGTCGCTCGGTGACTTCGACGTTCACCCAGCCAGTCAACGGTTCCGTGGCGAGGTGAATCCGTTCTTTCCCGTTGCGTTCGTAGCGGTGATCGACACGGGCGACCGCTCCCGGTCGCGCCGGGAGCGGGTCGCGTTCGTGCCCACGGAGTGCTTTGCTGGATTCGTCGAAGCAGATGACTGGACGCGTCTCGTCGTATGGTTCGTGGTAGAGGTCGAGAACGTCCTCCATATGGTAGACGAAGTCAGCGTCATTCTCGGCTGGGATCGACCAGTAGTCAGAGAGATGGGGTTTCAGGGTGTTTTTTTAGCCGCTGTCGGACGGTTTCGTGAGAGATCGACTCGAAGTCGATCTCGTCGAGGGTAACGAGTTCGTCGGCAAGGAGATGCAGCGTCCAGCGAGCGTGTCCTTCCGGGGTTCGCTACAGGCGAGTCGGATGAGGTGGGCTTCGGCGGCACCATCCATTTTGACCTCGTATTCACGGTCGGGCTTGCGGCGATGAATCGCCGCGAGCCCTCGCTCACAGTATGCTTTGCGCGTGTTAGAGACCGTCTTGGGAGAACAACCGACGTGCTCACTGATTTCCGAATCAGTGAGCCCGTCATCGGCTTTCAGTAGGATCCGTGCTCGTGTATTATCCTCGGCCTTGCGTTCACCGGTCGAAATGAACCACTCAAGCGTGTTGCGGTCTTCCTCAGACAGCTCCACGACGTATTTCTTCGCTCCCATTCCAGTAGATACGCGCCCAGAGGAGATAAGCAGGTACACTCACGGTTGAAGCTACACTCAGCGAGCGGCGAGACTGAATTGCTATGGAGACGCATTTGCCGAAATGCGTGAACGACTAGGTGATATTGACCCAGCAACTGACGCCAAAAAACGCCGAGAGTTGCAAGCTGAAATCGACGCTGCTGCGTTCCATGCCTATGGAATGAATGAGAAAGAGACAGAATTCATTCTCAATGACTTCTACCAGGTTGACGATCCAAAGCTAATGGATGATGCCTATTTCGACCTCGTGTTTGAGAAGTACACCGCATTAGATGAGGAAGGGCCTTACCCGTAGGCGGCCCCATCTGCAGGCTACCGAAACATCGATTACGTGCCGATGACCCCCCAACACATTAGTTTGGCCTGTACTTCGCTCTCGCCTACAAGTTTAGCTTGGTACTCTGTTGAGCCCTCTACATTTTCTTCGAGAAAGAGCTCAAGCTGCTTCAAGAATTCTCTGGGAGGCCAATCAGGGAACGAGTCGTATTGATCGTTGTGCCGAAAAGTATCTCGGAGAATCCGGTCTTCGTCCGTGTTTGCTAACTTCACGTCCTGCAGGCGCTCGTGGAGTTCTCCAGCCCACTCCTCAAGTGTCTCGTAATCATCCCTCGGCACAGACTTCTCACCGTGGTTTGGCTGTATGTAGTGAGTGATGAAGTCTAAGATGGTCTCTTGTTCTTTCGAGAACGCCTCACCCTGCTTGAACGCGCCTTCGACCTGCCCTTCTCTGATCGCCTCTAAGCGATTATCAAGAACGTCTTGAATCGCGTCTCGGTTCGCCAGCACATTCTCGGCATCCCCAGTTATCGGTTCACCCGTCACTGATGGCTTGATTTTGAGCGTCCCGACCGGGCGCTCTTTCACGTCGTCTGTGAATGGCTTGTAGTAGAATGCTCGACGAACACGACCGAGTGGTGATTCTTGATCTTCATCATCGAACCAAAGGTGTGCAAGGCCGAATACACCGGGGCGTGGACCTGAGTCATGGTTAATAACGTTCGTGTATAGAAATTCGCGGTCCTCTGGTGGGTCCTCGAAGTAGTCCTCAGCGTACTCGAAGTCGTCTGTGGTGAGACCGAAGTCTTCGTTCAATTCTTTCTTCAGCAAGAACCGCTCATACGCGGCTTGCTCGTTACTTCCCGCGTTCCGCAGTAGCGGGTTCTTGCTCGTGTCATCAAGCTCGTTCACGTCGTTTATTTCTCGCGAGCGCTGCAGTGAGTCTTCAATTTCGTCGACCTGTAACTCACCAATCGTCTTTTCGGTGTCTACGCCGCTTTTCTCCAGTATCTGATCCTCGTTCGGGTCGAGAATGTTGTTCTCCTTCCCGACAATCAGTGCAATATCGCTGATTTTGGCTTGAAGACGCTTCAGGAGTTTAATCGCAGCTTCGATGTCACCGTCAGGGTAGAAGTTGTGGACGTACTTCTCCTCCGTACTCCCGATCCGGTCGATACGCCCTACGCGCTGGACAATACGCATCGGGTTCCACGGCAGGTCAAACGACACTTGAACTGATACGTCCTGTAGGTTCACACCCTCGGAAAGCGTATCCGTCGCTACAACATACTGCAGTTCCGATTCACCGGACTCAGCCAGAGTTTGCTGATACCCAGAGGCTTCCGGTGCGAACCGCTGAATAACGTCCTGCTTGTTCTCATCCCCTCCTTTCACGACAGCACTGTTCGCATTCGTTAGTGGCGAGTCAGGATTGTTCAGGAGTGTTCGGTGAACGTAGTCTGCAGTAGCGCGGTACTGCGTGAAGATGAGTACCTTCTCATCATCGTACCCGTTGAGGACGTTTGCGAGTCGTTCAACCTTCGGGTCACGGAACTCTCGCAGTGAGAACACCGCTTCGTAGAACTCTCGCGTTGCTTCATCCACGTCGCTCAGGTCACTTCGCGGGTAGAGAACCGGGTTCAACTCCACCTCCGGAACATCTGGAAGAACGCCTGCATTGTGATCGTGCAGCCATTGCCGTGTCGAGACAGCCTGGTCGTTCACATCGCCAGCGTCACGAGCGACGTCACCGATGAACTGTGTGAGGAAGTACGCCAGCAACGTCAGGTCCTCACGAATGTACGTCTTCACTTCGCTAATCGTCGCGTCAATTAATTCGTCTGTGCTGTCGCTTTCACGGTCGTCATCAGCGCGTACAGCAGTCGTGTCGAAGCCGAACTCCTCCAACGTCTGTTCGAGGTCTTCAGCGGCGTCACTACCCTCCACGAAGTCATCCAGAGTCTCCGACTCTTCACCGTTCTGCGCCGTCCGCAGCTTGTCGATTTTCTCGTCTTCTGGAAGTCCATCCAGAAGCCCGAGAAGTTGTCGCTCGCTCTGATGGAGGGTCTCGATAGACTGCACGAACGCGTATGTTGAAGATTCCAGGCGCTTGAGTAGATTCAGCTTGTACAGCGCTTTGAGCGTTCCACCCGCTTTCGGATTCTTCACCGTGATGTGCGGGAGGTGGAGTGCATCCATCACGTCCGGCAGCATCCGGTACACAGGTTGGTACGCCGGCGGCAGCGAGTATTGCTCCTTGCTGAGCGTTGGCGGCTTGAAACTCATCTCGAAATCCTCCTCGTCTTGGATTTGGTCTTTGACGTGCTTCCGTGTTCGAAGCACCATTACCTCGTTCAGAATCTTCGAGATCTCCTCCGAGTGCCGCTGGAGTTGCTCAGTGATATTCCGCTGTTCTTCCTCGCTGGCTTCCTCTTTCCCGGCAGCAATCTTCTTCCGCGTCTCTGAAAGTTCGATGTACTCTTCGAATGCATCGAAGTCCAGCGATGCCTTATTTCGAAGTTCCTCAGGACTGGTGAACAAGCTGATGAGGTTCTCCAAGTCGGTCGCGGAGTTGTTGATGGGGGTCGCCGTCAGCATAATCATCGTCTTCCCACGGAGCTGCCGCAGATTAGCGTGCCGTCGTGTGCCTTTGTAGTCGTCTTCATCTTCCGGGTTCGGTCGCCACTTCCCGTGGTTCCGGAATCGGTGGGCTTCGTCAATCAACACGGCGTCGAACCCTTCTTTGAGGTCCTGCACCTCGTCGAAGGAGAGGTTCTGGAACTTGCTGATGCTCATCACGTCAAGGTGCGTTCCATCGACTTCGAGTCCGAAATACGGGTTCCCATCTTCATCGGTGTCGTCCTGTAGAAGGTCTTCCCACTGTTCGGTGAGGTTCGCGGGAACGATGAGAAGGCAGCGGTCACCGCGCTGTCGGTAGTCGTAAAGAAGCTCACCTCCAATGAATGATTTACCGAGACCGACCGAATCAGAGATGATACACCCGTTGAACTGCGAGAGTTTCTCCCTCGCACTCTCGTATCCAAGTGTCTGGAAGTAGTATAGCGGACTATCGCGGATATTGACGTTCCCACTCAGTTCGTCGTAGGCGAGGAGTTTGTACAGCTCGAACGGTTCGATGTACGTTCCCAGATCTTCTGGTGCTTCTTGGTCTTCTGATTCTTTTTCTTTTTGTTCTTTCCAGCTTTGGTACCGGTCGCTGTTCTCGATAATCTTGATGATCTCTTCGCTGAAGTCCTCGGCGTTCGCCCACTGATTATCGTACCAGTCCTCGAACGCATCTGCTTCGGGTCGGTCCTGGCTTGTAAGGTTAAGTTCGATGTTGTTCCGGTGTCCACTGGCAGTGAAGTTTGAGGACCCGACAATGGTAGCGCAGGGTCGAGTGTCTGTGTCATCATCGGTTACCCAGTCGTCATCGTCGTGCGGTGCTCGGAATGATGCTCCTTTGGCATGGAAGTAGCCATTTTCTGGATTTCGCACACGGACGCTAACCTTGTCTTCAGCTATGAAGTCTCGCAGCCGATCAAGTCGTCCTAACTGCGCGTTGTTCAAATCCTCGATGCTCTCCTCAACTTCGTCTCTGAGTTCGCCGCGTAGACTTTGCCCTTCCCCGATTTCATCTGCAGTGCTGCGGTTCGTTTGTCGGCCCATCAGGATTCGAAGCGGTGCGTGGCCGAGTTCATCCGGGTCAGCAAGTTCTTCGAGATCGTCGCGGTACAAGTCGAAGCCAGAGAGGTAAAAGTAGCCAGTGGCAATTCGAGCCTCTTCGATCTGTGGAATGATTTTCTTGTAGACGTCCTCGACTGTCCTTTTGGCGTTATCGACGAGGGGAGGGAGAGAAATCATCGCGCTACCTGGTGTAATTTGTACTGTAACTTAACTATCAGGGAACGGTTCGGTTGGGAGATACAAATAAGCCTACTGATCAATTTGTGCAGTGGTCGTGATTATCGCCGTAATCAAGATTAACAGACCGGTGTCAGTCTTGGGGACGATCAGCTGGTGAGGCTCAGTATGTATAACCTCATATGAGGGTAGGCACTTGCGGGAGACGTTTGCTTGGTACGAAGGCTTACCGTGGTACCAGCTCCGCTTTTGCACGCCCCCTCAAGGACAATATCAGCAGTGTCACGCCAACTGTCTCACCTGACGGTGAGCGGGAGGTCCGCACTCTCCAACTCACCAAGTCTCCGCTGTCTGCGCTTTCTCTCGGGTTCGGTAGAAGTAGGTCCGTACCGTCTCACGCGTGACATCGAGCTTGTCGGCCAGCCAGTCGGTGTTGACCCACGGGTTGCGTAGATGTAGGTCGCTATCACGGCTTTGCCGGCCGCCGCGATGTTCAACGGGCACCCGTACCCTCGTCGAAGATCCCCACAGTCACGTAGACGTCCTGATACCGCTCGGCGCGGTCGCGGTCGTCAAAGGTCACGGTTTCATGGGTCGGAGCCGCGAAGCGGTAGCTATACTCGACGTCGGGTCGCCAGTTGCGGATGTCTGAGCAGCGAGTGATCGTCGACGTGCTACCCCAGTGTGTCGTTGGTAGGATTCCCCTCACCCCCCAGGTTCTGGGGGAGACGCTCTGACTTCAAGATCACCCCGTAAGGGGCTGCTGCCGGTTGGTCGAGTTGGTGCGGACGGCGATTGGCGCTCGCCGAACATTCCGAGAGGCTAACCTCGTGGCGCTTCCGGACGAGCCACCTCTCCCGCACACTCGCTTGGGGTTAATGTAGCACCCGCATCAGGAGTATTGCCGAGATTGGCGTCCAGTGAGCCGCCGACGTACGGGATGACGTCCTAGCATCCTCCTCGTGCGTGTATTTGCACCGCTCGCCGAGTATTCGGAAGGGCGTCTCGGCCAACTCGACTTTCTCTGCATCGTCGTCCTCCACAACCCTGAACAAATAGTGGGCGGCGCCGGTGCCGTTGACTAAGAGTAAGCGCGATGCTCAGTGCAGACAATTACTCACCTGCTGGGTCTGTGGTGCCGCGGTGTTCATCTTCACGGACAGCAAACGTATCCCTATGCTTCGCAAGGTGCTCACTGTGGTCGGTGCCGTTGAGGTGCTTGCTCCAGGGACGTTGCTTGAGTCTGCCGAACGAATTGCTCTCGAAAATTCCGGCGAGTGTGACTGGCGGTCGTGGGTAGTTCCGAGTGCTCGACTTGAGGGAGTGATCATTCTCTGGCTGGTATGGCGGAGTGAGGAATCGTATTCGGCGTTCAAGAGATTTCTTGGTCTCATCGGCCTGCTTGCACTCTTCTTCCCACGAACCTACGTGGAGTATGGATCGGATCTCGCGTACACAGAACCAACCTCGCCAGAGTGGAAGCCGTGGGTGTACACAGGGACGCGCGTTGTTGGCCTGCTGTACGTCATTATCGCTCTCAACGAGTTCCGGAGTGATTGAGCACACAGAACGTTCGAACACCTACTGAATAGTTGCTTCAGCAGTATAACGGGGAAGAAAGGACGTTCCGAGAACGGCGCGATGAAGACTAACCAACAGTCGGTGGGATGTGCTCCGATTGTTGGTTAAGTATATTCAGAGTCACACTGTCGCCGTCACGTGCTGGTACCCGGCTTGCGACGGCGTCGGCCGAAGCGTCATTCCAGCGATCGCCAACTCACGCAATACCTCGGACGGTATACCGTCCGAACTACGCAACACGGCGTCAAGCGTCCACGCGTCGTATTGACTAGCGTTTGGCGCGACGACATCGACGGCCACGGTAGGAACTGCGTCCCGAATAGCCTGAGCGGCACGCCGCACCTGATCGCGCTGCTTTACGGTACAGCTCATGCCTCGGCACCTCGCACGAGGTCGCCGACCATTGAGCCACCAACATGCGGCCCAACGTCCCAGCCACGCGTTCCACGGACGTGCCGACACCAGTCACTGAGCGTCCCGCAGGGCGTCACGTCTAGCTCGAACGTCTCGGCGTCCTTGACAGAGGTAGTGTCACGTGGAACAATAGCGACGGTGCGCTCGTAACTGTCCCAGTACTGCACGGCGTCGTCGCAGTCAAGGCCGAGAAACAGGCCTGGCGACTGGGTGAGTAGTTGGCGTGCAATACGTTCTTGAGGGTTCGGTTGCGTAGTTGCCATTGGTTCTAGGACGGAACCACGCGTCTCGGTGTCTCAGCACCGGGACGATTTCGTGAGAAATCGACCAGCGACACGTGCGTTCCTTAACTTTTTACACGTGTCTAATACCCATAAAACCTTTGTCTCGTGTGAACAAATTGGCAGCTAATGGCAGTTGATAGAGGTCAGATTACGACAGAAGAGATTCTAAATCAGTTCGAAGAAGCTGATGCTCCATTCCTCACAGCAACGGAAATCGCTGACGAGCTAGATGTCCAGCGTCAGGCAATCCACTACAGACTACAGAAGCTGCTTGAAAAAGGGGTTGTTGAACGGAAGGAAGCGGGAAGTAGGGCAGTTGGCTGGTGGATTGCTGAAAACTAGCTCTTCGCAATTTCTTGCTGCCCTTCCGGAGTTAGCCAATATACTATCGCACGAGCGCCTACTTCACGCTCATCGACCCACCCGTTCTCTACGAACTCATCCAAAATTTGATTCACTCGCTGCCGGCTATAGGGCAGTTTTTCAGCGAGCTCAGACGCGGTAACGATTGGATCGGGACACAGAGCAATTTCTTTGAGTATGTCGTCATCTGAAACACGCTGGTCTGGGCCACGATCTCCCATCGATAGCGGATATACTCGCTCGTGGCAATTTATAACTTTGCTGATAATATTGGACACGAGTATATAGTTAGACACGTGGAAAACAATAAGTGCGGTCAATGTAACAGTATGAAATAGACGACGCCCATAACGACAGCGGCGTCGCACCGCACATATGACAGCATCCCAGCCTACCTCGACGAGTCGCATCGCTCGCCAACGGCCGTCCGCCCACGAATTCACCGATCCCGAACCACCAGAGTACAGTCCCTTCGCCCACACACTCAATCGATCAGTCTCACCAAGGGAGCCCGAGCATGACGACCTACCACGAGCTGACCGGCTTCCAGCGCGACTACGTCGACGGCCGCACGAACACGTATACGCTGACCGACGCTGGCCAACACCAACTCCAACAGCAGGCCGAGACGCTAACCAGTCTGTGCGACTGTCCGCGACCCGTTGCCGACGGGAGTGGGCATCGATGACGGACCGTCCAGCGATTCCACGAGGGCGCAGCTCAGCGTCCAGAAACTGGAATCCAGCCAGTCGATGCTGTCAGAGGCATGGGTCCACAGCGAGTGTGGTGACTGACTGGAATCCTTTTGGGTCCTATGTTACCGAGAAACATATCTGTTTCTCTTGGCCATCTATCACGACTGGCCGAAGCGATTCGACGCCCCATCGTGCTCGTCGATGGGGGTCGACATCGCGTGCCTCTGACAGCACTCCGGGACAAAGCGAACTCCTCTGTTCCGGCGCTAGTCAAAACGCAGTCCAGCATACATGTAACTACCGCTTCATTTCACACTGCCGACGGACAGCCCGTCGACCCACGACCATCACAGGTGGTGACATCTGATGGGTACATCCGACAGCATTGACTGTTGCCGGCGGCATCCCACCGGGACAACCAGCCGCTGTGGGGTGGCTCCCACGACGTCCACCTAGCTACGAGGCAGTCTGAGGTGAGCCAGTGGATACGCCGTCTCGAGAGAGGCATCGATAGCCCGTGCCGTGGTCGGCACTGCTCGGTTCGATTCCGGAGACGGGCCCTGTGGTCCCTATGGATGACGCGACCCAACAGGACAGTTGTGCCGAACAGAACCCCGAGACTGACGACGCGGCGCTGGCCGACCAGTTCGACATGGACAGCGGCCAGTCTGCGCTGGATACTGAGACGCTCCAGTCCCTCGTCGACCAGCTAGAGGGGTCGGTCTCACCCCTCGTTTCGAGTGTTCTTGAGGAACTAATCGCGACCATCGACCACTTGCAGACGCGGATAGCCGATCTCGAAGCAGATTTCGACCGCACGCATGATGTCGCGACCACAGCGGTCGGCGACGCCGCCGAAAACGCGAGCCGTCTCGACGACGTCGAAGCCGAGCAGGCAAAGACTCACGACGTCGCGAAGAGTGCGATCGCGAAAGCCCAACAGCTCGACGCCGATGCCGACCACCAGGAAGACGCCAAAGCACTCCCAGAGGGTGTCGAGCCCAGTTCCTCACCACTGGACTTCTTCGCGAACTGTCGCCAGCAGACACTCAAGCAGGTGTTCGTCGAGCAGTCCAATCGCCAGAACACCTACCGAGCGATCGCGGTCGCCAAACGCTGGCCGGAGTTCGCCACCGAACGGAGTGACGGTAGTGGCGTGTTCCTGACGAAAGACGACGTCGAGGACGCATTGCTTGCTGAACTTGGGAGGATTCCCCATCGCCAGACGCTCGCGCGGGTGTGGGACACACTGCAGGAACTCGGCGGGACGGATCTGGTCCAGAAGACGCGACAGGTCGGCCGTCGACAGAGCCAGACCGAGATCCTAGCGCTGGACATGGCGACCGCACAGGGCTTGCTGGAGCAACGCTATGTTGGCTTGGACTTGCTGACTGGCAGTGCGGGCAAAGTAACGACTGGTGGCGTCACACCCGTTGTGACTGGGGGTGGTGGGGCCATAGTGTGACGCCGGCGTACTGAGACACGTTTCGGCTATGAACTGGCTGTGGGGACGCGACAGCACGTGCCCTGCTGTCGTCGACACCGCTGTTCGTTAGCTGCAGGACTGGACAGAACCCCCTTTGGTTCAGAGGTAGAGTGAGTGTTCGTAACACGAGCGACCCTGTGGGTGCGGTCGACGGCGTCACAACAGGTGTGACGGATCGGAAAGAGTGTGGCAGCGAACCGTCTGCAGTCCCCAGCGGCATTGTGCTAACCAACATATCGTCAGATTCGCCGCCCCTGTTGGTTAGCCAGCTCCCTCCCAATTTTGTGCTCCCCCTCGAAGACTGGAGGCACTTCTAATGAGCAACCACCAAGACGTCAGCTTCGAGCAGTACGCGTTCGACGACGGCGGCCGAGTACACGTTGACTGGTCCGAGGGTATCGGCCCACTTGACGCGTTCGTTGGCACCGTCACCGGAATCTCACGAAGCGCCGGCGACGTGATTGTCGCCGTCGAGGCCGACGCCGACCAGTATTCCGACGGATCGATCTACGGCGGCACCCACGACTGTGCGCCCGAGTGGGTCACACCGCTCTAGTTGTGGTAGCAGGAGTTTCCATACATTCGCCAGTCATGGGTATCTGTGACCGACAGGTTGGCCGTGATGAATACGGCGGGGTAATTCCAGACGAATAAGCGACGCCCGGTGTCTGTACGGTGGCTCCGGAGGAGCTTTTGTCGGGAGAAATGATAGGGCAGGTATGCACCCGAGTGCCGAGCAGTTCGTCGATCGAGCCCGCGAGCAGTACGGCGTCGAGATCGATGTCCACGAGTTCCCCGAGGGAACGAAGACGGCCGCCGACGCAGCCGATGCGGTCGGCTGCGAGCTCGCCCAGATTGCCAGCAGTATCGTCATGTCCGTTGACGACGACCTGGTGGTGGTCGTGACCAGTGGTGCCAACCGCGTGAGCGAGTCGAAGGTTGCCGCCCATTTTGACGTCCCGGAGGAGCCGGTATCGATGGCCGACGCTGGGCGGGTCAAAGACCGGATCGGCTGGTCAATTGGCGGTGTCCCACCAATCTGTCACGACGCCGCGGTTCCGGTCCTGTTTGATGAGACCCTGACGGAGTTCGACACCGTCTGGGCGGCGGCCGGCACACCCGAGGCGGTCTTTCCGATCGCACCGTCTCGCGTTCGGGAGCTGTCGGAGGCAACGGTACTGGTTGTCGCCGAGTAAGCCCCGGAGCACCACGACAGTACCGATAGCATGCTCGTCGGCGCCCCTCAATCCAGGGTGACGCAGCTGCAAGTTGGTTCTTGATGTCGATTGTGTCGGCTAACTATGAGGGGAGGTCTCAAGCCGAGAAACGAGATGGGTGAACAGTGTGCTGACACACCGGATTTACGGTGGACTATCGCGTTGGGCTGGCGACCGGGAGTGATCGCCGCAAGAACAGTGTGCAGTTGGCGTGGGACTGACAGAGTGGGGTGAGAAGGGGTTTCCCTGGTGTGGCACAGGCAGCGGCGTCAGCCACCGCCGAGCGGCTCTCCCAGTTGGTTGCTGGCCGGGAAGGTCTACAGTGGTGTTCACAGGGGTTCAGGCAGCCGAGACATGACACAGTCTACTGGTCCTACACGTGGGATTACAATTGGTTGCAGTACTGGGACTACGATTGGGCATTCATGTGGAGAGATTGTTTGAGGTAGGAGTGGACGCAGTCTTACGGGGCGACTTGGCGGCGATAACAACGGTACGCCTGAAATGACACCTGATTATGACCGCTAAATCACAACAACAGCAACGACGACGTCGACGTCGATCCAGCACAACTTGAAAGCCCCACGCCGCTGGCGGTCGCCTCAGCGACATATCCTCACTCTGTTCGGATAGGGGTCGCTGAGGCGACCAGGGCACGCGCCAGCGGTGTGCCCCTTTCAGACCCACCAGTACAGCAGGAACCCTCGGGACCGCCCTCCCTCGCCGGAACGAGGACGCTCGCTGACTCACGACAGCGTCGTTCGTCGGCGACGGCGCGGCGGACCTCGTCTTCGAGCTCTTGAAACTCGTCGCGAGCGAAGATAACCAGTTCGTGCGTGCGGTCCTCTTTGACGGTCTGGCGGCGGACGGCGTAGGGAATCTCCGTGGTCGTACTCGACGTGCTGGTATCGCTGTCCGTCGGCGTCTCGGTCTCAGCGTCCGTGGAGTCAGTATCGGTGTCATCGGGGTCGCTGTCGGGTTCGTCATCTTCAACAAGGTCAACCCCAACCAGTGGCTCGCCTCCGATTTCACCGTCGGGCTCCCCACGCCGCCTACCACCGACCAGGAGGAGTCACGATGATTGTGGGGCGAGACCGTCGCGTGGCGAGTGTCGCCTCTGTCCCCGCCTCGTCCCCGCTCGGCCATGGCCGTACTGTCCGCCCGACGATTGCCCGGCCAGTCCGGTCGATCGGACCGACCGGTCGCGAGCGAACTCGTCCCGTCTGCGTCGGAGCCGTCACCCGACGCCACACCCACGGGTATCGGCTGGTCCCCAGTCAGACTGCGCGGCCGTCGCGGCCAGGTCCTCGCGTGTCTGAGGTCCATGACGCCCGTCACTGGCCCGCTCGGAGCCGATCCGAGCCCCCGTTCTTTCAATGTCCCACGATCAGACCCCGCTTCCCAGTCACGATCACGACCGCGTATCGGCTAACGACCACTGCGAGCAGTCCCGCGAGACACGCCTCGACCACGAGGTCGTCACGCGTGCCCCAGTCGACCACACGACAGCTTCCCGGCCCGATGCCGACCGCCATCTCGCCGAGCCATCGGCTCACCAGCCTCCCGATCAACGTGCGGCCGAGCGGACGGCCCCACGGACACACCAATGGCCGCTGGCGGTGGTGCACAGCACTCCATCCATGACAATGGTTGTGCGCCAGCGGCCACTTAGATGCTCGACGGCCACGCCCATTACGTCTGTCGCCAGCACGCCTGGGGCGCCCGCCGACGGCGATCCACGATGGGCGACGCCAGCCACCGAGTGGCCGCTCCCGACTGCCAGTAGGCAGTCACGGGCCTGCGGGACTGAGTCAGTCGCACAGAAACGGACTCTGGGGGGTTCGCGACACGGTCGTTGGTCATGGACAACAGTTGTGTCCCAGAGCCCACGCCCAGCTTGCGCAGCCATCCCTATCATTGTTGGGCCGACCACGGAGCCGCCGACGAAGACCTGGAGCACTGGACGACACAGCAGTGCCGTCGAACGGGGTGAGCGACGATGAACGTCCGCCCAGTGTGGTGCCGTCGCTCAGCGAGTGGAAACGGGGACTCCGGCAGTCGATGCTGTCAGAGGCATGAATCCACAGGCGCTGTGGTGACTGTCTGGAGTCCTAGCAGGCGCTACGCTGTAGGTGTAGATAGCTATTGCTGTGGACTCGTGTCAACACGGTGTCGAAACGACGGCCCGCCCCATCGCCGCCAGCGACAGGGCGCCCCATCGTCTGCCTCTGACAACCAGCCAGCACAACGCAATCCGCCCTGTGCCAGCACAGGGGTAGAGGCTGGCCAGCATAGATGTACTTACCGCTGCCTGAAACGACGAGCCACAGTCTTCCGCCACCGTCGGTCTCCGCTGGTTCGTGGGGATTCACTACGAGGCCCCCTGCTGGTCACACAGCAACGCGACCGGTGGGGCCCGACGCCTGCAGTTGAGAGACCAGGTGTGCTCGCAGCATATGCCGCAGGACGTCGTCGGACGCCACCGGCGCCCCGCTCACGCACGCGGGATAGTGCGTACGACGCCATGGCCGCTCTCACTCGGGAGGTGAGCCACCTATGACGGCCACGCGGTGTCCCGCCGTCGGCGAGATCGTCGCTGCACCGAACTCGAGCGTGCCCCACGGCTGCTCGTCACCGGCGTTGACGACGATGCTGAGACTGTCACCGGCGTGTTACTCTCCGAGTTAGCCGAGGAGACTATCTGGCGGCTGCATGCCTCGGTCGACGATCGGCTCCACCGCGAGGACGTGACGATCGCCGTCCGGCGCGCCACAGGGCTTGCAAGGTTCTGTGTGCCCTGGGACGAGTGTCGGCCGCTCGAAGGCCCTGGGATCGATGGCTATGCGCTCCGGGCGCGTGAGGACTGATGTGGCCCACGCAGCCGCTGGCCAGTGCTCAGCAACAGAATCAGGCCCCGACGACCGATGGCTGTCAGAGGCACGGCAGTGGTCGAGGCCGTAGCTGTGTGTCTAGCATTCGCATATGTAAAGGTGTGGGTCGCTGTACAATATCGCACCAGCTGACGGCGCCGCAGCGCCGCCAGCATGGTGGATTGACCGTCGCCGCGAGTGCCTCTGACAGCACGACTGCCTGCGAGTGGCTACTCAGCCACCACTCATATAAGAATTTTGGAAATGGGATCGTACTGACAGCATCGGCGCCGCTCACGTCTCGGCCGTCGCGAGGCGTGACGTGGTGGCGATCGCTGTCCGGCCAGTGGGTTCAGGTCGACGGGGGTGGCCGGTGATGGCCCAGACAGACCCCACAGACGCCACTACGAGCGACGCACCGTCCCCCCGGGCTCCCCAGTGGCGACTGCGCTATCAGGTCGGCGACCTCGTCCACTACACCGAGTGGACGAGTGAGTTCGCCGCCGTCGAGAATCTCGCTGAGCAGTACCGCCGCGAGGCGTACGGTCACGACGTCGTCATCGAACACCGTAACTGGTGGACGTTACACGCGTGGCTCCACTTCGACAACCCCGAGGGTCTGTTCGCGTCATTCAATCACGACTCCGAGTGGGATTCCTTATCAGCCCCACCCCATCACTGACGTTTCCACTTTATTCCAAAGGAGGATTATAGTACTACGCTGATTGACACCGGAGAGGACCGGATGGAGCAGGTGAGTCGATGGAGACAACTCGCGAAAGACAGGTTTCGAGAGCTGTGGACCATGCACAATCAGGTCACGCGTGCTCCGTTCAGCTAGCTGGATTCCCCGAGAAATTTCTGTAGCAAGGGTACGAGGTTAGCTGGGGGGAGCGGAGCGGTTGCGCTCCCGGTTTCCGAGGCCCACTGCTCGTAGGTGACCTCGCTCTCGAAGGCGTTCGTGTACTGGCAGACCGCCGCCTGAATCTCGTCTTTGTCGTCCTGCACGGCCCACTCGGCGAGCGACCCCGCGGCCTCGACGTCCTGGACGTCTATGGTCGACCCGTAACAGACCAATGCCCCTTCGGGTGACACTGCCACGGAGCCGTCACTAACTGTGAACCACACCGGGGTTCCAGACACGGGGTCAACCGAGCGTACGCGGACGACGGATTGTGCTTCCATCACCGCCGCCGCAAGGGCATCCATCGCACAGTACGTGTACCGAACGCGGTCGTTCACGTGTACTTCGTGTCGGTTCGGGCTCTCGCTGTACAGGTCCGCGAGCGTCACCCCCCGGTCGAGTTCCGAGAACTGGTCGAGCAGCTCTGTCCACCACTCCTCAAGGGTCGACGGTGGCTCGTCGAGTCTGCTTACGGTAGCTACGTGTTCGGCGAAGTCAGTCGGCAGTTCGATCCCTTCCGTGGTCGATTTGGAGTCGGTGTCCATCACACCTGCATAGACGTCGTTGTTCGTCCAATGTCCTATCTCCCGTCCTGTTGGGGAGGTTTATAGCGGAAAGATGTGGCCGTCAGTACACCGTTTCCAGACTCGTCATAAGTCTCTCCCGTCAGTTGGGAGCAACGCCCTCGGCTGTCTGCGGTATCTGAACAGATGGAGGAATTCCCTGATGAGCGATTCCATCGAAGGTACAGAGTATCGTGGTCCAGAGGTCCCGACGCCACTCGGTGACCAGCTACAACTCGCACTCGGACTCGACGAGCGTCCCAAGACGTTCGGCGACTGGGTCGATGCCCTCGCGTTCCTCGCCGACCGCGACGACATCGACGTGGACATGGACATGCTCTGTACGATCGACGACTCCCCGCACAGAGCAACCTTCAACGGGCAGACCCAACACTACCAGTGCTTCCAGGATCCGATTATCGTGCCGTTCCTGGCCGATGATGTCGATACCGTCGAGATTGAGACGGAGAGTCCGGTGAGCGGTGAACCGATCGAACTCTGGGTGACCGAAACCGAGATCGAAGCCACCCCGTCAGACGTCGTCATGTCGTTCGGCGTCGCCGCCAACGTCGAGGCGCCACCCCAGGACGTTCCGAGCCCGATCCTCGCGTACAGTCTATTCTGCCCGTACGGCAACGTCTTCCTATCCCAGGAAGAGTACGAGACGTGGGCCGCTGAGGTCGACGCCATCACCATTCCGACCACCATGAAGGATGCGCTCGAACTCGCCCGGGCGATCGGCCGTGTCGCCTGAACCGCTACTGGGATGGCTCGACTGGGGAACACTTGTCGAGCCACCCAACCACGATCTGTCGAGGAGATAAAGCCACCCAAGAGGCTGGGAGAAAGGCCGACAGCCACCGTTGGCGTACAACCGGTCGAGGTGAGACATCCCGTGACCAATCAGCCCTCCAGCACGTACCGAGAACGCGAAATTCCCCCCGCAGTCGCTGACCAACTGCAGACCGCGTTTGCCCTGCCGCGACCCCCCGCGACGCTCGGAGATTGGGTCACGATCACCTCCGCTGTCGCTGAGGATGTCGGACTGACAGTCGACATGGAGACGCTGTGTACCACCGAGACGTCCCGCCACGAAGCGATCATCGACGGTGAACCACTGTATTTCCACTGCGTGCTCGACGCCCTCGTCGTCCCATTTCTCCGCGAGGCAGACGACCCGGTCACGATTCGCAGTGAAAGTCCAGCCTCGGGGACTGTCGTCGAGATACAGGCCGGTCAGGACTCGCTGACCGTCGAGCCCCCAGACGCCGTGATGTCGTTCGGCGTCGCTGCTGACGTGGAAGCGCCCGCTGCCGATGACGTCGACCTGTCGCTCGGGTACGAGTGGTTCTGCCCATACACGAACGCGTTCCCGACCGACGCGGAGTACGAAGAGTGGGCCGCGAAGACCGACGCGGTCACCATGGCGATACCAATGGATGTCGCCCACCAGCTGGCTCGTGATATCCCCGATATTGGAACTCCATATCAGCGGTGAGCCACCATCGTGGCGTTCTCTCTGGTATGGCCCGGAATAGGCCTCCGACTAGACAGGGTGGCCCGTTCTCTGGAACAGCTGTGAGAGCAGGTTATGCTCAGCTCGTTGGAGGTGCTCAGCGACGGTCGATGGATCCAGGTCGACTTCGTGTGCGACATCGTCGGTCGACGCCTCGCGAGGGACGTCATAGTAGCCCATCGAGTAGGCCGTCTGCACGATCTCCCGCTGGCGGTCGGTGAGCGCGTCGAGGTATGAGGTCGGGCCACGGTAGTCAGTCAAGCGCTCGAGGAGCACGTTCAGACCTGCTTCGCCGGCAGTCGATACCGTCTGCCCGATATCGGCCTGTGAGCCGATGACCGAGAACTCGAGTCCACCTTCACAGACGTCGGAGACGTCGTGTGCGACACCATGCTCGTGGATGGGGAAATCCTCGGCGAGATCTGGCGCGCTGACTTTACACAGATAGGTCACGCCTGACGAGGACGTGGCGAGTCGTTCCCACCAGACGATCGCGTCGAAGTCGTCCAAGTCAGTCTCGGGGAGTGGCTCCTCAACCTGTAACAGGATGATACCGCCCGGACCGTGACAGACGAGTTCGGTCACGTCTCGGAAGCCCGCCGCCCTCACCGTCTCGATGAGATTCTTGAGGCCGGCCGCTGCAAGTTGAGAGTCACTGAGGTGGAGAATAGCTTCGCGCATTGGTCTAGTCGCTTGTAGCGTGGCTTCGCTGGAACCAGTAATGTCCAATACACTGGGTGGATTTAAATACCTGCTCCATAGATTGACAGACATTGTCGAAACGAACGAGACACGATACTTTTCACGGTGCATCCAATAGAGTGGGACAATTGACATGGGCGTCAAGGCAGATCAGGTGCTTTGTATCGGGCCAAATAAGCAAAGGGCCCACGCACACGCAGCCACTCTCGAACAAGCAGGGTTTTCAGTCACGGCAACTGCAACATCAGCCGACTATCTCCACATTTCTCCGGAGGTCGACTGCATCATTAGTACATACCGTCTCGAGGATACCAACGGGATCGCATTGCTCCGGGAGATTCGCGAGACGCATTCAAATCTGCCGTTTATCCTCGTCGCTCGCGACGGGGACGAGACCGTTGCCAGCGAGGCCATCAAGGCTGGCGTCACGGATTACATTCCCACTGACGATGGAATACCGTCTAATTTTGCCAAGCGTGTGGCCAATGCGGTGGACACGTCTCGCACGCACGCTGGTTACGACCGGGAAGTCTGTGAGGTCTACAACTGGATCAGTGACGCGTTCTACGTCGTCGACGAGGAGTTCCGATTCACGTACGTCAACGAATCCGCTGAGGAACTCCTGCAGGCTGACGCCGAGGCGCTTCTCGGCGAGTGCCTCTGGGAAGAATACCCAGACGCCAGGGAGACTGAGGCCTATGACGCGTTCCACAAGGCGCTCGATACCCAACAAATCACCGAGTTCGAACGGTACTCTGCGCCACTCGACAGTTGGGTTGAGGCGCGTATCTATCCGTCTGCCACTGGCTTCTCTGTGTACGTTCGCGACATCACCGACCGCAAAGAACGCGAACAGGCGCTCACCGACGCTTACGAGATCATGGTCGATTCTGCCCGGTCGTTCGACGAGCAGATCGATGCACTCCTGGAGACCGTTCGAGCAGCATTCGGGACCGAGTATGCGACGTTGTCGTACGTCTCGAACGACGAGTACCGCTTTGAGGCGGTCGCGACACCAGTTGACTCCGATCTACAGGCAGGTGACACCGTCCCGCTCGCGGAACTGCCCAACTGCGAGCACGTCGTCGAAACAGAGCAGACACTGGTCCTCCGAGACGTCGAGATGGAGGCTCCGGAGTTAGCGGACCCGACGTGGGGCATCGCCAGTTATCTCGGCGCGCCAGTAATTGTCGACGGCGAGGCATCTGGGACCTTTTGTTTTTACAGTATGGAGGCACGAGCTGATGAGTTCCCGGACTGGGCGGTGACGTTTATCGAATTCCTCAGTAACTGGGTGAGTCGCGAAATCGAACGTGAGCAGTACACCGATCAGCTCACTGCTCTCGAGACTGCCTTTCCTGACCTCGGTTTCCTCTTCGATTCGGAGGGACGATACCTGGACTATCTCGCCCATCCGACGACGTCAGAGCTCCTCTATACCGACCCCGACGAGTTACTCGGACAGACACTCCACGAGGTCCTTCCGTCAGATACTGCGGACGTGCTCCTCGCAACAATTCACGACGCCATCGAGACGGGGGAGCTCCAGTCCGTCGAGTACGACCTTGACGTGCCAGCGGGGACTCGCTGTTTCGAAGGACGCGCCGCAGCGGTAACGGACGGTGCGTACGGTCGCGAGACAGTTGTCTTCATCGCTCGTGATATTACTGATCGAAAGACGCACGAGCGGACGCTCAAGCGCCGGCGTGACGAGTTGGCAGATCTCCATCGGATCAATACGCTCATCCGGGGAATTACCCAGGGACTCCAGAACACAGCGACTCGCGACGAGATCGAAACTGCAGTCTGTGACCATCTTACCGAGTCAGACCTCTATCAAGCCGCCTGGATCGGCACGATGAGTCAGGAGATGACCGACGATATGGCTGTGACCCCGCAGACGGTCGCTGGTGTCGAGGATCCCTATGTCGAGACCATTCCAACGGAGAGTGGACCAGCCACGACAGCGCTCCGGTCTGGCGAGGTTCAGGTCGTCAACGATATCGTGACTGCGGATGCGTTTCCGGATGCTCGACGGGAGATTGCTCTTGCGCACGATCACCACACGCTCGCGGCAGTTCCTCTGACGACCGGTGAGACGACCTATGGGGTACTGGTCGTCTATGCACCCCGTGATCATACCATCACTGAGGCCGAACGGGACGTCCTCGGTGACCTCGGACAGACGATTGCCTTAGCCATCCAACGGGTGCACAGCCGGCGCTCTCTCACGGCCGAAACCACTATCGAACTCCAACTACAGATGCGGAACACCACCAGCGTGTTCGGCGAGGTAACGAGTCAGTTAGAGTGCGAACTCACGTTCGAGCGACACGTCCCAGTCAGCGACGGTGTGATCAATCAATATTTCACTGTCGCGGGCGCCGAGCCATCGCAGCTCTGCGACAGACTGATGACTGTCCCGTTTATCGACACGTGTACTGTCGTGCGTGATCCTGCTGCCGACCGGCAAGCACTCATTGAAGTCGCTATCAGCGATCCGAGCCAGAACGTACTCCATGTCCTCGCAGATCATGGCGCGTCGATCAGAGCAGCATGTGCGGCCGAGGGGGATATCCACGTCACCGCCGAGGTCGCACCCGAGAGTGATATTCGAGCTATCGTAGACGCCGCTGGAGACGTAACGCCGACTGTCGAACTCATCAGCAAGCGATCGGTCGATCGTCCGATGACGACGATACCCACGATCGTAGACCAAATCAGCAATCAGTTAACCACAAAACAGGAAGCAGCCCTCAGTACAGCCTACACCCGGGCTACTACGCCTGGCCACGCGAGAGCACGGCCGAGGACCTCGCAGAAACAATGGACATCGCATCATCGACGCTTCACTACCACCTTCGACATGCACTCCACCAACTCTTGACGGTCTTCTTCGAACAGGAGTGTCTTTAACTGCTTCAGCCCGTTCTGGGAACGGGTCACATCTGGTTGGCCGGTGTGTTCTCGCGGCTTCTGCCAATCCTGTCATGTAGTTATCAACACTATGTGTGTTTCTGCCGGCAGGGATAGTCGACTCGATCCCGGCTTTAGACGGCGAAACGCGTGTGTAATGGAACAGTACTGCGCGATCACGGTTCGTGACCACTCTAGGTAGTTCTAGGGAACCTTTCTCCCTGCAACCATCAGAATCAAACGTGCATGTCTAATTTGAAGAGATTAGCTGGACTGTCGCCTGGTCTGGGATGGCCGTTACACGCGGACAACTCTATGCAGCAACACCTACTGGCAAGGACGACCGGTACAGACAGCTGGCGACTGCAGAAGCTGACAGGACGGACAGTGACAGGCTACTTCTATCGGGGAGACACTGATGAGATCTGCTGAGCACCAATCTGATCGGGCCGACACAGAGCCGGAAGAACAGGAAAAGCGTGTCGAGACAGGAACTCACGTTGAACTCTGGCTGCGAGGGAACTCGCCCACCTGTGTTCGTGACGCTCAGGAGGAGGCCTACGAGCGGCTACAGCGCCTCCAGCGAGCCGGCCGGATCGGCTCCGTGACTAGTCACGTCTGGGAGCCCATCGAGACGACGCCCAGAGCGACGGATCCAGAACACACAGCTGTGTATCGTGAGACAATCTCAGAGTTCAGGGACTGGGCGAACGAACGCGGCTACTCACTCTGTCCCGGATTCCAGACACGCGACATGACTCCGATGCTGGCTGACGAGAGCCGAGAAGAGATCGTTCCCCCGATACTGTGTCTGGCAGTCTACGTAGACGACACGCTTACGACTGTGTTCCCACATGCTGACGGAGAGTGCGTTCACACTGTCACAGACGGTCTCGACCGCCTCGAAGCAGAGACGGAAGACCCATTCGTCGGAGGTGCGATGGCATGACTGGTGCCGACACCACAGTGCCACAGCTCGAATTCTACGTCCAGTCACTGCCTTCCTCGGTGTCTGTCGCTAGATCACAGGATGGTGGTTTCGATGACTGACCGTGATGCCCTCTCACCACGTGTTCGGGTCGTAGAAGCCGCATATCATCTGAACCGGGTTCAGACGGAGTTGAGTGACGAAGACGAGGAACTGGCTGACTTGCTTACCGAACTCTGTCGTGAAGTCGACACAGTGACTGCGATGCTGGAAGCGGCCCGTGGCGACACGAGCGAAGAGTGGTGTCAAAATCATCAGTAATGACGCCATCAGTGTCGGATACAGATGGGCCGAACTCGCTCACGACCGACAAACAACACGAGATCATGTCGTCGCGCTACCGCCGGTATACCCTGTATAGTCTCAGGGTGTTTACTACACCGGTAACACTGGCGCGGGTCGCCGATTACGTCACAGAGTGGGACTTCGGCGTCGCAGCCGGCGAACTTCCGGACGAGCGACTTGAAATCTACATGACGCTGTACCACGACTATCTCCCCTGCCTCATCGAGGACGGCGTCATCGTTTACAACCAGGAGGACGATACACTTGAACCCGGACCGAATATGGCACAACTACAGCCTGCACTCGAGAAAGTGATGGCCAATGAACTCACAGAACAGCACGAGAGATTGGTTAGGGGTGGCTGAGCGGTCTTTTTCGATCTGCTTGGCAGTGGATCGCTCTCTACGATCACTGGCAGGTCGTATTCTGTTGTAACTTATATATCCCTGATACAATTATACTAAAACAGATATCCAATAGATGTGTATATTTTCACTTAGAGTGGTGTGTGATCAAGCTGTGGAGATTCCTCAGAAGCTCCACTATACGAGCGCATCTTCGAGGATAATGTCCCACTCGTCTGCTTCGAACACCTCAAAGCTCTCTACGTGTGTTAGCCCCATTTGCTCGTAGGCGAGCTGGACTTTCGCTATCGATTCAGTATCAGGGACCTCAACTATCGCGACGATATCATACTGGCCGAATCCATAGTAGAGACCTTTGATTTCTCCGCCTCTCCGCTTAACGATCTCCTTCCAGCGTGTCCGTCGACGCTGCGTGTCTTCAAGCGTGAGTACTCGCCCTTCGTCGGTCTTCTGAAATAAGCTGACGTATGTTGGCATTTTTGTCCCCATTTGGTGGTATCTCGCCCAAGACATTCCTCCACACCGTCCAGAAACCATCAATACGAGATACGACTATAGCCTTGACAAGTGACAATAAGCTTTCTGGAGTGAGCTACACATTGGAAAATATCAAATGAATGTCTAATATGTGTTATATAGTGATCAGTTACTACTCTCGATCTGGCCGAACCGCTACGAAGGTAGATCCGTTTGCAGGCGAGGTGACGTTCCCCGTTTGTATCTCGGGAGGGTCGTACGTATATGTCGCCGCGGCTGCGCTACCGAACAGGCTAACAAAACGAGAGATAGAGCAGTACGCGCTGTCCAGCGCGGGGAGCAAGATGGCAATGTCGCTAACACCCTCTCGTTCCACGAACAGTCCGCCAACTCTGTATGCAACGTTTTGCCGAATAGAGCGAACTACTATCAAGCCGATCCACAGTGCTCTCTTCGAGATAGAGTTCTGTACACGAACTGGTGCTGTCGGAGTCCATTACGGTTTGGGGTCTACGGGTGACGAGGTACTCACTGTGGGGGGCACTCTACAGCGTCATCACAGTTTTGACAGGGCGACCACTCAGACTGGGACGACCACAGACGGTACACTCGTATTCGTATGGACCGGGCCAGCGGCCCACCATGCGTTTCAGTTTGTCGCTCATTTCCCCCCCCTCACGTCGAATATACGGTATGACATCGCATACCTGTTTCTCTCCCCTGCACCTACACGGAGCCGACAACCGAAGACTGAGCGGTGTCACCTGTTCCAACAGCAGATTGAACTTGATATCGTCAGAATCGACTCATTCGAACAGTCACATGGCCTTGATTTTCGGTGGCGAACTCCAAATGATGTCGTAGGTACAGAGGGCGACGAATTCGGAAGCAATGGGTCTCGAGGAGACTCTGCAAGACCTTTGTCGATATCCAGATCGACCATCTGAGTCGCATCGGACGAAATAAATTCGTGGATAATTGTCAGAGACACACATCACGAATCTATATGTTGATCGTTAACGTAGCTCAATGTGGCTGGGGGTGGCTTGCCTCACGCCCAACCAACTTAGAGGAGAATCCATGTCAGTCATCGCTAGATTCGAAGTGATTCCGGTCCAAGACGGGAGCCTCTCCGAGGACATCGCACAGGCAATCGACGCACTCGATGACTTTGACGTCTCGTATGAACTGACTGCGACGGATACGGTCATCGAGGCTGAGGACATCGACGAGGTGTTTGACGCCGTCCACGCAGCACACAACGCTGTCGAAGCCAGCCGCGTCATCACCTCTCTCGAAGTCGACGAACAGCGGAGTCGCGAACAGCACGTCGAGGATCGAATCGAATCCGTTGCGAGTGTACTCGGTCGCGAGCCAAAACGCAGGCGATAGACTCTCGGCGACTACTGTGTCGCCGGAAAGATTCAGAAACTCGAAATATATCCACTAGTGTCGACGTGAGCGTACGATATTCTGCTAATGACTCACCCCACGTGTTCGAAATCGTCGTGAGAGTTCGAACGCCAGGTGAGAGGGAAACTCCCCTTCCCTACTCGCTCACGGCTTCGCCGTCCAATTCGTTGAGGCTGGAGGCTTTCGCGTGGCTACCCGTTCTGGCCGAGAGCGGCCGACTGCACTACAGTTGGCAGTCGGCACTCTCGTCGTCGGCTGTGTCGCCTAGCGACCTATCAGTGTCTAGCTGGTCGAGGAGGAGGGCAGACAGTGGACCACAGACATCGTCTTTCCGGTAGAATACAGCGAAGGGCTGGCAGTCAGGCGTGATAGCCGCGAAACCGGTGTGCAGTTGGCATGGGACTGACGGACTGGCGTGGGAAGGAATTCCCTGATGAGTCACAGATAGCGTCGTCAGCCGCCGCTGGGCGACTGTAACATTCAAATGATAGCCGGGATGGTCGGCACTAGGGTCCATCTGAGTACAGATGGCAGTGGAATAGCTGATTCAAGTGCGAGAAGCTCTACAGTAGATCGCAGTACGGTGACTACGATTGAGCCTTTCTGTAGGTGATCGTTCGGGGCAGGAATGGACACAGTATTGCAGAGTGATTAGACGGCACTAACAACAGTACGCCTGAAATGACACCAGATTGTGAAAGCTATATCTCCGCAACCACGGCGTCGACGTCGGCCCAGCACAACTTGAAAGCCCCACGCCGCTGGCGGTCGCTCAGCGACATATCCTCACTCCGTTCGGATAGGGGTCGCTGAGACGACCAGGACACGCGCCAGCGGCGTGCCCCTTTCAGACCCACCAGTACAGCAAGAACCCTCGGGACCGCCCTCCCTCGCCGGAACGAGGACGCTCGCTGACTCACGACAGCGTCGTTCGTCGGCGCGGCCGCAAGCGGCCGCGCACCGCTCGCTGTGGTCCGGGCTGCTCACTCCGTTGCGCTGCCGGGCTTTCACCCATCCGGCACTCGGTTGGTCCCTCGGGATGCTCACCGTGACCGCAACCGCACCGCAGACGAGGTCCCCCGCCGTCGAGGGTGGCACCTCGATTAGCCTTTATATACTAAATCGGCCGGGAACTGGGATCTGGAATCGGGCAATAGAACACCACTATTCTCGTTCTAATACACTTGAACCAAATCTATTTAGTCGTTAGTTTTAAGTGTATAGCACTCATGGCATTATATACGGAAAGGCACGACACGCGGCGCTCTCGAAGCCGTTTTGCGCTGCAGGAAAACCGGATGCTGGCACATCCGGCAAGTGTCTTTCCGTGGACTACGGTAAGACAATGTACGCTAACGACTCCGCCGGTAAGAAAGCATCGTCCGATTTCGACCAGACGGTCCGCCTTAGTGCCCACGTCGAGGGAGCCGAGCATATGCTCGAAGCCGTCGCCGAAACCGCGAACGGCGACGAACTCGATTACCGCCCCAACCGTGGCCACGACTCGCGCGGGAACTACTACGAACGCCAGACGGATTACGACTGGACCCGCTCGACCGAAGTCGGCCCGAACCGTCGCGTTGGCGAGACGCTGGCTCAACAAGAGGAACGCCATGGCCGTGAAGCCGAGCAAGCCCGGCACGCCGAGACGGCACGCGATGCCCACGCTGACGACGTCGACCGCGAAACGTCCGCCCGCCAGCTCACCACGAGTGAGACCGACCGGGCCGACGGCTTCGAAGCCGAGGCCGACCCACGGGCTGACATGGACGCCGCGACGCTGGCCGACGTGAATCAGGATGCCGTCCGCGTGAGCGACCAGACGGGCATCTCTCGGGCCGCCGCGAGCCGACTCGTGGCCGACCACACCGGCGATGGCGGGTCAGTGTTCGATGGCGTGTTTGGCGCACTCCTCAGTGCGCGGGCCGCGATGAACACGCCGGTCCCGGTTGCGGACGTGAACCCCTACGCCTACGAGACCACCATCGAGGGGACGGTCACGCATCTCATCGACGACCCGGACGCGCCGAATCAGTATCAGGTGGCGTACGTCGAGGACGACGCCGGTGACACGGCGAAGGTCACCGTCTGGGTCAAGTCCGTCCACGGTGGCCGGATGGTTCGCACGCTCCACGAAGGCGACCGCGTGCGTATCTGTGGGGGCAAACCCGACGAGTACAACGGGCTGAAAACTGTCTCGGTCACGAGCGACACCACCATGTGCATTCTCGACCGTGGCGACGGGCCAGCCCCGACCGGCGACTGTCGGGCCTCCTTCGGCTGTGCCGGTGACAGTCCCAGACTGGCTCCGTGGGATGCTGAGTCTGATACCCACGCATGGGCTACCCGGATGGATATGGACATGGCTGTGGCGGTGACGCTCGGCGACTAGTCAAGTCCCGGCCGGTCAGTCGACCGGCGCCGTCTCGTCGCGGTGGGACAGGCCGGCGCGCAGCCACCTCGCGCACGCGGCCTCGTCGCCGCCCACCGGCACACCAGGGCGGCGACGAGCCAATCGCGTGCACGGACTGGAACGGGGTACTGCTCAGCGCGTCGCGTTGGTCAGTCAAGCTGGGTGTCCGAGATACTCGGTATCCCGGGTGGTGTGCTCGCGTGGGCCAGCCGGCCTGGGTGTCGACAGTGTGGGCAAATCGTGTGTGACCGCGCGCGGCGCCGCCGGCAGACTCACTCCGTTCGTTTGCCGGGCCCTCGTTCGCTGTCGCTCACGAGGACGACGGAGCGCTGCATCGGCGCAAGCGCGCGCCTCGCTGCGGTCCACCGTGCCTGCAGTCGCGGGCGCGGTCCCTACCGACACCGTCGGCCTGCTGTCGTCAACGTTGCCAGCCTTCCTCGCAACTTCGGTAGCTTTGCGCCCCTCAATACTAATAGATCACCTCGTGACAGGTCGCATATGCCTCACAAGACCAGTGCGGAGTTAGCAGAGTATGCTCGAAGCACTGTCGATGACGCGCTACGGACGATTGCGATTGTGTATGAGGACGACTGTGAATTGATATATCTCCGAGATGATCTCAAGGATAGGTACACTGCTGAAGAGTACAAGACAGTAGTGGACACGTTCAGAGAGGTTCCTGAGTTGACCAACGAGACCACCAACGACGCTCCTCTCGGCAGCAGGCAGACTCTCATCCATTACCACGAGAAGGCTTTCGTCTTCCAGTTCTCACACGAAGAGTGTCACAGTCTCCTCCTAAGTGTCGACCGAGACGTTGGCTCCCGGCTCAATTCGTTCATAAATGGCTGTCAGCAACAGCTTTGAATATGTGAGCTGATCTTCGAGAGTGTCCTTCTGGTGGTGCTAATCACTCGGTACCGACAGAACGTTGCGCTCGGCGCAAGCGCGTACCTCGCCGCAACCCACCGTATTCACCGCGTTGCCCACGGCCTAACCGTTTCCATTTCAGCCATCATTTCGGCTATCACTTTGCAGAGGAATGGTTACATGATCTAGTATCCGCGTTCTTTATTAACATACCACATGAATTATTGCGGCGGGGAGGACACGACCCACAGTACACCTGAACTCTGTACACGCCACAGGACGTCATTGTCAACCCAGTCCTCCCCTTCCAGCAAATCGCATACTGAAGCTGTTGAAGATTTCTGGAGACTGGCTTCAGTATCACGAAACAGGTCTTTGAGGGTTACACTGGCAAGCATTCAATAGGACAGCTCTTCTTAGAGTGCGTGTGACTTTCACTGACACACAGACTATCGTGATTGGTGGCAGTTCGGGTATCGGCTACGCCACCGCAGAACAGATTATCGACTCGGGCGGGGACGTCGTCATCGCTGCCCGCGACGACGACCGTCGGCAGGAGGCCGCGAACACACTGGGTCCGAACGCGACGGAACATCCTCTTGATATCACCGTTCGTGCGGATGTCAAGAGCCTGTTCACCGAATTCGACGCCGACTACCTCGTGTGTACGCCAGCGCATATCCCAACTGGGTTTGATATAAGCGAGGCCCAACTTAGGAAGGCCTTCGATGTGAAGTTTTTCGGGTACTACTATGCGGCTGAGGCTGCCCGCGACGTGCTACCCGAGGACGGCGCGATCGTCTTCCTCAGCGGAGAATCATCCGTGGATCCACAGCCCGACTACTTCGCCAGCGGAGTCGTGAACGCAGCTGTAGAGTGTCTAACCCGGTATCTCGCGGTCGAATACGCCCCAGTTCGGATATCAGCAGTGAGCCCGAAAATCGTCGATACAGTCGGAATGACCGCTGAGATGCGCGAACAGGCAGCCGAAGATATCCCGATCGGTCAAATCGCGGATCCAGCGGATATTGCGGACGCGGTCTGTTTCATGCTCCAGAACCCGAATGTCACTGGCGAAGTGCTACGGTCGAACGGTGGAGCTAGGCTCGTGTAGGTCGGCACCATCACCAGCTTTGTCGTTGCTCACGGTGACTGAGCAATACCTCACCACAAGTATCTGCAGTCGCGGGCACGGTCCAACCCCTTCTGCATTAGATCACCGCAACGTATGAGATCGTCTCGGACACGGAGAGCAAATAACACCGACATGTCCCTCTCTCAATCGACCGTCTAGTGAACTGGACAAGCTGACTGGTCTTTCACCGGCCGTTGGTCTCCTGACTCACGCTGTTGCTTCGTCCGAGGCAACATCCGGCGCCACAAGCGGGAGGTCGATATTGATCGTGTCGTACAAACCGATGGCTGCTTCGATTGGCCGTCGTCGACGAGCTCGACGAGGTAGAGTTCCTATAGCTCTTTCAAATTCCGGTGGATCTGATTGACATCCCGGTCGACGAGACGCGCCGTCTCACGGATGCTCTCAGGCTCGTGTTGGACGATGCCGACGGCACACTCCGATCTGTCTCGGGCTGGTTACTCTGGAATTTCGTATCGACAAAACGCGGTCGCCCCACACGCGTCACACTTGTGGGTCTCAGGAGCGACCGTTGTACCGCACTGTCGACATTCGACAGCGACGGTCACCTCGTCGCCGAGGAGCTGCTTGAGGACTGTGCGGACACCCATCGTTGCCTGCACTGCACGGGGCACCGATGTAACCCTTCCGGAGATCCATTTTACTCGAAACCGCCGGACATAGCGACAATACACCACCAAACGCTTATTTTCGTGGCCGAATCACACTCTCGTGGAAGGCACCTGTCACACGTTCCTTCCCCCTTTCCATGACCCGTGATGCGTCGACGCTTGGTCGGTGTCCAGAATGCAGAGCGAGCATCTCTGCTGCCTGGGTGTTAGTCGAGTACGAGAAATCCGACGGTACGACTGGCATCTGGGCTGAATGTCCGGCCTGTGCAGATGTTGTCTGTCCCGAATAGTAGCTGCAGTGATCATAACTGGTCCGACTAGCGTTCGCCACGTCGGCGCTAAAGAATGGCCGCGCAACGCCGCTCGTCGCCAGCACTACGGGAGGGTGTCTGGATCAGTCTCTTCGAGGAGTTTCCGGCGGGTGTGCGTGTTTTCGCCTTCCGAAACGCCACCTGTCGCGGCAGTCCCAGCACAGAGCGAACAGTCGGGCCAGTGATCCGGCAGTTTCTGTCGCTCCGTTTTTTCGACAGCGGTTGCTTGTTGGAGCGGTTGGCAGTCTGGATCTGTGTGAATGTGTACGGTGGCCCCTGCCCCGACTGGACCCCGTTTCTTGACCCAGACTGTGTCACTCGACATTGTCGTTCTTACCGGCGCTTTCTGCAGGACAGTATTAGGTATTTCGTCCGAATCGGCGGCGGGTTCCACGATGGGTCTGGCGACTGGGATCGGTCATATTCGCTATGCCATCGTGTGGTCAGGGTGGTGCTCAACCATGATGCTGTGATCGTCGTAGGCAAAGACTGTATAGTCACAGTATTGGAAGCAGACGAAGGCTTGCTGGTGCTTTCTTACCGTTGAGGAGTCCGTAAACAGCTCATTGAGTGCATCGGGGTTAATCACGCTGCCGAGTGGGGGCAGTTGTGCACTGTCTACCCGCTTTAGCTCTGCCACGGCTTCTACGATTTTTAGCGTAAGTGGTGGAGTGTCTGCCCCAATATCTTCATCACTCATGAACAATATTTGTTGTCTTTCTATATAATTAATCTGTAGGTGTTTTGGCGACCTTCGCGATACCGCGATTCTCTGTATTTACTGCATCGTCGAGTTATGCGACCACTCTTTGTTGACATCGGTGGTCCTGAGTGTACACTACCTAATGGTGTCAACCAACCACTGTCGCTACTCGCGTCGACAGGCCGATGCACTCGGTACAAGTACTCGCGGCCGTGGGTACGATTCTCGCAAACTGTGGTGGTGTGATGTTGTCGACACAGTCTGCAGCAGAGCGAAAACGAGGTGTTCGGTTAACCAACAGTAGGATCTGATTCACTCGGACTGTTGGTTAACTGCTGTCCAGAGGTGAGTCCGAACTGGATGTCGACGGTGGACGCTATTTGCGTGCTGGTCAGCTGGTCTCCTCCTACACTCAGCTGCTTTCTGATACGTCGACGGCAGCCTCTACGCTCGTGAGCGTGATTTGTGCGTTCCACGAGTGAGTGGAGAACCATGACTGACCTGCCACACCCACGGTGGTTAGCTGACCAGTTCGACGAGTACGGACAGATTCGAGTCGACACGTGGCCCGACGCCGTCGCACTCGTGACACAGTTCCTCGAAACGACTGGCCGGGTATGCGACGTCGACATCAGGCCCTGCGTGTTGCCGGGACACGCTGACCCGGTCGAGTACCTCGTCATCTTTCAGCGTCTCCGGTACGACTCCGAATCAGGCTGGTATCGAGGCGACTACTATCGCTGGTCACTCGACTGGACCGAGGAGGAGCGGCCCGACGACGTCCCCGCGCTTACTGTGAGCGACGACTAGCGAGTGGTGGTGGCGACGTCAACGAAAGTCGGCAGTGCCGTCATCTCTGTAGTCGCTACGAGGACTCTCTCAAACCGATTTGAACACCCGTCCCAAGAGTGATTGCACCCGGTGGACTGTGCATCCCGCGGTGGTCCAGCTGCGCTGGCTATGATGGGTGCGTCCTATCCGGTAGCGTGCTAACATTTGCGGATTCTAAGAGGTTTGATAGCCCGCTCAGAACGTCGGCTGGCTGCTCCAATTTTGCGCGCCGACAGCCACCAGAGAACGTTAACCGATTTCGATATGTCACTCTGAATATCTGAGCCAGACTTCCGCGAATTTCTGGGGCAAGATAAATGGTCATGCTAAATCTGACTCATCCGACTGCCGTCTTGCGATTTTGATGGAGCCACGGCAATAATTTCTTGTATAGATGTGACTCTAGTCGGCTCCGTCTTGCGTTTTCGAGAAAATACACATTGGAAGAAAATACTTTACTGGAAGCCTTATAGATAGCTCGGTCAGCATCACGCTTACCGAGATTGGACGACACGAACTGACTGTTGTCCCAGCGTCGGGACAACTCGAATGATTAGAAAGCTAAGATAACAGAGCAACACTGTCGCTGGGGATGTGCCAAGACGAAAGCGCCGGGAGAAGCAGGTCAATCAGGAGCGAGCCACGTGACCCAGCAGCGTGAGAGGTTACATGAAGTCTGCCGCGTCGACGTCGTCGTCAGCCGACTCGGAGTTGGTGTCGGACGCTGGGTCAGATGCAGTTTTCGACGATCGGTCATTGTCATCAGTGGGGCCCTTTTGATCTTCGCAGTCACTGGCCGACATCGAGTCAGGAGTCGCTGTGTCTCGGGTGTCAGTATCGTCTGGGGACACTGGTGACCCCGTATCAGATATCGCCGTTTCCGCATCCGACTGACTCCCGGATTCGCCACACTGGTCTGCTGACATCGAGCTATCGCTGTCCGAGGGAGCGGCGAGTCCAGTTGCTCTTCGAATAGCGTGTGCGGCAGTTCCTCGGTACTCTCGTCGGCTGGCGTGACAGCTGTCGCATCGCTAGCCAACGCCATCGTGATGTAGGTCTCGCGGAATGTATCGCTCATCCGGAGAAGACTGGTTCGCTTCTCAACCTCATCGAGGACCTCTGAGGGCAGGAGTCCAGTCGCACGGTAGACCTCGATGAGCAGTTCACGAACTTCGGCGGTAACCTCTTCACCCTCAGGCAAGTCCAGCACCCGCCGGTCGAGCATCGCACACAGGTCCGAGAAGGCGTCGACGTTCTGTCCCTGCGTGATCGGGCGCTATCGACATCAAGGCGTGAGAGTGCATCCTGCCAGTGCCGGTCACTGTACGTAATCGCCGGCGTCTCGTCAACATCCGGATTCGCCCACACATCCGAGTCGGCATCGTCGACGGACTGGTCGTCATTCACGTCGGCGTCAGCCGTCTCCCGTCGAGCGACATACTGCTTGACCACCTCTATCCAGCTATCCGTCTCCGTCAGCCCACCATCAAGATCTTCCTCACGGGGTGTTCCGGGCGAGTCGACGCCACGGTCGGGCAAGTCGTCGCGGACCTGATGGAGTTCGTACGTCTGCCCGTGCCACCAAGCCGTTCGCGTAACGGTGATACACTCGCCGGGTTCAAAATCCCGGAGTTGCCCAGACGTGACGGGTGCTTTTTCCGTCTCGCGAACACTCTCGCGTGCTTGGGAACGTTGCGTTTTCGCCCCTGTATTCCGCGACAGAGCGTGAGTTTCAGTGCGATCGAGAATCCGTCGCTCGCCGATCTCGTTCCGAATGAATTCGGTCGACTGGGCATCGCCTGGCCCGAAGTACAGACCCTGCGGACAGTTGCCGAGGATACCGGAGATGTCGCTGTAGGTGTCCTCTAGTTGGCCGATTGTCTGAACACCGACGAGCGCCCGTGCTTTCTCCTTGCGCCCACGGGCGGTGAGGTTCGTGATCTGCCCGAGCGGTGGTAACTGGTCGATTTCGTCGAGGACGTGGACCGTTGGGTTGGGTGACTCCATCGCGAAGCGGATCGACCAGTCTATGAGGAGCTGGAACATCGGGCCAAGCGTCGCCATCCGCGACGGACTGGAGTCGATGATCAGCACGCGGCCGTCAGGGTTCTGGATATACTCTCGCAGTGAGAACGACCCATGGTCTCCGAAGTCGTCGACGAAGACTGGGCGGGTGTACTCGATGAGCGTCTGGTAGATGTTCTGTGCGCCTTTCCCCTGGTCGGTGTCCAGATGATCGGATTCGAGTCGGTCGTAGCGATCGAGTTTCTTGTAGATGCCAGCCCGCCCTTCCTCGAGCAGCGAGACGATATCCATGTGCGAGAGGTTGTCCCGGCGGTTGTTCCGCTGGGCCTCCAGATGGACGTACATGAGCATGTCCTCGAAGACCTGCTTGGCCGGTGTGTGGAACGGGTTGTGACCGTCCGGGTTTCCGAAGACGGCGGCTGCGATTTCGCGGAAGTCCTGCATCGAATCGGCATCCCTGAACAGGTTCCACGTGACGTCGCCGTCGAGGCCGACACGTTTGACGTCGAACCCGAGGTCGGCGTAGAACTGCTGGAACTCTTTGCCAGCGTCATGGGCGATGACGGCAGTGTCCGCGTTGTAGGGGAGCTGATAAGCGAGTAACTGCATCGCCGAGGACTTCCCACTCCCCGTTTCACCGATGACGGCCGTCGAGACGTCCTGTTTGAGTGTCGGTGGTGTCGGTGCGTCGTCGTGTTTAGTCTCGATATTCTCGTACGGGACGACCAGTTCGTCGTCGTCACACTCCCACGGTTCGCGGGTCAACAGTTTCGGAGAGGTTCGTCGACCGACTTCGACCGCGCCGATCGTCACCACAAGCACAGCATACGTCGTCGCCGCGACGGGATAGGGAACGAACGGAACCGCAGCGCCGGGCACCTGGAACCCCATGACTAGGCCAGTGACAGAGAACGCGGCGAGGACGTGCGCAAACGGGAACAGCACCAACACGAGGTATTCACCCCGTAGAAGCGCCTCAGCGTAGTACAGCGCGGTCACGAGAAGGAAGCCGAGGTAGACGTATCGCCAGGCCCAGAACCGTTTGTGAAACGGTTTGTCGCCGTCCATCCACATCGGCGGGAACAACAGCATGAACAGACTCCAGACGATCATCGCCGGTTCATCGTACTTGAGACTGGGCGGCAATTCCGCTGGCTGTTGTCCCGGTGGCGTCGACGACTGAGAGTCCTGTGGCATCAACGCTCCCCGCCAAGGTCGAAGTCACGATCCGGCGTGACTTCCCGCTCCGGTTCAGCTCCACCAGTCACGTCCGAGTCATCGCTGGTAGTATCGGATCGGTCGGGATCCGAGGACTGGTTGCGGACAGCGTCGTCGGGAATCGCCGCAGAGTGCGCAGCCTCCCGCTCCGGTGCCCGCTCTTTGAGGCGCTGGGGTTCCCGGAAGACCTCTCTGGCACGGCTCCGCAGTCGCTGGATCTCGTCGACATCCAATCGTAGTTCCACCTCCCTTCCGGTCGCGGCGACGTGGGAATGCACGATATCGCTGTCATCGTGCACTGTATAGACGTAGTCCGTCGTCGGTTGGTGACCGAACTCCGCTCGCATGAACTCCCGCGTGTTGCTGTCGATTTCGGCCGGGGAATACGCTGCCGCCGGATGTGGCGAGACAACTAGATGCCGCTGGAATTCGAACCGTTCGCTCTTTGCGACAAACCGCTCGATACGGTCTTCAGAGAGTTCCCGCCCAGTCCGGTCCCGGAGCGGGACTTTCTGTTGGTCAGTCTCACGGTTCCGGCGGATGTATCTCGTCAGGTCGCCCGCGCCGGATCGCTGGAAGTCTGTTTTCAGGATCATGGGTCAGAGGACACCAGCCCGGCAAGTTCAGACGGCTGCAGCGTCGAACCGTCATCCTCCGAGGAGGCAGTGTCTCCTTGGGTGTCTCCCATCTGGAGCGCGGCACGTTTGATCGCGTCTTCGCGCTCAGCTGGACTGTACTCCTGTTTGCACAGTTCCCACAGAGCGATGACGTACATTGTCCGGAGCGACTGGAGGTGTTCGAGGTCTGGTGTCGCGTCGGTCTGGAGATCATCTATCGCGGTGATGAGGTCGGTGACGGCGTTGTCGATGGTTGCCGCGATATCTTCGTCGGGGGCGTACTGCGCCCGCCCACCACCGATATCCATGTGATGATGATTTTTCAGGACGCGCACACAGTATTCGGACTTCGAGAGATCGGCCAGCTCAGCATGTTTTTCGATCTCTGCTTCGAGGTCTTCAGTCGCATATATCTGCAGGCGAGTGCGCTCTGTCATTGTGTCTCCTCCGGCTTTTCTTCGGCTTTCTCTCGCAGCTTTTCGAGCCCACTGTCCAGTCGCTCGGACGCGGTGGACATCGCATCAGCACGTGCCTCGCTCGAATGCTCAGTACCGAGCAGGTTCCACAGTGCAACCCCGTACAACCGTTCTTCGTCAGTCGACGGCGCGAAGGCGGATTCTATCTCGTCAACGACCGTGTCCTCCACTCCATCCAGCTTCTGTTCCAGGTCCGTTTCCGCAACGCGCTCGGAACGGAGCTCGCTCGCAATCTGCCTGTCGAGAGCGAGGATACAGTACTCGGAGACAGACATGCCGTGTCTGTCGGCCATTTGCTCGATGATCTGCTTCTGGTCTGCTGACGGGTAGAACGCGACGCGCTCACTCATCAGCATCACCCCCCGTGTCGTGCGCTGCTGGGGCTGTGCCGTTCGTCGTAGTTGACTGGCGCTGCGCCTCCATGGAATCGAGTACTTGTGTCATAGAATCAGTAAGCGGGTCGTCGCTACCGTCAGTTGTCGCACGATTTGCCGTTGCTGCGTTCTGCCCGTCGTCGGCCGATGATGAACTGGAACGCTCCTCGTCGGCGTCGGTCGCCCGGTCAAGCGCGACCGACAGTGCGTCGAGGAGTTCCGCATCCGACACCCCGGACAGGAGGGTCTCGGCCTGGTCTCTGGTCAGTCCGTGTTGCTTGGTCAGGTCGCTCACCATCGCTTCGTGGGTGAGGAACTCGTCGAACGCTTCAACCTGCTCAGGTCGATTCTCGATCAAGACCTCCAGCGGGTCATCCACAGTCGTATCGAGATCGATGACGCGCTTTTCTTCCCACGAGGTGCGAATCTGGACGGGGTAGTCGCCCTGCTCATCGACACGGACTAGCGCTTCGCTGTAGCCCTGGCCGTTGCCGACCGATTCCTTCCCGGCCTGGGCGTTGTTCACGTAGTGCTGTTGCTCACTGGTCAGGCCAGCACGCTGGGCGGTCTCAACGTCTAGGCTCGGCTCCCGGTGATGCACCATGATCGGACACATGCCTGCGATTTCTTCGGCGGCGTCGCCGTCGTAGAACTCCTTGAGTGTCTGGGAGAGCATCACCAGTCGGATCCCTGCGTGTCGCTGGTGGCGGGCAATCTGGTTCAGGAACGCCAGGTTGGCGTCGTCGGCGAAGAGGTAGTGGGCTTCGTCGATGATGACCTCCACCTTCGTCTCCATGTTCTTGGCCTGTTGGTACAGCGTCGAGAGGAGCAACTGCATGATGAACGACTGCTTGCCCAGCCCCTCACCGGAACCCTCGACCTGCTGGAGATCCAGATACACGCCTTTGCTGTCGCTGTCGATGAGGTTCAGGTTCGACTCTTCGGCGAGGTTCCCATACGTACTCCCCTTGCGGAACGGCTGCAACGCTACTGATAGCTCGTCGGCGTACTCCCGAATCGTCTGTTTCGCGCTCTCGGTTTCGGCGCCGGGGAACCGTTCAGGATTCGCCTGAATCTCGTCGATGAGGTCAAGGATGTCCTGCATCGTCGGGGAGTTCTCTGGCGTGTGCGTCGACGGGTCATCCCGTTCGATAGCGGACTCCTCGAACACCGTTTGAATGAGGAACGTGATCAGGCCGCTGTGCATGTCGAGGTCGATATCCCGCGATGCGAGGAAGTTCATGATAACCCCGTACACCTCGTCGATCTTCGCCCGGACCGGCTCCATGTCCGGCGACTGTTCGAGGACATGCTCGGGCGTGGGATGCATCTCGCAGGGATTCAGCGGCGTGTCCCCGCTGATGGTGATCGTCTTCGCGTCCAGCACCTGCGCGTTCCCGCGCATGTCCCCGACCGGGTCGATGTAGACTTGCTTGACGTCCGAGCGCTTTTTCAGCATCCGCAGCGCTCGGGCTTGCGTGCCGTGGGTCTTCCCGCCCCCTGGCATCCCGGTGACGAGTTCCGAGTGGCCGGTTTCCAGTTCCCACGGGTCGATGAGCACCGTCGAGTCGTTGTGGTCGTGGGTGCCGTACTGGATGCCATCAACCATCCGCAGATAGTTCGAGGAAAACGGGAACAGCGATCCCAGTGCTTCACCGGTCATCGACGACAGACGATTGCGCCCGAGTTCGTTCCCGCCGATGGGCGAGACCGTCACTAGCCCCTGTTCCTGCCGTCGAGTCGCCCGCTTGATCGAGCAGTTCGCTGGCGAGTCCCGCAGTAGCGTTTCCAGTTGGGTGGTCTGCTGGCGCAGGTCCTCTTTGGAGTCTGCGGTGACGCGAATGAACACGCCAGCCTGATACAGTGACGTGTGGTTCCGGCGGACGGCCTGTCGAATATACTTCGCACGCTGGATATCATGCTGGAGGTCTTCACTATCGAGTTCGCCGACGTCCTCTTGCAGGACCCGCAGCGAGGAGACCCATTCCGAAATAACCTCGACGGCGTCCTGCGACTCGTACGGGTCAATATGGATGGAGACGTCGGCTTTCAGGTCCGTATCCAATAGGAGGCGTTCGAGCATCCCATTGGTCGGATGTTCGGGGAATGTTTCGATCCAGAACGTCCGCGCGAACGTCTCGCTATCGAGGACCGTGTAGTCCTCATGCCAGTCAATCGCTGCTGGCGCGAGCAATGACTGCTGTTCTTGGCTGGGCTGGGTGAACGCCGGCGGAACTGCATCGGTATCGACATCCTCGAACTCAGGGACGCCCTCCTGCAAGTCCTCTCGATCGAGGTCTTGCGTCGCTGTATCCTGCCCACGAGTGTAGTGCAGTGGGGAGATGCCAGACGTCTCCGCAAGAGCTCCGAACGACTGGGACTCACACGCCCAGTATTCTTTGGTGAGCTTCGCCAGCTGGAGCGGTGAAACCGGGTTGCCGCTACACCGGTACAGGCTATTCACCGCACGGGTTGTCGACGTGACGCGGTCTTTCAGTTTCTTCGCCTTGTAGGTCTCGCGCTCGCTCTGGGTAAGCCCGTCAGAGGCGACGGCTTCAGCGAGACGTCCCACAGCGGGAACTTCTGCCAGCGTATGGAGCAGCGACGCCGACTCACGGTCGATCGCATCGATATCCTCATCCGTAACCGAGACGATGATGTAGTACTCTCGTTCCATCTCCGTTCCGGCTACTGGCTCATCGTCGTCGGTTGTGTAGCGGTTGACCCACTCCATCAACAACCCTCGGAGAATGGGAAGTCGGTTCGTGTCGGGGTCGCTCAGGCGCTCCTGATGGGCGCGGATGTGATCCGACTGGTCGACTTCTCGGGTCGTGACGTACAGGTCCGTCTCTCCTTCCAGTGAGTTCGCGAGGTCGGTGAGCGAGCGGACTGCCTGCTGCCACTGCTCACCGTCCTGCAGGGCCATGTTGGCTGGCGTGACTCGGACCGCGCCGAGATGTGCGCCGTCGACGCGCTTGATTCCGTGTGGAAGGACTCGGTCGACACGAGTGACTGCCCGCGTGTCCTGTGCGCCGTCGTCGAACAGATACTCGGGTTTCTTGATGGCCCACCGGAGGCGGACTGCCAGCCACTCGGTCAGCCGATAGTACCGGGGCCGAGCTTTGTGCAGCCCGAGCAGGAACAGTTCCGTCGCGATGAGCAAGCCTGTTGCCGGGACGAGGAACCCCGATGGCACGAACGGCATCCCGAGGAAGACGAGCCACCCGAAGACGGGCAGGATGAACAGCAGTAACTCTCCAAACGTGTACTGTCCCCAGAACTCGGTTGTCCCGCCGAGATCGTCGTGGACGATATTCGTGTTGAACTCACCAGTCGATGCGTTACTCATCGGTGTCCTCCATCTCTTGAATACGGGCGCTGCTGTCGTCCGGGAACCGGTACGCGTCCGACCCCAGGATATCGTCGTCTGTCTTTAGCGCTTCGTGGAGCTGTTCGACTCTGGACTCGGACTCTGTAGTGCTGCCGCCCTCTGGTGCGTCTACGTCGTGGTGATACACTGTGGTATCGTCCCGATTGTACGACGATTCTCCGTCGTCGACGACCGCCGTTGGCCGGTTTCGGACTTGCTCACCATCGGCCGGTTCCGTCTGCCGCGATGTGACCTCGCTACTGTTGGGAGTCGGCTCATCGTCTGCGTCCCCGCCGAAGGCTTGGTCGAATGGATCTGCAGCAGTGGAACTTGACGAACTTTCGGCGGTTGACGTAGTCCCCGTCGATGGGGACGAACTCCCAGTACTGCCGGACTCACCTGACGAACTACTCGTCGGCGGCGTCGAGGTGCCGGGCAGACCACCTCCGCCGGTTCCAGTTGGTGCACTCCCTGCGCCAGTCCCACCGGATCCTGACCCGCTTGGCCCCTGTGACACGCCGCTTCCAGAGGGTGCACTGCCGGACAGCTCGCGATGGACCATGCGAGCGCCCAGTGCGGTCCCAGTCGAGTTGCCTTGCATCGCACTCTGTGCGGCAGTCATTGCACCACCAGCCGCCGGGCCGCCGACGGCGTAGGCACCGAGTGTGGCGGCAGCACCGCCGACCTCGACGGGTTTTTTGCCCGCCGCCCAGGCCTGGTCACTCATCTGGATGAGCGCAGGACTGCTCTTCTGAATCAGCATTTTCTGCGCTTCCGCCGAGAGGTACAGCAGGAGGGGCGCAGCGAAGAGCCCCATCCCTGGCACCCCCCAGTCGCTCACTTCGATGCCGATGCGGATGAGCAGTGCCGAGGGTAGGCTTGCCGCGATGAGTCCGGGATACGTCGCAGCAATCTGCTTCGAGAGGCCGCTGAACTTCCCGAACGGCCATACCTCGATGGCCCAGAACGTCGCCACAAGCGGCATCGCCAGTGTGAGCAGGATGACGCCAATCCAGCGAGTGATCGAGATTGCGAGGACCTTCGCATAGATACAGAGCAGGATAGCTAGCATGACGAGCGCAATCGGAGGCGCAAAGGATATGAGCGAATTGAAGACGAAGATTTCGGCGGCCACTGCGCCTTCGTCTGCACCTTGGAACGTAGAGATCGTCGTCCCAAGCACGTCGAAGAATTGCAGGCCTAGGGAGGCCAGTGGTAGCCAGAAAAAGAGAGAGAGGAACGCAATAAAGAGTCGACGGCCTACCTTTTTTCGGATAACTGGATTCATCGATTGGTACCGTAGTCCGACCGCTGCGATTACGATAAGTTGGAGGCCGAGCGCAAGGCCTACAACGTAATCAAAATAGATTGTCTCAATAAGACTACTCCATGGGCTGTTGACAGCGGTTCTAAAGGCGATTTGGAAGGTATCTGTGGGCCCACCTCTCGGTGCTGGGGTTCCGACAAGCGGCTCCACAAGCGTATTCATCACATGCCTACGGAGCCACTCTTTGAACGCAACCGGAAAGAGATTCATCAGGTCTACCAACGCCTGATAGAAGACGTCTCTGAGGGTTTCGAGGCTCTGCATATATTATTCCGTTGTCGTCTGGTCTCGTTCTACGATGGTTTGTTCCCCGTCAAGAGATATCTCGCAGAAATTCTCCCGTTTCGGACTATATCTGAACGTCTGGATGAAAGTTACTGGATCGCTGAATGCCGATTTCAGGGTCAATTTAGCATCCCGTGTATGGGTTTTTGAGCAGTGGAAATCTTGTGCCAAATAGCTACGTACCGGCAGTACCGTTGTCGCACCCGACTCAACCAGATTGCCAAGATCTTCTTCCGATGTCTCTTTGTCGAAGTTTTCTAAATGCGGACCATCCTCTGAAATGACGTCTTGCGCTATGTCCGGGTGGTCTCCAGTGTTTTCTACAATGAGTCCGATTGGTTCCCGTCCTTCGCGCTGTGGTTCTGGTAACTCAGAATATTCATTTGGACCGACGACGTCATGCAGAGTGAGTGAAGCAGAGTACGGCAACGGGACTTCAACCTCTGTATTTTCGCCGATTAGTACGAGCGTATTTTCACCTTGAGTGATTCTCTCAGACGGCGAGTCCCCCAACCGAGCAACGACGAATTCAGCTACTGTTTCACGCTCAGAGATATAGGCTCTGTCCACCTCATTCCCAAGCCCATTGATCAAGCCGACTTGGGTGATTTTTGAGTTCTCCGTGAGCTGGAAATTCGCAATGACTCGGGGAGAGTAGCCAGCTTTCCCCTCAAATGTAATCGACTCGAGGACATCCGTTTCCGAGCTTGGACTCGAAGCCGGCGATCTGTCTGTGCTATTCGATGAGCCGGTGCTGTCACTACAGCCAGCAAGGGCGACCAATCCGGCGCCAAATCCGCTCAGAAGCGTTCGTCTGTCGATACAGCGTGCAGTACTCGTACTGGTTGTGTTGTCACTCATGGTGAGTAGAGTCCTAACAGTCGTCCGTTCGTCCAGATGTCTATTCCGTACAGGAGGAGTCCAAGTGGGAGGAACCACAGCGCGGTCGCGACGATCAGCGACACGATCGTCTCGAATAGCGGATACGTCGACGCAACGGACTCGACCGTCGTCGTTCGCTCCGTCGCGACGATATCGCCGAATACCGGGTTCGACTGCTCCCACCAGTGGGACTTCGGCCGGTAGGTCAGCAGCACCCGGTCGATGCCGCGCGCCGGTAGCGTGATGGTGAACGTCCCTCGCTCGGTGGGCTGTAACGTATGCGACCGCGTGTGATTGCGTGCGGTCACAGTCACCGTCCCAAAGTCAACGGGATACCCTCGCGTTGATTCGACCGTCACCGACAGCGTCGTCGCGTTTCGTGTCCGATTCTCGACGCTCGCGGTCATATTGGCTGGGTACGCAGTGACCGTCTTCGACGCCGACAACCTGCCTTCAGTGTGACTCCCCCGGACAATTCCCGTTACGTTCGGCGAGCTATACGCTCGGAACGAGTGGGAGTCGTTCGCCCGGACGGTGACCCGGTCCGTTCGAGTAGTAGTCGCCGATTGATTCAGCAAAATCTCGGGCCGAGCAGCGGAGTACGCGCCTCAGGCCCGGGCGGTGCGTCACGACGAAATCTCGCTGGATTCGGTCGTAGTCGTCACCCAACTCGTAGAACTGGCCCTGTGCCGCCAGCGAGTGCTGGTCGCTGTTCGCAAGCGGGCCCTGTTTTGCCGGGATGGCATGTACTTGCAGGGGACGGACCGTCTCCGAGACAGGAGCTTCCCCGCCCGACGTCGAGTTCCATGCAGCCCAGCCTTCGGGACTCCGGGTGTAGAATCGCCACCGACTATGGATCGTATCGCCCGGCTCGAAGGCGGCACTCCGCCACAGGTCTGGCACCGTCATACTGACACCGGTACTATTGCGGTGATCCGCCAGTGAGACGGTGATCTCCGATGCGTTGAGTTCGTAGGCCGTGACCTGCCGCGAGTCGGACACCGTCGTCGTGAACGTCGGATGGGCAACATCCGTGTCATTCTCCTCCGGATCGTCCCATCGTTTTTCGACAGTCACGGTGACCTGCATCTGTACAGTCAGCGTCGACTGTCCGCTGAGGTTGTGGTACTGGAGCACTGCAGTCGGCGATGACGACGTATCTTGTCGCTTGCCGTCGACGTACAGCGTGACGTGGTCGACGTTCGTCGACTGGACGTGACAGGAGATCTCTACGTCGTCTTCATCCGGGCAGCGGGGTGCCGACCCAGAGTAGGCACCAACCGTCCGCACCGTTCCATTGGGATTGGCGTATTGCGTCGTCCCTTCTGGCTGGTGAACCACGGTCAGGGGATTCACCGCGAAAATCTCGATGTACGTATCGTCGACAACCCCGGACGTCGGCGAGGTCCGTGTCGGGTACGCCGACCCACTATCTTCACGATACCGTTCGAGTTCGCGGTCGTTCCACGCTTCGACGTTCGGTGGCTGCCTGAACGTAATGTCGCTGGCACAGGGGATACGCCCGATCTGACTCAGTGAGTCAGCAGGCTCCGAGTCGTTCGACGAATAGCGGTAGTCCGGATCGCCGGACCAGTATGCCCGGAAGAACGCTGCATCGAACGTATGTGTATACGCTGGTGGGTCCGTTCCCGGCCGCGGTGAGTCGTCGGCAAAGCACTGGTGGCCCTGTTGAACGAGCGGCCTGTCGACCGACGCTTGTCCAGTCGTCATCTCTGCCGACGCAGCCACAGCTGGCGTCACCAGACTGCTGGTGATGACTATGGCCACGAGGAGATGATGTAGGGCGGACATCAGGTCGGGTGGGGGGCAGATGTCGGTGGTGGGGTTAGCTAGAGCTGCCAGCGAAGGGCGTCACACATTCAGAGAACGAGAAGCCGATTTCGTTCCCGAATTTCGCCACGATCTCCGGCGCAACCAACGCCATGATGACGACGCCGAGCCCGATCCCCGAGAGGATGAGGTCCCGGCGAGCCTGGTTCTGTGCGTTCGGGTTACCCGTCGACCGCATGTAGGCGAGCCCACTGCGGCCGGTGAAGAACATCCCCGCCGGTAGACCCAGGGCCGCAAGCGCGCTGAAGACGACGCTGATACCTGTTTCGACCGGCGTTCCACAGTACACCGAGCCGACATCTGACTGTGCCAGCGCTGGCCCGCTACACAGGACCACCACGAGCGCTAACTGCATCGTGGTCCGGAGGCATGGGCTGGCAGTCATGGATTGCAGTCCGTGACGGACACGATGACGAACAGTGTGGAGGCGATTTTGCGAATGTTTCTTCGAGGGTGATTCGGTGTGTGACCGTGGTGTTGTACTCATAGTCTGGATACAGATGGCTCTGGTTAGCTGGTGATACTACAGATGACCCTGATTCGCGACGCCGGGTGAATACCAGTCTACTTATCCGGCCGGTGTGCAAGCGCTCTCGCCTGACACCGATGTAAGATATCTTTGGAAATTTACTGTTGGATTCGTGGCGTAATCAACTCCGGATTCATACACTCCTGTGTTTCCGGGGATTGTCGGATATAATCACCCATGGTGACGGTGTCAGCGGGGGTGAACAGCCAACAAGAATAGCAAGACTGAGGAGAGTGAGAAGAGCGTTACCGGCGGTTTAGACGCATTGGAATCCCTTTCTCGGTTCGAATCGTTATCCGCGGTTCAAGCGTGAGCTCTCTCTCTGCTTCCCAGTCGAGTTGGAACTGCTGCCCGATCATCGCAAGGACGATCTTCGCTTCAAGTAATGCGAACTCTCGGCCAATGCAGGTCCGGCGACCACCACCGAACGGCGCGTACGCGAAGTCTGGCAGACTCTCTTTGAACCCATCCGTCCATCGGCTGGGACGAAATTCAAGCGGGTCGTCGTAGAATTGCTCATCTCGATGGATATGGATGAGTGAGAGATGGAGTTCATGCCCTTCAGGAAGGCGAAAACCGTTCATTTCGACATCGGTGGTTGTCTGGCGTGGAATCGTATGAACGGGTGGGTAGAGTCGAAGCGCTTCAGTGAGGATACGATCTGTCATCTCCAACTCTTCAAGATCACCGAGAGAAGGCGGGGTGCCATTGAGGACTGCATTGAGTTCGTTGTGGAACTCTTCGCGGATAGTCGGATGCGTGGCGAGCAGATACCACGTGAACGCGAGCGCAGTCGCCGTGGTCTCATGTCCTGCAAACACCATCGTGACGAGTTGATCCTCGATCTCCCCAGTAGTCATCTGCTTTCCATCTTGGCTATCGCGAGTCTGCTCAAGTCGCGAGAGGAGATCCATGGTGTCTGAATCTCCGGATTGTTGTCTGGGAGTAGCCGATGTCTCATCCGGTAACAGTGCTCTGACTTCTTCTTGAAGTCGGGTGGCCGACTGATTGAAGTGTCGACGAGCAGGTGTCGGAATCCAGTGTGGAAGAATCCATGATGTCGGCGCAAACCAGTCATTGAGGCCATCAGCGGCCTCGCGAAGGTCCTCGTCCTCGCCAGGAGTCAATTCCCGACCAAACAATGTTGCAAAGAGAACTTCGAGTGTGAGAGCACGCATCTCCGTTTCAACATCACGAGTCTCACCATCTTCCCACGTCGCAAGTCGTTGCTCAACACAAGCGACCATCTCATCTACATAGCCAGTGATCCGGTCACGGAAAAACAACGGCTGCAGAATGTCACGCTGCTGTCGCCACTGTTGCCCCTCAACTGAGAGTAACCCATTACCGAACGCTCGGCGAAAATCGTCGGTTTTCCCAAATGCGTCAACGTCGTCTACAAGGACCTGAGCAAGATAGTCTGGGTGGGCGAGCACGAATACGTCATCAACGCCAGGAAGTTCCATCCGATAGAGATCGCCACACTCTGTTGTGGCCTCTTCTACGAACTCAAAAGGGTCTCGTGCGTAACGAAGCGCGTGCTGGAGAATCGGATGCCCGGATGGTGCTGGTGGTAGCTGACCGCTCACAATAATCGCTCTCGGTTGGTCCCGTGTAAATAGTACCGACTGACGCCGCTACGGGCACAATACTGACAGATAATAAATGTTAGGAATGGATTCATTTCTTCGGGATAACCAGACAAATAAATTTGAATTCTAGGCCGAGTTCTCGGTGAATTCATACGGATGGGAATAGAATCTAATCTTGGTGTGAACGTGTGACATGCGATGGCCGTATGACAACGAATCCGCTAACGAACGAACAGTTAGTTGTTCGCGAGATCATTAATAAACTGGTCGATTCCGCTCGACTAAACGTGTTACGCGCACTTGCGGGACAGACACGGACACCCTCGGAAATCCAGGCTAAAGGGGTAGTTGCACGTCAAACCGCCTCGAATTATTTTGCACGGTTTACAGCCCGGGGGTTGACGAAACAAGCTACCGAGCAGCGCGGATACGACCTCACTGCCGGTGGGAAAATCACTCTCGAGGCAATTGAGACGTGCCTGGAAGTCCTCGACTGTGAACAATTGGCCTGTCTCACTCGCTCTACACACGCGTTAGACCTGTTAGATAGTCTCGCTACCGAACCAGCCCGACCACATGAACTCGTCAGCGCTGGGTCCGAAGCACCTTCTCGCTCCACCGTTCGACGAACGCTACAATTGTTTGAATCGCACGGCTGGAGCAATTCTACTGGAGGGAGCTACCATCTCACACCCGTAGGCAAGAAGGTTTTAGATGAATATGATGACCTTGCACTAACAGTTGAGCAAGTTATAGAGAAAGCTGCGTGGTTGCAGCGACTCGACCAGTGTCATTCAGACGTCCCAGTACAGGCACTTGCTGACGCGAAGGTCGTCGTTTCTGGTCCGGATTCACCCGGAATTGTCCTCGGAGCCGCGCTGGACCTCTGTGACCGGGAACTCAGTCAATTCCGAGCACTCACATCGATTTACAATCCAACTCTTTTCAGAGCCTATCACCAGCTGCTCAAATTGGGCCTCCCGGGAGAGGCAATTGTCGACCATTCAGTCTACCAGCATCTCCATGAAGAGGAACTGCAACACTTTCTTGATGATTCAGAGTTTGCAGATTTCGATATTTCATGGCTTGAGGAGTCACTGACGCTCGGTATCGGACTGTATGACGATCGGAAAGTAGCGATTGGGGCCTACAATGAAACGGGAAAAGGAGATCACATCGCGATGCTTGTCAGCTCCAACGATACCGTTGTCGAATGGGGAGTTGATCTCTACAACACCTATCGAGATCAGGCCTACCGCACAACGGAGCGTACCCCAGAGACTGTGAGTCAATAACGGACTTGAAGATACCGTCGTCATCAAACCGCTGGATTACGACCACTCGAAGCTCGATGAGTTCGGTTCAGAGTGGCCGTCTGCAGTCCCTCGGTTTCCTTCACAACCAGGCTACTCACGACCCAGACGATCTCTGGTCCATCAACGGTTATCGACTGAGTTAAGCTACGGTTCTGTCGCTCGCAAGTCCACGAGTAGTCACCTGCTCAGGTTAGCTCTCCGAGTCAGTGATACGCAGCTCTCCCTCAACCTCGTAGAGCCAGCCGTAGTCAAGCAGCCGTTCGATAGCATACTCCGTGTCTGCTTGGTCGGCTGGGAAGTCGTCGTGCCTACGCAACAGCGTCTGGGCCCGGTCACGCGAGAGGCCGTCGTGGGGGGACTCCGTTCCAGACTTAAAAATCTCGTAAGCCTTCATGATCCAGTCCGGGAGTGACCGCGAGTCATTTGACCACATGTGTATACACCTAGGCTATCCGATGTCTGTTGATTCGTGGGACAGCCCATTAAATCATCGCCCTCGGTGTCTGGACGGGAGATACTGACGGACGACCATCAGTGATCACACCTTCTTCCCACTGAACTCCCATGCTGGTAGGACATCTGTGTCTCCACAGCGTTTGCCACCTGAGCGCGTGTATGAAAACCAAGAACGAGTGCAAGGAGACTGGTCGTGTCTGAGAGTCGCGTTGCTCAGATGGCAGTGTCCCGGGTCACGTCGTCGCCGAGTGGCACTGCTTCCGGAAGACGCAGTGCCACTACGAGATAGTCGTCGTACTTCTCGAAATAGTCGACGAGTTGGGTGATTCAATCCGATTCGGTCGCTTTAAGTGAGTGATTCGGGCTCTTCTATCTTTATATCCTCCTATTTATTTCTATACTACCCAATTATATTTCCATTTTCTAGAATTCAATTCAATTATATCCGAATGAGTCCCAATATGAGAAATAATAGTCTCTAAATCAGAAATTTGCATATACTTAGTTCGATAGGGACTTTGTCGAGATTCATATCGTCTTTTTGCAGCCAATATCTTGATTTATTGGCTCTGTAGTTTCGGTACACGGCGGTTGATTTCACGGGTATCGAACGCTCCGTCGGAGATTGTAGACGGTGGCTTTGAGCAGCATTTCACGGAACTCCAGCCACCAGTGACGCGCACGCACGGCAGCGCCGAGCGTGCGCTTGAGGCTTGAGAAGACGGTTTCGTTCATCGATCAACGGTTGTACCGATCACGATCCATGCGGGCGTTGTGAGTGTGATCGAGTGGATTCATGATGCGGTGCTTGATCAGTGGACGGACGCCGTTTTCGCGGAGTTCGTCTCGGAAGGCTTTCGCATCGTAGCCTCGGTCGGCGGCGAGGCTCCGCAGGTCGCCGACGTTGCGTCGAGCGACCTGCGGGCCGATCTTCGCGTCGTGTTTTTTCGAGGTCGTCGAGTGGATGTCAGTGATGTACAGTGTTTCGACATCCACGAGCGCAGTGACTTTCAGCGCCCGACGCGGTAGTGCGTGCGGTTAGCGTAGTGGCGGCTGGGCTGGTCACGGTCGAAGCCAGTCGAATCGATGGCGGCGTGGCCAGTGCGTTTCTCGGCTGACGCGCCGAGAAACGCACGCCACGTCTTGGTCGGAATCCGGGCAAACCACGTGCGGAGGACGGTGTAGTGAGGCACCCGCGTGAGGCCGATTTCTTCGAGGACGCCGGGCATCTCGCTGAGCAAATCCACCGTGACGCGGTAGGATTTGCCCAGCTCGATTCGGAGTGCATGGAGTGTGAGCATTGCCCACTCGGCGAACCCGCCACCCCTTTGGGTCGGCGGGTTCGTCCGGATTAGCGACAACTGATTTAGCCTTAGTGTAGCTTCAACCGTGAGTGTACCTGCTTATCTCCTCTGGGCGCGTATCTACTGGAATGGGAGCGAAGAAATACGTCGTGGAGCTGTCTGAGGAAGACCGCAACACGCTTGAGTGGTTCATTTCGACCGGTGAACGCAAGGCCGAGGATAATACACGAGCACGGATCCTACTGAAAGCCGATGACGGGCTCACTGATTCGGAAATCAGTGAGCACGTCGGTTGTTCTCCCAAGACGGTCTCTAACACGCGCAAAGCATACTGTGAGCGAGGGCTCGCGGCGATTCATCGCCGCAAGCCCGACCGTGAATACGAGGTCAAAATGGATGGTGCCGCCGAAGCCCACCTCATCCGACTCGCCTGTAGCGAACCCCGGAAGGACACGCTCGCTGGACGCTGCATCTCCTTGCCGACGAACTCGTTACCCTCGACGAGATCGACTTCGAGTCGATCTCTCACGAAACCGTCCGACAGCGGCTAAAAAAACACCCTGAAACCCCATCTCTCTGACTACTGGTCGATCCCAGCCGAGAATGACGCTGACTTCGTCTACCATATGGAGGACGTTCTCGACCTCTACCACGAACCATACGACGAGACGCGTCCAGTCATCTGCTTCGACGAATCCAGCAAAGCACTCCGTGGGCACGAACGCGACCCGCTCCCGGCGCGACCGGGAGCGGTCGCCCGTGTCGATCACCGCTACGAACGCAACGGGAAAGAACGGATTCACCTCGCCACGGAACCGTTGACTGGCTGGGTGAACGTCGAAGTCACCGAGCGACGACGCACCACCGAGTTCATCGACCGGATGGTCGAACTCGCAGACAACCACTACCGGATGCGGACCGCATCCGGGTGGTGGTCGATCAACTCAACACGCACAACCCCGCTGGCTTCTATCAGTTCTTCCCGCCGAATGAAGCCCAAGCGTACCTTGATCGGTTCGAGTTCCACTACACGCCCAAGAAAGGAAGCTGGTTGAATATGGCCGAGATCGAACTGGGTGTGCTCAAACGACAGTGTCTCGACCGTCGAATCTACCACGCAGCGACTCTCCGGTCGGAGGTCGCTGCGTGGCAAGATCATCGGAACGCGGCTAACCGACTCATCGACTGGCAGTTCACCACCGACGACGCACGAATCAAGCTACGCCGGCTCTACCCGGTCGAAATTGAAATCGAAGAGGACCGGCAAGTTCAGGGTTGAAGCTACACTTAGCAACCGTAACACGAGTGAAGAGGCGGAATTCCGATACCACAACACTCTGCCTCTTCGCTTTCTACAGCGATAACGTAGTCGCGGCGCTCTCGTATAGCGAAACTACAGAGCCGATTTATTCTTTAATTTTACCGATATCGACGGGACGCATGATGGTCTCTCGAAGATCGTTTCCTCTGGCGACCGATTGGCGTGCTTCGTTGGTTTCTAAGAGGAACGCAAAGAGGTCAGCAACGGCAGGGTCGTCAAGGTAGCCGTCGCCGTCGAAGGCGACTGTTCCTCCAGTTCGGGTGAGCGTCCGTTCGTAGGTTTCGCCGTCGAGGCCAAGTTGGATGTGTCCCTTGTCGGCGTCGTCTTTCAGTGTCGCCTGAGTGCTCCCATGGCGGCTATGATCGATTGGAGGAACGATGTTCGACTGGTCATGTTCTTTCCGGTAAGTACGGTCACACTGGAGGAAATCGAAACGTGGGCATTGTGGATACCGCCAATGTTCTCGACTCTAAATTCTGTTGGTCCAGAAATCTGTCCTGAGGGGACTATACATTGAGAAAGTAGCCCGTCGATTAAAATCCTGTATCGGAAGAAACTGTTAGTATTTGGCTATATAGAATTCTCCAATAATCTCGCAGCTCATTGAACTGGCACAGGTCCGTGCTGATTCGACTATCAGCCGATCATATCGACAGCTTCTGCATCCCTTTCTGTAGACAATGAATCTGCTGGAGTTAGATATAGACAGTACTGAGGACCAAATGCCGAATCCAGTCAGATCATAGATTCGTCGTACCGTCTTGCCTATATTCTTTTAGAGTTTTCTTGAGTTCATCCTTCTTTTTATTGTCCAGCGGATATTGGGGTTTGCGTACATGGGGATCTACGTACCCCAGCAAACTCATGATATATTTAACAGTTATAGAAGGATGTTCTATCAAAAGGTCTTGTTCAAAGGTACACACCTTTTGGTGGAGATCCAATGCCTCTGAGTAGTTGTCTTTTTTTGCCAACTCCCAGAGAGTTTTGATGTCCTTTGGAATAACATTAGAGCAAGTTCCGATAATTCCTGTCGAACCGACAGACATAGCTGGAAGTAATAGTGAATCCCATCCGATCATCACATCGAAATCGATATCACTTGTTCGATTACACAATTCATTTACCTGATTTAGTTTGCCGCTTGATTCTTTCACACCAACTATATTAGGATGAGTGGCTAGTTCAGCGATGACATCTGGTGAAAGATTAAAACCCATCCCATCTGGATGATTGTATAGCAATAGCGGAAGATCCGTAGCGTCCGCTATTTCTCGGTGATGTTTGATCAGGCCTTGATCACTTGGTGAGCTATAGTATGGCCCGATAATTAGAGCCCCATCAGCACCCACTTTCTCAGCGTGTTGGGTGAGCTCGATGGAACTCTCAGTCGACGGTGAACCGGTACCTACAATAACTGGTTTCGATGCCTCTTCAGATGTGAACTCAATAATGCGTTTATGTTCTTCTAGTTTGATTGTCGGTCGCTCACCGGTGGAACCACAGGGAACGATTCCATCTACCCCATCCTCCTCGAGACGATGGATATTTTTAGCGAACGCGTCGTAATCAACATTATCATTCTCATCGAAAGGGGTCACTATTGCTGGGAATACCCCATGGGTAAGATTTACCATGTCAATTCTCGATTCACTCCACTACTACTAAAATGTGGTGGTAGGAGAAGTAATCTCCCGATTAATTGCGATTAGACGAGTCGCCCGTAATCTCCTCTAGATTGATGGTTCGTCGAAGTTTATACCAACAGTCTTTGTTCGAGAATAATGATCAAGAGCTTCCTGACCAAGATCGTTCCCGAATCCAGAATCTTTGAAGCCACCAAAGGGAGTTTCGGGAAGAATTGGACCATATCCGTTGACCCAGACACTCCCTGCATCAAGATCCTTAATAGCGTTCTGAACGATGGACGTATTCTCGGTACCCACACCAGCTGCTAGCCCATACCGAGTGTCATTGGCCATCTGGATAGCTTCGCTGTAGGAATTAAAGGTGAGAATTGTTTGAACTGGACCAAAGATCTCCTCTTGAGCTATTCTCATATCATTCTCAACATCAGTGAACACTGTCGGTTTCCAGAACCAACCATCAAGGTCGGTTTCAGCTGGTTCGCCACCAGTAAGGAGGGTAGCACCCTCCTGCTGGCCTATATCACAATATTCATTCATCGACTCGAATTGTTCCTTGTTTGTAAGCGGCCCCATCGTACTCTCCTCTGCAAGGGGATCACCAACAACATAGGATTCAGCTTCTTCAACAAATCGCTCAGTAAATTCATCAACAATATCTTCGTGGACGATCGCTCGTGAGGCGGCTTCACAGACTTCGCCAGTGCTATAGAAGATGCCAGTTGCAAGGGGAGAAATGATTTTGTCAAGATCGGCATCAGGGAACACGATGAACGGGGATTTCCCCCCCAGCTCTAGCGTTATTGGGTTAATATTTTCAGCTGCTGCTTTCATTGCAATCTTCCCAATTTTTACACTCCCTGTAAAGGCTACTTTCTGAATTTCATCGTGTTCAGAAACCGCTGCACCGGCTTCGCTTCCTTTTCCAGGGACAACGTTGACCACTCCATCAGGTAAAATACCTTCTGAGAGCTGTGCAGCACGAATCGATGTAAGAGGTGCGAACTTTGACGGCTTCAGAACGGCTGTATTTCCTGCAGCTAGTGCCGGGCCAATCTTCCAGCCAAAGGCCCACATCGGGAAGTTCCATGGCGTGATCTGTCCTACGACTCCCAAAGGTTCTTTTCGAGTATAGATGTTCGCATCATTACTGGCCTGAATTTGACGCCCTCCATGAGTACGGATTATTGATGCGTAATATTCGAGTGTATCAATACCACCTTGGACTTCCCAACGTGCATCACCGATTGGCTTGCCTGTATCGAGTGTTTCCAAGAGAACTAATTCGTCTTCGTGATCACGCAGCGTTTCTACCCACTCGAATAGTAGCTCTGATCGCTCAGTTTGTGTCGTCTCTTTCCACTGATCGTTGAATGACGATTTACCCTCCGAAACAGCAGTATCCACATCGACCCGACTACACTCGGCCACATCAGCAATCGGTTCGTTTGTCGCTGGATCATAGGTTTTGAAAGTGCCATCATTTTCCGCTCTGACCGATTTGCCGCCGATCCAAGCTCCGAACTCGAGCTCGCTAATGTCTTCGTTAATAGCGTTTCTGTGCGAACTAATCTCGTCAAGATCTCTCAACATAGGTGCTTCACCCGCAATGATGTGGAAATACAACTTATAACTTCCGCCTGACTACATATATTCGCACCTAACCATGTGAAATTATTATGTGAGGAATAAACCACGCTACTGATAACGAAGTTTGGCTGCGCAGCTTCGCACCCGTGAAAGAGAGACCAAATCGTGAAACAGGAATCCGATACAGCACGTGAAATAGCTGGCAAGCGGGTTACATCGTCACTGCAAGAGCTGTTGCTACACGAGAAATCAGGCCAGGATACCTGAGCGATCGGCTAGGTGCTCAGGCATTCATTTTGGAGATATCGACAATGACCAGTTAAGCAGCTGAGGCAGCATCCCCCTGGACCGCAGAACTCGCCGCTTCGGCGACGAGCGAGATTACATGAGAGAGGTATCCAAACCCCAGTAGAAACCCTATCCGCCGTCGGCTCCGAACCATCATTTACAGGTGGATCGAAACCCTCTCGCGGTGCTACTGATTGGTCGCCGCCGCGACAGTCCGAATGACCACTCCGTTCTCTTCGACATCGTGGACGCGGACAATGTCGACGCCTCGTTCCGCTCCTAGAGCAGTCACGGTGAGTGTTGGTAGAAGGCGTTCCTCACTCCCACAGCCAACTTGATTGAACATGGACTTGTGGGAGTGACCGAGCATCACGCCACAGCCGAGCGCCTGGAACTCGTGGATCCGGTCAACCAAATCGAAGGACTCGGTCGCGTCCTTACCGAAACCGATTCCGGGATCAACGACGATCTGCTCCCGATCGATACCCGCCCGCTCGGCATGCAGCACCTTCTCTGAGAGGTCGTGGAGGACATCGGTCACCACATCGTCGTAGGTCGCAGTCCGGTCGGGGTCAACCGGCGCGGACAGGCTATGCATCAGCACAAGCGTCGCATCATGCTCGGCAACGACGAACCGCATCTCGGGGTCCTCAAGACCAGAGACATCGTTGACAACGTCCGCGCCAGCTTCCAGTGCCGCCTCGGCAACAGCTGCTTTCTGGGTGTCAATCGACACCGGCACACCGCAGTTGGCAAGCGCCTCAACGACGGGAACGACCCGCTCAATCTCCGTATCGACAGAGATTGGGTCGGCGCCGGGCCGGGTGCTCTCGCCGCCCACGTCGATCACGTCGGCGCCAGCCTCAACCATTGTTTCCGCCCGCTCAATCGCGTCTTCAACCGAGTCGTACTCTCCGCCGTCGTAGAAGCTGTCCGGTGTGATATTCAACACTCCCATAACGGCGATTCCGTTGACGTCGAATGCCGGCGGCGGTGTCGACCTGTCGAGTGCTGCCTTCAGCTTCCGGCCGAACGCTGCGAGCCCGAGTCCGTCGGCCGCGACATCATCGGCGAGTTGCCGGATCTGGGATGGTGTCCCCGAGAGCATCGTCGTATCAATATTCTCAGGGGAACCTGCAGCCGAGCGCAGGCAATTGCCGCCGAGTGCCTCGAGACGTTCCTCAACCGCCGCGGCCAGATTCGTCCTGAGGAAGGTCGTGTTAGTCCGCCACTCGATGTTGTCGGGCGACCTCTGGGGGAATGCAGCGTCGGCGAACGCGTCCCGGCCAATCTGATCCCGATCGTGGTTCTTGGGGACTACCAGACGCGTCCACCGGTGGCGGGCCTCGCCGACGACGGACAGCGACCCGGTGACGAGGACGAAGTCACCTTCATCGGCCGCAGCGAGCGCGCACTCGGTTGCCTCAGGAACAGAGTCAATCTGCCGAACATTCTCGCAGTGGCCGTCGAACGCGGCAGCCAGTGTATCTACATCTTCGGCGCGATCCACCTCGGAACACGTCGCATATGCGGTGTCAATCTCTGGGAGCAACTTAATCATTCGACCGTAGTCCTTGTCAGACATAGCACCGAAGATGACGTGAAGGTCGTCGTAGTCGTATCGCTCAAGCAAATCAGCGATTGTCGAAGCAGCCCCGGGATTGTGTGAGCCGTCAAGTACGACCATCGGATCTGTACTGACGATTTCGAACCGTCCCGGCCAGCTAGCGTTCCGAAGTCCACGGCCGATCGTGTCCTCTTCGACGGTGGCGATCTGCCGTGCCAGGGTCGCGGCCACGCCGGCGTTCGTTGCCTGATGCTGGCCGAGCAACGAAAGGTGCGTTTCTATGCCCCAGTCACCTTCCTCGATGGTGATAGTACTCTCAATATTAGAGCGCATTCCTCGTTCGACCGCTAGGATGTCTGCATCCTTCGGACCGACGGTAACGGTCTCTGTTTCCGTCTGGATCGTGTCTAGGGCAGCTCCGTCAGCACCGGTTACGAGTGGCGCGTTAGCGGGGGCGACATGAGACTTGTCACGGGCAATTTCCTCAATGGTGTCCCCGAGCAGGTCAGTGTGTTCGAGGCTGACGCTCGTGACCGCACTCGCCACAGGCTCAACCGCACTCGTCGCGTCGTACTGACCCCCGATACCAACCTCAAGTATGGCAATATCAACATCTTCGATACCGAAACAGTACAAAGCAAGTGCGGTGAGAGTCTCAAAGTGCGTTGGCATATCGTTTTCACCTCGGAGCCTCTCAAGACAGGGCTTGATCCGTTCGACGGCGTTCGCAAGGCATTCCTTAGGAACGTTCCGACCATTTATCTGGATCTGCTCGCGGAGGTCCTGAAGCTTCGGCGACGTGAATAGACCAACGTCCAGCCCGGCTGTACGGAGTACACTCTCAAGCATTCGCGCGGTGCTTCCCTTGCCGTTTGACCCCGCTATTTGTACGCAGTCGAATTCCGTCTGTGGATCATCAAGGTGGGAAAGAAGACGAACTGTCGTTTCCGTTCCCATCTTCGGCCGACGGCGCTGCAGCGATTGCAGATAGTCGACTGACTCGTAGTACTCCATAATACATGCACGTACTGAGGACCTAATCAAGATGTTGGATAGGATACCTGGGGTTCGCTGGCAACTGTGTAGCTGTACATCTACTGGCCAACGGTGTCCCATGCGTGCGGCAGTAACCGGTATGGAGCAACTTCAGATCGGAATAAAGGCACGTTGAGTGGTTGTAGAGAGGGAGAGGTTTCCGACGACGAAGCTTCGGTGATAGATTCTACGATACGTTCACGTCTAGTAACGAGGACTCAACATCACGCGAGCGCCCGTTTAGCAGGCTCCCTCTCGGCTAAAATAGTGTTTATTAGGAGAACCGCGAGAATAGCCGTTGCTTCGGCCGCACAGTCAGTAAGACAGTCGTGTACAGCGGATATCTAGTCGTCCGATTCTACCTTCACACTCTCATCTGTACCCATATTAAGTGTCCCCTCCGACTGCGAGAGATAAGTTACTAGAACAATGGTGATAACTGCTGCAATCATCGAGAAGATTGGGAAGTAATCTGGGAAGAGGAGCCTATTCGCGACTGTGCTTATTATCCCCATGAGGATCGTAGCGAAGACGGCCTCGCTAGTAATCTTCTCCCACCACAGAAGAGCCACGAGTGGGATGCCAAAGGCCGCTGCAAGACCCATATAGGCGAACTGAATAACTGCGAATATAGTGGCAGAATTCACATATGCAAGTATCACTCCAATAATCGCCACAGCAGCAACGGCAAAGCGGCCCAACAGGATAAGACGACTTTGGCTTGCCTCAGGATTGAGAACATTCTTGTAGTAACTCGTGAAGTCAGCTGAAACAACGAGCATCATCGAATCAGTAGTGGAGAGGATGACTCCAAGAACTCCAGTGACTAGGATTCCTGCAACCCACGGAGAGAACATTTCCTGTATAGCGATTAATCCGACTGTTTCTGGGTTGCCAACCTCCCCGAACAAAATTCGTCCAGCGACTCCAATAAACAGGGGACCAATGAACGAAATGGCCATCCAGGTTACTGCAGTCACAGACGCGGCGCTAATGTTTCTCTCGGAATTAATCGCTTGGAGGCGCATTAACCCGTGAGGCTGGCCGAGGAGACCCAACGCGAATCCATGCCAGGTGAGTGCCCAGATTAGAAGTGTCGACAGATCATAACCTGGGTTAGCGGAAACTAAGGTCGGGTCAATCGCTCGAGCCTGCGAAATGAAGGCCGAGAGGCCCCCGATCTCCATTATCATGACGATCGGTAGTAGGATAACGGCGACGATCGCAAGCAGGGCCTGAATGAAGTCAGTCCAAACTGACGCATTGAAGCCACCTAACAGCACATAGGCCAAGACCAGAGTTCCACCAATTACGATACCGAGAGTATAGTCAATTCCATAAAGGGTCTCGACAGTCTCGCCAACAGCGATTATTTGCGCACCAACGTAGACAGTCATAAATACTGCAATAGCAAGGACACCGGTGGTCCGGATCCAGCTGCTGATGCGGCTATCCTGGAAATATAGGGCGAGGTGGTCAAGAACTGTTTGACTACCCAATTCTTCTGACTGTCGTCGGAATTTGGACCCGATGAATCGGTATACGAAGAGGTGGACTAAGGTGATCGGGAATGCATACCACAGTCCAGACAAACCAGTCGTATAGCCGACTCCAACCCATGCTAAAAGGACAAACCCGCTTTGTAGTGAAGAAGCATCTGAAATTGCGATTTGTTTCACTCCGACATCACGACCACCAAGCATGTAGTCCGTCACTCGATTGTTTTCGGTCGTGAGATAGAAGTACAGGCCTATCCCGAGAAGGCCTATGACATAAGCCACGAATATGAGGAACGATATTGAAACCATTATCGATACCCCCAGACAGTGACATATCCATCTGCGTGCCTATCGTCAACGAGGTAAAGAACAAGCGCAGCTACAGGCACCAAGCAAACTAAAACTAGGAGTACCAGGACAGTGAGTAACTGTGAAGGCTGGGCTACAAATTTTGAATAGGACAGATACACCACTAATGGAAGAAGCCAGGCCACAATGGTCATTGACAACACTATCCATGGGAAGTCCCTATTGGACTCCGTCAGTTGGCTATTTGATGTCACGGCATGAGACACCACAACAGTACAATATATAAAACTAATCATTATGGATATTCTTGCGGTTCTGACTTGGTGGAAACGCTGCTACACCATGAAACAAGCATGGAGCGAAAGAGACCGACCTCTATTCCGTGCCACAGAGCACGTCGTGTTGACTGGTCCATGTGCGAAAGAACATGTGCGAAAGAAGCCGAGTCATGGGCGCCACAGCCCGGGGTGCCGCGCGCCTCGGCACCTGGGAAATTCCGCATGGGTGAATGTCTCTTCACGCACTGGCGTCCCAGGTGAACAGATCATGTACCTCGGAATCGAGATCTACAACCGGTACGCACAGGTGGTAGTAATGGATGAGGCTGGAGAGGTCGTCGAGGTTCGCGTCGAGGACGCGAACCACATCGACGACCTTCCGGACTCTGGTCAGAGTATGACAGAAATAGACTAGAGGACTACGAGTATTGAGGTATATAGCTACTCCACTAGCGGTTGGCTTGTGGTTTGGTATCTCCACCAGCGGGCAAACAGATCACCGGCGCGCTCGCACGAGTGTTGTCTATTCGGCCTCGATGCATACTATGGCAATTAATCAACATGCTCTAAAGATGGGGCTAGACTTATGTATTTCCATGAGAGATTGCCGATATGGAAAACACCGATCGTAGAAAAACAAGTGCTACGTCACTCAGAGTCCTTGACGCTGTAGCCGACCTGGGTGGTGCCACACTCACCGAGATATCCACCCATATGACGATGCATGAGAGTACGCTCTATAAGCATCTCAAGACGCTAGAGGAGAACGGATATATTGCAAAAATTGATGGGAAGTACCATCCCAGCGCTAAATTATTTCATCTTGGTAAACGGGGACGCGAGAGAAACGAGTACATAGCTGCAAGAGAAGAACTGAATAAACTATATGACGAATACGAGCAAGAGACTAGCTTCTCAATTCAGCAAAACGGTCGTATCTTAGTGTTATTTGATCAAAGCCATGACTCGACTCCTGAGGGCTTCCAAGTCGGAGAATACTACCATATGCATTCCAATGCATGTGGGAAGGCCATATTGGCAGAATATTCAGACGCTCGTGTGAGGGAAATAATCGAAAAGTGGGGTCTTTCAAAGGAGCAAGATAATACAATCACGAATGAGGAAAGTCTCTTCAACGAACTGGAGGAGATACGAGACTCGGGTTATGCGATAAACAACCAAGAATCGATGGAGGGTCTTCGGTCATTGGCTGTTTCAGTGACGAAACCATCGGGAGATGTGTTAGGAGCAATAGATATTTTTGGGCCACCGTATTTGCTTCCACCCGATGAAGAAATGGTTGAAATATTGGAAAACACGGCAAGAAACATAGAAGAGAAAATAAAACAGTCAGAAGATAGCGAGTAAAAGAACCAATCGATGGACTGTATGCACTGATAAGAAGCATCAGTAGAACTTTTCTAAACTGGAAAGTCTGAGAAGGAGAGTATAAGAATCGATACGGCTACTCTGATTTGAGAAGTTCCGAGTACAATATCATGCTCGAAGTATCTGATGGTGAGCGTTTATATCTTCTATATTGGTTTGAATTGTAACACACGTACTCATGTTAGGGATAGAAATGCACGATTCACAATCGTGAGATGGCACCTTTTATCGAATAGATCGTATAGAGCTCATCTCAAAGATTAGCTCTACTCACTGTGATTGCACCGGCAGACTAGTAATCGAGTATACACATTATCACAGATGCTATGCGAATTGGATAACGGGAGTACACTTATTATCAACATCAGGAGCCCGCCCAGTCCCAATTCCTGTATGCTAATAATTATCTCCCCAACCAACATTACAAGAAACAATATCTATATCGAAATATGGACTATTTCCATTTTGGAAAGTCTCTCACCTTTTTAGAGAATTGCTGGCACAGATTCTATCACATGCTTTGATTAGCGACGAGAGGGTGTATTCGAAACTGGATGTTCAATCATTTAACCACCGAAAGCTATATTTGGTTCTCCGGTACACTCAGGAAACGTAACGATGGAATCAGAAGCTAGCTTACCCTCAAGAGCAAACACTGTCATTATCGGTGGAGGCATCGTTGGATGCAATCTGGCCTACCAACTGTCAGAGCTTGGTCGAGAAGACATCGTTGTTGTCGACCAAGGACCAATGCCTACGACTGGTGGCTCCTCTACGCATGCACCCGGTATCATGTTCCAAACGGACGAACACAGGATTCTGTCTAAGTTTGCGGACTACAGCCGGAAGGTCTATTCCGATCTGGACGGAAAGGATGGCGAACAAGCTTACAACCAAGTCGGAGGAATCGAAGTTGCACGAACCGATGAGCGGATGGATTATCTCCAAAGGCGTGTTGAGTGGGCAAAGTCTTGGGGAATTCCAAACCCAGAAATTCTTTCGCCCGAAGAAGTAGAAGAAAAGCTTCCGCTGGTTGACGCTGATCAAATTAAAGGCGGCTACTATTCGCCTACCGATGGACAAGTTTCTGGTGTTGTGGCATGTGATGCTCTGTCCCGTAGAGCCATGGAGAACGGGGCAACATTTGTTCCTCACACACGGACGGAAGACATCCAGATGGACAGCAAAGACGTTCAGGCCGTCATCACTGAAAGCGGGACCATCGAGTGTGACGAGGTTGTTATCGCGACGAACATTTGGGCGAGACAGCTAGGAGAAAAAATCGGAGTCCATCTGCCGATAGCACCGGTCGAACATCAATATTCTATCACCGAATCCCTCGAGGAACTATCGGGTAGCGAGGTAGATATCACCACACATCCACTGTTTGAGAACTACCAGAACGTCTCGGGCGAGAAAGCAAAACGATTGCTTGTAGGACCCGATCGTCCGATTCTTAGGGATCAAGACAATGCGATGTATTTCCGGAACCACGGTGATGCCTATGGGATCGGGTCGTACAATCACGAACCAATTGTTCCGGACCCACAGGAACTTGGCGGGAATGACCCGGACGGTGAACAGGGGTCGGTCCACGAGTTCACCGAACATCATATGGAAAATCCGACCCATCCAGACCGACCCGATAAAGCGCCTCGACAGGCTAGTGACGAACTACTTCCTGCCACCAAGGGCAAAGAACTCGAATACAAATACAATGGGATGTTCTCCGAAACGCCGAACGGTTTGCCTGTGATGGGGCCTGTTCAAGGATCTGATGGTCTCTGGGTCGCTGCAGGTATTTGGGTTACTCATGCTGGTGGTGCGGCAAAGGCTCTTGCTGAATGGATGGAAAATGGCGTTCCCCGATTAGATAGCGAACGAATTGATCTCGCGCACGCTGATGTCAATCGATTCGATGAGCATGAGGGGAGTTGGGACTTCGCACGTGACATCGGCGGCGAGGAGTACCGCATCGTCTACAACATCATGCACCCGAAGTGGGTGTGGACGGACAAACAGCGGGACATCCGGCGGACGCCGATGTATCACTCCCACGAGGAGTGGGACGCCGAACTGTGGGCCGAGGCTGGCTGGGAGGAACCGCAGTGGTTCGACGAGAACGCCGACCTGCTGGCGAAGTACGGCGACCAGATTCCCGAGCGTGAGGGCTGGGAAGGCAAGTACTACTCACCCATCGAGGGCGCGGAGGCGCTGAACGTCCGCGAGAACGTCGGCCTGCACGACATGACCTCCTTCAACAAGATGGAGGTCGTCGGCGAGGACGCCGGCGAGTTCGTCCAGTATCTCTGTACGAACGACATGGACATCGACGTGGGCGACGTGAAGTACACGCTCATGTGCAACGAGGGCGGCGGCGTCCGCGCCGACATCACCGTCACGCGCACGGACGAGGACCGCTACTTGCTCCTGACCACCGGTCGCGAGGTGGGTAACAACCACGTCGCGTGGGTCCGAGAGCAGTCGCCCGAAGGCGTCCTCGTCAACGACGTCACCTCGAACCTCGCCGCGATGGTCTGTACCGGCCCGAACGCCCGGAAGGTGCTCTCGAAGGTCACCGACGTCGACCTCTCGGACGACTCCTTCCCGTTCTTCACCAGCCAGCAGTTCTTCGTGAAGAACGTGCCCGTCACGGCACTCCGCGTGTCCTACGCTGGCGAACTCGGTTGGGAACTGTACACGCCCGCCGAGTACGGCGAGCTCCTCTGGGAACACATCATGGAGGCCGGCGAGGAGTACGACATCCGACCGTACGGGAACGGCGCGCTGGACGCCCTGCGCATCGAGAAAGGGTTCCGTCTGTGGGGCGAGGACCTCCACACCGAACACAATCCCTACGAGGCGGGCCTCGGCTGGGCCGTCGACCTCGAAACCGACTTCATCGGCAAGGAGGCCGTCGCCGCGGCTGCCGACGGCGACAACATCGACCACAAGGTGGCGTGCCTGACGTTGGACGACGATGAAAAGACAGTACTGTCTCATCGGCCAGTACTTGACGGGAATGAGCAGATCGGATACGTTCACAGCGCTGAGTATGGTTATACCATCGGTGCGTGTATCGCATATACGTACTTGCCGCCGGAATACACTGAACCTGGAACCAAAGTCGAGGTCCTCTATGAAGGGACTCGATACGATGCAACAGTTCAGGCAGAGCCATTAGTTGATTAAACGGTTATTCCACTGAATAGCTACCACATTAGTTTTCGAAGATAACTGTACAAATTCGTTATTATTCAACCGACAGTCAAAATAGTACAATAATAGACTCAGATAATGGCAGAGAAAAATTGTTTTGGCGTGAGTTACGACGATATTGAACAAGCCAACGAACGAGCAAACGATCGGTCAATCGTTAAGAGCACACCAGTAGAACGTAGTACATCTCTTGGACAAATGGCCGACAGTGATGTGTTCCTGAAAATGGAACATTTGCAATGGACTGGATCATTCAAGACGAGAGGTGCATACAATAAGATCTCACAAGCGGTCGATAGGGGGATCAATAAGTTCGTCGCTGCGAGTGCCGGAAATCACGCACAGGGGGTTGCACTTGCAGCAGCGAAATGTGGAGCAGAATCCACGATCATCATGCCAGAAACAGCTCCACAGGCAAAGATCGATGCTACTCGTAGTTATGGGGGCACAGTCGAACTTGTCGGTCAAGACTTCCAAGAAGCGATGTCATACGCGCAGTCTCAGGCAGAAAGTCCAGAAGTAGAATTCGTTCATGCGTACGACGACCCTGAAATCGTCGCTGGACAAGGTACGTTAGGAATCGAGATGTACGAAGATTATCCAGAGATCGACACTGTCGTCCTCCCAATTGGTGGAGGGGGGTTGATAAGCGGTGTTGCAACTGCACTCGATCACCTTTCGCCTGAGACTCGCGTTGTCGGGGTTCAGGCCGAGGGGGCATCAACCGTTCATGAGAGTCTGAATAAAGGTATTCCAGTCACTCTCGATCAGGTTGAAACGATTGCAGATGGTATCGCAACCGGCGGAATCTCGGAACTGACATTGGATCTCATTGATGCGCACGTAGATGACGTAGTTACGGTTACTGACACTGAAATCGCAAATGCTATTCTCCTATTGCTAGAACGTGCGAAGCAGGTCGTTGAAGGGGCAGCTGCGGCGCCAGTCGCGGCGATTCTCAGTGACGAACTTAACGTAACTGGCGAGAAAGTAATGCCCGTACTCAGCGGGGGGAATTTGGATATTACGATGCTTCAGACAGTGCTTATTCATGCCTTGACTAACCGTAGACAGATACTCCGGCTTCGAGTTCGGATCAATGATCGCCCCGGGAAAATGAGAGAAATCTCAGAGGTCATCGCGAATCATGGGGCAAATATTCATAACGTACGCCACGATCGAGCACTACCGGATTTGAATGTCGGTGAAGCAGCCCTTGTGTTCACCATCGAGACGCAGGGTTCCGAACACTCTAATAAGATTGTGGATGCAATTAGAGGCGAAGGATATGCTGTTGAAAGCATCGAAAATCGCGTAGAATCTGCTGAATACGGTCAGTAATTTCATCAGATATTAGATATAATTATCTATCCGCCTATCCAAAAAGTCGAATGGGCTTTTTTATCGAGTAACGATTCGGACAAGACACTATTTGGATCATCCTTACCCCAAAAATACCACTCCCTGTTTACAGATCGGAGAGGGAATGAAGTATAAGCTCAGACGCTCTGTTAAAATCCGTCTCAAATCACAATAAGGAAAAACGCCTCTGGGATCCGATCGTGGCCAAAGCCGTAGAAACACACCGCAGAACGAAAACGCCGGACTGCAAGAGGGTTCTACAAGCCGCTCAGATAGAACTCATGGCGGGGTTCCCGCATATATCGGGAATTCGCTACAGAGATTATCAACCGTCGAAGCTACCCGATCGCAAACCGCTTCACCGTCCGGATTGTTGAGCACATCCACAATGAGTTCACCAACGGCCTCCATTTCTCCCTCTTTAAATCCCCGTGTCGTGAGAGATGGAGTTCCTACTCGAATTCCACTTGTAACCATTGGTGAGCGCGTTTCTCCAGGTACCGTGTTTTTGTTGACGATGATACCGACATCGGAGAGGGCGGATTCGGCTTCCTTCCCTGTGAGATCTGGATGAGAATCTCGGAGATCAACAAGCAGGAGATGTTTATCTGTCCCACCACTGACCAGTGAAAGTCCTTGATTATTGAAGACGTCTGCAAGAGCCTTAGCGTTCGAAACGACCTGCTCAGCATATTGAACAAAGCTATCGGTCTGTGCTTCGCCAAACCCAGCAGCTTTTCCGGCGATGTTATGCATCAGCGGACCACCTTGTGAACCGGGGAATACTGCAGAATCAATGTCGTCTGCATATTCGTCTCGACACATGATGATACCGCCGCGTCCTGCTCGGATCGTTTTGTGCGTACTCCCTGTGATGAAATCTGCATGACCAACAGGCGACGTGTGAACATCAGCCGCGATAAGACCGGTTACGTGTGCGATATCAGCAAGGTGGTATGCATCGATCTCTCTTGCAATCTTAGCGATCCGATCATACTCCACTTCACGGGGATACGCTGATGATCCACTAACAATGATATCAGGGTCAAACTCATCGGCATGTCTGGCCATGTCGTCATAATCGATATAGCCAGTTTCTGGATCGACTTCGTACTGTTCGACGTCATAGAGTTGGCCTGAGAAATTTACCTTGTGCCCGTGTGACAGATGTCCTCCGTGAGAAAGGGAAAGCGAAAAAATCCTATCACCTGGGTTTAGAACGGAAAAGTACACGCCCATGTTCGCTTGAGTCCCGCTATGGGGCTGAACGTTGACGTGCTCCGCTCCGAATAACTCCTTTGCACGCTGAATCGCCTGGTTCTCAATAGTGTCTACATGATCACACCCACCATAGTATCGATTTCCAGGATACCCCTCAGCATATTTGTTCGTCAGAACACTCCCTTGGGCCTCTAACACAGCCTTCGAAACGTGATTTTCTGATGCAATCATTCCTAATGTCGCCTCTTGGCGCTCCCGTTCTTGGTTGATGGCTTGGGCAGTATCCGGTGCTACCTGGTCTAGTGACTGTTCGAAGACCATATCCCGACAATCGGAGATGGTGGATAAATATCTTTGGAACAATGCCATGTGAGTAGTCGGACAGACTGACGTCGTTGCCTGACTCGCTTATCGGAACATCGGGATTTAACTGAGGGTAGTATAAACAATGAGCTGTGAAGCAGATAATTAGTACTGACGACGCCCCTGCAGCTATTGGAGCCTACAGCCAAGCGACGACAGACGGCAGTCTGATTCTAACATCAGGCCAACTTCCACTTACGAGGGAGGGGGAGTTACTTGATGACGCTTCAATCGAAGATCAGACCAAGCAGTGTCTCGATAACATTCAAGCGATACTACAGGCAGAAGGAGCTTCAATGAGCAGCGTACTGAAAACGACAGTATTCCTCGATAATATCAATACGTTTGAAGAATTCAATCAATCATATAGTGATTACTTCGATGAGAATCCACCTGCGAGGAGCGCTATCGAGGTTGGAGAAGTACCCAAAGGAGCGGCACTCGAGATAGAAGCGATTGCTGTGGCAGAACAGTAGAGTGGCTCACGACCCTAAATAGGGGTCAAAAGGCCCTTATTGCAATGAGATACTCGTGGTTTCTGAGCTGTCCCCGAGTTCGTAATTAGACGCTACGACAAAAGGCCGCAAGTACGACCAGGAGTCGCGCTCGCGTTGCCTCTCGAAACGTGGTCGTGGAAGCTATGTTGAGGGCAAGCCACCGTGTTCACACTCCCTGCTTCTGGCAGTGCTCGGCGATACGTCGTGCCAGCGAAATCCACTGACGATTCGAACGTAGGAGTCCTCCTCGGTGACTTCGAGGAGGGGTTGCTGACCGTCTACACGGATGGATTTTGAGCACACCACTAGAAGACGACGAAACTTACCAGCGAGAAGGAGTCATTCGTGGTGAAGGCGAATATGCCGGTGGAGACGTGCATGTGAACACTTGCGGGAGCCACGCCGAAGCGTCTCAAAAGACAAGTTGGCGCCGTATCTCAGAGCCTTTCAGCTTCGCCGCCAAATCTTAAGCAAACTCGGACAAGAAAGTCTCGTAGAAATTGTCTACACTGTCCTTTGACTCACCAACAACGTGCTTCACATGAGTGACGTTCATAATATCGCTCTATCCAAGGTACTGAAGATCTCTTCATCGGCCGATTTTAGTACGAGTAGTTTCAATATAGGTATACATGCCAGTAGCTTGGCTGAATGCCATTAGCACGAGCGATGTAGAGACTGCCGGCGGCAAAGGTGCTTCACTCGGTGAGTTGCAAGAAGCGGGACTCCCCGTTCCTTCCGCATTTATTGTTACTTCTGATACATATCGGGCGTTCATTGAAGAGGCCGGAATCGCTGAGAAACTATTTGACACGGTTGACGTGGATAGTGAGGACTCAACAGCTCTCGCAGCGGCTGAACAGCAAGCTCAAGAACTCATTCTCAGTGCAGAGCTCCCTGACAGCGTTGTGTCGACAGTTCTTGATGCCTATGCAGACTTCCAAGATGACCCGTTTGTGGCGGTACGGTCCTCAGCGACCGCTGAGGATCTCCCTGATGCATCGTTTGCGGGGCAACAAGAGACATTCCTCAACGTAGACCACGAGGACCTGCTGGACCGCATCAAACGGTGCTGGGCGTCGCTGTTCACCCAGCGAGCCATCTACTATCGCGACGAACAGGGCTTCGACCACCGCGAGGTCGACATCGCCGTCGTCGTCCAGCGAATGGTCGACGCCGAGAAATCCGGTGTCATGTTCACGAGCCATCCATCAACTGGTGAACCAGAGATTACCATTGAAGCAGCATGGGGTTTGGGAGAAGCGGTCGTCTCAGGTGAAGTATCTCCTGACAACTACACATACGACCGGGAGGCTAACTCGGTTGAGACAGTGACCGTTGCGACGAAGAAGACGATGCATGTTAGAGATCCCGAGACCGGAGAGACTCTGAAAAAAGATGTCCCAGATAATAAACAGACTGAGCGGGTGCTTGATGATCAGGAGATAGACGATCTTCATCAATTAGGCGAACTCGTCGAGGACCACTACGGGCAACCACAAGACGTTGAGTGGGCGATCAGTGACGACAATGTGTATCTTCTGCAGTCCCGACCGATAACTACTATAGATGAGGGACACAGCGACGGTGCATCGGGACGGGGTATTGACGGAATCACGAGTGACCGAAAAGGCGATCGAAGTTATTCGGTCGACGGTCTCGGCGCCAGCCCAGGAACGGCGACCGGTGCTGTCCGTATCGTGGGTACACTTGATCAACTCGACAAAGTCAATCAAGGAGATATCATTGTAACGGAGATGACCACGCCAGATATGGTGCCCGCAATGAAACGGGCAAGTGCGTTGGTCACTGACGAAGGTGGCATGACGAGTCACGCCGCGATTGTCTCTCGCGAACTAGGTGTCCCGGCTGTCATCGGAACTGAAACCGCGACACAAACTCTCACTGACGATCAGGTGGTCTCCATTGATGGGGACCGCGGTGTCGTGGCTGATGGGAAGCGAGCATCTGACAGCGAAACATCGTCAATAAAGAATGCTCAGTCGCCATCTCGACAGAGTACTGCGGATAAACCAATGACGGCGACTGACATCAAAGTCAATGTCTCGATACCGGAGGCCGCTGAACGGGCGGCGGCAACGGGTGCTGACGGTGTCGGCTTGCTCAGGATGGAGCATATGATTCTGTCGACGGACAAGACGCCTGAACAGTACGTCGCAGACCACGGCGAGGAAGCGTTTGTCAACACACTCACTGACTCAATGCGGACTGTCGCAGAGGCGTTCTACCCTCGACCGGTACGTGTTCGGACACTTGATGCTCCGACAGATGAGTTCCGGCAACTAGATGGAGGCAACGACGAACCTCGAGAGCATAATCCGATGCTCGGATACCGTGGTATTCGTCGCTCGCTTGCTACACCAGACATTTTCAAACTCCAACTTCGGGCGTTCCAGAAGCTCTACGAGATGGGTTACGGCAGCGTAGAACTGATGTTCCCACTCGTGAACGACGCCGAAGACGTCTATGAAGCTAAAACTCTGATGCAGGAGGTGGGCATCGATACTGAGAAGCGAAGCTGGGGTGTGATGGTCGAGACACCGGCTAGTGCGCTCTGTATCAAAAAGATCTGTGAGACAGGGCTCGACTTTGTCTCGTTGGGGACCAATGACCTCACTCAGTACACGCTGGCTGTCGATCGCAACAACGGAACGGTCGCCGACCGGTATGACGAATTGCATCCGGCTGTGATGCGCTTGCTCCACGATGTCATCGAGACTTGCCGCGAGTACGACGTCGCGACGAGTATCTGTGGCCAGGCGGCTTCCAAACCGCAGATGATTCAACAACTCGTTGAGTCCGGCATCACGTCTATTAGCGTCAATGTCGATGCCGTCTACGATGCACGGCGTGAGGCAAAGCGTATCGAACAACGACTCATTCTTGAGTCTGTTCTTGAGTAATGTATTTTGGTTCTATCCTGAAATCCATCTCTTCACTCGTGCTACGGTGGCTAAGGATAAATCAGTTATCGATAGCCTAGGCGAACCCACCGACTCCGAAGGGGGGTGGTGGGTTCGCTGAGTGGACAATGCTCACGATGCATGAATTCCGTGTCGAACTGAGCAAATCCTACCGTGTCAAAGTGGGTTTACTCAGCGAAATGCCGGTCGTCGTCAAAGAAATCGGTCTCACGAGACCCCCTTATTACACTGTCCTCCGCACGTAGTTTGCACGGATCAGACCGAGCATACTGCTATCGGCTCGGCTGGCTTCGACCGAGATCAATCCAACCTCCACTATGCCAACCGCACCCGCCACCGTATAATTTCAATGAACTTTATTGCTCTGATGGATGTCGAAACGCTGTACATCACCGACATCCACTAGATCACATCGAAGAAACACGACACGAAGATCGGCCCGCAGATCGCCCGGCGCGATGCAGACGATCTGCGGAGTCTTGGCGCCGATTGCGTCTACGATCAAAACCCTTACGCGACGAACTCCGCAACGACGTCGGCAGATCGGTTATCAAGCATCGTCTCATGAACTGGCTCAATCACGCCCATAACAGCTTCATAGACAGTGATCGCTACCACCAGTGTCCAGTCAGAAACCGTCTTCTCATCAGTCAAGTGCACGCTCAGCGCTGCCGTGTGTGTGCGACACTGGTGGATAGGGTTCCGTGAAATACTGCTGAAAACCACCGTCTACATCCCCCGACAGAGCGTTCGGTATCAACGAAATCGACTTCTGTGTGCCGAAATTACAGATCCCTTCAATCAATATCTTTGCAGAATTTCATCAGCCATATAATCACCAATCGAAATAGAAGAGGTGACTCCGGGTAATACCATAAGAATATGTGCGGAGCGCTCACCATACTCAAAGACAGGATCTTTGATTTGCTTTCCATTGTCGTCTATCAGATAATTGATTATACCAACATAGCTCTCTACCAGATCAGATTCTTTAACCCCTGGAAGAAGCCGTTGGCACTCAGACACGAATTTAGACTTACTGTATACCATATTCGCATTTTCCCACGCAGACTTCATTGCTTCTTTAGAACCCATGAATTTCCAGAAGTTACTCGAAGACAATGTTTCCACAATCTTCTCGAAATTGACCTCAGTTTTTCCATATGCTTCCGGACCGAGTGCAATCATCCCCGTTGGGCCGATGATTACTTTGTTATCTGGACGTCGAGTGAAATGAATTCCAACGTCTTCGATACGATCCGGTCTTGGGGTTGGATATACGTCTGTATTTATCAAATCGCGCTTATCCGGTTTGAGTTCATAATACTGACCTCGTAGCGGGAGTGCTTGATATTGGTTCTCAACCACACCCATTTCTCGAGCGAGCTTAGTGGCATGGGCACCAGTCGTATTCACTAGATAGCTGGATTTGATATCTCCCTTATCTGTCTCAATATTTATTGGGTTAGACTCGTTATCAACACTGTTAACATTATACCCCAAGAAGAAATCAACCCCATTGCCCATCGCTTCACTGGCTAGACTATGGACAATCGGCAAAGAGTCAACAGCCCCTGACTCTGGAGCAAAGAGTGCTGCTCGACCATCAATGTGGGGTTCCTTTTCGGCGAGTTCGCTTTCTGTGAGGAGTTGTTTTTCGATTCCGTGCTGTGTCTTTCTATCCCTTATCTCTTCAAGGCGTCTCTCCTCTTCGTCATTCTTCGCAACAACCAGCAATCCATAATCCTTATAGTGTATATTATTTTCATGGCAGTACTCTTGGATATCTCTCAACCCCTTCTCTGCAAAATGACCCATACGGGGATTTTTTTCAAAATCAAGGACAATACCGGGCGTGAGAACCCCCGAGTTCCGGCCACTTTGATGAGATCCAACGTGATATTCTTTTTCAATCACACAAATTGACTTATCAGATTTTTCTGATAAGTGCTTGGCAACCGAACAGCCATAGATACCTCCACCGACGATGGCTATATCGTAGCGAGCCATACCTACTGTTGTGGACAAATATATATAAATGTTTTTCTTTTTTTAAGTTCTGATTCCTGGTCGTGTCGGGAAATCCACAGAGGGCATCGGCTTGAGACAGGCGTTCAGACCTCATTTTCGCCGAGACGAGATACCGTGCTCTTAGCACAGATAGTCGACGACAGTCCGCGGGCTAACGTCAAGGCCACCGCCCTGTGCCAAGGTTGGTTGACCGCCGCCGCCCCCGCCGAACTCGTCGGTCACGTCGTCAATGACAGCGTTCGCGTCCGTCTCGCCGTTCGTGCCGACGACGACGAACGTCGCCCCGTCCCGTCCGACGAGGACGACTACGTCTGCCACATCGTCGTCCAGCGCTCCCACGCGGTCGGCGACGGTGTTGGGACCGACGCCGTCGACGGTGCCAACCAGCCACTCCGCTCCGTCTCTGGCCGTCGTGTCGGCCGCCAGTGACGAGATGCGGGCGTCCAGCAGTCGGTCGTGGAGGTCCTCGACCTCGGCCTGTAACGACTTCTTCTCCTCCAACAGCCCCTGTGCCCGCCGTGCGAGGTCGTCGACGCTCGTATCGAGCGTGTCCGCGGCGCGGGACGCACTCCGTCGCCGGTCTATCTGTCGTTGAATCGCTGAGGGACCCACGGCGTACTCGACGCGGACGAGGTCCGCACCCGGGTTCGAGACGTCGATGACCTCGATGGGCCCGATTTCGTTCGTGTTCCGAACGTGCGTGCCACCACAGGCCGAGATGTCCCAGCCGTCGATTTCCACGATACGGACGCTGTCCGTCGGGTCGGCGTCACCGAGATTGAACACGATGTCCTCGTCGGCGCGTGCTTCCTCCACGTCCATCTCGTACCACTCCACCGACCGGCTGTCCCAGACTGCCTCGTTGGCCATGCGCTGAAAGGTAAGCGCGTTCACCTCGTCGGCGTCCGCGTCGGCGTCGAAGTCGAGGCGGACGGTATCCTCACTGATGTCGAACCCGCCGTAACCGTGACTGTCGAACAGTTGCCGGCCGACGCCGTAGACCACGTGACTCGCGGTGTGGGCCCGCATGCTGTACGTCCGGAACTGCTCGCCTACCTCGCCGCTTATCGTCTCGCCGACTTCGATTTCGGGTGTCTCGGCGAGCGTATGGACCGTTTCACCATCGCGTTTCTGGACGTCGACGACGCCAACGCCGGCGAGTGTTCCCTTGTCGGCCGGTTGGCCACCGCCTTCGGCGTAGAAGTACGTCCTGTTCAGCGTCACGTCACGGCCGTCGACGGCACGGACCGTCGCGTCGAACGACGTGACATACGGTTCCTCAGCAGAGAGGTTCACTGATGACTCAGCAATCATGCCCTACAGATCATGGTGCGCGATAATAAAACCATCTCCTCTACACACGGCAGTGTTTAGTTTGAGACATTGTGCCTGTGAGCGGAACCCTCCAACCAATTTTCGGCTGTTTCCGGGTCAGCGTAGCTGAGGCAGTTCGAAAACGACGAGGTTCGTCGGTTTAGCTCACGAAAGATTCGTTCGATAGCGTTCCGGTTTCCGTGGCGATGCATCTGAAATCGGAAACCAGTTCGCTGGAGTATAGTTTGGAGGTGTTGAGCGCTATCGACAAGAAAGACCGCGATTCCGACATTGCCAAAGTACGCGCAGAAAATTTCAGTGAGAGCAGTGGTCGTCGTCGAAAATAACCGGACGTGAACCAGATCGCTCGTTTGCGGATCAGCAGCGGCCTACAGCCAGAATTGCTGATCGTTGATCCGAATCACTGTCTTGTCAAGCGCAATCTGATTCGGAGATCAGCCAGATCCGGGCTGTAAATGGGCTTTCTGTCCCCAATCATGGATGGCTTTCCGGCTGCGTTGGACACCCAACGAATCGAGCAAGTCGACAGTATTCGACAGCGGCAGCCCTGCAACGTGCGTTTGCATACCCAACACCATCAAGATCTCGTGTCCATTTGTGCTCCACAAACCCAAATCAATTCAGCCTTTATTTCCGCTGAGGCGAGCGATTTCTGGCATAGAGAATCAAGAAATTTGCCCGTCTCACCTTTGACGCTTAACAAACACCGCCAGGGAATGGCAGAGAGATACACTCGGACAATTGAGGCCACAGACAAACCCCATTGTGTCCTGAGAGACACTCCAGCTAGCAGACTATTTATAAACTAACCCCATTTAGAAAGTGGACCACGATATTTTTCATTTCTTTTTTAGAGTGTATAAATTAAGTGGGCATATACATTATATAATTTGGATATTGTAGCTCCTCGACCTCAAAAGTGTGTTTTCGAATATGGAAATATAGGAAAGTCAGCTACACCATTTGTTGGAGAACTATCGATGTTGATAGACCCATTGTATAACAAGAGTACTCCTGTTAATTATTGAGTTCTGTAACCCGTATTCCAGATATAGCATTTTAACCCTCTAACCTGTAGAACCGTTTTCTAAGATCGAAGAAATTCCTGCGCTTCTGATTCGCATCTTGTTAACGACCAGTATTTTCTATATTAGAAAATTAATCGCGCCTACCCATTAGAAGTGGCGAATTTAATTCATTTCTCTGGGTGTCCATTTTTGACTTTGGCGCTTTCAGGATATATTGATTCTTATCCATACACGGTCAGACGTGGTACAGATGCTAGTGACAGATCATTCTCACACCCCCATATTATTTTACATAATACTATAATATAAAATTTTGTTCTCAATCTTCAACTCCTGAATCCCGTCGGAGTGAGAATTTCCTCAAGTGGTACATCCGTTAGGGACCAGACCAAGTATCTGTCCAACCTCGTAGAGTCGATTATCTACTTGTCGAAATCAGATCTATCCGACGAGTCCGTGATTTTCAGTGCGTTTCTGGAGCATTAGCAGGTGGCCATTAGATATGGAATGTCTACGTATTGTCGTGAAAAATTCCGCCAGATATGATGTGACCGACTGTTTGAGTGTACTCAGTATGATTGCCGAGCTACCAAAATGCCCAAACTTGTGAATATAGCTGATTATGAAAGACTGACCTCTCACGGGTGCTGATAAAATCATTTAATGTGTATCAGTACAAGGTTCGGATATGTATCGTGTTACTCTTGATCTCTGGCAAGATGATTGCCCGCTAACACGAGCATCTGCCAACCACGAAGTGGAATTTATCACTCCATACTGGAACTACTCGCCTGAATCCCAACAGTGGGAGTTGTGGGTCGAGTCCTCATCGGCTGATCGGTCCGAGTTAGAGTCTGGTATTCAAGCGCTCAGGGATGCCAGCGCAATGCAGTATTTTGAACTGAAGCGAAAGCACGACACACACGCAACCCTCCAAGTACGGTTCGATAAGACGAATGCAATCGCTACAATCACTACTCACGGTGGAGCTGTAGTTGGTCCTTTCACTAATTGTCGAGGACGTGAGCGGTGGCATCTCGGATTTACTTCTCCATCGGCCATCGACACTGCATTATCAAAGCTTGACCGTTGTGAAGAATTTACGGTCGTCGAACGCACTTCCCTTGATACTCGTGTCGAGTCTAGCGTGTATCATCACATGGGCGCTGCCTCTGCATTCATTACTGCGTGCGAACAACTGACGGAGACCGAACGCCGAGTCCTCGACACCGCGTTCAAATACGGATACTATGAAACACCAAGAAAAGAGACACTGGCATCTCTCGGTGAGCGGTGTGGTGTATCAGACGCCGCGATCTCGAAGACGCTACGCCGAGCCGAACGTAAACTCATCGGAGCCTCACTCACCACACTCAACCGTTTTCAGGAATCGGGTGAAGAGTTCGGCGGTAGCAATCCAAGTTAGGATACGAACCTACATACTCTCAGTCCCCGAGAACATATATTCATTCAATGAACCGCAAACGAATCTTGGCGACTGCCCCGCTTCCCGCTACAGTACTGTGGGGTGGTATGTACGTTGTCAGCAAGTGGGGATTTAGTGAGATCCCACCCCTCACGTTAGCGTTCCTCCGAGTCGTAATCGGTGCGAGTGTCCTCTATCTGGGCGTTTGTGTGACGACACCTGCCCGTTCGTTCTCTCGCCAGGAATGGTGGCGATTCGCTACGCTCGCAATCTGGCTCACAGCGGCGCTCACGACGCAGTTCGTCGGGACGGATCTGACGAACGCGAGTCAGGGGTCGTTGCTCACTGTCTTGACTCCTGTATTCATGGTTGTACTCGGAGTGACCACACTCGGAGAACACCTCACACGAGGGAAGGTGGTTGGGACTGGTCTGGCGTCTGTCGGGACGCTCGTCGTACTCTTGGGCCAATACGAGGTAAATACATTCACTAATGGGAACCTCTTTGGAGTCGGACTCCTGTTGTTTTCAGCCTTCAGTTTCGCCGCCTTCTCCGCTTTCGGGAAGCCGCTCATTGAACGGTACTCGGCACTCGAAACAGCCACGTACGCTACCGTACTGTCGGTTCCATTGTTCGGAGCGCTAGTTCCGGTCGAACTTTACCTGCATCCGACCGCATTGGATTCGGTTTCGGTAACGCTTCCTGTTATCGGTGCAGTTCTCTATCTCGGACTTATGAGTACTGCAGTAGCGTGGTATTGCTGGTACAAGGGAATGGAGTACGCGGATGCAAGTACTGTCGCCGTCTACTTTTTTGCTCAACCGATTGTCGGAATTATGCTCGGGTCTATCCTCCTCGGAGAGAGCATTGATATCAGCATTGTCGGTGGAGGTGTACCTCTCATTCTAGGTGTATTCCTTGTGAACAGAGCAGGATAATCACCGAGCGAGCGCTTCACTGTCGAATACGACGTTTCAGCCATCCACCGTTTCGTGTAGTCCCATTCTCGAATCACCGCGTTGTTTCCCACGGCGTTCAGCGAGGAGCCACGATAGTGAATAACCGACTCAACGTCGAGTGTGTAGTACTCGGTATGCCAGTCTTGGAAGCCGGTGTCTGCGATGACGGTATACAGGTCGTCCGCCGGAACGCGGACGACCTGCGGCCCAGCCTTCGTATCATGCCGCCACTGCGCATAACACTGCACGTTGAAGACAGCAAGCAACTCCGTGGTGGTTAGTATCGTCACTTTCAGTCTCTTTACCGACCGATCCGACCGATCAAGATAGTATACCGATGCGTGGCTGCGGTCGAAGAACGTGCTGTCGAGGGTGACGTGCCTGGACTGCGGGAGTTGCTGCGCGTTTCAGCGCAGCAACGCCCGCCAAACCCATATTTCGAACCGATCGAAGGATTTGTTGAGCGTGGTGAAGTCCGGGACGTCTTCCTCATCCAAGTCAAGTACCTCTAGCAACGAAGTCATGTACTCTAACCGAATCTCTGTCTCCCGGAAGTTATGGCCCTCTTCACGCCGAAAACAGTGAATGACGACATGCTTCCAGCGAGCTCGCCCGCGTGCTTCCCCAACGCTCGTTTAGCCAGATGCCGACACCGCTCAATGAAGTTTAGGAGATCCACCTCCATAGCCAAAGGTTGACTCCCTCATCTTCACCCTTCTAAACCCACGAATTCTACTGCTGAGAATGCTCTTCAACACAGCACAGCGATTCGATCTGAAGCACCTAACGGGATTCAGTAATTAAGTGAGAATAGAGAGTTGATTGCAAGGAGAGCACAAACGAGCGTAAAGAGTGTTACGAGAAATACAAGAGAGACGATCCACCCGTACTGGTCGGCAAGGAACCCGAGGATGACCGATCCCGTAGCGGCGACGATCATATACACAGTCCGGAATAGCCCAAAGCCAAAGCCGCGTTCGCCTTCGTCGATACGGTCCATGAACCGAGGGAATACCGCTGCACCCCAGCTCATGCCCAATCCGAGCAGTCCGATGCCGAGAGCAATTTGTTCGATGCCAGACCCACGGAGCAACAATCCAATGCCGGCGATGCTGACTATCATACAGAACACGATAGCGATGTCCCGGCCCAAGCGATCAGCGACGACTCCCACGCCAGTCTGGAGGACGCCCTGAACCACGAAATATACCGCGAACAGTGTGCCTGCAAGCGTCTGCGAATAGCCGTGGTACTGGACGAAGAAAGCGGGAAGAAACGAAGCAAGTCCCTGCCAGGAGAATTCGACGAGGATCGCGATGACGCCAGTGAAGACGACCGCTGGCCGAGTAAGTATCTCTGCGATCTCGTCACGGTCGACTTGGGCGCGCATTGGCTGATCAGGTTGACGGGGTTCAGACGAACGAATCCCGGCCGCGACCAGTGCGGTGATCGGAATCGCGACGAGCGTCCCGAGCGCCACTGCAGGCCGCCAGCCGAACCTGACGGCAACCCACGAAACGACCACGGGAGCCAATAGTCCCGCGAGCGGTGCCCCTGAGTTGTGGATCCCAATAGCGGTCCCAATGCCATCGTAGATTCGCGTGATAAGCGCCGTCGCGACGCTGTAGTGAAGCCCAGCGACAGCTCCCAGGAGGACGACACCCAAGACGAAGACACCAAACGTTGGAGCGGCAACAATAAGCAGCGCTGTGAGACCGGTTCCACCGACCGAAGCGAGGATAAGACGTCTATCACCGAACCGATCGGCGAGAATCCCACTCGGGAACTGCGTCAGGGCATACGTCAACCACATTCCAGTCAATGCCCCGCCGATCAACGTGTTTGACGTGTGAAACTCGGTCGCGATGTCAGGGACGACCGGACTGAGAGCGAGCCGGCCGAACACCGTAACGAATAGCGCGAGCGTACAGACCGCCAACACCGTCTTTCGATACTGCCAATCATGCATTCTCAATCTCACTCATGCTTTCAGCTAGTCGTTTAAGAACGAAGCGATTACCCTGATAATGTCATCGAGGCCGTTCCCCGTCGACCGACAGTTTGTGAGGGCAATAGAGTCGCAGTATCGCTGAGCGATATCATTAAAATCACGGGTATGAGTACAAGCGACACTACCAGAGTAGCTGAGGATAACTGAGTGCTACCGTTCAGATAGCAGTAATCTGGGACACGTCGTCGCCGAGTGGCGCTGCGTCTTCCGGAAGCAGTGCCACTACGAGATAGTCGGCGTACTCCTCAAAGTAGTCGACGAGCTGGGCGATCCGGTCCGAATCGATTGCTTCCAGCGAGTCAAGCAACATGAACGGGACCGTCTCGTGCAGGTCGTGGACAAGGTAGCCAGCCAATGCGAAGACCAATCCCGTAACTTCGCGTTCACTTTCGCTCAGGTGCTCGACCGTATCTTCGTAGGCCGCCCCGTTCTCTGTGGTCCGGACGATATGGAGATCGAACGCTGTCTGGTCGACTTTCCGTCGGCCCTCACGCACCGTCTGTTCGACGCGTTCGATCCAGATCCGGTCGAGATTCTCGTAGTCCAGAATCTCGAGCACTGCGTCCATATGCTCGTTGAACTCCTCGACGGCGTCGGCTTCAATCTGGTCGATCTTCGTGCGCTCGTCGGTCAATTGCTCGACCAAGTCTTCGCGTTCTTCTCGGAGGTCTTCGGCACGGTTGAGCATAGCCTCGATCTCCTCGATTTCTTCGGTGACCTCCGCCAGATCAGACTCCAGACTATCGATCTCGAATTCGAGTTGGTTGGCTTCTTTGTGGAGCGAGAGCACTTCCTCGAAGTCCTCGGATTCGAGATCGTCGACATCGGCTTCGAGCGTTTCGACGTCGTCGGTCAGCTCTTCACGTTGGGTTTTGAGTGAATCGAGTTGCGCATCGCGGCTCTCAAGTTCGTCGTCGATGTCCGCGAGTTTGCGCTCGATCTCTTCACGCCGATTTTGTTGCTGGTTGGCCTCGCGTTGCTCGGCTTTCAAGTCTTCGAGCTCCGACTTGACGTCGTTCAGTTCCTGCACTAGGTTCTGGCGACGTTCTTGGAGTCGTTCGACAGTGTCCTTGATCTGGTCACGCTCAACGTTTGACCCACACGTCCAGCAGGTGATTTCGTCGTCGCCGTTAGCAAGCAGTTCGTCGGTCGGTGACCCGGCTGACTCGGACTGATCAGCCGCCTCGAGCGTCTCAAGCACCTCGTAGTCTTCCTCCTCTAATCGTTCTTCGTTATACTCGATGAGGCTCTGGAGGTCGGAGATCTGGGCATTCAACGTTTGGCGTTTCTCGCGGAGCCGTTTGATCTCGGTGTCGAGGTGCTGGTGGTCGCCCATCGGCGTTTCGGGCAACTCTTCGAGGTCGGCTTCGAGCTCGCTCCGTTCCTGTTTGAGTGACGTGATACTCTCGGTTTGCGTCTCGATTTGGCGACGCGTCGATTCGAGGTCTGAGCGCGTCGAGCGAAGTTCGTCGAGTTTTGCTTCCAGTTCTTCCTGATCTTGCCGACTCGACTCGATACCTTGATTACTCTTGTCTATTTCTTCTTCTTTATCCGCAATATCGTCCTTTTTCTCCTGTATCTGTTCCTGTATGTGCCCCTTATGTTGTTCGATATCGGAGAGATCTGTTTTTCTATCTTCAATAGTGGCCAATTCGTCATTGAGATCGTCTTTTTCTTCTTCTAATTCGCGTATTCTATTTTTAATGTCGTCGGTGTCGACGGGGCGCATGATAATCTCGCGAAGGTCGTCGCCACGGGCGACAGACTGACGCGCTTCGTTGGTTTCGAGCAGGAACGCGAAGAGCTCTGCGACTTCGGGATCGTCAAGATAGCCGTCGCCATCGAACGCGACTGCATCACCTGCACGAGTGAGCGTCCGTTCGTAGGTCTCACCGTCGAGGTCAAGCTGGACGCGGCCCTCGTCGGCATCGCCTTTGAGCGTCGCTTGGTTGCTTCCCATCGCAGCCATGATAGCTTGAAGGAACGAGGTGCGGTTGGTAGCGTTCTTGCCGGTGAGAACGGTTATGCCGGGTGGAATTGAAATCTGGGTATTGTCGATACCACCGATATTATCGACTACAAATTCCGCGGTCTCAGATGTCTGTTCGGAGGTCGCCATACCCCGATAGTATTTCGCCATCTATTAAAAACCTGAGCGTACTGGGCAAGTTCGGGAGTCGCGGAAACTGGCAGGTGTTATGGTTCAGAACGGATTCTGATGTCTTTTTCATGGCGCTTGTTACGGTTCTCGTATGAAGGTGACGCTAGACTACGTAATGATGCGTGTAGAGGACCTCGACGAGGCAATGGAGTGGTACCTGACCCACCTCGACTATGAGGGGAAGAGACGTACCGAAGTAGGACATTCATCAATATTTTCTCGCGCCCGAGGACAACCATCGGGAGGGCGTGCTCCTCATACTGTCGGCTGTAATCACGTGAAGACGTATTCGACCATCTTGGGATTTGTGGCCGCAAGCCGACCGGAATTAGACTCTATCGCTTCAAATAGTTACAGCCGACAATATCAAACTCACTACAATCACGACGGTCGGTCCTACGAGATGGGCGACGCGTGGGGCCACCTTGCGGTGCGGGTAGCCGACCTTAGTGAGGGTTGGGAGACACTGATGGCCCGTGCCGCGGAGGAGTACCGTACTCCAGAAGACTGCGGGCACGACTACGCTTTCACGAAGGACGATAGAGGTCAATGAGCGATAACGGTTTAGCCTTCTGTCTGTATCGAGACTTATGAACGTCGACAGGCCAAACTCTTGCTTTCTCGAACTATACGGCCCCTATGAGATGCCGATTTCGACACTGTTACCAATATCTACATAGTTTCGCGCCGATCTAATATCTGAACACAGGTGACTAACTCCTTTCGGGGCCGCCTCGTTCAATAAAGCATAACCTGATTAGCGTAATTCAGTATTGTTGAATTCACCCCATTAATATCATAATAGATACGATTCATTCAAGAGCTAGGGATACGGGTAGGTAGATATGCCGGTAGTATCTGATAACACGGACCACAAAACCATTCAATCTGTGGATCGATCGTTCGGTATCATAGAATACATTCAGGAGAACAGTGGCGCGTCCTTGATAGAACTAACCGACGAATTTGACATCTCGAAAAGTGCGATTCACTATCACCTCAACACGCTCATGAAATACGGGTGGGTAGTGAAGGAAGGCGAGACGTATCGAATCGGACTTCGGTTCCTCGACCCAGCGATGCACAGTAAGAGCCAAAGAGAAGAGTATCAAATCGTTCATCCGAAAGTCGTCAAGCTCGCCGATGAAACAGGGGAACGAGCCCAATTTATCATCGAAGAAAACGGTCGAGGTATCCACGTCCACAGCGAACTCGGAGAGAACGGCATCCAGTCGAACTCTCGGGTCGGAAAACTCGTCTACCTCCACGCGACATCAGCCGGTAAGGCAATTTTAGCGTCGATGCCTGAAGAAAGAGTTGAGTCGATCGTCGATGCGTATGGTCTTCCGAAAATGACTGACAATACCATTACGACCCGCGGGGAACTGTTCGATATCCTTGAAGACATCCGCGAACGCGGCTACGCGTTCAACCGGGCCGAGCGCCGCAACGGAATGATGGCAATGGGCGCACCAGTCAAGGACCCTTCGGGGAGGGTCTTTGGCGCAGTCAGCGTCACAGGCCCGGTCAGACGGATGCAAGACGAACATCAGCGGTATCTCACGGACCTCCTCTTAGACGTCACAGAGGAGATCAGACTCCGGTTAGAGTACCCGCAGTAGAGTGCCATGCCCACATCCGAGGGGGCGATATCACAGTTACCCCCTACGAGGGCCGGGAAACGAACTCGCCGTAGCCCGTCTCTCCAACGATATCGCCATCTTCAAAAACGGGTTCGCCGCGCACATACGTCGACTCGGGGACGCCTCGAACAGTTAGCCCGTTGTACGGCGTCCAACCGCACTTCGCGACCACGTCTTCGTTACGGAGCGTCCGTTTCCGCTCCATATCTACGACGACGAAATCCGCATCACTTCCGACCCGTAGGTCACCCTTCCGCGGGTGGATATTCAGAATCTTCGCCGGGTTCGTCGCGAAGACCTCGACGACACGCTGGAGCGAAACCTTTCCCTCGTTTACGCCGTTCAACAGCAACGGCAGCACCGTCTCGATACCGGGGATTCCGAACGGGGCCTCGAAAACGTCGTCTTCACCCGCGGCCTTCTGCTCCCGGGTACTGGGCGCGTGATCCGCGTTTACCATATCTATCTCACCGTCGGCGAGGCGGTCCCACATCTCGACTTGGTGGCTCTCTTCGCGAGCAGGCGGGGTAAACATCGTATACGGCGCGTCTTTCTCTACGTCTTCGCGCGTGAGGTAGAAATACTGGGGACACGTCTCGCTGTAAACCTCGACGCCTTGAGATTTCGCATGGGTGACTTGCTCGACCACCTCCGGGTGGCTAAGGTGGGCGAACCATAGTTCCACGCCAGTCTGCTTCGCGATCTGGAGCGTTGTCGAGATAGCGACCTGCTCGGCCTCTTTCGACCGCCACTCGGGGATGATGCTCCCGTCGTTCCGGCCCTCCTCCCTGAGTCGCTCCTCGGCGGCGTCGAGCATCCGCTCGTCCTCAGGGTGGACCATGCTGACCCCGCCGACCCGCGCTATCTCTTCGAACAGTTCCTCCATGTAGTCGCTCAGGAGCGCCGGTACGCCGTGTACCTCGCAGGTGAAACTCTTGTAGGCGAAGGCCCCTTCCTCCTCCAGGTCCGCGATCTCGTCGACGTTGTCCGGGTGTCCGCCCGCGAGTAACCCGTAGTCGATTCGCGCCCGGTCGGCGAGGTAGTCGCGCTTGTCCGAGAGAATATCCGCGGTCAGGACTGTCGGGTCCGTTCGGTGGTGCTCTCCCACCGTCGTGACGCCCCCGGCGGCCGCAGCGGCGGTTCCGGTCGGGAAGTCTTCCCGTTCCGTGTCGCCCGGGTCCATCATGTGGACGTGGGGGTCGACACCGCCGGGGAGGACGTGCCGCCCCGTCACGTCGATGGTCTGTTCGGCGCTGACGTCCGCTCCGGGAGCGAGCACGGCCGCTATCGTTCCGTCTTCGATAGCGAGGTCGGCTCGATGGCTGTATTCCGCGGTGACGACCGTCCCGCCGCGTACGACTGTGTCATATGACATTAGCTATCACCTCGGATGGAACGTGCTCGTGCGAGATACATAAATCATGTCGGAAAGCGGCCCTCCCGTATCTGTCTCTCGGTAGCTGTTCTTCGGAGAAACTGCGGAATGACTCCGCGAGACGTCCACGCAATCCGACCGAGTTAAGTCATAACGTGCTGTAACGTAACACATGCCGATCGCTGTCATCTCGACAGGAGGTACCATCGCGTCTACGGACGACTCCGGCGGGGACGCCAGTCCCGAACTCACCGGCTCGGACCTCGTCGACGCCGTCCCGGGGCTCGGCGACATCGCCGAAATAGTCACCGAGGACTTCTCGAACGTCCCGAGCCCGCACTTCACGGTCAAGCAGATGTTCGACCTCGCTGAGCGCGTCAGAGCCTACGACGAGGACCCCTCGATCGACGGCGTGGTCATCACGCAGGGGACGGATATCCTCGAGGAGTCTGCGTACTTTGTGGACTGCTGTTACGGCGGCGAGACGCCGGTCGTGTTTACCGGAGCGATGCGAAATCCTACGCTCGCCAGTCCGGACGGCCCCGGGAACATGCTCGCGAGCGTTCGAACCGCCAAGAGCGACGGTGCGCGAGGTCTCGGTGCCCTCGTCGTTTTCAACGACCGGGTCGCGGCCGCCCGAGACGTGACCAAGATGAACTCGATGAACCCCGACACGTTTCGCTCCCCGGAGTTCGGTCCGCTCGCGTCGGTCGACGAGGACCGGGTCCGTTGGCAGCGACGTCCGGGTGAGCGCACTCCCGACTACGCTCCCGACCCCGCCGCACTGGACAACGAGGTCCACGCGCTGACCGCGACGGCGGACATGTCCGACCACGGGATCCGCGCAGCGGCAGACGCGCCGGCGCTCTGTCTGGCAGCAACCGGTGCCGGTCACATCCCTCCGGGAATCATCCCCGCGCTCGAAGACCTGCGCGAAGCGGGAGTCCCGATAATCGCGACGACTCGCTGCCCGGAGGGGCGTCTCGCCCGCCGCACCTACGACTTCCCGGGAAGCGAGGCGACACTTCGTCGACTGGACTGTCACTTCAGCGATCGGAACCTACAGAAGACCCGCATCGAGACAATCGTCGCTCTGGCGGCGGACTCACTCGACGAAGCGTTCATCAGGCCCGACTGATCTCGGCAAAGCAGAGCGGTCATTCCGGAGGCCCGCAAGCGCCACTCGGTTCGGGCGGCGTCGTCGGGGCCGACGCCGAAAAGACCGATTCCTACGGGACCGGAGAGTTGCGGACTCGGTGTCAGCGACGCCGCGAACCGCGTCTCACTGGTCCGGCCAGCGCTCGATGTAGATGGTCTTGTCCGTGTAGAACTCGATCATGTCCTCGGCCTGCGCGTGGAGGTCGCCGAAGAACGACGCCTTCCGGCCGCCGAAGTGGAAGAATGCCATCGGTGCGACGGTGCCGACGTTGACGCCGAGGTTCCCCGCTTCGGCCTCGTGCTTGAACCGGTTGGCCTTGTGACCCGAGTCGGTGAACAGGCTGGCAGCGTTGCCGAACCGAGTGCTGTTCACCGTCTCGATGGCCTCGTCGAAGTCCGAGACGGGGACTAACCCCAGCACCGGGCCGAATATCTCCTCTTGCTGGATGACCATGTCCGTCGTGACGTCCCCGAAGACGACGGGACCGAGGAAGTTTCCGTCGTAGCCGTCCACGTCAACGTCTCGACCGTCGTGGAGGACCTCTGCGCCTTCCTCGATGCCGGTCTGCATGACGTTGCGGACGTTCTGCTCGTGCTCGGCGGTGATGAGCGGTCCGATGGTCGTCTCGTCGTCGAGGCCGTAACCGACGGTTGCGTTCTTCGCCTGTTCGACGACCGCCTCAGCGAACTCGTCGTACACGCCCTCTTCGACGACGGCAATATCGAGTGCGAGGCACCGCTCGCCCGAACACGCACACGCCGCCGAGAAGACCTTCTCGGCAGCGTACTCGATGTCGGTACTCTCGGTGACGACGGCGTGGTTCTTCGCGCCCCCCTGTGCCTGGACACGCTTGCCGTTCTCGGCTGCCGTCTCGTAGATTTGTTCCGCGACGGGGGTCGACCCGACGAACGAGGCACCCGTGATGCCCGGATGTTCCAGTAGCGTGTTGACCGTCGCGACGCTCCCGTGGACGAGATTGACGACGCCGTCGGGGAACCCGGCCTCGTCGATTAGCTCGAAGAGGTACTGCGCGGTCAGAGGGGCCTGCTCGCTGGGCTTGAGGATGAACGAGTTGCCGGTCGCCACCGCGTACGGGAGGAACCACAGGGGGATCATCCCCGGGAAGTTGAACGGCGTGATAGCCGTGAACACGCCCAGCGACTCACGGTTGGCGCTCTCGTCTATCTGCGGGGCCGCGTGGTTGAGATTCCCCGCCTGCATCATCGACGGGATGCCGCACGCGACCTCTACGTTTTCGATACCTCGCCGGATCTCTCCCATCGCCTCGCCGAAGGTCTTGCCGTGTTCTTCCACGAGCTGCTCCGCGAGTTCCTCGTGGTGGTCTTCGAGCAACGTCTTGAACCGGAAGAGCGGCTGGATGCGTTGTTCGACGGGCGCCGACTGCCAGTCCTCGAACGCCTCCTGTGCCCGCTCCACTGTCGCGTTCACGTCGTCCGAGTCGCTGAACGGAACAGTACCCAGAGAGTCTCCCGTCGCCGGGTTGAGTACGGTCTGTCCGTCGTCGCCGTTCACGTCGACCCACTCGCCGTCGACGTAGTTCCGCAGCTCTTCCTGCTGTGACTGCGCCTCAGGGGCTACCATAGCTTTTAGCTATCTATCATGGTTCCATATAATTCCTTTGTGAGCCGTCGCCATCGTTCGAACCGACGACAGGGACAGTCGGGAATCAACCCGCGGTGGATTACCGCGTTCGAAGAGTATTCAAATACCTTTCCGCATGTTATCCCGTACCATGATGCCGGAGTTGCCGGACATCCCCGAACAGGATTGGGTTATCGAAGAGAACGACATCGAGTGGTCGATCATCACGGAGGACATTGACTGGGAGAACGATCCGCACATGGAACTCCCCGAAGGAGTCAAGACTCATACGCTCAATCAGAACGAGCCCGAGGGGCGAACGGACTTCTTCATTCGGTTCCCGAGGGGTATATCGAACCCGTGCACACCCATACCTCTGCTCACGCCGTACTAATCGTCGACGGGACGATGACGGTCCACGACCACGTCTTGACAGTAGTTGCCGATTCAGAGAATCCGGTGAAGCTACGAGGTCGCTGAAATATGGCTTGAACAGGTTGTTCCAGCGGAGATGGAGCAGATAGCAGCGGCTGAGACGAATGATTTGCACTGACAGAGAGTCTCGCCAGTACCGACGGGCGTGCTGACCCGGGCACCAGCCCGGGTCTGCCGCCCCGAGAGGCGGTTAGCCGTACGTCACGGGGCCGAGGAAGAACCGGAATGTTGCCGTTGATACCGCTGGACGTGTTTTCACCCGACATTGCTCTGAGAGTAGCAGACACACCACGACCCAGAGATTGTACAGCGCCACAGCGAACAGAAAGTAGAACAACCGCACTGCAAACACCGGTGACGTGGTACGAGACAGAAACTCACCGACCTTCCGGTAGAACGTTTCTATCCCCCACCGACGCCGATACGCTTGCGCGAGTGGCACCGCCTCATCCACCGTCCGTGCCCGGTTCGTGATCAGACACAGCGAGTCGTCGTCCCGCGATTGGTGCGGGACGACGACGAGCGTCACCGGCACACGCATCGTTGGTGAGCGTTTTCTGACCAGCTCGTAGTCGGTGACAAAACGCTCTTCGTTGTGTTCGGCAAGAACGCGCTTGATCCCTGGCGTTTTGGGTGCACGCATGACGAACTCCACACCGAGATTGACGAGTTCGTCGACTAACTCTACCCGATACAATCCACGATCACAGTAAATGCGAGTGATCGAGACGGCCTGTTGCGCCGTCTCGATCACCTCGCGGATCGCCTCGATCAGGGACGGTGTGTCAGTCCGATCAACGTGCTCTGAGGCGAGCGTGAAGCGTGCTGACGGTGACACAACGCACAGTGTCACGAAGACGTAGGCGAGATTAGTCCCTCGGTCAGGATTGATCCGTGACACCATCGGTGTCTGCTTCGAGCCGTAATAGAGCCACTCGTGGAGGTCTAACGCGACCTCTGCTGTATTCGGAAAGCGACGAGCCCTGTGTGTCTGAGCGATGAACTGGTTGCGGACGACATCGAACTGTTCGCCGATGGCGTCCGCATCCATCGTTTCAAGATTGTACAGGAGTGATTTCGCTAGCGGACTACGGTCTTCGAGGTCGAGATCATCGCCTCTCGCCAGTTGCAGGTGCCTGGCGCTGGTGTTGGTGAACTTTCGTTCGAACGCACTCCGAGTGAGGACTTCGCCGAAGTCCTCACTCGGATAGGTGCCGTTGACCTTCGCTCCGAAGTCCAAGGACGGATACAGCAGTGATCCTGCGGCACGGCAGACCTGCCGTGCCTCGGCAGTAGCGACCATACTCATCATACGATGCCACCGGAGAAACCCGTCTCTCAGACACTTCGGCAACTACTGTTGACGTCGGGGGATTACCTCTACGGGCAGAAGCTCCCGCACGGACCAATGGAGTATCACTGCGAGGACGCTGAGTACGGGTGTCTCATCTTCGCCTCCTTCGTCGGTGGTTCGCCCGCTCACGACTGGGACGACGACCCCAACGAGTAACGAGACCGAATTTTTATTGCGGTGGTGACGGTTCTCACATACATGTCCGGAAGTCAGATCTACGACTACGACGGCCCGCCGCGGGTCTGTCACGACGGCCACGTCTACTACGACGCGGACGTGATGCGCGAGAGTTACGACCTTCCCAAATTTCCGAACCGGGAGGCCGTCCGGGATCGCCTCGAAGACCCGCTCGACGTGATAATCTCGGGCGGGTCGATGGGAGGACTGTTCGCCGCGGTGTCGTTGAGTCAGGCCGGACACGAACCGACGATCTACGAGCAGACCGAACGCGGCAAGATGAAAGAGCGGGGCGCCGGTATCATCGCCCACCCGGAGATGCTGGCCTTCCTCGAATCACAGGGCATCGTCGAATGGGACGAAACGACGTCGCACACCTCGCGAACGCATCACCTCGGTCGGGAGGGCGAACCGGTCGACGTCGAGGGCCGAGCGACCTACACGTCGGCCTGGGATACCGTGTATCGGAACCTCCGACGGGCGCTCTTGGACGACATCTACCAGATGGGGAGGGAAATCGTCAAGGTCGACCAGACCGGCGGCGGGGTCCGCGCCCACTTCGCCGACGGGGACGTAGTCGAGGGCGACCTCCTGGTCTGTGCGGAGGGATACCGCTCCTCAACTCGGCGACAGTACCTCCCCGGACGCACGCCCGAGTACGCCGGGTACGTCGCCTACCGCGGGACGATACACGAAGAGACGGTACCGCCCCGCTATCGGAAGCGGTTCGGTGAGATATACAATCTGTATCACGCCTCAGAATCGCAGTTTCTCACGTATCCCGTCCCCGGACCGGACGGAGAGACCGAGCGGGGGGAACGCCGAATCAACTGGGTGTGGTACGTTCCCTTCGCGGACAACGCCTTAGAGGACCTCCTCCTCGATAAGGACGGCCGCCAGCGCACGCATTCGCTCCCGCCGGGACTGATGCGTGAGGAGATCCGGCAACGGCAGATCGAAACGGCCGGGGAACTCCTCCCGCCGCAACTCGAATGGCTGGTCCGGCAGACCATGGAGCCGTTCGTTCAGTGCATCTACGACCTGACGATCCCGCAGATGGTGTTCGACCGCGTCTGCGTCCTCGGCGACGCCGCATTCTTCATCCGACCGCACATGGCGGCGGGGACGGCACACGCCGCTGCAGACGCGCTGGAACTAGGCGAGCGGCTCTGGTCGCACGATATCGGGAGCGACGGATGGACCGCGGACGACCTCGATACAGCGCTCGCGAAGTGGGAAGCCTCACAAGTCGAGATGGGATACCGGCTCGTCGAGGAGGCGAGACGGCGCGGGGACCGCTACACGGGACAGTTCTGACTCGCCGTCTCAGTCGGCGCGCTTGGGGAGTCCAATCGTGGCCTCGGCGGCCTCGCCCGACTGGTCGAACTGCTCGCTTCGCGGAACGATGTACTGACGGACTGATTCGTCGAGCGCATCCACGTCGGGGTGGTTCACTTCGATGAGATTCCCCGCGGGGTCGTTGAGATAGACCTGGACGGCGCCGTCCGGTAACGAGTATACCCCCGGGTCGCCCGAGTCGTCCCAGTTGGCGAAGAGGTCCCGCTCCCGTGCCGCCTCGAAGACAGCTTCGAAGTTCTCGACGGTCATCCCGAAGTGGTGATACGCCGGCGCTTCGACGTCGCGGTCGAAGAGGTGGAGCTGTTGCTCCCCGCACGCTAACCACTCGACGGGGGCCTCGAAGTTCGGCGAGGGGACGCGCTCCATCCCGAAGACGTCCTCGTAGAACGTCACCGACTCCTCCAGATCATCTGCGTGGACACTGACGTGGTTGATTTCGAACGCGCTCATAGATGGTATCTCTCGCCAGACGGGCATAAATTTTCGCACCGGAGTGACGAGGGGATGGCGGAGGAGCAGAAGAGCGTGTCTGATAAGGCTCCAATCGACACCCCGTTCAGTACCAGACCGTGCCGGCGTCGACGTTCAGATCCTGCGCAGTGACGTTGCGCCCCTGTTCGCTCGCGAGGAACGCTACCATCTCGGCGACATCTTCGGATTCCGTGAGGCGACCGAGCGCGACGTCGTCAGTGAACACCTGTCGCTTCGCTTCCTCGTAGCTCACGTCGAGTTGCTCGGCCTGCCTTTCGATCACGTCCTGTATCCGCGGCCCCTTCGTCGCCCCAGGACAGACCGCGTTGACCGTGATGTCGTCCTCGCCGAGTTCGAACGCCAGCGTGCGCGTGAGTCCGATGACAGCCATCTTCGACGCCGTGTACGGGGTCCGGTTCTCGAGCGGGCGCTTCCCGCTTATCGAGGCGATGTTGACGATACGGCCGCGGTCGCTCTCTCGGAGGTGAGTGGCAGCGTGTTTAACCATCAGAAACGCCCCGGTGACGTTGACGGACTGCGTCTTTTCCCACTCCGAGCGGGTCACCTCCTCTATCGGCTTCGTCGGTCCGGCGATACCCGCGTTATTCACGATACAATCCAACCGGCCGAATTCCGCGACCGTCTCTTTGATACTCGACTCGACCGACTGTTCGTCGGTTACGTCAGTCTCAACGGGGAGCACCCGGTCGTGGTCGATCTTGTCTGCAGTCTCGTAGATGCCGTCGCTACGGGCGGCGAGAGAAACCGCGGCCCCGCGGTCGGCGAGCGTCGTGGCGATCTCTCGACCGATGCCCTGACTCGCGCCGGTAACGATCGCAGTGGTGTCTTCGAGCACACAGGGAACACCGACCCACGAGGACTTATCGTTTGGCATCGAATCCCATTCCACGGCCGTCACAACCCTCCAGCGAATCCCGTCCGAGAGCGGCACTACTATCGACTCCGATTCATGTCCCTGCAGTGGGTCAGACGGTGCCTGTTCGACGGCGGTGGCGCTATAACTCACCACCATTGACTGAATACGCCGGTAATTCCCCCGAGAGCACGTCACGAGCGTTCCGCGCGGCTTTCTGCCTGAGTTCGACCACGCTTTCCTCCGAGTTGAACGCCGCGTGCGGCGTGATAATCATCCGGTGGTCGTCCAGTAGCGGATGATCTTCGCTCGGCGGTTCCTCGCTCAACACGTCAAGGCCAGCACCCGCTATCTCACCGTCGTCGAGCGCCGCCGCTAGCGCGTCTTCGTCGACAATCCCGCCGCGGGCGCAGTTGATCAGGTACGCGTGGTTCTGCATAGCTTCGAGTTCCGCTCGGCCGACCATATTCTCCGTCTCCTCGGTCAGCGGAACATGGACCGAGACGACATCGGCCCGTCCGAGTAACTCGTCGAGGGAATCGACCGGTTCGGCGCCGTTCTTCCGAATCTCCTCGTCGTCGAGGAAGGCGTCGAACGCGATTCGGTCCATCCCCGTCGCCTCGACGCGGTCGCCGACGGCGCGGGCGATGTTTCCGTAGCCGACCAGTCCCCACGTCTGTTCAGCGAGTCGGTGCATCGGCCGACCCGCGGAAACGTCCCACTCGCCCGCTTCGACGCTCCGGTCGTACTCGATGAGCTTCCGCTGGAGCGCGAGCGCCAGTCCGAGCGTGTGGTCCGCGACTTCGGGGATACAGTAATCGGGGACGTTCGTCACGTGAATTCCCGCTTCGGTTGCGGCGTCGATATCGACGTTGTCCACGCCGATTCCCGTCCGCGAGATGACCTGACACTCGCTCATAGAGCGAATGAGGCCGGCGTCGATCTCATCGTACATCACGAGTATCCCGTCTGCGTCGGTGACGAGGTCAGCCAGCGGCTCGTCGCTCGCCGCCGCGTCGACGAGTTCCGCGTCGGCCTCCGCGAGAATCTCGCGTTCGATGTCGAGGTCGTCGAACGTGTGGTCCGTGAACACTACACGATGCGTCATACCAGGAGATATTCGGGAACGCAATTAAACGTACAGGGTTCGCCGAGAGAAGATAGCCGGCAAATCGGTCCGAAGGTGCTCACCACCCGTGATCTCACTTATACAGGCCGGCAGTAAAGGTGACGCCTCCGTCGACGACCAGCTCCGTCCCGGTCACGTAGTTAGCGAGGTCCGACGCGTAGAAGAGACACGCGTTCGCGATGTCCTCTGGGTCGCCCAAGTCGCCTATCGGAATCCGGTCGAGGTCGTAGATTTCGTCGCCCTGTTCTTCGACTAAGTCTTCGATGCGGTCGATGCCGATCAGCCCGGGCGTCACCGTATTGACGGTGACGCCGTTGTCGGCCAATTCAGACGCGAACCCCCGCGTCACCGAGCGGACGCCGCCGTTGGTGCCGCTATACAGCGTCATCCGCGGGACGCCGAGATGACTCGTCGCACTGGCGATGTTGACGATGCGCCCGTGGCCGGGGTTGTCCGCCCGGAATTCTCGGGCCCACCGTTGCGTCAGCACGAATAGCCCGCGGAGATTCACTGCCAGCATCGCGTCCACGTCCTCTATGGGCATGTCCAGCAGCGGCCCCGCCAGGTTCAGCGCCGCGTTGTTCACGAGGATCTCTGGGATGCCGAAGGCATCGACGCTCTCCTCGATGAGCGCGTCGATCTCGTCCTCGTCGGCGAGGTCGGTCGGCACAGCGACCCCCTCAACGCCGTGTTCAGCCTCAACCTGTTCCACTATCGCTTCGATTTCCGATTCGGTCCGAGCGACTGCGACGATATCTGCGCCGGCCTCGGCGAACCGATCCGTTATTTCTTTGCCGATACCTCGCCCCGCGCCGGTCACGAGTGCCGTCTGTCCGGAGAGGTCTATGTCTATCATTGCCTTGTGATGAGTTTCTGTATTCTGTAAACCTACCGTGCGAGTACGGGTTACTCGTCCGATCCGGCCTCGCGGATCTGATCTCGGATGTGTTCGGGCGTAACGGGGACCGAATCGATCGTGACGTCGAGCGGTTCGAGAGCGTCGTTGATCGCCGCCGGAATCATCGCCGACGCCGCGATAGTCCCCCCTTCGCCGGCGCCTTTCGCTCCCGTCGTCGTGAACGGCGACGGCGTCTCGCGGTGTTCGAGCTCCATCCGCGGGACCTCTTTTATCGAAGGTAAGAGATAATCGAACATCGTCACTGCCAAGGGCTGCCCCTCGTCGTCATACCCGAACTCTTCGAGTAGCGCGGCCCCGACACCGTGTGCCACCGCACCTTCGACTTGCCCGTTCACTATCTGGGGATTCAGGACCGTGCCACAGTCGTGTACGGAGTAGTACTTCAGCACCTCTACTTCGCCGGTGTTGGCGTTGACTTCCACGATGGGTGCGTCGGCGGTGTAGGCCGTAGCCGGGTAACTGGGGAGTTTCTGTTCGAACGCCTCGTCGAATTCCTCCATCGAGAGCGCGGGGTTCGCGTACTCCGCCTCGGCTCGGATCGACTCGCCGGTCTCCGCGCCCAGCTCCGCGAGCGAGATGCTCTCGCCACTGGCGACGTGCCGGAGCGCCCCCTCGTGGTAGGCCACTTCCTCGGCGTCGCAGTCCCACACGTCGGCCGCTCGCTCCCGGACGCGCTTGATCACCTCCTCGCTGAGCTTCTCGGCAGTGCTGGAGAACATCACACCCATGCGAGAGGCCGCGGCGCCGAACTGGTCCGGGGCGTCCACGCTGTTCAGGTAGCTCACCTCGATGTCGTCCGGCGTGACCCCCAGGCCATCGGCGAGCACCTGAGCGACGACGGTCTGGTGTCCCTGCCCGGCCGACCCGGTCGCGAGGTAGGCCTCTATCGTCCCGTCCGGGTGGATGTCCGCGCGGAGGTACTCGGGGAAGAAATCGACGTCGTCGATGCTGTAGTCGTCTATCTCCTCGTCGGTCATCTCGAACCGGTCGGCGTAGTCGATGACGCCCACAGACGGTTCCAAGACGACGGCCGGCTGGACGCCGCGGTAGATGCCGTCCTCGGCAAGTTCCTCGAGACGTCGAGGGTCTAAGAGTCCGCCCTCACACCGCTCGTTCTCGTCGACGATATCCTCAATCCGGGTCAGCGCCGCCGGGTAATCCCCCGAGTCGTAGACGTTCTTCGAGGGAAGTTTGTACGGCATCTGCTCGGGCTGGATGAGGTTCTTCCAGCGGAACTGCGTGGGGTCCTCCCCGAGCGCGCGAGCCGCCTTCCCGACCATCATCTCCAGCGCGAAGTTGTGCTGTTGGACCCCGAACCCTCGGTAGGCCGTCTGCGGGACCTTGTTGGACAGGACGAGTTCGTAGGCGTATCTGACGTTGGGAATCTCGTAGGACGTGGTGAGGACGGCGAGTGGCTTCGCCGTCTGCGGGAGCGGGTATCGGGGGAACGCGCCGAGATTGTCTACGAACGAGATGTCCAGGCCGGTGATTTCGTCGTCCTCGACCGCGAGGCGGACCTCGTACTCCCGCTCGCACGAGTGTGAGTCACCGCCCTGGAGGTACTCGATGCGGTCCTCAACGAACTTGACTGGCCGTTCGAGCATGTGACTCGCCACCGCTGCGATCACGCAGTACCGGATGCCGGCCATGATCTTCGTGCCGTAGCTCCCGCCGATGTTCTCGGGGACCTGCAGTTCGACGCTGTCTTCAGGGTACCCCAGCGCCTCGGAGATGAGGTTTCCGTTGAACGTGTACAACTGCATGTTGCAGTCTAACTGGAAGGAATCGGTATCGGGTTCGTATCGCGCCACGACGCCGGCGGTCTCGAGCGGGACTCCGGAGATTCGCCCCCAAGAGAACTCGTCCTCGAACACGCGGTCGGCGTTCTCGAACGCCTCGTCCACGTCGCCGAAGCGCAGGTCCTCGGTGTCCGCGATGTTCGTTCCGCGGTCCTCGTGGACCAGCACGTTGTCGTCGGTCGCGTCGCTCGATTCGACCGTCGGCTCGAGCGTTTCGTACTCGACGTCCACCTCCTCGGCGGCGTCCTCGGCCGCGTAGCGGTCATCCGCGATGACGGCGGCGACCGGCTCGCCGGTGAACCGGACTTTCTCGTCAGCTAACACCCACTCGGAGAACCCGAGGCGCCCCGGCATCGGCTCGTAGCCCGCCTTCAGGTCCGCCGCGGTTACGACGAGCTGGCAACCTGGATGGGACTCGGCGGCCTCCGTATCGATGCTCATGATATGGGCGTGGGCGTGCGGACTCCGAACGAGTGCCATCTCGCAGCTGTTCGGAGGTTGGATGTCGTGGATGTAGTCGACGTTCCCCGTGAGGATATCGCGGTCTTCGAGACGGGCGACCGATTTCCCCGTGTACCGCTCGTCCTGACCGGCCGAGGCATCCCGACTGACGTCGTGAGACGATTCAGACATCAGTGGGGTTACTCCGTATTCTCCGCCGCCTCGTGGACGGCGCGGTATATCGATTCGTAGCCGGTACAGCGACAGAGGTTCCCGCTCAAGGCCCGCTCGATATCCGAATCGTCCGGGTCCGGCTCCGCTTCCAGCAGGGCCTTCGTCGCCATCATGAAGCCGCTCGTGCAGAACCCGCATTGGAGGGCGCCCTTCTCGTGAAACGCTTCTTGAATCGGGTGGAGGTCGCCGTCCGTCGCGAGACCCTCAGCAGTCTCGATCTCCGCCTCGTCCGCCTGGACCGCGTAGGACAGACACGACTTGGTCAGTTCGCCGTTGACCAACACTGTGCAGGCGCCACAGGCGCCGTGCTCGCAGCCGACTCGGACGCTCTTGAACCCCTCCCGACGGAGGAAGTCCGAGAGCTTGAGACGCGGTTCGACGTCCGTGGAGACGGTGTCTCCGTTCACCGTGATTTCGATATCTTTCCGACTCGGCCGCTCCGATTCCGTGTTTATATCGCTTGACATATATTATCTAGTGGGGTATCGGGTCTCAATCGTCAACGGGCGGTGCATCGGTCTCGGTCTGTGACGACTCTCGCTTCTGTGCGGAGATTTTGTGAGCATGCGTCCCTTCAAGTTCACAGATTTTCGCGGCCCAGGGGGCGATCTGCGCCGCGCCTTCGGCGGTGAGTTCCTGATGTGTCGGGGTCTTCAGATAGGTGCCGACCCAGATACCGCTACTGTATCGAGCGGCTCGCTGCGTCGGCAGGCAGTGGTTCGTCCCCACGGCTTTGTCACCGAAGACGACTGGCGCGTGTTCACCCAGGAACAGGGATCCGTAGTTCCGTAGGCCGTCGACGTACGACCGGGGTTCGTCGGTCATGATCTGGACGTGCTCCATCGCGTACTCGTTCGTGAGGTCGATGGCGTCGTCCTTACTGTCGACGACGACGACCTCGCCGTTGTTCTCCCAGGACTCCCGTGCAGTCTCTTCGGTGTCGATCTGTGGGAACTGCGCTTCGAGTTCCGACTCGACCGCCTCCGCGACCTCCCGGTCGAGAGAGATGAACGTGGCCCGGGAATTGGGGTCGTGTTCAGCTTGCGCGAGCAGATCGGTCGCCACGAGCTCTGCGTCGGCGGTTTCGTCGGCGATTATGAGAACTTCGGTCGGTCCGGCGAGGAAGTCGACGCCGACGTGTCCGTACACCTGTCGCTTTGCCTCGGTCGTGAAGACGTTACCTGGCCCAGCCACGACGTCAACCTCGGGAACGGTCTCGGTTCCGTACGCCATCGAGCCGATGGCCTGCGCACCGCCGATACAGTAGACCTCGTCGACGCCGGCCTGATCCATCGCGTAGAGCTGTGCCGGCTGTACCATTCCGTCGTCCTGCGGCGGTGCACACGCGACGATGCGGTCTACTCCGGCGACATCCGCCGGGACGATCGTCATCGCCGGTGAGGCGACTAACGGGTGACGTCCTCCAGGGACGTAGACACCGGCAGTCTCGATCGGTAACACACGCTGGCCCATCGTAATACCCGATTTGAACTCTTTTTCGAACGACTCGATGTGCTCTCGTTGCTCTTCGTGGAATTCCCGGACGTTCGCGACCGTGTTCTCGATCGCCTCCCGGTCACCCGCGTCAAGTTCGTCGGCCGCGGCGTCGACCTCTTCGGCCGACACGCGGAAATTATCGAGGTCGACATCGTCGAATTTCCGCGTGAAGTCCGTAACTGCCTCGTCACCTCGATTTCGAACTTCGTCGAGGATATCTCGGACGGTATCGGTGACCTCTTGGCTGACATCGATCGATTCGCTTTCGGCTTCTTTGAGATACGTGGTGGACATGTTTTACCTGTCTGGTGTGGCGTCACTGTTTGACGATTGCGACCGGTCTGACCGGTGAGCCTGTTCCGTTACGAATTGCCAATGGGAACGCCGCGAATGTAAATGGTTCGCCCACGACCTGATCGATATTGCGGAGGTTCTCTAAGTGGGGCAGGTCGTGTTCTTTACAGACCGTGTGGCAGGGATAGGTGAGGTCTTCCGGCGTGTCGGGACTCGGCTGGTCGATTCCGAAGTTCGCGATTTCTCGCTCGACGAGCCATCGCGTCGCTGCTTCGTCGAGTCCCGGGTAGTTCTCCGCGTACTCGGGGTCGGGATACGTCTCGTCGTAGTGTCCGGTCCGGATGAGCAACGTATCCCCCGCTTCGACGTTGACCCCGGCGTCGGAACACGCCTCTTCGAGGTCGGACACGGTGATATACTCGCCTGCGTCACGATGGGTCACTTCGATCGCTTTCCCGGGCGTGTAGAACTGCTCCAGAGGCATCTCCGTGATATCGTCGCCGTCCTCTCGATAGTGCGCTGGCGCGTCTACGTGTGTCGGCCCGTGGTCACACAGTAACAGCGCTCGTGTTTCGAAAGTAAAGGGCGGGTCTTCGCCGAGTTCTTTTTCGAACATATGTCGCGACTCTTCGTGAGAAGTGTCGGTCCATATCACTGTCTGTTGGTGGGTATGGTACACGGGCTGGTCGTGGTAAATCTCCTGTGCAAGATCTATTAGCTCCGCCATGTCCTGTTAATGAGGGGTATTCATTATAAATGTTGGTCCACCCTTCCAAAACACATAAGAGACAAAAGCGTGATGAGATAGCTGATGCCTGATAGACTGACCCGTGATTCACCGATAGTTGACTTCGGTGGTCACATAGTCGCGGAGGGAATCGTCCCCGAATTTATCGAACCGCTTGACGAGATTATCGGTCCGGCTCACAACGACCCGGATCTCGTTCTGGAACGATATCGAGACGCAGGAATCGACCGCGTCGTTCTCTCACAGCCGGCGTATATGGGCCACGGCGACGCCGATGCAGTCGCCGAGTCCAACGACGTACTCAGAGATATCGTCGACGACTACGAAGAGTTCTACGGGCTCGCAGCCATTCCCACCCCCGCCGGCGGCGAGGAAGCCGCCGCCGAGTTAGAACGGTGTCTGGAGAACGGGTTCAACGGCGGTGCGATCGAGACGATGAGCGACGGGATCGAACTCGACGACGAGGAAGTAGAACCCATCTTCGACGTCGCGGAGAAACACGACGCGCCGCTCCTGATCCATCCGAAGATAGACGTCTCCCTCAACGAGGAAGTAGACGTCCTCACCGACCGGTACCGACTGAACGCTATCTTCGGCCGCGAAGCTGCACTCTCGGAAAGTATCTTCAAGCTCGTACATCAGGGAATCTTAGAAGACAGGCCCGACCTGAATCTCGTCTTCCATCATCTCGGAGGTAACATCGCCAGTATGCTCGGCCGCGCACACCTCCATCTCGATATCGGTCGTTGGCCTGGTCAGGAACACGTCAAGCCGTTCGACGAGTTCAAGCGTATCATCGAAGACCGCGTCTACCTCGACAGCTCCGGCTTCTGGGGATATCACGCACCGCTACGGACAACCTTGGAGGAGTTCCCGGCTTCACAGGTGTTGTTCGGTACGGACGCGCCGTACGAACCTCGGTCGGCCGAGGAACTCCGCGACCACGCGAAGACAGTCGCCGACGTCACGTCTGCAACCGACGGCGACGCGGTTCTCGGCGAAAACGCGCTTGATCTGATGGTCAACGTCGACGAGTAGGTCGGCGTCGTCAACCACTCGCACGCTTTTTCCGGCTATACTCATGATCGGGTTTGATGTGGTACACTATAACAGAGCGTACGAACAGGCGAGCACCCGCCGCGCGAAAAGACGGTAGTTCATCGAATTGCAGCTGCCGGGACCAGAGACGCTATCGTCCCGGCTATCAGTGCTCTGCCGGGTTTGGAGAACCTTAGGCGTCTAGTTCGGCTTTTTCATCCTCTGCGGCTTCAAGTTCAGACGTGGCCCCTTCGCCAGCTTCGATCGTCTCTTCGAGGTCGTCGAAGAAGTCGTTGACGAGCCGGTCGGTGACGCTACCGAGCGCCCGTTTCCCGAGGCTGGCAATCAGTCCCGAAACCGACGCGGTAGCGGTCCATTCGACAGTAGAAGTCCCATCCCCATTTTCCATCAAGTCCATTTCGGCTACCGCCTCGAACGCGTTTCGCGTCGCGTCGCCGGTCGCTTTCATCCGTAACCGGGAGGGCTCTTCCGCCTCGGTGACTACGACATCGACGTCGAATGTCGGTTTGACACTTCCGACGCCGACCGCGAGGACCGCCTCGATATCTGACGGCGAACGTAGGTGCATTTCCTTGACGCCGGGACCGCATTCGGCTAACACGTCGGTGTCGGTGAAGTACGGCCACGCGTCGTCTGGCGATACGCTCAGCTCTTGTGTTCCGGAAAATTCCATCATTGTGATTGGGTCGCGCGGTCGAAGGCCGTCTCAAGGGCGATCCGCGCGTACTCGCCCGCAGCTTCCTCTTTGTACTCCTCGTCGGCATGCATTTCGCCTTCCGGATTCGACGCCTCGACGACGATATCCGTTGCCGTCGATAGCGCAGTCTCCGAAAGCGGCCCCCCCTCAACCGTGGCCTCGGCGTCTTCGACGCGAAGGGGGACGTCGTCGACGTTAGCGAGCGCGAGGCGGGCCTCCTCGATCTGCGGCTCTTCCGCAGCAGGGTCGTCGACCCGAATCACAGCTGCCGCGCTGACGGTGGGCCAAGTCTGTCCCGTTCGCTTGAGTTCCTCGAAGGTCATCCCGGTCCGCTCGGGCGGAAACGGCTCTGTCGGTATCGTGACTCGTTCTATGAGTTCGTTCTCGCGGAGGTCCGTAAACATATACGCGATGAAGTAATCTGAAACCGGGACTTCTCGCGTCTCGTCGACGGATCGGATAGTGATCGTGGCATCGAGAGCCAACAGTGCTGTCGGATAGTTACCGGCCGGATCGGCCTCGCCGATACTTCCCCCTACCGTCCCTCGGTTCCGGACGCTGGGTCCAGCGATCTGTGCCGCGGCCTCCGACAGCATTGAGAGTTTTCGGTCGAGGAGGTCGGACCGCTCTATTGTTCGATGGCACGTCATCGCTCCGACCTCGATCGCCTCATCGGTTTCCTCTACGAAGGCCAGTTCGTCGACTTCATTGAGGTCGATGATGTGATCGGGTGCGGCCAGGCGATTGGACATGACGATACCGAGAGACTGGTTGCCAGCCATTAGCTCGGCCTCTGGCTCCTCTTCGAGACGGTCGAGCACCTCCTGTACTGTCGCCGGTGATTCGAATTCAAATGGTGCTGGTTTCATCCACGACTCGTCCGTATTTCCATACCCGATATAATAAAAGTGAGGGTTCGCCGGGGACCTCGCGGCGGGGAGACGAACGCTGCGGCGTCTCGGGCACCAGGGGTTAATCGCTGCGGTCGTCTATTCGAGCGAGTCGACTCATTTGTACAGTCCAGCGGTAAACTCGACCCCTCCATCGACGAGGAGGTCGACACCGGTTACGTAATCGGCGAGGTCTGACGCGAAGAAGAGGCACGCGTTAGCGGTATCTTGGGGCTCGCCTACACGACCGAGGGGAATGCGGTCGTATTCAAAGAGGTCGTTCCCGTGTTCGTCCATCACCGCTTCCGTCCTGTCGACTCGCGTTAGTCCGGGCGAAACCGAGTTGACGGTGACCCCGTCGTTCGCCAGCTCTGCGGCGAAGCCCTGCGTAATGGAACGGACCGCGGCCTTCGTCCCTGCGTAGAGGGTCATCGCCGGGACACCGAGGTCAGCGACGATACTGGAGACGTTGACGATACGCCCCGCTTGCCGGTCAGAGTCCCGGAACGCCTCCGCCCAGCGTTGTGTCAACAGAAACAGCCCCCGGATGTTTACGTCGAGCATCGTGTCGATCTCGTCGGGGGTGTGATCGACTGGATTTCCGCTGATGTTGGCCCCGGCGTTGTTCACGAGGACCGTCGGCGTCCCAAATTCGGCGACGCTGTGCTCTATCAGCGCTTCGATCTCTTCGACGGCGGTGAGATCGGTCGGTACTGCGAGCGCCTCGACTTCGTAGTCGGATTCGAGTTCATCGGCGGTCGAACGGAGTTCCGACTCAGTTCGCGCCGCCAAGACGACATTTGCACCCGCACGGGCGAACGTGCGAGCGATCTCGGCTCCGATGCCACGCCCCGCCCCGGTCACGAGCACAGTTTCGTCGCTCAGATCTATGTTTACCGTCATACGAATCTGTGTAACCGACGATATCTAAAATAGCTTATGCCAAAGTCGGCGGTGCGGGTCGAGAGACAGCGACCGGCCTGACGCGTTAGGCCGGACCGTGTCCGGGCTGATCTTGGAGGAAGTCGTAATCGCGGTGATCGAAGTGGTCGGTGAAGTAGTCCGGGTGCTCACACAGCGTCGTGATGACCGGCCCTTCATCGGTTACCATGACGTTTTCCTCCAAGCGTACGGTCTGATCGAGGTCCTCGTGGCCCGCGAACGTCTCGATGGCGAAGTACATGCCCTCCTCGATATCGGCGGGATAATCGAGGGAGTACGCCCGCGACATCCACATGCCCTCGTACAGCGAGATGCCGATGGAGTGAGCGGCCTGCTGGATGCTCACGCTGCCGTGCTCGTCGTCGTCGTATTCGCGGAACTCCTCGGCGACGTCCTTGGTGGTGTTTCCGGGCTGAAGCTGTTCGATTGCCCGGTAGAGCTGGTCGTAACACTGCTCGTAGAGCGCGATTTCCTCGTCCGTTGGGTCGGCGTCGACCTTCCACGTCCGGACGTAATCGATGAAGTACCCGCCGGGGCCGACGGCGTTGATGTCACAGATGACCAAGTCGCCTTGGCGGAGGATTTTGTCGGTCGCCCACCGTCCGTAGGGGTTCGTGCGCCCCCCGCTCGCGACGATAATGTCGTAGACGTGATCGAACCCGCTCGAGTACAGGTACTCGTTGACCTTGGCCGTGATTTCCTTTTCGGGAATTCCGGGTTTGGTCCACTCGTTCATCGCACGCCACATCGCACCGTCGCCGTAGGAAGCTGAGAGCTTGAGCAGTTCCAGCTCGTCGGGAGTCTTCCGGACACGCGCCTTGCTCATGACGTTCCAGGCGTTCTCCAGTTGTAGCCCAGCGTCCTGCAGCGCCTCGTAGGCCGTCTGGTCGTACGCGTCTACACCGATTGGCTCGTCTGCGACGTCGTGGTCTTCGAGTACCTCCACGACGCTATCGGCCATCTTCTCTGCCATCATCGGCTCGGCGCCCTCGGCCCAGCGCCAGGTCATCGCTGGCCGGACGTCGTCGATCCACGGGAGGTCGATTTCCGAACGGATCAGATCACTTCCAACGGTTTCGAAGAGAACCGGGTCACCGTCGCGGGGGATGACCGCGTACCGAATGAAGATGTTGTACTTCCAGTTCCCCTGATAGGAACCGGTCGCGTATCGGATGTTCTCACCAGCGAAGAGAAGCAGGGCGCCGAGTCCCTCCTCTTCCATCCGTTCGCGTGTCTTCTCGAGCCGATCCTTCCGAAGGCGATTAAAATCTACCTGTCCGAGATGATCGGTCGCACTCTTGCTGTAGATTCTTCTCGGATTGTACTCGTGAGGTTCGGAGATGAAATCGTGTGTCCGGAGCCGATCGTCGGACAGCCGGTCATTGTCAGACATAACCAAGCAACGATGCGAAAGGCATAGTTATAATAGTTCTCCCTTTTATTATATTTTTGATAATTATGAGTGGTACTGATGTGTTAGAACTGTCTCGACCATCGCGTCTCAGATCGACAGTCGGCTACAGTGAGAACTTGGTTCAACCGTATAGAATGACTCCGATAGAATTTCCCGTCTCTTAGAAGCTATTCCAGCGCTATTGTGGGGACTATTTCTCTACATAGCCGTTTGAGGGACAGAAATGAACGAACGCGGTTATTCAATTGGATAGAATACTTCTGTCAACGCTCCCAGGAGTGGATAACAAATGTACGTTCGATATAGTAATTGGACTCACGAGCCCATTTATAACTTGGAATAGAGTGAATAATATATGTACGTGCATTATTTTACACCCATGTACAAGTCGTATATTATTGTTATTAGCTAGAGATCACGCGATATACGCTATCGTTTCGCCCCATGTTAGAGAGGACCACGCATTCTATGAGAATTCATCCACAAATACCACTCAATAGTACGCGTTCTCCAGCTTATAACAGTTGTACTCTAGTTATTTCCGTTGTCGCACTTCCGTCGATCACGGTACCGCCTGGATAGTGAGAGATAGTCGCGTTCTATATTAATTAACATCTACTATGAGAGACGCCACTCGGACCGGAGATATCGACCGTTTAGAACGCGTAGCGTATCGAACGATGAGGAATCGGTCGATTATCGGCTACCGACGACTCGTCCGTAGCGACGGAGGTCAGCTCGGCTGGTCTGAGCCGGAAGATCCACCAGCTGTATCTGGTGGAATCGCTCGTAGACGTCAATCCGTCTACCCCACACCGAACCTTTATCCCGTTACCTGCATACGGACGTATTATGATACTCGCAGCAGTTGAAGGAACGAAGGACGCTCCAGTCGTCGAAGTTGGCAAGGACCTCGCGGACGCCTACGGCATCGAACTGGTGGTTCTGAACGTGATGACGCCGAAGGAATTCAAGCAGAACTGGCAGAGCGGATCTGACTACTACGCCGACGAAGCCGAAGAGGAAGCGGCCGCTCGTGCTGAGAAAGTGATCGAGGTCTCCTCAGTCGAGGGTGTGGCGGTGAAAGGACGAAGTGGCGACGTCGTGGACCAGATTCTTAGCGAGTGCGGCCAACTCGACGCGAAATACCTGGTGATCGGAGGCCGGAAACGGACGCCGACCGGGAAGGCATTGTTCGGGTCGACGACCCAGTCTGTCCTTCTCTCTGCGGACGTCCCGGTCGTAACCTCGATGTCCGAGTGAAGCCGAGCGAGGCATCACTCGGGCGAGAGAGCGATATCCTAGAGAGACGGAAACCGATTCCGTGGCAAGCGCGATGTGGCGTTAGCTGGTACTAGTCGAAGGCTGAACCCGGGGAGCCGAGGAGAAGAAACACTGCGGCGTGCTGACTCACCATCGGGAGATAGTTTTATTACGTTGGTCTCTGGAACACCGGTGAATGACCGAAACGATCGGCTTCATCGGCGTCGGTCGGATGGGCTCGGAAATGGCGACGAACCTGCTCGAGGACGACTACGACGTCGTCGTATACGATATCGACGACGACCGCGTGGAGGCGTTAGTCGAGAAGGGCGCTCAACGCGGGATGTCGATTCAGAACGTCGCCGATCGCGTGACCGTCGTGATGACGAGTTTACCAACATCGGATATAGTAAACGACGTCTACTTCGGCGACGGGGGGCTGTTGCACGCTGTCGACGACGAAACCATGTTCGTCGAGATGAGCACCATCGAGGCGTCTGTCGTCGAGATTATCGCGACGGAAGCGAAGGGTAACGAAGTCGTCGACTGCCCCGTTATCGGCACGCCATCCGAGGCAGCGGCCGCAACCCTTACTATCGTTGCGGGTTGCAGCGAGACGGCTTTTGAACGTGTACGACCTATTCTGAAACCGCTCGGCAATCGAATCGACCATGTCGAGGGAGTGGGGACGGCTAAGCGGATCAAACTCGCTAACAACGTCATGACCTACGGGAACTTCGCTATCGCAGCGGAGATGACCGCCCTCATCGAAGAGATGGGGATAGACGCTCGGCGTTTCTTCGATATCACGAGGAGCGGCGCAGCGAGCTCGGCCATCGCTGACGCGAAGATGCCCAAGGCGCTCGATGGAGACTACGAGCCCGGTTTCACGGTCGACGGGGCTCGAGGGGACTTGCAATACGCGCTGTCGATGAAGGAGGACGCCGATTTCTCGGCACCGCTCGCGTCGTCGGTCGCCGAACGGTATACGTTCGCGGCGTCCGCTGACCATGGGGAGAGAGATTACAGTGTCTTGCAGGGAGCCCTCTCCAAGCGATGGGAGTGAGCGCCGTCGCCAGGTCGGCTGGACGGCCGGTCTTCACGTCGGAAAGGGGCAGCTCATCCGGCCTGTGCCCTCCCCCCGTCGGTGACACGTGAGAAGTGTTTTATCAACCAGTTGTCTTGGACATATCGGGTCTACATCTGTTCGGAGGGGGCCCAAACAGGGTAAGTTTTATAGCCCACCCCCATGTTAATCGCTCTTGTAGTACATGAAAAATCGTGATGAGACAAGCTCCACGGCCAAGCAGAGCAGTTCGAAACCATCTCGAAGGTCCTTCCTGAAAACCACTGGGGCAACGACCTTCAGCGTCGTAGCGCTCGCGGGCTGTTCCGGCGACGGAGGCGACGGTGGCGGCAGCGGCGGCGGAAGTAGTGGCGACGGGAGCGGGGATAGTGGCGGAAGCACCGGCAGCGCCTCCGACGACCTCACCGAGGTGAATATGGTGATGCCCGGAACAGGCTTCCAGGGAATGATGATGAACCATGTCCTCGAGGAGGGCATCCTAGAAGAGGAGATGAGCGAACGCGGCTATACGATGAATCTGCAGGAGACCTTCGAGGGCGCTGCGTTATTCGCCTCTGGGGGTCCGGACTTCACCACGATGAGCACGTTCGAGGCCGCGCGGCTCTCGGCTGAGCGTGACATGAACCTGGCCTCCTTCGGTCGCGTCGCCCCGAACTTCATGGGGTGGTGGGTCGAGAAAGGCGGCGAACTAGATCCGCAGAACAGCGGCAGTGCCCAGGATTCGATCGAACAACTCGCTTCCGGTGGCGGAAAGGTCGGTATCGGTTCGTGGGCGGGCGGCCACGTGCCCCCAGACGCGATGATCATGGACCGGGTCTACGACGGCTACGACTTCGGCGAAGGGAAGAGCGACTTCAGCGTGGTGACGGCAAACTACGGCGCCATCCCGCAACTGGTCCTTCAGGGTGACCTAGCGGCTGGTTCGACCTCGCCCGTCCACGGCGTGGCTCGACAGCTCGACGACAGCGGGAAACCGAAGCTCGTCGAGCTGTTCAACGCGGCGAACATCCTTGACGAGAACGATTTCGGCGTACCGCTGCTGAACAGTCTCACCACGAACCAGCAGTTCATCGAAGAGAACGAGGGAGCGTGTACGGCGCTGCTCCAGACGTGGACCCGCGGCATGGAGTGGCTGTTCAACAATCCGATGGAGAAGATCAATCAGAACCAGCAGGAGAATCTGGAACTACTCCACCTCGAAAATACGGAGCAGGCCCAGTATCTCACCGACTGGGGAATCAACATGTCGATGGAGAACGAGTATCCGATCGTCTACCAGGATGTCGCGTGGACCGAGACCAAGGTCGAGGCCGACAAGGCCTTCCTCTCGACTGCGCAGGACGCCGGCTTTATTCCGGACGGTTACCAGGACCGGCTCTCGTGGGTCAAGCTGCCGGTGGAATAACTCTCCCCATCTTTCCAGCGCTGTCGCTGGGTCCGGTCTGGATGGGCGAAACTATTATACGCATCGCATATGAAACGCTTCATCACCGCAACTAAATAAAAACAGATATGAGTACCAGAAACGCACAAGGTCGAATTACAGGTGCGATCCCGGAGTTCCTGTATACGGATAATCGGGTCATCTTCATCGAGTCGATAATCGTCGTGATGGTGGTATGGGCCCTCGTCGCACGCGGCCTAAACATGACCGAAACCATCGCTTCGCCATTGATTATCGCAGAATCGACGTACGCACTGCTTATGAGCGGTGACTGGGTCGTCCACTTCACCGCGACTATCCGGCGGGTGATCTACGGGTTCATCCTGACGACGATTATCGGGACTACTCTCGGCATCGCGATGGGGATGTCCGACTTCTGGGAGTACGCGCTGCAGGACTACATCACCATCGGACTCGCTATGCCGTCGCTGTTCGCCGCCATCTTCGCCGCGATGTGGTTCGGCATCAGCGACATCACGCCGATGGTCGCGGGGACCGTCATCGCGTTCCCGTTTTTGACCCAGAACGTCTACGAGGGCGTCCACAATATAGACAACCGCCTGCTCATGATGTCGAGTTCGTTCGACGTCTCACGCAAACGGGTGATCAGGCGAGTCGTCTTCCAAGGCGTGCTTCCGGAGTGGTTCGCCGGCGCGCGCTACTCCTTCGCGATCTGTTGGAAGATCACGACGCTCGCGGAACTCGTGGCGGCGTCGAATGGTATCGGGTATATGATCGAGCTTAACCTCAACGCCCTCTCCCTCGTCGGAGTGCTTACCTGGACGGCCCTGTTCACGATCACGATTCTGGTCGTTGAATACGGGATTCTCCAGCAGATCGAGAAGCGACTGTTCGACTGGCGCCAGGAGAGCGGCATGAGCATGATGGGGGCAGCATAATGAGTTCAGACATGGCTAAATCCGACAGCAAAGAAGCATTTCAGTTACCAGGAGAGGAATCGGGCGGCGCAGCATCCATCCATATCGAGAACCTCGGAAAGACCTTCGACACGGCTGAGGGGACCGAAGAGGTGTTCTCGGACATCAATATCGACATTGAACCGGGTACCTTCGTATGTCTGCTCGGGAAGTCGGGGAGCGGGAAGTCGACGATGCTGAACATCGTCAGCGACGTCCTTGAACCGACCGCGGGCCGCGTCCGCTTCGAGTATCCGAGTGGCGAAGAGGACGTCACTCTCGGCCACGTCTTCCAGGATCCACGGCTCCTTCCGTGGAATACCTGCGTGGACAACATCGAGTACGTCCACGAGAACAATCCGAACTACACGGACAAAGTCGCGAAGCGGTCCCTCGACCTCGTCGGTCTCTCGGACCATTACGACAAGTATCCGACACAGCTCTCGGGCGGGCAGCGCCAGCGCGTCGGTATTGCCAGGGCACTCAGCACTGATCCCGGCGTCCTCCTGATGGACGAGCCGTTCAGCAATTTGGACGAAATCACCGCCGAGAACCTCCGAGACGAATTGCTCGATATCTGGTCACAGCTCAACAAGACGGTGTTCTTCGTCACCCACGACATGACGGAAGCTATCCAGCTCTGTGACCGCATCCTCATGCTCGGGAAGGGGCGAATCTACGCGGACCTGGAGAACCCCCTCGAACGTCCGCGTCGGTTGGACTCGGACGAGTTCCTCAAATTCCGTCAGAAAGCCGTTGACAAATTCCACAGCATCGAGAACTAACATGGCAATAAAAAATCGCAGACTTCCGGCGGTTGATGTGATAGCGTCGAATACGTGGACCGCCCGTTTCTTTGGGCTTCTCCTTGGCCTTGCAGCGTGGTTTGCGCTCGCAACCGTCTTCCCGAACAACCTGATGCCGTACCCGTACGAGACAATCCAACTCGCGTGGGGTCTCGTCGAGTCGGGCGTCGCTTGGCCCAACCTGAGAGCCACGCTGCTCCGGACTCTCTGGGGCTTCATCGGCTCGTCACTCCTCGGTGTTGCGCTTGGCGTGTTCATGGGGATAAACAACTACAGCCAGCGCTTTTTCACCCCGTACGTGGTCATCGGTCTCTCGATTCCAGCGATCGCTTGGGCGGCCGTTACGACTATCGTTTACGGCTTCTCAATCATGGCTCCGGTCGTCGCGACCGTCCTCACGACTTTCCCGTACGTCGCGATCAACGTCTGGAAGGGCGTCGAGAACCTAGAGCCCGAACTCATCGATATGTCCCGGTCGTTCAACATCTCGCGCGGTCGGATGCTACGCCGGCTCATCATTCCTAGCGCGGCGCCCTTCCTATTCTCCTCGTTCCGCTTCGGACTCGCAATCTCCTGGAAAATCGTCACGATCGCCGAAATCTTCGCGGCTTCCAGCGGAATCGGGTACAAGCTCATGCAGGCCTATCAGGTCTATCGGTTCGAGGAGGCCTGGGCTTGGGCGTCGCTGTTCATCATCGTAATTCTGGCCATCGAGTACGGGATCATCAAACCCATCGAGAAACGCGTCTTCGAGTACCGCCACGACGCGGACTTCGCCCTCATTGGGTGAAGGCCGCGAAACGCCTTTTTTGGCTCTCGACTGCGGGACGTCGAGACGCGCCCGCTCCGAGGGGAAAATTCGTCCGGAGGTCCGGGGTAACTGGCATAGACGCCGATGTGAGTATCGGTGGATCACTCCGGCCTAACCTGGTGATGGCGCGACCACAGCAACGTACACTGTCGCGGCAGAAAACGGGAGGAACGGTCGTTACTCGAGGGTCTGTTCGAGTTCGTACACGTATCCGTCGGGACCCTCGACGAACGCGATGCGTTTGTCGCTGATACCGTCGTTCACTTCCTTCGGTCCGTCCACGATTCGGCAGTCGTCGCGGTTCGAGAGACGCTCGGCCAGCGACTTGCTGTCGTCGACTGAAATCGCGACGTGTGCGATTCCGCTCGGATCTATCTCTTTGTTCTCGTCGGGATCGTGCTTGAGCTGTATAGTTGCTCCCTCGTCGCCACCAACGTAGTAGTTTGTCACACCGTCGTTACCGACGAAGTCGTGACTGTGTTCCAGCCCAATATCGTCTTCGAAGAACTCTGTCATCCGATCGAGGTCACTAGTCCAGATTGCAGTATGGATTACCTGCATACACGCGAACCGCGCGTCGAAGGTACTTATTCGTTGTCCCTCGGTTGACCGTTCGACAAGACAGTACCACCGCGAAGGTCGAGTACTCCAAAACACGGTCTCATAACCTGCTGCTAAGGCGGTGGTCGAACGGAACGAGGCGGATTTGTTAGCTAGACGACTCCGAATCCCCGTCTCTCGATCGACCGAGCTCCACTCGGAAGACGATGAGATAGGCGAGAAGCGGAGATATCACGAGTATCGCGACGAAGTTGTAGATTCGCGGGTCTCCCGGGAGATGGACTAACTGGAGTAATCCCAGCAAAACGACGTCAAGCAGAATCGTCGCGACGATGACTTTACTCAACTGTTCCATAACTAGTTACACAGTAGCATACAGTATAGCTGTTTTGGAGGCGACAGCCCGAGAGCGGCCTCTGGCACACTAATCAAGTCAGTCATCGTTATACTCGTGTCCCGCCGTTATCTGTTTATATCGGACGAGCCATTCGGCCTCTCAAGAGTATTTACGGTGTCCACGACATCACGGTCCGAACCGTCAACGGGCGCCGATACCGCGTCTATCTGATAGGAGGGCTGTACCCACGCGCTTCGATACGGGGTTCGCGGATACTGCTGGAACAATTTTCAAAGCGATAGACGAGATTGGCGTACGGCCCGAACGTCTCGTCGTCACGCACTAGGACCCGGATCTGCGCGGCGGATTCGACGCGGTCGCTGAGCGGTACGTAGGAACGTGAATTCCCGCGGCGGACGCCGAAGCGATAGCGGAGAACAACGAGCTCGGACCCGACCATAGATGCGAAAACGAAAACGTCATCGGCCGATGGGAGGCAGTTCAAGCGCGGGGCACACCCCTGGTTCGTCGGTACTCGTCGACGGGGATAGCCGTGACGGGCGACATGGTTGTCGGGTCGGATCTACGGGGACTGCAACCGGGATAGTTGATTTTGCCTGAGATATTCACCGACTATCGGCCGCGGGCGAGGCTTCTTTCGCGACGCTACTCCCCTACGGGTTCGACATGGCGCTCGTCTCTCACGGAACCGCAGTGATCGAAGGCGCCAGCGAAAAGACAGAGCGGTACGTCGAGTTTCGCAATAATCCACCGGTAGTGACTGCGAGTTTCTCGACGCGCACCGCGTGGAGGAGGAACTCAACCAATTCCGGCGTATACTACGCCGCTCCGTCGACAGCTATCAGTCGGATTTGGCGGCCGAGTCAGACCAAGCTATTTAGCAATCGACGGCCCAAGTCGAGACGATGACGACGATTCGAATCCTCGTAGACGATTACGTGGCCGAGACGCGACCGGTGGGCTTGCAGGCGGAGCACGGCTTCGCCGCTACCGTCGACGGTGTGCTATTCGACACCGGCCAGACCGGACTCGCGGCTGCCAACGCGGAACGCTTGGACCTCCCGACGGGGTATTCTGAGATCGTACTCAGCCACGGCCACTACGACCACACTGGCGGCCTCGGCGCGTTCCTCAACGACACCGAGAAGGTTTACGCACATCCGAACGCCTTCGATACGAAGCTTCTCGATGGGACTTATATCGGGATGCCGGACCGACGCGCACGTATCGAGGCCGCCACCAAAGTCGTGACGCATAAAGAGCCTATAGAAGTCAGCCCGGGTGTCTATGCACTCGGTGAAGTCCCCCGTAAGTATCCGGACAATCCAGTCGGCGAAGTGGTGGAGGCCAACGGCGATACACGGCCGGACCAGGTCCTGGACGACCAGTCAATCGCGGTCGAGACTGACGACGGGACCGTCCTGGTCTGTGGGTGCTGTCACGCCGGCCTCCGGAACACGGTTGAACACGCCGAATCGGTGACCGGGAGTACCGTCCGAGGGGTGATAGGCGGCACTCATCTCACAGCCCTGGACGAGGCAGAGATAAGAGACATCGCCGATTGGCTGGACGGCCGACTCGGGCTCCTCGCTCCCTCGCATTGTACGGGACCGACAGGCAACCGAATATTGGCGTCGCACTTCCCCGATACCTACGAGTCGGTGGGAGTCGGAAGCGAGATCGCGTGGTGAGACCACAGGTTTCACCGAGCGGGTATATCCCGTCGTCCCAAAGGGAAGCGGCCACGCGAGTAGCAGACGCGTCACTAATTCGCTCGAAGCAGGCCTACGACACCGAGAGGTCGGTTCGCTCTAACAATCTCACTCTAAGGGGTTCATCCCTAGAAAGTTAAGCACGACGAGCGTCGCGACGGCGATACCGATTAAGATAATGGAGACGGCGAAGGCGGTCTCCAGCCCCTGGGTGGTGAACGAGGTCCATATCTGGACTGGCATCGTCCTCGGATAATAAGCGAGCATAATCGTCGCGCCGAACTCGCCGAGGGACCGGGCGAACGCCAGCGTGACGCCGGCGACGATTCCCGGCCACGCAAGCGGGAACGTTACCCGCCGAAACGTCGCCATTCGATTCTCGCCGAGCGAACGAGAAGCGTCTTCGAGACGCTGGTCGACGCCCTCGAACGCCGCCTTGGCGGTGACGACGACGAAGGGCGAAGAGACGAACGTCTGCGCTAGGACGACACCGGCGAGCGACCCGGTCAGCGGGACGCCGTTCGCCGCCGCGATGCTCCCGAGCGCGGTATTCGGCCCGACAACCGTCAGCAGGACCATCCCGCTTACAACGGGCGGGAGGACGAGCGGGAGGACGACGAACGTCGTCACGAGCGTCTGTAACCGCCCGTGCATTCGTGCCAGCCAGTAGGCGAGCGGCAACCCGAACAGTGCTCCGAGCGTCGTGCTTATAGACGCCCCCGTAAGCGAGGTCGTCGCCGCGGAGACGACCGCTGGGTCCGTCAGCTGGTGGAGCACAGTACCGAGCGGTTGACTGAACAAGAGGATAAGAAGCGGGACGACGTAATAACAGATCAACAGCCCCCCAAGCAAGAGCGTGGTCGAAAGCCAGTCGACGTGACGGCCAGCGCCGTTAAATCGTGAACACGTCGGGAGCATTATCGGTGTATTGAGGATACTTGTCGGGGACAGCGAATCCGAAGTCGGTCAGATAGTCGTCCGTTGCGTGCGTCTCGAAGACCTCGACGACGGACTGACGCCGGTCACGGGCGGTCGTGGCGTAACTGATGACTGTGCCCTTGACCGTCTTTCCGCTCGGCAGTTCGTAGTCCGCCGTCGCGTATCGATCGGCGTAGCGGGGGTCACTCAAGTCGATCTCCGGGGGAAGTTCGAGGTAGTTGTAACCGCGCTCGACGGCCATGTTTCGGTACGTGACCGCCGCGTCTATCGATCCCGTCTCGAACTGGCTAACGAGTCGGGTCTCCGGATACGTTCGACTCCGCTGGGTGGCCACCTCCCGAAGGGGGGTGTCGGTCCCGTAGTGACTCGTCGCGAGTTCAAGCATGAACAGTGTCCGATAGCCGAGAGGATCCAGGTCCGGGTCGGTGCGGCCGAGCGTGACTTCCCCGTTCGACAGCGGCCGGTACCAGCCGTCACTCCCGGCGTCAGCGACTCTTCGTCCGCCTTCCGTCTCCGGGTTATAGGCGACGACGAGCGAGTTCGTCGCGAACTCGCAGAACCACTTCGGAGAGAGTGGCGAGTCGAACAGCGCTACATCTGCGACCGAGACGATGTCCGGGTTTTTTTGTTTGTCCGCCACGAGGCGAGCGACCCGAGCGGACCCGTGTGCCTCGATTCTGAGGGGCACGTCCACGTCCGACCTGAGACCGTTTTCGAGCGCGTCGTTCAAACTCCCGGCTGCGAGGATAGTGACGTCATCCCGCTGACGGCCGCTGGAGACAGCGAACCCCCCGGCGAGGATGGTTCCAGCCCCCATCGCCCCGAGAACCTGTCGCCGTGAGTGCTCCATGGCCCATTATTATGCCAAAGCAGACATAACGGTTTCGACCCGTGGACACCGTATGGACGCTGGCTTCGAAGCCCACCTCCGAATCGGGTCAGACACGTTCGACGGAGACGATGCGGCGTTACTCCGGGCTATCTACGACGAGGGATTGCTGAACGCCGCGGAGTCGTCTCTCGGACGCTCGTACTCGGGGGCGCAAAAGCGTGTCACGGCTCTCGAATCGGAACTCGGAACAGTTCGTAGCGCGTCGCCGGGGGGCGACGACGGCGGGAGCCGACAGCCCGATGAGGGCCGCGACGTCCTCGCGAAGTTCGCCCGGCTCAAGGCAGCGCTCGAAGACACGGTATTAGTTGAGGAGGTCACCATCCCTTGGACAGTCGTCGCTCACGACGGCAAACTGGCGACAGTCGAGACCGCTGCCGGTACCATTCAAGCGCTCGCCTCGGGCCCCGGCCCGGCAGTCCACGTCGTCCTCAGAGTCGACGGCGTCACCCTCCACAGTCGGGCGTCGGCACCGCCGTCGGGGGGACCAGCGCGCGCAACCGGTTCGAGAGGGCGGTTGACGATGTGCAGCACTGGGAGACGACTGGCCGTGTCATCGTTGACGTTGACGGGGTGTTCTCGCTGCCGGTGTTAGTCACGCGCGACCCACTCGAAGAATTGTCTCTCTCGCCCGGTGAACGCGTCGTCGCGATGTTCAAAACAATGGCGACTCGTGCACTCCCGGAATGAGCACTTCTTGATAGTTTCCACCGGACCGGATTCGGAGGCTTGCTATCCGCCACTTGTGTCGGTGGACCGGACCCGCTCTCCGACGTAGGGAACAGATAAATATACGAGCAAGACGATGATGCAGGTATGAGTGATCCGACGGAATTCGATCCCTGGAGTGCCTCCACGGCGACGTTGTACCGCGAACTTCGTCGGCGAGTGGCGGACGACGACCTGGCCGTCCTCGCGACGATAGTCGACGTCGAGGGGTCGGCGTATCGGCGACCCGGAGCGAAGATGCTGGTCTCACCTAGCAATGAGAACCTCGGTGCCATCACTGCTGGGTGTCTAGAGGGGCCGGTCGCTGACATCGCGGCACAGGTACTAGAAGACGGGCAGGTCCGTGTCGAGACGTTCGACCTGATGGACGATACACAGTGGGGGCTGGGACTGGGCTGTAACGGGATAGTCGACATTCTGTTAGAACCTATCGACGGGTCGCTTGACGGAGGACTGGCGGCGTTGGAAGAGCGGGACCCGGTCACAGTTCTCACCGCCGTCAATTCGACCGACTCTGCTGTCTCGATCGGAGATAGAACCCTACTTGATGCAATCGGCGACCCGATTCCGGCTGAAGACAGAGAGTCGCTCCCCGACGAACTGGTGGCCAGCCTCCGACCTGCGGTGGGTGAACTCCGCTCCGACGGCGGTTCGACGGTCATAGAGCGGAGGACGGACAATGGATCGGTGACCATCTTCGTGGACTGTCTCGAACCGATTCCGCGGCTCCTCCTTTTCGGCAGTCAGAACGATGTCCTCCCCATCTCGCGTCTCGGCCGCCAGGTGGGTTTCAAGGTCATCGTCGCCTCACCGCGCGGGGCGCAGGCATCAACAGAGGCGTTCCCACACGCCCACGAAGTCGTCGCCTCGCATCCAACCGACGTCAAGGACCACGCCGACGAATTGACCTACGCCGTCGTCATGTCGCATAACATCATCGACGACCGCTTGGCGCTGAAGACGCTCCTAAAGGAGACGGCTGTACCGTACATCGGTTTGATGGGACCGCGAGAGAGGTTCGAGGAGCTCCGCGAAGAGCTCTCGTCGGAGGGGACGGAGCTCACTGCTGATCAGCTCGAACGCGTCTCGACGCCGGTAGGGCTCGATATCGGCGGCGGTGAACCAGTACACATCGCGCTCAGCATCGTCAGCGAGGTTCTGGCCGTTCACAACGGTCGATCCGGCGGGCGACTCAAGGACGTCGAAGGACCGATTCACGACCGAGTTACCCCGCCGTCGTCGTAGCTCCGATCGTCACCGCCATTCAGTGTCTCCAACAATGAGCGAACGGTGCCGGCGTCGTACAGCGGGCACCGAATTCGCGACGTCTTTAGCCGAAAACAAGCATAATTCGGTCCAATATGCCCGCCGACGATTTCGACCGGGAAGTGATAGGTGTCCGAGTCTCGCTCACTGACCGCTATAACTTCGATTGGGTCGACTGTCGCAACGAGGAACCCGGTAACGCGCGCGGGCCAATATAACCGCCAGACAAGAAGTTGGTCACTGACGACGTCATCCGGTTTCTCGAAGCCGCTCGAGAATTCGACGTTGACACGATGAAGGGCACCGGCGGTGAGCTGGTGTTGCGATGGGTTTCGGAAGAAATCGTTCGACGAACCCCAGACAAGATGGAGGTGTTCGTGATGACGAACGGGACGCCTCTCCCGGGACGCGCCGAGTTGCTCATTAATGCCGGGATCAAACACGTGAACGTCTCGCAGAACGCTCTCGACCCCGGTGCGTTCCGCGAAATTACGCAGAGCGGAGCGTACGACCGGGTGATGGGTGGCGTCAAGGCGGCATTGGACACCTGTCCTGCGCCAGTAAAATTCAACATGGTTGCATTCGAACACACGTCGGGCTACGTCCTCAAGGTGGTATAGTCCGTCGCGGAAAAAGAGGGGATGCGTCCACAGTTGATAGAGACATGCCCGAGCTCGTCGGCAACCCAGAGTGGGCGGTCAATATCGAGCGGGACCACGATTGGCTCTATGAACGGGCGAATTCCGTCCATACCGGGAGATGCACTCGCGCTACCGCTACCACGTCGGCGAGAGCGTCATCGAGATCGTCGATCCTCTCGATAACGAGGGGTTCGGCCAAAACTGTCACCGCATTCACGTCACCCACCATGGTGCTGTGTTGAATAGACAGACGGCGTCGGGATAGACCGTCAAATCAGTAAGGACGAAGCCGAGGAAGTCGATTATGGTGGAAGTCGATATCCTCGGCTTCGTTCAGAAGTTCAAGCGGCTATCCAACCAAGCCTTGGGAAAGCACGCGGGCGAGCCCGCCACCGGCGGGTTCGCCCGCTGGAAGCACGTCGTCATTCACGGATTTCGGCGTGAAAAGGAATACAGCTTCCGTGAAACCGAAAGCCGGCTGAAGTACATGAGCGAAATTCGGGACGTACTCGAACTAGGGAAGGGGGACGTCCCGGATTACACGACGCTGAACAAGTCGTTTGACCGGTTCAAGATGTGGGTCTGGCGGGCGTTGCTGCGCGTTTCAGCGCAGCAACTCCCGCAGTCTGGATACGCCGCTCTCGACAGCACGTTCTTCGATCGAGGCCACGCATCTGCGCACTATCTTGATCGGTCTAACCGACGGTTGAAACCATGAAAGTGACGACGCTGACCGATACGGCATCACTTGCTGTCCTCGACGTGCAGTGTCACGCACAGTGGCGTCATGATACGAAATCCGGGCCGCAGGTCGTCCGCCGGAACGCGGACGACCTGCATACCGTCGCTGCTGACAACGGCTTTCAGGACTGGCACTCCGAGTACGAGTTCTACAGCCTCGGCGTCGAGCCGTTGATTCACTACCGTGGGTCGTCTGCGAACGCTATCAGCAACAACGCTCTCATTCGAGAACGCGACTATACCCAACGCTGGATGGCTGAAACATCGTATTCGTCCGTGAAGCGCTCGCTCGGCGATGCCGTGCGAGCGCAAACCTGGTATCGTGAGTTTCGTGAAATCTTCCTCATATTCGCCATCTCGAACATCGAACAACTCTGTGATTCACTATGATCACCGCGCCGTACCCCTATTCAACACAGCACACCATGGGTACCTCATAGGGTGTCTTAATAAAAACGACGACCTCCGTTCGATGGGCGAGATGACCATGGTGGTAATTCGCGAGACGGCCGAGAACCGGATGCCCTTACGGGGAGAATCTGGTTCAGAACGACGCATGCGACTGGGTGATGAACGAGAAGTACGTGTAAGGTCGCTCCGAATTATACCGAGTCGCGCCGACCGGCGGAGGCAATCCTTTTTGCGTACGTGGCCGTACCCCGAGTCATGGCTCACGAACACGATGACATGGAGTGGCGCGCCGACGCCGTGCGTCAAGTTCAGGACCTCCGCCAGCGAACGCTCGCGGGACTCTCAACCGAGAGCGTCTCCCTGGGGTCTCTCTCCGGGCGCACACTAGCCACCGACGTGGTCGCCGAGCAGGACCTCCCGGCGCGGGACCACGCGACGATGGACGGCTTCGCCTTCAACGCCGCAGACGAGTACCCGCTCTCGGTCGTCTCCGAGGAGGTCTTTCCGGAGAGCGAACCGTCTGAGCTCGGTCCCGGCGAAGCGGTCGAGATAGCGACCGGCGCGCCGCTTCCCGAAGGAGCGAACGCCGTCCTGAAACGCGAAGAAGCGACCGTCGACGCGGGGCAACTGACTGGCGCGTCTCTCTCGCCGGGGACCTACGTATACGAACGGGGGAGCAACGTGGCTGCGGGCGAACGCTTGTTTGAGGCCGGCGAGCGACTCTCGCCGAAAGACGCGATCTTGCTCGGCGACCTCGGTGTCGATAGCGTCGATGTCCACGCGCCGTTCTCGACGGGCGTCCTTGCGACGGGCACGGAGATTCACGAGGGTCGTGCGCGCGACCTTGACTCCGCCATGCTCGCGGGACTCGTGCGATCGTGGGGTCACGACGCGACGTACGCGGGGTCCGTCCCCGACGACTTCAAGCGGGTCCGGGACCGAATCAGCTCGCTCGAAGCCGAACACGACGTCGTCGTCACGACCGGCGGGACTAGCGTCGGGCACAAAGACCACGTCATCCGCGCGCTCTCCGAACTCGGCGACGTGCTGTTTCACCGAGTCCGTCTCCGGCCGGGCAAGCCGATTGCAGTGGCGCAACTCCCGACGCGGTTGCGGTCGCTATTCCGGGAAAGCCCCTCGGTGCCCATACGATAGCGACGCTGGTCATGCAGCCGTTCTTCACGGGCGACGGGACGACACCGACAGTTGAGGCGACGCTCGCCTCCGACGTCGGTCTCGGCCGGAAGGTTTCGAATATGCCGTGCCCGTCCTCGTGGACGATGGAACGGCGGTCCCGATGGGCCACGCCGACTCCCCGCTAGCGGTGTACGACGAGACGTTCGATCCGAGTGTCCTTTCTTCGAGCACGCGTGCGACGCGCGCGGACGGCTTCGTGCTCACGCAGACTCCGTTAGAGAAGGGGGACATCGTCGATGTCACGCCATATCCGGTGGTAGAATGACCGAGCAGGCACTCCCGGTACTGTCGCCGCCCAAGACTGTCGCGAGCACCTCGTCGTCGGTCTGGGGAATTGTACTGGCTGCCGGGACGAGCACGCGGTTCGGCGACGAGAACAAACTTCTCGAACCGGTGGACGGCCGACCGATAGTGCGACACGCCGCCAAGACTATGATCGATGCCGACCTCGCCGGCGTCGTCGTGGTCGTCGGGTACGAGTCGGACGCTGTTCTCGCCGCCGTGGAGGGGATCGCCGTGGACGTCACCGAAAACGAAAGCTACGAGGAAGGACAGAGCACGTCGGTCCGGGAAGGCGTCGCCTACGCGGCCGGGCAAGGGGCCGACGCCATTCTCGTCGGGCTCGGCGACATGCCCTACGTTTCGACCGATGCGGTCAAGTCCGTGGTCGCGGCGTACGAAGCCGGGTTGGGAACGGCAATCGCAGCGGCGAACGACGGAAAGCGCGGAAACCCAGTCCTATTCGATAGCGGCCACTTCGAAGCGTTGACGGCGCTGTCAGGTGACGTCGGTGGCCGCGATATTCTCCGAGAGTCTCCGGATGCGGTACTCGTCGAAACGGGCGATTCCGGCGTGCGCCGCGATGTTGACACGCCGGAGGACGTCAGATAGTGGGGTCGACTGACATGTTACACACGCCAGAGTAGGGAGAAATATATGTATATATATATATATATATGATTGAAGGTAGAAATAGTGATTCGTAGGCGGCTGGTGACGGCACTACCGAACAGCGTCAGGCTCAACCATTCCCAGCGTTGCAGTCGTCTCAGTTCGCCTGCCATGTGCCATTGTGCGCCACCTGTGACACTCGTGCGTGTACGGGAGGACCACCGATTCCTCCCATTTACCCTCGTCTTCTCAAACGCTCTTATGCAAAGCTGCGGAAAGACCGTATAGTTACACTGAGCAGACGCTAATTTGGCGATATGTCTTCTGCTCAGCCAGCGTTCGGCGGGATGTTTCGGCAGCTGATTGAGCTGGGCGTCGTCGACGTCAGTACGGAGCCGCTCGATGCCCGCATCGAGCGGCGACTCAAGGAATTTTGGGAGAATAAGTCTTGTCCACGGTGCGGCCACCAGAGCACCGTCACGTGGGAGGAAATCGACCGAATCTGGTGCCGTGATTGCAATTTTAAGCCAGTTTTCACCTACGGAACGCCGTTCCACGAGAAGCACCTCTCCTGCGGTGAGGTACTTCTCGCGTTCACGCTCTACGCAGTACGTTGCTCAGTATCAACCAGATTGCGCCATTCCTCGGTCGGGTCTACAGAACCGTTCACACGGCGATTCGAGAGGTGGAAGCCGCGGTTCAGCGCGGCTTTCCCGTTGTCTGGAGCCTCCTCGACCAAACCATCGATGGACCGACGCAAATCGACGAATCAGGCCAGGTCTGTTCGGGCTACAAAGGCCAAGAGCCGCCGCGGAACAGCCGTTCTCGCGGCGGCTCGTCCCAGACAGGCCGATCACGCTGGCGAGGGCGTCACGGTGATCAGTTGACGCTCGTCGCGGCGTGCCGCGACTCGCTTCGTGTGATCCGCGGCCAACTCGGTATCGACTACAGCGGCGATCTTGAACCAGTAATCCAGGAGGCTGAAGACCTCTCCCAGCCACTGGGAGAGGTCTGGACCGACGGACTCCAAGCCTACCGAGAGATGGAGCGTGACCACCGAACGGTCGTGCACAAAGAGACGTACGTATCGCCGAGGGGGTCCACATTAACCAAGCTGAGTGCCTGTTTTCGCTCGTCCAACCGTGGCTGCGGAAGTTCCGCGGCCTGTCCAAGCAGGGCTTGGAACAGGCCACTCACACCTTCGGCATCGTTCGTTCACTCACTCTGGACGAAGGATCCACCAAGTCAATCGTTGACTGCCTCGTTATCAGGGCTTTCCGCAATTCTACATAAGAGCGTCTCAAACACGTCGATGGCTCCGACCGCGCCAACCGCCGCATAGCGCCACTCGTGACCGACCGCCCCGGTCAACGTTCTTCCTCGGGGTGTTCGGCATGCGAAGAAGGTGAGCGGTACAACTCCAGCGATACAGGACGGCTCTACGTGCCGCCGACTGCGCCAATAGACGTCTCAGGATTCCTCGTACACGTCGTCGAGCCTTGCGTATAAGTCGTCTCTAAGCCGGAATTCACCTTCTTCGACGACCGAGATTACCTTCTCGGCGACCGTCGAAGACGTGAATATCCCACCCTTGAAGCGCTTAAATGTCTCAGCTTGGTCGAAGTGGCGGTCAATGAGCGCCTCGGCGGCCTCGCGGTTGTACTCGTCGCTCATCGCGTGCCAGAAGTCGTCGTGTTCGGAAGCTACCAACGGTTCGAGATCCATGCCTACCTGCTCGAAGTGGTTGAGGAGATGCGCTTCGAGTTCGGATTCGTCGTCGCCGTCGTAGCGCCGATAGACCGGGTTCGTCTGGAGAAATCGGCGTTCGTATCGTCTCCCATCTTCGTCGCGGGCGAGGGCGGCAGCGTACTCAACGACGATACGACCCTGTGTCTCCATCTCAGCTTGAAGCCGCTTAGTGACCTTTCCGACGCCCGTACTGGCGAGAGAGCCGAGGATGCCGCCACCGAACTCCTCTTTGACGACCGTCAGCATCTCGTCGGTCAACTGTTCGAGAATCTCCTGATAGGTCCGCAACACCGCTCGCTTCGTCATCGTCTCTCACACTCCCTTGCCACGGAATTCATCCGTAGCCCCTCGTTGGTCGGTACCGGCCACCGAGAGGAGAGCCGATGCCCGCAGCGCAGGTGAACTTGCGTCATTCGGGGAGGGGGCAGAGGCTAACGGTCATGACGGCCACTTCGTCGCCTTCGTTGCGTGCACCGTGAAGCTCCCCGCGTTCGCTCAGAACGGTCCCCGGCGCCGTGATCCGCTCTTCTTCGGAGCCCTGTTTGACTGTCAGAGTGCCGCGCATAATGTGAAAGACGTTCGTCGCGTCGGAGTGGGTGTGCGGTTCGACGTTGGCCCCCGGACCCAGCGCGACCGCTTTCAACAGTACGTCGTCGGTCTCGGATAGCTCCGTACTGTGGACCTCTTCAGTGTCTGGACGTGAATCGAACTCGGATAGAAGGTCAAGTGACATATTGGCACGAAGGGCGCCGTCCTATTAGTCGTTCTGTCTATACACCCGCCGGTACTCCCCTGATCGACCGATACTGGACGTTGCCGGAAGGAGAACTAATAAGCATTAGCCCTACGGACCGAACGTATGCGTATTGGACGCTTCCAGAAGAGTGGCGAAGCGCGTATCGGGATATTCGAAGGCGACGTCGTCCGGGACGTGACGAGCGAATTCGACGGGTTTCAGGACGCGATTTCGCGACCACAGGACGCCGTCGACATTGGCGGAGAGACCTACGACGTCGAGGACCTCACGTATCTCCCCCCGGTGACGGCGAAGAACACCGTCTTCTGCGCGGCGCTCAACTACGAGGCCCATGCCGAGGAATCGAACATCGCGGTGCCGGATTGGCCGCTCATGTTCATGAAACTTCCCCGGACACTGGTTGGTCACGAAGAACCGATATCGTATCACACTCACATCACCGAGGAGATCGACTACGAGGCGGAGCTGGCGGCCGTCATTGGGGAGCCAGCACGACACGTCACCGCCGACGAAGCGCTAGACTACGTCGCCGGCTATACGCTCCTCAACGACACGTCCGCGCGGGACCTCCAGTTGGGTCTACAGATGGGCGATGACGATTTACTGGATTGGTTCTCAGGCAAGGCGATGCAGGACACGACACCAGTCGGCCCCCACGTCGCTGTCGACGAAATCAACGACCCGCAGGACTTACACATTTCTTCTCGAGTCGATGGGGAGACGATGCAGCATGACAATACGGGTATGATGATCCGCTCGGTCGCCGATCTGGTTTCGTTTGTCTCATCTCGGGTCCGACTCGAACCTGGCGACATCATCGCGACAGGGACGCCGGAAGGGGTTGGGGCCTTCCAGGACATTCAACTCCATCCGGGTGAGACCGTCGAGATCGAGGTCGAAGGAATAGGGACACTCTCGAATACAGTCGAAGAGGCGGAGTGACCGCGCCCGCACGCGAAATCATCAATGAATTGCTCCGCCCCACATCGAAATGGGGATACCGACCTTTTAGACGTTATGCGGGCCGTTCTCTATCGTTCTACCATATTGAACAGTGGTTCTCGATGCCGTGAGGAGTGAGCTTACGTAAAACACGCCACGAGGAGAGCGGCTTACGCTGGGTTGACTGACTACTGCTTTCGCAGTTCGCTGGACGGTAGGTATCTCTAAACCCCTGGGTCGCCTTAAGATATGTAGTGGTGGTTACCAGAGCGAGCGCTCCCTTCTCAGCACTGGCGACCGATAGGCCGGTATCGCAGTGGAGACGCCGACGAATGCCCCACCACCGCCACTACCACCATTCGACCAAACACCTATTCGGCTCGCTGCAGAAAGAGCGAGTGGAATATGAACGCAATTTGTAGGGACAGGAGCGTGCCCCGTTCGACGAGCGTCGAACGGACCCCCAGCGTCGATTCGAGACCAGCATTACCGAGGAGGACCTGAGATGCGTCTGGCGACCTTCGCGGTCGATTCTCCCATCGGGAGACAGACGAGACTCGGCGTCGTCGCCGACGAGAGCACGTATCTTGACGTCACCGTTGGTCACGCCGCGCTCCTCGAAGCGGACGGCGACTCCGCGCCGTACGAGGTTGCGACGGCTATAACACCGCCAGAGATGGTACCGTTCCTCGAACGCGGGCAGCGAGCGATGGACGCCGCTCGACGCGTCCTCGACACGTTCGGAGCCGAGAGCACCGAGAGCTGGAACGGCCGGCAACTCCGATACGACGCTGAGGCGGTCGACCTGTTGAGTCCGCTCCCTCGGCCGGCGTCTCTCCGCGACGCGATGGTGTACGAGGAACACACCAAAAACACCTTCGGCGACGATATCCCGGACGTCTGGCACGAACAGCCGGTGTACTACAAGGGAAACCACAACTCCGTCGTCGCGCCGGATACCGACGTGGTGTGGCCGAACTACTCCGAGGAGATGGACTACGAGCTCGAACTGGCCGCGGTCGTCGGAAAACGCGGCCGCGACATCGACGCCGAAGAGGCAGACCAGTATATCGCGGGATACACCGTCTTCAACGACTTCAGCGCGCGCGACACGCAGTTCCGCGAAATGGAGGCGAACCTCGGCCCGGCCAAAGGGAAGGACTTCGCAAACGGACTCGGGCCGTATCTGACGACCGCCGACGCAATCGACGTTGGTGAGGTCGAGATGACTGCTCGTGTGAACGGCAACACCTGGTCGAAGGGAAGCCCCGGAACGATGCATCACACGTTCGCCGATATCGTCGCCCACGTCTCGACGAGCGAGACGATCTATCCGGGCGAGGTTATCGGGAGTGGAACCGTCAGTCGGGGCTGTGGCCTCGAGCTCGGAGATCTACTCTCGGACGGCGATGCGGTCGAACTGGAGGTCGAGGGAATCGGAACCCTCCGTCATCGAATCGTCCGCTCCGCGTAGCCGAATCGGTCGAACGGTGCTGTCGCGAGGTCGAACTTCGGACACCGACCGGTGCATTACCGGTAATCGCCATCGGCGAAGCATGAACGCACGACTCATCAGCCGGATAGAGCGTGCCTTTCATACGCGTTCCTCCCGAGGTAGACGATGTGATCGGATTTCACCAGTGTACCGCTGCGGCCGTTTGTGGTCTCCGGGGGAACGGCCGGGGATGGATGTGGCGATCATCGCCGTCGGATGGCTATCGATACTCGGAGTTCGGTTCCTCGTCCCCGCCCTCCTCCCACAAGTCAAGTCCACGTTCGGTGTCGACAACACCACTGCTAGCATCGCCGTTACCGCCGTCTGGACGTTCTACGCGCTGACGCAGTTCCCGGCGGGCCTGATTACCGACCACGTCGGGGAGCGTGTAGCACTTACCGTCAGTCTCTTCGTCAGCGCTGGCAGTCTGGTGTTGCTGTTCGGCTCGCCGGTGTTCGCGCTCTTCGTCGGCGCGTCGATCCTCGTCTGGCTTCTCCTCACCGACCCGATCGACGCGCTCGCGGACACGTCCGCCGGCGAGCGCACCGCCGCTTCGCCCGTTCGGGAGGCCGTCGGCGGCATCCCGAAAGCGATCGGCGATCGGCGTCTCCTCCTCACGGTACTGGGCCTAACGTTCTACCTCTTCACGTATCAGGGGCTGACCGCCTTCTTTCCCACGTATCTCATCGCTCACGAACACGTCGGCCGGGACCTCGCCTTGGGGATGTTCGCCCTGCTCTTCGTCGGCGGCGATCTCACTCAACTCGTCGCGGGTTCGCTGGCCGACCGGTACGGTGCCCCTTCGGTCCTGGTCGGCGTCACGCTCGTCGGCGTGGTCTCGCTCGTCGCCGTCCCGCTGGTCGACGGGCGCGTGACGTGGGTGGCTATCTCGCCGCTCCTCAGGGCTCACATAGGAATCGCGCCCGTCGCGAACTCGTAAGTCATCGAGACGCTCTCCGACGAGGCACAGGGGGAGTCGTGGGGATTCCTGCGGACGTGTTTCTTCCTCGTCGGCGCGACCGGCTCTATCTTCGTGGGCACGATGGCCGACGTGGACCTCTTCGACGAGGCGTTCCTCGCGCTCGCCGCGCTCACCGCGGTCGCCGCCGTCTTCTTCTCTCTGCTCATCTGGAACACGCGCTGAGAATCGGTCGGATTTGCCGCGGAACGAGACGAGGTATCTCCGCCGATTAATTCGAGACCACCTCGTCGTTTTTACGACCAGCAGTTCATCCGGTTCCGGGAGATTCGGTCACTACGACAATCGCGACGATTCCGACGACGCCTAAGAGAATATTCGCCAGAAATGCGGCGTACCACGAGAACTCGTCGATGAGCCACCCACCGGCGATGGGTGCAACTAAGGCGCCACCGACGGCGAACGTCGTGAGAACGGAGAGGCTCGTCCCCGTCACGTTCGTCGGGACGAGCTCCTGGACGTAGGTGAAGTACAGTCCGGCGGCCAGTTGGAGACTGAATCCGATCGTCAATAGCAACACCGCGAACCCCGTCTCGTCGACGGGCCGGACAAGGAGTGCGAAGGCCGGTACCGACAGGAGAAAGGAAGCGAGGACGACCGGTCGCCGTCGGTGCCCGATCCGATCCGATAACCAACCGCCGCTGGGCCTGGCGACGATCGCCATCAGGGGAATTAACGCGGCGATGCCGCCGGCCTCTGCGAGCGGTAGAGAGTGAACGTCGCTGGCGAACGTCGGGATCCACGAATTGAGGAAGAGGTACATCGAATTGGTACAGAACGCGGCCAGGGAGACCAGTAGTACGGTCTCGTCGGATACAGTCTGTACGAAGCCTCGCAGGGAGATACTCTCCGCGTCGGCTGAGTACCTGCCTGGAAGCTGTCGGAAGAGGAGATAACCGACGAGCGTAACGAGCGCGAACACGGGGAAGACGACCGACCACCCGTATCGTTCGGCGACGAGAGGCGAGCCCATCTGTCCGAGGAGAAAACCGACCGGCGCGCCGGCGGTGAAGACCGTCACCGCCTTTCCGCGGTGTCGCACCGGCACCGCCTCCCCGACTATCTGGTTGCTCGCAGTGAAGAGCACTCCACCGGTTATGCCCGCGACGAACCGCGAGAGAAGGAAGCCGGTGTAGCCGTTCAAAGCGCTCCCCGCGAACACCGCGGCGACGAATAGGGAGACGCTGACGGCCATCAGCGAGCCGATTTCGACGCGGTCGATGAGGTAACCGGTCGGAAGCTGAAACAGGAGCCACCCCGCGTAGACGGCGCTTATCGACAGCCCGGCGACGGTGCTCGTGATGCCGAACTCGGTTACCAGCAGCGGAAGAATGCTCGCTGGCGCGATCAGCGACGCGAAGAACCCGACCGAGACGAGCGAACACGCCAGCACCGAGAGCGCGCACTCCCGGTTCATGTCGTTTTTCGCATCTGTCTGTCACTCTATCCCACAGTACCACATAAAACCATCCGAAACGCCGTCGGGACGGGGGTTCGCCGCGACGCGAACCGGGCCGGGCCCGCTGTCGACCGAACGTGTGGTCAGATACGGAACAACGGTTTTGTAGCTGTAGGCTAAACCCGAAGGCATGCCAACGGAAGTAGCCGACGGTGTGTTCGACATCACGAGCGAGACAGAGGACAGCGGGAAGCGGTATCGGGTGTACTTGTTCACGAACGGAACGCCGACGATTGTCGACGCCGGACTGGGGGAGACCGCAGGCGCGGTGATCGACACCATCGACGAGATGGGAGTCACGCCAGAACGACTCGTCATCACACACGGCGACGGCGACCACATCGGTGGCTTCGACGCGCTCGTAGAGGCGTACGACCTCGAAACCTGGGTTCCGGAGCGAACGGAGGCCGATGTCGACAACGAACCCACCCACCGATACGGAGATAGTGACAGTATCGGCCCCTTCACCGCCGTTCACGTCCCCGGACACGAGCCCGATAATCACGCTCTGATAGACGAGTCGGCCGGTATCGCAGTGATGGGTGATGCCGTCTCCGGCGCCGACCAGCGAGGGTTACCGGAGGGGTACTTCCACCTCCCGCCGGCCTTCTATTCACAGAACCTGAATCAGGCCGAGGAGAGCCTCGAGCGGTTGCTCGAGTACGAGTTCGACGTCGGCCTCGTCTTCCACGGCTCGTCGGTGACCGAAGACGCCCGCGAGAAGCTCGACCGATACGTCAATTTCCCCGGCAAGTAGCGGCTGTACCTCTCAGCCAGCGGCGGCCCGCTGTTCGATGGGACGCTATCTCGACGCGGCGTAGCCCAGCGCTCATCGGGAGGAATCTTTTTTATCGACCAACCGATGTGACTCACATGGTGGAGACGATGCAGTGTCTTCAAATCGAGGAGTGGGGTGGGAATCTCCATCTGGCCGATCGGCCGATACCGAAGGCCGGGGACGGTGAAGTGCTGCTCGAAGTCGAGGCGACGAGCGTCGGACTTACCGTGTCCAACGTGGTAAACGGCGACCTCGGCAGTTCGCCCGATGACCTGCCGCGAATCCCCGGGCACGAGATAATCGGACGCGTTCGCGAGACAGGCGCGGGCGTTTCACATCCGGAGGCAGGTGCGCTCGTCGGCTCGTATTTCTACCTGAACTGCGGATACTGTTCCGCGTGTCGACGCGGCAACGAATCCCTTTGTGAGAACCTCGACGGGTTCGTCGGCGTCGATACGGACGGAGGATTTGCGGAGTACGTGCGGTTACCTGCCGGGAACCTGCTCGAACTGCCAGAACGGCTGGACCCCGTGGCCGCGACGGTCGTTCCGGACGCGCTGGCGACGCCGTATCACGTCGCGGACCAACGAGCGAACGTCGCACCGGGCGACGAGGTACTGGTCCTCGGTGCAGCGGGCGACGTGGGAATTCACCTGGTGCAGGTCGCACAGTACTTCGGCGGCGAAGTGACGGCGGTAGACCGGGGCGAGGACGGGCTCGAGCGCTGCCGGGAACTCGGCGCGAAACGGACCGTCGATACGGCCCGACAGACGCTGTCGGCGGCGCTCGACGGGGACGCGGGCTTCGATTCGGTCGTCGACTTCACCGGGTCGATGGAACTCCTCGCGGAGGCGACGGAGCTGCTCGGTCCGCGGGGCCGTCTCGTCAACTTGACGACCTTCCCCGGACAGACGTTCGACGTGTCTCCGCGAGCGCAGGTGTTCCGCGAGACGGAGGTCGTCGGCAGCCGATACTGCTCAAAACACGAGTTCGCCCGCTCGGCTGAGCTCGTCGCCGAGGGGACTATCGAGCCCGTCGTGAGCGAGGTGGTCGAGATGGACGAGACCGGGCGACTCCTCGAGCGAATCCGAGCCGGTGATATCGTGGGCCGTGCCGCGATGGTTCCGGAATAGCGGAGATCGGACTTTCGGAGCTTCGATACGGGGAACGCCAGTCCCGTCCAACGCGCTTTCGGTCTCGTTCCTGCGGGGGACGCCGTCCACAACCAAGGGTTTATTTTGCTCGCTGGAGATAGATTTGACTATGGCCATCGGCCATCAGTTGCAAGTATGCGACGGAATGCGAATCGACTGGGACGTACCGATAGAGATGGACGACGGAGTGACCCTCCACTGTGACGTCTTCCGGCCGCCCGACGACGGGGAGTATCCCGTGATCATGTCACAGGGTCCGTACGACAAGTGGCTGCATTTCGAACAGCTCTACGAGGATCAGTGGGAACGGATGTGCGAACTCCACCCGGACGTCCCCACCGGGTCAACGAACCAGTATCAGAGCTGGGAGATCTCGGATCCGGAGATGTGGGTCCTCGAGGGTTACGCGGTCGTCCGAGTGGACTCCCGCGGTGCCGGCCGGTCAGAAGGGTATCTCGACGTGTGGTCCCATCGTGAGGCCAGGGACCTCGCTCAGTGTATCGAGTGGGCGGCGAGCGGGACTGGTCGAACGGGAACGTCGGCCTGAATGGAATCTCGTATTACGCGATGAACCAGTGGCAGGTCGCCGCATTACAACCGGACCATCTTGAAGCGATGTGTGTCTGGGAGGGAGCCGTCGACTTCTACCGAGACCTCGCCTACCACGGCGGTGTCTACTGTACCTTCGGACAGGACTGGTACGAGAATCAGGTGCTCCCGGTCCAGCACGGGCTGGGTGAGAACGGCTTCCGGAGCGACATTACCGGCGACTGGGTATCGGGTCCGGAAACGCTGAGCGGGGAGGAACTCGGCGCGAACCGCGCCGATCTCGAGGCCGACTACAAAGCCAACGACTTGGCCACCGACGAGTATTGGACATCCAGGACGCCCGACCTGTCGAAGGTCGACGTCCCGCTGCTCTCGTCAGCTAACTGGGGCGGTCAGGGCCTACACCCTCGCGGTAACTTCGAGGGGTACATGCGAGCCGGCTCGGACCAGAAGTGGCTCGAAGTCCACGGTATCGAACACTGGACAGAGTTCTACACGGACTACGGCGTCGACCTCCAGAAGCGGTTCTTCGGCCACTTCCTCAAGGGGGGCGACACCGGCTGGGCGGAGCAACCGGAGGTCCAACTGCAGGTCCGCAGCCCCGGTGAGCAGTTCGAAGAACGATACGAGGACGACTGGCCCCTCCCGGACACGGACTGGACCCGCTACTATCTCCACCCCGACGGGCGCGAACTCTCCACCGACGAACAGACGGAGACGAACGCGGTCACCTACGACGCCCTCGGCGACGGTCTCACTTTCCTCACCGACCCCTTAGAGGAGGAGACCGAAATCACCGGTCCGATCTCCTCGAAACTATTCGTGGAGTCGGATACCGAGGACACCGACCTGTTCGTTACTGTCCGCCTCTTCCATCCTGATATGGAGGAGGTCGTCTTCCAGGGTGCGATAGACCCGCATACTCCGGTCGCACAGGGCTGGTTGCGGGCGTCCCAGCGAAAGCTCGACGAGGAGTTGAGCGAGGAGTGGCGGCCCTACCACGCTCACGACGAGAGAGAGCCGCTCGAACCCGGCGAGGTCTACGAACTCGACGTCGAGATCTGGCCCACCTGTATCGTCGCGCCCGAGGGGAGCCGAATCGGCCTCTCGATTCGGGGCAACGACTACAAGTACCCCGGCAACGTTGACTCCGGCTTAGAGAGCATGGAGGGGACCTTCGACGGCGTCGGCCCGTTCCGACACGATGACGCCGACGACCGACCACCCGAGGTGTACGGTGGCGACGTCACGGTCCATACCGGTCCGAACTATCCCTCGTCGGTGCTCCTACCGATTATCCCCGAACGGGGCGGCGACAGCTGAACGGCGGTAACTGCGCTCGTTCACCAGTCACGATTGCGGCTCGTCAGCAGGACGATAACCCGATTCGAGTCTCCGTTAGTCCTTCTTCAAGCCGGTTTCCGTACCGATGCTGTATCGGACGTTTTTGACCTGACTGAACTCGCGCATCGTCGGCTCGAAACCGAGTTTGCGACCGACTCCGCTGTCCTTGTAACCACCGAACGGCGCACCGAGCATCTCGCGCGGTACAGCGTTGCGATCTGTGAGGGGGAGAACTCCTCACGCGGCAGATTTGTCAGATACAGGTGATAGTCGTCGGTGTCCTCGTTCCAGACACCGACGACGCGGAACTGCTTGGTGTCCGTCGACCGCTGGTCGTCGTATTCGCGGCGCTTGAATTCGACGACCACGTCGACATCGAGGTACTGACGACGCAGGTCTCCGACGACGTCGAAGACCTGCTCGCCTTCGATCTCGATAGAATTGCCCCGAAGCGTCCGTGGAGCGGTCGTAATGAGTGGATTCGGGCTCTGTTTCAGTCGGCTCACGAAGAAACCGTCGTTCTCGTCGATTAGCACAAAGCGGCGGTACTTGAAGAAGGCCAGATCGAGCAGGAAGAGGCGGCCCCGCAGCCAAGATCCAGTCTCGAAGAGGGTACTCTCGTGGGTAGTTTCGTCGGTGATCTCGTCGGAGATCACCGACTGTTCGGTGACGTTGTGGACGAGGTACAGCATGACGCCGGAGGCGTTGTCGTGAGTGGCTTCAAACTCGGCGAGAAGTTGCTGTAGCCGGAAGATCGTGGCGTCAGCAGCAATTACGTCTCTGAATCGGTCAAACTCCGGTGAGACGTGATGAGGAACAGCAACCTCGTCAAGTGCGTGTTCGAGGAGACGAGAAAGGAGAATCTGGAGGTTCTCGGTAAAGCGGTCGTAGAAGCTGGAGGCGACGACGGACTGGTTGGTAGCGGCGTTGTACGCGCGACGGTAGTCAGCGATGGAGCGGGTTTCGCCGCCGACGGCGAAACCCACGGCGAGCGTCCACACGAGCATCCTGATGTCGATGTCTCGGTCCCGTTCGACGACCCCGCACTCGCGTGCGCGGTCGTCGATGACGTCTGAGGGGAACACCGAAGTCAACAGGGTTCGAACCGCGTCTGGAGAGAGCTTCATTCCGATCTACCACTCTCCCCATCTCAACCTGCCGTGATAGGCTCGGTGATCACTCCGTAGTCACGCGGTTCTCGCGCTTATCCGAATACGAATGGAACGCTGCCCTAGAGTCAGTTATCAACTGAAACCGCGGCTATCGGGGTTCTACCATGTAGAACCCACCGCGATAGTAGCTATCGACGCCCTTAGACTCGTTACCTAAGGTTTCCTCTATCATAATTGGTGTTAGCTGCTGATATGGCGTTGAATATGATAGAATTAGGATTTGCGTCCTATTGAGGTGGGGATATATAACACACGTACACCTGTTCTTAGAACTGCTGAAGACGCCATCTCATTCGTTACTGCCACGTCGCATCATCGGCATCTTCGGGAAACAATTCTTCTACCACCCGGCAGATTCCCATATGAAGATCTACATTCCCGGGCAAGCGCGGGAGTCCGAGGAATGTTCCTTCCTCACCGATTGCCACATTTTAACAGGACCGCGTGTTTGACCACTGTTAGCACACACTAGTTATTTAATTCGGTCGGTCACTTTATAATCATTTTCCTCACCATAGTAAGCAACGACGAGAGAAGCGCCGACGTCCTCCAGTTCCTTTCGGCCTGGATCGTTTCCGACTATTCAATAGTTCCGAATACACCTAAGTCACAGTTTCCGTCACTCTCTGGTACAGTTACATACATTTATTTATCAAATTCACTAATATTTCCCTATGCTGAGCTAGGTATAGTAGAACGATCGACACATCCTGCTACAAAATAAGACTGTCCGCGTGCGTTTTCGAGAGAGCGGCGTCATTTACTGGATAGGGAGACGGTTCGTCAAAACGACAGGATAGTTTGAGCTTCTGTCTGTAAACCTACTTTGAGTGAGCAGAAATGCTGTTCGGAATTAGAAGACACGGGTTTATCATTCCAATCTCTGGTTGAAAGTCCCATTAAATCCTCTCGAATGCACACTCCAGCTTTTCGCCCATGAATTCCCGTCAGAGTTCTTGACGACAGTCCGCTTCGAGATAGCGGTCCCAGACAACATTCGCACTCGCACTCTCTGTTCATCGGCGATATCCTGCACATGAACCAGATATTCTGAGTTATGAGCGTGACTGAGAGCTGTTCGTTCCGATTATTATCTAATATTCAAGAAGCATATCCGACAGAATCATCGGAAATATTGAGCCAGTGGGACTAATTTCGCCATACAATACCAGTAACTGGACCAGTTTTAGTCTATCCTCCGAAACTGTGGGGCACCCCACGTTTTCGGGATATAGAGCATCTACAAACGAATATCGGTCGAATCAGATGTAGTTTGAGATGTTCTCACGGAGATGCTATGCATCAGTCGCCGGCTGACGAGGAGAGACGGGCCGATTGGAAGAGAACAGCCGATATCGTGCTCAGACCGCGAGTCCTGCGGCTTGCCGCAGGCGAGCGACAGGTACAGCAGCACCTTCTCATCCGACTTTCCGGAGAGAGTGGCCGACCGCCCGGACGAACGTCCTGGCGGTCACGACTGGCGGCGACCTGATTTCTCGCTCCATGCCGACTTTCACCAGAAAGTCGGTGAGCCGCCACAGATTGTACAGTAACGCTGCGAACGTGAAGTTGAACAACCGTATACGGTAATCTGTCGAGGAGGTCTTCGGAAGGTACGCTTTCACCGACTTGTACTGGTTTTCGATGTCCCAGCGACGGCCGTAACTGTTCGTAACGTGAGCGATCTCGTCGGGAACGACGTGATCGCGGTTGGTCACGAACACGGCGTACTCTCCATCAGCGTCGTCACTGGTGGCTGGAACGTACAGATACTCAGCGGTATGATCGACGTCACCGTCGATTCCGACGGGGACGTCGTGGTTGACAGCAGCGTCTACCCCGTCTTTGCTCTTGATGTGCTTGATCGCCTCGTAATCTGACTCGTATTTCGGCACTGGCATCGTGTACAACAGTCCACGACCGTTGATCTCTGCACGGACGTTTCTCGTGTAGAAGCCCCGATCCAGCAGGATTTCGTCCAGATCGACGTACTGCTGGGCTCTCGAAAGCAGACGCCCAACGACGTCTGCTTTCGAGTCAGCTGGCGCCTCGGCTGGTTCCCAGTCTGAGTGTTCCTTGACACCCTCAATCCCCAAGATGATCGGAACGTCGTTCCCGACGATCGTGATCGTCGCGAACGTGTAGCCGTGTTTCAACTCACCGTCGTCGACGTACCCGCTCACCATCGGCGGGTACGTCGACTTTGGGATCTGTTCGTCCTTATCGATCCACGGCCAGACGTGGTAGGGGACGTGTGTGAAATCGACGGCCGCCACGACGTGGCGGTCGTCGAATGGATCTTCGTACCGAATCGTTTGGAGGATGTTCTCGGTGGCAGTATCGAACGCGTCCATGAGATACTCGCGAAACACCTCGGTGAACGCCACGATATCCTCGATCTGTTGTTCTTGGAGTGGGACAGATACCTTTTGATCAGCCGGCATTGCGAACTGTTTGATCACTCGGAGGAACGTCGAGTCGTCACAGACGTTGTTCTCGTCGAGAAACCAACCAGCTTCACCCTCTGAATGGGCACTTCCTTGGGTGAGGCATGCCGAGGCGAACAGATCGAGGATCTGTTCGTCCTCGTAGACTCTATTCTGGGCCCTATCAGAGTCGAACTCGCCGAAGGCGTGCCTTCGGGCGAGTTCGACGATCTTGTTCCCCTGCTTTCGAACGTGTTCGCGTGTTACAGTTGGTTCATCACCGTCTTCTTCGATATCGTCTGCATCTGGGATGATTGGAACTCGTGCTTCCAAGATGACGCCGCGGTCAACGGCTTCTTGTGCGATACCTGTAGCTGCCGCGTTGAGCGTCAGTTTGGTCTGTTCACTGAACTGCTTCCATGCGTACGAGATTGATTGCTGGCTCGGTGCCTTGTCCAAATCAAGCGTCTTCAGGAGTGATGGGCGATCTTCGAGACGATCTGCGACCTCGCTCTGGGCGAGGTCGTAGATCTCCTGATAGAGATACACCCGAGCCATCGGTTCAGTGCCGTTTGCGGCCTTGTGTTGCTGGCGGTCGTCGGTAAGTCCGTCAACTGGAATCGAGACCTCTCCAAGGACACGCCAGAGATGATCCGCTGATTCACAGACTTCCCCAGCGTGATAGACGATCGCCCCCGCGAGCGCGGGGGCGTCGTCATCAACCGCCGACATCCGTTTTGAAGTCATCGTAGTTCTGAGCGCGGCGGCGAGCAGTTTCAAGTCGTCACATTAGTCGCCAAATCAACTGTTTCACATCTCTATTGAACTCATAGCTGTCTCGTCAATCGATACCGCCACGCAAAGAAATTATCAGCAATTTAGTGGTTGGTAGAATTTGCGATCCCGAAAACGTGGATCCACAACCTCGGAGGATGGTTTTGATGTGTGCCTTCATTCTAATCTATTACCGAATGAACTGAATACTGACTATGTTTGACTTCTCACTGTGTTTTCCCCGCAGAGCCCCTTGTGAAGATAGCTTACCCCGGGCCACCATTCTCTCAGAAGCATGGAGAAATCTATTGATAGATCAGTGAGCTGGCGTGAACTAGCTGTGCTTAATGACTGTCAGCAGGGTCTGGGGAACTCTTCGATCAGCTCCGGCGAACCGTACATCCTGGCCGGGACGCGCATCAACCCGATACGGGGAAGTCCGTAGACGAACTCAACTGTCTCGGTGAGAGGCGTGCTGTCGATTATCCTTCTCACGAGGTGCGCGGCTGCCCACCAGGCGACGATGACGAATGACAACCGACACAACTCGGTGCGACCAGAGGAGACCCCGTCCCGACGGTTGATCGACAGAATACGCATAACTATTCTCATCAGCGACAGCTTGGGCCCGTATATCGGATAATTCAGTGGTCAAAACACATATATGCCGTTATATATCTTTTTCTTAGCCTAGGTAGTCTTATTCAGGTTCCTTATTTGAACTTCTATATTTATTTTGCCAAATATACATATGTTATTCCTATTGCGCTACCAGGACTCGATTTGGGGGAGGATACAGTGATAAATACAGATTTCACGATGAATATTTGAGTGTCCAATACCGCTGGCTGCGAGGTACACGAGCAGATCGACGCGATTGTATTTAGTATCCCGCCTGGTCGAATCTGGCCCGAAGGCGAGTATAACATGTGTACGGGCGTTACGACAATGGCCAGTTACGTGTGATTACGTCGTGGTCCCAGTATACATGCGGGTGAAACACGGTCTAACGGTGAACCGGAGGGGCAATATATAAAGTTCCCAGTGTGGGGACACCTGGCCCGGACACTATCCATTTGATAACGTCCAACCCGTAGTCACAGCGGCCATAGATTTATTTTGCTGGCCGCCCCAGTAGGTAATGAATGAGCTTCGACGAAGAGTCGTTAGAGTATCATCGCCGCCTCCCGTCCGGAAAGATCGAGATCGCCACGACGAAACCAACCAGCACTCAGCGGGACCTCTCGCTCGCGTACTCCCCAGGTGTTGCGGGTCCGTGTGAAGCCATCGCCGATAATCTGGTCGACGCATACGAGTACACCGCGAAGGGGAACCTAGTCGCCGTCGTCTCGGACGGGAGTGCCACACTCGGGCTGGGTGATATCGGGCCGACAGCCTCCAAGCCGGTGATGGAGGGAAAGGCGTCCTGTTTAAGCGATTCGTGGATATCGACGTCTTCGACATCGAACTCGAGGTCGACTCCGCCGACGCGATGGTCGAGACGATCCGGGCACTTGAACCGACCTTCGGGGAATCAACCTAGAGGACATCGCGGCGCCGGCCTGTTTCGAGATTGAACGTCGTCTGGGAGAAGCCATGGACATCCCCGTGTTTCACGACGATCAACACGGCACTGCCATCATCTCCGGCGCGGCACTGCTCAACGCCGCTGAACTGGCCGGAAAGCGACTCGAGAACCTGACGGTCGTGTTCACTGGTGGCGGGGCCAGTGCCATTGCGAGCGCGCACTTCTACACCTCGCTGGGTATCGACCCCGACAACATCACCATGTGTGATTCGGACGGCATCGTCACCCAGGCACGTGTCGAGAGTGGCGAGGTCAATCAGTACAAGGCGAGCTTTGCTCGGGACGTCCCGGACGGTGACCTCGCGACAGCGATGGACGGCGCGGACATGTTCGTCGGCCTGTCGGTGGGTGGTATCGTCGACGCAGATATGGTCCGCTCGATGGCCGAGACACCGATCGTCTTCGCGATGGCGAATCCCGACCCGGAGATCGACTACGAGACGGCGAAAGCCGCCCGGGACGACACCGTCATCATGGCGACCGGCCGCTCGGACTACCCAAACCAGGTCAACAACGTGCTTGGCTTCCCATATCTCTTCCGCGGCGCGCTCGACGTGCGTGCGACCGAGATCAACGAGGCGATGAAGGTCGCTGCTGCGCGGGCGCTGGCCGAACTGGCCCGGGAGGACGTCCCCGACGAGGTACGCAGGGCCTACGGCGATCAGCCCCTCTCGTTCGGCCCCGAGTACATCATCCCGAAGCCGCTCGATACCCGCATCCTCTTCGAGGTCACCCCCGCTGTCGCCAAAGCAGCCATCGAAAGCGGCGCAGCACGAACTACTATCGACGTCTCGTCGTATGGCGCTGAACTCGAGGCCCGACTGGGGAAGCACCGCGAGATGATGCAGACCGTCTTCAGCAAGGCACGGAATGACCCGAAACGACTCGTGCTGGCCGAGGGCGAGGACCCTAAACTGATACGGGCAGCCTATCAATTGTCCGAACAGGGTATCGCGGAACCGGTCCTCGTGGGGTCCCAAACGACCATTCACGAGCGAGTCGACTCGTTGGATCTCGCGTTCGAGCCGCGGGTCGTCGATCCCGAAACGACCGACCTCAAGGCCTACGTGGAACGCCTCTACAGCCTACGCCAGCGCAAGGGGATGACACGCCGGGAAGCCAACGACCGCGTACACGACGGGAACTACCTGGCGAGTTTAATGGTCGAACAGGGCGACGCCGACGCCATGTTGACCGGCGTCACCCACGACTATCCGACGGCACTGCGGCCGCCGCTGCAGGTGATTGGGACCGCGCCGGACACGGACTACGCGGCCGGAGTCTACATGCTGACGTTCAAGAACCGCGTTATCTTCTGTGCAGACACGGCGGTCAACCAGGACCCGGACGCGGAGGTCCTCGCGGAGGTGACTCGCCACACCGCTGCGCTGGCGCGTCGGTTCAACGTCGAACCGCGGGCGGCCTTGCTCTCGTATTCCGACTTCGGGAGCGTCGACAACAGCGGTACGCGAAAGCCCCGCGAAGCGGCGACGATGCTCCGGGCCAACGAACGGGTCGATTTCCCGGTCGACGGCGAACTCCAGGCCGACACCGCAGTCGTCGAGGACTTGCTGACCAGTTCCTACGAATTCAGCACCCTCGACGGACCCGCGAACGTCCTGATCTTCCCGAACCTAGAGGCCGGGAACATCTGCTACAAACTGCTGAGCCGACTGGGTGGAGCGGAGGCCATCGGGCCGATGCTCGTCGGCATGGACAGCCCGGTCCACGTCGTCCAGCAAGGTGACGCAGTGACGGACATCGTCAACCTGGCGGGTGCCGCTGTCGTCGACGCCCAGCACCCCGAGCGATGATGGGGTGGGTAATTGGGAAAGATATATATGAGAGTTTTGGCAACGTACTCCATAGATGTCGACAGTAAGAGTCGCAGGCGTAGGACTCACGCCGTTCGGCGCACATCCCGACCGAACGACCCGTGATCTGTTCGCCGAAGCAGGCGTAACGGCGACGAGAGACGCTAAGGTCCCGCTAGGGGACATCGACGCGGTATACTTTGGGAACTTCGTCGGTGAACTGGCCGAGGACCAGGGCCATCAGGGGCCCATCGTGGCAGAGAGCCTGGGCGTCCAGGCCCCCGCGACGCGCTTCGAGAGCGCCTGTGCCTCAAGTGGCGTAGCCGTTCGCCACGCGGTGCGAGCGATCGACAGTGGGCGAGCGGACGTCGTGATCGTCGGCGGCGCCGAGCGGATGACCCACGTCGGGACAGACGGGGCGACGGCGATGTTGGCGACGGCCGCGGACGCCATCCACGAGAGCAACGCCGGGATGACCTTCCCGGGCGCCTACGCGATCATGACGGACGCGTACTTCCGGCGACACGGTGGGTCCCGGCGCGACCTCGCACACGTCGCCGTCAAGAACCACGAGCACGCGCTGGAGAACGAGTACGCACAGTTCCAGTCCCGGGTGACCGTCGACGAAGTGCTCGAAGCGCCGACGGTTGCCTCCCCCCTGGGGCTGCTTGACGCCTGTCCGGTGACCGACGGGGCAAGCGCGCTCGTTTTGGTTAGCGAACAGTACGCAGCGGAGCACACGATCGATGCGCCGGTCGCAGTGACCGGTTCCGGGCAGGGGACCGACCGCGCCGCGCTGCAGGACCGCGAGACCCCGTGCCGGACACCAGCCACAGAACGCGCCGCGGTGGAGGCCTACGAAATGGCTGGCATCGCTGCAGACACCGTCGACGTCGTCGAGGTGCACGACTGCTTCACCTGTGCCGAGGTGTTCGCGCTGGAGGGACTGGGGCTGTTCGATCCCGGCGAGGCCATCACGGCCGCTCGTGAGGGAGCGACCTGGCGCGACGGGGTGCTCCCGGTGAACTGCTCCGGCGGCCTCAAAGCGAAGGGCCACCCGGTCGGTGCGACGGGTGCCAGTCAGATCGTCGAGTTGACCCGCCTGCTCCGTGGTGACCACCCGAACAGCGACTACGTCGCCGACGCGTTGACCGGCGTCGCACACAGCGCCGGTGGGACAGTGGCTAGCACGACCGTCCACGTTCTGGAGGTGGTCGGATGAGCCGTGGCATCGAAGAAGACGGGGGGTATGAAGCGTTCTGTGCGGCCATCGACTCCGGCGACCCGTTCTTCCTTGTCTGTCCGGCCGGCCACGGCTCGGTGCCCCCGCGGCGGGTCTGTCCCGACTGTGGCGCCCAGTCGCTCTCCGCGGAGCCGCTGCCGGAACCAGGGCGTATTCAGGCCCACACTGTCGTCCATGTCGCGCCGCCGGCGTTCGCCGACCGGGTCCCTTACGTCACTGCGATCGCCGACTTCGGTCCGGTCACCCTGACCGGCCTGCTCGCCGGCGTGGACCCGGACGCAGTCGAACACGGGATGGACGTGGCGGTGACTGTCGAAGACACTGACGGACGACGGGAAACGACACTCGTCTTCGAGCCAGTGTAGACAGCAGTATTCGTCGGAGCCGAGAGACGCCGCTCAAGCCAACGGACCGCGACAGTGACCTACAGCCGGGGCCAGGCGGCGATTGCACGCCGCGGTCCGCTCACTTTGTTGATCCAGCGCGCTGCGATGGCCTTCTTCAGTACTGCCGCCGGCAAGCCACCGAACGTCGACACTGGGACGTGCTGGACGTTCGTGGCCACCGCGCGCTCGCCGACGGAGACGACGGTCCCGAGATCCTCGTGTGTCCAGTCACGGAGCGGTTGCCCGCGAATGGCTCGTGCGACGTTCTCACCGGCGACGGCGGCGGCCTGCCAGGCTGCCTGTGCGGTCGGCGGTGCGGGCTGATCGCCCGGTTGGTCGACGAGGGCACAGTCCCCGAGCGCGAATACCCTGTCGTCGGTCGTCCGGAAAGTCCGTCCCGTGGCGAGTCGGTTGTTGCGGTCGTCCGTCTCAACGCCGACCGAACCGATGGCGTCCGGTCCCGTGATACCGCCGGTCCAGACGAGCACGTCATAGGAGATTGTCCGGTCTTCTCCGAGCGTGACCGTGGACTCGTCGACCTCGCCGATGAACTCGCCCGTGGTGATGGTCACGTCAGCGGCTTCGAGGCGCTTCCGCAACGCCCCCTGGAGTTCCGAGTCGCTGTTCGGGAGGACGGAGTCGAGCCCCTCAACGAGGTGGACCTCGAGCGCCGCGTCCCGTTCGTCACGGAAGCCCGCGATTTCACCGGCCGCCTGGACGCCCGAGAGGCCGGCGCCGCCGACGACGACGGTGGCGGGCTCCATGGCCGTGGCAGTGGCCACAGCCCCGTCGAGCGCCTCGTGGATACCCACGGCGTCGGGGACGGATTTCAGCGTGTGGGCGTGTTCGGCCAGCCCATCGATGCCGAAGAATTCCGTCTGCGAGCCCAGCGCGACCAGCAGGTAGTCGTAATCGATCCGGTCGCCGTCAGCAAGTTTGACCGCACGTCCTTCGGTATCGACGTCAACGACCCGTCCCTCTCGGAAGCGGGTATCCGGCGATGCGATCTCCTCGACTGGAATGGTGATGCGCTCGCGAATGCTCGGATCGCGGATGCAGCGGTGGACTTCGTGCAGTACTAGGTGGTACGGATGCTCGGAGATCCACGTGAGCTCTGTCTCCGAGTCGAGTTCGGCCTCCAGTTTCCGGATGGCGCCAGCCCCGGCGTAGCCGGAGCCGATAGTAACCACTTTCGGGCCCATAGCCAACACAACTCGGCGATCGGTATAGAAACTATCGAAGACCGGGCGCCGTGGATACACTCTTGTGGGTCGGCGCTGTCCGTTCGGTGTATGCAACGCGAAGTGTTCGGTATTGGCCCCACGGTCGCTGAGTCGGCGTTCGTCTCTGAGATGGCCTACCTCGTCGGTGACGTCCGGGTGGGCGAGCGGGCGAGCCTCTGGCCGTTCGTCTGCCTCCGGGGTGACCGGAAGGCGGTCGAGGTGGGCGCAGAGACGAATGTCCAGGAGTTCTCGATGCTCCACGGTGCGACCATTGGCGGCGGCGTCACTGTCGGCCATAACGTCGTCATCGACTACGCGACTGTCGAAGACGAAGCACTGATCGGGATGTCGAGCACGCTCCAGCAGGGCGCACGGGTCGAGTCCGGCAGCATCGTCGCCCCCGGATGTGTCGTGACGGAAGACCAGACCATCCCAGCGGACCACGTGGCCTACGGCGTCCCGGCGTCGACGACACCCATCGACGAGACACAGCAGGCCGAGATCGAACGGGTACACGAACTCTACGTCGAGCACGCGGCCACCTACAAGGAGGCTGGACTCGAATAGCCGGCGACGGGTGAGAGGAGAAGAATTAAGCGTCTCTCCGTCGACACGGTGTCTGTAGGCCATGGCTAGTGAGACACTCGCAGACACCGACCAGATCGCCCACGAACCGACACAGGCTGACGTCGAGGCGACCAACGTCTGGGCGTTCATGCAACAGTACGATATCGACGACTACGACGAACTCCTAGAGCGGACGACCACCGAGATTGACGGGGTCCCCGACTCCGGCGTCGAGTGGTTCTGGGACGAACTCGTCGACTACCTCGACATCGAGTTCTACGACGAGTACGACGCCGTCCGGGAACGACGCTCCCGCGAGGTCGGCGGGACGACCTACGACGGGCCCCAGTTCACCGACTGGTACGCCGGTGGGAGTATCAACGTCGCTCATAACGTCCTCGACAGACACGCCGCCGTCGAGAGCGAGCGGCGCAATACGGTCGCCTGCCTCTGGGAGGGGGAGGACGGTTCGACGCGCAACGTCACCTACCACGACCTCCATCGGCAGGCGAATCAGGTCGCCAACGCACTCCAAGAACGAGGAATCGACCAGGGCGACACGGTCGGGCTCTACATGCCGATGGTCCCGGAGGTCATCTCGATCCTCTACGGCTGTTTCAAAGTCGGCGCCATCGCCGTGCCGATCTTCTCCGGATTCGGCGTCGACGCGACGGCGACCCGCATCGAGGACTCCGAGAGCAGCGTCGTCTTCACGGCCGACGGATTCTATCGTCGCGGCAGCGAGGTCACCCTCAAGGACATGCTCGACGCAGCCGTCGAGGACGTCGAGACCGAGGTGACCTCGGTCGTCGTCTACGAGCGCACCGGTTCGGAGATCTCTTGGACCGACGGGCGCGACGAGACCTGGGACGACGCGGTCACGACCCAGTCCGACACATTCGAGACGGCACGCCTGGACTCCAGCGCCCCCTCCATGCTGCTGTACTCGTCGGGCACCACCGGTAAGCCGAAAGGAATCGTCCACACCCACGCTGGCGTCCAGATGCAGTGTGCGAAGGAACTGCACTTCGGGTTCGATCTCAAGCCCGGCGATCGGTTCTTTTGGGTCAGCGACATCGGCTGGATGATGGGCCCCTGGACGCTCATCGGGACCCACACGTTCGGTGGCACCGTCTTCATGTACGAGGGAGCCCCTGACTACCCCGAACCCGACCGGTTCTGGGAGATGATCGACCGCCACGGCCTCACCCAGTTCGGTATCTCGCCGACGGCTATCCGCGCGTTGCGCAAGCAGGGCGACCACTGGGTCAAGGACCACGACCTCTCCTCGCTGCGGATGCTGGGCTCTACGGGCGAACCCTGGGACCCCGAGAGCTGGCAGTGGTTCTACGAAAAAGTGGGCAACGAGGACTGCCCCATCATCAACATCTCCGGCGGCACGGAGATCTGTGGCTGTTTCCTGATGCCGATGCCGACCCAGCCGCTGAAGCCCTGTTCGCTCGGCGGTCCCGGCCTCGGGATGGACATCGACATCGTCGACTCGGACGGCACCTCCATCGCCGACACCCACGACCGGGGCTATCTGGCCGCCCGTGACTCCTGTCCCTCGATGACCCGGTCGCTGTGGAGCGGCGACGAGCGCTACCTCGAAGAGTACTGGTCGACCTGGGACGACGTCTGGGACCACGGCGACTGGGCCCAGAAGGACGAAGACGGGTTCTGGTTCCTGCACGGCCGCGCAGACGACGCCCTGAACATCGCCGGCCGGAAGGTCGGCCCGGCGGAAGTGGAGGGGGCGGCGATGGACCACGAAGCCGTCAACCAGGCCGCCGCAGTCGGCGTGCCCGACGACACCACCGGCACTGCGGTCGCGCTCTTCGTCGTCACGGACGACGGGGAGACGGAGTCCGACGACCTCCGGAACGAGGTACGGGAACTGGTCGGCGACGAACTCGGCAAGCCGTTCCGGCCGCGGGAGGTGCGCTTCGTCGACGAGTTCCCCGTCACGCAGTCGGGGAAGATCGTCCGTCGTGCCATCCAGGCCCGCCACACGGACGAGGACATCGGTGACCTCTCGAGTGTCGAGAACCCCGACGCGCTCGACGCCATCGACCGGGCGCGGTAGGTGTCCTGGCCGGTGTCCAGAGCGACACTGGCAGCGGATTTTTCTGCGAGGCTGTGGCTGAAGGCCGGCTGACGGGACGAGTTCGGCAATGACAGCGAACCGGGCTGTGATGAGAAAGAATCGGGAGGCGAGCGAAATACAGAGCTGGTAGCGTGATCAGTGGCGGACAGGTGGGGTCAGTGCACGATGGTGACTGGCACCGGGGAGCGACGGGCGACACTCTCCGAGACGCTGCCGATGAGGATACGTGTCGCACCCGTGCGACCGTGACTCCCGATGACGACCTGATCGATGTCGTGCTCGGCGAGGTAGTCGATGATCGCCGACGCGGGCGACCCGTCGGTAATCGCGGTCGTGACCTCGCCGTCGTGGTCGACCTCCGCACTCATGGTATCGAACAGGTCCTCGGCGTCTTCGCGGGCTTTCGCGTACCAGCCCTCGGCGTGCTTGCGACCCCCGCGGTCGGGGTCGGTGATGGACTCGCTGTACTCGACGACGTGCAGCAAGACGAGGTTGTCGCCCGCGTGGATGCTGCTGGCGTGTCGAACGGCCTCTTTCGCCTGCGGCGAGCTATCGACCGGAATCAGAATTCGTCGTCCCATCGCGGGTCACTCCGAGCGTTCTGCGTATGGCGTGATCCCGGCCTCTTCGACGCGCTGCTCGAAGCGCTCCCGACGGGCCTTGCGTTCCGTCTCGGCCATCCGGTCGGCCGTCCAGATCTCCCCGCTCGTGACCTGGTGGACCTCGACCTGCTCGACGGCCGACAGCTCCCCGACGCGCTCGCAGATCTCGTCGTCGATGTCGAGGAAGTACGTACACCGCTGTGACGTCAACAGCAGGTGGACGGTGACCGTCCCCGTCGCCTCGTCCCACTCGATGTCGTCGACAAGCCCGAGGTCGACGATGTTGACCGGGTGCTCGCTCATACAGCTACAGGGGTCGAGGACCTCCTCGAGCCGGGTTTTCACGTCGGCTTTCAGGTCGCTCTGGAACTCCGTCGACGGCAGGACGTGGTCGGCGGTCTCGGCGCTCATACGAACCTCACTCGTTCCTTCGAGTCGACCTCTGTCGCCTCCTCGTAGGTCGACCACGGCGAAGCCGGGTACTCGTCGCGCTCTTTCAGTTCCTGGATCTTCTTGTCCCACTTGTCGCCTTTGATGTCCTTCTTGACCTGTTCGGGGTCCTTGCCCATCAGCCGGAGCTTGTTCTTCCCGAGTATCTTCTCCTTGTCCTCCTGTGTGACCTCGGGGTAGTCCTCGCCGGCCCGGAGGTCCTCCGGCATCTCGAAGTCCCAGATGGCGTCGATCGGCGGCTGCGGGTGGAGCGCCGTCGCACCGCTCGAGAACACGATGCGGTCGGGCCCGGCCCAGTAGAGCATCTCACCGAGGCTCCGGGCGAACTTCTTCGGGCGACTGCAGGCCATGTGAGCCGTGTTCTCGATGTTCGCGTAGACGTTGTCGTGGCTGGCCATCGCGAAGACAGTCTCCTCGAGGAAGGAGAACCCGGCGTGGATGACCTCGAAGTTGAGCTCCGGGAACGCCATGGCGGCCTCCTCGACGTCGTCGATGCGGAAGTACTTCACCGGCGCCGTCGCGAAGGGGATGAACTTGTGGATGCCGACGGTCCCGATGTCGAGGTCGGCGGCCTTCTCCAGTACCGGGCGAACCGTGTCCTCGTTCAACTGCAACGAGAGGTCACGGCCGTTCTGGTAGCGCGACGGGTACAGCTTGATGCCGTCGACGTCTTTCTTTTTCGCGTAGTACTCGACCTGCTCGACGGCGTCGTCTTCGAGCGGGTTGATATCCACGATCATCCCCATCCGGTTGGGGTTGCGCTCGCGGAGCTCGAACCCCTTCTCCCGGGAGACGTAGCCGTCCTTGAAGTAGTCGTCGAGCGGGAGCGAGTGATACACCGAGAAGTCGATCTGGCTCTCCAAAAAGAGCAGCCGTTCGAGCTCCTCGGGCTGGTGGTTCCGGTAGAAAATCTCCTCCGGAAACACGTACTCCTCGGGCATCAACTGCTCTCCGAGCTCGTATGTCTCGTCGTCCCATCGCTGGGCGTGCGGATGGAGGTGATTGTCGTCTGCGTGGTTGAAGCAGTGTGACACTGCGTCCACCACTAGCTCGCCGTTTTCTAACATACAGGTAACTGTTCAAGACAATAGCTATTAAACGTTGGGAATACCTCGACGTGACCCGTCGAGCGAAGGCCGACAGCCAGTACGTTACTACCGAACAAGTTCGGTGTGCCGGCCGCCCGGGGCCCCTACGTGAGCCGCTGGCCCGAGAGCCGAGCAGGCGAGCGGCGGTGGACTGCGCCCTGGTTCGGGCTTACTCCGAGATGTTGAGACAGACGTTCTTGAGCTGCGTGTAGTTGTGTATCGCCTGTGCGCCGTTCTCCCGGCCGATGCCGCTGTCCTTGAAACCGCCGAAGGGAGTCTCGTTGCCACCGGCGAACCACTCGTTGACGTAGATCTGGCCGGCGTCGACGTCACGGGCAAAGCGGTGTGCTCTGCCCATGTCAGTAGTGATCACGCCGGCGACGAGACCGTAGTCCACGTCGTTCGACCGCTGGATGGCCTCGGCCTCGTCGGCGAAGGAGCTCACGGTCAGCACCGGCCCGAAGACCTCTTCCTGGAGGAGCCGTGCGTCCTGCGGGACGTCCGCGAACACCGTCGGTTCGACGTAGTACCCGTCGCGGTCGAGCACGGCCCCGCCGATGAGCGGGTCGCCGAGTTCCGCACGACCGACCTTGAGGTACTCCGCCACTGTATCGAGGTGGGTCGCCGAGACGAGCGGGCCGACGTCGTGGTCGTCGATGCCCGGGCCGATGGAAAGGGCCTCGACGGCGCTGACGAGTTTGTCAAGATAGGCGTCGCGCACGTCATCTTGAACGATGACGCGGGAGGACGCCGAGCAGACCTGTCCGGAGTTCGTCGCGAAGATGCCTTTGACCGTCTCCGCGACGGCGACGTCCAGGTCGGCGTCGTCGTAGACGACCAGCGGGCTCTTGCCCCCGAGTTCGAGGTGGGGTTCGGTGAGGTTCTCGATGGCGGCCTTCCCGACCTCGCGGCCGGTCGCGCTCGACCCGGTGAACGTGACACTCCCGATGTCGGGGTGTCCCGAGAGCGCCGCCCCCGCAGGGACGCCCTCACCGGGGACGACGTTGACGGCGGCCGGCGGCACGCCGTTCTCGTGGAGGAGTTTCGCGAGTTCGAGCGCGCCGATCGGCGTCTCCTCGGCCGGCTTGACAACCGCCGCGTTCCCGGCCGCGAGCGCCGGGGCGACGCTCCGTGCGAAGAGGTAGATCGGGACGTTCCACGGGACGATGTGCCCGGTGACGCCGAGGGGCTCACGGACCGTGTAGTCGACGTGGCCGTCGTCTAACGGGATGCTCTCGCCCTCGACCTTGTCGGCCAGGCCGCCGTAGTACTCGAAGTGGCGCGCGCAGCGCTCTACCTGCCCGACGGCCTCGGAGAGCGGCTTTCCGTTCTCGAGGGTCTCGATGCGGGCGAGTCGGTCCTTCTCTTCCCGGATGGCCCGGGCGACGTCGTTCAGTATCTCACACCGCCTGGCGGGAGTGTACCCGCTCCATGTCTCGAACCCGTCTCGGGCCACCTCGACGGCCTCGTTCACGTCGGCCTCGGTCCCTGCGGCGACCGTCGTTAGCGGGTTGCCCGTCGCAGGGTCGGTGACGGGAAGCGTCTCGCCGGACGACGACGCACGGTCGGCCCCGTCGATCAAGACTCCGTACTCATCAGCAATTGCTGGTCGGTCTGTTTGCATCGTGGTTAGACAAAGCACGCGGACGCTCATAATAGTTGTTGTCAGTGGTTCACTGTGCGGGGTTCGCGGTGAGATGAACGCGATATGTCAGGATTCCTCATAAATGCTTATTCGGACCGCACCGAAAGCGAAAGACGATTATGTCAAATCGATTCGACGGAAAATCAGTACTCGTCACGGGAGCCGCCTCGGGGAACGGGCGCGCCATCGCGCTGAAATTCGCCGAAGAGGGCGCTGCAGTCACCGTCAGCGACCTTCAGGAGGAACCGCGGAGGGGCGGCGACCCCACCCACGACCTGATCGAAGAGATGGGGCGAGACGTCCAGTTCGTCGAGTGTGACGTAAGCAAGCCCGAGGACCTGCACGACGCGGTCGCCGAACACGTCGAAGCGTTCGGCTCGCTGGACGTCATGGTCAACAACGCAGGTATCGACCGGCAGATACCGATACGAGAGGTCGAGTCGGACGATTACGACCTGCTGATGGACATCAACCTCCGAGGCGTCTACTTCGGCTGTCAGGCGGCCATCGACGTCATGGCGGACCAGGCCGACGGCGGGGCTATCGTCAATATGTCTTCCATCGGGGGAATCAGAGGCCTCGAAAACTCCTCGCTGTACTGCACCTCGAAAGGCGGCGTCACCAATCTAACCAGACAGCTCGCTCTCGAACACGGCGAGAACAACATCCGGGTCAACGCGATTAATCCGGGAGTGATCGAGACTGCGATGACCCTTGAGGACGGCGACACCATCGACGGCCTGCTCGAGGAGACGCCGCTCGGGCGGGCGGGCCAGCCGGAAGAAGTCGCAGACGGTGTGCTGTTTCTCGCAAGCGACGATGCCTCGTTCGTCACCGGCCACAATCTGGTGATGGACGGCGGCTTCACGGCGTAGCTCGCACGCTTCTTTTCGCTACGGCTTCACAGACACTACGGGCCATCCGACCGCCAGGACGACGGGCAGGATTGGGTCCGAGGCGTCTGCGCCGCTGGGCTCTCGAGCGGGGAGACAGAGACACACTAAACGGGCCGACGGCGAAATCAGCTCACTTCACGACGTCGATCTTGTCGCGGTCGATGGACATCGCGACGGCCGCGACGACCACGAGTCCGAGGATGATCTCTTGGACGAACGAGTCGATACCGAGCAGGTTCATGCCGTTGTTCAGGACTGCGATGACGAGTACGCCGAGGATGGTCCGGTGGGGGCCGCCCACCCCACCAGTCAGCGCCGTCCCGCCCATAACGATCGCGGCGATGCTCGGGAGCAAGAGCCCGCTTCCGATGTTCGGCGACGCTGACGAGATTCGCAGTGTCAGCAGGACGCCCGCAATGCCACAGAGCAGCCCCGATAGCACGAAGGGGTAGATCTTGTAGCGGTCGACCTTCGCGCCGGCGAGTTCGACGACGCGCTCGTTTTCACCAAGGGCGAAGCAGTACCGGCCGAACTTGGTCCGGAAGGCCAGCAGTATCGTGCCGACGTAGATCAGCAGGCCCCAGAGCACGAGGTTGGGAATGCCGAGGACAGTCCCCGTCGAGATCGACCGGATCGCGTCGTTCCGGAAGGTGATGGTGGACCCACCTGTGATGATCTTCCCGACACCGGCCATCACGGAGAGAGTTCCGAGGGTGACTAGGAACGAGGGGACCTTGAGCTTCGTGAAGACGATGCCGTTGAATAGCCCGGCAAGCATCCCGACGCCGATGGCCAGTGGGATGGCCAGCAGGCCGAGCCCGAACTGCGCAATCAGGACGACCGTAACGACGCCGGTCAGCAGGACGATCGATTCGACCGAGAGGTCGATGCTCTGTTGCAGGATTGGGAAGGTGCCTGCAAGCGCTACCAGCAGCAACGTGACGGCGTTCTTCGCGACGTTGTCGAGCAGATTGCTCTCTGTGAAGAACTGGTCCGTTGAGAAGGTGAAGATGAGTATCAACCCGAACAACATAACGAACGGACCCAGGTCCTGGATCCAGTCATGGAGGGTTCGCTGTTCTCGTTGATCCGTAAGCCATTCGCTGATTGTATTCGTACTCATTGTTAAATCATCTCCTGAATAAGGTCTTCTTCGGTCGGTTTGTTGCCGAGAGAGGCGTCGATCGGCTCGCCGACGAACTCACCCTTGGCCATTACTCCGATACGGTTCGACATGCCGATGACCTCGGGGAGTTCGTCGCCGATGAAGACGATCGAGACGCCCTTGTCAGTCAGCTCCCGACAGAGGCGGTAGACCTCTTCTTTGGCCCCCACGTCGATACCACGTGTCACGTTGTCCATGACGAGAATCGGCGTCTCCTGAGCTAGCCATCGAGCGATGACGACCTTCTGCTGAT
>NZ_CP050016.1:0-355823 GCF_011602445.1 Haloarcula sp. JP-L23 | reverse complement strand
GAGGAGGACAACAGCCTGCTGTGGCCCCCGATGTTCAGGGGGGTACAACAAGCGAGCGAGAACGCGGCGGAACAACAGCAACAGTTGCTGAGGCAGATGCTCACCGGCGGCGACATGCCGACCATCGATATGAACCAGCTCGGCGCACTGCGGCAGACAGCGACGTTCAAGACGCGCGTCCAGAGTGGTGGACGCATCAGCATCCCCGATGCGGAGCGCGAAGCACTCGGCATCAATGAGGACGATCTCGTTCAGGCTATCGTCTTCCCGGTCACGACAACCAACTCAGAGTAACCACCAATGGCAGACTACATGACCCCCGTTACGACCGTATTCGAGATGCAACGTACGACCGTCGAACAGAGCCAGAAGGCCCTCGAGCAGAGTGTTGCCTTCCAGCAGACCCTCAACAAAGCTGTCATCGACAGTCTCGATAGACAGGGTTCGGCCCAGCGCCGCGGTGTCGAATTCTCGCAGACAGCGTTCCACAGCTACCTCGATGCCGTCGAGGCGACTGTTCCCGGCATCGAGACATCCGTCGACGAGCTTCGGACGGCCGTCGACGACCAGTACGATGTCTTGTTAGAGAATCATGCCGACGTGTTCGAGAACGTCGATGCTGAACTTCAGGAAGGTGCCGAGGCCTACGACGAACTGACCGCCGACGCCCTCGATGCGCTGGACGAGCAAATCCAACTGTTGGTCGAAGCCCACGAAGAACTTGAAACTCAGTCGGTCGACACTGTCGAGCAGGTCGGCGAGCAAGTCGAGGAGCTCCAAGCACAGATCGAAGATGTTCAGAAGCAAATTCACGACATACAGGCAGCAGCAGAGGAAACCGACGAAGAATAACTGTTTGTCCAGTCCTGAAGTCGGAGTGGTTCAGCCGTCGGAGACCTGCTATCCCGCAGAAAAGAGTTCCTGGGTCACTCTTTTTTCGTGGGGACTTGACCACGCGAAGAACACGCCTGAGACGTGAAGTGGTACTCGCCAAGTCCGGTGTTGCTGCAGTTTCGACGAGAGGAGACTTCTCACTGGTGAGCTATGACTGACAGACTGCCGCTTGAGTGACGTTTATCACACTGCGTACAGAGAAGAAGAGTGTAATATGTCAACTCCGGTGGAAGCTCATATTACATGTCCGGTCTGTGAGACGGCCCTAGAGGGAGAGTTCACAGCAGCAGAGCCCGGGACCGACGAAGTCCACGTTCAACTCGACTGTGAGGATTGCCAGGAACCGTTGACACTCACAATCGGGCTCATGCTGCCAGAACAAGTTGGTGTCAATCTGCGTGTGGATCGTGCGAATGCTGACTGACCTCTCTATAGAAAATCACCCACACATCCTGCCAGCCACAGAGTTAATCGGCGACCTGATGTGCATCCCTCTGGTAGTGAGTAGAAGACCGTCCTCTGAATGGAATGGTGGACCTCGGTTCGGTCAGACACAGCGAGAGAGTTCACTCCGACTCGTTCGAGTGTGTTTCGACGGGCAGTCCGTGTTGTGTCATTCCCCGGTCGTCGAGCGTTTCGAGGAAATCGAAAATGAGGTCACGGCTGTGCTCCACCTGTGTCGTGACAGAGTCGTTGGTGTGAGTGGCGATATCGTGGAGTGCGTACTGGATCCGGTCGAGCGCGCCAAGGGCGGGTGTCCCGTCTCGTTCGGCTTGCAAACGCAGGTGCTCCGCGAGTTGGTCTAACCGCTCACGAACCGCTGGGTCCGCTACCGCATCACTGGCTGCTTCCACCGCTTTGACGGCGCGCATGAGGTCGTCACGTGACATATGGTATCTCCCATCAAGCAATTGGTTGGTGTGAGTCAAAGCCCTTTGGAGTCTACAACAGATCGTGTCAACTAAGAAGGGTGAGGCAGGAGAATTTCTTGCTGTTTTGATGGCAAAAATCGCCCGCCTTAGCGGCAATGGAGAGTGGAGAGGTTTTGGTGTTTGTGGGGCGCAAGCGGACATCAAAGCCAGTGACGTTACCGAGATGTAAATCACGTAGCGGCTCTCTCACTGCCGAATACAGTCTCTTGCTTGGAGGTCTACAGAAAGTGCGAGCGGTACGGTCTTAGCCCGACGCAACGAGAGTGGACTGCCAGTGGTCTTCTCTGAGGAATATGACACGGAGCGGGTGAGGTGGTGGATTCCGAAGCCCTCTATGATCCGGTCCATCCCCGTTCAAGGTCAGAGGCACGGATTTCTCCCGCTCCAGATAGTAACTGACACCTTGGTTGATTAAAGATTAGCTTTAGATATCTTGAGAACATCTTGGACTGTTCTGTTGATGCGTGCCTTTGTCTGGTGATCGTCACCCGGGAAAGAGGTGTTTACGGAAGCGGTTTAGGGTACCGTAGAATAGAACTCATACCAGTGGTGCCGAGCTTTCTCTATCCGTAGATACAGAGGTTGGTAATGAGCATTCGCTAACTGCTGAAGGTCAGGGTGTGAGAACAGCTGTAGGACACACTCGGTTACACAAAAACCATGACGAGGTGGCAACCCCTATCTCCGACTTATCCGCTTCTGCTGGAGTGTAATTCTGCAGGCACTACTCGAAGTCGATCGGGTACTCTATCGAGGCTGACTCTGTGTTCAGGGAGTCGTTGAGAAGGTGTGCAGAATCTATCAGCGAGTACTGTTTGTCACCATTCCTCCCGTGGCGGGAACTCCTCACCACAACGCGGGCAGTACCGCATGGGCGCACGCTGCTCTTGCTTGTCCCTGCCGTACGTGATTTCTCGCCCGCAACTCTCGCATGCTATCTTTGACATAGTGTTCCTCGGCAAGTCGTTGCCGCACCAACGACCTACTGTAGAATCAGTGCCCTCTGTGTTAAAGACTCACGTGGACGGACAGTTCAAAATCGGTCCTGAATCCGATTATACAGCGTCGACTCAGAAGATAGACCGTACCCCGTGGATATCCTCACTAGTATGTTCAGTCTCTACACAGTGCAATCTTGGACGGTCGTGAGGCACTTGAGTCGCAGCCACTAGGGAGGGAACAGATATTGTACCCTCCAGGCTAGTTACACGCATGGACCCAAACACTGTCTTTGAACGGGCTGAGGTGATGCGTCAACCGGGCGATCTCCTTCCCAGAGGGTCGGAGGCAACGACGTGGGTCGCTATCGATCCCGAAACAGACTGTCGAGGCGTCGGGGATTTCGAGAAAGCAGCACGCACGAACCTCATGTATGCGGTTGAAGCATATTACGAGGGTCCAGAGAAGACTGCGCCATTTCTGAGCGCTGGGAAGAAGCAGACACACGAGATGCACTGGCTTCGTACCGGCGAGACGTCTCTCACCGACTATCTCCAGAACCACCTCCCGCTTTGACCGTCGAAAACACCGACGCGTACTCGTGTCCACTTTGGCGATACGGCTGGTCGTGCCTACAGTAGCAGGAGAAATCCATCTTGGAGAATATGTAATCGCTATCTGACAGAAAGTTTCCTGAAATTCACTACAAAAGGTTTTCTGAGAATAGATCGATAATTTCCACATAATCGGGTCTGTTCGGGTGGTGGTGCCGGGTAGTCAGGAAGATAGCTCACTCTCGGGTTGACGAATCTAGACTACGTCAACGATATTGGGTTGATGCGGTCTGTGGGGACCGCGCCCGCGACTGCAGGCGCGGTGGACCGTTGCCGAGACCTCACCACTGGTCTGGGCCTGCGAGACGTAGATGACGGCGACGCCGCCGAGGATAAGCCCGATGCCGATGACCAACGAGATCGTCTCACCGCCGACGACCACCGCGGTGAGGCCGAGGATTGCCAGCAGCCCACCGACAAGCCACTCCACGAGTGGGGTTTCCGTGTCCTCGTTCCGGCCGTACTCCGTACCGACGACGTAGTCCGTGGTGAGTAGGACGCTTTCGAGAGCGGTGTTCTGACTCTTGTCGTCTTGTTCGTGCTGGAGTTCGATGACGCGGCGGTCGGTGACGGCGACGGTTCGATTCTCGGCCGTGTGGGCCTCGATCAACCGTTCGCCGCTGGGGATGTGCGGTTCGAGGACGCGAGATTCTGATTCAGAGACGGCAGCCATCGTGCGATGGTTGTGTTTATTTGAGTTCTGTAGTCCCGTAGTTTGACGGTGTACCTAAACGAATCTCTGGTCGATGGTCGATCCTGTGACCGATCCACTCGTCGAAGTTCTCTTACATCTCTTCGTTGGTGTTGGACTTGGTGCTCTGATTGGGTTAGAACGAGAGCAAAGTGGGTCAGGGGGGACGTTCGCCGGGAGCCGTACTTTCCCCCTGTTTGCACTATATGGGGCGCTTGTCACGGCATTCTTCCCGAGTATCCTTTCGCTTGCCATCGGTGTGCTCGTGGTCCCACTGACCGTCGCATATGCGGGGAAAATCTGGTATGAGCAGGATATCGGTCTGACGACGCTGATGGCTGCCCTGCTCACCGCCATCCTGGGTGCAACGGCGATGCATTCCGATACCGGCGCTGTTGTAGCCATCATCGTCGGCGGTGCCACTACGGTGTTGCTCTCGGTCAAAGATCCACTCCACGAGTTCGCCAACCAGATCGAAGACACTGAACGCATGGCGTCGGTGAAGTTCATCCTCGTTGTCCTCGTTGTGCTACCGGCGCTCCCAGACCGCTCCCTGGACGTCCTCTACGGTCTCAATCCCCGTTTCATCTGGTTGATGGTCGTGCTCGTCACCGGGCTCGGGTTCGTGGCGTACGTACTCGCGCAATTCCTCGGGCCGGAACAGAGTATCGCGGTCACCGGCATCATCGGTGGGTTCGTTTCCTCGACGGCGACGACCGTGTCGATGGCGGAGAAGACGGTGCAGAACGAGACGCTGTATCACGTCTGCGCGTTCGCGGTCGTCACCGCGTCCATCGTGATGTTCCCGCGGGCGCTCATCGAGGTTGCGGTCGTCAACCCGGAACTGCTCCCGCATGCAGCTATTCCGCTGGGAGTTATGACCGTTGTGGGGATAGTTGCTGCTGGAGCACTCTACTGGCGGACTAGGTCCGCTGACACCGTCGAACCCGGCGAGTTGAAAAACCCGTTTCGGCTTCGGCCGGCACTCCTCTTCGGGGCGATCTTCGCGATTGTGCTCCTCGTCTCTGAATCCGCACACGAGTGGCTCGGCACTTCGGGCGTGTACGCCACCGCGTTCCTCTCTGGTCTGGCAGATGTCGATGCGATAACTATTACGTTGAGCAAACTTGCGGCTGATGGTACGATTTCGACGCAGGTTGCGACTACGGGCATCATCATCGCGGCCATCGCAAACACCATCGTCAAGGCAGCTTTGGCGTGGCTCTTAGGCACATATCACCTCGGACGACTTGTTACCATCGTGCTAAGCATCGTTGTACTGAGCGGACTCGTTCTACTCGCAATCTAGTGCCGAACCCGGTGAACCCAACTCACACGACTGTGCTGCATTTAGCCTCTGAGTCGGTCACACCGATCTCTGTTGGTCAAGATTCTGCTACATGGAAACGTACGAATACTTCTGCGAATCACTACGAGTATCCGGAGGCGAACGACCGGACTGTCCCGTGGTGGTGGGCCGAGAACCGCGGCGATCTCCGGCTCCGCGAGAGGAAGATACTGGAGCAACGCGAGGTGTTTCGGCTGGAGACGGTCGGTCACGGACAGGTCGTGAAATACCTCGGCGACCGCCCGGTCTCATGCGAGTCGGCTCACACTCTCGATACGACTTCGGCGAACTGCGGTTGAAGCCCCTCGGCGAACAGTATCAAGAATCAGAGAAATAATGACTAACAGGCTACCAATGCAACACCAGAATCAGGTTGAATCGGGCGAGAAAAATACAGCGGTGCGGCTGAATAAAGAAATCGTATTACCAACAACTATTTATCTAATAACCTCAGCTTTGCACGTTGAAGTGGAAGGGATGTAGAGGATGGCAACAACTGTTGATGCTGATTATGGACTTCGTTGCCGGTAACGTGCAAAGCTGTGTCCTCAGTAGAAATCCGGCGTCTGCTGGAGGTACAACAAGATACCGAGCAGATAGCTGCCGAGGCAGATCGCCCCGATTCCCGCTCCGAGATGGAGCATCGAGTCGAGTGTGAGAGGAGCAAGCATGGTAGTGCCGAGTGCTGTGGCTCTGACGAAAAGATAGATGAACAGCCCCATCACCGGGGCGATGATCAGTAGCGTGCTTGTGAGGACGCCATCATTCATGTACGCGTTGGCGATCGCCAGTCCGACAGTGCTGACGAACACGAACACCGCGATCGATTCGATCACGAGGTGTGCATACAATCGTGGCCATTCCGAGAGAAGCACGTTCCCGAGTGCGGCAAATCCAGCTGTCAGGCCGCAGAGGCCGACGGCGCTCGTGATGAACCACCGCGTTCTGGTCCGATCACGGCCGAACAGCCACGTGCGTGACGCAGACGGGAATTGATCCATCATGTATCGATAGTGAGGACGGCAACCACCAACTGAGTTTCGGCATCTCAACCACCATACGCAGAGAAGTCCATAATCGGCATCATCCGTCCTTACCACCGCCTACGTCACGCTCCTACTTCAACGTGCAAAGCTGAGTAATAACTTTATTGGGTATCCCACAGACTAGCGAGGCAAGAGCACACCATCGGTCTGTCGGGAGCAGGTAGGGTGAGAAGGGTCGGACGCCGACGAGTCACCGCCGGCGCGGTCGCCCCATGACGTGCGGAGTGGTCGGGTAACTGCTCACCGACTGGCGAACGAGGATCGGATGAACGCGAACGAGGACGTTCTGGATAAGCACTACGACCGGTGGAGTTCGCGACAGAAGGCGGAGCAGCGACGGAGCTTGTTTGACCTATGAGAATGCACAAGTTCAACGTTGAGACGCATCGAGAGAAGGATACCCCAATACGGGGAGTGCAGGGCTTGCGACGACACCCGTGTTCGTCGGCATCGTGACTGACTCAGCGCGGACGGCGACGTTCGCGAACAAGCGACGAAGCGGGGTTTCGTGACCGGCAACAGCAGCACCGTCCCGGTCATCGTCGAGCTGGAGTCCGGCGGGTTGCGGGGTGGGACAGAGGTTAGCCACCCGCTGCCGAAGCGCCGGCGGGATACCGACATGGCCGATGCCTGCCACCCGATGTGAGTTATCTGGCATCACGCGTCAGGGGATGGGTAGTAATTAATTGATGTGTCGGGCCACACAATATTAGTAGGTATTGTCAGGTATACTCTCTAATCTGAGTACATAATCGGACCTCTCTGTCGGCTTTGCGCGTGATGACAACGAGTTCTTCGAGGGCTTGTCCCAGTGTTTATCCTACGCCACTGTCGACGCCGGCGACGAACGAGTGCTGGGTCCAGTATTTGTTGGTAATTAGATAATTTTGATACTACATGTTCGAAAGTTTGCCAAGACAGTCAACGTACCTTGGTGACGGAGTAATGAATATATAGCATGTCAACTGTCTTATCTGAGCATTACAGATACACTATACAATACCATGTCATGATAACACCCACCATGACGGAGGTCGAATCCAACGTGGAGCGTTCGTCGGTATCGAACGCGCAGCACCAGGTGTGATCACCATGGCAACCGAACAACCGACTGTCGGCGGAGAGGAACAGACCAAATACGAATCACGGCTGCGGAACGGGTCCTCGTTGATGGCTCTAGCAGGCGTTGCGTTCATCGGCTACGGCATCGTCTTTCTAGTCCTGAACTTCGTGGGGAGTGGCTTCGAACTCGGGGTGAGTACGTTAGATGGCATGACGAAGGCCGATCTGAGCCCGACGGTGGCATACTACATTAGTCACCTCCACGTTGCGACCGCTGCATTCATCATCTCGACAGGTATCGCAGTCACAGCCCTCTCGTGGTACGGGGTTCGCCAGCGACTCACCTGGGCATGGGCGACCGCAGTCGTTGCCGCTGTCGTCGGCTTAGCACTCGCGTTACCGATGCACTACACAGCAGACGCGTTCGCTCACAATTGGCTGACACACCTTGGCCCGATCTATCTGGCGACGATCGTCTTTGTCATCGGCGTTGTGCTGGCGTATCAGGGGTTGCAAGCGTCGTAGTTGGATAGGCATGTCGACAGCCACAGTCGACACATTCTTGAATCACCTGTGCGGCTCGCCGCACTTGCTTCCAGTCTCCGATGAGGCAGCTCAGGTGTCGACAGCCCAAATTACCGATTCAGATGAGAACTCGCCGTCGTTCGAAATGATAGCGTCCGTCCCCCGTACGCGATGGTTTGCAATCAACAGCGCGTCGTGGAGCGTGTGGTGGTCGATGAGGCTCCCGTAGACAGCGAGGTCCTGCTCATCGGCCGGCGCGATCTGGACGGGTCCGTCATGCACGAGCCCACGTAGTACCGCGTTCGGTGTTGTGTCGACCTCAACGCCAGCGATTGTTCCTTTGTTGACTGCTGTCCAGATCGCCTCGCTCACGGCCACCGTCGGCGCCTCGATCACGTCGACGCCCTGTTCGGCCCGCTCGAAAGCCTCGTCCGCAGCCGTCGGGAGGCAGTCGACGAGGTACCGTGCCATCGCAACGCCGTCGGCGGTGTAGCGTGTCATTCCGGCTGCCACTCCGACCGACGCTTGTCCCGGATTTCGGCTTCCATCTCCTCGACCATTTCCTCACGCTTTGCTTCGGAGACGTCGTCGTCGACGAGCATCCCGCGCCCGGCCGACTGTGTGACCTTCCGGATCCGAATACCGTCCTCAGTCTTCTCCCACCGGAGTTCGTCGCCCTCCTCGAGACCAAACTCCTCTCGCAGCTCCTTCGGGATGGTGACCTGTCCCTTCCGTGTGATGCGCGTGGTTTTCTCGTCTGTGTCGGTACTCATACGAAGTACTACGTGGTGTAGTACCTAAGCGTTTGGTCCTTGATCGACGGCAACGCCCTGTTGAACAAATTGTGAATCGGTCAGTGCAGAGGACCTATTCATCATGAGGAGGAGATTTGTATCAATCAATTTTTACTGAACTATTCGGCCAGTCGACCTGGGAATAACCGGTGTCTTTTACAGCTTCCTCGGGGTAGCTATAGTATGATTGATCAGTCTGTCGGGGACGTGATGACACGCTCGGTTCGGACGATCACTGCGGAGACGACTGCATGTACAGTTGCCAAGCTGTTCGCAGAGTATGACATCGGTTCAGCGGTCGTTGTTTCGTCTGAGACGGATGACCTCATCGGGATCGTGACTCGGGCAGACATCATGCAGCAAGTTGCGAGTGGGGCAGAGATAGTGTCAGTCCCCGTGAGCGCGTTCATGTCCAAGCCGGTCATTACTATCAACAGCACGGCGAACATCCATACTGCAGCCACGCTCATGAAAGAGCATTCGATTCGACGACTCCCTGTCGTCGATGATGGTCACCTCGTCGGGATACTGACAACGACGAACCTCACCCATTACTTGCCTCGCTTACGAAACACGATCCTTCGTGAGCGGAACGAGCTTGCCGGGCAGTGACAACCCTATTAATCGATACAGAGCAGTTGCTACGGCGTGAAAATGTCTGGAAGAGCGAATTTCCGGCCATCGCTACAAACGACGGACGAAATCAGTCGTTATTTGCGGACGAGGTTCGTCGCGCGGGGTCCCTTTGGGGATGATTCGATGTCGAACTCGACTTCCTGACCCTCCTCGAGGTCCGGACCGCCAACGTCCTCCATGTGGAAGAAAACGTCCTCGTCGTCGTCTACATCGTCGTCGTCAGTCGAAATGAAACCGTAGCCGCCAGTGTCGTTGAAGAAGTCAACTTTACCGTTTGCCATTACAAACAATGATAGTCCCCTTGCGCGGATAACACTTCCGAGGGTTGAGTTACCACGGCCCCGTTGGATACGCATAGGGAAGATCGGACAAGAGTTCAACTCGTTCGGATTCCAGTCATGGGTGGCGGAAACGGGTATTACGTCGCCGAAGAGGAGGCAGAAATCGCGTCAGCGTTAGAGACGTTGGAGAGTCGAATGTTGAACACGGCCGAGCACAAGATGGCGCTTCGACGCGCCGCACAGCAGTGGGATGACGTCGACGCGGACGGCGACTACGATATTCTCTAACCAACAGAACGGGGTGATTCGGGGCGAGTGTTGGTTAGCAGTATAGGGCGGCGTATGGTGACACGGTGTTGCCGAACCTCTATGCCGACGAAGTCCCACAATTCGTGTATGTGCGAGGAAACGGCAGAAATCTACTCGCGGGCAGCCGCCAGCGAAACGTCCGCTTCCGAGGCTGTCGAAGACCTCAGGGAGTTGGCCGAGGAGGTCGACTGGGACGTCGAGCGGATGCTTGCCGACAGCGAGCGCCCAGAACGGTCCGAACACTCTTGAGCGCAGGTATAGTATGCTGTGGTAGCATGAGTTCGACGGTCCGCATCGTGAAGACGCCCGACGTGCTGCATGGGAAGCCGCGTCTCGAAGGAACGCGTGTCGGTGTCCTCCAGATCGGGGAGTTGGTTCGCGAAGCTGGGTGGTCGTTCGAAAAGGTGGCCGACCAGCTGGACCTCGACATCGCTCAGGTTGAAGCGGCCACGGAGTACTACGACGACCACCCCGAGTTGATGGAAACGCTACGGGCACAGAAAGAGGCACGTCAGCAATCCGTCGACGCCCTCAGCCGCGCTGAGTAGATGCGGATTCTCTGCGACCAGAATGCGCCCGCCAAATACGTAGCGGCGCTCCAGCGTGTCGATGGTATCACCGCGACCACTGTGGACGAGGTGCTTCGCCACGACGCCACCGACGTCGAGATAGCACGGTTTGCCGAAGACAACGGCTGGGTCGTCTTTACGAACGACGATGATTTTTTCGTGGCCGGTGGGGACCATGGACTGCTCTTGTACGACCAAGTCGAAGACCCGGCATCCGGCGACGTCGTCGCCGCTGTCGAAGCAATCAGCCGGGCGTATCAATCTCACTCGGAAATCGTGGAAAGCGTCCCCGGTGACTGGGTCTGACTTTTCCGAGACAGTTTCGACAGTCGCGGTTTACTAACCAACATATGCGTCTATTCTGGCGTAGGTGTTGGTTAGCAATCGCCCACCCGAACAGCTATGTGTTACAATGCGTTAGTAGTAGTTACAACGGGTTACAATGCCAGTCCATTTCGACAGCTACAGCGACCAAACCGAGGGCGAGGGGCCCGCGTTCGACCCCGACACGAACGCCTACGGCATCCTCACGTTCCTCGGCCAGCACGACGAACAGGGCTTCAAACCCTCGGAAATCGCCGAGCGCACAGGCATCAAGCCGGGGAGCGTCCGCGGGACGCTCAAGCGCCTCGAAGACGACGGGCTGGTTCGCCACGCCGAGCCGTACTGGGCCATCGGCGACGACGACCGCGTCGCCGCACTCGCCGGGTCGCTGCTGAGTATGCAGGCCATCAGCGACCGCTACGCCGACGACGAGTTTGAGGGCTGGGACGAGGAGGCCGTCGACCCGCGGGAGATGCGTGACGAGTAACCAGCCATTCCAGCGTGGCGACGTCGTGAAGCACCCGGCGCCGTTCAAACAGCCGCCGAGGCACCGCTTTTTCCTGATTCTGAGCGAACCGTCCCATCCCTTCCACGGGCAGGAGTACTCGGTCGTCGCGCTCACGTCGAAACAGCGGCCCGACGCCGTCGAAATCGAGGACAACGACTGGCGGTTCGGTGGGCCGTCCGGCGACAGTTACGCGTCGCCGTGGTACGTCTTCACCATCAAGCACGGCGATATCGTGAACGCGCAAGGCAGTCTGACCGACCAGAAGACGGACGAAATAGCCAAGGACGCGGCGTCCTATCTGGGCGTATGAACAACGGCGACTATCGGCCAGCCGTCCCGGTCGGCGTCCTCCGAGCCATCGACGATTTGGCCGCAGGGCGCACAGTCAGCAAGCGCGAGCTTGCACACGTGATGGAGGAATGACGGACATGGACGCCGACGGCTTCGAGACGGCCGACGTCGACGTCATCCTGGGCGAGAACCAGACGGCCGACGAGCTATGAGTCCATCAGACAGCCCACGGGACATCCAACTAGGGTCCGGCAAATTGCTCGCCGGGCGTGTCGCGGCCGTTGACGTCGAGGAGATGGAGACGTGCTCGACTGAGGTGATGCGCGGCCGAACCACCGACGGGCTGGTGCCCGGCCTGTGGGCGGCGACATAGCGGGCCATGACGGACCTCGGGGCGGTGCTGGTCGGACTCTCCGCTCTCGTGTTCGTCGTCGGGCGCTCCTACGAGGTAGTGAGCGATTGGCTGGAGCGCGACGACGTGGACCCGTCGCCGGTCGAGGAGGTGCATCAAGCGTATCTCGACGGCGAGATTGACGAGGCGGAGTTAGAACGCCGACTCGGCATCCTCGTTGACGACCGGGCGACGACGATTCGGGACATGTGCGACGACGTCGACGGTATCGGCGACGAACTCTCTCGCGAGCTCGCCGACGAGTTCGACAGCGTGGCCGATCTCCAGCGCGTGGACGGGATTGGGGAGAAGCGGTCCCAGTGGCTGCGGGACGAGTTGTAGCCGATATTGCGAGCCATAGTGAGTACTCTCCTTTACCCCCGATTCTAAATGGGTGGGTTTGTGAACATTTAACACACTTGAAACTCGACTCTACAGTAGGCCATCGGTGCGGCAACGGCCCGATGAGGAACATGATGTCAAAGATAGCATGCGAGAGTTGCGGGCGAGAAATCACATACGGGAGGAAGAGTCAAGAGTCGCGTGCACCCATGCGATACTGTCCACGCTGCGGGAGGAATTCCCGCCACGTGAGGAGTGGTGACGGGCACTACTCACAAATCGGATTCCTCCCGCGTTCCGTTCTGAGACCACCCAATCACCCTGTCGAGTGTTTCCTGTGCTGTACGGGTACGGTAGCGGTGTTTTTTCGCTGATGTGCCCTTATGCACAGGAGGACATTTTGATGCACGAGAATCCTTCACTCTGTTGCAGTCGTCCGCTCAGCCGGTTTAGCTACAATTTAGTTGCCAGTATATTAGGTAAGTAGCTAATGTCTTTTAATTATCCATCTATATTTGTATCCGGGTCGCTGGAGGAACCCAAGAGCTATTGTCACTTGTATACCCATCTCCGGCGACCCTTCTCCGTTGAGAAAGGGACGATATCCGAGAGCGGGCATTCTCGTTCAGTTCGTAGTTTAATACTCGATAATTTCGTCTGCAACGTCTGATTGGTATACCTGCGTATCGAGCAGAACTACGAGTTTTGTAACGATAATAAATAAAGAGGGGGTTTATTCGAGTTTACGCACAAGACTAGCTAATGTTTCCATCCACAGAGGTCAGAGACGATCTACCGTCTGCTTGTGAGGAGGTTGCGCGACTCCGTCTCCGATGGTCTAACTATTCTCTGTCGGAATTAGTGGAGAAAGACGTTCTTGAGCGGGATGAAGACGAGAACGTTGTGAGAAAGTGTAAGCGATTCACCGAAGTATGGAACGACATATGGTGAGAGGAAACGCGGGTCGGTAACTAGCGTTACCTCTATCCCCTGTACTGACCAACATGTGAGACCTCACAATTTGGTGCCCGAGAAGCGTGTGTTCTAGTGCAATCTCGCTCGGTTTGCCCCCTTCTGATCCCCAAGTTTACCGAGAAATATAGATGTCTTGCAATAGAATTGGAGAACGAGTGCACCAAGCTGAAGGACTACAGAATGACGATAGCAAGCGAGTATGACTCTCTAACAACGAACTGTCGCGGCTAATCGAGCAGGCCGAGACAGCTCACCTACGGTTGGCCTTCCTGCTCGCCGGTCGGCTCTGTTGAAATCCTCAGCCCCTGATAGTTTGTAGAAGTCGTGCTGCATACAGGGCGCGAATCTTGCACTACCTTCGGCAACGAAATGGGCGTTACCTACATACGCACAAAACAACGATTTTAGAGTATACTGACTGATATTACCGACCGTTCTTCTCGATCATCGCTATCTCACCGGGCGAGAAAAATACACGGTCCTCGTCGTCACGATGCTCCTTCGCCGCGACCCAGCCGTTGTCCATAATTTCCACGTCGAACGCTATCTGTTCGTCCTCGCCACCGCGCCAGTGGATCATCGCGCTTTCGAACTCCATACTCGATCAAGGCACGCCATGACCATAATGGAGGCGAAAACGCCGCTGCTGTGACCAATCGCTAACGCTCTTCGCAATCGTTACCGCTTTGCTACATACACGCTCTATATTCAGCAGCCGGTTACTGACAGCCCCTGAGTAGGGTTTCCAGAACCTGCCGAATACACCAGGCATATCTCATGATTCGGGACCCTGAATCCATCCCGCAGTATCAATGGTCGTCCGAATCGCGGAGCGACACGACCGTCATCACTAAGGCAGTGATTCCAAGTACCCGCGTCATCGGGATCACCCACGATTTCACGGAGATGTCGTCTGGGTTCTCGTACGCGAGCGACAACCCGAAATTCAGGTACCGACGCGGTGCAACCGCCGCAACGGATCCAATCAGGCCAAACACCACGCCTACGACACCAGAGAGTAATCCAGTCCGGCGTACAAGGAGGAGATAGCCAATCCCTTCGATGCGGGCCATCGGGATCGTCCAACCGCGGAGTATGGCGTCCTCAGGATTCTCGAACGCTACCGTCTCCGCAGTTTCGACGATTCTGCGTGGAATCCCTACCATTACGAGACCGATTACCGACAGCAGCGTTTGAAGCATAGTGATTATTCGTTGACCATCGAAATAAGCGTTAGAGATCGGATGTAGAGCGGTGCTCACAGATCTAGCTCAAGAAATCTGGCCTTGTTGAAACCCCCAATCGGTGATAGGTTTCACCGCCCGTGCTGAATAGAGCGCGCGTATCTTGCAGGAATATCTCAGAAGAACTGCTGGCAGACTGAGCTGACGCCCCGTATTGGTTAAGGATTAGGTATAATCATATGCCAGACAGATTCCTGACCGGTGGCTGAATAGCTACCTTATTACTATTCAAGAGAAACCGGTCCTCTCCTGTACATGGTCGACTCCCCCTCGATCAACGACGTCTTTGAAATCGAAGAACGGTTAGCGGCGTTACGAGCGGAATTCCGGGGTGACATCCTCCTCCCCGAAGACGATGACTATGATGTCGTCCGTTCTGTGTGGAATGGGATGATAGACCGCAGACCGTCGCTCATCCTACGCTGTACTGGAACCGCTGATGTCGTCGCCGCGGTCAATTTCGCCCGCGAGAACGACATGGAAGTGTCGATTCACGGCGGTGGCCATAACGTCGCGGGCAAAGCTGTCACTGACGGCGGCCTGATGCTTGACCTCTCGCCGATGAATGGCGTTCGTGTCGACCGCGAGAACCGGACGGTTCGTGCGCAGGCCGGGGCGACGCTTGGGGATGTCGATCACGAGACGCAACTATTCGGACTAGCCACTCCCTTAGGAGCAGTCACTCAGACCGGCATCGCCGGGCTGACGCTTAACGGTGGATACGGGCATCTTACACGCGAGTACGGTCTCGCGTGCGACGCTCTAACTGAAGTTGACGTAGTGACTGCCGACGGGCAGGTCCTGACAGCGAGCGAGGATCGGAACGAAGACCTGTTCTGGGCCGTCCGAGGAGGAGGTGGGAACTTCGGTGTCGTCACCTCCTTCGAATACGAGCTCCACGAGGTGGGTCCTGAACTGTATATGTTCTACGAGTGGTTCCACGCCGACGATGGCGAGAGCTTATTGGATGAGTTACGGGAGTGGACAGACTCGGCACCGCGAAATGCCGGTGTTCTGACATTCACTGCACACATTCCCGAACTCGACGAGTTTCCCAAGGAGTCGTGGGGGGAACCCGCTGTCGTCTTCGTGGGGTCATACCGCGGTGACATCAACGCTGACAACGACCTCTTCGACCCGCTCAGGGGAGATACCACACCGATTGCTGACTTTAGCGGACCGGTAACGTACAGTGAGCTCCAGTCGATATTCGACGAGGACTACCCTGATGGATTGCGGTACTACTGGAAATCGATCTATCTCACCGAAGTAACCGACGAGGTCATCGACCTGATGCTCCGGTACAACGAGAAGACACCTTCGGCTATCTCGACAATCGACCTCTGGTCCCTTGGCGGGGCTATGGGCGACGTTCCACAGGATGCCACCGCCTTCTGGCACCGGGACAAGCCGTTTATGCTCAACTTCGAAGCCAACTGGGAAGACCCAGATGACGACGACGCTAATATTAGCTGGGCGCGTGAGGGAATCGCTGAACTAGAGGAACTCCCAGTCGCATCCGGACGGTACGGTAATTTTCCGGGACTTGCAGAGGATCCGGCCGAATTGCTGTTCGGAGACAACTACGACCGGTTGGTCGACATCAAGACGAAATACGATCCCGAGAATCTCTTCCGGCTCAACCAGAACATCGCTCCGCGCCGTAGTGGTGACTAATGACTGTTCGATCACAGGACCAAGAGGAGAACTCAGGAAATTTGGCGGTCACGGGACGGAATGAACGACTCGTCCGAGAGTACTTTAAGGCGGTCTGGAACGAAGGTGACTTGTACGTGTTCGATACCGACCTCGTGAGCGGCGAGTACGTGCTCCACGCTCAATCGAACGACCAGTACACCGTCGAAGAACTCCGGAATGTGTGGTCTGACTGGCATCGGACATTCCCAGACCTCTCTAACGAGATCCGGGACCTGATTACCACTGACGACAGGGTCGTCGTTCGGTATCGGTTTTCGGGAACGCACGAAGCCGAAATCATGGGTATTCCCCAGACTGGCAAGACGATCGAAACTGCGGGAATCGTCATCTTGCGGCTCAAGGATGGTCAGATAGCTGAAACCTATGCGATGGATGACGTGCTAGGACTACGACAGCAGCTCGGAGAGAACTCGTAACACATCGGTAGTTTAGCTCACGATGAGCGAGATCCCGACTCGAAGCGACGTTCCATGGAGATCTCGGACTGTGCAGGCCGTGTTACTGAGTACAGCCTTGGCCCCCCTCGGTGTTCCGCTCATCAGTCCTGCCCTGCCCGTGATCCGTGATACCTTCGCCCTGACGGAGGCACAGGCGAGTCTGATCGTGAGCGGGTACTTTGTTGTGGGAATCGTTCTTTCGCCGTTCGTGGGCGTTCTCGCGGATCGCATCGGGCGCAAGCGCGTGCTCGTCGCCGGGCTCGGGACGTTCGGTCTCCTCGGTGGTGCGATCGCCTTCGCTCCGTCCTTCGAGGTCGTATTAGCACTCCGGGTGATACAGGGGACCGGCGCGGCCGCCATCTTCATCACCACCGTGACCATCCTCGGAGACACCTTCGAGGGACCGCAGCGAACCGCCGTTCTCGGTGTCAATATCGCGGTTCTCTCGGCTACTGCTGCACTGTTTCCTGTTCTCGGTGGCTTTCTCGTGGCTTTGGCATGGTTTGCACCGTTCCTCACGTACTTCGTTGCGATTCCCGCTGCACTGTTCGTCTTCGTTTCACTCGAGGAGCCAGTACATACGTCCCCCGGCCATGGAGTCACGTATCTCAGAGACGCGTTCGTCGCCATCACGACCCTTCCGACGCTTGCGCTGTTCGGGGTCACCTTTCTCACGGAGTTTCTCGCGTTCGGCGTCATCTTCACAGCGCTTCCATTCCTCCTCGAGCCTGTATTGACCCCGGTACTCGTCGGAGGCGTACTCCTGGCGGCAGAAGCCACCTCTATGGTCGCTGCGAGCTCAACCGGGCGTCTGGCTCGAAAGGTATCATCGCTACAGATGATTGCCATTGGCTTCGCGTGCTACGGGGTCGGATTCCTGATGTTCGGGTTCACGACATTAATCTGGGCCGTCGTGATCGCGGCCCTCTTCTCGGGTGCTGGAATCGGATTGCTCTTACCCAGTGTCGATGCGGCTCTAAGTGACCGAACCGATCAAGAATACCGAGCGGGTGCATTTAGCCTGCGGAACAGTACCACATTCTCCGGTCGCTTCGCTGGACCCATTACGTTTGCTGGACTCGCCGGAACTGCCGGGTTCGGGTACACATCTCTCCTGATCGTATCCGGCGCAGTTTCGGTCGGAGCAGCAATTCTCACGGGGCTGGCCGCAAGCCAGTCGTAACCCCTGGATTCCGGACTATGGTTTCGACAGACTAAGCCTGGCATCAGCGTCACTACCCATCTTGTAAGCACCGCCAAAATGCTGAACCCACCCTCTGTATTCAGCACCCGATTTCTATCAGCGATTGAGGGTTTCAACAGAGCCAAGCAGAAAGAAGGCAGGGAGGGGTGGATGGCATGTGGGGATGGAACTCGGCCGGTGTGGGGAGGTACATTGCCAGACCGGCCACTTCCAATTTTGGCGTGACATTGCATAGAGCTACCACCTTACCAGTCCGGTAGAGGGTGGACTACGATTTCGATGTGGACGACCCGGGCGACTCTGAAGATACTGTCGGCCCGTCTGCGCTGCCTCGGTGGGCGGTGAATGTCACGGCGAACCCATCCAACAAATGACCGATTGCCTCGGCATGAACGTCTTTCCGTTTGGCAATCGCCGTGGGGCGGACATCCTGTGAATCGTATGTCTCGAACGCAGCTGCCGGTATTTCGACCTCGTTTCCTTCGGCGAGATGTCGACGTGTCACGGCGAGCAAGCAGTGGATGTGGATGAGCTCTTGCTTTCGCATACACTGCACCACTCACTAGAAGCCAGTAGCAATGTTGCCACAATAATCCGGTACTGGCAGTTACAGACCTTCGTCTGTGGTCGCCTCGACCGAGGCTGTGAGGAGTTTTTGCAACCCCGAACGGATATGTTGATGAAACGTCGAGGGAGAGATACCGAGTGAATTCGCGATATCGTTCCCGGTACTGAGACGCGGTCGTTCGAAGAAGCCGGCGAAATAGGCGGCCTCAAGCGCATTGCGCTGTTTGTCCGTCAACAGCTCATACATCGTCGATCGGAATTGATGTTCAGTCTGGATCGGTCGGTCGACAGTCCGCTTCGCTCGGAGCTCAATCTTTGCCAACGTCGTCTCGAGGACGCCGATTATACGACCCACCTCGGCAGTTTGTGGGATCTCGACACGAACGGTTCCGTTTCCATCTGTTGCGGTCATCTCAGTGACAGTCCCGCCCAACTCCGCAACCACCGTGCGTATCGACGACTCGTCTACACCGATCTCACAGAGACACTCGCCATCCCGTTCATCGATTACTCGTGCATGGTCGTGGCTCTCGAGTTGTGCCGCGATCTCTAGAACAGCCGTCGGTGATGCTCCCGTCACAGTAAAGTACTCGAGGTACGAGGTGTCGTCTCGTCTCGCGGTACCCTCGAGCGATACTGTTGCCTCCAGTTTTGTGGCAGCTTGGACGAAGAACTGCTCGTCATCCCAACAGTCGAATACGAGTTCGACGACACTGTCGGCGACGAGCGCCTCCTTCCGCTTCGCTGCGGCCATCGCATGTCCGATCGTTTCGCCGAGTTCCGCGAGCACCGTCTGCTGGCGTTCGCCGATAGATATCGAATCGTCGGCATAGACGACTAAAACACCGTAGAGCATCTCCCGATACAGTATCGGAATCCCGATGGGAACGCTACCGCCATCTCCCGAGCGAACGTCGCTGGCAGGTTCGGTCGTCGAACACACTGAACGGTCACGACCCACACAGATATCGTGTGTCTGGAGTGCCCGCTCTGACGGCCATACCGACGCGTCGTCGTCTTCCACCATGTCGAGTCGTTCCCTGAGATCGGCCTCGTCGAGTCCGGCCCAGGCACACGGCGTGAGATACCGACCCGGAGACTGTGGTTCACCAATCCAGGCAGCGCTGTACGAATCGACGGTCGCCAGTCGGTCACAGACAGCCTCTTCGATTGCGGCTCGGTCGCTCGCCTGTACGAGCGCTTTTCCGATGTCGCGAATGACGGTGTTGATTCGGTTCAGCCGCTCCAGTTCGTCACGTTGGTGTTCGATCTCTCGTTCACGCTCCCGTCGGTCTGTCATGTCGCGTGTGACTTTTGCGAATCCTTGCAGTTCGCCGTTTTCGTGGAGTGCCGTGATGGTCATGTGCGCCCAGAAGGTAGAGCCATCTTTGCGGACTCGATAGCCTTCGTCTTCGACGCGTCCATCGGTGGTTGCCTCCTCGAGGAGGGCGTCCGGAACGCCGTTCTCGACAGCCTCGTCCGGATAGAGGACCGAAAAGTGTTTGCCGAGTATCTCCGTTTCAGAGTATCCTTTAATCCGCTCAGCGCCTCTGTTCCAGGTTCTGATCCGACCGTCACTGTCGAGGAGACATATCGCATAGTCCGTAACCGCGTCGACGAACAAGTCAAATCGTTCCCGCTGACGTTCAGCCGCCTGTGTCGCCGCTTTGCGGGCACTGATGTCGCGCCCCGCCCCAACGATCCCCCAGACCGTCCCTTCCTCGTCGGTGATTGGCGCGCCGTTGAACTCGAACGGAAGGTGGGTCCCGTCCTTCGTCACAAGGTGTGACTCCTCCGTTTCGACCGTCTCCAGTTCGGCGACGTTCGATATCGTCTCGGCGAGTTGTGGCGTATCACTGTCGGGGACGAACTCCAGTGCGTGCATCGTGGCGATTTCGGTATCCGAATAGCCGGTCATCACCGGGAGGCGCTCGTTCCACCACAGCATCTGGCCGTTCGTATCGAATACATACACGATCTCGGGGATGGCGTCGAGAATCCCGTTGATCAGCGTGGAGTCGTCGAGACGATCATGTTCCACCACACTATCAGCAGTGAGTGGTTCAGACGATCCAGACTGGAAATGGGCGTAGAGTTCTCTCGTCGTGGAACGAGCAGTGTGGCGGAGTCGTTCTTGAACCGCCGCCATCGGTCGCTCTTCGGCGTTGAGTAGTCGCCAGGCAGTTCCATGCCGGAGTGTCTGTGGCGACACGTCAGACGTATCGCCTCGACCAGTGAGCGCATAAGGGCGAATCGAAACAGCTTCAGCGGTCTTGGAGACGATATCGCGAATCGCTTTGGGTGTCAAACGGTCCTGTTCTCGGGATGGGAATAGGACAGCCGTCTCGACGTCCCGGTTGTAGAGATACGATTTGAGCAGACGGATCGTCCCGAGTGAGTGAGCGGGATCCAGTTCTATGGCCGTATTCGATACCGATTTCGTGTGTGTCGTCTGTGGTTGTTCGACATCCGGCAGAGACAGTTCGTCGCTGTCGAGGTCGAGGTGGTCGACGTCGAGGTCGACGAGTTCGCTGACGCGGAGACCAACGTCGTACAGCAGCGTGATGACCGCCTCGTTCCGTTGTCGGAATCGTGGCTGAAATTGCTCGTCGTAACAGCCTGTCCGCAACCGCTGGATTTGGTCTGGCTGTACCCACGTCGCGGCTCGATCGGTTCCGGGATGTGTGGCAGACATGAGCTCAAACCCTCGCGTTGTGGCTGTACTGTCCCTAAGTGTTTGATTACCTGTACCCATATTTAAAAAGATATGCCTACCTGTCATAGTACATGAAGTATGAGACACACAACAGCAGACGTATCCGTGTTATACCTAGTGAGTCACTATCGGAGTTCACACTGTCTCGGTGGTCACATACCCGTCTGAATGGACGAAAATGGTGTATCCACAGTACTGAAACCGTACGTGTCTGTCCAATTGTGAGGATTGGTCTGGCCAGTTCGTGAACAGAGCATCAAGGGCATCGGTGTCGATGGTACCTTGCAGTGCGGGGAGTTCGGATTCGTCGACGTCCTCACGGCTGGAGACAGCCTGGATTACCGCAACCGACGGTGCATCGAAGCTTTCTCGAACGAGCCTCACACTTTGTGACATTGTCACTTGTGTTTGTTCACAAAGGTTGATAGGAATGATACCATAACTGTCCGTATAACAGATGCTCGCGGATAGCAGGTCGGATTGCTGAGTTCGAGACACGATTCACATGTTCTCTCTCGTATAGGCGTTGGTTTAGATGACTACTCCGTAGCGTCAGAGGCCTCGTCTGGTATCGCGATTGAGTAGAGGCGTTTACGCGCGTCGGCGAAGTACATCTGTTCTTCGACTACATTTCTGTCCATCAGCTCTTTCAGCGCATATCTGACGGTTCTGGTGGGGAGTAAGGTTTCCTCAGATAGCTGGCCTTGTGTTAGCTCGCCTTCGTATTCTAACGTTTTATAGACGAGCTTAGCGCTAGGGGGCGCATCGAGAAGATGTTTGCGCCTATCCTTACTCACAGATCCACCTTAGGATCCATCACAACAATACATTTGTTGACTTCCCCTACAGCGAAGGACACAGGAATTTCCGAAGTGGGACTTTAGCTGTTTTGTGTACCGCCTCAGAAGGCACTGCTTGGTTCTCCCTCTGAGCGTACTTTGCGGTGCAGACCATCCGATCAAACCGAATTGGTTCCATAGCGGTTTTGTGCGCTCCTAACGGGTGCGGGGCGTTCCACAGTGGGCGGGCCGCCTACCAATTATATTGATACAGACACACTCTCGGAAGCGCTCACGACCACCGCTATGTTCTGGTGGCTCGGTGATGATTGACGATGTCGAAAGCAGCTAACCAACAAAGTCGGGGATTCTGTGGGTTTGTTGGTTAGCTCTCAAAGACTCTGTCTCACCCAGACGCGCATTTTGGAAGGTCGGAAGTGTAAGGGGTGTTTATTCAGCAATCGCCCGTAGCCGACCCTGTATGTCCATCACACGTGAGATAGTCGACCTAACGGGCGGGCCGGCAGTCGAAGTCGAACACATCGACGTCGTCGATGAAGACACCGGTCGCTTCGAGGTCGCGACCGTTGACGACGATCGCCGCTGGCACGTCGATATCTCCTGCGACGGCAACTGTGAAGTCGTGCGCGCATGGGACGGGAACATCATCGTCGACGGCGACGAGCCCGACTGGCTGTTCGAGTTGGCGAGTCTGACCGTTTAGTGCTAACCAACAACGGCGCGTTTTCGGGCCAGTCTGTTGGTTAGCGCTCGCCACTTCGGAAGTGCAAGGGGTGTTCAAGTGACTCGTCAGGCAACATTTGGACGCATCGGTTGACTGCGCGCTGTGACGCGGGCCTGTTACAGCAGGCCCGCAGCGCGGGGTCGCGGCTATGGACTCGTAAGGCAGGGACCGCAACCCATGGATAGACAGGAGCTAAGACGGCAAAAACGGTCGGGGTATCGGCAGCGAAGCGTTACGCCATCGCGACGGTGTGGTAGTGAGTGGCGAAGACTTCACAGCGTATCCGCACGACTAGAACAGTATGGACAGCGACGCACCGCCGACAGCCCAGACAGTGCTGGAGGCGTTCGACTACGAAACGACCCTGGACGAACCGTGGCTGACGGTGCCCGCTGTGGCCGAAGCCATCCGCGAACACTTCAACCCGCGCGTGACCGAGCGGGAGGTCCGGGCGCGCTTGCACGAGATGCAACACGCCGACACTGTCGAGCACCATGGCGGGTGGTGGCGATCGCTGGTCGCACCGCGTCTCGCCGACGACGTACGGCAGGAGGTCGACGACGATATCGAGTTGGTACCGCTCGAAGACATGGAGAACGACAAGACGCAATCGCACGAAGACCTATTCGACGACGTCAGCGAAGAATAGCGGTTGAGTTACTCGTCGTCGGTCGGCAGACGTCCGATGTCGCCGGCGGCGAGCGCGACGGCTTCTTCGAGGTTCTCCAGCGCCTCCGTGTTCGTCGGCCCCTGGCTGGAGACTTCAGCCTCGACGTCACGGGCCGTCCACCAGCCGTCGTCGTTCTCTAAGAGGCGAACCTCGCGACCGCTGCTCATGCCAATTCGATGGCTAGCTGCTGGCAAAAGAATCCGGGTGGTTACGCAGTCGCGACGACGTGCTGGTGGCCGGCCTGCGAGGGCGTCGGCCGCAGCGTCAGGTCAGCGAGCGCGAGTTCGCGCAGCACGGTCGGCGGCACGCCCTCGGCATCGGCGAGGACGGCGTCGAGCGTCCAATCGTCGTGCGTTTGGTGGCATATGGTGTATGGAACGACGAACGAAGTGATGAAGAAGCTAACCGTCGTGGCGACGATCATCCTTCCGCTCACGTTCATCACCGGTATCTACGGCATGAACTTCACGGGAAGTCCATACAACATGCCGGAACTCACCTGGCGATACGGATACCCCGCCGTCGTCCTCCTGATGGCCGGCGTCGCGGTTGCGCTCGGTGCCAATTTCGACCGCAAGGGCTGGCTCTGAGCGCTACCCCTCTCGAATTCTGTCTCGTGACCTCACGTGTAGGACGGCAGGTCTGTGTCGTCGGTTTCCCGGACGTGAGCCTTGACTGCAGCCTCGTGCGCCCGCCTGTCATCCTCTCTGCGCTCGGAGAGCTCCTGTAACCGGTGCTCTCGTCCGTACGCTAGGAGAGTATCACCGACTCGAAGGGATTCGTTCCCACCCGGTGCGCCAAGATACGAACCGTCCGCTCGAATGATTCCCAAAGCTAGGATGCCCTCGTCACTCAGGCGTAGCTCTCTGAGCGTCTTATTTGCGAGCCAGTCGTTCTCCTTGACGTCGATCTCGGCGACTCGATACCCGCTCTGAAGTCGGAGGAGCTGTGTATAATCGCGCAGATCCAGGTCAGTCGTCCGACCGAGCCCCCACTCGATGGCCGGCGTGACGAGCCGGTTGAGCCACCGACTTCGAGCGAGCAAGATGATACCCGCTGTGCCGAACAAGATATACAGGAATCGCCGGAAATTGCTTCCGGGCCCTTCCCCCGCGAACGACAAGACGAGCGTTGCGACGGCGGTGACAATCCCGAGACTGCCAAGTCGAATGAGGGTTTTGACTATCTTTCGGCGTTCAGGAGTCGAAATCGCACCCTCCGCCTCCCGGGTCGTGAATCCCGCGCCCGAAAACGCGGACACCGATTGAAACGAGGCGATCTCGTGGGACAGACCCGTCATCGTCAGCGCAATGGTCCCGATTCGGATAATCAGGAGCGAAACGGCGAACACGAGAAGAAGCGAAACGACGGCGTATGTCGTGACCATACGGGACGTAACCGTGTGAAACCCCGTATAGCGTTCGACCTCCGAACCAGTCGCGGTACGGAAATCTCACTCCACGCTACAGGTGAGCCCGGTCGGGAGAATTGAGACACATAACAGACCGTATTTAAACACGATAGGGGCACAATGTAGTAACTCAGTTTATAGCGTGTTCCGGCGTATCTATCCTCGATGCAGGGACGAAACGCAGAGAGACTTCGTCCTCCCTCGCTTTCCCCTGTTCGAGGAAAAAGCAATGACCACTGAAGCAGGAACAAAGGCACAGAGACCACAGGCAATTGAACTGTACCAGTTCGAGGGAACAGACGTGTGGCAGGAAGATGACGACCGAGCTCGCCTGCGCGGGTACTTCCCGCTCTCAGCGGGCACGCCAAACGGGAGTGACGCCGGTGCCCAGGAGTCGATGATAGTCTGCATGGAGATAGAATCGGGGAACTACCTGCCGACGCACAGAGACAGCGAGGAAGAACTTCTCCTAGTCGTCGCCGGGGAAGTCGAGGCCAGTGTCGGCGATGCGTCGGTTCACCTCTCCGCCGGTGACTGTACGGTTGTCCCGGAAATGGTCCCGCACGGACTGCAGAGCGTCGGCGACGAACCCGCTCGCGTCATCGGGTTCTTCCCGGACGACGAATTGACCGCGACGTTCGCGAAACCGCTCCAGCCGTTCGGCACGAACGTCGTACACGTCGGCGGAGACGGGGCGGACGAGGAGACGAAATGAACGCTACGACAGCCAAACACAAGGCGAACTTCGAGCGACTCATGGCGGAGACCCACGAGGGACACCTGGACGTCATCGACGAGATAATCGCTCCGGACGTCGTCACTCACGGGTTCTTCGGGATGGACGCTACAGACCGCGAGGGCTACAAGGCGTTTTTCGAGAACTTCGGCACGGCGTTCGGCGACCAAGAGTTCGTCATCGAACGCCTCGTCGCCGAGGAAGACCTCCTCGTCGTCCACTTCAGCATCAGCGCCGTCCACCGGGGTGAGATCCTCGGAATCGAACCGACCGGCGCGGAATTATCCTGGACCGGGACCGCAATCGACCGGTACGAAGGCGACAGAATCGTCGAAGCGTGGCTCTATCCCGACTACCTGACGATTCTCGACCAGCTCGGGGTCCTTCCCGAAGGTGTGGGCGCGTGAGTCGACAGCGGAAATCATCAGAACGAAACCGTCCGGAAGGCCCCGAGACGGCAGGACACTCCGAGAAGAATCCGAGCCGGCCGGACGAAAAACCGGACCGTTCAGAGCGGACGACGACCACTCACCGTGAGACCGCAGAGGGCCCGATTACGGAGTATCGCGCGGAGACCTGGGAAGACCTCCAGACGTTACTATTCGAAGACGCCTGGCGACCCGACATCGGCCGGGTCAGGTCGCCGTACGTCTTCCGCGGCCAGTCGAACGCGGCCTACGGGCTCGAAACCTCCCTACAGCGATTCCTCGGTGGGTCCGAGCGGTGGGACCTGGAGTGGCACCTCCTCAAGAGCTTCAACCACTACGCCCGCGATGAACTCCAGCAGGTGCCGTTCGGGGCGGAATTCAAGGCGATTGCACAGCATCACGGGTTGCCGACGCGACTGCTCGACTGGACCTACTCGCCGTACGTCGCTGCCTACTTCGCTACCCGCGGTCGCCAAGACGTCGACGGCCTCATCTGGGCAGTCGACTACCGGACGATCCACGAGCACGCACCGGACGAATTCAGAGAGTTGTTCGACGACGCGGATCTGAGCGTGTTCGATGCGAGCGGTATCGACGACGTTGCAGTCTCATTGTTACGGGAGATGGGCGTCGATTTCGGCGTGATACGGAACGGCGGTACCACCCACATCCTCAAGTACACGCAACTCTGGGAACAGATGGCGGCTGCCTATCCTGACGACTTCGTCGTCTTCTACGAAGCACCTGCGATTGATGACCGCATCATCAACCAGTCAGCGTTGTTTTCCACCACCGGAAACCCGAGCACTCGCATCGACGAGTGGCTGGCCGAGATGGCGGCCGAAGCGGTACGGCGAATAATCGTTCCAGCCGAACGAAAGGCGGAGTTCAGGGACCGGCTCGTACAGGCGAACATTACCGCAAAAACGCTGTTTCCCGGTCTCGACGGCGTCGCAGCGTGGCTGTGTGAGTACTTTCGGCCACCCGCCAAGGCTGACGGAACAGCTGCGTCCATCCCGATACCTGAGGCGGCTCGAAGCCCGGGCCGTGGTGATTTGAGGTCGGGTTCGTAGTGATGGCCTCCCCCCCCCCCCCGTCACCCACATCTTTTTCGACTTCCGAGGAGAAACGGCCCATTCTCATCCTGACCACCGGGTGATCTGGCGTATCTCCAAGGGCTCAGTCGTAGACGTCCTCGGCATCGTCAATCGGGAACTCGATGTCAGCGTCAACGACCTCCCGAACGCGGGCAGACGCCCGGAGCGGTTCGCTACAGGTCGGACAGGGGACTACCACGTCTACAAACAGCGCTCCGTCTGCCTCGTAAATGTCGAGGACGACTGCGTCAGCGGCCGATAGATACTCGGCTTCCAATTCATGTTCGTGGTCACGTGTGTAATCGGATGTCATCGATGATACTAGTGCGGTTCTGGCGTCGAATACGTTGCTGACTATTCCTCTTTCAGGTCTTTCAATCGGGCGAGGAGGTCGTCGACCGAGTCGACGCCGGTGAACTCGACGCGACCCTCGAACGTCGTCCGCTGGTCGTCCGAGTCGGCCTCGACGGAGCTAATCTTCGCCTCGCGACGCTCGTACTCCTCCTCGTCGAAGGTTCCCATCGACACGAGAATCACCTCTATGATAGATATTAGCGATCGAACAATATATGAATGTCGGTTATAACAATTCGTTTCGTCGGTCATCATTTCCTGGTGGATCGGCTACAGGAGATATGGTTCGCTCCCGGACAGCGACTGCAATTGCAGGAATTGTCGGCAGTCTTCTCGTGAGTGCGCTCCTCTGGTGGTATTTCGATAGTCTCGTGCTTTTCCTATTCATACCGTTCGTCCCGTTTCTGTTTCGACGGTCCGCCGAACGGGACGAGGAACGACCGCTTCGGCAGTGTTCGACCTGCGGTTTTCAAACGACGAACGACGTATACGAGTACTGTCCCAGGGATGGAACGCGACTAGAGTAAATCGGCGCATCTATCAGGCGGAGAGTCCAGTCATCTGCCACGAGTGTTCCATGTCGTTTCTCCCGTCGCTCGGCTTCTTCACCGGGAGCTCAATTGCTTCGGAGAAGACCTAACGGATCTCCAATTACGGAAACTTGGCTCTGTTGAAACCCTCAACGGTTGATACAAATGGCGTGCTGAATAGAAAGAGTGGGCCTTGTTTAGGCGTTCGAACGTTGGCAGTCGGAGGCCTGTGAAACTCGTGTCGGGATGCTAGTAGCTCGGAGGAAATACCACATTTACTAGGAAGCGAAGCGGGATGGGTTCGTTGTGCAGACGAAGACCTCCCGCTTCACGGACCGCTGGATACCGGGTTGCGTTATCGTTTCTCCGCGAGGTCGTACCCGTCAGCTTCTAATGCCTCATGAATCCGCTCGTCGAAGCGTGCGGCGATCTCGTCGGCGAATTGTTCGATGCTCGCGTCCTGCGTCCAGAGTTCGAGTGTGCGCTCCTCGTCGTCGACAAACTGGTACCGGCGGCTGTACTTCAGCCCATTGTCACCGTACGCGACGACCATCACGTACGGCCGACCAGTATACCGATAGCCCGCTTCGTCGCCGTCCCGGTCGTAATCTTCCCACCGCCCGGTCTGGATGACGCTCACCGTCTCGAAGTCGGTGAGGTTCGTACTGAACTTCCCGACGGCCAGGCCACGTTCGACTTCCTCCCGGTCCCACGTCATCCGGTCCCTGGTTTCGATGTCCTCGCCGACGACGGTTTCCTCGTCAATCTCGCGTATCTCCCACGTATCTAGCGTCGGAGATGCCATCCCAAGCTGTTCGCGGTGATACACGTCGCCTTCCTGGAGGTACTTTCCTTCGTGCAGGCGGATGTACGCCGGACGGCCGAGGCGTAACTCGATATAGATTTCGTCCGGGTCAGTCCCGAATATCGCGTCGAAGCCTTTGAACCGCTTCGTGGTCGACGTCGTCACACCATTGTTTTTGTCTTCGTTGTACGTCTTCATTGGAATCTGGTCTATTTAGCTGCACAGTCATTCGAGGCGCTTGGAGCGCAGTGCGAGACGTAACCCAATCGTCTCACGTTCCTTGTGAATCGCTCAGGAGTGCAGTGATGAGGTCATCGTAGCTTTCGTCATCGGCTCTCATCCTGTCTAACTGCTCTATGGTCTCTGTTTTCAGGAGTACCGGGCGCTTTCGAGCACGCGGTAGTGGTATGGGCTTAGCATTTTGATTTGATGTCATGGTTTCTATAGTCGAAGATCATTCTCCGATGCCAAATCGTTTCACGCTGACAACGCTGCCACTGCCAACCTGGAGTCAGTAGTGGAACGCAGCGAAGCAGCGTACCTACACGTGGCATCCAGTGTCGTTTGTGTGAATACTGGTACCATTACACTCACCACTATTTCAGGAAAGAGATACGCCGTCAAAAGATATTAATCATTCTTCGGATTCTGATGTGTTTTGCATGTATAATTAAATATTCTCACAGTTCACATATAACCCAGTTTTGATGAGAATGCCGTTGGATTCTTTCGAAGTGCGATTCACACTGAGTCAGTAACCGAGATTCCTACCGCCAGTACCTCATCATGCAGTATTAGCGCCCTATATATGTATTCCTGCATATCAAATGATAAGAATGGTAGTTAGGGACCTCAGAGACAGTTGCTTTCTATGCTCGTGTCGAATCTCTCGGTAAATGCTGGTAGCAAATAGTGACCGGCCCACCTCTGATGTTCCACTCAAAAGTATACTCTTTTGTCCAGAGTGTGGCCATCAAAGCCCCTACGACGGAGACCTGGGATCTCGCCACAATCCGAGGCGCGACCAGCTATCGCTGTCCGGACTGTAACACGGATATCACGACCCGGATACTACGCACAGCGGAAAGTACGCTCCAGCAACGGCGAACCGTGTGGCAAGCATGGCAAGATCTCTGGTGGCAAGCGGTGCTGCCCTCGTAGCGGTTTGATTGCTACTCGAGAAAATCAAAATTGAGGCGCCCTGCCGAGTCATGCAGAACGGTCCACGTTAGTGAATTCGAATCGGGCACCACCTTCAGGACTCTCGGCCAGCGAAATCTCCCAGCCGTGCCCTGCAGCAATCTGTCTGATGCTGACCATGCCGAGGCCTGGCCCGTCATCTTTCGTCGTGAAGCCAGGTTTGAAAATGGTATCCGGTGATTCGCCCGGCAATCCCGGCCCAGTATCCTCGTAGTAGAAGCCATCGGGAAGGGTTCCGACGCGCATTGTAGTACCTTCACCCCCGTGCTCGATCGTATTCCGAACGAGATTCTCGACCAGTCGAGCCAACGCCTGCTTGTCGGCGACGATCGCGTTCGAATCGGCGATATCAACCGAATGCGATCCACCTTCAGACCACCCCACGGACTGGAATACCTCCGCAAAATCGACGGGTTCCAAATCGTTTACCAGTTGGCGTTGGCGCATCACATTGGAGAGATCGTCGATCAGTTCGTCCAACCGGTCCGCAGCTTGCTGTGCCTCCGTCAGACGGTCCATCTCACCCGATTGCTTCGCCAGTTCGATATTACCCCGGATGACAGACAATGGGTTCTTCAGATCGTGTGAGACGACTTCGGCGAACTCGCTCAACCATTCGACTTGGTCTTCCATCGCAGATTGCTCGGCTTTCAGCTCGGTCACGTCGCGCTGGAAGCCGACAAAGTGAGTGACTGTTCCATCCTCGTCTTCGACGGGTGAAATCTCCAGATAGTTCCAGAACGGGTCACCATCTGCATCGTAGTTCAGAATCGCTGTCGAAATCGGTTCCTCGTTATCGATGGCCTTGCGTATCGCGGTGACCGTCTCTGGGTCTGTGTCTTCACCTTGCAAGAAGCGACAGTTCTTCCCGAGAATCTCCGCACGGTCGTACCCAGTCAACGTTACGAACCCATCATTTACGTAGACGAGCGGATTGTCTTCCTGGGTAGGGTCGGTGATCGTCACACCGACCGACGCTGCGTCCAGTGCCCGATTCTTGAGTGCCAGTTCCTGTTTCAGTTCGTCCTCTGCAGCGAGACGTTGGACCAGACAAACGTGGCCGCCGTCGTCAGTTGGCGTCAAGACCAGCCGCTCGCTCACGGTCTCTCCGTTTTTGGTCAATCCTGTCGCGTAGCCGCTCCACGAGCCATCCGCATCCAATTCAGGGAGAATCTCGTTCGTGAATCGGTCGGCTTCTGCGTCGGGATAGAGCATCTCCCAGTGCTGGCCGATAATTTCAGTCCGTTCTCGATCATAAATATTAGCATAGGCTTCGTTCAGATACTGGTAGATTCCGTCTTCGTCGATGATTCCAATGCCCTCCTGTGCAGATTCGATGGCCCGGAAGCCCCGTTGTACCTGCTCCTCTGCCCGGTGTTTTTCGATGAGATTCTCGATCTTGTTCGCGAGGACCGGGTATTCTTCTGGCCCGCCTTTCTGAAGATACTCATCGACACCTGCGGAGATCGCTTTGCTTGCGATCTCTTCACTCCCCTTTCCAGTAAACAGGATGAACGGAATGTCGATCCCCTCGCTCCGTATCTCGTTCAGGACTTCCAATCCATTGAGTGTCGGCATGTCGTAATCACAGACGATACAATCGTACGCTCCCTCGATAGCTTCGGTTAGGCCAGTGGTTGGGTCCATCACCGTCGTCATGTCTGCTTGCTCTAATTCATGTTCCAGAAAGTCGGCAGAGAGCTCTATCAGATCTTCGTCATCATCGATCAACAGCACTGAAATCTGCTGATCGTGCATATCGAAAGGCGCGATGTTATTCAATGGGGCCGAGGGCATACACCAGTTGATGTGATTTAAGGATTAAACACTAATCACTAGTTAGTCAGACAGTAAGTAACCGGCATCTAAGTATCCCCGGCACCATTGTACTCCTGTGTCTTGGTGGTGTCGGAGGCTGTCTGTGTCAACCCGTTCCGAAGGGGACTACCAGATTCACACTCGAGACCACTACCGGGATACAGACGGACTCGTGGGTCAGTGAAACGTTCTTCAGCGTAGTATACGTTTGAATTCTTGAGCAGTCGGGCAATACGATCGAAGAGCGCTGGAACAACTTGATGGATGATCTGGACTGCCAAAGCCGCGCTGACAACGGTGTATACCTCATCCCCTGGAGTAATCACGAAGCCGGCGACTGGCAAAATCCCGGTGTAACGAGTTCTCGCCCGTGAGCTGATTCCGGAAAATCCCGGAAACCTTGGGTTTCCGCGAACAGGAATCGCGTTACTGCGCGTGGATTTCGATAGGTACGGTGGGACGAAAAGGATCGTTTCTGGAAGCAACCCGGTCACGCTTTTATGACTAGCCTGAAAATCAATCTATCAGATATAGATGATCCGCGATGCTCGCGTCCTCCGCGCCGGGTTCGTCCCTCGCGAAGTCGAGCATCGCGACGCCGAGGTCAACCACCTCTCCAGCGTCCTCGAACCCATCACAAACGGGGAACCCACCGACACTGCCATCGTCACGGGTCCGAGTGGTGCGGGCAAAACCTGCATCTCGAAGTTCGTCACCGAACGCCTTCGCGAGGAGGTTCTTGACGTCGAGACCACTCACCTGTGTTAGTGAGAGAGTTCTGGGATTTGCGTCTCCAGCGAGATTGAACGAGCTTTACTTTCACTATGGATGGCTGATGTTCATATCCGAAGCGAAGGTATGCTATAGTAGCTGATGAAGCGGACCAACACGTTCGCCGTGCGACCGCTTTCCGATACCGGTGAGCAACTGCTACGCGATCTGTTGGACGCTTCCGCCGCTCTCTGGAACGAAGTTAACTACCAGCGCCTGATGCGGTACAACGACGAAGACGGGTTCAAGGGAGACGTGTGGGACGCCGATACAGGCCAACTCGAAGGCAAATATAAAGGCGTGCTCGGCGCGTCTACCGCCCAACAGGTCATACGGAAGAACAGTGAAGCGTGGCGCGGGTTCTTCCGCCTGAGAGAGCAGTATCACGACGGGTCGAACACGTCGATTACGGAACACCCGGAACCGCCGGGGTTTCGCGGTAACGACGACGATGGGCGGCAACTCCAGACCGTCATTCGCAACACCTCATACACCGTCGACTGGGGCGAGCGCTCACGACTTGAAATATTGGTCGGGAGCGACTTAAACGACCGATACGATTACACTGGACGTCTCCGACTCGAAATCGCTGGCGACCCGAACTGGCCCGACTACGAGAGTCAGGGACGGCTGGATCTGTGGTACGACGAGACTGATTGCATCTTCCGAGCTTCGCAGCCCGTGACTGTCTCTGACGATGCACGGGCGACTCCACTGGCCTCAGAGGAGGCCGCTTTGGATATTGGTGCAAACAACCTCGTCGCCTGTACCACCACGACCGGCGAGCAATATCTGTACGAAGGTCGCGGACTATTCTAGCGGTTCCGCGAGACGACACGAGAAATCGCCCGACTACAGTCGAAGCTCGAAGACGGACAATACAGTAGCAAACGGATTCGGCGGCTGTACCGAAAGCGAACCCGTCGCCGCGACCATGCTCAAGAAGCGTTGTGTCGTGACCTGCTGAAACGACTCTACGAGGACGGCGTGGACACGGTGTATATCGGCGGGCTGACCGACGTACTGGAGACACACTGGTCGGTCGAAACCAACGCCAAGACCCACAACTTCTGGTCATTCAGAAAGTTCACCGAACGACTGGCTTGTACCGCCGAAGAGTTCGGCATTTCTGTAGAAGTTCGGTCGGAGGCGTGGACGAGCCAGGAGTGCCCTCAGTGCGGTTCGACGGACCGAACAACCCGGCATCGCGACACGCTCACCTGTCCGTGTGGGTTTGAAAGCCATGCCGATCTCACAGCGTCAGAGACGTTCTTAGACCGGCACACAGAACAGGAAGTCAGGCCGATGGCACGGCCCGTGCGGTTCGAGTGGGACGACCATAACTGGTCGGGGATACCACACCCTCAGGAAAGTCCCAAAGAACAGCGCACAGACCCGAGTACCGTCCATCGGGACGGGAATATTGGGTCCGGGGAATCCGTATAGCTGAGATTTCCACGGATGAAACCCTGTCGTCCATGACGGGGAGGATGTCATGTCAACTGCTGGCGTAACTATACCCGGTTCTGGGCGCTCTACCAGATGCTTGAGGACCTCGGTGCAACAATCGATATTCACTGGCAACCGACGCCGTACGACGAGCCGTATACAGTCGTCATCCTCGACGAGGTCAACCAACTGGGATATCCCGGCGTCCTTTATGAGCCTCAAGCCTCCCAAAGTTCGCGGCCATCTGCATCGTGAACTGGGAAGAGGAACTGTTTGGACGGTCGAAACGCAGCAATATCAGTTCCTATCTGCTCCGAACACATCGATAGAGCTGTGTCTCTGCGTTAACCAACAACGGATAATATTACTTCATATGTTGGTTAAGAACGCCACAGTATTGCCGGGGCTTCCGGAAATCTACCTCTCACTATATCGGCAAATTCAGTGGATTAGGTCGCCAGCGAGCGGGTTTCGTGAAGAAACGAATCCGTGAAGGGGGCTTTCCGGAAACAGCCCGGATACGTTTTTGTAGATTGCACCGAAAGCATCTCTCGTCTATGATCCGCGATGCTCGCGTCCTTCGTGCCGGGTTCGTACCGCGAGAAATTGAGCATCGCGACGCCGAGGTCAATCATCTTTCCAGCGTTCTTGAGCCCATTACAAACGGCAAACCTGCCGATTCGGCCGTCGTAACTGGACCCAGCGGGGCCGGCAAAACCTGCATCGCGAAATTCGTCACTGAACGCCTTCGTGAGGAAGCGCTGGATGTTGAGAGTACCTATGTGAATTGCTGGTGCAACTACACCCGATTCCGGACGCTCTACCAGATCCTCGACGACCTCGGCGCGACCATCGACATCCACCGCCAGTCGACACCCCACGACGAACTCATCGACCGGCTTCAGCAGCACGACGGCCCGCGGACCGTCGTCATCCTCGACGAGGTCGACCAGCTCGAAGACCCCAGCGTCATCTACGACCTCCACAGCCTCCCGCAGTTCGCGATCATCTGCATCGCGAACAAGGAAGAGGAGTTGTTCAGCCGCGTCGACGACCGTCTCGTGAGTCGCCTGCGCTCCAGCGAGCACGTCCGTATGGACAAGTACCACGACGAGCAGCTGTACGACATCCTGAGTGCTCGCGCGAGATGGGGCCTCGACGAGGATGTCATCACCGACGACCAGCTCTACCGGATCGCCGACGCGGCCGCCGGCGACGCCCGTCTCGCAATCGGCATCCTCCGAACGGCGGCCGGCAAGGCTGATCGCGAGAACCACGAGCGCATCACCGACGACATTCTTCTAGACGCCGCCGAAGATGCTCGGGCCCAGATTAAGCAGAAGAGCCTAGACTCGCTCACACCGCACCAGCGCGTCGTTTACGACATCGTTCGTGAGCACGGCCCGGTCGGGCCGAGCGAGATCCACGAGCGCTATTCCGAGGACATCGATGACCCCCGGACGAAACGGACCGTCCGCACGTACCTCTCGAAGATGGAGCAATACAACCTCCTCGAGGCGGAGGGGACGAGTCGGGACCGAGAGTACTCGCTCGTCGATTCGGCTGGTGCGTCGCCGATGCAGTGACCGTGACGCCGTCAGCTACTCCGAGCTGAACTCGCCGAGGCCCGATTGATCGTGGTCCAGCGGCTCGATGACTTGGGGATCGTCGTTTCCTGGGTTGTTGACCCGCGTCGAGATCTCGTAGGCGTCCAAATCGTCCTTCGGATACGGCTGGCACAGGTCCTTGCGGGTGTCCGGATCTGCGGCGAGCCAGTCGGACTCAGCGTCCTGCGGAAGGACGACTGGCATCCGGTCGTGGATGGGATTCATCAGGTCGTTCGGGTCCGTCGTGAGAATCGTGACGCACGAGATCGTCTCGTCGTCGCCCTCCCAGATATCCCAGAGGCCGGCCATCGAGAACGCCGGATCGTTCTTCCGGTATATTCGGTAGGGCTGTTTCGGTCCGCCGTTCGGTGCTTTCCACTCGTAGAACCCTGACGAGAGGACAAGACAGGGGCGGGATTCCCACGCCTGCTCGAAGACGCGTTTCTCGTCGGCAGTCTCGGAGCGAGCGTTGATGATTCCTTCCTCCGGCTCGTCCGCCCAGAACGGAATCAGACCCCAGTGGTAGCGGTCGATCTCGTCTGGTGCCTCGTTCGTGATGATGTGTAGGTCGTCGCCAGGCGCGATGTTGTATCGGGGTGTATACCCGCCGTCCGCGACGACCTCGGCGTCGAAGCGAGACTCCAAGTCACCTTGATCGACGAAGAGAGAATTGCGTCCACACATACGGAGGAGTTCGGGGGGAAGCATCTTCAACGTGGTCGCGCGGAGCCTCGTCAGCGCCGATGTTCTTAACCAACAAACGGTCCCAGTAAATCCGGTGTGTTGGTTAACTGAGCAGCAGACGCGCCTGATTCTGGAAACGTTCTAGGAAACAGTCAATCGTCCACAGAAACACGGCGACTGAGGGTGGGCCACCAATTATCTCATGCCTTCCCTGAAACGCAGAAGCGCCACGCCGCGGCTTATCGGGAATGTGGACAACTAGTCGAGTATGGGAGAACACTCAACGTCGAACCGATTGGCGGTGGACCAGCCGACACGGGGTGCTGACCGCAACCGGTCGCTTGCTGACCAGGCCGATCCGGCTACGGACGAGATGCTGTTGCCGTCACTCGACGACGGCATCACGCTGCTCGACGTGGAGGGGGGCCGCGGCGTCCCAATCCCGCAGTCGCTCGTGCTCGATCATCTCCTCCTACACGACGGACCCGCCTTCTGGGTCGACGCAAATGGACACGCGACGACGACGACGACACTCGCGCGGATCGCGCCTAGCCAGCGCTTGCTCGACCGAATCCACGTCACACGCGGGTTCACCGCCTACCAGCACTACGGCGCCGTCTGTGATCTCCCGACAGCGGTGAACAAGGTAATTCAGTCGTCCACTGCCGACGCCGGGGCAGCCGGTCGACGGGCACCAGATCGCGACGAGGAAACGTCTCCTCACACGCCCGTTCTCATCGTCGCGCCGGCCGTCGACGCCCAGTACCGCGCCGACGATACCCTCGGCGAGACTCACGCGAAAACCCTCCAGGCCCGAACGCTCGCCCGGTTGGCGACCTACGCCGATGCGTACGACATCCCGGTACTCGTTACTCGAAACGAACGTAATGACTTCACGGCGCCGGTCGCGACAGTCGCCGACCATCACCTCAAGTGCGAGCAGACCCGAATGGGGCCACGGGTCGTCGGCGAGGACTTCGAGACACTCGTCTATCCCGTCGACGATGGCGCGTACTACCAGACGACGTTCGCGTACTGGCGGCAGCTACTCGCGGCACGCGCCACGCAGGTCGGCGTGGAACCGACTCCGCCGACGCCGACTCCAGAGGGCGTCGGGACGGGCGGCACTACTGAGGGTGAGACGGTGTCGGCCACTGCGGACCCCCTGCTCGATGCGTGGACGGCGACCGGTTCGGGAGGGTGATAGCGATGGGACGCACGAACTCGACGTACCGAGATGCACTCCGTGCCATCGAAGAGCGCTGGGCGGAGTTCCGCCGGGCACTCCGTCGTCGCGACCAGCCACGATTCGACCGGTTGTTCGAGTACGCCCGCGAACACGCCGACGCGAGCGGGCTGTTGAACCACCAGAATCCGCTGCTGCCGGCGTTGCTCAGCATCGATCTCGAGCAGGAAGCCCGCCTCGACGACCACGAGGAGCGCCTCGAGGAGCTCGAAGCCGCGGTCGCAGCAAGCGATGACCAGGAGGCCGCCCCACCGGACTCGAACCCCTGACGATGCCGTACACTATCGACTTCCTGGACGACGGGCGCGTCCTCGAGTGGGACGCCACCACCGACGGCGCCGTTGCGACCGAGCGCGATGACTACACTCCACGCTTCTACGTGGCCCCTCGCGACCCAGCGTCCGACCTCGACCTCACGACGCTCCAGTCGGTGTACGACCAGCACCCGGACGTCGCCGCGACCGAGATGGTTGCGCGACGGCCGGGCTTTCGACGGGACGAGGAGACAGTCCTCGCCGTCGACGTCGCCCACATCGACCGCGTCACCCCACTCGCCCGGCAGGCGCGCCAGCTGTCGGACTATCCAGTCGGGGACCTCGCCTGTTTCAACGTCGACTTCTCGCGAGAGTTCCGGTACTGTTTGGAGACCGACGTCGATCCGACACCGGCGGGGGAGCTGTCGACGCTCCGACTCAGCGTCCCGGTGACCGAAACGAGCAACGACGTCTATGGGGAGCTGTCCGTCGACGGCGACGCCGTCACTGGCACACCAACGGAGATCCTGACCGCCGTCCAAGGGGCGCTCGAAGCACACGATCCGGACGTGTTGATCTGCTCGACGAGCGAAACCGTCCCGACCCTCCACGAGATGGCGACGGTCGCCGGCGTCGACGACTTCTCGCTGAGTCGGTGGCCGGATGTCGACTATCAGCAGCTCGCGAGCCGATCGACGTACTCAAGCTACGGCCGCGTCGGTCACTCCCCGGCGCGGTACAACGTGCCCGGCCGGGCGATCATCGACGAGTCGAACACGTTCTTCTACGGGGAGACGAACCTCGACGGCGTCCTCGACCTCGTGTCGCGCTCGAAAAAGCCCGTCCAGGAGCTTGCGTGGGCATCGATCGGGAACGTCCTCACCGCGATTCAGATCTGTGAGGCCCACGACCGCGGCGTCCTCGTCCCGTGGAACTCCTGGCGCCACGAGTTCTACAAGCCGATGGGAACGCTCCACGACGCCGACCGTAGTGGCTTCATTTTCGCGCCCGAGGTCGGCCTCCACGAGAACGTCCACGAACTCGACTTTTCGAGCCTGTACCCGAACATCATCTGTACGCGGAACGTCTCACCGGACGTCATCCGGTGTGACTGCCACAGCGACCGCGAGGACGTTCCTGGACTTGGGTACTCGATCTGCGACGACCGGGGCTACCTCGTCGGCGTGCTACAGCCGATCATCGACGCTCGCGACGAGATCAAGGCGGCCATCCGTCGCGAGAAGGAGCGGGACGACCCTGACGAGGACCGACTGGCGGAACTCGAGGGACGGTCGGGAGCGCTGAAGTGGATCCTCGTCGCTTGCTTTGGCTATCAAGGGTTTAGCAACGCGAAGTTCGGCCGCATCGAGTGCCACGAGGCGATTAACGCATTCGCTCGCGAGATTCTGCTGACGGCGAAACAGCGGCTGGAAGCCGGCGGCTGGCGCGTCGTCCACGGCATCGTCGACTCCATCTGGGTGACCCCAGACCCCGACGTCGACGACGAGGACCGCGAGGATCTCGAGACGCTCGCAACAGAGATCACGGAACGCGTCGAGATTCGGCTCGAACACGAAGCCCACTACGACTGGGTGGCGTTCGTGCCCCAACGCGAGAGCGACGCCGGCGCGTTGACGAAGTACTTCGGCAAAGTCGCCGACGAAGACGACTTCAAGATCCGGGGGATCGAAGCCCGGCAGCGCTCAACTCCGCCGTTCATCGAGGCGGTCCAGCGGGACTGTCTCGAACGGTTCGACGCGACCCGGTCGGCGGAGGCAGTGCTCGACTGTCTACAAGACGCCATCAATCGGCTCCACGCTGGAACGGTGCCGGTCGAGCAGCTCGTCGAACGGAATCGTGTCTCCAAGCCGCTAGAGGGATATACGCAGAACACCCAGAACGTGGCGGCGCTGAAGCGGGCTCGAGAGCAGGACCTCGCTGTCCACCCGGGACAGGACATCGAGTACGTGGTCGTCGACGACGAGAAGACCTCGCGTGACCGTGTCGCCCTCTCCCACGAAGAGATCGAGACCTACGACGCCTCGTACTACGAGACGGAGTTGGTCCGAGCTGTCGAGAGCGTACTTTCTCCCCTTGGCTGGAATCGGAATGATATTCGACGGGATCTCAATGGAATACGTGTAGTCGGTATCACGGATTGGGCCTGACGAACCCCCTCCCCCCTTTTTCGAGTTGTAAGTCGATGGGTACAGACCACTTCAGGCGCCATGTAGTGAGAATGGATTTCACAAAAGAGGACGTAAAGGCGATAAGACGTGATTATTCTCGGGATCGAAACCAAGTGATGTTCCCATCTCCAGAGACTTCAGTCTTCTAGCTAAGCTAGAAGATATATTTTCTTTATCTGCACTACAGATATGGTAAGGTAATATAAGATATAAAATTTCGTATTTCTAGTTACAAGTTAGAGAAAACGATCTTCAGGCCTCCTATCGCATGCATTCGTCACAATCAGCTGTTTTGCAGTTGCTCTTGCTGTTCACCCCCACCTATCATCACGAGTTTACAACTCGAAAAAGGGGGGGAGGGGGTAGAATGGTCGAGTCCATCAAACGAGCTTCACCACCCATCGTATCTGTAGACTGTCATTTCTCTCATTCGTGAACTGGTCATACGAGAGTCGCCCTTTCGCGGTAATTCTGGGGCTTACAACTCGAAAACGGGGGGTGTGGAATAGACTGTTTCACCCTGAGCATCATTCGCAAAATCCAGATGGTACAGATTTGCTTCTATACTCAGTACGACTCACCGTTACTTACAACTCGAAAATGGGGCGGGTGGGAAAACCGGACCAGGTATGTTACCGCTCCTCGAAGGCTTACAACTCGAAAAAGGGGGGTGTGGATCATCAAGGAATTTCGATGATAGAGATTCCTGGCGACCGATTACAACTCGACAACGGAGGCTGATAGATTCCGAAGACGGTACCTGGACCATTTCGAGAATACAGGGATATAGTCGTTAGATAGCCTGTTTTCGAGTGGTTACATCTCTAAAAGGGCCCATATTTTTATACCCGGAGTTCGATAGGGTTCATAATGGGACGAGAGGGATGTAGAGCAGGATCGAATCATCCGGAAGATGAGGAGGATCGTGAATCCTCTTCTGTTGATCCTGAAACCCCTGGATCGACGGGTGAGGATGGAGATTCGCCCGGTACGTCACAAACGACTTTCGAGAACGGCTCGGATCCAGTTGATTCGTCTCAACAAGCGACCAACGGCGACGGTGGGGGCATCTCAATTCGAGATCGGTTACAAACCGAGTCGTCCGGGGGCGTTTTTGCGAACAAGGACCTCGTTCGGTCAGATACTATCATCGACGAGGATCGTATCGTTGGCCGTGATGACCAGTTGGGCCGTGTCGTCGACAACCTAAAACCGGTCCTCCAGAATGAGGGAATCCCCGATATGCTCCTGAGCGGGCCATCTGGAACGGGGAAATCGCTCATCATTCATGCAGTCTGCAAACAGATTGTCGAACTGTGTGAGTCACAAGGCAAGACCTTCGGAGTCCTCTCTATCAACTGCGAGGGACCGAAGACTGCAGATCGGGCTGTCTATCGGCTAGTTAAAGCTGCTGCCGACGACCTCGGTGTCGAACCTGGTGTTCCTCAAACCGGTGTCTCAACGGATCAGAAGCTCGAGCGACTGTACGAACTGATGCGAGAGTACTACGACGGTGTCATCTTCATCCTCGATGAGATCGATATGCTCGAGGGGCCGTATCAGGAGGCAGAGTACAATTCTCTCATCTACCAGCTTTCACGGGCTCGAAAACTCGCCGATTTTGACGGCCCGATTTCGCTCACGACTATCACGAACTACGCTGATTTCATGAAGGACCTCAACAGCCGCGCACAGAGTTCCTACAATCCTGATGACATCTTCTTCGACGATTACGATGCGAACCAACTCCGTAGTATTCTCCACAATCGACGAGACGCCTTCAAGCCGGAATCACTCGCAGATGACGTCGTTCCGCTTGTTGCTGCATTCGGCTCCCAAACGCATGGAGATGCACGGAAAGCAATAGATCTCCTCAGATGGGCTGGCGAGTTAACCGAGCGGAGCGGAGCTGACACAGTTACCGAGACTGATGTCCGTGAAGCCCAGGAGAAATACACCGAAAATCGCAAACTTCGCCATATTAACGGGATCTCCACTCAAAAGAAACTCTCCATCTACGCTGTGGCGGCCACTGCCCACTACGCAAGAGAATATCCTGAGTGGATACCTGCTGGACCTGCGTTCAAGACGTACCAATTTATTGCTGATACGATGGATACGGACCAGTACAGTCGCGAGACGTTCGTCAACCACGTCACAGAGCAGAGTACGTACGGTGTATTGGACTTCGAGCGTCGGGGCAAGGGGCGAGGCCGAGGAGTGCATATGTATTTCTCCCTCTCCGAGGATCCGGAAACGATCATGGAGACGATTCGTGAGGATTCCCGGTTCGAAGATCTAGCTCACGAAGAGGCGACTATCAGCGCGGTTGTCCGCGAACGGATGAAGCAGTTCCGGAGCAAGAACTAATCTCGCTCAGATCCGCCCCGCGCTTACTACTCGAAAACGGGGGGTGTTCGCGGCTCGGGTGGTACGTTACAGCTCGAAAATGGGGGGAGGGGTGTCACCCATCGGAATTTCTCGTTACTACTCGAAAACGGGGGGTGGCTGACCTTAGAGATCCGATGTTCTATTGTATGTGATGTGCCGTCTCCGTACCCTCTCCCATTTACAACTCGAAAAAGGGGGGTGTCCTCCTATTCGAGTTCATTCGTCTGGATTGACTGGGCCTTTGTATTTGGAGGTCACCTTGTCGCCTTCCCTCCACTGCCAGTAGTAGTAGCGATTGTCGTTGATCTCCTTGATCGTGATCGTTGCTTTGGCAGGGACGTCGTCCGGGAGGTCGTCTGGTCGCTCCTCGATTTCTTCCTGGTCTGCCGACTCCTCGAGACGGACCTCACGTTCCTTGTGCTCGGCTAGCGCTTCAGCGTACGTAGCAACGTCTCGGAGCTGCTCCGGGTCCGACTCGTTGAGCGTGTTGACAATCTCCGTCGGGAGGTTCGCCGGTGGGGTCGGGGGTTCGTAGGACATCGGCTACTCTCGTGTTAACCAACACGGCCCACGAATCCATAGTTTTGTTGGTTAAGACGATGGAGACAGTTCTCGTGATTGCTGGCTGTAACACTACTCGAAACTTTTTTATATATGAGTTTCGTACTATGTTACACCGTGCTCCGGGGCATCGAACTCGAGGTCCTCGCCACGGTCGACCGCGGCGACACGATCTCCGAGCTGGCGACGAAGCTCGACCACAGCGAGAGCTACCTCTCCCGTGCCGTCGCCGACCTCGTCGAGAAGGGGCTCGTCTACACGGAACGCGACGGCCGCCGAAAACGAGTCGTCCCATCGGATGCTCGCGCCGTCGAACTCTACCAGGACCTCGTCCGCCAGCACTCCCACATCGACTTCCCCGAGCTGCTGACCGGCAAGGCACTCGAGGTGCTGTACTACATCGACGAACCGCGAACTGTCTCCGAGATCGCCGACCGGAGCGAGAACTACCGCAACACGGTCAACCGCATCCTCAAGCGGCTTCGCGACCGCGGGCTCGTCGGGACGGACGACGGCCACTACGAGTTCAACGCCGACTTCGACCGCCTCCACGCGTTCGCACGTGAACTTGCACACCATCTGCATCGCCAGCGCCTCGAAGCCGTCGCCCCGAAGGGCACGATTCTCTGGGAGGACTACGATGAATTCCTCGCCCAGGCCGAGACGGAGATCGACGCAGAGGAGTTCCACGAAACCGGCCTCGCTCGGTTCGCGGCCTTCGACCTCCAGTTCCTGCTCACCGGCCACCGCTACTACGTCTACTCCGAGGAGCTCAACGCAGTCTCGCCGGCGGAGCTCTGCTGTCACACCCTCTTGATCGACGACGGCAGCCGCCACCGCTCGTATTGTCTCCTCCTGCTCAGCCACGTCGACGTCGACGAGGAGAATCTCCGAGAGCAGGCGGCGAAGTATGGCCTCGAAGACGAAATCGACGCCTTGCTCTGCTACCTCGAGACGCACGGCGAGGTCGACGACGACCGACTCCCGAAATGGGACGAGTTCCAGGAGCTGGCGGCTGACTACGAGGTGCGACTATCCTGAGACCGAACTTCGTCGCCGGCCGTGGCGTCTGCCAGCGTCAGTTCGGGTTGTAGGGATTCGTTGCTGTCTCGAGCCGATAGACATCCTCGATGGCGTCAAAATCGTCGTCAAACGCATACAGGTAGCCGAGTCCCTCGGTTTGCATATACGCGACAATGCAGGCATCAACGAAGGAGAGCGGTTCGTGTTGACGAAAGATGGCCTTCCCTGTCGCGAGGGCGTCGGTAGTGAGTGAGTCGATGTGGAAGCGGGCGTTTTCTTCGATTCGATCGAGGAGATCGACGGCTGCGTCGTGGCCGGCGTGGGTCGTGAGGCCGTTGAGCGTTTCAGCGAGTACGTAGTCGAGGATGACTGCCTCCGGGAGCGTTCCATTGTCGATGCCCTGGAGCACGGGAAGCGCGGCATCGTGGGATCCATCCCGCCGGTATGCGGCGGCAAAGAGGACTGTCGTATCGATCAGTGCACGAGGCATTTACTCGACGTCGACGCCCCAGGCGTCGTGATCGCTCGTGACATCGGTTGGCTCCTCACCAGCGTAGCCGTCGAAGTCGGCGAACGTGCCCGTTTGCTGTTGGATGACGTGGACTCGAATGCTCCCGTCATCTTCAAGATGCCAACGGAGCTGATCTCCATCGTCGATATTGAGCTCACGCCGAATCCGGGCGGGGATGTTTGCCTGGTTTCCAGACACCTTGCTTTCGGCGTCGATTCTGTCGCTGCTCATACCTCCCGGTATGTGACGGGCTGTGAAAAACCTAGTGTGCCGCCACACTACACATCGAACACGTGCTTATGACGAGCAAGGAGAATACCTGCGCCTAAAGGCGCGGGATGAATCCGACACTCTGACCGACAATCCACCGAAGACACTCCAGCCGGATATTCAACGCCGGTCGTTGATTTTAATATATCTACTCATAACTAGTTATGTACTGCAGAAAGATGCTGGAAACGACCCGCACCTACGTCGCATGCATTACGAACCATGAACAGGTTCGTGACGACCTCGACCAGTGCGGGTTCTCGGCATCTAAACTGTGGAACGTCGGACGATACTACATCCAACAACGGTGGGACGAAGACGGCGAGATACCAGACGAAGCCGAACTGAAATCGGAGTTGAAGGACCATGAACGCTACAGTGACCTGCATTCTCAGTCAAGTCAGCGAGTTCTCGAAGAACTTGCTGAAGCGTTCACGGGCTGGTACAACTCCGACGAGGTAACAACCCACCGGGCTACCGGAAACGTGGCGACGACCACCCGCGCTCCACCGTCACGTGGAAGAAACGAGCCATCAAACACGACGACAAACACGGCCAAATTCGCCTCTCGAAAGGGTTCAACCTGAAAGAGAGTCGGTCTGACTTCATCCTCGCGGAGTACGAAACCCGCCCCGACGTAGAAGTTGAGAACATCCAGCAGGTGCGTGCGGTCTGGAACGGAGGCGAGTGGGAGCTACACCTCGTCTGTAAAAAAGAGATTCCAGTCGAAGATGCACCCGGAGATAACACGGCTGGTATCGACCTCGGGATCAGCAACTACCTCGCCATCGACTACGAAGATGGCACGAGCGAACTGTATCCGGGGAACGTGCTGAAAGAGGATAAGCACTACTTCACCCGCGAGGAGTACCAGACCGAAGGCGAGAACGGCCCGTCAAAGCGTGCGCGTAAAGCTCGGCAGAAACTCTCTCGGCGCAAAGACCACTTCCTCCACACGCTCTCGAAACACATCGTTGAGCGGTGTGTGGAAGAAGACGTGGAGAAGATAGCGGTTGGCGACCTCAGCCACATCCGCGAGGATGGGACCGGCGAGCCTCGGAACTGGGGTACGTCAGGGAACAAGAAACTCCACGGATGGGAGTTCGACCGATTCGCCCGGCTCCTCGAATACAAGGCCGAGGAACACGGCATCCTCGTTGACCGCGTAGACGAAGAGAACACGAGTAAGACTTGTTCGTGCTGCGGGCAGATTCGCAACTCGAATCGCGTGGAACGCGGTCTGTACGTCTGTTCGTCGTGCGAGACGACGATGAACGCGGACGTGAACGGTGCGGTGAACACTCGCAGAAGGATAACTCAGAGTCCCCCAACGGGGGATATGAGTAACGGCTGTTTGGCACAGCCCGGAGTCTTCCTGTTCGACCGCGAGAGTGGGTCGTTCAAAACGAGAGAACAGGGAGACTGCAAACCCTAATATCCCAACGCTTGGGATTCCCGCGTCTTCAGGTGCGGGAGGATGTCAATTCGTATCGGGACGAGGAGCGTTCTCGTACTTGACCATCTTCTCTGGCTTGTCGGAGATGGTGTCGTAGATCTGCTGGAGCGTCGCCTCGGCCGCGAGCAGATTATGCTCCTCGAGGAATTCCCGTCCCTCGTCGGTAAGGCCGTAGAACTTCCAAGGGTAGCCCTGCCGGTGCTCCCCATTGTCGAGTGCAACCTCCGTGACGATCCCGGCGTCAATGAGTTTCTGAATGTGGTTGTAAACCGTGGCTTCGCTGATGCTTGGGTTGAGTTCCTCTAGTTCGCACATCGAGGGGAGCTGCTGCGGATGACCGAGAATATCGCTGATGAGCGAAAACCGCGTCTGCTGGGTCACGAAATGGACGCGATCCCGCGTTGCCGATTCGGTTCCGTTACCCAACTTGTTATCCATATTTCTGCGTTCAACCGAGAGCGGCAAAGTAGTTTACTCTGGACTAAACTACCCGAGGACCAGTGACGCTACGATTTCGAGGGAAGGCGCCCATCAGGTCGTGGGACTCGTCCCTGCTTGATCTCATGATCGACTCGCCGGAGGTGTTTACAGCCGCCCTCGGGCGTACGCTTCTGCCAGTCTGGACACGTACACGATTCGGTGATCACGTCGACTTCGTACCAGTTTCCCGACGCCGATCGGACCTCGTACCGGCCACCCTTTTCGAGCAGCGAGACGGCCATTGCTTCGTCGATGGCACGGCTGGTTCGCGGCTCGAGATCGTCATGCTGGGTCGGGTGCTCCGTGACGACCATCCGATCACGCACGTCACCGGTGCGGCCGCCGTCTGGAGCAACCGCAGCCTTGGGACCCTGGAGACGATCCACAAGTAGGGTTTCGACCGGATGGCCCTCCGGCCACAGGTAGTGGACTTCCCGCCGCTCGCGATGATCGTAGGAGCCACAGGCGGCAGCGCTCCCAGTCCAGACACGCCACGCCCCGAGTGTTGCCATCACGTCGACGATGACTCGCGGAACAGCCTCGTACTCGTCGGGGTAGAACATCCGGAAGCGAGTACACTCCGCCTGCGGCGGAACCGTCTCCCACCACTCGACGTCGTCGTCCCAGCTCTCGTACATCGCCTTGTCCTCCCCGTATCCGACAGTCACGCCGTCAATTTGCGGTATCTCCACCGATGTTTCGTTAGCCTCGTCTTCGAGCAGCCGAAGGACGGCGTACCGGAGATACTCGTGATTCGGATTGTCTGATGATTGGGCGACCTGCTCGTGGTGCTCTGCGACTCGCTCTGCCTCGTCGAGAACGGTCGTTAGATATCGGTCGGTCATGGTTCGTGGAGACGGGACTGCGCCTCCGCCCCTCGGCGGGCGCTGATAGACTTAACCAACGAATAGCGATCAGTCGTATCCTCTGTTGGTTAATTCATCTCTGCTCAAATGCTGAGCCGGATCGGATTACCGGAGCCAAGAATAGTATATCTGTATAGATATAACTCTATAGGGAATACGGGGGACAAGACTAATACAGTTAGATGCGATACCGATAACTAGCGATGATGGAGTACGTCGACGAGACCGCGGCGAAGATCATGGTCGCGGCCCGGCCGGGCGACTCGATCCGTCGAATCGCCCAGAAGATCGACGGCTCCTACTCGTGGGTCTACGACTGGATTGAGCGGTTGGAGGACGCAGGCTTCATCCGACGTGAGGACGGCGTCTACATCGAGAATTACGCTGTCAGGGATCGCTACTACGATCTCGTCGCGGCCATCTCTCGCGCTGTTCCCCCCTCGATCGACGACGGCTACGTCATTCCGCACTTCGCCGGGATGCCCTTTGCGTACACGAAAATCGACGGCGTCTACGTCTGGACCCACGGCGGCTATCAGATCGCCCGCGGCCACGACGACTATCCGATCTTCATCCAGGTTGCCGACCGGGATGTCGACCAGTGGACGGCGTTCTTTGATGAGTTCGGGATTCCGAGCCGGATCGAAGAGCGGCCGGATGCGACCGACTACGACGCGACCGTCTCGTACGTGTTGTTCCCGACGAGTGGGGAGATCACTCGCGAGTGGGTTGACGGCAATCCGGTGATCCCGTTGGACGAGGCAATCGAGCACATGTTGGAGTACCGGGTAAACTACGAGCCGGCATTGGAGATGATCGCTGATGAGTATGACCGCGATATCGACGCGTCCCACGAGGATCCGCGTTTGAACGCATGAGCCTCGGTGAACGCGAAAACGAATTGCTGGATACCCTGGAGGCAGTCATTGACGCTGACCTGCCGTACGTGCTCGTCGGTGGGTGGGCGATCGCGGCGTTCAATCAACGCTTCACCACGGACGTCGATGTCGTCATTCCGGCACAAGCGGTCGACGACTACACCGATCTTCTCACCGACCGCGGCTACGAGAAAACGGCCGATGTCGAGCGAAACGAGCTCTACGAGGGCCGTACTATCCGGTTTACGAAAGACATCGGGAATCCGGTTCAGTTCGACGCGATGGTCGACGCACTGGGCTGCCGCCAGACGGAAGCTGAATGGTCGTATCGCTATCTGGCCCAGCACTCTGTCACCGAGGAACTGCGAACCGGCCGCCCGGTAACAGCCAGGATTCCGGAACGGGAGTTGCTATTTGCCGTGAAACTTCACAGTGGCCGCAAGGCAGACTCCCGGGATCTGGTGGTGCTGGCTGCTGGCGCGGATTTCGACCGGATCGCGACCCATCTGCATCGCGGGGAGTCCGCGAAGCTCGCTGGTCGCATCGATACTGTCCTCGACCGACTCACGTCGGAGGATTTCGCGGACGCATTCAAAGGTGTCTTCGAACAGCAAACGGTTCCCGAACAGGATATCGATGCCGCCGTTGAGTTCCTTCGTGACCAGCAGCGCCGAATCGATTCTGAATCATAACATCGACTGTCGGTGGGGTATGTCTTGGGACTGATCGAAACACGCAGGGTCGGACGCCGAACGAATTAACCAACAGTGTGGACAAAGTACCCCCAGGCGTTGGTTGACAGACGGGGAAGGCGTGTTCAGCCCTCGACGACCGTCCCGATGATCTCCTGCGCGGTCGAACTGATCCGGCCGAGTCGCTCCTGAATGCTCTCCGCATCGTCGTCCTGCCACGCGGCAAGATAGAACGCTGATCCGCTCGTATCTAGGTCGAAATACCGCCCGACGATGTACGCAACGGCTTCGGCTTCGATCTCGCGTTTTGCACGCTCGGGTTCGTCGTCGACATCGAAATGGAGCAGTGCGTGGGCGTACTCGTGAATCAGCGTCACGGCGAGATCGGCCTGATTCGAGCGGGCTTTCGCTTCGACGACAGGTTGGCACTCATGGAGATTCCGGTGTTTGCAGACGCCTTTTGCGTCGCCATGCTCCCACTCAGCAGCGTCGACGACACGGACGTCGATATCGAGAGTAGTTGCCGCATCAAGGAGAGCTGGCACCAGGTCGTCGGCGTTACCTGTGGCCTCGGTTTCCAGCTCGGGGAGCGGTTCGCCCTCGGTTTGAGACACATCGAATACTGCCGTTGGTTTGAATCCAACCAGTCCTTCGGACCACTCCTCGGCCGGTGTCTTGTCGTAGTCACAGTCGCTTTGCTCGTGGTAGCTCGGCGAGTTCTCGCACTCCGGGCACTGCGTGGTGATGATCGGCGCCCAGATCCAGATGGCCGACTCGCCTTCCGTGACGTGGCGGTCGAACTCCTCCTGCCACGTCCGGTAGCCCGCCACCCGGCTCGCCTCGGGACACTGCCGCTTGATGAGGAGCGTGTTCCGGTAGGAGTAGTCGTGGAAGCGACTCTGGACGTCAAGCCACTCCTGGAACTCCGCGCTGGCCTGCGCGTCGTCGACGACGTCTTTGAGGGCCGCGAACTGTCCCTGTAGGTGGCCGTCGCCGACCGGCTCGCCGTCGTACCAGCGCACCGTCGCGAGCGCACCGTTCCCGACCGTCTCTCCCTGTTCGACCGTCTCTGAGTCGTACTGTAGCCCGAACCACAGCGTCAGATAGGCGGTCACCTCAAACGTCGTCGACACCACGAAGAACGCCTCGTGGTGGAGATAGTCGAGGTGGTCAGCAACGATCTCGTCGAGGGTGAGCCCGGTGGCGCGGGGCTTCGGCTCGACGACCGTCGACGGTCGATCCTCGCCGGCGAGGTAGCCGTCGACCGCATCTGCCTCGAGGCCATCGGCCAGCTCTGCGAGGAGCTGTTTCGCCCACGTGGCGTCGGTGTCTTCGCCACCGAACGGCGACTCAGCCGAGATTCGATGCTTGAGCTTCAGGTTCGCTGCACCCCAGTGGCTGTAGTGGAGCGTGTACTGTCCGTCTGTGCGTTCATACGCAACGAGTGCGCGGTGTCCCATCGAGCAATCACCTCACGGGGCGACCGCGACTGGATCGCCCCGCACCCCTCCCGGGGGGACGAACAACCCTACTCGTCGATCGGGTCGGGGGAACTGAGGTCCGCGTGGAGGACTTCGCCGTCGCGAACGACGTACCGCTTCGCCAGCACGGGGAAGCGGCACTTGGTGAATCCTGCCGTCTGGATATCGAACTCTTCGTCGGCTTCGAGGTGGTTGGCGAGTTCTCGCAGGAATTCGTGGGTCACGATGCCGCCCTCGTAATCCGGGAGGCCGTTCTCCCGCGCCTCGTACACCTCGAAGTCGTCGAATCCCCAGATGGTGAACTCTCCGTCTTCGGTAACCTCCCAGTCGAGCGTCCCGAAGCAGTAGCTCTCACAGAGCTCGCGGACTGCCTGCGGATCCGATACGATCGCGCCGGTCGACGTCGTCGCAGCTTGCAGTGTGGCCATATCTGGACCTCGCGAGGCGACCCCCCGAACCCCTCTATGGGACGATAAACCGACGCGAGAGGCGCTCTCCGACGTGGCTGGTGACGCCGGTCAGGAGTCTGCTTGGGCGTCCGCCCCGGCTCCGTCGCCCGGCCGCGTGAGAAGGCTCACCTCTTCCAGGAGGTCTCTCGCGGTCTCGACTCGCTCTCGATCCGCGTCGTCCAACCGGTCGACGTCGAGCCGGTTGAGATTGCTGAGCACACGATGCATCCGGTAACCCTGTTTGAACTGTTGGTCCATCGGAAGCGCCTCACCGCTCGCCGGCGCGGAAAGACTCTACGTTGTGGTCATTACAACAGGCGAGTATGCTTTCTCAACTCGATTGATATCAAAAGCTAGAACGGTTGATTCGGTGGGGATTCAATTGAGACTGCCCCCGGCGTTCGTTAGTCGGAACTTTTGGACTTCTCTCTGAGTGAATCTCGGATTCCTGAAACGTCCTGATACCGTACCAGGCTAGCGCGTACCAGATGAGTGTCGCCAAAACGCCGAGTACCGCGAATGCTATCCCGATCGTGGTTTCGTTGAGTTCGACCATCGTGTCACACCCCCTGGGGCGCTATCTCAAACGTGGTGAGGATGCCGAATAGACCAGTGTTGACATCTCGTACTGACAGCCCGGATTCCGTGACGACCTCACGTGGCTCTTGTGTCCATCGACAGCCCATTCTCGCGTAGTGGGCGTCTGCCCGCCGTTCCTGATACCACGCTATCGGCCGGCTGTCGCTCTGTCCGTGTTCGACGAGGCGGATGGTGCCATCTGGCTTGCAGACGCGTACCATCTCTTGGAGCGCGGCGACGGGGTCGGGGAACGTGCACGTCGAGAGCGACGATATCACCACGTCGAAACTGTCATCGGTAAACTCGAGATTCTGAGCGTCCATCTGCCGGAGCGTCCCGTCCACCTCGAGTCCAGCGAGGGTGTCACTGGCCTTCGCCAGCATCTCAGAACTGATGTCGACGCCCACGAGGTCCGCTGTCTCCGAAAGGTGGCGGAAGTTCGTGCCCGTCCCGCATGCGACATCCAGTACGCGGCCGTCCACGTTGCCGAACCGGTCGCGTCGGTATCTTCCTGTGAAGAGACGGTCCGCCCACTCGAAGCGGTGTATCCAGTCAGCGTAGTTGGCATACGCCGACCGAATGTCTGCGACTGACATCGAACGATTCGATGGAGGTGTCGTGTCGATACCCGATTGGGAGTCGTTGTGATGGTGTTGCGTCTGTTGGTGTTCTGTCATGGGTGTTCCTCAGGTGTGTGATTGGAAGAATTCGACCGTGCGGGTGATGTACTCGATCCGGTTCTCCGTTCGCTCGACGCCGTGTCCTTCGTCCTCGAAGAGGAGGTACTCGTGATCGATGTCCCGGTCGGTGAGCGAGGGGACTAGCTGTTCGGCCTCGCTCTCGGGGACGCGCGGGTCGTTCGCTCCCTGGACGACGAGCAGGGGGACGTCGATGTCGTCGACGTGTGAAATTGGCGAGCGCTCTTCGTACAGGTCTGGCTTCTCCTCGGGTGTGCCGCCGAGTTTCCGTATGAGCACGTCGCCGAGGTACTGGCGGGCATCTTCGACGGTCGTCTCCCAGTTGACGACGCCACAGACGCTCGCGCCCATGTCGAAGGCGTCGGTCGCGCCGACGCCCATCAGCGCCATGTAGCCGCCGTACGACCCGCCCAGAATGCCGACCTGTGTCCGCCCCCGATCGCGAAGGTACTCCGCACCTGCGACGACGTCCGTGAGATCGTCGCCACCGAGATCAGCGTCACTGGCCTTCCGGAACGCTCGGCCGTAGCCGAGACTCCCGCGGAAGTCAGGGGCGAGGACTTCGAAGCCGGCGTGGACGAGCGTCTGCGTGACCATGTCGAGACGATTGTAGTGCTGTGCCTCTGGTCCGCCGTGCGCCTTGATGATCGCGGCGTGTGGCTCGTCTTCTGGGGTGTAGAGTCGTGCGGCGATGTCCCGGCCGTCGAAGGATTCGTAGGTAACCTCATCGGGCACGACTGTCTGGACATCGACGCGGCCTTCCTTGACGACGGTTGTCCCGTCTCGGCGCAGATCGCCGGCAGTTGCCGGACTCCAGTGCTTGTAGTAGATATCGCCGTCAATGGCTTTGACATCCATGTTCATCCCGGTCTGCTCGACGGTCGTGACATCACCGTCGCTGAGGACGCAGAGGCGACGGTCGCCGCCGCGGGCCTCGAGGAAGACGATATCGCCGTCGGTCGTCCACTGCGGGTCGTACTTGTCGCGATGGTTCGCGTAGCGGAGGTCGTAGTCGCCGTCGCCGTCCGCCACGGCGAGTTCGCGGTAGCCCGTCTCGTGGTTGGTCGTGAAGACGATCCCGTTCTCGGACCACGCGCCGTATCCATCGTCGGTGAACGCGAACGACTGCTCAGAGTCGGGTTCATCGATGAACGCGTCGTCGCGGCCGAGGTCGAGATCGACAAGTCGGAGCGACGAATCCTCGAAGGTGCCGGCCTGGTAGACGAGTCGCTGTCCGTCTGGTGACCACGCGTATCCCATCACGGGCTCGTCAGCCTCGGAGCGCTTCGTGACTGTGCCCTCGTCGAGGTGGAGTGTGTACAGGTCTAGCGACCGATCACGGTTCGAGACGAACGCCAACTGATTCGGGTTCGTGGGATGCTGTCTGGCTTTGAAATTGAGGAACTCGTCGTCTAGGAGTGGCATGATCGACCCAGTCTCCGGATCGACTTCCAGCAGGTCGAACTGTTCAGCGCCGTTTTCGTCACGGTAGATGAGAACCGACTCGCGGCCCTGGAGCCACTCTGGGGACGTGATGTCGCCGGTGGCGTCGGTGAGTTGGTCGTTAGGCGTCCATAGGTCGTACGTTCCGTCCTCGTAGGCCGCGTAGATGAGGGTTCCATCGGGGGTTCTGGTGTATCCCGAGACGCCGTGGGCGTCGGCGAGTGTTTCCACGTAGTTTTCGAGTTGTTCGTCCGGCCGTCTTTCGTCGGGCGTTTCGGTCGTGGTCATAGGTTCGGGGTCGGTCGTCCGCGTTCGAGAGGTGTGGCTGATAGGGGATAAGATTTGTCGAAGTTTTGATATATTACCAGACTGGCTTCAAAATACAGTTTGAGCGATAGAAGGTCAATAGCCGTCGTAAGGGGACAATATTACTGAATCACAGCTAGCCACGCCGCTTATCCTCAACAGCAATTTTGAAAACCCATTGTCACTTCCGCCGTTCACTTTGCTCCCTGCGGCGCACGCGCTCGGTCCGCGTGACGGTCGCGCTCTCGTCGAGATACAGGCGAAGTGACGTCTCCCCGCGCCGGAATTCGACTCGATACTCCACGGGATCAGTGTCTACCTGCTCTGCGGTCCACTGGCCATCGTGGAGGTACTGATGGAACTCCCACACCCCAGTCCCCATGATATCCACGCCGTGCTCCCAGTGGAACGCAACTGATTCCGGATGATAGACCGCGGCGTGAGTCAACGGGACGCTCAGGAACCGCAGGCACTGCTGACACTCGCTGAGCGTCGCGAACGACACGGGAACCGCATCTGGGACGGATTCGTTCTCAGCGTCGATCACCGCGGTTTCGAGGTGACCCGCACAGTCCGGACAGACACCCTGTCGCATCTTGACAAAGTCGCCAGCCTGCTCCCAGATGACGGAGTCAATCAGGTCAGTCCCGGTCCGAGCCTGGACCTGTGCGGGCCGGACTCTGTACGAGAAGGCGGGCCGGTCACAGTCTGCACAGCGGATGAAGAAGTACTGCTCGTGTGATGTCGCCTCGAGGGCGGTTTCACCGCAGTAGAGACACAGTCCCTCCGTCTCGATAGTGCCGAAGTCCCCGGGGGAGCGGTAATTCCCAGAGAGAATAAATCGCACCATCTGCTCGCCGGCGTGGGTGAACGCATACCCATCCCCACGCTTCCGGAGAAAAACGTCAGTGAGCTCTCCAAGGTGATAGGACAGCTTGGACGTGTTGTCGACGTCGACGCGCTCGTAGAGCTCCGAGAACGATAGCTCCGCCACGCCCGTTTTCCGCTCGTCGCTTTGGGCACGTGCAATCGTTTCGAGGATGTCGAGTCGAATTTCGTCGGATAGGAGGGCGAATACGTCGTCCGGTGCCCGTTCCGTCTCCATACACGATAGACCGACGCGGCGATATTGAAACTACGGCTCGGTGACAGCTGTGGTGGCAGATGTCCCGTCCGTCACTCCTCCTTGGTGGTGTCCTCCACAGCATCCACGAGCGGTTGACCTGTCTCGACAGTCGTCGTGACGGCTCGAAGCAGTGCGTTGTACGTCGCGGGCCGCTCAATCATGCCGATATGCCCGGTTCGCTCTAATCGGCAGAACACGCTATCGGGGACCCGACCGGCAGTGTTCCGTGCCACGTCAAGCGGGACAATCCCGTCGGCAGGACCGTGGATGACGAGTGTGGGGCACTCGATGTGGTCCATGTCGTCGCGGCCGTCGTATCCCCAGAACGCGTCTGTGACGGTCGTCCACGCCGAGCGCTTGTGTGGCATCGGATTCGACTCTAGGAAGTCCTCGATGACTGCCTGTGGGGTGTCTTCGTGTGTGCCGACGCTGTAGGCGAGGCGACGCATTAGGGCCTTGTTCGACGGAAAATTGTACAGACGCAGGGCGAGGAAAAGTCGTAGCAGGGGCTTTTCCCACGCCGGCGTGAGGTCGTAGTCACCACCACCATGAAGCACGAGTCCGCTCGTCGGGTGCTGTTTCGCGTACTCGATGGCGATCGCGGTGCCGTAGCTGTGACCGTGGAGAAGTGGACGGTCAATGTTGAGTTCGTCGAGGAGGTTCCGGAGGTCGGTGACGTGTCCGTCGACGGATTGCGTTGGGCGGTTCGACGAGTTTCCGTTGCCCGCCAGCGAGTACGTCACCAGCTCTCGTTCCCCGGCGAACCCGTGGAGCTGTGGATAGGGATTCCACAGTGAGCCAAGGCCGCCGTGGATGAACACGAACGGCGGGTCGGGACCGGGTACGTGGAGTGTTTCGAGAGCGACGTCGTCGGAGGCCTGTATCTGAGTTGGGTCCGGTACCGAACGCTTGGCGGCGCTGAATCGGACGTAGCCCGGTAGAAACGCGTCAGACGCCACTGGCATGGTTCTGCGTTCTGGATCCTGAGAGGGCCTCGACAGGTCGGTTCATACGCGTCTTTCGGTGGAAGGGTCCAAGAATCCAGTCGGTTCTAGCCCGGCAACTAACTTCGAAAGGTCGAAGCGAATTCAATATTTCGGACTTGACAGTATAATTACTTCGAGTATAGATCTATAGGCGCATGTCAAACCAAGACTGCAATTGCGCCGACCCCGAGGTTGACGAGACGGACGCACAGACTCCCGAAACAGACAGCTGGATCGAAGCACGACCGGTGAAGACCGCGGAATTCCCGAACCCCGTCGCAGACAACATGAGCCGGTTCTTCGGCGCCTCGATTGACACGTTCGACGACATGGTAGCGGCGATCCGCGCAGTGGTCGAGGGGGACGGGATCGCTATCGACGAACTCTGTCACGTGGACGGCGAGACCTCACACTACGCGAAGACCGCGAGCGAGACCTACTACTTCCGGTGTTTCTACGACGGGATCGCGCTCGCGCATCTCGTGGATGAACCCGTCGAAATCCGAACTGAAACTCCCACGGAGGAGCCGATCGAGATCCAGGCGTCACCCGGAGACGGTGTCGATGTCACGCCATCAGACGCGGTCATGTCCTTCGGGGTGACCACTGAGAGCGACGTACCCGCTGACGAGACGCCCTCCGCGCCGGATGTCTACGGCGCTGTCTGTCCGTACGTAAAGGCGTTCTACACTCGCGAGGACTACGAGCGCTGGGCGGAGGACGTGGCGGCCACCACGGTCGGTATTCCGCTCGACGCCGGTGTTCCCATCGCCGCCGCACTGACAGCATCCGCTCCGTCGGAGGGTGCCCAATGAGTCTGGAGAGTATCGCGCTCGCCGGTTCCCAAGGTCTGCTCGGACTTGTGGGCGTGGCCGTTGGCGGTGCGAAGGTCACTCATCAGGAGGACCAGGTCGAAGACTTCCAGCGATTCGGATACCCACAGTGGTTCCGAATCCTCACTGGTCTCATCGAGATTGGCGCCGGTCTCGCGTTGCTCGCGGGCCTGGTGTGGCTCTCCGAGTTTACCGTGGCGGGTGGAATCCTCTTGAGTAGCGTGATGGTGGGCGCAGTGGCCACGCACGTCCGTACTGGCGACCCACTATCGAAAACTGTCGTTCCAGCGGTCCTCTTCGCCTTCACAGCGGGGCTGCTCATAATCCGCGACGTGACGATCCCGCTGTAACGGTACCTCTCCTTACTCCTGGCCAGTAGCGAGTTCCGTCTCGTCGATTTCTTCGGCCCACGTGAGTAGTGGTTCGAGGCGTTGGCCCAGTTCTTCACCGGTCTCCGTCAGTTCGTACTCGACCCGCGGCGGGATTTCGTCATATTGCTCGCGGGAGAGGATGCCGGCGTCGACGAGTTCCTCGAGTCGCGTCGAGAGTGTCGAACTGCTCACCTCCTCGAACGTCTCTTCGATGTCGCCGTACCGTGCTGGGCCGATCGCGTCGACCACACAGACGAGTTGCATCGCGTACCGGCGGCTGAGGAGGTCCATCACGCCGCCCAGTGGACAGAGGCAGTCGTGTTCGGGAGGCGACGAGTCGGTCGTATCAGTCGCTGAGTCGGGGATTTCTGCCATACCTTTCGTTCACCAGACCTTGTCCAACACTTCGGAGTTGACAGCATAAATAGTTCCGCATTCAAAGTAAGAACGCATCATGAGTCAGAACGACTCCAAGCGCGAGGTCGCGTGCACGCTCACTGAGGAACAAGAAGCGAACCGACCAGCGGACGTCCAAGCAACACTCATCGATCACTACCTCGGGTACGAGGAACACGAGAACGGCGTCGTCGTTCGCTTCGACGGAACGGATGCGTCACTCGAAGCACTCGCTGAGTTCACATCGAACGAGTTGCAGTGCTGTTCGTTCGCCGAATACGAGATCGCCGTGTCGCCCCCATACGAGGAAACGGTCCTAACCGTCACTGGACCCGATGGGACTAAGGAGATGTTCCAGGACGGGTTCGTCGACCGGCTGGACGTCGAATAAGCCTGACTCACTCCGTCCGGTCGTACCACTTCGCGAGCCCGGCGCTCGTCGTTATCTCGACCACGCCGATGACGACCGCGGGAAGCGACGTGATCGTCGGTAGGCCGGCCACGATCACAAGTGCGGCCGTAACTGCGAAATCGCGCATCCCGACGGAGAGAACTGACGCGATACGAGTGGCTCGCTCCGCACGGTGACTCACGAGAAATCCCACGCCGTATCCGAGCCCATTCAGGGCCACAACGCCTGCAATGACACTTCCCAAGAGCCCTAGATTCGAGCGGATGACGGCGGCGTTCGCGGCGGTTACACCGCCGATGATCAGGACCACAATTGTGGCAGAGACGGCCGGGTAATGGGCACCATACGCGCTGACGCGCTCGGGCCACCGTGCTCGCAGACCGACGGCAAGCAACATGGGCGCAACGACCGCCACGACGAGCTGTTCGACGATCGGCAGCGTCGGAGCGGTAACGCCCCCAGCGAGCACAGTGACGACCGCGGGAACGAATCCGAGACTCCCGACACCGATGATCACCAGGGCCGTCGTCGAGAGCGCTGTATCGCCGCCTGCGAGTTCGGTCATCACCGGCGTTACGAGTTCCGGCGTCACAGCCCCGATAACGACGAACCCCACAGTCAGCTCGGGTGACAGCCGAGGCCACGTGCGATGCCGAACGCCAAAACGGGCATCGCGGCGTGACCAAGCAGGACGAGCGCGACCGCCCGGCCGCCGATCTGGCTGAACTGCTCAACCGAGAGCGTCAACGAGATGCTCCCGATCATCACCGCGAGAATGACCGTCGAGAAGTCGGTCACGACGGCAAGGTCCGTGACGGTGGGCCCGAGGCCGACCGAGAGCAGAATCCACACGAGGAGGTGATCCTCGACGAGGGCCGAAAGCGATTGAAGTCGTCCGTAGAATGGTGCCATCGACGTCATCCCGTGGTGGCGCAACACTCTAGGGGTGAGAGCCGTCGAAGACGCTTGCCGGGACGGCCTCGACGGCCGACCGAATCGATGCCAGCGCATCGTCCGGGAACGCCTCGGACGAGGTTTGGGTACGGCGCTCGCTCAGTTTCGTGACCTCCTCGACGACGACCATACTGGCTCTCGACGAACAGTGGCCCGATAAAACCCGTCGCGACGGCCATTCGAGCCGACCGGCGCCAGGATTCACTCACTCGAGGAGTCGGGCGGTGGGCGGGGGCGAGGGAGTGGATCCAGCCCAGCGTCGCTCTTATGCAAAGCTGCGGAAAGACCGTATAGTTACACTGAGACGGCGCTAATTTGGCGATATGTCTTCTGCTCAGCCAGCGTTCGGCGGGATGTTTCGGCAGCTGATTGCGCTGGGCGTCGTCGAAGTCAATACGGAGTCGCTCGATGCGAGCATCGAGCGGCGACTCAAGGAATTTTGGGAGAATACGTCCTGTCCACGGTGCGGCCACCAGAGCATCGTCACGTGGGAAGAACTCGACCGTATCTGGTGCCGTGACTGCAATTTTAAGCCGGTTTTCACCTATGGAACGCCATTCCACGAGAAGCACCTCACCGCAGGAGAGGTGCTTCTCGCGTTCACGCTCTACGCGGACACATTGCTCAGTATCAACCAGATCGCGCCGTTTCTCGGTCGGGCCTACAGAACCGTTCACACGACGATTCGAGAGGTGGAAGCCGCGGTTCAGCGCGGCTTCCCCGTCGTCTGGAGCCTCCTCGACCAAACCATCGATGGACCGACACAAGTCGACGAATCAGGCCAGGTCTGTTCGGGCTACAAAGGCCAAGAGCCGCCGCGGAACAGCCGTTCTCGCGGCGGCTCGTCCCAGACAGGCCGATCACGCTGGCGAGGGCGTCACGGTGATCAGCTGACGCTCGTCGCGGCGTGCCGCGACTCGCTTCGTGTGATCCGCGCCCAACTCGGCATCGACTACAGCGGCGATCTTGAACCAGTAATCCAGGAGGCTGAAGATCTCTCCCAGCCACTGGGAGAGGTCTGGACCGACGGTCTCCAAGCCTACCGAGAGATGGAGCGTGACCACCGAACGGTCGTGCACAAAGAGACGTACGTATCGCCCGAGGGGTCCACATTAACCAAGCTGAGTGCCTGTTTTCGCTCGTCCAGCCGTGGCTGCGGAAGTTCCGCGGCCTGTCCAAGCAGGGCTTGGAACAGGCCGCTCACACCTTCGGCATCGTTCGCTCACTCAACCTAGCTGGTGAACCCACCGAGTCAATCGTTGATTGTCTCGTTATCGGGGCTTTCCGCAGTTCTACATAAGAGCGCCCAGCGTTAACCAACACTATGCCGGTATCGGTCGGAAATGTTGGTTAATACATTCTCTGGCACGGACGAGAGCCCGGATAGCCGTACAGGGAAATGCGAAACTGTTCGGGGAGACACCACTGTGTCCGCTGTTCTTTGGCACACTCATTACAGAACAGTCGACGTACCTACCCAACAGTCCGGCAGTTGGTACCGCCTCTGTTGGTTAGCCACGAGTCTCAAGAGCGTCAGCCGCGGACCTGACAGTGGTCGTCATCATATCGGCTATCGCAAGGAACTATACGTACGACATCAGCCGCGCCTGCTGGGAATCGTCAGGATCAGGGACGAGATCGTAGCGCTCGAGCATCGATTCCGAGCCATCCTGATCGTACTTCAGGCCCTCGAAGACAAGGTCCGGCGAAACTTCGAGCGTGTGAATGTACGACCGGCCGCCGGCCCGGCCAAGGTTGCGCTCGTCGCGTTCGAGGAGGCCATAGAGGCGGATCGAGTCCAGAAAGTCGTTGACCCGACGCTTCGATCGGGGTTCGTAGCCACAGACCTGGCAGATGTTCTCGTAGACCTGATAGATGTTCTTCGCCCGTGGCGAGGAGTCGTCGTCGATGTTGAGAAACGCCGTCGCGAGCAGTGCGAGTTTCATCTGGGAGGTGAGCTGTTCGCGAACGATCGTGAGCACCCGTTGTTCCTCGACACGACTACCGGCTTCCTCAACGTGGTCTTCGGTGACGGCGCCAGCGTCGCGTTTCCGAGCGATGTTACCAGCCGTCTCTAGGAGATCGAGTGCTTCGCGAGCGTCACCTTGTTCCTGGGCTGCCCGAGCCGCACACAGTTCGATGACACCATCGTCGACAGTGTTCTCGCGGAACACGAGGTCGGCGTAGTGGCTGAGGATTTCGGTCAGTTCGGTGGCGTCGTACGGCGAGAAGAAGATTTCGTACTCACAGAGCGTGCTCTTGACCCGTGGATCCAGCGAGTCTTTGAACATGTGGTTGTTGGAGATTCCGATGACGCCGACCCGCGTGTCCTCTAGTGACCCCATCTTGCGGGCCCGCGGGAACTCGTAGAGAAGCTTGTCATTGTCGGCCCCGAGCATGTCGATCTCGTCCAGAACGACGACGGCGTCGCCGTCGAGTTTGTCCAATTCCTCGTACAACGTCGACCAGAGAAAGCCCTTCGTCGGCCCCTGTTCCGGGACTTGATCATCCGCCGGCCGGAGCTGGTTGACAAGCGAGATGAGGACGTTGAAGATACTGTCGTCTTTGTTGCAGTTGACCTCGAGAATCGTGACGGGGATATCGTGTTGTGCGGTCTCCTCGCGAAGAAACTCCATCATCTTCTTCGTGACGACAGTCTTGCCGTTCCCCGTCTGGCCGTAGATGAAGACGTTGTTCGGACCAAAACCCTCGATGATGTCTTGCAGCGCTTCGGAGTACCGCGAGATCTCCTCGTCCCGACAGAGAATCGTTTCTGGAGTGTAATCCTCGTCGAGGGGTCGCTTGTCGGCAAAAATCTTCCCCGGGTCGTCGAACGGCGAATCCATGTTGGATGTATCCACAGAGCGATTGAGTATAAATCCCTAGTTCGAGTGTTTCGAGTGTTTCTCCTGTTCTTGGTTCTGCCCGGCGATTGGCACGCCCTGTTTCAAGTGTAAGACGCCAGCAGGTCGGCTTTATACCACTATATAGGGGTTTTGACGTTCGTGTTGAAACGGCTAGTATTCTGGACCCCCCGTTTCGAGTGTTCTTGTGGATAGCGAAGAGGTACACCCCCGTTTCGAGTGTTCTTGTGGATAGCAGAGAGGGACACACCCCGTTTCGAGTGTTCTTGTGGATAGCGAAGAGGTACACCCCCGTTTCGAGTGTTCTTGTGGATAGCAGAGAGGGACACACCCCGTTTCGAGTGTTCTACGGCATCGGATGACGTCGTCGACGCATCACTCAAGATCGTCGACGTCGAAGAGGTTCGCGAGACTCCCAAGCAGTTTCAGCCCAGACCCAAGTGCGACGACGCCACCGATGACGCCGGCAGCACCGAAGATCGCGCCATCGACGTATCCGGACAGAATGTAGCCCGTATCGGCGAGAACCATCAAGCCAACGCCAAGGAGGACGACAGCAGCCAATACCCAGCGGCGAATCGAGCGGAGTACTACGGTGGAGTCGGAGGGCATCAGTGGCGTCTCTCCGACGAGTGACATGAGAGTGCTGTTTCAGCAACGAGTAGTCACACACACACCCCCCGTTTCGAGTGTTCTAACGAGAGCACCAGACTGGTCGGAAAGAGAGGTGAAGAGGGTCACTATTCAACCAAGATAGCGCGTCTACGGCGGGTCTAGGGATTCGACATTACCTGAATCCAGTTCGTCAGATCTGAGTGGTCTGCACGTTATATATACTCTTTTCTACTAGCTAGAGTTAGTAGTAGTAGTAGGGACCTCTATTACTGAAGAAACACTCGAAACGGGGTGTGGTGGAATACGTCTTTATATAGTAATCCAGCTATTCCACTCTTCGGTTGGGGAGACGGCTGCTCGCCGATTAACACTCGAAACGGGGGGTGTGTGGGTCCCTTGTTCGTTGCTTAGGCCGGCTCGACCGGGCTGACATACTGGCTCTTCACCGACTCGCCCTCGCGCCACTGCATATAGCAGTACTCCCGTTCGTCGATGGTCTTCGTCGTCAGCGTTCCCTTCGACGGCGCGATATCGGCTTTTTCGCACGCGACCTCGACCGCCTCGTCCCACTTGTCGTCGTCCCACTTGTTTGGTGTCTCGACGTCGGGTTCGTCCTGGGTCGCCTCGAGTAGCGCGGCCAGTGCGTCGACGGCGGCGACGGCGTCGTCGTGGTCTGCTGGACCTTCGGTCCGTATGGGTCGGTGTCGATGTGCGCCAGCGCCGAGAGTGCTTTGTCTGTCTGGTCGACGTCGTCCATACGCTAACCAACACTGGCGGGGCAAATAGGCGTTCTGTTGGTTAGCTTGGTTGAAATACGGTCTACCGAGTACATCCACATATTTATCAAACATCTTGAGAAAACAGACAGGTAACTACAACCAGCGATGGCATCCGATTTCCAGTGTGGGAAATGTGGGGGTTCTATCTCGAAGACCGACGAGTATTGTTCGTCGTGTGGCGCAAAAATCATCCAGCATTCTGATGGGCTTCCCGGCATCATCCCCGGCGTGACCAAGTGGAATTTCGTCGTCGTTGCGTTCTATGTCTTCGTCGTCGTGCCCCTGTTCGTCACTCGCTCCCAGTCCTAGCCGCGATAGCATTCGGAATCGACTGGCGTGGGCTCGCGACGAAGGCCGCTAGACTTCCCGGCATCGAAGCTGACGACGGCATTCAAAGCGGTCTCGTGGCGTCGGTCTATACCCTCGCCCTGGTGGGCGTCGGAAATGCAGCACTCTCTAATGCAGGTGACTCCAATTCCCAGGCAGAACTGAGTGGCGCCGGGATCGAACCTGAAAACGGCTCGTCAAGCGTCGGTGCAGCAGCATCCCCGACACGGACATCTGCGCCGTCGACCCGGACCACGCCGACGTCGACGCCAGCCTCATCAAACAATCAAGCGACAGCGACTCAAACCCCCAACAGCAACGAGCAAGCCACGAGGTCCTGACAGCGGCAGCAACTGGACTGTGACTATCCTTCGCGTCGTCGACGGCGACGACGATGGGGTGGCCTGTGAGTCTCTTCCGGGGTAGTTCACGACGCTACAACACCCCTTCATCGAAGTGTTACCACACCATCGTGTCAGGTGTTCTGACACCCGCCGTTTCGAATGTTCTCGGCACACCACCGTTTCCGGTGAAATACTGACAGAAACCGCGTCTACAACCCGAAGTCGTCCAATACATCTCGCAGGTCCGAACTGTCCCAATCGCCCAAACTGTCCAAACCGTACGAGATAACGACAGGGTAGAAGTGCCGGTTCTTCTCCAGTTTCTCACCGAACTCGCTCTCGTCCGTTGTCTGCTTCGTTCGGTTCGTCTGGTTTGTCCATTTCGCCCGTTTTGTCTGGTTTGGGTGGTTCGGACGACTTGGACGATTCGGACTGTTCGGCTACTTTGTCTGTCTCGCTCCGTTCGGACGCTTTTTTATGACTCTGTTTCCGACGTCGCCGCAATCGCTCGGCGCGGTCGTCGTCGCTCATGCCGACACCTCCTCGACGCCGAACTGTTCGTCGAGGTCGGAACACGCCTGAATGGCGTTTTCGAACATCCGCTCAACGGCACGCTGTTCAGTCGTGCTCTGCAGAAATTCGCTGCGGGATAGCGTTGCCTGCTTCTCTTTGAGTTCGCCGTGGTACTGCTCGATCTGTTCGAGTTTGACCGAGATCACTCGCTCGTCAGCCACGCAGTCCGTCCTCCGCGATGCGGTCGATAACGTCTCGTCGGTGGCGGCGAAGGTCGTCACGTTGGTCAGCGAACGTCGCGTCGATATCTGCCTTGAACTGCTCGAATGCGTGCTCGTCACCACAGACAAACGTCCCGTTGACAGCATCATGTGCGACGTCTAGGGGGAGTGTCTCGATATCAGAGAGGTCTACGAAGGGAGCGTCTTCACGCTGGAGGTCTCCTGAGAGGAAACACCGCTTTTCGAACCGTTCGGTGTTGGAAAGCTCGTCGGCGAACTTGACGGCAAGGTCAAGATCAGATGACCCTGTCGACTCACCCGCGACTTGGGAACCGAACGCGACCACGAACTCAACGTCGGGATCGGGGCAGACCGATGCCGCAACAGCGTCGAGGACCTGTGAACTGCCGTCACTCGTGGCCATACGTGAGACGACGGCGTATCGTCACAAAAGAATTCCGCCGCAACAGGACAGGTGTTGTGCTATCGACAGTAAGTAACGAGGTGCAGCCGTTTCTTGATGGTGTCCCGTACCTCTGCGTCGCTTCCGGACAGGTCCCGCGGTTCCAGATGTCGACGGAACCGATGATGGGCGCACTCACTGTCTGGCAGACGGCCGAGTCTGGTAAGTTCACAGCGTCAGCCTGACCCCCCTTCAAGGTGGTCGTAGGCTGGGTCCGGTGACCGGGACGAATCCCCGTACGCTGGCAGTTCGCTCCTCGCCGCACCAGTACAGGATCGGCTCCAGCGCACTCAGGGCCTTCGGAACCGGTAGAGGAGCTCGTCGTCACTGCCGACGAACGCGCTGTCGCCCGACACCGCCGGCGTCGAGCGCTTCGAGACCACCGGCTCGACTCGCTCGACGACGGAGCCGTCCGCGGCGTTCACCGCGTACAGCCGCCTGTTCCCGGTCGCGAACACTGTGTCGTCGACGACGGGTGCCGTATCCACGACGGGAGCAGAGGAGGAGTCGATCGTGAGCGACCAGCGGCGGGTCCCGTTAGCGTCGAAGGCGTGGAGGAAGCCAGTGTATTCGGGGTCCTCGGTCTCCTCTTCGCTCCGTTCGATGCTCATCGCGTACACCGATTCCTCCGTGGCAGTGAGCGACCTGACGCGGTGCGTCTCGTCGGGCCACGGCGGCGCCCGTTCGTTCAGGTTGAACGCCCACCGGACCGACCCGTCGGCGCCGTTCAGCGCGTAGACAGTCGAGTCGGCGAACCGCTCTTGGCTGTAGTAGACGCCGTCGCCGCCGGCCGCCAGCGAGGTCAGCTCCTGCTCCGTTTCCGTCGTCCAGATTTGGGACCCGTCGCTACGGTCCAGCGCGAAGATCCGGCCGGTTCCCGCGGCGTTCCTCGCGACGTAGACGGAGTCACCGGCGACGACCGGCGGCGCCGCGACTTCCAGTGAGGGGCACACATCCAACTCGGCAGACGACCACCGGGTGTCTCCGGTCCTCGCGTCGATGGCCCGGACATTTGCTCCGTCGGTTGGCGGCGCGATGTAGACAGTTCCGTCGACCGCAGTCCGAGCGAGGCGACCACCCACGTCCAGGGACCACTGGGTAGCGCCGGTCTGGACGTCGAAGCCCGAGAGGCCGTCGCTGATCGTGATCACCTGATCGCCGGCGGCGACGATGCCGAGTCCAGCAGTCGCACTCCCATCCTGGGTCTGCCACCACGCTTCGCCACTCTGGACATCGACCGCGTAGAAGGCGCCGGTCGTATCGGCTGCAAACACCGTGGAGTCGGCCACGGCGAGAGCCGACCGCACTGGTCCCGCCGCGTCGAAGCGCCAACCGACCTCCGAATCCGACCTGGTCAGCGCGTAGGCGTAGCCGTCGCCGTCGGTTCGTACCGCCATTGCGTTGTCACCAGTACATCACTCTCCAACCACTCGATTTGTGGGTAAGAGACAGCACTAAATCACGGGGCTTTCCCTCACACGTCCGTAAAAAGCTCGCTGTTCTTCAAGAGGTATCCATACCGGGGATTGCCCTCGCAGAACCGATTTCTTTCACTCCTCAGTTTTCCAGTCGCCAGCTTCTTCGCCATGAAATTCTCCCTTTGCCTCTCGTGAGGTCGGCCACAACGCCAGCAGTAGTGCCCCGAGATACATCACCCCAACTATAACGACTACAACAACCCCGGGAACGCCAGGGATTGCCGCTGTCTCGAACAGATTTTCACCCGATACGAAGATCGTGATCCGAAACAGCCACGCGAGCAGTAACACGGTAATCAGGGGAAGATAGACGCGTTTGAGTCGGCGAGACAGCGCTTCCCACATCGAGACCTTCAGCGTCGGCTTCCGCAGATCATCACCGATTGCTACACGCCAGTCCCGGTGGATCGTCCCCGCAGGATCGAACGCGTTGGCGAATACGTTCTCCTCTATCAGCCGGACTCGTGACCGTGTCGCGTCGTACGTCCGGTAGCGCCGGATGTCGAACAGCAGGAACATTATCAACGCGAGCATCCCAAGCAGGATAAAGTACGGCGGGCTGTCAACGCTTCCGAACGAGAGAGCGAGTACAGCGGTGAGGAGGGCAATTGCCCAGTCGGTAGTCAGATCTAGACGGCTCAGATGTGTCGACATCTGCCCAACTTCGCCACGGTAGTAGTGGGGTAACAGCGAGAGAAAATCTTCTTGATCTCGACCTGCTTCGGCAGCCACTTCCCGAGCGTCCTGATCTTCGGGATCGAACGAATCGTCGTTCTCCATGTCGCAGACTTCGCCGCGACAGGTAAAACCCCCTTCGCGAAACGAGATCAATCACATCGCCGGTGAGACCGGAGTGATTCTCAATGGAGATTACTGCGAGGGACGCGTGCGAGTGCTTCCCAGCGAATTGCGGTGGGGGCACGCGAACGATGCGCGCGTACCGAGCATGGACCTGCCCGCTGTTGTGACACTACTTTAATCAATCAGCCTGTGATAAACCCTCTATATTATGACAGCCGTCGCGAACGACGTTTCCGAGAGCGATTTACTGGGATCCGCGCTCGATACACTCTCGAGCAACATCGCCATCATCGATGCCGACGGGTGGATTCTCGCGATCAACAGCTCCTGGCGAGAGTTCGCCGAGGACAACGACATCAAGATAGCGCCCGCCACCGTCGACGTGAACTACCTCGATGTCGCGGACGCGGCCGACGACCCGAACGCCGAACGGGCGGCCGCCGGCCTTCGAGCCGTCCTCGAGGGCGAGCGCGAGCAATTCGAGATCGCGTATCCCTGTCACTCGTTGGATGAGTGCCGGACGTTTTTGTTCCGGGCGGCCGCGTTCACTCAGGCCGGTGAGCGCTACGCCACGGTCACCCACATTGACATCACCGAACGGAGACAGCGCGAACGCGCGCTGCGAGAGGCCTACGAGATCAGTGCGTCTGATCGCCCGTTCTCCCAGAAAGTCGATGAACTGCTGGAACTCGGGCGGGACGTACTCGGCACAGCGTTCGGCACGCTCTCGTACGTGGAGGACGAGGAGTACACGTTCGAAGCGGTCGCCACGCCAGACGATGCCGACCTTTCTGCGGGGGAGACGGCAGCCCTGGAGACGCTGCCAAACTGCGATCAGGTCGTCGAGACCGAAGAGACGCTCGTCCTCCGGGACGTCGACACCGAAGCTCCCGCGCTGGCGGACCCGGAGTGGGGTATCACCGCCTATCTCGGGTCGCCGGTAGTCGTCGACGGCGAGGTCCACGGCACATTCTGTTTTTATAGTATGGAGGCTCGGAACGAGGCGTTCTCCGAGTGGGAGGTGACGTTCATCGAGTTGCTCACCAGCTGGGTGAGCAATACCCTCGAACAGCGCCACTACACCGATATGCTCGGGGCGCTGGAGGCGGCCTCCCCGGACCTCGCGTTCCTCCTCGACGTCGAGGGCAGGTATCTCGATTACCTCGCCAGTTCCGAGATGAGGAATCACCTCGTCACGGACCCAGACGAGTTTCTTGACCAGACGCTACACGATGTGCTGCCGTCGGAAACGGCCGACGAGTTGCTTGCCACGACTCGTGCGGCCATCGACACGGGCGAGTGCCAGACCGTCGAGTACAAGCTTGACGTCCCGGCGGGCATCCGCTGGTTCGAGGCGTACGTCGCCCCGGTCGCCCACGGCATGTACGGCCCGGATACGGCTGTCGTCGTCGCGCGCGACATCACGGAGCGCAAGGAGCGCGAGCAATCTCTCCACGCGACGAAAGAGCGCCTTCAGGCAATCATCACCGCTTCACCCGATCCGATTATCCTGCTCGACCACGACAGGACCGTCCAGTTGTGGAACGACGCTGCTGAGGAGGTCTTTGACTACGGCTCCGAGGAGGTACGTGGCGAGCCGCTGTTCGACGTCGGACTGCATTCCGGGGACGACCGCGGCGCGTTCCAAGAACGCTTCGAGCGGATTCTGGCCGGCGAACCAGTCACGGGTCTCGAAGTGACGCGACAGACGCGAGACGGCGATACCGTCCACTTGAGTATCTCGGCGGCCCCGGTTCGCCGTCCCGACGGGACCATCACCGGAGTCGTGGCGGTGGCAAAAGACGTCACCGAGCACAAAGCGCGCGAGCAGGAACTGCGCAAAACGGGCGAGATGCTGCGGTCGGTCCAGCAGACGATGGCCTCCTCGGCGCCGCTCAGGGAGAAGGTTGAGGAACTGTTGGCGTTCGGTCAGGACTACATGGGCGTCGAGCAGGGCTTTTTCACCCGTATCGACGACGAGACAATGGAGATACGCACCGCTGTTGGCCCGAACGAGCAACTTCAGGACGGCGCGTCGGCTCCGCTGGCAGAAACGTACTGTCGCCACACAGTTGTCGACGACACGACTGATCCGCTGGTCGTCGAACACGCGATCGAGGCGTTCTGGCCGGGTGACCCTGCGTTCGAGCGGTTCGGCCTGGAGTGTTACGTTGGCGCGACGGTCACTGTCGACGGAGAGTCGTACGGCACCATCTGTTTCGCCGACCAGGTGCCTGCGGAGGACGGCTTTACCGAGCCACAACAGACGTTCGTTGAACTCCTCAGCGAGTGGGTCAGCTACGAACTCACACAGCGCGACCGCGAGCGCCAGTACCGTCGGCTGACCGAACGCATCTCCGACGCCTACTACGCGTTCGACGCCGACTGGACGGTCACTTACTGGAACAACACCGTCACCGACCGCAGCAGCGTTCCCGCCGAGGAAATCGTCGGGACGTACTTCTGGGAGCAGTTCCCCGAGCTGGAAGGGACCGAGTACGCGGAGACGCTCCGGAAGGCGATGCAGTCCCAGGAGCCCCAGTCCTGCGAGTTCCACTACGAAGAGGGCGGTTACTGGATCAGCGTTCAGGTCCATCCCGACGAGGAGGGCATCAGCGTCATCTCACAGGAGATCACCGAGCGCAAGGAAGCCCGAGAGGCGTTACGCGAGAGCCAAGAACGACTGGATGCGTTCGTAACGACGACCTCGGATGCCGTCTATCGAATGAGTGCAGATTGGTCCGAAATGCTGTACCTGGATGGGCAGGAGTTCATTGCCGATACGGATAACCCCCGGCAGACGTGGCTGGAGGAGTACATTCCACCGGACGAACGGCCGCGAGTAACGGCGGCCATCGAAGAGGCTATCGAGACCACGAGCAGGTTCGAACTGGAACACCAGGTGATGCAAGAGGATGGAATGCGAGGCTGGACACACTCGCGGGCAGTGCCGATTCTGGACGACGACGGCGAGATCGTCGAGTGGTTCGGCACGGCCAGTGACATCACCGAGCGCAAGGAACACGAACAGGAACTCGAACAGCAACGCGACGAACTGGCCCAGCTCCAACGGCTCAACACGCTCGTCCGGGAACTCATGCAGGCGCTCCAGGACACCGCTTCGCGCGAGGCCATCGAGACAGCCGTCTGTAATCGGCTCACCGAATCAGCGCTGTATGAAAGTGTCTGGGTCGGGGTCCGGGGGGCAACTGTGACCGGCGACCAGACGGTGATTCCCCAGACGGCCGCCGGCATCGACACGGCCGATCTCGACGGGCATCCAGCCTTCGAGGAGCCGGCTACAACGGCCATCCAGACCGGCGACGTACAGGTCGTCGACAACGTTGCGACTGCCGCTGGGTTCCCCGACGATCGTCGGGAGCGGAAGCCCGAGCACGACCATCACGCCCTGGCGGCTGTCCCGCTCACGACTGGCGAGGTGAATCACGGCGTGTTGGTGGTCCTTCACGCCGGTAACCAGATCATCACTGATGGCGAGCAGACGATCCTGGCAGATCTGGGGCAGATGATCGCGCAGGCGATCCAGCGCGTCCACAGCCAGCAGGCACTCAGCGCGGAAACCGTCGTCAGGCTCGATCTCCAGCTTCCGAACACCGATCTCCTGCTCGGCGAGGTGTCCACCAAGTTCGACTGTGAACTGGCTCTCGAACAGCGGGTCTCGACGAGCGACGACGGGGAGATCTACTATTTCAGTATCCACGACGCTGACCCGGAGCAACTCTGTGAGTTCCTTCGGGAGACGCCACTGAAGTGCGGCTGTACCGTAGTGCGGAAAACCAGTGACGACCAACCTCCCTCATCGAACTCCGGTTCGATGAGCAACCGCATCTACCGACTGACGTACTCAGTACCTATGGGGGTTCGGTGACGACAGCCCGTATTGCGGACGGCGATCTCTCCCTCGGTGTCGAGTTGCCACCGGCGGTTGACGTCCGGAGCGTTGTAGATGCCCTCCACGAAGTGGCGCCCGGTATCGAGCTCGTCAGCAAGCAGTACGTCGATCGCCCAATCGAGACGGGCCCTACGCTCCAGACCCAGCTCACAGAGGACCTGACGTCCAAACAGCAAGCGGCTCTGGAAGTAGCTTACGCCCGTGGGTACTACGCTTGGCCGCGTGAAAGTACGGCCGAAGATCTCGCCGAGACGATGGATATCTCGTCACCGACGCTCCATTACCACCTACGCCATGCGGTTCACAGGTTATTGACACCGGTCTTCGGCGAGAGCAACAAATAGCCACAGCAAGTCGCGGCAGCTGTCCGGATCGGTCGTCCTCTGAGCGAACCGTGTTTTCAACAACTGTTACGACAAGGAAATGGATTTCTCGAAGTATGTCGACAACTATCTCGACGAAGGCTATCGTCCCGATTGGAAGATGTTGTTAGACGAATAGCACGTCCTGAAGCACTCTCACATCAAAATCTCACAATTAACAACAGAACCGGGAATTATCACGCTAACAGCGGAACCGGTGGGGTACCCTCCAGTAACAGCGGAACCAGTGGGGTGGTCTCAGCTAACAGCGGAAGCGGTGGGGTCAGTCGTTGGATTCGAGTAACTCTCTCAATCCGAGGCGGACTGAGGATATCGACTGCTCCAACTCGTACTGTTTGAACTTCCCACCGCCCTTTCCTTTGTTAATCTCCGTCGACGAGATGATGCCAAGCTGGTCGAGTTCTCCCAAGTAGTCTCGGACCGACCGCTCTGAAACCGGGTCTAAGCCCTCACCACGGACCACGTCTTCGTAGGCTCGCACGACATCACGAGTTCGGGCCGGCGTGTCGCCGTCCTCAGCAAGATGGGTCAATGCGTGGAGAACGTACTGCCCGTGCTGGGAGTAATTTTTGATACCCTCGACGACCTGATCAATCTGGAGGCGCTCGCGAGCCCGCTGGACGTGTGTCTCGGTGACGGTTTCGTCGTCCTGCTCACGAGCGAGGTCGCCCGCCTCGAGGAGCAAGTCCAGTGCCTGTCGAGCGTCACCGGAGTCCTTCGCACCGTAGGCAGCACACATCGAGATGACACCTTGATCGACGACACCGTCTTGAAACGCGACCGCTTCTCGTTGTTCGAGGACCTGTTTCAACTCGCCGGCGTTGTACGCGGAGAACGAGACCTCCTTTTCACAGAGCGACGAACGGACCTTCGAGGAGAGTTGGTTCCGAAAGTCGAGGTCGTTGCTGATTCCGATAACCCCGAGTTTTGCCTCTGTCACGTCCCCATTCGACCGAGCCCGCGGAAGTTTGTACAGAAGCGAGTCGTCCTCGATATGGTCAACCTCGTCGAGAACAATGAGGATAGTTCCGCCCACCTTGTCGAGAGCGTTGAACAGGAATTGGTAAACCGAGGCCTGGGGATAGCCCGTATTCGAAATCTGGTTCGCAGGGTCGCGAAGCTCGTTCACGAGAGCGACGGCGGCCTGATAGCTGGAGTTGAGCCCGTCGCAGTTGATCTCAACTGTATGAAGGTCCAGTCCGCCCACCTGAGCAGCATCGCGTTTGAGCGCTTGTAGCAGATACCGCGTAGCGGCGGTCTTCCCCACACCGCTCTTGCCGTAGAGGAAGATGTTCGATGGCGTCTCGTTATTGATCACCGGCTGCAGGGCAGCATGATACTGCTGGAGTTCGTCGTCTCGACCGACGAGTTCCTCTGGCGTCCACTCTTCAAGCAACGCCTCGCGTTGCTGAAATACTGACGTCGACGGCGTAAACGAGACGTCGTTCATCTATGCAGGAGTGACGGGGGCAGGGACTTAACCTTTGGTTCCGTTGCTTCCGCTGTTCGGTATTGTTTATAAGTGCCTGACCCCACTGGTTCCGCTGTTACGACTGTGAGGTGGGGGGACCCGCCGGGACCCCCCACCCCACTACTTCCGCTGTTAGCATCTGATGATGTAGTAGTGACGGCGGCTGTGTGGGCTGGTACCTTTCTATATCTCTAGGATAATTATAACTGTGAGTATCGAGAACCATACCCGTAGGTCGTTATCACCAATACGACAAACCACCCCTTCCCATGGGGGTGGTGCGTGTCGTATCACGCTAACAGCGGAACCAGTGGGGTGGGTGGGTCACCCTTTGTTAAGACTTACACTCGGATGAAGATTTAATACCACAACAAGATTGCAACCAAGACATGCCTCTTTTACATGAAAGAGAAATCCGCGAGATGTCGCCAGAGGAGCGAGAGAACAAAATTCTCCACCTCCGTGCCAAAATGGCGGCCGTGGGCTCTGATGCGCCGTCCCACAGACGGGAGTTAATGGAAACTGTCCGTCTTCTGGAACGTTATCAAGCCCGAGACAAATATCGGAGCGATACAGAAGACGATGACACGAAGATCGAGAGCTCGGATATCGAAGCCGGAGAATCCTCGGGATCTGCCGATCCAATCCACATCCTTCTGTCGGACAGTGACTTAGAGGGGGACGTTCAATCCCTACAAGATCAACTTGAACTCTCCGAGGACGAACTGTCACGAATAGAATCAGCGGTCAGCGAGAGCGTCTTGAATATCTGTGAAATGAAAGATGTCAAACTCGATGACGATCTCAGGGCTGCCACCGAGAATGTAGTAATATCGATGATTTTGCAAGAGACTGCTCAGGTGAGTTGACTTATGATGGATGTGTTCTATGCAATCCTGAAGGGACTCTCTTCGTCTGCCGGGGCGCAGGTGTTCGACCATTTCGCCGACGACTCCGATAACCCGCCGGCCGAAACAGGCGTCCCAGATATCGATTTCTCTAATCAGATCGGAGAAGTCGTCGAGACGGTTGCCGCTGATGCCGACTCGAAAGAAGACATCCCTAGCATTCTGGATGGGTTGCAACTCGAAGTCACGGTTGATGGCAAACGTCGCATCAAGCGGTTTACCGACGTGTCTGTCGATGAGGATGATAGCTTTCCGTGGAATACTGTCGGGTCACGTGCAGACTGCCCACTCTGTGGACAGGTGGTTGATGCCTCAGCGAAAGCGTTCGAACAGCATTGGACTGACAGTAGCAAGTGTCCAGGGATCGATGAAACCGAAATCGAAGCAGTGTTAGATGAACAGATGTCGGTCCAAGAAGCCACGAAAGGGTATTGAGGCTCTCGCCCCGTTATGCCGGCTCGACCGGCCCGACGTACTGACTCTTCACCTGTTCGCCCTCGCGCCACTGCAGGTAGTAGTACTCGCGCCCATCAATCGCCTTTGTCGTCAGCGTCCCCTTCGACGCCGGCACGTCGGCCTTCTCGCGAGCGACCCCGACCGCCTCGTCCCACTCGTCGTCGTCCCACTCGTCTGGTGTCTCGACCTCGTCGTCGGGTTCCTCATCGCTCGCCTCGAGCAGCGCCGCCAGCGCGTCGACAGCGGCGACCGCATCGTCGTGAGCCTGCTGCACGTGGTCGTCGTACTCCTTGATCTCGATAGCCGCCAGCGCCGTGAGCGCTCGGTCTGTCTGGTCGACGTCGTCCATGCGCTAACCAACAAAGGCCGGGCAAATAGGCGTTCTGTTGGTTAGCTCCACACACCTCCATCGAAGTGTAGCCACACCGTTGTGTCCGCTGCTCTGACACTCCGGGTTTCCGACGTCTACACACCACCATTTCCGAAGCTATCTTTTCGAGCTTACTAGGAAATCACTCAACAAAAAGTGGGAATTAGCATTCAGTAATTCGAGAGGTTCGCCTGGAGGAGATTATTATCTTCTGCTGTTGATTGGATGATATTTGCAACATCTTCGAACCGAGAAGTCGACAACAGGACATCGAGGACAGCATTGAGCGGGACATCAAGTTCGTACTCGTGGTAGCGACCAGCCGAAAGGCCTTCATTGCGTTCATAGACACTGATGAGTCCGAGCATATTCATATCCGACAAGTGATCACGAACACGTCGTTCACTGACGCTATCGGCATCTAACCGGTCGCAAATTTTGATGTACCGATCATAGAGGTCACGGGAGCGGACTGGGATTTCGTCGAGTGCCTGATGATACGCCAGCGCACACAGTACAGCGTGGCCCTGCGTGGTTAGTTCCTGCATGCCCTCGTAGAGCTGGTTCTTTTCCAATTCATCCTGGGCATCGCGAACGTAGTCTCCAGTCACAGTCTCTGATCCTTCTGCCTGAGCAATTTCACCCGCTTCACGCAAGAGGCGAATGGCCTGCCGAGCCGAACCGGTATCCTGTGCGGCAAAGGCAGCACAGAGCGGAACGACATCTTCCTCGAGCACATTATCATGAAACGCTTTCTCAGCCCGCGGTCGGAGAATCGAACGTAGTTGATTAGCATCATACGGTGGAAACAGAATCTCTTTTTCTGCTAGTGTATCCTTGACCTTCGGGGAGAGGTTCTCTCGGAACTGGAAGTCGTTACTGATACCGACAATAACCGGCCGAACGTCATCGACGTAGTCGTTTGACCGAGCGCGAGGAAGACCATACAGGATGTCGTCAGATTGACCAATGTTATCGATCTCGTCAAGAACGATCACGACAGTCCCACCAAGAGAATCCAGTTCTTCATAGAGCAGATCGAATACCCGTTGCTGTGAATATCCCGTCGTGCTGATCCGATCTTTATCCTGACCCCGACGGATTTCATTTACGAGTGCAACTGCTACCTGATACGACGAGGAAAGATTCTCACAGCTGACCCAGACGGTCGAGAGGTCGACATCATCATAGGAAGTTGCATCAGCCTCCAAATGAGAGAGCATGAACTTCGTCGCAACTGTCTTTCCGGTGCCAGTTTTCCCGTAGAGAAAGATATTCGATGTGGGTCGATTGTCGATAATCGGTTGAAGAGCCCGTTGATACTTCTCCAGTTCGTCATCCCGTTCGCGAATGTCTTCTGGTTCGTAAGAATCGTCGAGGGGAGCCGCATCTGCAAACACTTGCCGGTCCCGTTCAAACATCCCCATGGGAAACTCACTCTCAGTATGATCTGATAAAACCAACGGTTCCTTAGCTTCCGAAGCGTCCGAAGCAACATAGTATATAAACCAACCCCACACCATAGCTTCCTAAGCTAGATTGCTTATAAAACACAGTCACACCACTATTTCCGCTGCTATTGAGCTCATATGTCAGACGGGTCAGACGGAGATTCCTATTCGATTATATTTTGCAAAGCTTTATATTCTAGCGTGTTAAAACAAACCCGCATTGCAGTGAGTTAGAAAGGAAAGGAAAGAAACTATACTAGAAACAACAAACCAATCAAGCAGAGTCCACAGACAGTTGCAGTTGATACTGCTTTTCTCGGAAGTCCACTAGACGTTGTTCCAATAGCTCCGGAAATAGTGGTGTGAGGGTGGGTCCATTTTCGAGATGAGAAAGCTCCGGAAACGGTGGAGGGGTGCATCTCTCCTGAGATGTTCTTAGGTACACAGAGATGCGAACGCAGCGTTGAACATCCTTTCTCGCGGTATCAACAAGCGGTTAGGAGCGAGACGTTCCGAATCACCGCCCTTGAAGACTGCGCTCCCTGTGGCGGATGAGACGTCGCAGTCCACTCCGCTAAAAAGCGCGTCGTGGAACAGGGAAGCCTCGCCCTCAGCGAACGCGTCAGCGCGAACAGGGCGGGTAGTTCCCTATCAATAGCTCCGGAAACAGTGGTGTGTGTCTTCTACCTATTGGTCTGTAATTTCCGGTGCAATCTAATATCCCTTATATCCGCTTTTCGGCGGGAGTGTAAACTATTAGCTTCGGAAATGGTGGTGTATGGAAATCGTCGAATTATAGTTCCATTTGACAGCATCATGGAGTGACCGATCTCTATCTATTACTCACCAACGTCAAACCCAATAGCTTCGGAAACAGTGGTGTGTAGTATCGACTCCGATTCCGCGCCAACGGCGATGTCGACAGTATGGTGTACCGCCGTGAGCCGCAGGAACTGGTTGCATTCGAGGCTGTCGATGCACTGACGCGGTTCGAAACGAGCCGACTCCGAACGATCGACCGTGCCCCGCCGGGTGAGGCCCCTCACAAACTTCAGGTCGGTCACCAGAACCCCGTGCGTATCAGCGCGCCATTCCCCGACCCCGAGGGCGTCTGTCAGTTCATGATTGCACCGAAATTGTCGACCTGACTACGCTCTCGGTCGAAAGCTCCGGACATAGTGGTGTGTCGCTAACCAACAGTCGGTGGACAAATCGTTGGTTGTTGGTTAGCCGATTTTTGCGCCCTCAGTGAAACGAGAGGGCGACCTCTCGAGACATCATGGACGAGACTGTCCCAGATTACGAGCGATTCGAGCGTCGACAGCTAGCCAACGACCGCGACAAAGAGCGAACGGCCGCTCTGCGTTTCGACGAGTCGGGTGCTCACGATCTCGTCGAGGACCTCCGTGCCGAGGGCGTCATCGATGTCGTCCCAGACGAGCAGCTGCTCGTCCATTCGCCGTCGGGACGAGCCTTTGGATCGGACAAGGCAGTTGCGTACTTCCACATGGGCTGGCAGGCCGCGACGGCCGACGACGGCGAGTAGCACCCACAGACGGATTTTGTGTGCCCCGTGGGAGGTGCGGGGCGTGCCCGAAAGCGCGTTCCGGACACAACGATGTCGACGATCCAAACTGATCTTCCCGAGACGGTGTCCAGCCAGCAGACTTCCTGCACGTTCGACGAGTCGGACACTCGTGCCGACGACATGCAGGACCAGCTTGATGCGTGGGTTGCAGACCTCGCCGAGTTGACCGACGACGCACAAGCCAGCGAGCAGTTCCAGCAGTGGCTCGACGTCCAGAGCAAGTTCCACGATTACTCGGCCCGGAACACGCTCCTCATCCAGTTGCAGTGTCCCGAAGCGACCAAAGTCGCGGGGTACAACACCTGGCAGGAGGAGTTCGACCGGCAGGTCCAGCAAGGTGAGGACGCGATCTGGATCTGGGCACCCATCATCACGAACAAGTGTCCCGAATGCGGTAATTCGCCCTCGTACCACGCAAATACCGAGTGTGAGTACGACAAGACCGAACCCGGCGAGTGGTCGCGAGGCCTCGTGGGATTCCGACCGACGGCGGTGTTCGATGTCTCGCAAACTGAGGGAGAGCCGTTACCCGACCTCGAGACCGAGACCCATGGCGAGGCAGATGGCCTCGTCGAGCACCTGTTGGCAGCAACTGACGACCTCGGCGTCGACGCGACCGTCGTCGCCCCCGAGGAGTGGACGCACGGATCGGCACGAGGGGTGTGCGAGCGCCGGAGTGTGACGACGACCAATCCCGTCGTCGAGGTGGTCGACCGGGACAACCGTGCGGACCTCGCGAGAACCCTCATCCACGAGTTCGCCCACGCGCTGCTGCACTTCGAGCGCGACCCTGACGAGGAAACATCCCGTCTCGAAGTCGAGGCTGAAGCCGTCGCTTACATCGTGAGTCGGCACTTCGGGTTGGACCCGGACAACTCGGCGTTCTACCTGGCCGCATGGGACGACGACGCGCCGGAGACGCTCCATGACCGGTTGGATCGAATTTCGGCGACGGCGGCCGACCTCATTGACGCGGTCGAAGAATGATCATCTGGCAATTGGCACCGCTTGGAGAACTATTCGATTAGCCACAATACAGGACCCGACTCAGAATCGTGCAGTCACTAGTTGGGATCTGTCGGTTTCGTCTCTTCGTCTTGTAGTCACTGCAGCCTGTCGAACTGGAATAAATCATGTGTCTGGAAGGTAGTCGCGACGCTGTTCGGACTTCTCTCGCTCGCCGTGTCGGTCGTAGTGCTTGTCGAGAATCTGGTCGCTCGCGTTCAGTCGGTCGGACACCACTCGGCGGGGCACGTCCTCGCGTCGGTAGGAGGTTACCCGACCGCTCCGCACGTCGTGAGGCGACCGGGCGGAGGGGCATTTCGAGGCGAGGGTTCGCGACGTGGCCTCGCAGTCCTCTGGGTCGCGGTCGTGGGGACACTCCTCGCCGCGCCAGCAGGGACGGGTGACCATGTACACCGACGAGCGAATCGTCGAGCGCGATGCTCGGCCATTCGTCGTCGTGATGAGCGGGCGGCGGCCGTACTCGTCGAAGACGCTGTGTCGTGGGCCGTCGATGTAGTCGCGAAGGACTTCGGCGACGTGGTGGTTGATGGCGTTCCAGCGCTGGCCCTTGTCCTTGTTCTTCAGCGGCGTGTCGGTGTCCGGTCGGTTCACGAACTCGACGCCGGGGTTGTCGTCGTCGAGGCGGCAGTCGTCGACGTCCAGCGCGCGGATGCCGCCCATCCGCGCGCCAGTGTGCCACAGCAGGAGGACGATGACGTGGGTCTTCGAGGCGTACTCGAACTTCCGGAGGTAGTCGAGTATCTCGTCGGCGCGGTCCGGTTCGAGCGTCGTCGCGCTCACGCCCGCTCCGCCGTTGACCGTCGGCAGAGGAACCTTGTTCCGCAGGTCCTCGGGCACCGCGTCGACTTCGGCGGCGAAGCGGAGGAACGAGCGGACCGTCGCCAACTAGCCGCGGAGGGTGATGGGCTCGATGGGCTCCCGGTCGATGCCGTTCCCCTCGCGCCGCCAGACGCGATAGGCGTACAGGTCCCGGCCGGTCAGGTCGTTGAGGTTGTCGATGTCCTCCTCGTCACAGAACTCCCTAAACGCCTCCAGCCGGTACTCCTGTGACTGAAGCGTGGCCTCGCTCAGTTCGTCCTGCCGGGCGTCGATGTACATCTCGATGCCGCGGGCCGGGTCGAGCGGTTCGAGGTCAGTCACGCGCGCTCACCTCCGTCGCGGTCGCGGTCGTAGGGACCAACTTCGTCGTCGATGGGGGATCGAAACCTCATATCGGAAACTCACAGAGTTTCTCCCAAGAACGTCTTCTCCGACGTTCTCGGTTCGCTTGTTCTATTTCTCGATCGCGACGGTTCTCTACAATCTATGGGTACTTGCAAATCTGTTCGTTCATCCGCTAGCACCGTTCCCTGACCGACCACCACTTCCGTCCGCGATTTTTCGGAAAGCCATCGAGATCACCCTGTTTGATTACGGCTAACAGCAGTTCGGGGAACTGACCGGGGTCCAGCGGAACCCCGGTCAGTGAGCCCTCTGAGGAGCCACAGCTCAGGAACTTCCTGCTATCATTCCTGACAGCAGATATAGGATCGTCAGTGAAATGACTCTTAGCTCTATCCATCGAGTCCCTCAAGCAACTCTGTCTGCTCTTCTTCTCGCGGTTTGGAATTTGATTTGGTAGCAACTGTTCAGGCTGTGGATACGCGCCGTCACTTGTGAGAGAATCTACGTTCGACGACCTCTGTTGAGTTTCAGAATACCGGCGTTTAAGTGACAGGCAGGAATCGCTCGGAACGGAGCGGACTCCGAACCGTCCTGTGGAGGCGGCCTGTCCGCCCACGTAACGAGGCAGTATCTGAAAGAACAGTCGGTGAACGCCACATTCCAGAAGAGTGTGCCAATATGCCGACTGCTCAAAGCGAGCGAAACGATACCCCCGACTCTGCTGACACCTGCCGGTGTCCCGCTGGCAAAAACAACATCGGGACACCCTATACGGTTGAGGAGATGGGTAACGGCAGCTTGGCACTGCCAGCAGTCCCCCAGTCCGATACTGTGGGACTACCCGTACCCGGAAGAACTGGTCGTCCGGTGATTGCACTGCAACCCTCGTCAAGCTTCAGCGAATTCTCTGCAATCTGAATCGGCAACTACTGTTAATAATTGAGATAACTTTTGAAAGCCAGAGATTTCTTTTCCCACTTCTTTTCTAACCTCATATATCTGTTTATAACTATGATATGTGACTGACGAGTTCGTGAAACTCCTGTTCGTCTTGGACGATGATCGACGACATCGTCCACGTCAGTGTTTCCAGACCTGTTCTCTCTTCTCGTCTTCGGTGAATCTGACCAGACTCCCGCCGTTGAGTGCGTCGAATCCGATCGCAACGTCATCGTCTTGACCAACAGTCGTTCCGTGTGGTTCATCGACTACCAGAAACGCCGTGAGTTATCGTACGGCTGTGGCTGTGACACATCGCAAAACCCGACGTCGGTCCCGCCGTCAGTACACACGTCCTCGTCAACGATCCACCCATCCTCAGCGACATCCTCGCGTTTGTCGTGGTTTTCATCATCCGAGTCCTCGTCGAGCATCTCCTCTGGGTGCTCCGGCCGAGTCGGTCGCTTTGACCGCGACTTCGCGTACGACCCCAAGCTTGCGGAGAAACGTCCCGAGATAATCCGGATGGTACTCGACATCGAACTCCTCGGCGAGGAGATGTTGAATCTCCTGTGATTTCCAGGGTTGTCCCTCGCGGAGGAGTACGAGCAGTTCCGCCTGTTCGTGTTCGTCGAGTTTCGAAGGGCGACCGCCCCCGAAATCCGGCATCAACTCTTCGAGTCCGCCTTCGTTCCAGGCCTCGGTCCAGCGATCACCAGTTGCTGCCGACCGCCCCTCTCGCTCGGCAGCCTCCGGGATAGAGTCGCCCTGGTAGAGGTTCTTCACGAAGCCGATCCGCCGGAGTCGACGCTCGTTTTCGGCGTCACGCAGCAGTTCGTCGATTTTCTTCTCGGAAAGATGATACTCGATCTCTTTTCGACGGGATCGTTCCATTACCCGAACGTCGGTCTTAGATCACAAAGGTTTTCTCACTCAGTATGTTGACTCGCTTGAGTCAGCTGTAGATCGTTCGTCGCTGAACGTCGTACCATGCGGCTATAGTAGCCATTGAAAAGGAATGCACACCGGACCGCACGACTGCGAGCAGTGTCTCAATCGGTTCAATCGTTACTATAGCTCGGATTGCGTCACACCGTTATCGTACGCGAGCCCCGCCGACAGCCATTCTGTCGGTTTCTTCTCTCCGACATTGCCGAGAGTCCCTTGGAGTGCTTGACGGAGATCTCGTCCAGATGAACCACTAATACAGCAACAGTCTACATGTGGCAAGTTCTAACGATTACCATGGTATCTTGACACGGGAGTGTGTTCGCTGGGTGGTGTCTCGCGATAGGTAGTCATGGTCGAATCGAGCGTGGTCAGTGCGCAACGTCTCACCCATGGGGATAGAAAACATGCACCACAGCATTGATTAGGACGCTGGCCACTCCGAAGGGTATGGGGCCACGATCACGCGTAAACCGGTTCGAGAGGAAAAAGTGTATCCCGGAACCGGCCGGGTCGAAGACCTCGCTCACACGACCAGTGGAACGAGCGTGACCAGTACTTTCGCGTAGATGACCATAAACAAGAGAGCGAACGGATAGGCGCCGCCGTAGCCAGCGCCAACTTCGTCGGCACCCGTCGCGTCGATTGCTGCGGCGAGTCCCTTCGTGTCGGTGTGCCCACCGGTTATCCCGCCAGCCGCGCTGATCCAGTCCATGTTCCAGATAAATCGGGTAACGACCAATCCGATGGCGATCGCGAGCATACTATTGAGCGCAGCTGCGACAACGATCTGGACGCCATACTGGGAAATCGTCTCGATGAAGCCAGCACCGGCGTCGATACCGACGACCGCCAGAAACATCGCGAGCGTAAACGCTCTGATCTCGGATAGAATCGACGTGTCCATGCGCGTCGAGACTGGCCCGATCTGACCGAGATAGCCCAGTCCCAGTGCAGCGATCAGTACACCGCCGGTCGTCCCGAGTGATGGTGTACCGAACGATCCCATCGGAATCGGAATCGATCCGACGACGGCACCAGCAGCGACGACGAGTGCGTAGCCCATCACGCTGAAGGAGACGCCGGACCCGTCGGCTTCGGTTGCCTCGGACGCAGTCGTGTCGGCGGCACTATTCGTATCCGTGCTACCAACGACGTCGTCGAACCGTTGTTTCTCGGTGGTGAGATCGAGGTCGGCCACCGCTGGATACAACTGCTGGAACATGACGATAAGCAGGACGCCGACGACGTAACCGACGGAGTGACCGATCTGATACTTCGCGCGGGCCGCCTCCGGGAGAGCTTCGACCGCGGATCCCAGCCCGGGACTGCTCGTCAGTGCTCCGGAAAACGAGCCCATGATCAGCGGAGTAGACGCATCGCTGAACAGGAACTGTGTCCAGACGTAGGTGCCACCCAGTGCAACGGTCGTCATGATCGCGCCGAGAGTTATGAAGTGTAGCCCGTACGTCGTGATCGTGTCCTTGATGTCCTGTGCGGCGATGAGGCCAACCGCCGCAACGAATAGCGCGAGCGTGATCGTGCTGTACGCGCTGGGGACCGAAAAACCGACGTGGCCGAGCACGAGTCCTGCAAACAGTGGTCCAGCGACGCCGAATTTGATTCCACCGGCGCTGAGACGTCCGAGCCCCATTCCGATTACGACCGCCAAGAACAGGACAAACAGGTCGTTTCCAAACACTGTCTCCACGAACGTCATCGCCGATTCACCGATCCAAAAACGGCTTTTCCAGTTGGTGACTGCGTTTGTCCACCGGTGGGAACGAGGTCTGCGTCAGCCGTGAGGGTGACGGCAGTGTCAGCGTGTGGTCCAACAGCGGCACTCGATTTGTAACCGAGTCCCTCGGGATCTAACCGGTCGACGATGTCACGGAACGTATCACGTTCAGTCGATCACATCGGGTTAGAGTAAGCGTCTGCTTGGAGAGGATGTGCAACCAACCCAAGCAGACAGCGAGATAGAGGAAGAGCACCTGCTTAATTTTGTCGTCAACAGCCTTGACGAGGAGCTTCCGATAGATCTCGGTGAGAACGTTGAGGTCACGACAGATGCCTTGTACGAGGTCCTCGCCGGCGCCAGCGCCGGCGGGACCTCGATCAACCACGTCTGCGAAACAACCGACGACTCACCGCATGCCAACACCGTCCGAGGATATCTCACCGATCAGTTCGACCTTGATACTGTCGAGGCGGTTGGAGACACGCTTCTCCAGAGAGATATCCTTGAGACACTCCCGGATCGACCGGTGGAGGTCGTCGCCGACCTCCACCTCGACCCCTACTACGGCGACGAAGACGAGACAGAAGCGCTGTATTCGTCGCAGGCCAAACGCGGAACCACGACTTTTCACGCGTATGCGACCCTCTACGCGCGGGTACGCAACAAGCGGTACACGCTGGCGGTCCGCCAGCTTGTCGCTGGCGAGACCACCAGCGATGTCCTCGCTGAGTTTCTAGACCTCCTTGACGGCCTTGACCTCGGCGTCAAGGCTGTCTACCTCGATCGCGGATTCTACAACAGCACCTGTCTCGGACTGCTGTACGCACACAACTACGCCTACGTCATGCCGATTGTCAAGTGGGGAGAGACGATTCAAGACGAACTCAGCACAGGCTGGAGCCGCGAGATCGAACACGATCTCGCCGGCGAGGTGACGTTCCCCGTATTCATCGACTGCGTTTACCAGCAGGGACGATACGACGAACACGGGGTGGCGCGTCACGGCTACGCCGCTGACGCGCCGTTCATCGACACACCACGAGATGCACGAGAGCACTACAGCAAGCGCTTCGGCATCGAGTCTAGCTACCGATTAGCCAACCAGAGCCTCGCATTCACTAGTTCTCAGGACGCTGGTCTACGGCTGGTGATGTTTGTTGTGAGCCTGCTTCTCCAAAACTGCTGGCGGTATCTTCACTGGAGGTACGTGGCGGCGCCCCGCCGCGGGGGCGCCGCCTCTGGAGGTGGCCGTTCACGGAGTTCTGTGAGATGGTGCTGCGGGCCGCCTGGACAGCGCTTGGTGTGCGCAAGGCTGTTCCAGCAAATCAACCCCTCGACGACCGGTTCTTCCGGTAGCTGTCCACCGATCCGGACAGCGGTCGTGAGTGGCGACGCTGTCGCGTCGGCGGCAGTCCGCCGCCGACAGCGACTCCTCACCACCGAAACTCACTATCCGTCTCACTTCGAGAACTGACCGCCCATCGAAGACGCAGATTCAAGCTCTACTGGAAGGGCTAGTGGGCTTTCGATGTGATCGACTGACGTTGGTTTACCATCGTTTTTAGCCCTCTTGTATCATTGATACACTGCTAGTGAGGGCTTAAGAGAGTGTCCATCTGTGTCTAGCGATGTGTAGCTTCAATCGGTGTCTCGATCGTAGTAGCGGCTACCGAACACAACGATTATCCGTTTGGTTATCACATCGGAACGCTACAGACAAGTCGATGAACAAGTCTTTCTCACTTCTCAGTCTTGGCTAGCATGTCGTAGTTCGCCTACTGCAAAACTCCCCAAGGAAAATGGAACATACCGAATCTCTCACTCTAGATGAGATTTCTCCGATGGCTTGGCGACTTCTCCGAGTCGCTGCCGGGTACGAGCAACGAGTGGTCGAGCGGGAAGTCGAAGATCTCATGCAAGCACACATATCGATGCTCGAAAACGGGAACCGTGCGCTCTCGAACTCTCGACGACGGGAACTCTTCGATCTCTACACCGAGGAACTTACAGCGGAACAGCACCGGGCCATCATTAATAATTTTGAATAAATATAACCACTCATCATGCACAAGTCTACCCAAGATTTAAGTATAGACACACAAGACTGTCTCTGTATCAATGATACAGCGCCATACGACCGCCGTACAACAACAATTCGGCAAATTCTGCGTTGCAGTTCTCGGGGCACTGTTGATCGCACTTGCACCGTCTCCGGCAGGGCTCTCACTCGCAGGACAGTACACGCTCGCGACGATGTTCTTTGCCGGATCTCTCTGGGTCACGGGGACCCTGCCACTCGCGGTCACCGCGCTGACGATTCCTGTGCTCCTCACCGGAACCGGTGTCTACGACGACATGGACACTGCGCTCGTGGGGTTCGCCGATCACCTCATCTTCCTGTTCATGGCTGGATTCATGCTAGCGAATGCGGTCCAGAAGTACGACATCGACCGTCGGATCGCGTTGTATACAATGGCGAAGATGGGGAGTTCACCGCGCCGTCTCATCGGCGCTGTTATGATTTCCACCGCGGGGTTGTCGATGTGGGTTTCGAACACCGCGACGACTGCGATGATGACGCCGATCGCCGTCGGCGTCCTCACGCAGGTCCTCAGCAGCGAGGACGTCGTCTCGGTTGGTGAGTCCGCGTCCGACAGTACTACCACAGGAACGGCCACGGATGGTGGTGTAATCGAGAACCCGGACAAATTTACGAACATGCAGATCGGGATGTTGCTCGGGACTGCATACGCCGCGAGTATCGGTGGCGTCGGCACGATAATCGGCACGCCGCCCAACGCCGTTCTCGTCGGCCAACTCAACGCCACTCTGGGATACGAGATCGGGTTCGTCGACTGGTTGCTGATCGGGCTTCCGGTCGTCTGCATCACGCTGCCCATCGTCTGGTATCTCCTGACGTACGTCCTCTATCCGCCACAGATAAGCGACGTTGGTCAGGCACAGGAACAAGCACGCACGTATCTCGAAGAGGAGGACAATCTGAGTACGCGAGGCCGACGGGTTGCGATTATTTTCGCGACCACGGCCGGTCTGTGGGTACTGGGTGGACTCGGGGCTTTCCTGGCTCCGTATCTACCGGACGTCTGGATGACGACCCTCTTCGGCGGCGAGGGGATGACCGTCTTCGGCCTCGAAGGCCATCAGGGACTACTCTACTACGTGATGGTCGGCGTCGTGGCGATTCCCGCGCTCGTCCTCGCGGACACGATGGAGTGGGACGAACTCGTCGACATCGACTGGGGGACCCTACTGCTGTTCGGCGGCGGCATCGCCCTCGCGAAAGCCCTCGCCGATACGGGCACCACGGAGTGGATTGCCACGACCGTATTCGGTGGTCTTACCGGTACGCCCGTGATCCTCATCATCGCCGCCGTCGTGTTGCTCGTCGTCTTCCTGACCGAGATGACGAGTAACACCGCGACGACGAGCATCCTCGTTCCGATCCTCATTGGCCTGGGAAGCGTCTTCGCGGCTACGCTCGGTCTCACGGACTTCAAAACGGCGGTCTTCCTGTCAGTCGCGGGGACGATCGCCGCTAGCTTCGCGTTCGCACTGCCCGTCGCGACGCCCCGAACGCGATCGTCTTCGGGAGCGGCTACATCAAACAGGAGCACATGTTGCGAACGGGGATGATACTCAACGTCGTCATGACCGCAATACTGACGGGTCTCATCTGGGTGCTGTTCAACTTCGTCTGGCCCCACCTGCTCTGGTGACCCGACTGGCACCCTACTACCTATATCAATATTTACCTCAATGAAACAACGTAGAATTCTGTCACTGGTCTTTCTGTGGCAACTCGCTGCGAGTATCTGTTACTACGCTGTCTTCGCCGCGACACCATTTCTCCGCGACGAGTTCGGTCTCTCCGGAACGGCAGTGGGGGTAGTGGTTACGTCGCTCACGCTCGGATATGCGGCGTTCTTGCTCCCGCTCGGCGCGATCACCGATCGGTACGGCGAACACGGCACGCTGACCATCGGTCTCATCGGACTGGCCATCGGGGCCGTCCTCGTCGCAAGTTCGGGGTCGTACGTGACGCTGCTCGGTGCTGTCTTCGTCCTCGGTGGCCTGTATGGGACGGCGATGCCGGGCACGAACAAGGCGATCTTCGGGAACGTCTCGACGGACCGTCAGAACCTCGCCACGGGTATCAAACAGGTCGGCGTGACCGCTGGAAGCGGTATCAGCGCCGTTCTGTTGACGAAGGTCGCCGCTCTCGTCACGTGGGAGGTCGGGTTCTACATCGCAGCCATGATCGCGATCACTGTCGCGATCGTCTTCGCGGCCGCGTATAACCCGACGCGGACGACCCAACAGACGGAGTTCCCCGAGTTCCGAGTGTTACTCCGGAATCGACCGTATCGGTCACTCTGTATCGCAGGGTGGTTTCTCGGAGCCGCACTGTTTACCACTGTGGGATACACGATTCTCTATCTCGACGAAGCCGTTGGCATGTCTATCGCAGTTAGCGGACTCGTACTCGCCGGGCTTCAGGTGTCGGGGAGTGTCGGTCGTATCGTCTCGGGATGGCTAAGCGATACGCTCCCCGGAGAGCCGCGTCGACGTATCGGGACGATCCTCGCCGTGCAAGCCCTCGCGAGTGCAGCGCTGTTCGTCGCGGTCGCGTTCGTCGATCGCGGACTGGTAGCGATAGCGGCGTTCGTAATGCTCGGGTTTTTCATTCTCGGCTTCACCGGCGTATACTACTCCTGTCTCGCGACACTCGTTTCGAATGAACAGATGGGTGGTGCAACCGCTGGCGGACAGCTCGCACTCACGTCCGGTGCACTGCTTGCCCCGCCGGCTTTTGGCTTCGTCGCCGAGATGATCGGCTATCGAGAGAGCTGGCTGTTGCTTGCGGGACTGACGTTGCTCTCGACGGTATTCATCTTCCGTGTCGTTACAGCATCGACACCTAGAGTCGGACAGAGTAACGACACATCCTGTACGGACCCGGCTACTGAATGCAAAGCATCTCTATCTCAACAACAAAGAGGTAACCAATGACGCTCGAAGACGATGCACGCGAGTATCACCGTAAAGACCCCCCAGGTAAAGTGGAGATCTCGACGACGAAACCGACAAACACGCAGCGTGACCTTTCACTGGCGTACTCGCCCGGTGTCGCAGCACCCTGCCGAGACATCGCCGAGGACGAGACGCTAGCGTACGACTACACTGCGAAAGGGGATCTCGTCGGCGTCGTCTCCAATGGCTCTGCCGTGCTCGGACTCGGCGATATCGGCGCACAGGCGTCGAAACCGGTGATGGAGGGGAAAGGCGTCCTGTTCAAGCGCTTCGCGGACATCGACGTGTTCGATATAGAACTGGACATCGATGACCCTGCGGCGTTCGTCGAAACGGTCGCAGCGATGGAGCCGACGTTCGGCGGCATCAATCTGGAGGACATCAAAGCGCCGGAGTGCTTCGAGATCGAATCCGCCCTCCGCGAAGAGATGTCCGTGCCCGTCTTCCACGACGATCAGCACGGAACGGCCATCATCTCGGGAGCCGCGCTGCTCAACGCCGCCGAGATCGCCGAGAAAGAGCTGTCAACTCTTGACGTCACCTTCGCAGGTGCCGGCGCGGCCGCAACGGCAACCGCTCGCTTTTACGTCTCACTCGGCGTCCCTCGTGAGAACATCACGATGTGTGACATCGACGGGATCCTCTCGGAGACCCGAGCCGACGCCGGTGACCTCAACGAGTTTACCGAGCCGTTCGCCCAGGGGGTCGACGACGGCAGCCTCGAAGACGCGATGGAGGGCGCGGACGTGTTCGTCGGCCTCTCCGTTGGCGGGCTCGTTAGCCAGGAGATGGTCCAGTCGATGGCCGATACCCCGATCATCTTCGCGATGGCCAATCCCGACCCCGAAATCGCGTATCCGGATGCCAAGACGGCTCGGGACGACACGGTCATTATGGCGACCGGCCGGTCGGACTACCCCAATCAGGTCAACAACGTTCTCGGATTCCCGTTCATTTTCCGCGGGGCCCTGGACGTTCGGGCGACCGAGATCAACGAGGAGATGAAACGGGCCGCAGCAGCGGCGCTCGCCGACCTCGCCCGAGAAGACGTCCCCGATGCAGTGGTCAAAGCGTACGGCGACGAACCGTTACAGTTCGGTCCAGAGTACCTCATTCCGAAGCCGCTGGACCAGCGCGTGCTCTACGAAGTGACGCCCGCCGTCGCGCAGGCGGCGATCGACAGTGGCGCTGCTCGCCACAACCTCGATCTCGAGACGTACCGGGACGAGCTAGAGGCACGGCTCGGGAAATCCCGTGAGATGATGCGGGTCATCCTGAACAAGGCGAAGTCAGACCCCAAACGTATCGCACTCGCAGAAGGGGAAGACGAGAAGATCATCCGTGCCGCGAGCCAGATCGTCGAGGAAGGAATCGCCGAACCTGTCCTCATCGGCCGAGAGACCCGGATCCGCAGAAAGGCCGACGAACTCGGCCTCGACTTCGATCCGGTCGTTGCCAACCCGGACGACGGCGACTGGGGCCACTACGTCGACCACCTCTACGAGCGCCGCCAGCGAAAGGGCCTCACACTCATGGAAGCAGACGAGCTCATCCACCGTGATTCGAACTACTTCGCCAGTATGATGGTCGAGATGGACGACGCCGACGCGATGCTTACCGGCCTGACGAACCACTATCCGTCCGCACTCCGCCCGCCGTTGCAAGTGATCGGCACTGCGGAAGACGCCGAGTATGCCGCGGGCGTCTACATGCTGGCGTTCAAGAACCGAATCGTCTTCTGTGCGGACGCGACGGTCAATCTGGATCCCGACGAGGAAGTGCTCGCCGAAGTGACGAAACACACTGCAGAACTCGCCCGTCGGTTCAACGTCGAACCTCGTGCTGCACTCCTCTCGTATTCGGACTTCGGCAGCGTCGACAACGACGGTGTCCGAAAGCCCCGCGCGACCGTACAAGCGTTACACGAAGACCCTTCGGTCGACTTCGCCGTCGACGGGGAGATGCAAGCTGACACCGCACTCGTCGAAGAGATGCTCACCGGCAGCTACGGCTTCTCGGAACTCGACGGTCCTGCGAACGTCCTCGTCTTCCCGAACCTCGAAGCCGGCAACATCGGGTACAAACTCCTGCAGCGACTCGGCGGTGCCGAAGCGATCGGACCGATGCTCGTCGGCATGAACAAACCGGTCCACGTGCTCCAGCGTGGCGACGAGGTCAAAGACATCGTCAACCTCGCTGGCGTTGCGGTCGCCGACGCACAGGAAAACGAGAGTTGAGTTCGCTGAACGGCACTCCGCTCGGGGGACAGATTAACAGCGAAAACTCGAACGCCACACGCCTGACCACCGGGCGATTCACTCTCGACGGACGAACACGACTGGACACGGTGCGGACAGAAGAACCGTTTGCGCCGTCGAGCCGAAAGCGGCTTTCCCAGCGGGTGAACGCTCGCTTCCACCGATAATAAGGAGATCCGCGTCCGCAGCTACGTCGAGAAGGGCATCGACGTGTGGGCCAACGACGGTGTGAAAATCGTAGTCGAGCCCCGCAGCGTTCAGGCGGGCGTCGATGGCGTTGAAGGTCCCATGTCGCTCTGCTATTTCTTCGGGTGTTATCTCGCCCACGTCACTCGCACCGATACTCGTCGCAGTGGTTTCGTACTCCGCTTCTGTAAACACCTGAGCGACCACAGCCCGAGCGTTCGCCGGCCCTGCGATGTCGAGCAACGTCTGTGCGAGTTTCGTTCCCTGTCCTTCGTCACCGGGTCGAACGCCGAGAACTACTGTTTCGAGCGACATGTATCATTGATACACTGGTGGGTACTAAAGTTCTTGCACTCTCCTCGGAGTGGAGTATCGTGCCGGCTCTCGCTGGCCGGTCACTCGTCGGTCCACGTATCACCGACGCGGTCCATGCCCATCATCGCCTCTCCTGGATGTTCGGTGAACACGACTTTCATGTTCTCGGTCGGAACGTCGAACGCGTCCGCAGCGTACTCCATCGTAGCGAGTGCGAACGAACGTTTGCGCTCGAACGACCTCCCACGTCGGATTTCCGCGTCGAGGAACAGTAGCGGTCCATCGACTGCTCGGCCGAGGTGAAGCGCTGCCGACTCGTGTTCGCGGACCACGACAGCGACGTGCCCGCTCGTGGTCGCCATCTCGGCCGTGTAGAGTTCGGTTATCCGCTCTGCAAACGTCGTTTTATCGTCGTCTGACAGCGATAGCGTCGTGTCGAACTGTAATAGCGGCACAGTTCGAGGTACTCCGTAGGCGTCCTTCTATCTTTCTGCCCCCTGTCTTGCTTGGGGGTATCGAACGCGGAGCGTTCCGAGAAACGCGCCCTCGACATCCGCGAAGGCCGTCGCGATGTTGTTAATGGTCTATCACCTACGTCCGGCCAAAACCTTTATTATAGATGGCGAGTATTCTCTCTTGTATCAATGATACAGCGCCATACGACCGCCGTACAACAACAATTCGGCAAATTCTGCGTTGCAGTTCTCGGGGCACTGTTGATCGCACTCGCGCCGTCTCCGGCAGGGCTCTCACTCGCAGGACAGTACACGCTCGCGACGATGTTCTTTGCCGGATCTCTCTGGGTCACGGGGACCCTGCCACTCGCGGTCACCGCGCTGACGATTCCTGTGCTCCTCACCGGAACCGGTGTCTACGACGACATGGACACTGCGCTCGTGGGGTTCGCCGATCACCTCATCTTCCTGTTCATGGCTGGATTCATGCTAGCGAATGCGGTCCAGAAGTACGACATCGACCGTCGGATCGCGTTGTATACAATGGCGAAGATGGGGAGTTCACCGCGCCGTCTCATCGGCGCTGTTATGATTTCCACCGCGGGGTTGTCGATGTGGGTTTCGAACACCGCGACGACTGCGATGATGACGCCGATCGCTGTCGGCGTCCTCACGCAGGTCCTCAGCAGCGAGGACGTCGTCTCGGTGGGGGACTCGGTGTCCGATAGCACCACCGCTGGAACGATCGCCGACGGGGGTATATCGGCGGACGCGGATACGTTTACGAACATGCAGATCGGGATGTTGCTCGGGACTGCATACGCCGCGAGTATCGGTGGCGTCGGCACGATAATCGGCACGCCGCCCAACGCCGTCCTGGTCGGCCAGCTCAACGCCACCCTGGGATACGAGATCGGGTTCGTCGACTGGTTGCTGATCGGGCTCCCGGTCGTCTGCATCACGCTGCCTATCGTCTGGTATCTCCTCACCTACGTGCTGTATCCCCCACAGATAAGCGACGTTGGCCAGGCACAGGAACAGGCACGTGCATATCTCGAAGAGGAGGACAATCTGAGTACGCGAGGTCGACGGGTTGCGATTATTTTCGCGACCACGGCCGGTCTGTGGGTACTGGGTGGACTCGGGGCTTTCCTGGCACCGTATCTGCCGGATGTCTGGATGACGACCCTGTTCGGCGGCGAGGGGATGACTGTCTTCGGGCTCGAAGGCCATCAGGGACTGCTCTACTACGTGATGGTCGGCGTCGTGGCGATTCCCGCGCTCGTCCTCGCGGACACGATGGAGTGGGACGAACTCGTCGACATCGACTGGGGGACCCTACTGCTGTTCGGCGGCGGCATCGCCCTCGCGAAAGCCCTCGCCGATACGGGCACCACGGAGTGGATTGCCACGACCGTATTCGGTGGTCTCACCGGTACGCCCGTGATCCTCATCATCGCCGCCGTCGTGTTGCTCGTCGTCTTCCTGACCGAGATGACGAGTAACACCGCGACGACGAGCATCCTCGTTCCGATCCTCATCGGTCTGGGAAGCGTCTTCGCGGCTACGCTGGGTCTCACGGACTTCAAAACGGCGGTCTTCCTGTCGGTCGCGGGGACGATCGCCGCTAGCTTCGCGTTCGCACTGCCCGTCGCGACGCCCCCGAACGCGATCGTCTTCGGGAGCGGCTACATCAAACAGGAGCACATGTTGCGAACGGGGATGATACTCAACGTCGTCATGACCGCAATACTGACCGGTCTCATCTGGGTGTTGTTCAACTTCGTCTGGCCCCACCTGCTCTGGTGACAACACCGGCGTACAGATCTCAGTATAGGATTCCCCCTCAAGTGATAGGCATGAAACGGATTATTTCACTAGTCTCTCTGTGCCAACTTGCTGCGAGCAGCCGCTCTTACACTGCGTCACGCCGATGGGAGGGACCAGAAAAACGGGTCTCCGCTGTGACCGAGATAGAAAGGGGTGCCAGCGACGCCGCTCCAGGTTCCACGGACGACACCCTCGAGTCTGAGCTGCTCGCACCGAGTGGCCGACAGTCTCTCGGCCAGACCAACTGTTCGACTATTAATCACTACTTCTCGGAGATCAAGGAGTACAACGAGCGTATCGAATCCCAGACCGGAACGATTGACGTCTCTATGCCGTATCGACATCTGACGGCGACCGAACGTCTCACCGTTCCGGGAACGGGGTACTGCGACAGTGGTGTCGTAACGATCAGCGATCAGCGGCCTACACAAAACGATAATGGGAACGAAAATGCGGGATGACGGGACGAGTAGTACAGACGAAGCCAAAGGCGCTGTCGGGTCGAACAGCAAAATATCGTCGGTCGACCGCACACTCGACATCGTCGAGCTTCTCGCAGCGGAAACGACCCTCGGTGTGACTGAGGTGTCGGATGAACTGGGTATCGCGAAGAGTACGGTGCACGACCACCTCACCACGCTCAGAGACCGCGGATACATCCACAAACGTGAGGACGGATACCAACTCGGGATGGGGTTTCTTCACATCGGAGAGACGGCACGGTCTCGGATGAGCGCATACGACCTCGCTCGCGAGAAGGTAGTAACATTGGCTCAACGGACCAACGAGCGCTCGCAGTTCGTCGTCGAGGAGAACGGACGCGGTATCTACGTCCACCGCGAGGTCGGTTCAGACGCCGTCCACACCGACTCCCGTATCGGCGGACACCTGCCACTGTATGCGACGGCCGCCGGGAAGGCGCTCCTCTCGCATTACGATGACGAGACCGTCCGTGAGATGGTCGGACCCACCCTCGAACCGATCACAGAGAACACGATCACCGACGTGGATGAGCTACTTGCGGCCCTCGAGGAGGTTCGCGAACGCGGGTACGCGACGAACTGCTCGGAAAACACGAAGGGATTACGGGCTATCGGTGCCCCCGTGGAGTTACCGAACGGCGAACTGCTAGGCGCGATTAGCGTTGCCGGTCCGACGAATCGACTGAAGGGCGAGCGATTCACCAGGGAACTGCCGGACCTGGTGTTGGGAATCGTAAACGAACTGGAGCTCAACATCGCATACTCCGGATCGGGCAGTCGGAACACTCGATGACGCGAGAGCGATAATTGGTAAATTGGATTATCGGATAGAGAGACAACACAATATGGCAGACAAGCATGATACTGACTCACAGTCACAAGAAAGACAAGAGATGGTCATCGTCTCGGGGTCGAATTACAACAGGACGTACCACCGAAGCGAGGACTGCCGTGCGGTTAAAATAATGAACTACTGGGTCGAAAAACCGCTTGCGGTCATCGAGGGTCACTACGGTCCGTGCAAGCGATGTGTCGGTGCTCCTCATGACGAAGAGTGACACCGGCAACCCGGCTTCAGTACTGCACAGAGGCCGCTCTCTGATACGGACTGCTGTAGTTCAGTACCGGATCGAGCGCACGACTGCGTACAGTCGTCCCGGTACACAGCTACAGCAGTCCGTATGATAGGATCGGTTGTCCCTGTGTCCCGGTGATTCGCCGACTGGGCGAACACCGGAAATGACTTACAACGGACTCTATGACACGCACCCCTACTGCTGGAGCGTAGGACACAGACCAGACGGTATTTCGGGGTAGCGACCGGACGGCAGACGCTCGTCCTCAGTTCTCCACAGTGATGTACCGCCGGGATTCGTGGCGATGTCGACGTTCACGTCGTCTCTACCTGTGTTCACCGTGGGACACGTCGGGGAACACCGACAGTGTCGACCGGTGGTATTCCCTCTGGGCAGAAGATTAATGCCAGATGGTTTGGAAGTTACACACGTGCATCGAGTACTGCTCGCGGTCGACGGTGACGAGGAGCGACTGGCTTCGCAGCTGAAGGCGATTCGAAACCTCCCGGGACGAGACGATCTCTCGGTGTTGGTACTGTTCGTTCACGAGGAGGTCGACGCGCCACCGGACGAGGCAGGCAGTTCGGTGATCGAGTCTATCAACGAGGGTATCGACAGGTTACAGGGCGTTCCAGACGCCATCACGGAAGCGAAAGAGACACTCGAAGCCCTGGACATCCCGGTCGAAGTGTTGACCGGCAAAGGCGACGTTTCGACCGTCATCCTCGACACCGCTGCGGACCGTGACGTGGATAGTCTCTGTCTCGCCAGCCACAAACGAACTGCAGTCGGGAAAGCGGTGTTCGGGAGCGTCACCCAGAAGGTCGTTCTCGAGAGCGACCGTCCCGTCCTCGTGGTGTAAACGCTGGCCTCGTCACGGACGGTCGCCGACGTCAGTGACTGTCGTGAATCTGGCCCCGGGGCTCGTACTCCATCCGCTCGGACACGCGGGTGGCGACATCAGCACCGAACTCGCGCTCGACGAGATGCAGCGCTAAGTCCAGGCCCGATGTCACGCCACCGGCGGTGACGAGATCACCGTCATCGACCACGCGCGCGTTGATAACATTCGCACCCGTCTCTCGAAGCTCACCGATGGCCGCATGATGTGTCGTCGAAGGCCGCCCACGCAACAGACCGGCATGGGCGATGAGCATGGCCCCAGTACAGACGCCAGCAACTGTCGTTCCCTGGTCATGGAGTCGCGAGATGGTCTCCGGCAACGTTCCTCGTTGGGCCTCTGCCCACGCACCGGTCTTTCCGCGAGCGTTCCACTGACCACCTGGAACGACGAGTACGTCCGGAACCGACTCGGTCAGTGGAACCGCCCGACCGATTTCGAGACCATGACTCGCGGTGACCGTCTCTGTACGATCGGTCGTACAGAGAGTAACGGTAAGGTCGGCACCCGCGCTGGCAGCGTTCTCGAAGACCTCGTACGGGCCGACTACGTCTAACTCGTCGACGCCGTCGAACGTGATGATCGCGACCTCCATGCCCCGTTTCCGGCCGGAAGTTAGAAGAGTGTGTCGGTCGGATTACTTTTGCTTTAGTTCGTCTGTCTGTACCGAGCTACCGAAGTCGAACAAGTCAGAGAGCGTTGCAACGGGGTCGGGCCGACCAGTGACGGTCTGGAGGATATACATCACGACAGCGGCCGTCATCGCGCCAGCCTGGACCAACTGACCCGGGTGGACCATCGTCAGGATGCCTGCGGTAAAGAAGGCGACTCGGAACCCCGCGGTGGCCGCACGGCCATACGTGAACCGATAGTTGATGCCGTGGATGACGGCGATGGCACCGAAGAGTGCGAACCCAGCCGACGTGAGCGTCAGCTGATTCAATTCCGCGGAGACGATCTCGGGGTGATAGACGAAGACGAACGGGAGGATGAACAGCGGCGCGGATATCTTGATCGCTTCCCGACAACTCCCCCAGAAGTTCCCGCCTGCGATCCCGCACGCGACTGCGACACAGGTAGCGATCGGCGGGGTCAAGCCGGCGAGAATCGCGGCGTAGAACACGAAGAAGTGACTTGCGAGTTCGGGGAGGAAGAACTGGCTGATGAGCGTGGGGGCAACCAGCAGTGCGACGATGGTGTACGATGCGGTCGTCGGCATCCCGAGTCCGAGGATAATACAGATGACCATCGAGAGGATAGCGGCGACGATCAGGACTCCGCCCGAGAGGTCGAGCAGGGCGAGCGAGATGGCCGTCGGCACACCTGTCGCGGTGAGGATGTCCACGACGCCGTTAATCGCCGCGAGGATGATCGTCACCGGTGCCAGAACGATGACGCCCTCACGGGCACCGTCCAGCGTCTCCCAGCCGGTCCGCTTGATCGATTCGACTGGGGACTCGTCGCTTATACCGGCGGCGGCCCGGATGACCGGGATTGACAGCCCGGTGACCAGCATCACCGATGCGGTCCACAACGCCGCCGTCATCACCGTGACCTGTTCGATCCCGAGCTTGTAGATGAGGACGAAGAGCGGCAGTCCGAACTTTATCGCTTCAGTGAGGAACTCATCGCGCGGGAGCGGATCCTCGATGAGTCGATCCGCGTTCACGTCGTCGAGCTGCGGTGCCGAGACGTAGTGAACTGCGATGAAGATCGTCAGTGAGAGGATCGTCGCGGGGATCAGTCCGGCGATGATGACGTCGACGTACGTGATCCCGGTGATGAGCGACGCCATGATAAACGCGCCGGCCCCCATAACCGGTGGAAGCACCTGACCGGCAGTCGATGCGACCGCTTCGATAGCGCCCGCAGTCTCCGGTTTCACGCCGTTGCGCTTCATCAGCGGGATCGTGAACGAGCCGGTCATCCCGGCGTTGGCCGTCTGGCTCCCGTTGACAGATCCGATCACCGCACTGGACAGCACTGCAGTCTGTGCGATCCCCGAGTCGAGGTATTTCGCCGACCGAAACGCGAGTCGCATGATGAGATCGAACGCGCCGTAGGCCTTCAGCAGGCCGGCATACAGCAGGAACAGCGCGATCCACGCGGCGACCAGTTGAGTCAGGAACCCGAAGAAGCCGTCGACGCTGATGACGGTCGTCCGAAGGATACGCTCGACGGTGAGGCCGCCGTGTTGGAGCGGTCCCGGTGCGAACATTCCGAAGGCACCGTATCCGAACCCGAGTATGACGACCGCAAGGAACGTCCGACCGAACGAACGCCAGGTGAGATAGATCATGACCGCTACGAATACCGCGGCCGCCCAGTACTCGAACGGCAGCGCACGCCCGGAGCGTTCGACGTACAGCGCCTGGAAGTTCACCGCCATGTACACCGTCGTAGCAGCGATATCGAGCGCACAGAGGGTGAGAGCGACCGCATCGAGGCGATTGTCTGGACCGTACGCCTGCTTGAAGTCTGCGACGATGTTGGCCCGGCCATTGCTCTCTGTCAGCGCCATCAGTTCGGTGAGAATATACAGTTCGAGAATCCCACCGAGGAAAACGACACCGTACTGTGCACGTGGGATCGTCTGATCGTAGGCGTACGCGATCACGATCAGCCAGAAGGCCACTGACAGGCCGATGAGCAGGTTCCGCATCGACAGGGCCTCTGCGTCCCAGATTCCTTCCCGGTCGAAGGCGACCCCTGAATCTGGTTCGTCCGGCGCGCTTTGATTTTGTTCAGCCATTGCCGTACCTCTGTCTGTGATCGATATCTCGTGTGTTGTGATACATGGGTTCTATCGTCTCTCTCCTAAATCGGTGGTTGCTGTAACTGTTCTCCAGTGAGAGTCCCGACTCAGTTCGTCTCGCCGCGTTTCCACTCGTCGTTCCAGACTCCGTTCTCTTCGAAGAAGTCAGCGACGCCGGGATGCACGCCGAGTTCTGGGATGACCGCAGACGTCATCGACTCGGGGTCGGAGTGGTCGAGTGCCGTCGGGTCGGATTCGCGAATCGCTTCGTGATGTTCGCTGGAGAGTCGCGCGACTTCACGGGTTGCCTCGGCGGGTACGTCCGGACCGAACGCCCACTGCCCGGCGAGAACCCACGAGATGGTGGTGTCGGTGATGCCAGTGACCTCCTGCTCCCATCCGTACGGTTCGAGTTCCTTCTTGATCGCACCGCCGACGTTATCGATAGCCTGTTCGAAGTTTTCGTCGACCTCGATGACCTGTAACTGGCCACCGCTCCGGACGTCGACTTCCTGGACCCAGCTTGAGAGGCTGACACCGTTCGCACCGTAGATACAGAGCGCGTCGACGCGGCCCTCCTCGACAGCACCCGCAATATCGCTCGTATCCAGGTTGAGAATCTCGTTTGGCTCCCACAGACCTGCTTCACGGATTACCTCCTCGGTCAACAGGCGCGTCCCGAAACCGGGCTGGATCGGGTAGATGTTGTACCCACCCTCCGCGAGGTCGGCCGTCGAAGTGATTCCCGAGTCCCCCATGGCGACCCAGTACATCTCGAGGTTCGTAAACACGAACCCTTGCTGTGGGAGTGAGTCGACGGACTGATCGGCAAACGGTCCCTCGTCGTTCATCGCCTTCGTCAGTGAGTTGTTATCGACGCCGATTGAGGAGATATTGCCTTCGTCGAACTCGTAGAGGTTCGCCGTCCAGCCGTCTGTTACCTGTACTGAGACGTCGAGGATATCGCTGTGTTGCTGGGCGGCACGCGCGAGCGCTTGCCCGGCCTGCTGTGTAGAACTCCCTGAAGATGTCCCGCCAATCGAAATTCGATAATTTTCGCTACCGCTATCACTACCACTGTCACCACTGCTGCCGTTGCCGCTGTCACTGGAACAACCTGCGAGAGTGATGACACCGAGCGTCGCTGCACTGGAGAGAACACTACGTCTCGACTTGCTGATTTGCGACATGCATCTGTGTGAAGCTGGTGTCCAAAGATAATAATACCGGTTCCTGCAACAATTATCAGGTATATCGTTGACGTTACATCCGCTTCGAGTAGGTCTCTCTTGTGTTGTGCCGTGGTAGCAAGCCGTTTTTGGACGTCCAGTTGTTATCCATGGGCCGCTAACGAGCACCGATTTCGGTCCGACTCGTACGGACGTACGCCCATGGTGGTCGGTTCAGAACTCCGTGAAGATGGGATGGGGCCACGACGTGTGTCCGCCGATCTCACGGATAATGTCGTTCGTGACGGCAGCGTGTCAGTACATCTCAGAACCAACACCGACGATGGGAGGCTGAGGACCGGTAGACGAGGTCGTCAGTGAGCCAATATTCCAGCGACGATTCCGCTTCACCGAACTCCTATCCAGACTGTCTGGCTGCAATAAAACACGCACCGTATGTATATAATGTGTGTACTTCTGTTACTACCATCCTCACTCGGACCTGATGTCGATGCTCGAAACCCGTTCCGCATCGACGAACGGCTTATTGAAGCCGGTTCGGAACAAAGCCGCTGCAGCGTCTGGATAACCAGTATCAGTCGATCACATCGGGTTAGAGTAAGCGTCTGCTTGGAGAGGATGTGCAACCAACCCAAGCAGACAGCGAGATAGAGGAAGAGCACCTGCTTAATTTTGTCGTCAACAGCCTTGACGAGGAGCTTCCGATAGATCTCGGTGAGAACGTTGAGGTCACGACAGATGCCTTGTACGAGGTCCTCGCCGGCGCCAGCGCCGGCGGGACCTCGATCAACCACGTCTGCGAAACAACCGACGACTCACCGCATGCCAACACCGTCCGAGGATATCTCACCGATCAGTTCGACCTTGATACTGTCGAGGCGGTTGGAGACACGCTTCTCCAGAGAGATATCCTTGAGACACTCCCGGATCGACCGGTGGAGGTCGTCGCCGACCTCCACCTCGACCCTACTACGGCGACGAAGACGAGACAGAAGCGCTGTATTCGTCGCAGGCCAAACGCGGAACCACGACTTTTCACGCGTATGCGACCCTCTACGCGCGGGTACGCAACAAGCGGTACACGCTGGCGGTCCGCCAGCTTGTCGCTGGCGAGACCACCAGCGATGTCCTCGCTGAGTTTCTAGACCTCCTTGACGGCCTTGACCTCGGCGTCAAGGCTGTCTACCTCGATCGCGGATTCTACAACAGCACCTGTCTCGGACTGCTGTACGCACACAACTACGCCTACGTCATGCCGATTGTCAAGTGGGGAGAGACGATTCAAGACGAACTCAGCACAGGCTGGAGCCGCGAGATCGAACACGATCTCGCCGGCGAGGTGACGTTCCCCGTATTCATCGACTGCGTTTACCAGCAGGGACGATACGACGAACACGGGGTGGCGCGTCACGGCTACGCCGCTGACGCGCCGTTCATCGACACACCACGAGATGCACGAGAGCACTACAGCAAGCGCTTCGGCATCGAGTCTAGCTACCGATTAGCCAACCAGAGCCTCGCATTCACTAGTTCTCAGGACGCTGGTCTACGGCTGGTGATGTTTGTTGTGAGCCTGCTTCTCCAAAACTGCTGGCGGTATCTTCACTGGAGGTACGTGGCGGCGCCCCGCCGCGGGGGCGCCGCCTCTGGAGGTGGCCGTTCACGGAGTTCTGTGAGATGGTGCTGCGGGCCGCCTGGACAGCGCTTGGTGTGCGCAAGGCTGTTCCAGCAAATCAACCCCTCGACGACCGGTTCTTCCGGTAGCTGTCCACCGATCCGGACAGCGGTCGTGAGTGGCGACGCTGTCGCGTCGGCGGCAGTCCGCCGCCGACAGCGACTCCTCACCACCGAAACTCACTATCCGTCTCACTTCGAGAACTGACCGCCCATCGAAGACGCAGATTCAAGCTCTACTGGAAGGGCTAGTGGGCTTTCGATGTGATCGACTGAGTATTGGTCACTGAGCATATGATAGAACGCATATCGAAAATAACTCTCGTACTGCTGTTATTCGTCTACTTACCCCTCTCACGACGAGTTCGAAAAGTCCGTTCCGAAGCAGAGAATCTCTCGTCCACCGCCGACTCATAACAGATCCAGGGAAAATCACTGGACAAGCCCCACAACACCAGTCTATCCGTTATTTCGGTGTTCTGTAGCGTCGAATCACCGCTCAAGCCAATCGTTCGTCGTGGACGCTCTCTCGCCACAACCGTATTATTGGAGACTACTGTGGAATCAACTGCCAGTTAGACCCTGTGAAGCTCGGCTGGTTCCGTCCGGAGAAGCGTACAGTCTCGGACAGCCACTGTCGTTTATACTGAGCAGTGTCTGTGCGCGACCGATTCCACTGAACCGTGTCTCCGTAACCAATCTATCCAGCGATTTACTATAGATAGAGTCCACATACACTTATCAACTGCTACAGGGCAATTTATACGTACACGATGTCCGAGATCGGCGCACGGAGTCAGAGAGTAGAATCGAGATTACCGGATCCGGAAACACGCGACAGCGTTATCTACAACCCATCGGCCGACCAGCTGCGTGCGTTCTCGGAGGACCTCGAAACGCAGACGGAGTTCGGATCGCCGTCGTACGTCAGCGCCGAGAAATCCCGCAACGCAGAGAAGACGAAAAACAGGATAGACAGCGAGTTCGACGAGGCGGACTGGGCGTTCATCGACGAAGCGCTAGAGGCGGCCAGCGAAGCGGAGATGGTATGTGTAGACCGGCAGGTCGGTCGTCACCCCGAGAACAGCTACGTCTGCCGGTACTACGTCCCGAAGTGGTACGGGCGTATCGCGCTCGGTCTGTCGAAACTGCTGGAACCGGCCGAGACCGACCGCGAACCGGATTTCTACACGCTACAGCTCCCGGAGTGGGACGAGACGAAGATTCGAATCCTCCCGGAGCGAGGGCTTACTGTCGTCGCTGGCAGCGACTACTTCGGTGAGGCCAAGAAATCGTTCCTCCGGCTGTTCATGTACTACTCGAAACAGCAAGGTGGCCTCGGGCTGCACGCTGGCAGCAAGCAGGTCCGCTTACAGGCCGACGACGGGACGGAGACGGTCGGGCAACTGTTCCTCGGTCTCTCGGGTACGGGCAAGTCAACGCTGACGGCCCACGGACTCTGGCTCGACGACCCCGAGGGGGCGACGATGCTGCAAGACGACGTCTGTGCGCTCCGTCCGGACGGGACTGTCGCGGGCAGCGAAGGGAAAGGGCTGTTCGTCAAGACGCACGGCCTCGACGAGGAGACCGAACCAGAAATCTATGCCGCGACGACCGACGACTCCGCAGTCGTAGAGAACGTCGACGTCGCGAACGACGGCACTGTCGATTTCGACAGCGATCGATACACCAAGAACGGGCGTGCCATCATTCAGCGGGAGAAGCTGCGGTCGGCTGGCGACGAGGTTGACCTCCCGGAAGTCGACCAGATATTCTTCATCACACGGAACCCCGCGATGCCTCCCGTCGCCAAACTGAATCCCGAAGAGGCCGCTGTCGCGTTCATGCTCGGCGAATCCGTCCAGACTAGTGCCGGAGACCCGACCGCAGCGGGAGAGTCGATTCGCGTCGTCGGGACGAATCCGTTCATCATCGGCTCGAAGGGCAAAGAAGGAAACCGGTTCCGTGACCTCATCGCAGACCTCGACGTGGAGTGTTACGTGCTGAACACCGGTCGCGTCGGGTCGAGGGATGTCGGCGTACAGGACACGATTACGCTGCTGCGTGCGATCTCCCGCGGGACCGTCGAGTGGGAGACGGATACGGCAACCGATCTCACCGTCCCGGCCGACGTGCCGGAGATGGACGTAGAGGAGTTCGACGTTGCGGAGAATCTGTCGGACTATGAGGCTGCGATCAGCGACCTTCGGACGGAGCGCGACCAGTATCTCGACCAGTTCGACGACCTCGACGACTCCATCGAGCAGGCGCTGTACTGATTGAGATCGACGGCGAGGAAAGGATCACTATGCCGTGTTGACGACTCAAACCAGCTCTTAGCGGGAGACGTGCATCGTCGAAAGGCTGTCCTCTCGGCGACACTTCTACATCGTCTCCAGGATAGATATATTTAGATGTCGCAATACTATGAGAAATTACATGGAAGAGAATCTATATACCGCAAATCCATTCAGAAATTGGCAAGAGAGAATATATAACTGGAATTTCCATCTACAGAAATCTCATAAATGTGTGTGGGTCCCGAATAAAAAATCAAAGTGTACGCTGACAGCCAGAGTCTACAGGCGGGACAAGGTGAGTGCCTCGGGGCTTGTCCTCGAGGTCCTTCACTACACCCTCGACTCCGGGACAGTGATGCCGAATCGGGGACACACCCGTACCCTGGCGCGTTTGAGGCCGAATCCACCGACAAGTCCTCCTCGCCGAAATGAGCGGGGAGCAACTCCGAGCGAGTAGGGAGGGTCGGTGACCGACGCTTGTCACCAGAGAACGCTCGGCCACACGAACGAGAACAAAATCACGACAAGCACGGTTAACACGAGCGTCATCAGGACGTTCAACACGATGCCAGCCCGTATCATATCGCTCTGATCGAGGTAGCCGCTTCCGAAGACGATCGCGTTTGGCGGTGTCGCAACGGGAAGAGCGAACGCGAAACTCGTGGCGACTGCACCGGTAACGGTCAGAAAGACCGCCGCTGGAACGGCGTCGATACCGAGTGTCCCGGCCAGGACACTCCCAAGGCCGATGAGTATCGGTGCCAGTATCGTGGTCGTTGCAGTGTTTGAGGTGAGTTCCGTTATTAGTATCGCGAAGACGACGATGACGAGGACTACGAGTATCAGCGGTGCCCCGACGACGGCGTCGAACAGCGAATCTGCGAGCCACGCGGTGGCGTCGGTGTTGCGGAGTGCATCGGCGAGCGAGAGGCCGCCGCCGAAGAGGACGATAGTCCCCCAGTCGATGTCGACGAGATTCTCCCAGTCGTCGGCATCGGCTACGACGAGAGCCGGAATGGCTAGCAGACCGACGACAACGAAGTAGAGGATACCACGGTGCCCCTCGAGCCCGAACAGGTTGGTTGCCTCGCCGCCGAACAGCGTCACCTGCCATGCGGATGGAAGGACTCCTTCGAAGAGGAATCCCAGGCCACCGAGCACCCACAGGCCAGCCGTCGCCGCGAAGATATACACTGCCCGCCGAGCCCGAGGCGAGAACTCTCCCTGCGCCGAGAGGGACTCACCAGCTTGTGCCTGCGCGTCAGTCACGTCGTCCATCTCGGGTGGATACAGCCAGAAGGTGAGGACGTACCACGTCAGTGGGAGCGTCACGACGACGACCGGGAGACCGATAGTGAGCCACTGTACGAACGATATCTCGACGTCGACCAGTCGGTCGAGGAAGGCGACGGCGACGACGTTCGGCGGCGTCCCGATGAGCGTCCCGATGCCGCCGACGCTCGCCGCGTAGGCGGTCCCGAGCAGTGTTGCAACGCGCATATTCGATACCTCGTCGTCCGGCGTTTCGCGGCCGACGACCTCGGCGAGAACGCCCAGTGCGACTGGCAGCATCATAGCCGTCGTGGCGGTGTTCGAGACCCACATCGAGAGAAACGCCGTCGCGAGCATGATGGCGAGGATGAGCAACCTCGGTGACCGCCCCATCCAGTTGATGAGATAGAGCGCGAGCCGACGGTCGATGTCGTGGGTCTGGAGCGCCTTGGCGAGCATGAATCCGGCGATGAACAGGAAGATGAGCGGATCCGCGAATCCCGATAACGCGGCCTCCATATCGCTGTAGATTCCGAAGATAGTCAGTGCCACAGGGATGAGAAGTGCCGTCACCGGGAGCGGGAGTGCTTTCGTTACCCACAGAATCGCTGCCAGTGCCATCGTAGCGAGTGTTAGTTGAGCGGCTTCATCGAGGCCTGCTGGCGTCGGTGCGGTGGCGATAGCCGCTGTCACCACGACAGCGACGAGGAGTGACACTCCCGTTCGTCGGCCCGAAAACTGACCGGACCGCGTCATTTCTCATCTCCCTGCGTGTCACGGATACGTCGTCTATCTGGTGAACGGGGCACAGTCATATCAGAAGTTTCTAACTAGTGCGTCGATTTGCTCGTCGGTCAGTTCTGCCCGATAGAGCTCGAACAACTGTTCGAGACGCTGTTCAGAGAGGCTCCGAGCGTCGCTTTCCAGCATCGAGATGTGCGCTTGCATGATGTCGTCGATCTCTTTCTCGACATCCCGCTGGCTGAACCCGGCTGCGACTCGAAGGAGTCGCCACCCCAGTGCAGATATCCCATCAATGGCTACGTCGTCCGACTTACCAGCGTCCATCTGTCGATGTGTAGCACCATCGGACGAATGTACATAACTGTTCGTCTCACAGGGGAGTAGTGTTTAGCAGATTAAAATGATTCCACTCGATGTGTTTGGGCCGGAATCGGTCGCAGCGGACCTGTTGGCGCAGGTTCGTTGGCGTGACGGTGGCTCTTTCCTCACCGAGGTATCTCTAATGATAAGCTGACACAGTATCTTTGAGCGTTCCAGTTACGCCGGGAGCTGTACCGGAAACCGGGTTGAGATGCCCTCAAACACGCTATTCAAGCGATCCTATGAAATCAACAACGTGCTATGCATGAGCGATAGGCTTAATTCAGAACGCTCAGTGAGACCAATTCTTACAATAATAGTCAAGATAACTTCTGAAAGTTAAGGAACTTCTCACACCACTTCTTGGCGTAGCTGACTCTCTGCGTCACTTGTTCAAACACATCTTTGACGAGTTCGTGAAATTCGTCCTCGTCGCCGACAATAATCGGCGACATCGTCCATTTCAGCTGTTTCCAGACTTGCTCGATTGGGTTGAGGTGCGGCGAACCTGACGGGAGAAAAATGAGGTCGATTCCTAGTTGATGGGCACGTTTGCGCGTGTATTCACAGATATGTGATCCGTGCTTGTCCAAGACGAGCAGAATCCGCTGGCCCGGATTCTGCTCGCGGACCTTCTCTAATACGCTGCAAATCTTCTCTTTCTCTGTTTCAGTCCAGCTGACCAGACTTTCTCCGTTCAATGCGTAGAATCCAACCGCTGAGTCTTCTGTCTTGACTAACGGCCGTTCGATGTGCGGATCATCGACGTACCACACTCGCCGCGAATTATCGTATGGCTGCGGTTGTGACGCATCGAAAAAACCGATGACCGTACCGCCGTCAGTACAGATATCGTCGTCGACAACCCATCCATCCTCTTCATCACCTTCCTCTTTGTTGTGGGGTTGGTCGTCGGTCTCGTCGAGGATTTCTTCTGGATTCTCCGGCCGATTTGGCCGTTTTGGACGTGGCTTCGCGTACGATAAGCCGAGATCTCGGAGAAACTTCCCGAGGTAATCCGGATGGTACTCGACATCGAATTCCTCGGCTAGGAGATGCTGTATCTCCTGTGATTTCCATGGTTGGCCTTCTTCGAGGAGCTTGAGGAGCTCTTCTTGTTCGTTTTCATCGAGTTTCGGGGGCCGACCGCCCCCGAAACTCGGCATCAATTCTTCGAGTCCACCTTCATTCCACGCATCCGCCCACCGACCGCCAGTCGCTGCCGACCGTGCTTCCCGGTCGGCAGCTTCCGCAATCGTATCGCCCTGGTAGAGATTCTTCACAAACCCGAGACGCCGAATTCTGTGTTTGTCTTCGGCGTCGCGGAGAAGCTCATCGAGGTTCTCCTCTGAGATGTGACGTTTGATCTCTTTGCGTCGCTCGCGTCCCATTGCCAGCACTTCGCACTGACCCCACAAAAGATTCCTCACTCATTAACGTCGATCTCATTGAGGGTGACAAGCGTGTCTGCGAGGAGGTGAAGCGTCCAGCGAGCGCGCCCTTCGGGCGGCTCGCTGCACGCCAACGCAATCAATGGGCCTCGGCGTTGCCGTCGAGTTTGCGCGAGGAGATACGGCAGGGTTCTTCCGTTCGATGGCGCCGAGTCGCTGTCGGCTGAATCGCTCACGCGTGCGCTGGACGGTGGCGCGGCCACAGTCCAGCGCGTCAGCGATTTTCGGATCGCTCCATCCCTCATCGGACTTCAACAGGATACGTGCTCGGGTGAGTTTTTGCGCACTGTGGTTGCCAGCTGAAACCAGCGCTTCGAGCTCTGCACGCTCTGTCTCAGCCAATTCGACGAAATACAGCTTCCTACTCATGAGGAGGTTCTAGAGGTCGTGTAGCGGCATAACGCTATCAGATCACGCTTGAAGCAACACTAGACAGTGTCGGTGTGTGCTATGATCCACCATGGATTTTATTATCGGTGGTCGGTCTCACCAGAATCTCTGGAGGGAACACCCCAGAGATCGCTAAACCATTGCGTTCGTTAGTTCAGCTCTCGGTTGATTTCCAGAGCGTTATTTGTCCAGTGTTCTGTACCAACACGTCATACCCGGCATAGCTAAAGGTAACAGAGGCACTTTTGGAGTCATTGCAGGAGGTCATGAGCGTCACCAGTGCGTCGGGATTGATGGCGTCACAGAGCGGCTCTATTTCCGTTGGATTTCTGTTTGAAACCGTGGCTACAGCCCTAACTATCGTTATGGGGAGTAGTTTTTCGTCATTCCACTCCGTGTGGTACCGAGCTTTGCGCTGGTCACTCGGGGACTGCTGTCGGTTCATTATTTCAGGCTCTTATCCAAGTCTGGTTACTGGTACAATATTCGACCTCACATATGAAAAATAATTTCCATGGGTCACAAGGGATTTTATAACGTCCAAGGATTTGATTTCTGTATCCGGAGCGGATCTGCTACGGTAGTTGGGCCCCTCGTTTGTACTTTTGAGAGAGCCCGACGGCGAGACTGGGCCGGGACTGCATATTTGTGTCTTTGAGCGTCTCTTCACTAGAGACCACTGTGTTCTCGGGATTTCATATGGACCACGCATAAACTCGTCCACAAAACAGTTCGCGTCGGCGACCGTCCGTGTCATGCCGTCTCCCCAGCAGAAATCGATGACGAGCGATCCGGCGACATGCGGGACAACGCATCAGCTACGCTCCTCTGGAAACTCTCATTGTACTCACCGAGTATCGCGAAGGGCGTGTTGGACAGTTCGTTTGTTTCCGGAAATTTCGTATCCTCGACGATGAGCGTGCGAACGTAGCGTCTCAGGAGTGGACGGCGGCCTCATCGGTGACGCCGAGGACGAGTGGCCACTGAGCCAGACGTTCGTGGACGGGTCGGTCACCTATGGAAATTCTGCTATCTGAACAAACCACCGTTGGCGTCATAATATTTTGGACTGGACAGATTCCGGATCGCTTGAGATATGGAAACCACCAGACTGTGGTCTGATGCCACTCTCAACTATTGGCAGGCTGGGAGAATCTTGTGCGGTAGCTGTGGCTGTTGCGGTCTGCGAACCGACCACTGAGCGCCGTCGCAGCGACGGCGCTCAGGCACTCACTCCTGGTGGATTGTACACCTCCCTTCGATCAAGCATGTGGTAAATTGACACCAGCAATTTCCGAGCGGTTGCAACGATTGCTTCTTGTGAACTCTTTTTTCCTGCTAACCGATCGTAGAACCGACGTAGATACTCGTCGTTACATGTGTGAACTGCTGTTTGCGCACACTGAACGAGGATCCAGCGCATCCGTCCTGATCCTCGTTTTGAGATTCCACCTTCGAACCGCGAGTCGCCAGACTCGCGGATCACTGGGTTCAATCCAACGTAACTTACGACCTCTTTGTCCCTGTCGAACCGTTCTATCTCACCCAATTCGGCGTAGATCATCAGCGCCGAATAGTAGCTCACACCAGGAATGGTCATCAAGAGCTGGGTCTCCTTCAGAGACCCAGCGCGTTCCTCTATTGCTTCATCAAGCCGCTCAATCTCGTCGGTGAGCGTCTCAATTATCTCTAGATACGACGCTAACAATTCATCCCACGGGCCCGGGAGCGAGAGTTCCCGCAGGAACTCTCTTCCCTTCACATTCAGCGGTTTGATCTTCCGAGTGATGCCGTGATCAGACAGCAATCCGTGGATTTTGTTTGCATACTCTGTCCGATTCTCGACCAACTTCTGTCGCCCGCGCACGAGTGCGCGGGCTTCACGGATCTCATCAGTAGGAACGTAGCTTTCCGGCACTGAATTCAACCGACATAGTCGAGCCAATTCCTTTGCGTCAACGCGATCAATTTTCTTGTCGGTGTCTGAGATCAAGTTCAGTTTTTCAGGGTGAGCAACAGTCACATCTAGGTACTCAGACAGCGTATCGTGGATGTGGTAGTAGTTGCTGGTTGCCTCGATGGCAGCTTCTGCTCCAGCATATCGCTGGGCGAGGTCGTCGAGGTTCGCGTTTTCGACGCGAACCTCTTCGACGATCTCACCGGTCTCATCCATCACTGCCACTTGTGCGTACCGCTTGTGGATGTCAATTCCAAGGAACATGGATTGTCACTCCGGGACGCCGGTGCGTGAAACAGAGAGTCACCTATGCGGGCTTTCCCGACTGCCGCCGGGAGCGGCAGTCGGGCTGTAACGCCCATAATTCGGCTTCTTACGCACTCGGACCAATCAATACAACGTGCTCTGAGGCACGGACCGATTGCCGGTCTCTTGCGTCCCATACTTGTTTCACGCTCTCATGGGATAGCAGAATTTCCATCGAATCAGTACAGGATGTATTCAGGGTAGGAATCAAACGGGACGCCGATCCTACACGGACTGATCGTCAAGGAGGACGACTGCCTCCCCGTCAATAACTGTTTCCTCGTCATGGATAACCCTGGTTCTCAGACGATACTGTCCATCGCCAAGTGCTTCCACGAGATCGATAGTCGCTGTCAGACGGGTATTGGGATAGACTGGTGCGTGAAATTCGAAGTCTTGAGAGAGGTAGACGACCAGTCCAGGCAGCCGAGCCAAAGCTGCACTGATGAGGCTGCCAACGAGCACTCCATGGGCAAGGCGCCCACGGAATCGAGTCGTCTCAGCATACGCCTCGTCAAGATGCAACGGATTCGTGTCGCCGCTCGCTGCAGCGAACGCTTTGATATCTTCGTCGGTGATCGTCTTTGTAAACTCAACGTGATCGCCGACACTGAGTTTATTTTGGTGGTCTTCGCTCATTTCCACGCGCCATTCTGGGAGTGATTCCCCAGCTTCAATCCGAGCAACCGGCTCCGAAGCGGTCCCGTCACGATCTGAGTGGCTGTCAACAGTGGCAACCACTGCTCGATTAGCCGCGGCGGCGCTATTGAGCATGTATGCCGTCGTCCTCGCCCACGCTTCGAGCAGCGGAGTGCCCTTTGAGTGAGAACTCATTGGATATACTAGCTTTTTTCATATAAAGAGTATATGGGATGTTCTACCATGGTATTCTTATCAGGCATCCTGGTGACTACCTTTCTCTACAGCGTCTGTCGTGATTCCAGTAATACACTATGTCTGGTATCAGCCTACCACGGTTCCGTGACGAAATATCTGAAACAGGCGGAACCGGGTGACGTAATCGATAGGTATGGTAACATGGATCTGTGGCGGGTGGCAACCTATACGAGGGAGCTCTCACGACCGCAGTTCCGCCTATACACAGCTTCGTACAGATATCTCATATCGATTGCCCTTTGTCGACAAAGGTATTTTTCTGTACTCAACGAACCGTCAACAGTGACAGTGATCAGGAGTATATTGACCGCCATCGTCCCGACAGATCCTGGGAAAGTCGGAGCGAGTGGGAAAAGTACGAAGACACGATTCGCTATTTGGTATCTCTGGTATCGACATTTTAGTCACGGAGTCGGCCACTCGTTTCAGTAGCCACCTGCATCTTCGAAACAGCGACCACACTTGGTGGCGTTGAATTCGGTGGTCGCAGACTCAACAGAAGTCATGCGTAATTTGTCGGGAGCAACATGATACGTGAGTCCATGGGTCGTCTGTAACTTTGCGTTCCCTATTTTGTGCTTATGCACCGTTTTTGTGGTTTTGTTCAGAACCCCCATATCATGTGATGACATACATTTACTGCATAATTCTTTATATTTTTAACAAAGAGAACTTTAATTTTATTGCTAGCAGTAAATATATACACGTTCTGCTTGAAGCAACCGAATACTGAAATGGCAAGGATTCACGTCTCCTTATCACGGTGGAGCGTGTTTGTGACCAACGTATCAATGCCTCGGCGCAGACGTTCAGTCAGCGCTTGGTCAGAGATATCGAATTCATCCGCGAGCTCTTTTGTGGAAATCTGCCGTGGAATAGCATAGTACCCAGTCTCAACAGCACGGGACAGCGCCTCTCGTTGTGGAGCAGACAACCCGAACTCTGAGTCGGCATCTGGTGGTGCCGGATTGTAAATCCGGTTGACGTCGAAGTGGATCTCAGCGTCAGCACAATACTCCTGAAACGCCGAGAGGGAGTCGTGTGACGGGAACCGAAGTTCGACCGTCCAGACCTTCGCACCTCCTCTCGCGTCCAACAAGTGAGCATTCATCCTTAGCACGCCACTTAGAAAAGTTTCATCTGACATTTCCCAGTCTAGCGCGTACAACGTTTCATCGTCATAGGTTGCGACCTCCTGAAGACGGTTGACAGCAGGATGTACACGGACGCTCTCCTCAAACGAACTGCGATCACTATCACGAAATCGGACGAACGGAATGGGGCGCTCGCCGAGCGGCACCATCGTTTCGAGGACGAGACTGGTAGTGTCTTCTACCGATAAAATACGACCCAGCTCGAATTCATCTGCGGGAAGAGACAGTTCAACGATGACGCCCATTGTTGTTTCCCTTCCATCAGATACAGTACTAGAAGCGAGGGTGTCATAGAAGAGTTCTCACACCGTGATCACGGTGCTTCCCGGATTGTCTCCGCGTTCGTAGTTGGTGATTGCGACGACGAGGCGAAGGCACAGCGCGAGGAACACCTGCGCTCGTGCGTGGACGCGGCCTCGGGCGTGCGTTCGCCCGAGGCCGCAGTCCTTGACTGATTCGTTGGTTCGTTCAACTCCTGTGCGGCGATTGTACGTCTCGTCTAGCGTCGATTGCTTCAGTTGAACGTCTTCGCTGTGTTCGTCGATGCGGTCTTCGACTCTGTACTCGATATCTTTCGGCTCGTCGGTGTTTCGCGCGTTGTACGGAGCGACTGGCACGACCCCTGCGGCCAGCAGGTGGTCGTGCCAGTCGAGCGTGTCGTAGGCGCTGTCACCGACCATCCAGATCGGCTTGGCGACGGCGAGCGCGTCACGCGTGACGCGCATCGCCGTCTCCTCTGGCGCTTGCTTACTCTCTGTGAACTCGGCTGCAATCGGGATCTTTTGCCCGGTCGAGACGATCGTGCAACCGTAGCCGTAGTAGTACTCGTCGTCGGTTGGATCGTAGCACTTCGACGCATCTTGATCGGCGGGCATCGCCCTCACGTCGGTTGAATCGATACAGTAGGTCAAGTCGAGCAGGCCGCACCGGGCGGCCTGCTCGACGAGTCGGTCAAAGACGTCGTCAACGACGTGTTCGAGGTCGGTGAGAAAGCGATCGACCGCGTCTCTCGACGGCGGTCGATCGAACCCACAGCTCAGCCAAACGATCGTGTTCCGAAGCTCTCGCTCAACGGGACGAATGCCGTAGATGTCGTGGTAGTAGCAATGGAGGAAGCCACGCATCAGCTCTGGTGGTTCGTGATCTCGTGTTCGCCCCGTCTTAATGAGTACGAAAACTTTTGTGAGTTAAGACTGACTGCCGTTCATGGAGCGCTCACGTCGCAAGGAGATCAAGCGTCACCTGTCTGAGGAGGAGATCGACGAATTGCTGCGTGAGGCTGAAGACGATCACCGACTTCGGCGTCTTGGGTTCCTGAAAAACCTCTATCAAGGTGATTCGATTCCGGAGGCCGCCGACCGGGAAGGCAGGTCGGCGGCCACCGGTGATCGCTGGGCAGAAGCCTGGAATGAAGGTGGGCTCGAAGAACTCATGCCGAGTTTCGGGGCGGTCGGCCCCCGAAACTCGATGAAGACGAACAAGAAGAGCTGATCGAGATGCTTCGTGACGGTCAGCCTTGGAAATCACAGGAGATTCAGCATCTTCTCAAGGAAGAATTCGACGTCGAGTATAGCCGGAATTATCTCGGCACCTTCCTTCGAAATCTTGGTCTTTCGTACGCGAAACCACGGCCAAAGCGGCCTCATCAGCCAGAGAACCCAGATGAAATCCTCGAAGAGCGCGTCGACGACGCGCTCGACGAGGACGATCAGCCATACAACAAACGCGAGGGTGACGATGACGATGGATGGGTTGTTGACGATGATGTTTGCACCGACGGTGGAACCGTCTTGGGCTTCTTCGATGCATCGAAGCCACAGCCATACGATAATTCACGCCGGGTCTGGTACGTTGATGATCCTCATATCGAACGACCACTAGTCAAGACGGACGATTCAGCTGTCGGGTTCTATGCGCTTAACGGTGAGAGTCTCGTTATGTTCAAAGAAACTGAGGAGAAAGAACGGATTTGCGAAGTCTTAGAGAAGGTCCGCGAGCAGAATCCGCGACGCCGGATTCTGCTCGTCTTGGACAAGCACGGATCCCACATCTGTAAACACACGCGCAAGCGTGCGCATCAACTTGGGATCGACCTGGTCTTTCTCCCACAAGCTCACCGCATCTTAATCCAATTGAGAAGGTTTGGGATTACCTCAAGTGGACGATGTGCCCAATCATCGTGGAAAATGAAAACGAGTTCAAAGATCTCGTTCAGGAGACGTTCGAACAAATAACCGAACGCGTTAGCTTCGCAAAGAAGTGGTGCCAGAAATTCCTTGACTTTCAAAAGTTATCTTAGTCATTACGCCGGGGCGAACACGTCGAACTCTTCGAGAAACTCGAATGAGAGATGCTCAAACAACGCTAGCGTCTCGGTTTCCGCGACATTGAAGAATGACTCTACCGAAGGATCATCTTGCAGGGTCGCTGAACTCATCCACCTCAGCGTTCACCCTGCTCTTTGGTGTGCTACTCGTTCTATGACACCCTCTACTAGAAGCAATAAGCCTGCTTACCCAATCTGCTTGTCCACCCTTTGCATGGTGTACAATGTTATCAATCTATCAGTCTAGCGTATGTAGGAAAAACCGACCAGATAGCGGCGATGGCCTGGGATCATTCTTCGTCCCGAAATCGCGGACGATTCTTTGAACCACGGCTCTCTCATCTCCAGTATCTGAGTCAGTAGCCCATGACAGACAAGAATCCCTATAGCGGAGGAATAACGACTACGGACGAGTTCGAGACGAATCTCAAGCAGCTTCTCGCGGTGGCCAGCCAGAACGGTGTTGACCTCAGGGGCACCTGGGTATATCGTAACGACGCTAGCACTAGCTGGGAAGTCATGATCTATGAATTAGAGGGCGTACAGGAATCGAGTTGACGGGGATAGACACGGGAAATCCACTCTCTCGGAAGTTGTCTGATGAAGCGTATCGCCTCACCTCCGCCTGAAGGTCGCTAATCAACAGGGCTATCTATTCCGACTCTCGACCATCCGGTCTAGTTCTTCAAGCAGTCTTTCGGCCTGTCGGGAATTATTGTTTTGCAATGCTTCTTCAGCCTGATCCAGCCTCCGGTACACTGTTTCTGGATCATCTATTTCGTGGTCTTCTACCTCGTGCCTGATGTGGTGGGTGGTTTACTGGTGAGAAGGAGCAGAATCCGCTCTCGGCAGAACCGACGGATCCTTTCTTCACCGTCCACGGCGATCGGGCCTCTCTGGCTGATCTCGAAGATGCGATTGTCGTCGAGTACGAGAACGGCCAGACACTCGCGTACCGATTAGCAAACGAACGGAAATGTCTCGAGTACCGGGATGGACTGCCGCCCGTCGACGACGGCTGAGTGGTGGTCTGCGTCCGAATTTTGTGCGCCTCTGGCAGGTGAGAGGCCCATCATGAGTACTGACCCGCAGCAGGTCATCGATGAACAAGACCAGCAAGCTGACGACGTCGGTTCCATCGAAGCTGAGCATCGACGTGCGCAGGAATCCGGTGAGGTGTTCGACGGGGAACCGAGAGGGGAGTACTGATCCATATGGTCGCCAGTACGGAGTCGCCTCAGCATATCGAAACGAGGGCTGACTGCCTGGTCGGTACACCTATAGAACGAGCGCAGATTCGGATCACGGAGAGTGGATTCCTCGCCGTCTGCAGCGATGACTGGTGTTCGTGGCAGGGGCTGTTCCCAACTCGAGAGCTAGCGGCACAGGCGGTCACAACCCACATCGAACGTGCTCGCCGATCGCCCGACTACGAGTACCACTACGGAGCCCAGTCCCCGTTCGTCGTCGAACTGCTCGACGACAAGACTGCCCAGCTCTGTCCCAACCAGGAACTCGACCCACTCACACCCTGGCAGGCGAACTGCGACGGGCAACAGCTCTTCCGCGCCGAGACTGACCGCCCACCTCTTGACGAGGTCCTCCACCGTGGGGACCTCATCGAGTGTCACGGGCCGGACGACGGGATGGTGTTGTCGGTCTCGTCGACGCGCTGTTTCGGTTTGCCAGCGTTCAGCGTCATCTTCGTCGATCCCGACACTGAGTCAAATCAAGATGGGATCTATCCCGAATCGGCGTATCGGTACCTGAACAACTACGTTGCTCGTGATAGGGCGGCTCTCTGTGTCTCGATGCATGACCGACTCGCGTTCACAGGACAGAGAGACGCGCAGAGCGATCTTAAGCGCTGTCACTAACCAACAATCTACTGATAAATCACCGTCTGTTGGTTAGCCTCGAATTCCCTGATTTTGTGCTCCTCCGGTGGGCCGAGAGGATGTCAGAAAACACCTCGTCCCGGACCGATATAGAGTGCGCAGACCAGTCTGGTGGCTTCCAGTTCCGTCCTTCGTCTGGTGACCACGAAATCGAGATTGACTACTCGTGGCGATACGTCGACCGCATCGAGCTAGCAGAGGGACAGACGAAGCGAATTGACGACCCAGACGGGTACTTCGGCGGAGATGAGGAGTACAGCTGTACCTGTGGCGCAGAGTTCGATTCTGAGACCGACGCCAAGGACCATCTCCACGCAATGGCTGCTCGCGGCCCACCAGTCAAGACAGCGTCTCGACCACGCCCGATCGAGTGGCAGGACCAGACCGAAGCAATCTGCGACGGACAGGTCGAAATCATTCTCTCGGCTGGGCGTTCGGTCGGGCGTGTTCTGGACGGCGCAGAGTATCTGGTTACGACGTCTCGGGCGACATACACGCCGCCAGCGAACTATACATTCGACGACTGGGGTCCGCTCGAATCCGGACGGCTCACGCTTCCGAATGGGCGCCCACAGTTCTCCTCGACGCTGCTCACCCGAGTACTCGAAACCCTATCACCGAGCTACAACTACCATCCGGAGCGGTTCACGATATTCTATCGCGGCGCTGACGCGCTCTACGTCGAAGGCCCCACAGAGGGTATCATGATCGCTGAATGCTCGACAGCCGAGTAATCGCAGGCCCCGATTTTGTGCACCTCTGGTGGGTGAGAGGATGTTGCAGAACCACCCTCGACATTATCGACCCGGTAGAGCGCGTCCTGACCAACAGTGCCAGATTGTCGAGTCACTCACGGCCGCTGTTCGCGACCAGTACTCGTCCGATGCCGACGTCGAAGCGCTCGTCCTCAGTGCTATCGCACAGCAGTCAGGCAGTCTCGACACGCCGGACGTCTTGGAGCTTCGGACACAGTTGGACGTCGCCGTCGACGAGCAGGCCCCACTCCGACAGCAGGTGCAGACCGTGCTTGCGGCCAGTGCCAGTATCATGGCGCGGTGGGAGCGAACGGAGGGAACGGAATGACAGGCGGTGGACCCGCGACACTGGGAGACTTCGGCGCTGGCGGCCCACGGTCGGACACGCTCATCGACCGGCAGGCAGCCGCGACGTCCGCTGCGACCGGCGGGTGGGCGTACCACGTTCATACGAGTGCCACTATTGCGTGGGAAATACCGGGCACTGCGGCGACACTGCTCCTCAAGCAGGAGGATGGGGTGTGGCGACTGCAACGCGCCGGCCGTCCCGTGGGAACGCGGTCGACACTGGAGGCCGGTCTTGAGTTCGCCGAACAATACATGTGCCAGCGGCCGGAGAGTGGGCGATGAGCGAGCACCGTGACGACGCGGTCCTTGCGGACCTCCCTCCCGAGCGACTGCTGGCTACCGATCAGATCCAGCCCATTCTAGCGGGTATTCAGTGTATGGACTCTCTCGAGATGCTGCAGACCTATCTGGCCTACGAGACGAAACATAAAGACCGAACACAGGTGCAACACCAGCTTCGCCTCCGAGCTCGCGAACTCCGTCGGGCAGACTGTGATAGTACTGGTGGCGGCCACGATTCGAAGGCGAGACGAACCCTGTAAATCGCCTCGGGACCACGTGATTCGAGACGCTGACGGCGTCTCGTCATCACGAACGAGCCTTTCTCTCTCGAATGACTCCGAGGCAATCGACCTGCTCAGCTGTAGATCTTGGGATGGCGGCTACTCGGTCGAGTCAGAGACCCCGTCTGGTGTCGTGATCGAGTAGAGACGTTTGCGGGCGTCGGCGAAATATATCTCCTCTTCGACGACGTTTTTCTCCAACAGTACTTTCAACGCGGACCTGACGGTTCTAGGAGAGAGCAAGGTCTCTTCGGCGAGCTGACTCTGTGTTAGCTCGTTTTCGTATTCCAACGTTTTATATACGAGCTTGGCGCTGGGGGGCACGTCAGCGAGGTGTTTGCGCCGATCCTTGCTCACAAGTACATATTGAACGTGATCACGACAATACTTCTGTTGACCTCTTTTGTAACAGATATCTGAGAACTTCCCGATATAGCTGTTCTTGTGTGATTTTGCGCCACCCATCAGAGATCACTGCTCGATAACCTCTGAGTGTACCTTGCAGCGTAGACCATCCAGTCAAAACGAGTCGGTTCTCACAGCGGTTTTGTGTGCCCCAGCGGGTGCGGGCGTTCCACAGCGGGCGCGCCGTCTGCCAACCATGTCATCTAATATCGACACACCTGGGGAACGAGCAACGACTGACGAAGCTGAGATCGACGACCGGACGGTCGCAGCACTGACCGACGTGATGACTGTGCTGGATTCGATCGGCCGGGCTGCTGACGCTCCGGAGTTGTACCTCGTGGTGTCGAGCTCCGGGTCGGCATACCTCGTCGACACAGCCGAAGGCCGGTGTGAGTGTCCGGACGACACGCATCGGCCGGTCGAGTGCAAGCATCGCCGACGTGTCGCATTCGCTATCGGCGAGCGCCCCATCCCCAAGTGGGTTGATCCGGTGGCTCTCGACGACCAGTTTGGATTGCACGTCGACGCTGATCCGCGTCGAGCAGTTGCTGACGGCGGCGGCGTCCGGATATCGGTGGACGAGAGCAACGTTACTGGGCCGACCAGTGGCCCGCTTGCCGTCGAGGCCGACGACGATCCACGAACAGAGCGTGCGAAGCAAGAGGATATCGACGTCTCGTTCCTCGCGAAGCCCGGCCGGTACGAGGTGTATTCGGCATCCGGTCGTGTCTACGAAGTCGACATCGTCGAGAAGACGTGTAGCTGTCCGGACGACGTGGCGCGATGCAAGCACCTCCGGCGGGTCGATATCGAGATTCGAGCGGGGATGATTCCTCGACCTGACGGCCGGCTGCCGGATGCATAGCCGGTCGGGACCGAGTGATTTTGCGCCTCTCTGGCAAGTGAGAGAATCTTCCCATGGCTTCGAGCACTGTCCAGCAGGAGTCGGACGTATCGACACAGCAGTGTCCAGAATGTGACGGTGACCTCGTTCAGGACGCGCACGAAACCCATTGTGGAGCGTGTGGCCTCGTCGTTGAGGACAACCCTGTTGACCACGGGCCCGAGTGGCGGTCGTTCGACCGTGAGGAGCGCAAGCGAACCGGTGCACCACGGACGGTCACCCTCCACGACAGAGGCCTATCCACTGACATCGGGACCGGCGGAGCCGATATCTCGTCCCGGAAGCAGCGTCGACTCTCCCGGCAACGGCGACTCCACGCACAAGCGAAGTTCGAGTCCAAGCGAGAACGCAATCTGTCACATGGCCTCGGAGAGATCCGACGGCTGGTCGGGGCGCTAGACCAGAGTGACGCGGTCCAGCAGCAAGCGTCGACGCTGTTCAAACAGGCCCAAGATGCGAACCTGCTCATCGGTCGGTCGATCGAAAGTGGCGCCGCAGCCGCAGTGTACGCTGCCGGTCGGTGCAATACCGTCATCCGGATGGCTGACGTCGTCGATGTCGCCCGTTGTTCCGCATGCGACGCTTGGGGGACGTACCGGGCGTTCCAGCGTGAGCTTGAGATACCGATTCCGGTGCAACTCCCGGTCGACTGGGTCCCGAAGGTGATCTCGGAGCTTCCACTCACGGTGTCGCCGGCTCTTCGACAGGACGCAACCCAATTGGCAGCGACCGCCACTGACTCGGCGGTGCTGAACGGCAATCCGATCGGCATCGCTGCCGGCGCTGTATATCTGGCTGGGACGGACGCTGACCTGCGGCTGACACAGGAGACAATCAGCGAGGCCGTAGATATCTCGCCGGTCACCGTCCGAGCGTGGTATCAGCGGCTTGCAGAGCTCGCTGATGAGTGACCCGGAACGCTGGTAGTTTTTCTGAATGACGACAAAGGGAAATCAGCAGCTGATTGGTACAGAGCGTCTGTTCTCGCCGGTGTAAGTGTGAAACTCCCTCACGTATGCGATTCGTTCTGTAATCAGAGTTAAAAGAGGGCACCCGTTAGAGAGGAGCCACTGTGACCGACGCAGACGACCTGACCTCATTTGCCGACCTCTTCAAGAATAAAGAGTTTGTCGCCCTCGCAAGCACCGCCTTCGCCCGCAGCCAAGCCTACTCTACCATCCTTATCGCCCTCGCCATGTACGCCGACCTCTTCCAAACTACCGGCACCGTCGAGGGCCTCTTCGGAACTGCCTTTGCCCTCACACAGTTCCTCATTGTCCTTCCGCTCGGGCGAGTCATCGATACCGGCAACTCCAAACGCTACCTGCTCGCTGGTCTCCTCCTCAATATCGCCATTTTCATTGGTTTCACCTTTGTCACTGCTGTCGAACACGTCATCATTCTCCGTGCTCTCCAAGGTATCGGGGCCAGCCTGCTCTGGATCACCGGCAGTACCGTCGTCGGTGAGATCAGCCCCGACGGTAAACGCGGCCTGTGGCTCGGTAGTTACAATCAGGTGGCTGCCGTGAGTAGCCTCGCTGGCACTATCTTTGGCGGTCTCCTCCTCTATACGTATGGTTTTCAAACCACCTACGCTGTTCTCGTCGCCGTTACCACCCTCGCTACGCTGTCCGTCTATCGGTATCTCAGAGACAATCCCGGACAGCAAGCAGACACCACAGACGCATCCGGCCTCGACACGCTCAAAGCACTCCTGCAACGCCCTGCCATTCGTGCGCTTGTCACCTTTCGCTTCGGATTCAGCGTCGCGAAGATGGCTGTCATCATCTTCCTGCCAATTTATGCGAAAACACAGTTCGGCATCAACCCGCTCGCTATCGGTGGCATTCTCGCCGGCGGGAAACTCACGAAATCCGTGCTGCAAGGCCGCATGGGCACCCTCATCGATGACGCAGAGCACCGCTACAAGTTCGTGTTCGCAGGAGCAGCTGTCTACGCGATCGGCATTGTCTTCATCCCATTAGCCGGGTCTGCAACGCAGTTCCTGTCTCCTGTCTCCCTGTCGGCAGTCGGACGAACAATGGTGCTCCCACCTGCGTTTTTCGGGCTCTTCGCTGCATACAGCATTCTCGGCATCGGTGACAGTATCCGGCTGCCCGCCAGCATGACGCTGTTCGTCGAAGAAGGCGAGCGACTGGATGCCGTTGCTGGAAGTTTCTCGCTCCGCTCACTCTCGTGGAAGATTGGGCAACTGATTGGGCCGGTGGCGGTCGGGGCAATTTGGGAGGCCACGTCGGCGCTGGTCGCATTTTGGGTAGCAGCGGGCTGTGCCGGCGCTGCTGCGGCGGGGTTTGTGGCCATGGCAATTCGGTCGACCAGACGAGAACAGTCGGCTTCGACGGCTGTTCACTCCGCGGACTGAGTTCCTATCAGTAGTCGTCAACACGGTTTTAGAACCACTCGCGAGATTGTTGCATAATCTGCACACGGATGGTTCAGTGAGAGGCTATTCGTCCGTTTCGAGTTCCTTGACGACCGTCGCGGGATTACGCTGGACACAGTCCCAGTAGCGAACTCTCCTGAGCGATTTTGTGTGCTCTCTGGTGGCTGAGAGAGATTCCGAATGAGTAGCACTCGCCAGTCAGAGACGACACTGGAATGGCGCTGGAACGACCGAACCGAGAACCGCCCACTGCCCCAGTCCTGGGCAACGAACGGCAGCCGCGAGCCTGTCGGCGACGACGAACAGCCACTCTATGCGATTCAGTTCCGGGCTGGTCTCCTGCTGGAGTGGGAGGTCAACCAACGAACTGAATCACTCGTCGCCGGCCCGAGACGAGAGCGCCCAGCACTTCGCGTACTGTACGTCACCCGAGATGGACAGCAAGCGATTGTCCGGGAGTGGGATGCCGAGCGAACGGCCTCGGGCTGGCGTCCTGACCCCGAGTTCGCTAGCAGCATCGCCAGAGCCCCCGCGGACTGTGACGATGTCGCCGCCGACACTCAGGAGTCGTACCGGACCATGCTCGAAGCGCGGTACGATGTCCCGTAGCGAGGCGGGTTTTCTGGGCTCTCTGGTGGCCGAGAGAGCTATGGCATCACCACAGACCAACTGTGACGACATCGTCACGACGCTTGCCCGGATTCGACAGCGCGGCCACAGTGCCCACACCGTATTTCGAGATTGGGTTGACCTGATGTTGTACGCGTTACAGCGGCGCGACGACCCGTACTTAGACATCGTCGACGACTACCGAGAGCCGGCGGATATGGACCTCCCCGAGGGAGAACGCTCGGTGGATCTGTTCGCGAAAGCCTTCGGCCAGCTCCAAGAGCAGATGGCCGCCACCGGCGCCGACGTCCTCGGTGCCGTCTACGAGGAATATGGACTGTCCAGCGATGCGTTTGGGCAGCACTTCACTCCTCACGCAGTGTGTGAGCTGCTGGTCGACCTCGCCGGTGTCGGCGACGAGGCGGCCAACGACCAGCGGCCGACCATTACGGATCCGGCGTGTGGCAGCGGTCGGTTGCTCCTCACGGCTGGCCGCAGACAGCCCCAGGCATTGTTTGTCGGACAGGACAAAGATCCGCTGTGTGCGAAGATGGCCGCGTTGAACTGCTGTTTCCTCAATCACGATGCGTACATCATCCAGGGCGATTCCCTGACTGTCGAGTATCAGCGAGTGTGGCAGACGTCCCAGTCGCCGATAGGCGGCGCTGTTCGCGAACTCGACGACGATGGGGTGGCGGCACTTCGCGACTCGTTGACCGCCGCCTTCGAGAGCGGGTCTGGGGAGAGTGCTACTACCGATATGGGTGAGGCGTCTGCGGCTGGTGAGGAGGTCGCTCGGTCTGACCTATCGACGCTGACTGGTAGTGAGCAGGCATCGCTCCTTACGTTTGACAGCGACCACTGAGTACGGGTAGGTTTGTGCGCCCAAGAGGGTGCGGGGCGTATCCGAGTGGACGTCCCACCTAGAAACATGACTGACAACAACGATCCAGACACCGTTGAGCGTGTCGAACGAACAGATTTTGGGACCAGTCTCGAAGCCCGTCTCAAACGGGGCACCAGTACTCGAGACGAAGACCGCATCACGATCAAAGCGAAGGGCGAAACGGCAGCCGACACACTCGAAGCGTTCGAGACGCTGCTTGCAAGGTACGAATCGGAGTACAGCGATCGACTGCGAGCACTCCAGCCATCGCAGGACAATGACATCGACGCGACGTAATTTCCGAGTGGTCTGTTGAATCAACCACGAGAATGCGCGTGCGTACCGGTCACCAATATCGTCTTCCCGGTCACGAAAACCGGGCGTGCCTACGGTAGCGCTGTCCGGAGATCCTCACAGAGGTCGTCCGCGTCTTCGAGCCCGACCGATACCCGAACTAACATCTCGGAAATCTCCGCTGTAGCTTCCCCGTGACCGATCTCGGCGGGGATCATCAGCGACGGCACCTCGATAAGGCTCTCGGTCCCACCGAGACTCGCTCCTGGCGTGAATATCTTAAGGCCCTCGACAAACCCTCCAGCTCGATGGGCGTGCCATCGAACTCGAAGGAGAGCATCCCGCTGTACCCCGACATCTGCTTACTCGCAAGCTCGTGTTGCGGGTGGCTCTCAAGCCCGGGTAGTAGACCTGCGCCACCCGGTCGTGGTCCTCGAGGAATCGCGCGACCGCCATCGCGTTCGCCTCGTGGTGTTCCATCCGCGCCGGCAATGTCTTCACACCCGCCCGACCAAGTAACAGTCGAATGGCGACAGCATATTTCCAAGCCCGACCCGCTGGGCAAACGCCAGCTGGTTGGCGATCTCGTCATCGTCAGTAATGATGGCTCCGCCGATCGAGTCGGAGTGCCCGTTGAGATACTTGGTTGTGCTGTGGACGACGATGTCGGCACCCAGCTTGAGCGGCGCCTGGAAGTACGGGCTCGCGAAGGTACTATCCACCCCGAATGGGACGTCGTAGTCGGCGGCGATCTCGGCTATTGCCCGGATGTCGCACAGCCGCATCAGCGGGTTCGTCGGCGTCTCCGCCCAGATCAAGTCGGTGTCCGAATCGACTGCCGCGGCGACGTGTTCGGGGTCGCGGGCGTCGACGAAGTCAATGTCGATGCCGAAATGGCCAGCGGCGAGTTCCGTGAGCAGTTTTTCGGTGCCGCTATAGATGGAGTCCGACGAGACGAGGTGGCCACCGGCGGAACGAGTGACAGCATCGTGGTCGAGATCGCGGCCATCCCGAAGCAAACGCCAACGCATGCTCGCCGCCTTCGAGGCGGGCTAACCGGTCTTCGAGGGCTGCCCGTGTCGGGTTACTCTCGCGCGAGTAGTCGTGTTCGTTGCCGTCGCCCCCGCTGGCCCACTCGAAGGTAGTCGAGAGGTGGATTGGCGAGACAACGTCGTTCGTTCCCTCTCTGTGAGGGTGCGTCTCGGTTTCGGCAGCGCCGGCGGCAATGGTCGCGAAGCGGTTCTCTATGTCCCGGTCATCGTTTCGTGTCATAACTGACTCACCTCAAGGCCCATGCGGAGCGGTACAGACCTCCGCTACGAGGCACACCATATGTGTGTTCACTGGAGCGATGGATAGATGTGGAGGCCGAGGCAAGAGTAGCCAGAGAGACAACCCCGAGAGGAACGCTAGGGGTACAAGCAGGCCGTCGCGAGCGGCCATGTTCTCGGTGGGGTAGTATCTTACCTGAGTGGGCGAGTGAACTGGTAGTGATGTATCTCGTCACGCTCCGTCTCGACCTAGGAGAGTACGACGCGGAGTTTCACGAGTTGAACGACGCGGTTCAGGCGGCTGCGGAGGCCACGGAGGGATATCTAGGGAAACGGACGTGGCAGGCCCCGAGGGCGAGGAGGTTTTCGTCGTCTACTACTGGGACTCGCTGGACGCGCTCGAGTCGTTCGGGACAGACTCGGACCACAGACGGGCGAAGCAACGGTGGGCGGAGTGGTACGACGCGTACAAAGTCACCGTCGCGGAAGTCGTCAAGGCGTACGGGAGCGGGTTCGGTGATGACGCCGACCCACCCGCGTCGGACAGTACGGTCCCGTTCGACGGGTGAACTCTGCAAGCGGGGCGATACACACACTCACTGCAATGAGTGACCACTCTTTCCTCCCCTCTGAACTGCTGTACTGCTAACGGTGCGTCGTGTAACCAACAGACCCTGCAACCTCCCTCCCAGCTAGGCCCCAATATGGCCATCCCTGTCTATCACTGGCCGATTTTGTGCTGCCTCTTGCGGTGGAGGCATTCCATCGATGTACGCCGAGACAGACGAGACAGTCGAACCGACTTTCGTCGAGGAAATTCCGTTCGAACCAGACATCGAACGAACCATCGCAGCCGAACACGGGCTCCCGTTCTACGTCGACATCGATCGACCGGACGACGTGCCAGCAGACGAATTCGAACGTACTATCGACCTCGCCGAACGGGTACTCTCCGCCGGTGGCCGCCGTACCGGCTTCGGTCACCACGAGGAACTCCGTCGGTCGATGGCCGAGTGGGCACCTGACCGGGGCGAAGACCAAGCGGGTGATCCCGGCTACTGGCGGCAGGTGGTCTACACCATCTCGCCTCGGGAGCGCAATTTCGGCCGGCTGCAGGGCGGCCCCGACGAGCAACTGCAGAAGGCCAGAACCGTACTGGCGTGGGCCAGCGACTGCATCGATGAGGACGTGTTGCGGGAGATCGAACACGCCCAGCTGACCGATATCGAGCAGGCCTGGCGCGACGCCGCCGAAGCTGCAAAAGAACGGCGTGCCATCGAGGCGTTCGAACAGGACCCACCGGCCGAGTTCGACGACTGGACACGGTTTGACGCCGACCATGATGTTGTCGACGTCGCTTACCACGCGAAGAACCACGGCACGCCCGTGGTTGCAGCGGTGTTCCGGACCAGCGACGGGAGCATGGACGCTCAAGAGTTCACGTTGGAGAAGTGGCTCGACGCCGGTGGCGATCCGCAGGCGGCCCGCCCGAATCGGTACTGTGTCACCAGTAGTGGCGATGGACCCTACGCTCGCCTGCGGTCGCATCTCCAGACGTTCGACGTCGACTCGCTCGCCGAGGCATCTCTGGAGGAGTGCTGATGTCGCGACACCGCTCTCGCACGTCGCAACAGCGCCAATCGGAGTTCGCTGCGTCGTTCGCTTGCGAGTTCGACGCCGCTGCCGTCCACAACACGGTGTGGGAGACCGTCGACGAAGACGCGGAATTGGCACGGCTCTGTGATGCGGCCGCGGCCGCTGACGAAGCGCTCGATATTCGTGGTGACGAGGCGTTCGCAGCGAAACTCGATGAAGCGTGGGGACGCCTCGGCTGGGTCGCCCGACAACGTGCCCTTGAGGTCGTCGCCGAAGCCTGTGCCGTAGTCATCACCGACGGTGGGCAGTGGATCGAAGACGGTCATTGGGACGCTGGGGACATCACTGATGCGCAAACGGAAGCGCGGGACTGGATCGCCACGCATACCGAGATAGCCGAGCGGGCCGGCGTCCTCACCGACATCTCGACGCACACAGTCGACGACTGACCGTCGTTTCACACCCCGCTATCGATGTGTTCTGTAAACTCTCTGAAGGGACGGTAGTTTATCAATGAGGACGAACAGACGCAGATGTGTGACCGATCGGAACCCTGAATTCGACCCGCAGATCTCCGAGGCGCGGCGAGTTCTGACCCCAAGACCAGTCGAGACAACGGCGACGGTCGGCGTGGCGACTATCCAATGCGGTCTACAGAGAACCCAAACCGGTGTAATTCCTGCTCTCGGACGATCCTGCCGAGGAGCAGCAGTGTCCCTTCTGTGCGACTGAAGGTGTTAACGACTCTCCAGCGGAGGGACAGTCGGACGATGAGTGGACGTTCGGTCGTGTCGTCGTCGCCGTCGTCGAGGCGAATGCCACGTACCACGCGAGGGCGCTCGGGGCAGCGGCACTCTCCATTGCTGACGATCTCGTTGCCGGGACAAACTCCTCCCGCGGAGAGGTCAAGCCCATCGCGGACTTCGAAACCGAGCCAGCCTCACATCTTACTGAGGGGTGGTCCTCGTTGCCGGCGGCAGCACCTCTCACGGACGAGACCGGACGCGAGGTGCTTGCGGCTGCTGGCACACGGACCGACTGGGCGGCCGACGACGCTACCCCAGTCATCTATCGCGAGGATGGGACGCCAATCCTGGACGAGAGCGAGTTCGACTCCCTCATAGCTGACTCCGCTGAGATGGCGTACTGGGTTGTACCAGGACTCGTCCAGTGCTATGACGCACCGCCGGACGTTGACGCACTCATCGAGCTCTTCGAAGGCGCGACCAGTGAGCACCAGTTCGCCTGTCGAGCGTGTCAGGCGGGTACCACGCATACCTACGTTGGTGCGGATGGGGTCGCGACGCACCCGTACGCCAGCCGAGCGATATGGGTGTGTCAGGACTGTGGCCAGCCTCGCCACGAACCGGCGTCGGCCGACGCTCGGCCAGACTTGCGCGACCGATCAGCACTAGCTGAGCGGTCTTCGGTTTCGGTCGGTGGAGCGACCCACTGTGAGATGGCCGGACTCCAGACGCAGGCGTTCGACGCTCAGATCACGGCTTATCGCGAGCGAAATGGGCGCTATCCCTGGCAACAGACTCAAATAGACCGACACTGACACACGACCACGAGGACATCTGGCATAGATGAATATTCCATCCCAACTTCGCAGTCTGTTTACTGCCAACATTGAGGAGACCGAAGAGTCGTTCGTCGTCGAGATTCCCGAAAGTGAGATCGACGCCGGAGCTTTGGATGCTGGTGAGACGTATCGGGTCGCACTCATCCCGACAGAGCCAGCGACACAGCAGTCCGATAGCGTATCGCAGTCGGTTGATTCTGCAGTCCCACAGCCACCCGTCGAGGAAGGGGAGACATGCCGCGTCGAAATCGAGACGTTTGGTGATCAGGGTGATGGGATCGCGAAAATCGAGCGCGGGTACGTCGTCATCGTTCCCGACACTGAAATCGGTGAACGCGTCGCTGTCGAGATTGAGTCGGTCACCCAGAACGTGGCGTTCGGTACTGTCACTGAACGACTCAGCTACTACGCGTAGTCGATACGTCGACATTGCTGCGGCGCTGGTCCGCTGCAGTAACGAGCGGGAGTATACTCGGCACTCTTGTTCTGTGTGACAAAATCTGCCGGGCTAACACACCCGGCGAAACTGGTAATGGGGTGGGAAGTGGGGGATGACGGACACGCTGGGAGTGATGACTTCAGCGATGCCCGCAACGGGGGCTATCCGTGTACTACATATGAATATTCTGGCCCAGGTATCGAATCTGGAGCCGTGAGTCCAGTGGAGGTTCCATCTTGGAGGCTACTCTGGTGACTCTGTAGTGCCTCTGACAGCCTGCAGGAGATAGTCAGATGGCTGTCTTATAGTTCTACTGCCATTACGCGAGTGTCCATGGAAAATCGCTGAGGATACCCTAGCGATATGTCGACGACCTGTCATCGTCATGTGGTCGCCGACGTGAGCTGTCAGAGGCACGGGCGTTCGAGCCCGTGAGGGACCAATGTACTAACTATACTCAACTGTTGTGAGCAACTCAGAAACTGAAACACGAGCGTGTCAGCACTCGCTGTCGATGCAAGACATGTCTTCGGCAGCTAGCGAGTACTGTTGGAGAACTCATAGCGGACGGACGTAGGTCTCTGTCGGTAGGGCACACACCTATCCCTGTCACATTCGTAGGCCGGCACTATGCACACTGGGTCCTCGTCTGTGCGAGTGGTCTGTCTGATCGGTGTCGTGCTCTTGGCTGGGTGTACAGGTGCGGCGCCAGCAGTCGACACGGCGACGACCACACCAGACACGACAGCGACGACGACGGCGACCACAGCCAACGGCACGGTCGCGGTCCACTTCATCAACGTCGGCCAGTCAGTGAGCACGCTCGTCGTCGGGCCAACCGGCGAAACGATGCTGATCGATACCGGCCACTATCACGACGACGGCGTGTACGTGTTGCAGTATCTCCAAAAACACAACGTCGACCGCATCGACTACATGGTGGTTTCACACAACGACGCCGACCACATCGGCGGCAACGCGGCGATCATCGACTACTACGAAACCGAAGCCGACGGCATCGGCGCGATCTACGATCCGGGGATTGCTGCGAGTACGCAGACCTACAGCGAGTACCTCGATGCTGTCGAACAGCACGGTGTCACGCTGTACGAGACCCGTGCTGGCGACTCCATCCCCTTCGAGGGTGTCGACGTCCAAGTCATAGGCCCGCCGGAGCCGTATCTCGAAAATAACGCCCGTAACGAGAACAGCATCGTCCTCAAACTCTCTCACGGTGAGACGAGCTTCCTGTTGACCGGCGACGCCGAGAACGATCAGGAGGCCAATCTCGTCGAGCGGTACGGCGGCCAGCTCCAGGCGACGGTGCTGAAAGCCGGTCATCACGGCTCCTCGAGTTCGACGAGTGAGGAGTTGCTCGATACTGTCGATCCGAAGACGGTGATCGTCTCGAGTGCCTACGACTCCCAGTACGGCCATCCGACCGAAGAGCTGTTAGGACGGTTAGCCGAGCGTTCGCTCCCAACGTATTGGACCGCCACCCACGGCGATATTGTGTTGGTCAGCGACGGGCAGTCCGTGTCTGTTCGGACCCAACAGGCGGCGCCGACCAACCCACTTGATCTTCGCGATGGCGAGTCCGTTGCGCCGGGGACGAGTGGCGACGTCGTCGAGCGGGCCACGTACTGCACCGACTCTGGATCGACCGCCACGCCCCAGCCCACGGTTACCGACGGTGGCACGACTGAAACGGGAACGTTGTCGATTGAGACGATCCATGCCGACGCCAGTGGTGACGAGAGGGAGAACCTCAACGACGAATACATCGTCTTCCGGAATACGGGTGATGGGCCACTCGATCTTGGCAGCTGGACGGTCTCGGACGAGGCGGGGAAGACCTACACAGTGCCTGAGGGGTACACGCTCGACGCTGGTGCGACGGTGACGCTGCATACGGGGAGTGGCACCGATACGGACACAGACTTGTACTGGGATGCTGGGTCGCCAGTGTGGAACAACGGCGGCGATACGGTCACCGTGCGAAACAGTAACGGGGATGTCGTGCGACAGGAGACGTACGAATGACTGGGCTTGACACACTCGCTGACGGGCAGTATACTGCCGTTGTCGACTCTATCGAGGACAGTCTCGTGACCGTCTTCTTCGAGCACGATGGCGAGGAGATTGGTGATGCCGTGTTGGAGGCGTCGACGATACCTGAGGAGGGCCGACACGCCGACGCCATCCTTACGGTGACGATCGAGGGTGGAGAGGTGGTCGACTGGGAGTACGATCCCGACACGACTGAGGCACGGCAAGAGGCAGCCCAGGATCGGTTTGACCGGCTATCGAGTCGGCCGCCGTCGGACGAGGAATCCTGACGGTTTGTCGGCTCGATATCTTCCCACCTCTGATGAAGGGATATGGGGTTCTGCTCGCTACGTGTCATCATCGAACGCCGAGCGGTGGTCGAGCGATGACCGACACGCCTGTCTATGTGCATGGGCACAGCATTGCGACTGATCGATGCTGAGTGGTCGTCGGCCATCCAGACGCTCTTGGGTGAGAACACGAGTGGCCGACGACCGTATCGTGACCTTGCACTCCCGACACAAAAACAGTCAGGTGATACCGGGCGGTTTGGCCCGGCTTACCCTGAACACGTTACGATCGAGTCCACCGCCGGTCCCGAAAGAAGTTGTCACCATCGCGGAGACGCTGGCGTACCAGCAGGAGGACGACGAGACGCTGCTGGAGATGGCGGGGTCGATGAAACCGATACATCCTGTCGACCAACACTGTCGTTATGACGTGCTGGGACTCGGCTTGCGACGGCGCTGGCCGCAGCGTCACTCTGGCCACCGCTCATTCCCGAAGCACCTCGGCCGGGACGCCCTCGCACTCACGCAACACCGCATCCAGCGTCCAGGCGTCGTATTGACGGCGGTCGGCACGACGACGTCGACTGTGTTCGAGTGGACCCGTTCACGGAAGCGACTCACAGGCGACGCCGTCGTCATCACCATCCAGCCGGTGTGGGTCACCAGCGGTCCGTTCAAGGACCGCCTGTGCCTGCGCTTGCGTGTCGAAGTGAGAACAGTCGTAATCACCATCCGGCGGCGGCGGTGGGATATCCGACGCATCGGATTCCGTCGACGTCGCTATAGCTGTCGCACGCTCGAAGTCCCAGAGACCAGTGTTGGTGGCCTGTGCAAGCGCTTCCGAGTTCCCGAAGGAGGTGCGCTTCGAGAAGGAACTCTCGTACAGCCGAGCGTAGCCGTCGTCGAGCAGTTGCTTGTTGAAGTTCTCGCCGTCGACGTAGAGATACACGAGGAGCCGCCCGAAACTCCCACGTCGGTCGGCCGCCGGATCGACCTCGATCTTGACAGTCTCACCTTCGAGTTCGCTGGTCGCAAAGGACGACGCCCGTTCGCCCCAGTTGTACAGGTGGTCACGGCCAGCGGTCGTGTCTGGAATACCCTCGAACTCGTCGGGGCTGACGCTATTGTAGGACGTCTCTGGGGTATCGACGCCCAGTAGCCGGAGTGTGTCAATCTCGCCGTTCGGGAACCGAGCTTCGACGGTATCCCCGTCGACGACACGGATTATCGTGACGGTCCATTCTCGTCCTTCAGCCGGGCCCCTAGCCATGGGCGTCGGTGACGATGTTGGCTGGGGTGTCGACGTCGTCTGTATCTGTTCAGAAGTTGTCTGTGTCGCTGGCGTCTTCTGACGTTCTGTAGTGGTCTGATTCTCGGGTTCATATGGGACCGTAGTCCGCCATGTCTCAACTGACGTGTTCGACGATGCATCGACGAGCGTAATCGCGACCGTTAGTTGGCCCGCATCGTACGGTTCCAAGTCGTCTGCATAAATCGGGATTACTGTTGTGAGTAGAGCAGCCGTCTGTGAAGTTACTGTTCTGCCGATTTTGTCGCTATTGAACCGTATTTCGAAGAAATAGCTCGTGAGCTCAGTGGTGTCCGCCCGAACCTCTACAGAGACGTTCGAGTACTGTCCGTCTCCATCGGTATCTACCGTCTCGACGATCGAGATGCCCTCTTCGAACTCCGGCGTTGCTATGTCACCGCTCGTTCCGCTACTACAACCAGCGAAGATGAGTAGCGAGACCGCAAAGAGTGTGCAGATAGTGTTGGTGGCGGTTGTTCCCGGCATGATGTCTGTTTTGACATATCTGCTGAGGAAGTTATAACTATATCATCGAACGATGGTGACAACCTGATAAGTCGGGTTCTGCTGACGGCCACCACGAACTTGCTGGTCGACCGGTTCCAGAAGTTGACGCTACCATCTCGATGTCCACGATGCGTCGGCCCAACTTCTGGAACGTCTACAGGCGCGCCCCGTCGACGTAAACGGGAAGATAACTGAGTCGCATTAGATGAGTTGGTTGATCGACTCGCTCTCCCGAGCTAACTCGGATTGCTCCGGGGGCGTCTCTGGGTCACACTTCGAGAAGGGCTCTGGAGACACCGCTCGCTGCATCGCTTTCAGTTTCGACCGGAGTTGCCCGCTGGTCGACCGCACCAGTTCGTCGTCGGGCCAGGAGTGCACCTGCAGGCCGTCGAACCGCGTTGCCACCTGCTGGACGGTGTTCAGCTGTTCGAGCGCGTACTCGACCCAGTACTGGTGGCTGTCCTGCATTTGCTGGAGTTCCTCGACGACATTATCGTAGCCAGCACGGTCGGCGGCGTCGAGACACTGCTGGAAGTTCTGCCCCCGCGGATTGATCGGTTCGTGGAAGACGACCACCTCCCCGAGTGCCCTGAAGTAGCTGAGCAGTTCGTGAAAGTCGTCCTTGTCCATGGTTGGGTACGTCGGCGACATCGAAACGAAGACCGGCACACCGGCCTGCTGGAGGCGGTCCAGCGCTTCCCAGCGCTGCATGGGTGGCGGGGCATTCGGCTCCATGGCTCTCACGAGTGGTGTCTCGAAGGAGGGGATTGACGAGCCGACGGTGATACGGTCGTCGGCGGCCTGGAACAGGTCGATATCGCGAACGACGGCCGGACTACGGGTAAGGATCCGGACAGGGATGTCGTGACAGACGAGTTCGGCGACAGCTCCCCGGGTAATCTGGGCGGCTCGTCGATCTTGGTAACAGTCGGTCCCACTGGAGAGCATCACGACGCCCCGGCCGCGGCCGGTTTGCTTGCGGCCGCTCGGATCACGCTCTTCAAGGATGTTGCTGAGTCGTTCTGGGAGGTCGTCCCGATACAGGAGGTAGCTCCCCCAGTCGCCCTGTGGGTCGTCGACGTCAGCTTGGTCGGCCAACATTCCGTCGCGGCTGTCGATGGCCGGTGTGGTCGGCACGTAGCAAAACTCACAGCCGTGTCGGCAGCCGGTGGCGACGTTGATCACGTGGTCACAGAGGCTCTTGGTGTGGAGATGGGACTCGCTCATCACCGACTTCGTCGGGTCGGTGTTGACAGTGATTGCCTGTTCGTCGTGGCTGTCGGTCGCCATCGCACAGTCCCAGCACAGTAGTTCACCTTGTGGGTTGGCCGCGAAGCGGTTGTTGATTTCGTCGTTACACTCGGCACACAGCAGGCCGGCTTGCCAGAGATCCAACCGTTCGGTGGGGTCACCGTGTTGGCGGTCGAGTTCGCGAAGCTCATCGAGCGTCGGCTGGTCGTCGAAGGTCGCGATGGTCTGGCCGTCGTGGTCGACGGCATAAGTCCGCTCGAACCAGCTATCCCCGGTATCCCATGTGAGTTCCATGCTGTGCTCCGTACTGCTGTATTTATACTGTACCCCAAAAGAAGTCAGCCAACCAGAGTGAAAGTGGAAATAGAATAAACAATATGCATGCTAACATATTTACATCTAGCGAAGAATTAGCGAGACAAGAACTAGTATGACCGACGCTTCGGACGGGGTTCGAACAGGTGAAGACCCGACGAAAGCGATTCTCAGTGAGTCAGGGCTCAACAGTAAGCACCTATGTGATTACGTCGTCAACGTCGCGACGGGGTGTCGGCACGGGTGCAAATTCTGTTACGTCCCGTCGACGCCGAACATCCGGACGCGGCCGGACATGCTCAAAGAAGAAGCCGACGTCGACAACGGCCAGAAGGAATGGGGCAACTACGTGTTGTACCGGGACGGACTGGGTGAGCGACTGGATGAGCATTTAGACCGCAAGCGGACCTGGCGGGAAACCGAGCGTGGGCAAGGTGTCGTGGGTGTCTCGTTCTCGACGGACTGCTACATGGATGGTCGGGCCGGGGAAATCACTCGGAACGTCGTCGACGCCATCGCGAGTCACGGGGAGTACGTCCGAGTATTGACCCGGAATCCGATTCTGGCGTTGCAGGATCTCGACGTCTTCCAGGGGGCTGGCGAGTACGTGACGATCGGGTCGTCGATTCCCTGTATGGACGCCGACCAGGTCGGCGCTATCGAGCCGAGTGCGCCGGCGCCGGAGTTGCGGCTCAAAGGCCTGAAAGAGTTCCACGACCACGGTGTCCAGACGTTCGTGAGTATGAGTCCGACCTATCCCACGCAGGATAAGGACGACCTTCGCGAGCAGTTAGAGCGCGTCGCTGAGTGCGATCCGGCGGTGGTCTTTCACGAGCCAATCAATCCCCGTGGTGGGAACTTCGAGATGACGGTTGAGGCCGCTCGGGACGCTGGGGAGAAAGAGTTAGCCGAGGACTTAGATGCGTTGCGGACGCGGAAACGGTGGGTCGAGTACGCGACGAATCACTTGCGGTGGGTGCAGGAGATTGGCCGGGAGTTAGATCTCCCCGTGCATCTGTGGCCGGACAAGCAGTTGATCAAGCACGTTGACGACGAGACGGCGGCGTGGTTGCAGCACTGGCGAGATCGGCAGTCGCCTGAGGAGTTTGCCGAACGGGATGTGCCGGTGGAGTCACCTCTGGTCCACCCCGCAGCATAGCTCACCCAATAACTGGAGTCACCTCTTTCAACGAATTGGTTATTTTACGTTCGATACTTATCCCTCCGGCAGAATAAAATAGGACAAACACTTTACATCAGATATCCCCTTCCATGCCATTAGCTGACGATGATGATGACAAGTGGGTTTATCGGCCACATACTGCGGCTAAACACGAAGTTCTGGGTAAATATCTAATCCCGTGGGTAAACAAGCTCACCTCTTACAATCTCGCGGTTGACAATCCGAACAAGATTCGGGTTGTGGACTGTTTCGCGGGACGTGGATCATATGTTGACACTGATTCGACCGATCCTATTGATCTCGAATTCGTTTCAACGCCTGCTGAGATTCCTGGCTCACCACAACTCATTTTAGATCGCCTTACGAACAGAGCAGACCAGTTTGATTCGGCTGAGTGTGTGTTTATTGAGGCCCATCCGACGAATTACGAAACTCTTTCCGACACAATCTCCGGAACAACCGGATATGCTGATAGCATATCTGTCCAGTGTAAACACGGAAAATTCCAAAATACAGTCTTAGATGTCGTCGAAGACCTTGACGGTAGCGACTGTCCAACATTCTTTTTCATAGACCCATTTGGATTCAGTAGCTTGGATTACGACGTTGTCACAGAAATTGGGTCAACCCCGCAATTCGAGTTCCTTATTACGTTTATGTCGCGGGACATGAACCGGTTCTTGGAGTCTGAGGATCATGAAGAAGCCTTGAATACAGTCTTTGGCAACGAGAGCTGGAGAGACATGATTGGCGAGTACGATTCTACCAACTGGGTCCCCCTAGTAGAATACTATACGGATCGGTTGGAAGCAAATGGACCCGATCAAACATTTGAGTATATGATTTCAGAACCCGAAACGACACAGACAATCTACTATCTTGTCTACGGGACAAATCACTCAGAAGGTCTGCGAACTATGCGTGAGGTGATGAGCTACTGTGGAACGGGAAAGTTCGCATACGCCCCCAAGCAGCCAGAATATGACCGGAACCAGGCACGTCTGTTTGGCGGTGGTGATGAAACTAAACAGTTCCTGCAGGATCGGTTTGAGGAGTATATCGTCACATTCGACAAACTTGTTGAAACGTGCACTGAGGAGCGACGGTATCAAGATGCAACAGAATCAGACTACCGTGAAGCGTTGCGTGAGTTAGAACAAGAGGGCGTTGTCGATATTCAGCGTATTACATCGAAAGAGACTGGCATTCAGGGAAGTGATCTAATTGATTTCCATGATTCAACAGAATTCATGGGATAGGAGTTTGCTCTTTGTCGAGAACTGATCGATAGGGCCGGTAGAAACGAATCAGGTCCGACCAGATCAAGACGTTCGCTCCGTCGCTGCCGACGGGGGCAGGATTGTGAGACTGCGACGCCGAACCCACTCACCGCGACATCCAGGCGATCGTCGACGCCGTCGAGAACCCGAACGTCGCAACGACCAGCACGCCCACCAGGATGGCACGTGGCAGCTCGTACAACTGAGCCAGGACGACGACGGCGCCCAGCAATTTGGCGACGATGAGGTTGTTCTTCGCGAGGAGTTCGAGCTGCGTGCTGTTCATCGTCCCTCTGTGGGCTCGCCGACGGTGGCTGTGCGACGCGATGCGGCTGCTGTGTGGCTCGTGCTGGACATAGCTGGAGCTCCTAGTGGCACCATCTTCCGCACCGGCAGACACACAGGCGGGCGCTGCGACGGCCTGTGTGTCCGTCGGCGGCCGGGGCACCTCGGTGGCAGATGGGTGCGTCTGGTGTGCGCCCGTCATCTTGGTAGGGTGGGGCGCACACTGGTTCGGCGCTCACGAGCGATAGCGATGGCTCTCGCCAGTGATACTGTTGGCAGCGAGTCTGTGCCGGGCGTCAGCCCGTGTCTCGCGTGAACGCCTATGTGGGGAGAGAGATGGTAGTATCAAAAGCCTTCACCCACTCCGTACTAAAATCTGCACTCTAATTCGTACGATACAAAATAGACTTCCTGAGCCCTGCCAGTATCAATGAATACTACTCAGCGCCCGTCTAGTCATCGCACCATCCACATTTAGATACTGCCGAGCCGTTTCTAGATCCTTCCAGCCGAACATCGCCCGGAGAGCAGCCATGTCCAGGCCCCGACCAGCGTGGTATGATGCTGCAGTCGCCCGAAGTCCATGCGGGGATGTTGCGTTCGAATTAAGCTTTGGGGCATGGTCGAGTGCAGTGTCGAGCCGACGCTGAAGTGTGGAAAATGAATACGGCCACCCACCGTATTCGTCGTCGAGATATTCCAGAGCGACGTGGACTCGTGATGAAAAATGAAACGGGACTGCACGAGCTGCTGTTGAGGTCTTTGGCTGCCAGTATTGTTCGCGGAGTGTCGTGTACTCGGCAGCAGACTTCGACTGCTGACTGACTGCTTGCCGACAGTAGCCACAGAGTCCCCCATCACGTCCCTTGTTACACGGATGATGGTCTGGAACTCGAATCATCTGCCGCTGCCAGTCAACCCAGTCTGAAGAGAGGTGTGTGAGCTCACCAGGACGGAGGCCCAGTCGTCCGCCGATGAGGACCGTTGCGCGGGCCTCGAGACTTGCATCTGTGTCGTCGATTCTGTAGGTGCCCTCGAGGAGCCGTTCGAAATCACGTTCCGTGAGCGCTTTGTCGCGTGTCGGTGGCATGACTACCCACTCCCCCGAGTCTCGATTAAGCCCCGCGATGTATGGCGGTTTTCAGCGATGGCTCATCGGACTTAGCACATTCCACCAAACAACGCGTTCGGAAAATCTGCTGCTTGGATTGGTTAGCTTGTTCCACCGACTGCGTCCTCAACGATCTCGATCTCTTCTTCGGTCAGCCCGTACAGCTCGTAGACGATCTCGTCGATCAACTCGTCGGTCTGCTCAATCTTCGCCTCCAGCTCCTCGGCCCGCTCCTTGGTCTCGATATAACTCGCCAGCCCGTCGCGCACGTCGTCGACGGCGGGCAGCGTCAACTTCCGAAGCCGGTCGATCAGCGAGTTCGTCTTCGTCGCGACCATTCAGAACCTAGTTGGTGTACTGCTTAGTCGACAGACACCAGCGCTGAGTGGGTCAATGCATTGGACCTTTTTCTGATAGTTCATCATAGCTTTCTAATACTGCCTGAAAGTACTCGTCGGTCATCATCCGTGGGTTGTTTACCTGGTGAAAGTCGCCCAACAAGAACTCCGTCTCATTTCTATCCAAACCATAGGCGTGGAAAGTAGCTGCGTCGAGTTGCGTACGGAGTTGACGCCGTTCAGCTTCATCAGTCGCTGGGACGACCTCATCGGCTTCGCCATACACACCTTCCAGTCGGTCACGCATTTCAGAAAATTCCTCACCATAGCAGTTCAGCCGCGCGGCCCGATACGAAATATACTCGAACCACTCGTCACCAGCAGTCAGTCTTGGCAATTGTGACTCCCGGAATTCATATTGTACAATATTCGTCTCTGTCTTGCGTCGCATCAAATAGTCGAACGGAAGACTATTGACAAGTCCTAAAGCGACGAACAACTCTCGATCTGTGAATTCGCGTGCGTATATCCCATGTGCAGGATATTCATTTAAGTCATCATCAGATGGGTCAATCAGGTATGGCCGTGTAGTGTGAACCTTTTCATAACATACGACACTTGGCGGGACGACAGTTGCAATTAGCGTCCGCTCGTTCGTTGAGTTCGCAATATCCCGGAACACAAGACGGTACTCAGTACAGTCCAGGAGAACGTCGTCCTCGGTGAGTCCTTGATCGCGATGTTCCTGAAAGAGGTCGTTGACGAAACTTTTCTGTGTCCCCGTGCCATCGAAGTGCTCGTAGAGGGTACGTTTGAGCGTCCGGACGTTCTTTTCTCGAATGCGCCGTTTTGCGCTCGTCTCTGGGTCGGTTTCTTCTTCTACACTCCAGCGCTCAGGTGGTGTGATCCCGTCGGCATCATTCAGTGGCTGGTATAGGAATTGATTGATATTCCGACCACCGTAGACTGGATATTCGCCTTGATCTGAATCCTCGATGAAACACTGTCGATCAGTCGTTTTGAGTTCGTCATAGGGCCTCAGATTCCACGCACCTAGATCTTCGTCGATCGTCGGATGACGAATGATTGTTTCCAACACGTCCACTTCTTCCGGTGACCGGATTTGAGGGAACAGTCCCTCTTTGGGAGAGAACCGTTCGAAAATCGCCCGTGGGACAGGAATGGTTTCGGAGTTAACATGCCGAAGAATACCTAAATCAGTTCTCTGGAAGACCGTGTTAATCGTAGATTCAGTATCACCGTTCTCCAGAATTATTGTTGCGAATCGATATCGGTTATCAATGTCTTCAAAGATTCCTTTATTCTGAAATCCGACGACATAGCGTAGGTTTGCCTCGCTGATTAAGTGTTCACGCAAATCTTTCCCAGTGGTTCCACTGAATATACGGCCCGGGAGGACCTGACCCATTTGACAGTGCTCATTTCCAAGAGCAAATATCCGTTCTAAAAAGAGGGCAGACAGCTCTCTCTTTGTCGGGACCGTCCGGCCATCAACTTTTGGAGACTGTAGCTGATACGATGCACTGTCTTTGAAATACTCCGCCTGACATGATATCCGTTGTTGGTAATCTTCCCACTCAGCAGAAATCTCTTCGTCGTCAAGCAACTCTTCCTGCTTGGCATCACGTTCGTTGCTAGACCGAATTCGGAACTCTGGATCGTATCGGGAAAAGAAGTCGTGCCGACTAGGCTGGAGTTGCTCCCACGGTGGATTCCCGACAATGACATCGAACCCACCATCAGCATACACCGTTGCGAACTCAAGCACCCAGTGGAACGGGTCAAACTCTTGGACCTGCCCCAGAGTAATCTCCTCAACCTCTGCCTTTTGGAAGTCCTCAAGCACCTTCTTATCCAGATCCCCCCGATACTCCGCAAGCAAATCCTCCGCTTCTGCCAGATACCGCTGTGCCTCTTTCGTATCCGTCGCATGCTTGTGCCGCTCGACCTTCGCGATGATGTTGCCGTACTTCGACCGGACGCTGTCTGCCCCCCACGCGTCCAACTGCGCTTGCGCCCCGTCACCGGTCGTCTCCATCAACTCGGTGTAGCCGATCAGGCTGTTGCCCTGCCGGACGTTGAACACGACGTTGGGCAGCGCCAACTCGTCGTCGTCGTACTCGTCGACGGTCGTTGGATCGACTTCGGCGATAATCGAAAGCCATAGCCGTAGCTTCGCGATCTCCACCGCCGGGTCGACGATGTCGACGCCGTAGATGTTCTGGATGACCGTCTCTTTGTGCAGTTCCCAGTTGGCTGGGTCGGTATCGTGTTTCTCGTACAGCGCCTTCCGAATCCCGACGATCTCGCTTTGCACACTCGTCAGGAAGTGACCACTACCACAGGCCGGGTCCAGGGCCCGGAAGTGATCGACCATGTCCAGCAGATCGTCGATCACGTCGACGTTCGTGCCTGGCAGTGCCTCGATCAGCGCATACACGTCGTCGTACTCCGCAGCCATCGCCTCGGTCCAGCCCCATTCAGCGACCATCCGATCGGCAAACCGCTCTCGTAGCGCCGGCTGGACGGTCTCCTCGGCACAGAAGCGCGTGATCTCGTCGGGCGTGTAGTAGGCGCCCAGTTCCTTCTGGGTGTCTGCCGAGTCGGTCGTGATGTGGTTGATCGTCTTCTCGAAGACGTTCCCAAGGACGCTCGGATCGAGGTCGGTCGGACCACCGTCGGCAGAGAAGCTGTAGCGCTCCAGCAGGTCGATGATGGCGGTCAACACCGAGTCCCGAACGTCGAAATCTCGATCGGAGAACCCGTTGCTTCCTTCGATACTCGGTCGGAACAGGCCGCCGTTCAGATAGGGGATATCGTCGTAGATATCCATCTGCTGGACGTGGTCTGGCCGGTCGTCTGGGCGTTCGTCGAGGACGCCGAAGAAAAGTGGTTCCAGATATGCCTTGTAGAACCGTTGGGGGATCCCTGCTGATTCGTACTCGTCGACGAGGTCCTGGAGGAGCGTCTCCCCGACCAGCCCTTTGTCCTCGAGGAACTTGATGAAAATGAGCCGATTCATCAGCCCGACCGAGAACAACCGGACGTCGTCGCCGGTCGCCGACTCTGGCGCAATGACGCCGTCGCCGACCAGCGACCGGGCAGTCTCCTCACCCTCGTCGTACTCGCCGAAAACCAGCCGGACGTAGTCGTCGTAGAACTCGTCGGTAATCGCCTCCTTGCGCTCACGGATGACCTCGCGGGCCTCGCCGGCGATCGTGCGGAAGTTCCGCCAGCCGAACGAGCGCAGGAACTCCTTGGCGATCGTCTCGGTCGTGTCGTCAAGCCACTCGTCGAGCGAGACTCGCCGGCCGGTCAGATTCTCGAAGGCTGCGATGTACAGCGGCTGGAGGTCGACTTTGGCGAGTGTGTCGTAGCTGTAGGTGTCCGCGTCGTATTTGAGCAAGACCCAGCGCACGCCGTCGGTCGCGATGCCGAAGTCGGCGGCGAAATGGCGTTTCTCGAGCCAGTCTTGCACCTGCCCGATGCCATGGCTCTCCTGATCGAGTGGCTTGTTCAGCGGTTCAGCCTCCACCAGCAGGCGCTCGGAATCGATGGCGTCGTAGTCCCGCAGTGAAACCGAGTAGTCTGCTTGCTGCCCATATTCATCGGAGAGATCGCCTGCTTCGACTGCGAGTTCAGGATATTCCAGTGCTGCGAAGAGCGGCTTGATCAAAGCCCGCTGTGTCAGTGGCTCGGGGTCCTCATTATCGACCGAATCATTGGATGTGAGGCCAGTTCCACCGGGTTGGCTTCGTAGTAGTGCTTCGAGGCGATCTTCGGATGTAATATTTTCTCGGAGCGTTTGAACGTGTTTCTCGACAGCGGTAGCAATGGTTTCAACGGCACCGGCTGGAACCTCAGTTTCGAAGGCATTAGCGACGAACTCTGTGGCAACCGAACTCTGCGGACCTGTCGCACTCATTGCTCATCACTTGAGAAACTGTGCGACTTGCTCACCGTGTCGACAGAGGAAACACGGGGAGGAAGCGTTGGTCGACAACCTATCAGTGCTCAATTGAGGGAGTAGCTTCTTTTAATAGGAATTTAATTACCAGTGTATGACATCCTATAACCCTATTGCCGATGCCAGACGCCTCCCTGCTGACGTAATTATTACAATGGACACGGTGAGCAAGTCGCACAGTCCCTTGATCTGCGCAGCTAATCGACCCTACAGCACACAATGAGCCAGGCCACGCTTGGCTCGACGCCCTACCGGAATTCGAGCCTCTTCTCAGGCTACTATCTCGACGAACGTGTCGCTGATCTGGACGACTGGGACTGTAACAAGGAGGCCGAGCAGGCCTTCGATGACCTCCAGAAACTCTGGGCCGCTGAAGGCGATCTGCTGCCCTCCTACAACGAGGACGAACTGCTGGGAGCATGGATTGACGAGGTGCTGGACGTCCTCGGGTTCGACACGCTCCAGGAGACGACGCTGCCCGACGGCGGCGGCTACAACGACCGTCTACTCTTCGATTCGGCGGACGCCCGTCGCGACGCCGCCCGGCAGAAACGCGACGGCAACGCCGAGAGCATGTACGGGCTTTCGGCGGCCGTCCTCGAAGCCAAGCAGTGGGACGCCGCGTTCGACGAGCGGTTCAGCGAACAGCGCTCGTATCGCGACGCCTCCCACCAGATCAAGTACTACCTCGAACACACGCCGGAACGAGTCAACTGGGGCGTGCTGACCAACGGCCGTAAGTGGCGCCTCTACGGCACCAAAGACTACGCCACCGAAACCTACTACGAGGTCGACCTGCCGTCGCTCTTAGAACACGGCGATCTGGAGAGCTTCAAGTACTTCTACGCGTTCTTCCGACCCGACGCCTTCCGCGAAACTGCAGGGACCTCTTTCCTCGATACGGTCTGGAACGAGAGCGAAACCGCCGCCCAAGAACTCGGTGAGGACCTGCAGGACAACGTCTTCACGGCACTCCGAGTGCTGGGCGAGGGGTTCATCCACACGAACGACCTCGACATCGACCCCGACGACGAGGACGCACGCGCCGAACTGAAAGAGCAGTCGCTCGTCTTGTTGTATCGGCTGATGTTCGTGCTGTACGCCGAATCACGCGGACTGATCCACCCCGACGACCCCGACGACCCCGACGCCGAAGCCGAGTACGAGGAACACTTCAGCCTCGATCAGTTGCGGGCCGAGATTCACGAGGACGTCCAGTCCGGCGACAGCTTCGAGGACTACAGCGGCTTTTCGACGTCGATGTGGGCCGGCTCGAAGACCTGTTCGGCCTCGTCGACGCAGGTGAGGAGTCGCTGGGATCCCACCCTACAACGGCGGGCTCTTCGACGACGACAGCCACGCATTCCTCGCCGAAAACGAGGTGTCGGACCGGCACATCGCCGAAGTGATCTATCGGCTGGGGACGACTGAGGGAGACGGTGGTGAATTCGTACTAGCCGACTACGCCGATCTGGATACGCGCCACCTCGGCAGTATCTACGAGGGGCTGCTGGAACACGAGTTCCGTATCGCGCCTGAGCAGTACGCTGCTGTCGCCGAGGACGGTGGACAGGTGTGGAAGCCGGCGACCGAGGTGACCGTCGCTGACGCCGTCGAGACCGTCGACGAGGGCGAACTGTACGTCGTCAATGACGACGGCGAGCGGAAAGCGACGGGCGCATACTACACACCCGACTACGTGGTGTCGTATATCGTTGAGGAGACAGTCGACCCGCTGCTGGACGACATCAAAACCGAGCTGGAAGCCGACGGGCTCGAACCGAGCGATACCGAGTACTTCCGCCGGTTCTGGCAGCAGGTGTTAGACCTGAAGATTCTCGACCCGGCCATGGGGTCGGCCCACTTCCTCACGAGTGCCACGGGGTATCTGACCGAGCAGGTGATGGAAGTCGTTCGCGAACAGGAGATCCAGAGTTATGACGAGCAGCACCTCCGGCGGGAAATCGCCAAAGAGTGCATCTACGGCGTCGACATCAACGGGATGGCCGTCGAGCTTGGGAAGCTATCGATGTGGCTCGAGACGCTGGCGGCCGACCAGCCGCTAGCGTTCCTTGATCACCATCTGAAAGCTGGGAACTCGCTGGTGGGGTCCGATATCACGGAGGTCCTGAGCGACGACACGGACGGCCAGGAGGGGCAGTTGACGCTGACTCAGGTGGCCGCTCGGGCACGCCGACAGACCTTAGAGCACGTGATGGACCTGATGGGTGAGCTGCTGGACATCGACAACGAGACGCTGGAGGACATCAAGTCGATGGAGGAGATCTACAACGAAATCCGGTCGGACGATCTGTACCAGCGACTCTTCGAGATCGCCAACGTACACACGGCCGAGCAGTTCGGGCTGGATGTGCCTCGTGACGATGGGAGTGGTGAAGACGCGTATCGCGACATGGCGAAGGCTATTGAGGACGAGGCTGCGTGGGCCGAGATTCGAGAGCGGGATTGGTTCACGACGGCGCAGACGATGGCCGACGACGAGGACTTTTTCCACTGGGAACTGGAGTTCCCCGAGGTGTTCTTTGGGGAGGACGGGGCGAAGTTGGACGGGGCGGGGTTCGATGCTGTGGTCGGGAATCCGCCGTATGTGCGGATGGAAGAATTCAAATCGCTGAAGGAGTACCTTGAGGGATCGTACGAGGTCCACGCTGCCCGCACGGATTTGTATACATACTTCATCGAGAAATCAATTAGGCTGGCGAGACAGCATGGCGAGTACGGATCTATCATTTCGAATAAATTTCTCCGAGCGAACTATGGCAAGTCTGTTCGGTCCCTACTCGGACGAGAGACAACTGTTCGGAAGGTAATAGACTTCGGGGGGCTTCCTGTATTTCCTGATGCGACTGTTCGATCCGCGATCGTTTTGACTGAACGGGATTCGGAATCAGAAGAGCCCGGATACTACGCTTCGATCGAGACCTTAGAATTCAACTCTCTCTCCGACGAGGTGGAGAAGATCGGACATGAGGTATCTAGTGAAGGTCTTAGCGGTGAGACTTGGCGACTTGTTGACCAGAGGGTGTCGGGGCTGATGGCCAAGGTCGAGAACCGAGGAAAACCACTATCCGAATGGATCGATAGCGGACAAATCGGATGGGGGGTGAAGACAGGACTCAATTCGGCATTTATAATCAGCGACGAACGGAAGAACGAACTTGTCGAGAAAGATCCCCGAACGATAGAGATCGCGAAACCACTCGTCAGGGGCAAACAACTCCGTCGGTATCTCATCCAGACCGGAAATGAATGGCTCCTGTACGTTCACAGCGGTGTTGATATCGATGACTATCCGGCTGTAAAAGAGCATCTCGAACAGTACAGGAGTGACCTAGAACAGCGAGCCGCTATCGATGCGTGGTATGAACTCCAGCAACCACAAGAGGCCTATATTGATTTTATTGAATCGGACAAGATTCTCTATCCAGAGATTGCCCCTGAGGCTCGTTTCGTATTCGATGGTGAGCAGCGATACCCGAACAACAAGTGCTTCTTTATCCCCTCGTCGAATCGTGGACTACTCGCATTCTTGAATAGCAGTTTGTGTCTATTCTATCTCTCGCAGGTCGTTGCAAAACTCGAAGGGAGTACGGCGGACAGCCTGTATTACGAATTCCGGACGCAGTATATGCAGCAACTCCCAGTAGTAGACTCTTTCGAGACAGATGAACAGTCACTCGGTGAACTTGCCCAGGAAGCTACTGGATTACGTAAGAGTCTGCACAAGCTCAACCTCTCCCTCTGTGACCACCTCGGGTCCTACTCTGATGGCCCAACCCTCGCTGACGTCGGCCTCACCCAGCCCCCCGAGGGCTCTGCTGACTCGATCCTCCAGCAGACCACCGAGCAGAAGCCGAATCTCCGTGTCGGCAACGCCGTCGTCGTTCGCGAGTCCGACAACACGATCGAGATCCAACTCACCGCTCGCTACAAGCCCGACGACGAGGACCCCCACGAGACCGACCAGTGGGGCTATACGGAGACCGAGCCCTTGCCGGCACTGCGGATCACGGACCTCACTGAGGCCGAGGCCGACCTGATCGAGGCGTTCGTGCCGGTCGCCGTTGACGAAGCTGGTGGGTTCGCGAGCTTCCGCGAGGCGGCCACGAAGACGAACTCGCTGATCGACCGGCTTCGGAAGTTGACGCTGCCGGCCGTCGACGACGTCCGTAACGGGTTGGCGAGCTATATGGAGACGGTCGAGCGGGCCGAGGAGTTGGTGGTGAAAATCGAGCGGACCGACGAGTTGATCGACGAGATCGTCTACGATCTGTACGGACTGACCGACGAGGAAATCGAGATTGTTGAGGAAGCGGTCGGGGAGTGAGCAGTTCGGTGGATCGTGGCTAACCAACATCCGGGTGTGTTCGGGATGATTGTTGGTTAGCAGTAGCAGACGACCGTCTGACTAGTCATTAAGATGCCTTGAACACACTGTGTGTACAGAACCAATTGGTACGGGTACTGAGAACTATCCGTTCCGTACTGAGAGCCTACATAAACACCTAGGTGGTTTCAGAAAGAAACCAAACCCATGTCACAGAAACACGCTACGGAAGATCTGGTAACTGAGCGGGATGATCCCGAGAGAAGCACAGTCACCGAGTATGATAGCAAAATCACCATGCTACGAGCCGAGCGCCATGACGAAATTACAATAGACCGTGTCGTCACGGTTGTTGATTCCGCTCACGAGATTCCGGACTCTTTGCGTGTTCAACAACGGAATTCGACCTATTTCGGGCCGAAACTCAAACTCACAAATGGCGTCTCTGACTACATGCTCACCGCACCGGGTCCTGATTCCGACCTTCTCCTCTGGTCTACCAAGACCGACAATGATGGGTTCCGCGATGGTTGGCAGAAGTTGGCTGAGGTGACAACGTCGTTTGCGGACCAGCAGCCCCAGTACGATCTCTGCCCCTACTGTGGTGACCCCCTCAAAACGCTTGAACACGAACGAAGGGCGGGTGTAGGCCAGTGTTCAGGTGACGACTAACGTCATCACATGAAGTCGCCGAGGCCGCTTTGCCCGTGGCCATCACCGAAGTCGTCGCGGACAGCCTGATACGCTGTGGCCGTTCGTCGGTCCACACCTCGCTTCGATGTCACGCTCCGGAAGGCAGTCCCGGACTTGATCTCCGATTGGAGGTTGGTCGCTGCCTGCCCCATCAACTCCGCATTGACGAGCTTCTCTAGTCGGCGCCGTGTCTGCTCGGACTGGGAACCCTGTCTGACGAGATACTCTGCATCGAATGCCGAACACTCTGGTAGCTCTTGCGGTAATTCTGCCAGGAGAACTTCACGCCGACCGTACGCGTCCTCGTCGAACAGTTCAAACGTCACAGTCTCGTCATCCTGGCCCAAATCATCGTAGACCTCTTCGGGCATCCGTGGCGGGATGTGGCATTCACCGACGATGTCAAGTCCCAGACCGAGGGCAGCCATGTCAGAAGCTGGTTTTAGACCCAACTTCTCGTCACTATTCCCGGAATGCATATTGATACCGTAGAATAGTACCTCCTCTTCGATACCGCGCCGAGCGATGCTTCGCATCATCGGCTGAATCACCGACACCTGCTGCTGCGAGGTGGCTTTCAGCCGGTCCATATTCAGACAGTAGGCGTAGACCTCATGACGTTCGTACACGCCCATCAAGTCCTGCATGTTCGCCCAGCTGAGCCGGGGCGAGATGGTGCCCATGATCGGCATCTCAGACTCTAGTTTTTGGACGGTCTCGATGAACGTCTTGACGCCGTTCCGGTACTCTCGGTACGGTACTGTTTCGTCTTCGTCATCGGACTCAACCGCCCGAGCAAGCTTGTACTGCAGCGGAGCGACCAGCAGATCGGAGTACGTCGTAAGGAGGTCGACAATAAACTCAGCTTCGACCTGCTGGAGTGCCCGTGTCTCCTCGAAGGCCAAGAACACAACGTTTAGTTCGTCGTCGTTGGCTTTGTTGACGGAACGCTGGAGGCTGGTCCGGATCGCTTCACTGTCTCCCTCGCGTTCTGCACGGAGTTTTTGAGCATCTACAGTGCGGTAAATCTCGTTGGTGCCTCGGCTGTCGTCGCTGAGCTCTGGATCGTCGTCTCGTCGCTTCGACACCGGAATCGCCTTCGCTGGTGTATCGACGATCTTGTCGCCGATACGGAGTCGTCGACGAGGGAACAGGCCGTTTTCGCTGAACGATTCTGTTTCGATGGTGGGTCGTACCATTCGTTAGGTAAGCGTGCCACCGGAGAGCCCTATGGGATACCACTCGCTCCCCCGTAGATAATAGGGCGCCGTGTGGCGGTTCTGTGGGGTAAAGAGATCACTTTCACCATGCGACCCGGAACTAAGTGACACCAGTTCCACGGTGCTGGTGTCAACTCGCGTTGGGAAACCGAGTAGACCACACAGTTCAGGCTCCCGAGCGCGCCAACGGTCGGGAGCGACGAAGCGGTAGGTTGTTTGCGTCATTTTTTGCCTGTGATGTCGATACATTCGTAGCGCCGTTTGCCACTTAATGGTGAGTAGACCGCAGTGTAAGTGGAAGTCAGCCCGTGGCAATCGCCGGACGTAAACGTGATTCCCAATCGAAATGAGCGGGGGTTTCGGGCGGAGGTTTGCGAATTAGATCCCCTCAAAACGCTATTCCACGTACTGTCCATCCACCGAACGCGCGAAACAAGCGCCGTAAGTAGGTCGATCAGCCTGAGTTGTGGCTTGGTGACTGGCTAACCAACAGTCAACCAGATACACACCGGTTGTTGGTTAGCATTCTCGCGACTGCACCGTCGCTGTCACGTGCTGAAACTCGGCTTGCGACGGCGTCGGCCGCAGCGTCAACCCAGCGAGCGCCAACTCACGCAACACTTCCGGGGGAACACCGTCGACGTTCCGAAGTACGGCATCAAGCGTCCACGCATCGTACTGACTCGCGTTCGGTGCAACGACGTCAACGGCGACGGTCGGCACGGTGTCCTCGATAGCCCGAGCGGCCCGTCGAATCTGTTCGCGTTGCTCCACAGTGCAACTCACGCCTCAACACCCCGCACGAGATCACCGACGAGCGACCCACCAACATGCGGCTCAACGTCCCAACCGTGCGTGTCACGGGCATGCTCGCACCAATCACCGAGCGTCATACACGTCGTTTCATCTAGTTCGAACGTTTCTGCCTCCTCGACAGACGCAGCAACGCGGGGCACCACGGCGACCGTGCGCTCAGAGCTGTCCCAGTAGTGGGCGGCGTCGTCGTCGACGCCGAGAAACAGGCCCGGCGACTGGGTGAGCAGTTGGCGTGCGATACGTTCTTGAGGGTTGGATTTCGTAGTTACCATTGGTTCTATCCGGAACCACGCGTCTCGGTGTTGCATCACCGGGGCGATTTCCGACGGAAATTAACCAGCGACGCGTGTGTCCCTATCTGATACTGTTTGTCCCCAGCAACAAAAAACTATTGTTACTTCGCAACAGATATGCCGACAGAGTGTATGTCCATGAGAGGCCCAGACCCAAAGGTCAGTGACGAAACGCTACTACAATCGATTAGAAGTAGTGACCGACCTTTTGCGACCGTTACGACAGTAACTGGCCAGGTCCCACTCAGCCGGGAAAGGGTTCGCCAACGGCTGAATCGACTAAATGATCAGGGGGATCTCAAGCGAGAGCAAATCAGCGGTAGCGTTGTTCTTTATTGGGTTGATGATTCACCTTCGCCAGATAGGTAAGCTCTCCCGACATCCGTAACCCACCAAACTCGAACGGACCCCAGCATATCTGTCGAAAGGTATCCCTCTTCCTCCAAGCGTCCCAAGTGACGTCTGGTTGCTTCGCTGCTGAGGCCAACCTTCTCAGCCACATCGGAAGTCCCCAGAGCTGGAGGATATGCCTCCAAAATCGTCCGGATTAACGTTTCATCGTCTACCGAAGGGTTTGGGCCGGGACGGTCAGTCACTACCTCCTGTTTTTCTCTGTTGGTGCAAAAAATACGACCATCACTAAGTGTTGCAAGCTAGCAATAGTTAAGTGCCGTCAGTGTAACAGCATGAGATAGGCGACGCCCAGAACGACGGCGGCGTCGCATCAAACACATGACCACAGCCCAGCCCACCCACGACGAGAGGCATCGCTTTCGACCACTTTCGGTCACGCCGGAAACCACCAGACGCCGGTACTTTCAGCCACTTTCGGTTAGTATGCGGTCACTGCATGAGACGGCCGAAAACCCGCCACAGCGACCCACAGATGAAAACCGATCCGCGAAAATTGACTTTCGGTCACGCACTCAACGTAGCCTTATGAGTCGCCTGTCCGACCCCTCAACCATGCCCACGCAGGGAGGGTCTGCATGACGACCTACCACGAGCTGACCGGCTTCCAGCGTGACCTCTTGGAAGCCATCGCCGCCGTCGACGGCGACCCCTACGGCCTCGCGCTGAAACGCTACCTCGACGAGCGCTACGCCGACCCGATCAACCACAGCCGCCTCTACCAGAACCTCGACGACCTCACCGAGCAGGGCCTCATCAACCGGGATGCCCTTGACGACCGCACGAACGCGTATACGCTGACCGACGCTGGTAGACGCCTCCTCCAGCGCCAAGCTGAAACGCTTGCTAGTTTGTGTGACCAGCCCCGGCCCGTCGCCGACGGGAGTGGGTATCGATGACGGACCGTCTAGTGACACCGCGAAGGCATCGCTCAGCGACCAGAAACTGGAGTCCAGCCAATCGATGCTGTCAGAGGCATGGGTCCACGGTGAGCGTGGTGACTGACTGGAATCCTACGAACTGCTACGCTAAACGTGTAGATAGCTGTTTCTCTTGGTCGTCTATCACGACTGTCCGAAGCGATTCGACACCCCATCGACGAGCGCGATGGGGGTCGACATCGCGTGCCTCTGACAGCACACCGGGACAAAGCGAACCGCTCTGTTCCGGCATCAGTCAGAACGCAGTCCAGTATAGATGTAATTGCCGTTCCATTTTGCACCGCCAACGGACAGCCCGTCGACCCACACCCGTCACAGGTGGTGACACCTGATGGGTGCGTCCGACGGCACTGACTCTCGCTGGCGGCATCCCACCGTCGGGATAGACAGCCGCTACGCGGTGGTTACCACGACACCCACCTAGCCACCGCGACGGGGCGGTTTGAGGTGAGACAGTGGACACACCGTCTCGAGAGAGTCATCGATAGCCTGTGCCGTGGTCGGCGATACTCGGTTCGATTCCGGGGGCGGGCCCTGTGGTCCCTATGGATGGCGCTCTCACTCAGGACAGTCGTACCGACCATAACTCCGAGACCGCCGACATGGCGCTAGCCGACCAACTCGATATCGACAGTGACCAGTCTGTGCCAGATACTGAGACGCTTCAGTCCCTCGTCGACCAGCTAAAGGGCCCGATCTCACCCCTCGTTTCGAGTGTTCTCGAGGCGCTGGTCACGACTATCGACCACTTACAGACACGGGTTGCCGATCTCGAAGCGACTCTCGATAGCACGCATGACGTCGCGACCACGGCGGTCGGCGACGCCGCTGCGAACGCGAGCCGCCTTGACGACATCGAAGCCGAGCAATCGAAGACCCACGACGTCGCAAAGAGTGCGATCGCGAAAGCCCAACAGCTCGACGCCGACGCCGATCACCAGACAGACGCCGAAACCCTCCCAGAGGGCGTCGAGCCCAGTTCCTCACCGCTGGACTTCTTCGCGAACTGTCGCCAGCAGACACTCAAACAGGTGTTCGTCGAGCAGTCCAACCGCCAGAACACTTACCGAGCGATCGCGGTCGCCAAACGCTGGCCGGAGTTCGCCACCGAGCGGACCGACGGCAGTGGCGTGTTCCTGACGAAAGACGACGTCGAGGACGCGTTGCTTGCCGAACTCGGGAGGACGCCCCATCGCCAGACGATCGCCCGGGTGTGGGACACACTGCAGGAACTCGGCGGGACGGACCTGGTCCAGAAGACACGACAGGTCGGCCGTCGACAGACCCAGACCGAGATCCTGGCGATAGACATGGAAACTGCTGAGGGGTTGCTGGAGCAACGCTATGTCGGGCTGGACTTGCTAGCTGGCAGTGCGGGCAAAGTAACGACGGGTGGCGTCACACCCGTTGTGACTGGGGGTGGTGGGGCCACGGTGTGACGCCAGCGTACTGAGACACGTTTCGGCCATGAACTGGCTGTGGGGACGCGACAGCACGTGCCCTGCTGTCGTCGACGCCGCTGTTCGCTAGCTGCAGGACTAGGCAGGACCCCCTCCGGTTCAGCGTGATAGTGCGTGTTCGTAACACGAGCGACCCAGTGGGTGCGGCCGACGGCGTCACAACGGGTGTGACGGATCACGAAGAGTGTGGTAGCGAACCGTCTGCAGTCCTCAGCGACACTGTGCTACCCAACACTTCTTCGGATTGCTGGCTCTTGTTGGTTAGCGCATTCCCCATTTTGTGCTTCCCTTGGAGAGTGGAGGCACTTCCAATGAGCAATCACCAAAACGTCAGCTTCGAGCAGTACGCGTTCGACGACGGCGATCGAGTACACGTTGACTGGTCCGAGGGCATAGGCCCACTCGACGCATTCGTCGGCACCGTGACCGGGATCTCACGAAGCGCCGGCGACGTGATCGTCGCCGTCGAAGCCGACGCCGATCAGTATCCCGACGGGTCGATCTATGGTGGCACCCACGACTGTGCCCTGAATGGGTCACGCTGCTCTGATTCGATACTGATTTTGTAGATATCTAGCGGTCGCGAATCGATTTCTATTCACGAAGTTTCCCGTTTTCTTTGCGAAACTCCTCAACTTCCACCTCAAATGAAGCGAGGCGTGTGAGTATCTCTTCTTTGGAAGGCTCCAAACAGTCATGTGCCGGCGGTACGAGATGATCTCCGGCCTGGTGACTATATCCCTCAAGAATGACCTTGCTCGCATGCTGCATCGATCTATCGCGAAAGTTACTCGTTCCTACGAAAGACTACCGAAATCAGTCTGGGTGTAAACAAATACTATTATTACAGATAACGAAATTCCTGATAATAATGTGTCTATTTGATATGTCATGTGTGGTAGTAGGACCAATTGATGACGGCATCGTATTGCCGGGACAACTGTCTTGTACCACTAGCTTCTAATACGAGATCTCACCGATCTAAGTACAACTCCAACAACAAGGCCAATACAACCGAATAAGACGCCCCACGAGAAAATGAGAAATAGCAATTGTGACAAGAATTGAGATCGTTCTAAAAGTGTGTAGCCCGAGTATTGGGAGACTTCAACCATTGCTGTCGAAAAGAATGTCATAACCGAGGCTATCAGTCCAGTAAGGAAACCTCCGTGAAAGTACGCTACTCCCGCTGCTAAAGAAATCGCAAGTATTGTCGTAACTGTTGGGGGCACCGGCCCTCCTCGGGGAGCGAAGGAGCTTGTACCGAAGATATTCAAAATGTATCCGAAACCAAGAACGAGCGCGATAACAGCTGAATAGGTTAATTGAAGCTCTGGATTAGATTCTTTATTTCCAAATAACATGCGAAGTATACTGGTGTGCATGAATTAGAATAAAATTTGGACTGTTGTATTTCTTCTGACTATATTTCAATGGTCTGATCTGAGTGCTTATCTCAGATTGAAGAGTTGCTTCCGAATTTCAAATCATGGCTATTAGCTAAGTGGTAAGCTGCAGTTCCCCCGCTATTACCAAACTGTTGAAGTGTCTCGTTATTGCAGTAGAGAGTTCCAATCCAATTGTACCCATACCCGGTAGTACTGATAATATATGCGTCCCGTCGTCGTTGGTATAATATGTGGGCGATCCAGAGTCACCTTCGGCAAAGTTACAATATGTTTTTACACCGTTATCATTGTAATCTGTACAAGTAAGTGTGGAGCTCACGTCTGTAGCCTGGATTTTACCAGTTGTATGACCGGTTGCCCTCCCCATATTTTCTAAACATGGTGAATCTGTCTGGTTGCTAGCCCAGTAGTCAAGAGTCAAGTACCCAACATAGCCGGTGACAGTGGGTGTATCAGAGCTTCAGTACCTCACAAAGCCGGTTAGTTAGAACGTCTGCTTGCTGAGGATGTGCACTCCAACAAGCAAGCAGACAATGAAATCTACGAGGACCAGCTTCTTAACTTCCTCGTCAACACCCTTGACGAGGAAGTTGCTCTCTGTCTTGGAGCTAATGCTGAATTCGATGCTAAGGATATCTACGAGGTCCTCGTCGGCGCTTGCGCCGACGGGACCTCGATATCCGAACTCTGTGGGACCAGTGAAGACTCTCCCCACGAAAACACGGTTCTGTACCACCTCCGCGAGAAGTTCGACCTAGCGTCGGTTGAACAAGTTGGGAACGCACTCCTGCAAAAGGACGTTCTAGATTCCCGAGCAGGTGGAGGTCGTCGCAGACCTCCACCTGCGGCCCTACTACGGTGACGAGACCGAAACAGATGGCCTCTATCACTCAGAAGCGAAGCGTGGAACCACCGCGTTCCACGCTTACGCGACACTCTACGCGCGTGTGAAGAATAAACGATACACGCTGGCGGTGCGCCGTCTCGTCGACGGCGACACCGCCAGCAGTGTGCTCGCTGAGTTTCTTGGCCTCCTCGACGGCCTTGACCTGAGCGTCAAGGCCGTCTATCTTGATCGGGAATTCTACGATAGCAAGTGTCTCACGCTCCTTCACGCTCACAACTACGCGTACGTCATGCCGATCGTCCGGTGGGGAAAGACGATCAAGCAGGAACTCTCGGAAGGATGGAGTCGGGTCATTCAACACGATCTGACAGGGAAACTCGACGGTCACAGCTGGACCGTCGAGTTTCCCGTCTACATCGACTGTACCTACCAAAACGGACGGTACGACGAACACGGGGTGGCGCGTCACGGCTACGCCGCTGACGCGCCGTTTATCCAGACACCACGAGATGCGCGATACCACTACGCGAAACGCTTCGGTATCGAGGCCAGCTACCGGCTCTCCGAACAAAGCATTGCGACGACTACAACGCAGAATCCAGTTGTACGGCTGCTGTACGTCGTGGTAAGCCTACTCTTGCAGAATGTCTGGCGGTACCTCCATTGGGAGTATGTGGCGACGCCCCGCCGTGGCGGGCGTCGCCTCTGGCCGTGGTCGTTCGAAGAGTTCATCAACATGCTGTGTCGGGCAGCGTGGACGGCCCTCGCGGTGCGTCGGGCCGTCCCCGCCAATCGGCCACCAGACGACCGGTTCCACCGGTAACTCCCACCGGGCTAGCCAGCGGTGTGAGTGGCGACGCTGTCGCGTCGGCGGCTGATCGCCGCCGACAGCGACCGTTCTCCGTCGGTTCGCCCAATGATACTCTCGTCGAGACCATCAGTGCAACCGCTCCGACACAGAACTCAGGCTTCAGAAACAGCTAGCCGAGGATGCTTTGTGAGGTACTGAGCTTTCTTGAATATAATTGAGATAGGAACCTCCTTCGCTCTTGTCGACAATGGCCCAGTCCTCATCTTGATTAAACTCAGTCACTTTGCCAACGGTTGTTCCACCAGCGGATGCTTTTGTCCCTACGATATTCTCCGGATTGCTACAGTGGTCTCCAAATAAATGAGCAACTGTCAGCATTCTATCTTTTCCATTATATATTACTTCACAACAACTGCTACCTTTGTTCTTATTTTCTTCTCCGAATGAATATCCTCCAGGGACAGAGCTAGTGGCTTCATCGTTCCCACAATTGTCATCACTTGTCTCATCTGAACAATTCTTACTACCTTGTTGCCTCCGAGGCATCTCTCTCACTTCAATTGGAATACCTCCTTCTTTTGAAGGGATGTTTTGAATACCATCAGCATTGACATCATTAACAAGCACGACGATCTTCTTACCAGAAACTCCTCCAAATGACTCCGATGAAGCTTCTAGCTGTGTTTCTTCTACTGCTGGAATGTTGTGTAGACCAGCACGGATCTTGTCTAGGACTTTTTGTGCCTGTTTCCTGTGCTCATCCCACCTTTTTGGCACAGTAATATATTCTACAACCTCGTCACCTGATATTAATTTAGGATAGCGGACTTCCTCTTCCGGTTTTCGACTTCCAGCAGCCAACGTTGAAATGCCAGATGATATAGCTCCCAGACCGAGGGTTTGGAGAGCTGTGCGGCGGTTCACTAATTCTTTACTGGAGGATGCTTCGTTTTCCTCACTCATATCTTCAAGTGAAAGAATACTATGTTAAAACTTACTAATTAGAATTTAATATTAATATATAACTATATTTTTTAATAATGGAAAATTAAATCTATTCGAATCAAGTCAAACGGAGATTGTCAGTGCGTAGTCCGCAAAGCGTTCTTTTTTGTGACGGTACCTTTCTTTTCGTAGGACCTGACTCGTGTGCAGTTGGGGGCGAGAGCAGCACAACTGCCAACGGGAGTGTAGTCGTTCGCTCTTGACATCGGCTGTCTCGCCTGGCGGTGAGGTCGGTATCCAGCGGGTCCACGAGGTGGGACAGACAATCGGGTCGATAGACACCGGGGTTCCGGTGGACTATCGCGTGGGGCTGGCGACCGGGAGTGATCGCCGCAAGAACAGTGTGCAGTTGGCGTGGGACTGACAGACTGGGCTGGGAAGAGGTTTTCTGATGTGTCACAGGCAGCGGCGTCAGCCGCCGCTGAGCGGCTGTGATAGTGGCTGAAGCTGCATACCTAGTCTCCGATGAGCAACGTAGTTTCAGTATCGGACACGTTTCGAGGGATGGCGGTAGCGTTTTCTGTGAGTACGATAGACGTACGCCTGTATGTCGGAAGTGGACTCAAACAACGGTGACCCCGAGATTGACCGGATCAACCTCCGTATCGCACGGTCGTTCCTTGACGTCGTCGACGAGACGTGGCGCGAGCGGGGCTTCAACAGCCGCAGCGAGTTCATCCGGTTCGCACTACGCGACGCCGTAAACCACCCGGAAGGCGCGGGCGTTTGGAAGGATCTCGCGATTAGCGAAGCGCAGTTCGACGAGGGGGACGGCATATCGAGCGACGAGATTCGAGCACAGTATGGATCCGACAACGAGTGACGAAGGGTGGGATTGGGAATTTTCGCCGCGAGCCGAGAAACAGTTCGCGCAGCTCGGATCTGACACCCAGCAGCGAATCATCGACAAGCTGGACGACGTGGTCTCCTCAGAGTGGCGCGATCCCGATGAGTTCCTCGAACCACTGACAAACTCCCCGTTCCAGAAGTTGCGTGCCGGCGGTTACCGGCTCGGTTGTCGGTTACACCGCGAGTCGACACTGCTCCGGGTCGAGAGTGTTCGGAAGCGCGAAGGCGCATATAAGGGTGACGACTAACGGCTCTGGTAAGTTGGCGTTTGGGCCCCGGTGTCTGACGTACTGGATGCTGCGGTCACTTATCGGGTCGTTAGTCAAGACGGTGAGATTGATAGACACCGAGTTTCCGGTGGACTATCGCGTGGGGCTGGCGACCGGGAGTGATCGCCGCAAGAACAGTGTGAAGTAGGGGTGGGACTGACAGAGTGAGCTGAGAAGGGGTTTCCTTGGTGTAGCACAGGCAGCGGCGTCAGCCGCCGCTAAGCGGCTGTCCCAGTTGGATGCTGGCCGGGATAATCTGCACTGGTGTTCCCACAGATTCTGGCAGCCCAGACATGACAGAATCGAGTGCTCCTACACGTGGGATTACAATTGGTTGCAGTGCTGGGACTACGAGTGGGCATTCGTGTAGAGAACTAGCTTGAGGTAGGGGTGGATGCAGTCGTACAGGGCGAATTGGCGGCACTAACAACGGTACGCCTGAAATGACACCTGATTGTGACCGCTAAATCATCACAACAGCAACGTCGACGTCGGCCCAGTACAGCTTGAAAGCCCCACGCCGCTGGCGGTCGCTCAGCGACATATCCTCACTGCGTTCGGATAGGGGTCACTGAGGCGACCACAACACGCGCCAGCGGCGTGCCCCTTTCAGTCCCACCAACACGGCAGGAACCCTCGGGACCGCCCTCCCTCGCCGGAACGAGGACGCTCGCTGACTCACGACAGCGTCGTTCGTCGGCGCGGCCGCAGACGGCCGCGCACCGCTCGCTGTGGTCCGGGCTGCTCACTGCGTTGCGCTGCCGGGCTTTCACCCATCCGGCACTCGGTCGATCCCTCGGGATGCTCGCTGTCACCGCAACCGCCACCGCAGACGATGTCCCCCGCCGCCGAGGGTGGCATCTCGACTAGCATTTATATACTAACTCGGCCGGAAACGAGACTCTGGAATCAGGCAATAGAACGCTACTATACTCGATTTAATACACTTGATCCAACTACATCTAGTCGTTGGTTTTAAGTGGTTGGCGCCCATGGGCTTATGTACGGAAAGGCACGACACGCGGCGCTCTCGAAGCCGTTTTGCGTCGCAGGAAAACCGGGTGTACCAGCACCCGGCAAGTGTCTTTCCGTGGATGGAGAAAGACAATGTACGCTAACGACTCCGCCGGTAAGAAAGCATCGTCCGATTTCGACCAGACGGTTCGCCTTAGTGCCCACGTTGAGGGAGCCGAGCATATGCTCGAAGCCGTCGCCGAAACCGCGAACGGCGACGAACTCGATTACCGCCCCAACCGCGGCCACGACTCGCGCGGGAACTACTACGAACGCCAGACGGATTACGACTGGACCCGCTCGACCGAGGTCGGCCCGAACCGTCGTGTTGGCGAAACGCTGGCCCAACAAGAGGAACGTCACGGCCGCGAAGTCGAGCAAGCCCGACACACCGAGACGGCACGCGATGCCCACACGGACGACGTCGACCGTGAAGCGTCGGCCCGCCAGCTCACCACGCGCGAGACTGAGCGAGCCGACGGCTTCGAAGCCGAGGCCGACCCACGGGCTGACATGGACGCCGCGACGCTGGCCGACGTGAATCAGGATGCCGTCCGCGTGAGCGACCAGACGGGCATCTCTCGGGCCGCCGCGAGCCGACTCGTGGCCGACCACACCGGCGATGGCGGGTCAGTGTTCGACGGCGTGTTTGGCGCACTCCTCGATGCACGCGCCGCGATGAACACGCCGGTCCCGGTTGCAGACGTGAACCCCTACGCCTACGAAACCACTATTGAGGGGACGGTCACCCACCTCATCAAGGACCCCGACGCACCGAACCAGTATCAGGTGGCGTACGTTGAGGACGACGCCGGTGACACGGCGAAGGTCACGGTCTGGGTCAAGTCCGTCCACGGTGGCCGGATGGTGCGCACTCTTCGCGAGGGTGACCGCGTGCGCATCTGTGGGGGTAAGCCCGACGAGTACAACGGCCTGAAAACTGTCTCGGTCACGAGCGACACCACCATGTGCATTCTCGACCGTGGCGACGGACCCGCTCCGACCGGTGACTGTCGGGCCTCCTTCGGCTGTGCCGGTGACAGTCCCCGGCTGGCCCCGTGGGATGCCGAGTCAGATACCCACGCATGGGCGAACCAGATGGATATGGATATGGCCGTTGCGGTGACGCTCGGCGACTAGGCCGGTCAGTCGACCGGCGCCGTCTCGTCGGGGTAGGCCCCCATCAGCGCGGAGCCACCTCGCGCACGCGGCCTCGTCGCCGCCCATCGGCACACCAGGGCGGCGACGAGCCAACCGCGCGCACGGACTGGAGCCGGATCAGCGCGTCGCGTTGGTCAGTCGAACCGAATGTCCGAGAGACTCGGTATCCCGGGTGGTGCGCTCGCGTGGGCCAGCCGGCTTGGGTGTCGACAGTGTGGGCAAATCGTGTGTGACCGCGCGCGGCGCCGCCGGCAGACTCACTCCGTTCGTTTGCCGGGCCCTCGTTCGCTGTCGCTCACGAGGACGACGGAGCGCTGCGCTCGGCGCAAGCGCGCGCCTCGCAGCGGTCCACCGTGCTCACTGCGTTGCGCGCGGTCCCCGCAGACAGTATCCACGAGAGGGCGATTTGCGCTCAGCTGCGACGACCCCGAAAGCGGTGGGGTCTCTAACCAACACTGGAGATATCCAACCCGATTGTTGATTAGCACTAGGAGAAGACTTAGGCCTATGCAGGCGTAAAGCATTTGTATATGTCCGATGCTGACACGGCAGGCACTGATGACGGGCCCGAGATGGTCCAAATCAACCTGCGACTGAGCAAGGCGTTTCTCGAAAACATCGATGCGACGTGGCAGGAAGAGGGGTTCAACTCCAGAAGCGAGTTCCTTCGCTACGCCGCTCGGGACGCGGTGAAACATCCTGCGTTTTCTCGGGAGGGGTGGAAGCAAATCGCTGCAAGTGAGCACGACCTTCGGTCCGGTACTGCAGAATTGGTTTCGCGAGAGGACGTCGTTGAGATGATGGACCGGGACGAGGATGACGAGTAGTGGCGACTGGACTTGGAAGTTTCCGCCACGGGTTGCCACCCAGTTCGACGGGCATGACCCCACGTTCAGGACCGGGTTGTCTCGAAACTCGACGAGGTCGTCGGCTCTGAGTGGCGAGATCCGGACGATTTCCTTGCACCGCTGACCGGTGGTCCATTCTCGAAACTCCGGATCGGACAGTACCGACTCGCCTGTATCCTTGACCACGACCGATTGGTCCTCGCGGTCCATCGGAGTGAACATCGGAGCGGTGCCTACACCGCCGACGACCGAGGCGAGTCGAGAGTAACGACGTGTTCAAAACGTCGGTACGCCAGTAAGCGCTTCATTTCATAATTGAATGTGAGAATACACCGCTCTGTAGGTGTAATCGATGACGAGCGTCTTCCCATGACTTACCCGTCTGGCGAGACGACCCAGAGTCAGGCAACTCAGTATGTCTCCACCAGATTCTTCCCACCAATCGGACGGCTTCCAGAGTCATCCGCCGATTCCCTGTACTGCGTGTGAGTCTGCGTTCCATTCGAACGCTATGCCCTCATTCCTACTCCTTGATCAGCTCACAATTCCGCTTGTCGGCTGTGATGCCCATCTCACACAGTTTTCCGATATCTGTGAGTATACGACCGAGAATACCGCAGATCTTCTTGATCACCAACCCGCCGGAGGTCTTGGGTGTCCCAGCTGCCACCTCTCGCCCTATGATCCGCACTACCCCATGGTCTCAGTCCAAGATGGTGCAGTTGCTGTTCTTGCGTGTCCGGATCATCAGGCAGAGATCGTTGAGCGGTTCCATACCGGACTTAACACCAAACGACAGCTCTCAACCTCACTCAATATGTCATAGGCACAATCGGATATCTTGATTTCAATTTTCGGAGTGAGAAATCTGGATATACTGTTCGGTGTGTCCTTTGTACTGATCGACTGACAATGTATTCAATGGGTTTGCTTCAGCGGAACCAGTGGGGTGAACAGTAGTCCTTTGTCCCCGGCGAGACTGGCTCACGTATGACGTTCAGCGTCAGTTGGCATACGCTGTTGGAGGAACTCGACAGCTTGCCCTCAGATGCAGTCTTGCTGTCGCCGGTCCGGCAGAACCCCTTCAGGATCACCGACACGCAGGAACACCGCGTCAGTATCGAGTACGTCGAGAAAGACGAGCGCCGACCGCTCCAGCACGAGCAGTTTGCGACGCTCTTCCAGCGGGTCCAAGACGCACCCGATCAGGCGTTCGCGCTGGATCGCCTCCCTCCAGACGCTGATCCGTACGCGGCAGTGCTGTCCATGCATCCTCGTATCGAGGTTGATGAAGACGCTGGCGTCATTCGCCACACCGAGGCTGGTACCTCGACCCAGCTCGCTACGACTAGTGAAGACGAGACAGCCGATATCGAACGGGCGGAACCAGACCTCCAGGTGTATAGCGATGTACTACTGGTGACCGACACGTTGGAACGTCACGACATGAGCGATCTGGCCGAGCTGGAGAGCAATGTCCTGGTCGACTTATACACCGTCTTATCAGATGTTCAGCGCAGTGCCGACGAGCTACGAAAAGAGGTCAGTGACGTGCTGTTGGGTCGCCTGCATCACGACCAGCCGGTGAGCGGTCAGTTCGGATCGGTCCAGCGGACTGCCCGCCGTCAACGCTCACTCAAAGACGACGACACAGTGCTAAACGCGCTTGATGCCGCCGGCATCGATCGTGAGCGCGTATTGAGTGTCGACCGCGGAAAAGTCGATGACGCACTGGACGTGACGGAGTTGTCCGAAACTGATGTCTACGAGGTCGAAACCACTGAGTACGTCCGCAAAGCCGACGTCGACGAAGCCACGAAGGAAACACGCCTTCAGGGCCTCAAAGACCGTCTTGCCGCCAGCGATGCGGATGACGATGAGGTGCAACAGCTCCAGGCTGAAATCGAAGCGCTTGAAGACCGTATTGAGGACCTCACGTCGTTTGAACCCGGCAGCACCTATCACACCTCAACCTCGACAGAATAACCCTTTCAGGCACTCAGTGGTGAGATTGGACTAAGCATCAAATCCCCCCAAACAGCTACTTACAGCTACTCGGGTATTTCGTATCGACAAAACGCAGTCGCCCCACACGCGTCACACTCGTCAGTCTCTGGGTCGACCGTTGTGCCGCACTGTCGACACTCGACGACGACAGTCACCTCATCGTCGAGGAACTGCTCGAGAACTGTGCGGACTCCCATCCTGGTCTGCAATGCACGGGGCACCGATGTAACCCTTCCGGAGACCTTTTTCGCTCGAAACCGCCGGACATAGCGACAATACACCACCAAACGCTTATTTTCGTGGCCAAATCACACTCTCGTGGAAGGGCACCTGTCACACGCTCCTTCCCCCTTTCCATGACCCGTGATGCGTCGATGCTTGGTCGGTGTCCAGAATGCAGGGCGAGCATCTCTGCTGCCTGGGTGTTAGTCGAGTACGAGAAGGCCGACGGCACGACTGGCATCTGGGCCGAGTGTCCGGCCTGTGAAGATGTTGTCTGTCCCGAATAGCATTGGTTCACACCTGGTCCGACCAGTGTCCGCCACGCCGTCGCCACAGCACGGCCGCGCAGTGGGGGGAGTCGCCAGCATTACGGGAGGGTGTCTGGATCAGTCTCTTCGAGGAGTTTCCGGCGGGTGTGCGTGTTTTCGCCTTCCGAAACGCCACCTGTCGCGGCTGTCCCAGCACAGAGCGAGCAGTCGGGCCAGTGATCCGGCAGTTTCTGTCGCTCCGTTTTTTCGACAGCGGTTGCTTGCTGGAGCGGTTGGCAGTCTGGATCTGTGTGAATGTGTACGGTGGCCCCTGCCCCGACTGGACCCCGTTTCTTGATCCAGACTGTCTCACTCGCCATTGTCGTTCTTACCGGCGCTTTCTGCAGGACAGTATTAGGTATTTCGTCCGTCGACGGCAGCCTCTACGCTCGTGAGCGCGATTTGTGCGTTCCACGAGTGAGTGGAGAACCATGACTGACCTGCCACACCCACGGTGGTTAGCTGCCCAGTTCGACGAGTACGGACAGATTCGAGTCGACACGTGGCCCGACGCCGTCGCACTCGTGACACAGTTTCTCGAAACGACTGGCCGGGTGTGCGAAGTCGACATCAGGCCCTGCGTGTTGCCGGGACATGCTGAGCCGGTCGAGTACCTCGTCATCTTTCAGCGTCTCCGGTACGACTCCGAGTCAGGTTGGTATCGAGGCGACTACTATCGCTGGTCACTCGACTGGACCGAAGAGGAACGGTCCGACGACGTCCCCGTGCTTACTGTGAGCGACGACTAGCGGGTGTCGTCGACGGCGACAAACGTCGACAGTACTGTCATCTCTGTTGTCGCTACGAGGACTCTCTCAAACCGGTTCGAGCACCCGTCCCAAGAGTGGTTGCACCCGGTGGACTGTGCATCTCGAAATGGTTCAGCAGTGCCGGCTATGGTGGGTGTGTCCCATCCGGTAGCGTGCGAACGTCTACGGATTCTAAGAGGTTTGATAGCCGACTCAGAACGTCGGCTGGCAGCTCCAATTTTGCACGCCGACAGTCATCACAGAACGTTAATTGATTCGATATGTCACTCTGAATATCTGAGCCAGACTTCCGCGAATTTTTGGGGCAAGATAAATGGTCATGCTAAATCTGACTCATCCGACTGCCGTCTTGCGGTTTTGATGGAGCCACGGCAATAATTTCTTGTATAGATGTGACTCTAGTCGGCTCCGTCTTGCGTTTTCGAGAAAATACACATTGGAAGAAAATACTTTACTGGAAGCCTTATAGATAGCTCGGTCAGCATCACGCTTACCGAGATTGGACGACACGAACTGACTGTTGTCCAGCGTCGGGACAACTCGAATGATTAGAAAGCTAAGATAACAGAGCAACACTGTCGCTGGGGGATGTGCCAAGACGAAAGCGCCGGGAGAAGCAGGTCAATCAGGAGCGAGCCACGTGACCCAGCAGCGTGAGAGGTTACATGAAGTCTGCCGCGTCGACGTCGTCGTCAGCCGACTCGGAGTTGGTGTCGGACGCTGGGTCAGATGCAGTTTTCGACGATCGGTCATTGTCATCAGTGGGGCCCTTTTGATCTTCGCAGTCACTGGCCGACATCGAGTCAGGAGTCGCTGTGTCTCGGGTGTCAGTATCGTCTGGGGACACTGGTGACCCCGTATCAGATATCGCCGTTTCCGCATCCATCTGACGCCCAGATTCGCCACACTGGTCTGCTGACATCGAGCTATCGCTGTCCGAGGGGAGTGGCGAGTCCAGTTGCTCTTCGAATAGCGTGTGCGGCAGTTCCTCGGTACTCTCGTCGGCTGGCGTGACAGCTGTCGCATCGCTAGCCAACGCCATCGTGATGTAGGTCTCGCGGAATGTATCGCTCATCCGGAGAAGACTGGTTCGCTTCTCAACCTCATCGAGGACCTCTGAGGGCAGGAGTCCAGTCGCACGGTAGACCTCGATGAGCAGTTCACGAACTTCGGCGGTAACCTCTTCACCCTCAGGCAAGTCCAGCACCCGCCGGTCGAGCATCGCACACAGGTCCGAGAAGGCGTCGACGTTCTGTCCCTGCGTGATCGGGGCGCTATCGACATCAAGGCGTGAGAGTGCATCCTGCCAGTGCCGGTCACTGTACGTAATCGCCGGCGTCTCGTCAACATCCGGATCCGCCCACACATCCAAGCTTGTTTCATCGACAGACTGGTCGTCATTCACGCCATCGTCAGCCGTCTCCCGTCGAGCAACATACTGCTTGACCAGCTCTATCCAGCTATCTGTCTCCGTCAGCCCACCGTCGGGGTCCTCCTCACGGGGCGTTCCGGGCGAGTCTACACCACGGTCGGGCAAGTCGTCGCGGACCTGATGGAGTTCGTACGTCTGCCCGTGCCACCAAGCCGTTCGCGTGACGGTGATACACTCGCCGGGTTCGAAATCCCGGAGTTGCCCAGACGTGACGGGCGCTTTTTCCGTCTCCCGAACACTTTCGCGTGCTTGCGAGCGCTGCGTTTTCGCACCCGTATTCCGTGACAGAGCATGGGTTTCGGTGCGGTCGAGGATCCGTCGCTCGCCGATCTCGTTGCGAATGAACTCGGTCGACTGGGCATCGCCAGGCCCGAAGTACAGGCCCTGCGGGCAGTTGCCGAGGATTCCGGAGATGTCGCTATACGTATCCTCCAGTTGGCCGATCGTCTGGACGCCGACGAGCGCCCGTGCTTTCTCCTTACGACCACGGGCGGTGAGATTCGTGATCTGGCCGAGCGGTGGCAACTGATCGATTTCGTCGAGTACGTGGACCGTTGGGTTGGGTGACTCCATCGCGAAGCGGATCGACCAGTCGATGAGCAGCTGGAACATCGGGCCGAGGGTTGCCATCCGCGACGGACTGGAGTCGATGATCAGCACGCGGCCGTCGGGGTTCTGGATATACTCGCGCAGCGAGAACGATCCATGGTCTCCGAAGTCGTCGACGAAGACCGGCCGGGTATACTCGATGAGCGTCTGGTAGACGTTCTGTGCGCCTTTCCCTTGATCAGTGTCCAGATGATCGGATTCGAGTCGGTCGTAGCGGTCGAGTTTCTTGTAGATGCCAGCCCGCCCCTCTTCGAGCAGCGAGACGATATCCATGTGCGAGAGGTTGTCCCGGCGGTTGTTCCGCTGGGCCTCCAGATGGAGGTACATGAGCATGTCCTCGAAGACCTGCTTGGCCGGTGTGTGGAACGGGTTGTGACCGTCCGGGTTTCCGAAGACGGCGGCTGCGATTTCGCGGAAGTCCTGCATCGACTCGGCGTCCTTGAACAGGTTCCACGTGATATCGCCGTCGAGGCCGACACGATTGACGTCGAACCCGAGATCAGAGTAGAACTGCTGGAACTCTTCGCCAGCGTCGTGTGCGATGATGGCAGTGTCCGCGTTGTAGGGAAGCTGGTAGGCGAGCAACTGCATGGCTGAGGACTTTCCACTCCCCGTTTCACCGATGACGGCCGTCGAGACGTCCTGTTTGAGTGTCGGTGGGGTTGGTGCGTCGTCGTGTTTGGTCTCGATATCCCCGTACGGGACGACCAGTTCGTCATCTTCACAGTCCCATGGTTCGCGGGTCAACAGTTGGGGAGAGGTTCGTCGACCGACTTCGATAGCACCGATCGTCACCACGAGCCCAGCATACGTCGTCGCCGCGACGGGATAGGGAACGAACGGAACCGCAGCGCCGGGCACCTGGAATCCCATGAACAGGCCGGTGATCGAGAACGCGGCGAGGACGTGCGCAAACGGGAACAGCACCAACACGAGATAGTCGCCGCGCAGAAGCGCCTCAGCGTAGTACAACGCGGTCGCGAGAAGGAAACCGAGGTAGATATATCGCCAGGCCCAGAACCGCTTGTGGAACGGCTTGTCCCCGTCCATCCACATTGGCGGGAACAAGAGCATGAATAGACTCCAGACGATCATCGCCGGTTCGTCGTACTTGAGACTGGCCGGCAATTCCGCCGGCTGTTGTCCCGGCGGCGTCGACGACTGAGAGTCTTGTGGCATCAACGTCCCCCGCCACGGTCGAAGTCACGATCCGGCGTGACTTCCCGCTCTGACTCCTCAACTACTGTCGAGTCGGAGTCGGTGGTTTCCGCTAGGTCAGAGTCGCGAGCCTGATCGTGGGCAGCATCAGAAGTGATCGCCGACGCTCGCTCGGGAGCCCGCTCTTTGAGGCGGTCGGGTTCTCGAAAGACCTCCCTGGCACGGTCACGGAGTCGCTCAAGATCGTCCTTAGCCATCTGCAGTTCCGGTTCGGTCCCAGTCGCAGCAACGTGCGAGTGGACAATCTCGCTGTCCTCATGGATAGCGTACACGTAGTCTGTCGTTGGTTGTCGTCCGAACGCGTCCTCCATGAACTCGCGTGTGTTCTCGCCGACCGCCTGGGGCGAGAACTGAGCGTCCGGATGGGGCGAGACAATGAAGTGGCGCTGGAACCCGAACCGTTCGCTCTTCTTGACGAACTGTTCGATTTGTTCTTCGGGGAGTGCCCGGCCAGTCCGGTCCCGAAGCGGCACCTTCTGCCGGTCTGTCTCTCTGTCCCGACGAATGTATTTCAGCAGGTCCCTTGCACCGGACCGCTGGAAGTCAGTTTTCAGAATCATGAGTCAGGAGCGAGCAAGGATGCGAGTGACGACACCTGGTCAGCCGCTTCGGCATCATCCTCCGAGAGAGCACTCGCTCCCGTTTGACTGTCAGCCAGCCGGAGAGCAGCCCGTTTGATCGCGTCTTCGCGTTCTTCCGGGCTGTACTCGTGTTTGAGCAGTTCCCAGAGCGCCATTACGTACATCGTCCGCAGCGACTGGAGGTGTTCGAAATCTGGGGTTGAGTTGTCCTGTAGTTCGTCTATCGAGGTGGCGAGGTCACCGACAGCGTCGTTGATGGTCGATATGAGATCCGTATCAGCCGAGTACCGAGAGTGGCGCTTCTCCGGTTCCATATCGTGATGATTCTTCAGAACCATCTCGCAATACGCCGACTTTGACAGGCCTTCCTGCTCAGCCTGCTCTTCAACCATCTCCACCACTTCCTCATTCGTGTAGACCTGCAAACGAGCATCCGACATTATGCATCATCCTCCTTCTGTCGGAGTTTCTCAAGTCCTCTGTCCAGCTGCTCCGACGCGTTTGACATCGCATCGGCCTGTGCTTCGCTGGGATGCTCCGAGCTGAGGAGATTCCACAGGGCAACCCCGTAGAACTGTTCCTCCTCAGTCGACGGCGCAAACGTTGACTCTATCTCGTCAAGAACTTCGTCCTGCATCTGCTCTAGCTGCTGGTCCAGGTCAGTCTCCGAGATGCGCTCCAAACGGACATCGCGAGCAAGCTGTCTATCGAGCGCGAGTACACAGTATTGAGAGAGGCTCATATCTCGTTTGTCTGCCATCTGATCGATCATCTCCTTCTGCTCATCCGATGTGTAGAAGGTCACGTGTTTACTCATCAGCATCACCACCAGTGTCGTGCGCTGCTGGGGCTGTACCGTTCGTCGTAGTTGACTGGCGCTGCGCCTCCATGGAATCGAGTACTTGTGTCATAGAATCAGTAAGCGGGTCGTCGCTACCGTCAGTTGTCGTACGATTTGCCGTTGCTGCGTCCTGTCCGTCGTCGGCCGATGATGAACTGGAACGCTCCTCGCCGGCGTCGGTCGCCCGGTCAAGCGCGACCGACAATACGTCGAGGAGTTCTGCATCCGACACCCCGGACAGGAGAGTCTCGGCCTGGTCTCTGGTCAGTCCGTGTTGTTTGGTCAGGTCACTCACCATCGCTTCGTGGGTGAGGAACTCGTCGAACGCTTCGACCTGTTCAGGTCGATTCTCAATCAGGACGTCCAGCGGATCATCCCCTGTCGTGTCGAGATCGATGACACGCTTTTCCTCCCACGAGGTGCGAATCTGGACGGGGTAGTCGCCCTGCTCATCGACACGGACTAGCGCTTCGCTGTAGCCCTGGCCGTTGCCGACCGATTCTTTCCCGGCCTGGGCATTGTTCACGTAGTGCTGTTGCTCGCTGGTCAGGCCAGCACGCTGAGCGGTCTCAGCATCCAGACTCGGTTCCCGGTGATGCACCATGATCGGACACATCCCCGCGATCTCTTCGGCGGCGTCGCCGTCGTAGAACTCCTTGAGTGTCTGGGAGAGCATCACCAGTCGGATCCCCGCATGTCGCTGGTGGCGGGCAATCTGGTTCAGGAACGCCAGGTTGGCGTCGTCGGCGAAGAGGTAGTGGGCCTCGTCGATGATGACCTCCACCTTCGTCTCCATGTTCTTGGCCTGCTGGTACAGCGTCGAGAGCAGCAGTTGCATGATAAACGACTGCTTGCCCAGCCCTTCGCCGGAGCCTTCGACCTGCTGGAGATCCAGATACACGCCTTTGCTGTCGTTGTCGATGAGATTCAGATTCGACTCTTCCGCGAGGTTCCCATACGTACTCCCTCTGCGGAACGGCTGCAACGCTACTGACAGCTCGTCGGCGTACTCCCGAATTTTTTGTTTCGCGCTCTCGGTTTCGGCACCAGGGAACCGTTCCGGATTTGCTTGAATCTCGTCGATGAGGTCGAGGATGTCCTGCATCGTCGGGGAATTTTCGGGCGTGTGCGTCGACGGGACATCCCGTTCGATAGCGGACTTCTCGAACACCGTCTGGATGAGGAACGTGATCAGGCCGCTGTGCATGTCGAGGTCGATATCCCGTGATGCGAGGAAGTTCATGATGACCCCGTACACCTCGTCGATCTTCGCCCGGACAGGCTCCATATCCGGCGACTGTTCGAGGACATGCTCGGGCGTGGGATGCATCTCGCAGGGATTCAACGGCGTGTCCCCGCTGATAGTGATGGTCTTCGCGTCCAGCACCTGCGCGTTCCCACGCATGTCCCCGACCGGATCGATGTAAACTTGCTTGACGTCCGAGCGCTTTTTCAGCATCCGCAGCGCTCGGGCCTGGGTGCCGTGGGTCTTCCCGGCGCCGGGCATCCCCGTAACGAGTTCCGAGTGGCCGGTCTCCAGCTCCCACGGGTCGATGAGCACCGTCGAGTCGTTGTGGTCGTGGGTGCCGTACTGGATGCCGTCGGCCATCCGCAGGTAGTTCGACGAGAACGGGAACAGCGATCCCAGTGCTTCACCGGTCATCGACGACAGACGGTTGCGCCCGAGTTCGTTCCCGCCGATGGGCGAGACCGTCACTAGCCCCTGTTCCTGCCGCCGGGTCGCCCTCTTGATCGAGCAGTTCGCCGGCGAGTCCCGCAGCAGGGTCTCTAACTGGGTGGTCTGCTGGCGCAGGTCCTCTTTGGAGTCTGCGGTGACGCGGATGAACACGCCAGCCTGATACAGCGACGTGTGATTCCGGCGGACGGCCTGTCGAATATACTTCGCACGCTGGATATCATGCTGGAGGTCTTCACTATCGAGTTCGCCGACGTCCTCTTGCAAGACCCGCAGCGAGGAGACCCATTCCGAAATAACCTCCACGGCATCCTGCGAGTCATACGGGTCGATATGGATGGAGACGTCGGCTTTCAGGTCCGTATCCAACAGGAGGCGTTCGAGCATCCCATTGGTCGGATGTTCGGGGAACGTCTCGATCCAGAACGTCCGCGCGAACGTCTCGCTATCGAGTACCGTGTAGTCCTCGTACCAGTCAATCGCTGATGGCGCGAGCAATGACTGCTGTTCTTGGCCGGGCTGATGGAACGCCGGCGGAACTGCATCGGTATCGACATCGTCGAACTCAGGGACGCCCTCCTGCAAGTCCTCTCGATCGAGGTCTTGCGTCGCTGCATCCTGCCCACGAGTGTAGTGCAGTGGGGAGATGCCAGACGTCTCCGCAAGAGCTCCGAACGACTGGGACCCACACGCCCAGTATTCCTTGGTGAGCTTCGCCAACTGGAGCGGCGAAACCGGATCGCCGCTACACCGGTACAGACTGTTGACTGCGCGAGTCGTCGACGTGACGCGGTCTTTCAGTTTCTTCGCCTTGTAGGTCTCGTGCTCACTCTGGGTAAGGCCATCGGCGGAGACGACTTCAGCAAGACGGCCCAGGACAGGCACTTCTGCCAGCGTATGGAGCAGCGACGCAGACTCGCGGTCGATCGCATCGATATCGTTGTCGGTGACTGAGACGATGATGTAGTACTCTCGTTCCATCTCCGTTCCGGCTACTGGCTCATCATCGTCGGTTGTGTAGCGGTTGACCCACTCCATTAGCAGCCCTCGGAGAATGGGAAGTTGGTTCGTGTCGGGATCGCTCAGGCGCTCCTGATGGGCGCGGATGTGATCCGACTGGTCGACTTCTCGGGTCGTGACGTACAGGTCCGTCTCTCCTTCCAGTGAGTTCGCGAGGTCGGTGAGCGAGCGGACTGCCTGCTGCCACTGCTCACCATCCTGCAGGGCCATGTTGGCGGGGGTAACTCGGACCGCGCCGAGATGTGCGCCGTCGACGCGCTTGATTCCGTGTGGAAGGACCCGGTCGACACGGGTGACAGACCGCGTGTCCTGTGCGCCGTCGTCGAAGAGATACTCGGGTTTCTTGATGGCCCACCGGAGGCGGACTGCCAGCCACTCGGTCAGCCGATAGTACCGGGGCCGGGCTTTGTGGAGCCCGAGCAGGAACAGTTCCGACGCGATGAGCAGGCCTGTTGCCGGGACGAGGAACCCCGAGGGTACGAACGGCATCCCGAGGAAGATGAGCCACCCGAAGACGGGCAGGATGAACAGCAGTAACTCTCCAAACGTGTACTGTCCCCAGAACTCGGTTGTCCCGCCGAGATCGTCGTGGACGATATTCGTGTTGAACTCGTCAGTCGATGCGTTACTCATCGGTGTCCTCCATCTCTTGAATACGGGCGCTGCTGTCGTCCGGGAACCGGTACGCGTCCGGCCCCAGGATATCGTCGTCTGTCTTTAGCGCTTCATGGAGCTGTTCTACTCTGGACTCGGACTCTGTAGTGCTGCCGCCCTCTGGTGCGTCTGCGTCGTGGTGATACACTGTGGTATCATCCCGATTATACGGTACTTCCTCGCCGTCGACGACGGCTGTTGGCCGATTTCGGAGTTGGTCACCATCGGCCGGTTCCGTCTGCCGCGATGTGACCTCGCTACTGTCGGCGGTCGTCCCGTCGTCTGTCTCCCCGCCGAAGGCGTGCTCGAATGGGTCTGCAGCAGCGGGGCTTGACGAACTCCCGGCGGTTGACGTAGTCCCCATTGATGGGGACGAACGCCCAGTACTGCCAGACCCACCTGACGAGCTACTCGTCGGCGGCGCCGAGGTGCCGGGCGGACCACCTCCGCCGGTTCCAGTTGGTGCACTCCCTGCGCCAGTCCCGCTGGATCCTGACCCGCTTGGCCCCTGTGACGGACCGCTTCCAGAGGGTGCACTGCCGGACAGCTCGCGATGGACCATGCGAGCGCCCAGTGCGGTCCCAGTCGAGTTGCCTTGCATCGCACTCTGTGCGGCAGTCATTGCACCACCAGCTGCCGGGCCGCCGACGGCGTAGGCACCGAGTGTGGCGGCAGCACCGCCGACCTCGACGGGTTTTTTGCCTGCAGCCCAGGCCTGGTCGCTCATCTGGATGAGCGCAGGACTGCACTTCTGAATCAGCATTTTCTGCGCTTCCGCAGAGAGGTACAGCAGGAGGGGCGCAGCGAAGAGCCCCATTCCTGGCACCCCCCAGTCATTCACTTCGATGCCGATGCGGATGAGCAATGCCGACGGTAGGCTTGCCGCGATGAGTCCGGGATACGTCGCAGCAATCTGCTTCGAGAGGCCGCTGAACTTCCCGAACGGCCACACCTCGATGGCCCAGAACGTCGCCACAAGCGGCATCGCCAGTGTGAGCAGTATGACGCCAATCCAGCGAGTAATCGAGATCGCGAGAACCTTCGCGTAGATGTAGAGCAAAACAAAGAGCAAGACAAACGCAACCGACGGGGTGAATGACATAAGAGAATTGAAAACGAAAATCTCGGCGGCTACTGACCCTTCTCTAGCAGCCGCGAATGTACCGATATTTGTTCCGATTGCGTTGAAGAATTGTAGGGCCATGGAGGCCAACGGGAGCCAGAAAAAGAGGATAGGAACGCAATAAAGAGCCGACGGCCTACCTTTTTCCGGATAACCGGGTTCATTGATTGGTAGCGTAGGCCAACTGCTGCAACGACAATGAATTGAATTCCTACGCTCTTGGGAAGTAGATTGTTGATAGCGAGAGCTGCGGCTGAAAGTCGAAGAGGGCAAGGGCACCGCGCCAGCGGTGCCCGATATGTTCCCAATGAGCCGATTCGTGTCGGAATCGGCTGCAGCGGACCTGCTGGAACAGGTTCGCTGGCGTGATGGCGTTGAGTGCCCCCGCTGCCGTTCTGACCTGACGGTCAGAAACGGCAGCTATCGGGTGTATCAGCGGTATTTGTGTAAGAATTGCGGTCGGACGTTCAACGACAAGACCGGCACGATCTTCGCTCACTCGAAGCTCTCGCTGAAAGAGTGGTTCTTCACGATCTACGTGTTTTTACGGTTCAACACGAGTATTCGGCAGATTGAGGCGGAACTCGATCTTTCCTACAAGACGGTGAGACGGCGCGTCGAGCGCTTCGCCAGAGCGCTCGACGCGCCTTCGATCACGCTGTCTGGACCGGTTGAAATCGACGAAGTGTACGTGTCTGCCGGTCTCAAAGGCCGCGAGCGCGACCGGGAGTCGCGCTCGCGTGGCCTGTCTACGCGCGGGCGTGGTTCGTACGACGGGGACAAACCGCCGGTGTTCACGCTGGTCGACCGGGGCTCGGACGATCGGTACGTCGTCCCAGCGAAATCCGCCGACAAATCGACCGTTCGACTCCTGCTTGCTAACCACGGTGAGGAGTCGCTGACCGTCTATACGGACGGATTTCGGGCCTACGATTCGCTCGAAGAAGACGACGCATTCACCCGCAAATACGTCGTCCACGGCGACGGCGAATACGCTGACGGCGATATCCACGTCAACAGCTGCGAGAGCCACGCGTCGCTGACGCGACGGTGGCTCTCGCCCCACCGAGGAGTGTCAAAAGACAAGCTAACACCGTATCTTAGAGCCTTTCAGCTCCGCTGCGAACTCTACAGAAAACCAGGTGACGAAGCGCTCAAACATGCTCTCGACGCCGCCCTCTGAAAATCAACAACGTGCTTCACAAGAGCGAATTCCTAACGCCAGCCCTAAGACATACTCTATATAGATGTTCTCTATGAGTGTGGCCCACGGCTGTTAACGGCGCTCTGAAAAGCAATATTGAAACCACCAGTGGGACCGGGTCCTCTCGGAGATGGAGTTCCTGTAAGCGGCTTCACGAGCGTGTTCATTACATGGTCGCGAAGCCACTTCTCAAACGCACCAGGGAATAACCCATCAAGTCGACTAGCGCTTGGTAGAACGTATCTCGGAGAGTTTCAAGACTCTGCATATTATTCGGTCGGCGTTGGAGTCGACGTTAGGTGACGGTCAATCATCGTTTGATCCCTTCAGGAGAAATCTTACAGAACCCTCTCGTTTCGGAGTATAGCTGAACCCCTGAGTGAAAGACACCGGCTTACTAAATGCTGTTTTCAGGGTCATTGTAGCCTGTCGCGTGTGGCTCTCTGAACAAGTGTAATCTTGAGCTAGATAGCTTCGTACCGGTAACAATTTCGTCTCTCCTGACTTAACCATCATATCGAGTTCGTACGTCGAAGTCTCCAAGTCGAAGTTCTCCAAATGTGGGCCTTTTTTCGAGACGACAGCCTGTATGATATCTGGGTAACTGCTGGTATTTTCGACAACAAGCCCGATGGGATACCGTAATCTGCGATGTGGCTCAGGTAACTCTGAATTTTCGCTTGGCCCCACAACATCGAGTAGATCAAGTGAAGTAGAGTAAGTCAGCGGGATTTCTGTCTCTGTTTCATCTCCAACCAACACCAGCGTGTTTTCGCCACGAGTGATTCTATCGGGTGGTGCATCTGTCTGGCGCGCAACGACGAACTCGGCGACCGTTTCGCGTTCCGAAATGAGGGCTCTGTGAACTTCGTTTCCCTTCCCGTTGATTAAGCCAATCTGGGTGATTTTCGAGTCCTCTCCAAGTTCGATTTTCGCGATGATTCGAGCACCATAACCGCTCTTCCCCTCAAACGTAACCGATTCAAGAACATCCGTTTCCGAGCTCGGGCTCGGAGCCGGCGACCGGTCTGTGCTATTCGATGAGCCGGTACTGTCACTACAGCCAGCAAGGGCGACTAATCCGCCGCCCAGTCCGCTCAAAAGCGTTCGTCGGTCGATACAACGTGCAGTACTTGTAGTGGTAGTGTTGTCACTCATGGTGAGTAGAGTCCTAACAGTCGTCCATTCGTCCAGATGTCTATTCCATACAGGAGGAGTCCAAGCGGGAGGAACCACAGCGCGGTCGCGACGATCAGCGAGACGATCGTCTCGAATAGCGGATAGGTCGACGCAACGGACTCGACCGTCGTTGTTCGCTCCGTCGCGACGATATCTCCGAATACCGGGTTCGACTGCTCCCACCAGTGGGACTTCGGCCGGTAGGTCAGCAGCACCCGGTCGATGCCGCGCGCCGGTAGAGTGATGGTGAACGTCCCTCGCTCGGTGGGCTGTAACGTATGCGACCGCGTGTGATTGCGTGCGGTCACAGTCACTGTCCCAAAATCGACGGGATAGCCGCGCGTCGATTCGACCGTTACCGACAGCGTCGTCGCGTTTCGCGTCCGGTTCACGACGCTTGCGGTCATATTCGCCGGGTACGCACTGACCGTCTTCGACGCCGACAATCTGCCCTCGGTGTAACTTCCGCGGACAATTCCCGTTACGTTCGGCAAGCTATACGCTCGGAACGAGTGGGAGTTGTTCGCCCGAACGGTGACCCGGTCCGTCCGGGTGGTGGTCGCTGACTGATTCAATAGGATTTCGGGGCCGAGCAGCGGAGTACGTGCCTCAGGCCCCGGGCGGTGCGTCACGACGAAATCTCGCTGGATTCGGTCGTAGTCGTCACCCAACTCGTAGAACTGGCCCTGTGCCGCCAGCGAGTGCTGGTCGCTGTTCGCAAGCGGGCCCTGTTTTGCCGGGATGGCATGTACTTGCAGGGGGCGGACCGTTTGCGAGACAGGAGCTTCCCCGCCCGACGTCGAGTTCCATGCAGCCCAGCCTTCGGGACTCCGGGTGTAGAATCGCCACCGACTATGGATCGTATCGCCCGTCTCGAACGAGGCACTCCGCCACAGGTCTGGCACCGTCATGCTGACACCGGTACTGTTGCGGTGATCCGCCAGTGAGACGGTAATCTCCGATGCGTTGAGTTTGTAGGCCGTGACCTGCCGTGAATCAGACACCGTCGTGGTGAACGTCGGATGGGCAACGTCCGTGTCATTCTCATCCGGATCGTCCCACCGTTTTTCGACAGTCACGGTGACCTGCATCTGCACAGTCAGCGTTGACTGTCCGCTGAGGTTGTGGTACTGGAGCTCTGCAGTTGGCGACGACGCCGTGTCCTGTCGCTCGCCGTCGACGTACAGCGCGACGTGGTCAACCGTGGTCGACTGGACATGGCAGGAAATCTCAATGTCGTTCTCATCCGGACAGCGAGGTGCCGACCCGGAGTAGGCACCAATCGTCCTGACCGTCCCGTTGGGACTGGCGTACTGCGTCGTCCCTTCTGGTTGGTGAACCACGGTCAGGGGATTCACCGCGAAGATCTCGATATACGTGTCGTCGACGACACCAGACGTCGGCGCGGCCCGTGTCGGATACGCGGACCTACTGTTTCGTCGATATCGTTCGAGTTCGCGGTCGTTCCACGCTTCGACGTTTGGTGGCTGCATGAACGTGATGTCACTGGCACAGGGGATGCGCCCGATCTGACTCAGTGAGTCCGCAGGCTCCGAGGCGTTCGTCGTCTGTCGGTAATCCGGATCGCCGGACCAGTACGCTCGGAAGAACGCCGCGTCGAACGTATGTGTGTACGCTGGGGGGTTCGTGCCCGGCTGCTCCGGCCGCGGTGAGTCGTCGGCAAAGCACTGATGCCCTTGTTGAGCGAGCGGTTTGTCGACCGATGCTCGCCCAGCCGCCATGTCTGTCGACGCAGCCACAGCTGGCGTCACCAGACTGCTGGTGATGACTGTGGCCACGAGGAGGCGATGCAGGGCGGACATCAGGTCGGGTTGGCAGGAGGGCTGTGGTGGGTTAGCTAGAGCCGCCAGCGAAGGGCGTCACGCAATCAGAGAACGAGAAGCCGATTTCGTTCCCGAATTTCGCCACGATCTCCGGCGCGACCAACGCCATGATGACGACGCCGAGTCCAATACCCGAGAGGATGAGGTCTCGACGAGCCTGATTCTGTGCGTTCGGATTACCCGTCGACCGCATGTAGGCGAGTCCACTGCGGCCGGTGAAGAACATCCCCGCCGGCAGACCCAGAGCCGCAAGCGCGCTGAAGACGACACTAATGCCCGTTTCGACCGGCGTTCCACAGTATACCGAGCCGACGTCGGACTGTGCCAACGCCGGCCCGCTGAACAGGACGGCCACCAGCGCTAGCTGCATCGTGGTCTGGAGGAATGGACGGCCGGTCATGGACCGCAATCCGTGGCGGGCACGCTTGCGGACAGCATGGAGGCGACTCTGCGAGTGATTCCTGGAGGGTGATTCGGTGTGTGACCGTGGTGTTGTACTCATAGTCTGGATGCTGATGGCTCTGATTGGCTAGCGATGCGGTAACTGACCTGGGAGACCAGATCGAATGCGTGACCCCACGCGAGTGGGCAGCGAATGACCTATTGTCCCACTGTATTAGAATGCTGTCATATACGGAACCGTGGGCTTGGTGAAATCAACTCCTATCGTACCCATATCCGTCACTCGGGAGGTTAAAAAGTGTATTGGCTATCGTTAATTTTAATCTTGCATATCCAATCTACTTAAATAGATAGGATATATTTGGCTCACGTCCGAATCACTAATGGCTCAGATGTGGCATGGTATGTCATGACGACATTGACTTGATCAAAAATAGTTGTGTGCCATATGCGTTACTAAAATGATTGAGTTGTGCTAGCACTACAATTGTACCTCTCGGAATTGTGCGAGTGGCTGCCCGTGTAGTTTAGGACTCTGAGTCGGTGATACGTAGTTCGCCCTCAACCTCGTAGAGCCAGCCGTAGTCAATCAGCCGCTGGATAGCATACTCAGTGTCTGCCTGATCGGCTGGGAACGACTCGTGAGCGCGCAACAGCGTCTGTGCCCGTTCATGAGTGATTCCGTCCGTCGGTGACTCCGTTCCAGACTCGAGGATCTCGTATGCCTCCATGATCCAGTCCGGGAGTGACCGCGAGTCATTTGACCACATGTGTATACACCTAGGCTATCCGATGTCTGTTGATTCGTGGGACAGCCCATTAAATCACTGCCCTCGGTGTCTGGACGACACACATTGACAGACGACTATCCTCGATAGCTCGTCCTCCGCATCTCGAAAGCGTTCGGTGACCTGCACAATGTGTACACAAGACCAAAGCACCACTGCAAGGAAAAACCGAGTGTCTGAACGACGACGGCGCTCAGATGGCGGTGATCCGGGTCACGTCGTCGCCGAGTGGCGCTGCGTCTTCCGGAAGCAGTGCCACTACGAGATAGTCGGCGTACTCCTCAAAGTAGTCGACGAGCTGGGCGATCCGGTCCGAGTCGATGGCTTCCAGCGAGTCAAGCAACATGAACGGGACCGTCTCGTGCAGGTCGTGGACGAGATAGCCAGCCAGGGCGAAAATGAGCCCCGTAACTTCGCGTTCACTTTCGCTCAGGTGCTCAACCGTATCTTCGTAGGCTGCCCCGTTCTCTGTGGTCCGGACGATATGGAGATCGAACGCTGTCTGGTCGACTTTCCGTCGGCCCTCCCGTACCGTCTGTTCGACACGTTCGATCCAGATTCGGTCGAGATTCTCGTAGTCCAGAATCCCGAGCATCGCGTCCATATGCTCGTTGAACTCATCGACGGCGTCGGCTTCGATCTGGTCGATCTTCGTCCGTTCGTCGGTCAATTGCTCCACCAAGTCCTCGCGTTCTTCTCGAAGGTCTTCGGCACGGTCGAGCATTTCCTCGATCTCCTCGATTTCCTCGGTGACGTCCTCGAGATCAGATTCCAGACTGTCGATTTCAAACTCAAGTTGGTTGGCTTCTTTGTGGAGCGAGAGCACTTCCTCGAAGTCGCCCGATTCGAGGTCGTCGACGTCGGCTTCGAGTGTTTCGACGTCGTCGGTTAATTCTTCGCGCTGGGATTTGAGCGAGTCGAGTTGCGCGTTGCGGCTCTCAAGTTCGTCGTCGATGTCCGCGAGCTTACGCTCGATCTCTTCACGCCGCTTCTGTTGTTGTTTGGATTCGCGCTGCTCAGCTTTCAAATCTTCAAGCTCAGACTTGACGTCGCTAAGATCCTGCATCAGGTCCTGCCGGCGTTCCTGGAGGCGCTCGACAGTATCCTCGATCTGGTCACGCTCGACTGTTGACCCACACGTCCAACACATAACTGACTTATCGCCGCTAGCAAGCAGTTCGTCGGTCGGTGACCCAGTTGATTCAGACTGATCAGCTGCATCGAGCCCCTCGAGTATCTCGTAGTCGTCTTCTTCTAATCGCTCTTCGTTGTACTGGATGAGGCTCTGGAGGTCGGAAATCTGGGAATTCAGCGTTTGGCGTTTCTCGCGGAGCTGTTCAATCTCGGTGTCGAGGTGCTGGTGATCGCCCATCGGCGTCTCGGGCAACTCCTCGATATCGGCCTCAAGCTCGCTCCGTTCCTGTTTGAGTGAGGTAATACTCTCATTTTGCGTCTCGATTTGGCGACGCGTCGATTCAAGATCTGAGCGCGTCGAGCGGAGCTCGTCGAGTTTCTCTTCCAGCGCTTCCTGTTCCTGCCGACTCGACTCAATATCTCGATTGCTTTCGTCAATTTCTGCTTCTTTGTCCGCAAGATAGTCCTTTTTGGCTTGTATTTGTTCCTGTATCTGCTGTCGCCGTTGTTCGAGTTCGGGGATATCCGTTTTTCTATCTTCAATAGTGGCTAGTTCGTCATTGATTTTGTCTTTTTGTTCTTCTAATTCGCGTATTCTATTTTTTATGTCGCCAATATCGACGGGACGCATGATAATCTCGCGAAGGTCGTCGCCACGGGCGACAGACTGGCGCGCTTCGTTGGTTTCCAGTAGGAAGGCGAAGAGATCGGCGACTTCGGGATCGTCGAGGTAGCCGTCGCCGTCAAACACGACTGTCTCTCCTGTTCGGGTGAGTGTCCGTTCGTAGGTTTCGCCATCGAGATCGAGTTGGACGCGTCCCTCGTCGGCATCACCTTTCAGTGTCGCCTGAGTGCTTCCCATGGCTGCCATGATTGACTGGAGGAACGACGTCCGGTTAGTCGCGTTCTTCCCAGTGAGAGCAGTCACACCAGGGGAAATCGAAACGTGGGAACTGTCGATACCGCCGATATTCTCTACAGTGAATTCTGCTGTTTTAGAAACCTGTTCGGAGGGGGTCATACGCCAAGAGTGTGGTTCCATCTATTAAAATCTTGCATGGTAAATTTGTTATGTCTGGGTGAAAAACCGCCCACTCTTATTTAGATGACAGAGGAGGATGATACACTGTAGCAAACTAACTCATTTCACAGCTAAAGCCGAGTAGTATGCCCCCCGTCTCTCTAAAAGGGGTTGGCTCGTAGTTACCGAACAAATACACTGAGTGTAGCTTCAACCGTGAGTGTACCTGCTTATCTCCTCTGGGCGCGTATCTACTGGAATGGGAGCGAAGAAATACGTCGTGGAGCTGTCTGAGGAAGACCGCAACACGCTTGAGTGGTTCATTTCGACCGGTGAACGCAAGGCCGAGGATAATACACGAGCACGGATCCTACTGAAAGCCGATGACGGGCTCACTGATTCGGAAATCAGTGAGCACGTCGGTTGTTCTCCCAAGACGGTCTCTAACACGCGCAAAGCATACTGTGAGCGAGGGCTCGCGGCGATTCATCGCCGCAAGCCCGACCGTGAATACGAGGTCAAAATGGATGGTGCCGCCGAAGCCCACCTCATCCGACTCGCCTGTAGCGAACCCCGGAAGGACACGCTCGCTGGACGCTGCATCTCCTTGCCGACGAACTCGTTACCCTCGACGAGATCGACTTCGAGTCGATCTCTCACGAAACCGTCCGACAGCGGCTAAAAAAACACCCTGAAACCCCATCTCTCTGACTACTGGTCGATCCCAGCCGAGAATGACGCTGACTTCGTCTACCATATGGAGGACGTTCTCGACCTCTACCACGAACCATACGACGAGACGCGTCCAGTCATCTGCTTCGACGAATCCAGCAAAGCACTCCGTGGGCACGAACGCGACCCGCTCCCGGCGCGACCGGGAGCGGTCGCCCGTGTCGATCACCGCTACGAACGCAACGGGAAAGAACGGATTCACCTCGCCACGGAACCGTTGACTGGCTGGGTGAACGTCGAAGTCACCGAGCGACGACGCACCACCGAGTTCATCGACCGGATGGTCGAACTCGCAGACAACCACTACCCGGATGCGGACCGCATCCGGGTGGTGGTCGATCAACTCAACACGCACAACCCCGCTGGCTTCTATCAGTTCTTCCCGCCGAATGAAGCCCAAGCGTACCTTGATCGGTTCGAGTTCCACTACACGCCCAAGAAAGGAAGCTGGTTGAATATGGCCGAGATCGAACTGGGTGTGCTCAAACGACAGTGTCTCGACCGTCGAATCTACCACGCAGCGACTCTCCGGTCGGAGGTCGCTGCGTGGCAAGATCATCGGAACGCGGCTAACCGACTCATCGACTGGCAGTTCACCACCGACGACGCACGAATCAAGCTACGCCGGCTCTACCCGGTCGAAATTGAAATCGAAGAGGACCGGCAAGTTCAGGGTTGAAGCTACACTGAGCGTGACCCTTAGGGAACGGTCTTGATGTTCCAGTGTGCACAGGCTCTCGAGCCTCGCGATATCCAGCAGATACAACGAATCAAGATCGACTGCCGCGTATAGCCAGTACCACTCGGTTCCGATTTGGACAGCAGTCTCGTCGACAGCGACCCGCGACAACTTCGCCGTCAGCGGGTCCGAGTCGCTGTCGGCCAGCCGATGGGTCCACTGCCAGACCGCACCGTGTGAGCGTTGGACACCCAGTAAGTCTAAGATTGCGACCGTCTCCCTGATCGACAGCCCTGCCGTGTGGAGACGCACCCCGAATCGCCGGACGGGTGTCGGGGTGCGCTCGTTCACCCAAACGTCTTGGCTGTCCACATCTAACGTCTCGTTGAGCAGGTCTGCGAGTTCATGAGCACTTCTCGCTACGATCTGCTCGCTTCTCAAAGCCGCTCAATTAGACACTGCCCGTGAGCCACTACGACGGTGGCATCGGTCGGGTTGGCGCTTTCCACAGCGACGTCAACGAGTCGGCGCACGCTGACGGGAAGCAGGATTGACTCTACTGTCATATGTATACTAGTGACCATCAAATGTAATAAAATTCACTTTCCGTAAATGGTCGGCAGATTAGAAGAACGTGTCGCGTTATGTGACACCGCTTACTGGTGAGGCTCGACTTGACTACCGTGACCGATTGGCGCCGATCTCACCGGGTTTCCACCAACGATCAGTCGTCGGACGGCGTTTTGTTCACCGTTGAGTCAACGGTAGATCGGGTCACGAACCAGGCCGTCACGAGGGCTCCTGCGACGACGAGTTGGGCGTAGCCAACAGTCCGGAGCATCCCCACACGCCCAAATGCATCCACAAGCGGCATTGGAGCGAACGGCGAGAGCGCAAACCCACCGTAGGTCATCATGGTGATACCACTTAGGGCGCGCCCGCGGACTTCCTCCTGGACGACCGATGCGACCCAGTCGTTGACCGTGGGCATGACGATGCCGAATCCCATCGCACCGGCGATGACGACGCCGGCGATCACGAGTGGGGCGGAATTGGCGGCTGTGAACAGGAGGAAACCAGCCCCTCCGACGGCAAAGGCGGCTGCCATCACTGTAATGTGCTGCACGTGTTGTTTGATGCGGCCGTACAGCGTGGCGGCAACGACGCCCGCAATCATCACGCCCGAGATCACCAGCCCGATCTGTGAACCGCCCACGCCGAGGGAGCTTTGAAGATAGTACGGAACCTCAATCATGACGAGATTGGTCGCCATCATCCCGAGTAGCACCAAGAGGTAGATACCGGCCACTAACTTCGCAGGCGCTTCCCGCACGATCTTGGCGGCTGCCTCAAGCCGGCTGACTTCGTTGTCTCTTTCCGACTCTTTCACATCGGGTTCCGGCAGGAATCGAATGATCGGTGGGACGAACAAAAGCGCCCCGGCGAAAACGAGGAAGATATATCGCCAACCGATACTTGACGCGATGTAACCCCCAAGGGTGGCTGCGACAGCACCGCCACCAGCCTGTACCGCGCCGTAGTAACCCATAACCGATTCGCGACGATTGCCTGAGTAGTAGTCTGCGATGAGTGTCGGCACCGTCACCATGAGTGCACCGACAGCGATGCCATCAAGAATACGCGTTGCGAGGATCAGGTAGATCGAGTCAAGGAAGAACGCGGCGCTCGTCCCGACACCGTAGATGATCACTGCAGCGATCAAGATGGGCTTGCGAGCGTACTTATCGAGCAGATACCCCGTGAGCGGCGCGACGACGATTACGACCCACGCAGAGGTTGTGCTAACGAGCTGCGCCAGCGTCTCCGAGTTCGGCAGGTGGGCGAACGTCTCCTGGATTGCTGGAATGGTCGGGTTGATCAGCGCCCCAGAGAACGAGGGAATAACGCCGATTAAGACCAACGTCACGAGCATCGACCAGTGGAACGACTTCGAGTGGTCTGCCGACATGCTCACTCACCGGATCTTGTTCCGTTCTCCGAACGGTGCATAATTGCAAATCGACTCCCTAAGAGATGACGTGGCATACACGTAGATGTGTACCCATAACTATTATAAATATCTTTCTATGATGGTCGCGGTGAGTGCAAGACGCTTAGACACAACCTTTTGTGGATCTGTCCGATTAGGCGCCGTCTCTAACGGATGTCGAACGGCAGTGACCGAGATCGCCATACACTGGCGGTGATTCCTGGAACGATGACGCTCACGAGGCTGAATGCGATGATCGTCACGAGGACATCTGGTGAGGGAAAGCTTGTCGTCGCAACGAGCAACGCGATGGCCGCGTTTCGAGCCGTAGTCGACGTCGCGAGGACCTCTCGGGTAGATTTATCCGGACCACCGAAGGCGTATCCTGCGATCATCGAACAAACCACGATCACGGAAGAGATAATCATCACGCCGGTCCCGACGAGCCGACCGATCTCGTTGACGTTGATTGCCAGCAAGAGCGCTACTAGAACAAAAAGTAAAATAGTCGAGAACCTGCGCATCGGGGCGTGTAACGTCGAGGCGAGCGCCTGATATCCTTCACGTAGACCGAATCCTACGAGTAGTGGAAGAAGCTGAACGACGATGACCATCCATGCCATCCCGAATAGGTTGACACCTACATTCCCGGGGACGAGGAGCGCCAACGACGCCGGGATGGTGAAAACGGAAACAGTCGCTAGCATGACCATGAGACCGCTTGCGAAGGCAACATTGCTGTTCGATATCTCTGCGAGCTTCGGTCCGAACGGTGCACCGGGAGAGACAGCGATTAAGAGCAATCCGACTGTGTGACCTGTCTTCAGTGGAGCGATAAGGACTGCTGCCATCGCTAATACGGGAACGCCGACGAGATTTATGAACACAGACCGCATCACGAGCCCGAACTGGGAGACCGAGGCCAGGACGTCGTCAATACGAAGCTCGAGACCGACCGAGAACATGGTCGCGAGGACGAACGTCGTGACCAGCGGATCCACGAGCGCGGCGGGGCTGAAAACCTCCATTCATACTGGATTGGGTCAGAGAGCGTCAAAAAAGACGCGGACCGGTCGCGTCGGCACCATGTCTGTATTCGCAGCGGCTGTCTCGTTGTATTGCGAGCAACGGTACGGGCACTGGGATCTGTAGTGGTCTCGAAACGATAATGTATATACGCTTCTGCCAACATTTGACTCATATGGTTCGACCAGCCTTGGTGCTCCCCCCGGAGCCCGACGAGCGTTGGCAACTGGCCAAGCAGATGGGCGTCACCGACGCCGTAATCCATCCTCTCGAAATCGGCGATGACAAGACTTCGTGGACATACGACGAGCTCCGCGGACTCCGGAACTGGCTTGAGGACGCCGGCCTGAACTTCTCCGTGCTGGAAGGCAGCGTTCCGCTAACCGATCGCGTCCGCCTCGGGCTCGATGGCCGAGACGAAGACATCGCCGAGTTCAAACAGTTCCTCCGGGACTGCGGCGACCTCGGTATCTCTGTCGTCTGTTACGACTGGATGGCCGGCGTCCGCTGGGCTCGGACTGAGGCACACGTCGAGTCTCGCGGTGGGTCCTACGTGACCGGTTACGACAATGAGAAGATGCAGGGCGGACCGACTGTGGCGGCTTCCGAACGTAGCCACGAAGAGATCTTCGAGGCGCTGGCGTACTTCCTTGAGGAGGTCATTCCAGTGGCCGAGGAGGCGGGCGTCAAGCTTGGACTCCACCCGGATGATCCGCCACGCGAGTCCGTTCGCGACGTCCCCCGTGTTGCCAATAGTGTCGAGAACTACGAGCGGATCTTAGATGTCGTCGACAGCGATCACAACGGTGTCACGTTCTGCCAAGGCAACTTCGCCGCGATGGGTGCGGACATCCCGGAGGCGATTCGGAACTTCGGCGAGCGAATCAACTTCGTTCATTTCCGCGATGTCGAGGGCGATGCAGACCAGTTCGTCGAGACCTGGCACGACGACGGTCCGACAGACATGCACGCGGCGATGGCAGCCTACGAGGAGGCCGTCGACGGCGGCGTGCCGATGCGCCCCGATCACGTACCAACGATGGCCGGCGAGGATAACTCTAATCCCGGCTACCACACGAAAGGTCGGCTGTTCGCAATCGGCTACATGCGCGGTCTGATGGACTCGGTCGAGTAGGGCAAAAATAATCTGTCGTACCGGTCAACGACCGCTACTACCGACCGATACTTTCTGGCGTCGGTGGCTGGTGATCTTTGAAGTGGTCCTGGCGTACTCCTACAGTTTCGTCACTACCGCTGGTCCGAGGTGTAGAAGTCTCGGAGGACGTGGAATGCTTTCTTTTTGCGACCGTGCTGATCAACGACGCCCTTCCGGTTGTAACCTCGCTGGTATTCATTCTGGCGCATCGGTGCTCGGAAGTCGAAGAGGATCCACGGAGATATGCCGGCCACTTGCTCTTTTGCTGCGACCGCTTCCGTCTGACCTCGGTAGATCGCAGCCTGATACTCCTCGGTCCAGCGGTCGTCCTCTGTTCCGTGGTTGCCCCACTTGGCACCGCCGCCGGTCTCGGAGATAACGACCGGCGTCCCGTCGGGATCATCCTGGAAGTGCTGCATATCCTCGGAGTCGCCGTAGTACCATCCGAAGTACTCGTTGATACCAACCACGTCAAGGGCGTCCTCCAGCGGATCTTGGATGACAAGCCCGTCGTCGGTCTCGTCAACGAAACACGCCGCGGTCACGAGTCGCGTGTCGTCGAGGTTCCGGACATAATCGGCCATCTCGGGGAGTACCTCATTTCGAGTCTCGTCATTGTGGTCAGTCTCGTTCGCGATCGACCAGAGCACGACCGATGCGCGGTTCCAGTCACGCTGGATCAGCTCGCGGAGCTGCTGCCGGTACAATTCCTGTATGTCCTCGTCGCCGAAGTTGATGTCCCAGTATGCGGGTACTTCTTCCCAGAGGAGAATGCCTTCCTCGTCCGCCGTCCGGGCCATCTCTTCGGTGTGGGGATAATGTGCCAGCCGTGCGAAGTTACAGCCCAGTTCGTTGATCCACTGGAAGCGCGTCTGGACATCTTCGGCATCAAGCGCACGCCCCTTGCCAGCGACTTCCTCGTGGAGTGCGATGCCGCGGAGCCACACCTCCTCACCGTTGACAAGGATATCGCTCCCTCGAACCTCGATCTCACGGAACCCGATACGGTCGGTGACCGCGTCGTCGCCATACGTGAGCTCGATCTCGTACAAGCGCGGGTTATCAGGACTCCACAGCGTCAGGTCGTCACGGTCGAACGAGATCTCCGCACTGATCCGTCCATCGCTGTCGGACGTGAGCGATTCGTCGACGTCGAGCTCTGGAAGCGTGACAGCAGCCTCAGCGCCCGTAGCGGGCCCGTCAAGCCAGGCATCGACTTGGACATCGACTGCGTCGTCGCTGACGGTAGTCTCGACTTTGAAGTTTCGCAGGTACGTTTCCGGGACCGAAACGAGGTCGACCGATCGGTTGACACCACCGAAGTTGTACCAGTCGGTACTCTCGTTCGGAATACCGTCCTCGTAGCGCTTGTTATCCATCCGGAGTACGATCACGTTCTCGCTGTCCTGGAGTTCGTCGGTGATCTCGAAACTGAAGGGTGTGTAGCCGCCCTCGTGGTCTCCGAGGCGCTCGCCGTTGAGCCAGACCTCGGCCTTGTAGTTGACCGCGCCGAAACGGAGGTACGTACGGTCTTGTTCGTCGATCTCCTCTCGGTCGAACGTTCGCGCGAACCACACCCAGCCTTCGAAGTGACGGAACTCGGGCATCTCCTCGCCCCAGCTCGATGGGACATCCACCGAGTACCCGTCATAGATATTGAAGTCCGTGATGTCGTCGCTGCCCGACGCACTGGGCTCGTAGATCGACTCGAAGCTCAGCGCCGGCTGGCCGTCATCGTCAGGGAGTGCCGCGACGTCGTCGTCCTCATCGTCGACGAAGTCGTCGAAGTAATCCCGGAACATCTCGTACTGATCGGGAATCGCCTGCCATTCGCCGTCAAGCGAGTAGCTGTCTCGCGGATACTCTAACAGTTGCATCAATTGTAGTGAATGAGTCAACCACATAAAAAAGTTCTGTGACGGGTCAACACTCCACGGCCCGTGGAAATTTAGGTGTTCGATCGTCGTCTGCAGATCGCCCAGTCTACGACGTCGATCTCCGATGCCCCGCTGCCGGTCCGTCGTTAGTTTGAGACCTGTTCGACTTGCGGTTCGAGACCGTGGACAAGCGCATCGCCGGTCGCGTTGTCGAAGAGATGGATTTGCGCACGGTCAAGCGCGATGTCTACCGTCTCTCCGGTCTCAATGTCGACAGTCGGCTCGACGGTCATCAGCAACTGGTCCGTCTGCGTGTCGGTCTGCTCTCCCTCGTCAAGATCGGCCTCGAAGGCCACGTCCGTTCCCTCGGGACGCAAATAAACGACGAGTTCGTCGCCCATCGGCTGGACGACGTCGACCTCCAGCGTAACCACGTCCGTCGCGGTGGCCGTGGTGCGGTGGGAATCGAGGTAGACATCCTCCGGACGAACACCGAGGACGATATCATCGCCGTCGCTAACGCCGACGGACGGCGGAATATCGATATCCATGTCGAGGTCGGGAGCGACGAACGAACCACCGTCTCTCCGACCGTTGACGAACCGCATGCTAGGCGAGCCGACGAAGCCCGCGACGAACAGGTTCGCCGGTTCGTTGTAGCACTCCAGTGGCGGCGCGAACTGCTGGAGCTGCCCGTCGTTGATGATGGCGATGCGGTCGGACATCGTCATCGCCTCTGCCTGGTCGTGTGTGACGTACACCGTAGTCACGTCCAGTTCCTGTTGGAGCCGCTGAAGTTCCGTCCGCATGTGCACTCGGAGCTTCGCGTCGAGGTTCGCCAGCGGTTCGTCCATGAGGAATACTTCCGGGTTCATTACGATAGCTCGGCCGATGGCGACTCGCTGTCGCTGCCCACCCGACAGTTCGTCGGGCATCCGGTCTAGCATCCCGTTTATTTGTAAGATATCGGCGGCCTGTTCGATGCGTTTGTCGATCTCCGACTCCTTGTAGTTCTTCAGCCGTAGGCCGAAGGTCAGGTTCTCCCGGACGGTCATGTGGGGGAACAGCGCGATGTTCTGAAACACCATCGCGATGTCCCGGTCCTTCGGTGGCTTGTTCGTCACATCGGTCCCGGCGATCTCGATGAGACCACTGGTCGGTTTGGTCAGCCCGGACACCGTCTCGAGTGTCGTCGACTTCCCACAGCCCGATGGGCCGATGAGCGAGACGAACTCGCCGTCTTTGATATCTAAGTTCATGTCGTCGACCGCGACGACGTCGCTGTACCGCTTCGTTACACCGTCGAGTTTGAGGTGTGTCATGGTCTGTCTGGATGTTGGTGGTAATTGTGTGCCAAGGCTATCCCTTGATAGAGCCGGACGTGAGCCCGCTCACTATCTTGCGTTGTGCGAGCAGGACGATGAGCGCGACGGGCACGACGCCGATGAGGCTCGCGGCCGCCATCAGGTCGTACCTGACGGAGACCTCGGTCTGATAGCGTAACAGCCCCCAGACGATGGGCGACCAGTTCTGGGGGGAGCCGGTCGTCATCAGCTGGGAGAAAAAGAACTCGTTGTAGGCCGTGATGAACGTGAGGATACCCGCAGTGACGAATCCCGGCGCGGAGAGCGGCGCGATGATACGGTAGAGCGCGCCGATCCGAGTCGTACCGGTTACTCGGGCAGCGTCTTCGAGCCCGTCGGGAATCTGGCCATAGAACGTCGTCAGGAGGAGGATGGCGAACGGTAGAGAAAGCGCCGTCAGCGGAAGTCCGACGGCCGCTGGCGAGTTGAACAGGTTCGGACTGCTGACTCCCAGCACGGTCACGTTCCCCGTCAGGAGTTTGAATAGCCCGACGATGAACGTCGCGCCGGGGAAATACGAGATAGAGATGAGCAAGAGGAACAGTGGCCGCTTCCCCCGGAACTCCATTCGCCCAAACGTGTATCCCGCGAGGCTCGCGAACACCAGCACGAACGCCGTCACGCCCGTCGCGATGATGAGACTGTTGCGCATATAGAGGTGGAACGGGACCGCCTGAAACGCGCCGATGAACGATGTTGGGTCGAAGCCCGCTGGCAGCAGGCCGGCACTCGTCGTGTCGCCTGGTGCCGAGAGCGCCAGCATCAGCAGGTAGTAGAAGGGGAACAGCGAGATGAGCAGGATAAGGAGCGTCGTCCCGTAGAATGTGTACCTGAAGAGCGGGCTGGAGTCGTCGTCGAGGTCAACCGCGAACAGCCGGTCCGAGAGCGAGGAGTCGGTCGCCATCTTAGATACCCCCCGCACGCGATCGGCTGAGGACCACGAGGTAGATCATCGAGACCGAGCCTATCAATAACGCCGTGAGGAACGCGAGTGCCGATGCGGTCCCGTAGAGGCTCCCGTTGAACGTCCCGACGACGGCACACGTGATCGACGGCATCGTACTGCAGTTGGCGATAGCGTCGATCTGCCCGTAGACGCGCATCGACCCGATAGAGGTCAGGAGCATCGCGACCATCAGCGTCGGTATCGCCTGCGGGAGCGTGATCATGCGGAACTGCTGCCATCGGGAGGCCCCGGCGACCTTCGCAACGTCATAGAGGTGCTCGTCGATGCTCTGGAGCCCCGCGAGCACGATCAGTGCGACGTATGCCGAGCGCTTCCAGATGGCTGCTAACGTCACGATTCCGACTGTCGAGGCGCTGTTGCTGAGCGGCCGCGCTCCTACGAGGCCGATATCGTGGAGAATCCGGGTCCCGAACCCACCGGGGATGAACATGAGATAGAAGATCATCCCCTGGATGACGATTGGAACAGCCCATGGAATCAGTACCGCGGTCCGGACGATGGAACGGCCTCGGAACGTCTTGTTGAGAACCAGCGCCTGCACGAAGCCAAGGGCGGTAATCAGCACGACACTCACCGCCGTGTAGATCATCGTAGTCGGCAGGATGCTCTGGAACGGATTGCTAAGGTCGAAGAACGGGCGGATGAGTATCGCCCCGCGCTGCCCAGTCACGATTTCGACGTAGTTCTGCAGGCCAACGAACGCGCCCGTGAACTGACTGAAACTGTCCGCATACATCGATGTCCGGAGCGTGAAGAGGATCGGCCACAGCGCGATAGCCGTGAATATCACGAGCGTCGGCGCGAGCACCAAATACGCGAACTTGGTCTCCGAGAGGTTCTCGACCCAGTTGTTCACGTAGGCGCCGCTCCGTCGGAGACTGTTCGGAACTATCGACGCCTGTTGCGTTGCTGTCCGGTTACTACTGGCCATAGCTGTCCTCGATCTGCGCTAACTGTTCCTTGGCATCGGCCATCCCCTTCTCGGGAGCCTTGCTCTGGGAGACTACGTTGTGGACTTCTTGAGAGATGACCTTCGACTCTTGGAAGTAGATGGGTGTGACCGGACGAGGCATGGCGTTGTCGGCCATCACCGAGAACGTATCCATGTACTGGCCAAAGAGCGAGTGGTTCTTCACCGCCTCGGACTGCAGGAGTTTCGGCTTCGCTGGCAGATAGCCCGACAGATTGAACCACTTGACGAGGAAGTCGTCCTTCATCACCGTTCGAAGCACTTCGAGAGCTGCGTCCTGCTTGTTGGAGTTCGGATTGACCGAGAGGTTGTAGCCAGCCAGTGGTGACATCGTCCCGCCGACACCCTCATACGTCGAGTCTGACTCCTGAATCCCATACGGCTTCGGCATGAGACCGAGTTTTTCGTTCACGGTGTCGCCGAAGTTGTCTCCCGAAGACGCGAGCTTGGCGAACGCAGGGTTGCCGACCGTATAGGCGAACGAATTTCCGTTGAGGAAGGCATCGAGGTCTTTAGTGTATCGCCAGCCGAGCACGTCAGATGGGACGATGCCACCGACGAACGAATCGTTGTCCAGCGAGTGCTGGTCCTCGTGCCCCCACATGAACGTCCGAAGCATCCGGAGTGCGTTGAGAACCTGTTCCTCATCGATAGTGATCGGCCGGTCCCCGACAGGTCCGAACAGATGCTCTCGACCGCCGAAGTACGCGCCACCCCATTGTGACATGATGGAGTTGAACGTACAACATGTGATGGTTTGTGAAAGCTCGAAGGGCATCGTGAGTCCATACTGGAGCCCCTGCTGTTCCTGAATATCAGCGGCGATCTGGGAGAACTCTTCCCACGATTTTGGTTCCGTACCCCAGTTCTCAGCATCGGGATCGTACCCGGCCTCCCGAGCTAGGTCGCGCCGGTACCACATTCCCCGAACGTCCATGATGAGAGGGACCCCGAAGATGTTCCCGTTTCGGCCTCGGCTCGAATCGATGCTCTCGGCGTTGTACTCGTTCTCGAGGGTCTGGACGTGTTCATTGGGGAGTGCCTCACTGAGGTTCAGCAACTGTCCACGGCGTATGAACGGGATTGACCACCCGACGTCCATAGTCAGGATGTCCGGACTGCTCCGACCGGCGTTGAGCCACTGGCGGTACTGTTCTTCCAGCGTTCCGGGTGACTTGGTACTGACCTCGATATTGATGTCCTCCGAGAGCCCCGCCTCGTGGAGCGCTGGCTCGAACTGCTCTATGGCCTGCTTTGGCGTCCGAGCGATCAAGTTCATCGATACTGTCGTCGACCCGCTTGAACCGCTACTGCCTCCCCCGGTCGTGTTCGATCCACTACCACCGTCGCCCGAACATCCAGCAATCGAGGCTCCAATGCCTGTCGCACCAACTGCTCGAATAAACCGTCGTCTGTGTACACCACTATCGTCGGACATGTTACGACCAGACATACATATACTATAATATTAATAGTTTTTGGCCCATGCAATTTCTGACCATGCTTGAAAGGCACAACCATGCCACTAAAATGTAGTCTGAGATTGGCTACCGACAGAGAAGAGGAATTGGCTGCTGAATGTCTCAACTCGGGGCTTACTGCATCCCTCTGGCTACCCAAGCGACCGGCGTGTCAGGCTCATCCTTCGCGATACCGCCACGCGTCCGAGGTCCATCCGCCGTCGGCGTGAAGCACCTCGCCGGTGACGAAGGGATCCTCACGGGCGAAGAAGGCAGCACAATTCGCCATACTTGCAACGGAGCCACACTACCCTATCGGTGACCGTCGCTTGATGTCCTAATCGGTGTAGTCCGCGGATTCTTGTGTCTCGTCGGTGATATCGGTGTAAATGAAGCTGGGGGCCAGCGCGGCCAAGCATAGCGTCGAAAACCGATCGCCTCAGACGCCGCTGAACGCGGAGAACCCGCCGTCAATCGGAATGACTGTCCCGGTAACGAACTCAGAACCGGGCGCGATCAGCCACAGAACGGTCGTCGAGAGGTCCTCCGGATCGCCGAACCGGCCTTGCGGGGTATGGTCGATGATCGACTGTCCGCGATCCGTGAACTCGCCGGTCTCCTCGTCGATCAGCAGGTAGCGGTTCTGTTCGGTGAGGAAGAACCCCGGCGCAATCGCGTTCACGCGGATCTCCGGGGAATACTCCTGTGCCATGTGGACGGCCAACCATTCCGTGAAGTTCGAGACGGCGGCCTTCGCGCCTGAATACCCCGGAATCTTGGTCAGAGGTGTGAACGCGTTCATCGACGAAACGTTCAGGATCGTCCCCTTACCCTGACCAGCCATGTACTCGCCGAAGGCCTGCGACGCGAGGACTGTTCCCACGAAGTTGATGTTAACGACACTTTCGAGGCCCTCCTTCGACAGATCGAAGAAGGACGTCTCCGGCCCTGTCGTTGCGTCGGGATGATTCCCGCCGGCGGCGTTGACGAGAACGTCGATGCGCCCGAATTCGTCGACGACCGTCTCAGCGGCCGCATCCAGTTCAGCGCGGTCGAGCACCGACGCCGGAATAGTGATGGCATCGATTCCCTGTTCCGCAAGTTCGGCTCGTGTCTCCTCAAGCCCCTCTTCACCGCGAGCGAGGAGCGCGACCTTGCCGCCGTTCTCACCGATCGCTTTCGCCATTTCGGAGCCCAGGACGCCCGATCCGCCAGTTATCACGCAGACCTTGCCGTCGATATCGAAATCGTTTGCAACAGTCATCGTGGTCTACAATCCAAATCGTAGCGGAGGTGTATGTATGTTCGTGTTTTTGACGAACGTGGACGAGCCGAGGACAAATCGTATCGCAACCGGTCGTTCGGGGACAGATTATGCCGAGCGGCCTGTCAGACCGCCCGCCTACACTACTCGAATCCGTAGAGGGACTTCGGTCGATCGTAGGCCAAGTGAGTCGCGAGGTTCTCGGCGTGAGCTATCGGCATTTGCCCTCGATCGACCAAGTCGCCAAGCATGTTCGCCAACGAACGGCGGAACATCTCGAAACGGGAACTGAACGACATCAGCTTCCGGGAATCACTCACCATCCCAGTATGATTCGCAAGCAGGTCGACGCTGGCGACCTGACGCAACTGCTCGTCTATTCCGTACGGACTGTCGTTGAACCACCACGCAGGACCGACGCTGACGTTCGGGAACGCCCGCGATAGTGTCGTGATGGACGGATAGTGTGTCGGGTCGACAGTGTAGAGGACGATATCCATTTCATTGTCGAACGTGTTCAGGAAATACCGGAGGTTCTCCGTCAGCTCGATAGACTGCGTCGAAACATCCCCACCCGCGTCGGCGCCGACGGTCTCGTAGAGGGAGTCACGGTAGTCGCGGACAGGCCCGATATGAAGTTGTGTGACCCAGTCTTTCTCGGCGTTGAGCTTCCCTACCTCTTCAAGCAAGAACGCCTGAAGGTCACGAACACCCGTTTCCGTCAGGTTTTGCCCGTCGATGGCCCGTTGGTATAGGGTTCGCGCACGCTCTCGACTGACCGGTCGGGAGATTGGTTCGGTCAGACTGAGGTCGCTCGCCCGACAGCCGTGTTCAGCGAAGTAGTCGTGTGTCTGGGCTAGGGCATCCAGAAACCCCGATAGTGTCTCGGTCCGAATTCCGGTTGCCGACTCAAGTTCTTCGACGAACCCGTACCACGATCCACTGTCAACGTGGAACGCTCGGTCAATACGCCACGTCGGACGCACGTTAAGACCGTCAATGTTGTCGGCAGCACGTTCGTGCTCCGAGAGCGAAGAAGTCGGGTCGTCCGTCGTACAGAGAACTTCGACATCCATGGCATCGAGGAGTTCTTGAGGACGCATGGCACGGGTGGACAACTGTGTCTCTGTCTCGCGCCAGATCTCTTCAGCAGTCTCCGATGATAGCGGCTTCTCGATACCGAACTGCCGTTGCAAATCGAGATGTACCCACTCGTAAGTCGGACTGCCCGCAAGTTCTGGGAAGATCTCAGCCAATGCCATCCACTTTTCTTTGTTCGGAGCGTCGCCGGTTATCTTGCGCTCCGGAACACCTCGTTTTCGCATCATCGACCACACGTAGTGGTCTGTCGCTCCTTCTACCTCCCAGATATCGTTCCAGCCGTCATTGGCTACGATTTCGTTCAGGTCAGCGTGACTGTGCGGGTCGACAATCGGGAGGTCTCTGATACTGTCGTACAGTTCGACAGCTGTCCCCGACTCGAGGAGGTAACTGTCATCAACGAAGCCCATGTACTCGGGTCACCGACTCGCATATATAAATCTAACGACAGGCCGGGTGGTATCGAGTCGACTCTCTTGGAATCCAGTAGATTCTCCAGCAACGAATCTGGCGAAAGAGGGCTTCACACAGACTCTAGTCCGAGCAGCAAGAGTTCACAAACGGCTGAGATAGCTCGTTTGTCAGCCATTGCTACTCGTTACGTGCTGCACATGTGAGAACCGAATACCGAAAACAACCTCGTGTTCTCGAAGAGCGAATTACACGCCGGAACGATAGCTTCAGCATCGAGCCGTAGCAAAAATCAGAGGGAAACGCTCCAGAATAACACGAGTACAGAAGTTATTTCGACAGACCACTCTAGCTCCGCCGAGGAATAGAAAGTCGAGAGTGGGGAGACTGTTTCAAGTGATAATGGTATTCTTAGCCCACTAACCGGTCGTTTCTCACTTATCGAACGATCCCATCGTAAGTGATCATCGGAATTTGGAGACTGACTCGCTCGGCCGAACGATTCCGAGAGCGAGACAGGTAAGAAGTGACGGTGACTACTAACTTAAATAACACTAGTACACTAGTTATCTTTCAGACAAGGAACGACGTTCTGTCTGTTCCCAGCCTGGTGCAGACGTCCAGACAAGTAGCCAGCTAAGTACGAAAGTTCCGAAGACAAATCACACTGAAATATATATATTCGCCAATTTTTCGCACTTAGATGGTCTGAGTCCCGTGATTCGATAGGAGAGAACAAGCTATAAGTTGCGTCGTATCCTTGTATAGGCCATGCCAACGAACACGCCGCGAAAGATCGAGGCGGTCCGCAAGACCTGCCAAATCATCGACATTCTCCAGACACGTGGCGAGGCTGGTATCACGGAAATCTCCGAGGAGATGGACTTCTCGAAGAGTGCAGTGCACGGCCATCTCGCTACTCTCGCAGACGAGGGACTCGTAGTGAAAGACGGACATTCGTATTATCTCAGTTTGCGGTTCATTGACATTGCCGAGTCAATCAAAGAGCGGATCGCGAAGCGAGAGATCGTTAGAGAGCAAGTCCGTACGCTCGCGGAAGAAACCGGTGAGGTCGTTCACTTTGGTGCGGAGGAGAACGGACAGGTGGTCTATCTCTCGAAGTCGAAAGGGGATTCAGCCGTCGAGACCGCCTCGAAAGTCGGCAAACGGATGCCGATGCACTCGACGTCGCTGGGCAAGGCAATCCTGGCAGAGCTACCACATGAAGACGCCGAACAAATCATTGAACAGCACGAACTGACCGCGCGGACAGAACACACACTTACTGATCCCGACGCACTGCTGGCGGAACTAAGCGAGACGCGTGAGCGTGGATATTCTATCGACGACGAGGAGAATATCCCAGGCGTTCGCTGTATCGGGATGGCCGTCTCGGACCCGGATGCAGGTGTCTTCGGTGCACTCAGCATTTCGGCGCCATCACAGCGGATGACCGAAGATAGAATCGAAAACGAGCTCTCGGAGAAGATTGCGCAGGCCGCCAACGTCATTGAGGTCAACTCAATGTACTCGTAATCTCACGTCTCACATTGATCTACGGCAGGAAGCAGACTATCTCATCAAAACATTTGTAAGCGGGTGTCGGATACCTATCCATGATGTCGGAGAGTTACAAGAACTATGTACGCGGTGAGTGGGTCACCGCCGAGTCCGGAGAGACGTTCGAAGTTATCGATCCAGCACAGTCCGACGAAGTCGTCGGAATGTATCAACAATCCAGTGAGGCGGACGCGATCGGAGCGATAGAGGTCGCAACTGCTGCACAGGACACGTGGGCGGCAACACCCGGACCAGAGCGGGGAGCGGTGCTGAAGCAGGCAGGCGACACGCTCGCGGACCGGAAAGAGGAAGCCATCGAGGCGCTGGTGCGGGAAGAAGGGAAAGCACGGTCCGAAGCAGCGGGCGAAGTGCAGCGAGCCATCGATATCTTCGCGTACTACGGTCAGAAGGCGCGAGACCTCGGAGGGCGACACAAAGCATCCAGCAGTCGGAACACGGATCTCTACACTAAAGTCGAACCGCTGGGGACCGTCGGACTCATTACGCCATGGAATTATCCAATCGCGATTCCGGCCTGGAAACTTGCCCCAGCACTCGCGGTAGGGAACACAGTCATCATCAATCCCGCGACTGCCGCCCCTGGCCCGACACGAATACTCTTCGAATGCCTTGATTCGGCTGGTCTGCCAGACGGCGTCGCAAACATGGTTACGGGCTCCGGGAGCCGAGTCGGAACACCGCTCGTCGAACACGACGATATTGACGGCATCTCCTTTACCGGAAGTACGGCGGTCGGAACGCACATCGCAGAGACTGCCGCTGCGGAACGCAAGCGGGTTCAATGTGAGATGGGAGGAAAGAACCCGACTGTCGTGATGCCGAGTGCGGATCTCGACGAAGCCGCAGAAATCGTCGCGAATGGAGCCTTTGGCACGACGGGCCAATCCTGTACTGCTGCGTCACGGGCTATCGTTCACGAGGACGTTTACGAGTCGTTCGTCGAGGAGGTCGTCGAATACGCCGAAGCAGTAGATATCGGTGCCGGTCTGGATGACCCGGACATGGGACCACACGTTTCGAAGAGCGAACTCGACTCCACGCTCGAGTATGTCGATATCGGACGTGAGGAAGGTGCGACTCTCGAAACCGGCGGGATCCGATTGACCGGGAACGAATTCGAAGACGGATTCTATGTCGCTCCGACCGTATTCTCCGACGTGAGCAACGACATGCGCATCGCCCAGGAGGAGATATTTGGCCCGGTGCTGTCCGTCATTGAAGCTGGTGATTTCGACGACGCGATAGAGTTAGCGAACGACACCGACTACGGGCTCGCCGCGAGCATCGTGACCGATCGACTCTCTGAGGCCGACGCGTTCGTCGACCGTATCGAATCCGGCGTCGCTAAAGTGAACGAGAAGACGACCGGACTGGAGCTACACGTTCCCTTCGGCGGCTACAAAGATTCCTCAACGAACACGTATCGTGAACAAGGAGATGCTGGCCTCGATTTCTTCACCTCGACAAAGACCGTCTATCGAAATTACTGAAACCACTTATCAGTGGACAGAGCAGATCGACTGTTGCATCGCCTCCTCAACTGCTCACGTACGTCTCCGTCGTTAGCTAATTGGAATGAGGTTTATAGACAGCTTTTTATACTAGCAGTTACTGAACCTACACAATGTCACTCGGTATAGACGAGGTCAGAGACCGTCTTAGAGGTGTGGCGGTCGGTCTCTTGACCCCCTTCGACGAGCAAGGCGAGATAGAATACTGGAAGATAGAAAAAAACGCGCAGACGCATTATAAACGCGGAATTCGCACGTACCTCGCGGCTGCGAACATCAGCGAGTACCACTCCCTGTCCCAGGAGGAGCGTGTTGACGTGACCGAAACGAGCGTGAAGGGACTCCCATCCGACGCGTGTGTACTCGCCGGCGTCGGTGGTAGCACGTCGGCAGCCCGTGATTTGATTCGGGCTTACGACCGCATCGGCGTCGACGCGATGATGATAATGCCGCCAGACCACACGTACCTGCACGAACGTGGGTTGCTCGACTACTATCACAAATTAGCCGACGTGACGGAAACGCCGCTGGTCCCGTACGTCCGTGGCTTCGACCCATCTGTCGAGTATCTCGCGGAGCTCTCTAAAATCGACGCTGTCGCTGGCATCAAGTATGCTCTCGAAGATCCGATAAAACTCGGTGCGGCGACGAGCAAGGGTGCTAACGACGTCGTGTGGGTCAACGGCTTAGCAGAGCCCTACGCAGTCTCCTACTGGGCCGAGGGTGCAGAAGGCTTCTCCGCCGGTGTGAGCAATTTCCGACCAGAGGTCGGTCTCGCCCTGTTCGAAGCGCTCTCGAACGGGGACTGGGAACGCGCTCGAACGCTCCGGGACATCTGTCTGCCCTATCAGAACTTCCGCGATCGAACCGGCCAAGACAACTCGATTGCGGGCGCCATCAGTGTCCCGGCTGTAAAGAAGGGGCTCGACCTCGCCGGGATGCACGGCGGGAGCGTGCGAGAGCCGATCCGGCCCCTGTCATCGGTAGAAGCACAAGAAGCGACGGAAATCTACAACAAATTGGACGACGATATCGCACGGCTGATTGAGTGAGCTATCGTAGAACAAAGAGCTAAGACAGAGACCTACGTAAGTTAGCACATGACACAAGACATGACAACCGACACAGAATCGCTCCCGTTGCGGAGCGGACTCAGGACGCGGACGCTCTCGGACGAACGGCTTCGCTTCTGCCGGCAGATCGGCGTCGAAGACATCTTTCTAGACCACCGGGATCCACGTGGCGACGTTTTTGAGGACGAGGGTAGCAACGACAGCGAGACGATCACCATCGACGAGGGCGTCGTCCCGTCCGTTTCCGAGTTAGTACAGGCACGCCGGCGTGCAGAAGATGTGGGCCTGCGGCTGATGGGTATCCAGTCGCTGAGTTACAACGTCTACGGGAAGATCATGCTCGGCAAGGATGGACAGGAAGCGCAACTGGAAACCATCAAGAACCTCATCCGGAACGTGGGACAGGCCGACATTCCGATACTGGGCTATCAGTGGAATCCCCGGGGCGTCGTGCCGATGCGCACCTCACAGACGGTCCGTCTGCGTGGCGATGCGCGAGGGAGAGGCTTCGACATTGAGGACATCTCCGACCCGTACGAGCAAGCTCCAGGTGTGGAGCGTGAGTACGAGGAAGCGGAACTCTGGGACAACTACGAACGGTTCCTCGAAGAGGTTCTGCCCGTCGCCGAGGAGGCAGGCGTAGAGATGGCACTTCACCCGGCCGACCCGCCGACGGTCGAACAACTCGGCGGTATTCCTCGCCTGTTTCGTAACTTCGAGGCGTTCCAGCGCGCGATGGATCTCGTCCCGAGCGATAATCACGGACTCAAGCTCTGTCTTGGGTGCTTCTCCGAGATGCCGGACACGGACATCACCGACGTGATAGAGTACTTCGGCTCTAACGACGATATCGTCTTCGTCCACTTCCGAGATGTCATCGGCACCTGGCCAAGTTTCACGGAGACGTTCGTCGACGACGAGCAGAGTAACTTCGATGCACTAGATGCTATCGAAGCGCTACAAGAGGTCGGGTTCGATGGCGTGATGGTTCCGGACCACGTCCCAGAAATCGTTAACGACACGGAGTGGGGTCACCGCTCCCGTGCTCATGCTATCGCGTATCTCAACGGTCTGCTCGCGTGCTCTCGGCGAGAGTAATAGCCGCTGACCGGCAGTATCTGAACGACCCATTTTGACAGTGAAGACACGTTGTGGGACCATATCGCAAGTTTATTTGATTGCTCAACCGAGGTATGTTCTATGAACGTGCTGGTCACCGGCGCATACGGTCGGTGTGGAACCGCCATAATCGACAATCTGCACCAGAGCTCGGACTACGAGTTCACGTATCTGAACCGCTCTGACCGGCCTGACGATCACCGATACGGTTCGTTCGATACGCACGTCGCCGACGTATCCGACTACAATGCGATTCGTCCCGCCTTCGACGGGCAGGACGCCGTCGTTCATCTTGCAGCCTATCCCTACACTGACGGCGACTGGTCAGATGTTTTCGAACCAAACGTCCTCGGGATGTACAACGTCTTGGAGGCTGCCCGGGATGCGGAAGTTGAGTCCTTTGTGTTCGGATCTACGAACCACGTGCAAGGGCTGTACGAAGCCGAGCTGGCACCCGATATCTACCGGCGAGAACACCCGCTATTACTTGACCACACGGACCCCGTCCGGCCGGATTCGTTCTACGGTGCGACGAAATCTTTCGGCGAAGATATCGGCCGGTATTACGCGGAAGCGATGGATTGGCCGCGACGGTTCTATGCCCTGCGGATCTGTACTGTCCAGTCGGCCGCATTCGACAATCCATACGGCCCTGCAGAGAGACACGTCGAAGAAGGCGAAATCACTCGGGGCGGCGCAGCGTATCAACAATCAGTGAACCGAACGAAAGCCACGTGGCACTCCCGTCGGGACTTCGCTCACCTGATCGACTGTTGTCTGCAGGACTCTGACGTGACTTACGGGATATTTAACGGCGTCAGCGCTAACGACCGCCGCTGGTTCTCCATCCAGAACGCCCGCGAACGACTTGGATATCAGCCCCAGGACAATGGCGAAGCTTGGAACGAACCCCCCACGACCGAGCAGCGCGACATGGAATCGTAACACGTCCAAACCAGAAAGCCTGAGTACGACGGTACGATATCAAAGTATGTGACACACAAATCCCCCATGGCAGTTATTGGGACGTATAGCCCTGCAAACAGTGCAGGAGTCCACACGGTCGCAGTCAATCCGGATACTGGTGCGTTGGACCAACTCGACTCCATCGTCGCTGGCCCGGACCCTACGTTCGTCGCATCGCATCCGCACGGTGATTACATCTACGCCGCAGTTCGAACTGAACCAGAAGGTGTGATCAAGGCCTTCGAGGTTGACAACGACACCGGCGAGTTATCGCTCGTAAACAGCGTCGAGAGTGGGGCGCTCAGTCCATGTCACTGTAGTGTCGATGCGACAGGAGAGTATCTGTTTGTTGCTCATTACGCAGGTGGGGCCGTGTCAATGCTCCCGCTCGAAGCCAATGGTGCTGTAGCTGCGCCGACCGCAGTGGTAGAACACAGCGGCTCCAGTACCGACCCCGACAGGCAGACAAGTCCACATCCGCACTCGGTCAATCCCGGGCCGGCTAACGACTACCTCTACGTTCCAGATCTCGGAACTGATCAAGTCGTCATCTACGAGATTCGGCCTGCAGAGGACAAGATCGCATTGCATCGAACGGTGGATATCGAGCCGGGGTCCGGTCCACGCCACCTCTCTTTCAGTCCCGGCGACGAGTACGTATACCTCATCAACGAACTCGATTCGACAGTCACCGTCTTCGAGCGAACCCTCGACGGAGATTTGACGAAGCAGTCGGAGGTATCCACTCTCCCATCCGACTTCGATGGAAAAAACAAGACTGCGGAGATCCAAGTTCATCCCTCCGGCCGATACGTGTTCGTCTCAAACCGGGGTCGAGACACTATCGTCACATTCGCTGTTGATGGTGACGAACTACACCGCATTGACGAAACACCGACCGGTGGCGAGTGGCCCCGGCACTTCAACATCTGCCCAACCGGGGAGGCGCTCTTCGTAGAGAATCGGGATACCGACGAGGTAGTTGTCTTCGATATCGACGTCGAGACTGGTGGCCTAACTCAAACCGGCCAGCGATTGCCTGTCGCAGAACCGGTTTGTCTTCAGTGGATTTGACGTTCCAACCGCGCCCGTGCTGGTGCTGCTCTGCGTTCTATCCGTTATCAACCAGACAGGCCCCGCGGAGACATCACGGTATTATCCGGTATAGAGCCGTTTTTATTGCTAAAGCTGGTAGCTTCCTTTGTGGCGATAGACACAATCTTGCTTGCACTCGGAGATAACGACGAACAGCGTGTCGACGAACTCACTCGGGTCGCTCTCGAAATGGCTAGACCGACTGACGCAACTATCGTAATCGGCCATGTCTTCGAGAGTGACAGAGAACCGGGTGTACTGGACGGGATATCTGCACTCAGTGGTACTGCACCCTATCTCCTCACCGAACAGGAGTATGACCAGGTATTGGATGAAGGGGAGCTCGAAGAAATCGACGACGAGTCCGCCAACGACATTGCGGCCAAGCACGAGACCGTTCAGAACGCCGTGCAGTTGCTGAGTGACGAAGCTCCATCATACGCCATTCGAGGTGTAGTCGGCAAACCAGGGGATGCACTCGTCGCGCTTTCCAAAGAAATCAACGCAGACCAGATCGTAGTCGGCGGCCGACAACGCTCGCCGACTGACAAAGCCGTATTCGGCAGTGTTGCTCAAAATGTGATGCTCAGTGCACCCTGTCCGGTTACCTTTGTCCATGGAGAGGAGGAAAATGATACACCAGGATGATGAGACAATTACACCGCAATCTGTACAGCACACTGGTCAGAGTTGCACAGGCTACGACAAGTCCTTTTCAGACTACTGACCCTCTAGTGTCTGCAACTCGTCGCTGGCCACAAATCGAACAGTTTAAGTAGCGAAATCCCAACTACACAAATGGCTGAACTACACGGACTGAACCTGTGACGTCAGAGAGTTCCAGTGTTCAGATTGGATCGTAGTCTAAAAGCAGGTTGTTGCTGCAATAGGTCCGTGGTTTGGCCGGCATCTATTGCCCCCTCGTGGTTGCTTGTACCAGGTCTTCTCCGAGACCTCCACACCCCATTGTACTAATTTTTTTAAAATGCATCTTTCAACAAATAAAGAATCTATAACTGCGAACCACGCGGAGAGATTATTTAAATTCGCCCGGGGGATACTGTTACATCTAGTTTCCCTCAAGTTCTGTTTGCTGAAAGTTGGATTGTACATTCAATATTAGCTCACTGTTTAACTACGCCTTGTAGTGTAGGAAGCTTCCAATCATAACTGACCGCCGCTAATCGGGTTATGATAGTAACAAGCGCGCATGTTCCAGCAGCACTGGTCCCAGAGGTCCCGATAACCTCGGCTACAAAGAATGCAGTTCCACCCAGCACTGCACAACTCGCATAGAAGTCATCGAACAGGATGAACGGAGATCGATCCAGAAGGATATCGGCAAACGCACCGCCACCTACGGCATTGATCGTTGCAACAGCGATAACACCAAACACTGAGACACTTGCTTCGGTGGCGACGATAGCACCGGTTGTAGTAAAAGCCGCGAGCCCGATAGCATCCGCAACAACAGTGATTGGATGAGTATCTGGAGATGTCAGGATGACACTCAGTCCAATCGCCAATCCAACTCCAAAGAGTCCTAAACTAATTTCGAGTGGAGACTGAAGTGCTAGTGGAATCCGTGACACGAAGATATCGCGCGTCGCTCCACCAGCAAAGGCCATTGTCAAACCAACGATAGTAATTCCGAGTAAGTCGAACCCCTCACGGATCGCTTTCGAGGATCCAACGAGGGCGAATGCTATCAAACCAATCGTATTCATCACTGCGAACGGATCGCCAAACAATGCTGTGAGGAGGTTCTGACCCATTACTTGTTCCTAATAGAACGAATCTATTGAGTGCTTCGAGATTACTTTTCACTTCTAAATACCAGCGGTTGACCGCGTCATCGTTATGCGGCCACCATCCTAGTTACTCGTACGATGCTCCCACATTGCTTCCGCTGTGCGAAGCGCATGTACGGTTTCTTCGACGTCGTGGACGCGAACAACATCTGCTCCGTTTCCCGCAGCGACGAGGTGGGCAGCAAGACTCGGTGCTAATCGGTTGTTCGGCGGGAGGTCCATGAGTTCGGTTGTGAACGATTTGCGTGATGCACCGATGAGGACTGGGAATCCGAGCTCAGCGATGTCATCAGTGCGAGCGACAAGTTCTATATCCTCACCGTCTCCAGTTGCGAAACCGATCCCGGGGTCAAGGATGAGCTGGTCTGAAGAAACCCCGTCAGCGATAGCACGCTCAACCTTGTTTTCTAGCCGTTCACAGACCTCGACAACTATATCTTCCGTGTCCGAAGAATACTCGGGATCGACTGGAAGATTAACTGCGTCCATGAGCACTACACTGCACTCTCGAGCAGCGACTAACGACCGCATCTCAGGATCGTCAAGCCCGTTCTGATCGTTGATGACGTCGGCACCGGAATCTAATGCTGCATCCGCAACGTCTGGTTTGTATGTGTCGACCGAAACCAACGCATTAATCTCAGGATTTTCAGTGATCTGTTCAATGACCGGAATAACTCGTTCCAGTTCCTCGTGAGTTGAAACAGGATCGGCGCCCGGCCGGGTACTTTCTCCACCGATGTCGATTATGTCTGCACCCGCCTTGTCAATCTTCCGAGCACGTGTAACGGCGTCCTCAACCGTCGTGTAACAGCCTCCATCAGAAAACGAATCGGGAGTAACGTTCAGAATACCCATCACTTGCGTACAGTCCGCTCGTTCTAGTTTCAGTCGATCACATCGAAAGCCCACTAGCCCTTCCAGTAGAGCTTGAATCTGCGTCTTCGATGGGCGGTCAGTTCTCGAAGTGAGACGGATAGTGAGTTTCGGTGGTGAGGAGTCGCTGTCGGCGGCGGACTGCCGCCGACGCGACAGCGTCGCCACTCACGACCGCTGTCCGGATCGGTGGACAGCTACCGGAAGAACCGGTCGTCGAGGGTTGATTTGCTGGAACAGCCTTGCGCACACCAAGCGCTGTCCAGGCGGCCCGCAGCACCATCTCACAGAACTCCGTGAACGGCCACCTCCAGAGGCGGCGCCCCCGCGGCGGGGCGCCGCCACGTACCTCCAGTGAAGATACCGCCAGCAGTTTTGGAGAAGCAGGCTCACAACAAACATCACCAGCCGTAGACCAGCGTCCTGAGAACTAGTGAATGCGAGGCTCTGGTTGGCTAATCGGTAGCTAGACTCGATGCCGAAGCGCTTGCTGTAGTGCTCTCGTGCATCTCGTGGTGTGTCGATGAACGGCGCGTCAGCGGCGTAGCCGTGACGCGCCACCCCGTGTTCGTCGTATCGTCCCTGCTGGTAAACGCAGTCGATGAATACGGGGAACGTCACCTCGCCGGCGAGATCGTGTTCGATCTCGCGGCTCCAGCCTGTGCTGAGTTCGTCTTGAATCGTCTCTCCCCACTTGACAATCGGCATGACGTAGGCGTAGTTGTGTGCGTACAGCAGTCCGAGACAGGTGCTGTTGTAGAATCCGCGATCGAGGTAGACAGCCTTGACGCCGAGGTCAAGGCCGTCAAGGAGGTCTAGAAACTCAGCGAGGACATCGCTGGTGGTCTCGCCAGCGACAAGCTGGCGGACCGCCAGCGTGTACCGCTTGTTGCGTACCCGCGCGTAGAGGGTCGCATACGCGTGAAAAGTCGTGGTTCCGCGTTTGGCCTGCGACGAATACAGCGCTTCTGTCTCGTCTTCGTCGCCGTAGTAGGGGTCGAGGTGGAGGTCGGCGACGACCTCCACCGGTCGATCCGGGAGTGTCTCAAGGATATCTCTCTGGAGAAGCGTGTCTCCAACCGCCTCGACAGTATCAAGGTCGAACTGATCGGTGAGATATCCTCGGACGGTGTTGGCATGCGGTGAGTCGTCGGTTGTTTCGCAGACGTGGTTGATCGAGGTCCCGCCGGCGCTGGCGCCGGCGAGGACCTCGTACAAGGCATCTGTCGTGACCTCAACGTTCTCACCGAGATCTATCGGAAGCTCCTCGTCAAGGCTGTTGACGACAAAATTAAGCAGGTGCTCTTCCTCTATCTCGCTGTCTGCTTGGGTTGGTTGCACATCCTCTCCAAGCAGACGCTTACTCTAACCCGATGTGATCGACTGAGTTTCTGTATCATGTTTATCCAGTGTTTTCAATATGTTATTTTTGAGTCTATATATTAGATATTATTCGCACAAATCACGAAGTTTGGCCGCAGCAGCTCCCGAATCGATTGCATCACGGGCACAATCAACGCCTTGCTGTATCGTTTCTGTGACACCAGCGACATATATTGTAGCGCCTGCGTTTGCAAGGATGATATTACGCTTCGGGCCAGTCACTGAACCCGTGAGTATTCCCCGGAGATCAGCTGCATTCTCTTCGGGCGTGCCACCTGCAATTGATTCAATATCATGGATTTCCAGCCCGAGATCTTCAGGAGTGATTCTGTATTCCTCAACAGAATCGCCGGTGATTTCAGCGACAATCGTTTCATCATGGACTGCAACTTCATCAAGTCCCGACCCATGCACCACAAGCGCTCGCTCAACCTCCAGCTGGGCAAGCGCTTCAGCTATGATCGGCACTAAATCTGGATTGTAGACACCGACCACTTGTGCGTCAGCACCGGCAGGATTGGTTAATGGTCCAAGTATATTGAAGATCGTCCGTATTCCAATTTCTTCACGTGGACCAGTGACAGCTTCCATCGCCGGGTTAAACACTGGTGCAAACATGAACCCGATTCCGTCGGACTCGATTGCGGCTTCAACATCCTGTGGTTCAGCCTCAATATTTACACCTACAGCGTCCAGTACGTCGGCACTTCCTGATGAAGAAGAAATTGAATAGTTACCGTGCTTGGCTACTACCACACCGGCTCCTGCTGCGGCTATCGCGCTGGTCGTAGAGACGTTGATCGTATTATAATCGTCACCACCAGTGCCGCAGATATCGACTAGCGGGGAGCAATCCGGATTGATTGTCCGCATCGTATCTCGCATCCCCTGTGCAAAGCCCGCGATCTCGGCCTTAGTCTCTCCTTTTTTACGGAGTGCAGCGAGCAATGCGCCAATCTGAGTCTTAGTTGCCTCTCCGAGAATCAATTGTGCGATTTCGCGTGCCTCTTCGATATCCAAATTCCTACCGCTGGTTACGTGTTCTATGTAGTGTGTTATTTCACTCATGAATGGACTCTTTTGTACATTAAGGACCAAATGTATTCACCACCTTAATACTGTGGATTCGGGGATTATAACTTGCTCAGCGTTGGAATGTAGTGAAAATGTTGTCTGAGTGGCTATATAGTTGGGCAGATAGTTGGAACCTATTCCATCCGTGCCATTTATTTCAACTGTTCAGCAACCGTTAGCTGATGTCACGCTCACACTGTTGAAGAAGACAGCGGGAATTGGATGGATAGTCTATCATTCTTGTCAAAATCGAATCTTGGGTGACAACTCTGTAAGCACCCGGAAAATTAGTTTACGGATGCGACCGTGCACTTGAGATTCAGGAGAGCCGCTTTGGGGCGTCTTGGCTCAATCAAAAGCTCAGTAATTGTGCGAATCCCCGTCGACAATTACTTTGTTTCCTCATCAATGGCGTCAAATACGTTCTCCTGGGATGGGAACTCACCTTCTCGAACGTCGTCTACATAAGATCCCACTGCCTCTTGGATGATCGAATTGAGATCGGTGTACTGTTTCGAAAATCGGTATGCTTCTTCATTTAAACCCAATACGTCGGTGAGGACCAAAACCTGCCCGTCAACGTACCGACCTGCCCCGATGCCGATCGTGGGAATATCGACTGCCTCGGTGACCAGCTTTCCCGTCTCTTCTGTGACGGCTTCAAGGATGATGGAAAACGCTCCGGCCTCTTCCAGTTGTTCCGCCGTCTCAACCAGCGCCTCAACCGTAGCCGAACTGCCATCTCCCCGCCTTGTACGTACCCGCCTCCAATTTGATTCATCCGTTGGGGGTCAACCCGATGTGGCCGACGACTGGCATTCCAAGTTCAGTTAGCCGAGACACGATCTCAATGGTCGTTTCTCCGTAGGGGGCAGTCTCTAGTTTCACAGCATCGGCCCCTGCCTCCTTCATGAATCGGCCGGCATTCTCGACTGACTTTTCAAGCGACATGCCGTAGGACAAAAATGGCATATCGCCGATTACCATTGCATCCTCTACCGCCCGGTCAACGGCTGCGGTATTCGACAATGCTTCGTCGAGAGTCACCTGGAGCGTGTCATCGTACCCCAAGTGATTATCGCTAGCACTATCGCCGACCAGAATCATATCCACGCCACCTCTATCTATTTGACGGGCTATCGGAGCATCATATGCAGTCAACATCGTGAGCGAATCTCCCTCTTCATACTTTTCAGTGAGATCCGGAATTGACACGCGACCCATACTGGAATCGTTTCACAGCGCTATGATATAACGTTCATTATAGCCTCCGTTGTACTGCCCAGGTTAACAGCATCGGGGCTTGAGCCGGAGCGGTTGACGTGTGACGCTTTCTATGACATCCACTGTATCTCTTTGACTACAGTCACCTCATCCTCTTTGTATCTATCTTTTGTTGTATAGTCAGTCGTTTATCGTATCTAATGTTGTATGACCGTCAACTTCTAAATTCCGTTCTATATTTCGGCGATGCGTTTTTATTTTTGCCCCATATTTTGTTTTGGTATCTCTAACATGAGTAACTATCGAGAACTGCGTACTATCTAACTATGAATCCCTCAAGCGAATACTGCATGTTGCAATACGTCTTTAATTACCGGAATCTCGGCACTGTCTAGCTAGGCCAGTTTGAGAAGTGAGCAGGTCGTTGAGTGAGTTGGTCATGTCGCTCGCAGACCTGCTCAGCGAGTGCTTTGCGGCAGATTTAGAAGAAACTTGGGAGCGTGAGCGGACGGCGACGCCCGTCAGGGCGTTCGCCTCCACGCAACCGGATGTTCACTCAGGGAGACAACAACGATTCTCGCCGAATTAGGCGTTGAACGTTCTCACCAAGCAGTTTGGCAATGGGTACATCGGCTGGCTGACAGCGTTCCCGACCCGCCGACGGCGCAGCCGTCGCGGGTCGCGGTCGACGAGACCGCTGTCAAGATCAACGGCGAGTGATCTTGGTTGTACGCTGCAATAGATATCGATACAAAACTCATTCTTGACGTGGCATTGTTTGGACGCCACGGCATCGATCCAGCGGCGGCGTTCCTGCATGGCCTCCGCGAGAAACACGATCTGTCCGACGCCGTGTTTCTCGCCGACCAATTCGGCTATCGGACTGCCCTCTCACGACTCGGATTGAGCGGTCGGGTCGACTCTGTCGACCGATACCTCATCGAAAAGTGGTTTCATACCCTCACGATGCGGGTCGACCGCTTTCACAATTCGTGGGTGGGCAGTCGGGCAAGTGTCCGCGAGTGGCTTGCGTTATTCGCACACTACTACAACTATCTCAGACCGCACCAGTCGCTCGACGATCGAACGCCAGTCGAAGAGGTGCTAAACTAGACAGTGACAAAAGAATGATATAGTCGCCGCACAGACTAACTTCGGAGATGTCTGCTAAAATGTACATTCAATCCTGAAGAAGACTACGCTCGCAGAGGTGAAAACATGGCAGGAACAACATTAGCGTGGGACAGAGAGGCACTGATACGCGGGCTACAACACCGGGGCTCTCTAACCGTTACGCTGGCTGAGTCGGTGACGTTGTCAGAGGCTGAGGACTCACCATGTCATGGATGCCGTTACTGTTCCTGCCATTTAAACTGGCATACGCACACAGTATAAAGATGACGGTACATCATGATTATTTAAGTTATCCTGCTCAGGTCGTACCAGTGAGAAATAGATCAACGGATCATAAATAGGGCTGTCGCGGGTCCCATCCAATATCTCACTGCCCTGTCCCCACTATACGAGTTAACGACCTTTCCACTCGGGTGCTCGGTCCTCGAAGAATGCGTCGATACCCTCCTTTTTGTCTTCGGTGGCGAACAGCTGCGCGAACAGTTCCGCCTCGTAGTCAATGCCGTCGTTCAGGTCCATCTGTGACGCCGCACGAATGCTCTCCTTGGCGTATTGGAGTGCAATAGGGCTCTTTTCGGCGATAGAGTCCGTTATCGATGCGACGGCGTCGTCAAGGCCGTCGGGATCGGTCACTTCGTCGACGAGCCCGATGTTGTAGGCTTCATCAGCGTTGATAAGGTCGCCGGTGAGGATCAGTTTCATTGCCTGCCCCTCGCCGATCAGCCGTGGAAGCCGCTGTGTCCCACCACCACCCGGAATGATTCCGAGGTTAATCTCTGGTTGTCCAAGCTTGCTACCCCGCTGGACGATACGAATGTCGCATGCAGTCGCGAGTTCAAGTCCGCCACCCAGCGCGTGCCCGTTGATGCGAGCGACGACTGGCGTTTGTAGTTCTGCGACGGTTTCGTAGATTCGAGGTCGTTCGCTCGCTCGGCGCTGTTCGAGCATATTGCGCTCACGAAGTTCACTCACGTCCGCGCCAGCGACGAAGGCGTTACATTCCGCCGAGCCGGTGATAACCGCAACGCGAGCATCAGCATCCTCAACGGCCTGCAGAACGTCGGTCAACTCCGCTCGGACGGTGCCATTCAGGGCATTCCGTGCATCTGGCCGGTCGATAGTTATCGTGACCGTACCAGCACCATCTCGGTCAACACCGAGCGTCTCGTAGTCCGCGTCCAAGACTGCCATCGGGTCGTCAGTCATCAGTTACCCCATTCGCCGCTCATAGCGACTGGTTCGCCGTCCTCCCAGACGTAGAAGCCCTCACCGGACTTCTGTCCGTTCTTGTCCGCACGAACCTTCCGCTTCAGCAGTTGTGGGGGTTTGAACCGCTCACCAAGTTCCTCACGGAGGTACTCGAGAATGTCGAGACGAACGTCTAGCCCCACGACATCTGTGAGTTCGAGTGGCCCCATTGGATGGTTGTACCCGAGTTCCATCGCGTTGTCGATGTCTTCCGGCGACGCGACGCCCTCCTCAACCATCCGGATAGCTTCGACGCCGAGTGCGACGCCGAGGCGAGAAGACGCGAATCCCGGAGTGTCACGCACGACGACCGGTGTCTTATCGATACTGTCGACGTAGTCCACAGCAAACTCTCGCGTCCGGTCGGTCGTCCGCTCCGCGACGATAATTTCGACGAGAGACATGATGTGGACGGGGTTGAAGAAGTGCAAACCGACGAACCGACCAGGCCGGTCAAGGGTACTCGCCAGTTCGGTTACCGAGAGCGACGAGGTGTTGGTTGCAAGAACAACGTCCTCGTCGACCGCTCCCTCGGCCTCAGAGAGGACGTTCTTTTTCAGATCGACTTTTTCGGGAACGGCTTCGACGACTAAGTCGGACCCGTCGACAGCAGTCTCTAAGTCAGTCTCGCCGGAGATGCGACCGAGCGTTTCTGCCTTTTCTTCTTCGGTGACCTTCCCGCGTTCGATGCCACCGTCGAGGTTTGATTCGATGGCGTCGATGCCGTCAGCGACGAGATCGTCGTCAAGATCTCGAAGGGTGACATCGTGACCAGCCATTGCACTGACCTGTGTGATACCATGACCCATGGTTCCTGCGCCTAGTACAGTTATCCGCATACGTAGGAACGCTACAGGAACAAGTATAAGTGTTAATGTTATAACCGCGGCTTCGGCAGTCCAGGTGGAGTCGGTCTACCCATGCTGTGTGCAGTGGCGGAAAAGACATGTGCCTGGCCGATCAGAGAGTTCCTGTGCAAGAGTCAATATACGGTGCGGCACCGATAGTGGCGGACTCAGCGTTCGTCTCGAAGATGGCGTACCTTATCGGCGATGTCGCTGTCGGGGAACGGAGCAGTGTTTGGCCGTTCGTTTGTCTCCGCGGGGACGAGAGCGATATGCCAGCCACCGTCGGTGACGAGTGCAACGTTCAGGAGTTCACGATGCTCCACGGTGCGACCCTCGAAGATGAAGTGTCGGTAGGACACAACGTTGTCATCGACTACGCCACTGTCAAGGAACACTCTCTCATCGGTATGAACAGCGCGGTGTTACGTGGTGCGACGGTAGAGTCGAACTGTTTAGTCGCTGCGGGCAGCCTCGTTCGACAAGATCAGACGATACCCGAAGGTCACTTAGCCTATGGTGTCCCGGCGGAAACGCGCCCACTGAGCGATACGCAGCGTGAGGAAATTTCGATGGTCCACGAACATTACGTAGAACTCGGACAGGACTACAAGCAGACTGGCCGGTTCGAGTGACTATGAGATGACACCCACTTATGACGCTGGAACGTCATTGCTTAGGTGAGACATGAGGTATGACGTGCTAACGTGTCCAGCATGCGGTGACCCACTTGAAGACGACGACGGAGATATACCGGAAAGTATCCAAGACGGTCGTCTACGCGTTGCAGTCGACTGTCCGACTTGTGATATGCCGTTGCGAGTCGATTTCGACGATCTCGATCCGAGAACTGGCGATGTCGCCGTCTCCATCGAGACACGCGAGGAGTGAGCCGGGATGCTGACGCGACAATTCGAGTAGTGTCGGCACGGTTCCGTTAAGTAGCGATTTCTGTCTTTCTGTGGCCTACATAGGTCTAAACGCGCCCCCTCGTTCCGAACCGTCACAGAAGAACGACAGCGGTTGAATATACCAGCAATTATAAGATGATATCGACTATCAGGAGATACATGGCCGATAGCTCAGCGAATACCGACGATACCGGACGGATTATCGATGCACACGTCCACATGAATCCATTCTGGCGACTGGACGACGATGCCCGTGCATTGCTTCGCGAACACGGACACGGGTTCGACAAGAAGCTGGAATTAGCGCGTAATCCGGAACAGTTCGTCAGGTACCTCGACGAACAGGGCGTCGAGAAAGCGGCCATCATTAATTACGTGTCGCCAATTTTGGGCTACACGCACGACGTGAACGACTGGGCCGCGGACTTCCGTAATACAGCGCCAGACCGTATCCTCGCCTTCGGGGGGTTCGACCCAAACGAGACTGACGACGCCGAGGCGGAACTTGACCACGCCCTTGACGACCTCGACCTAGACGGCATCAAGATACATCCCCCACACCAGAACGTGCAGGCAAACGATTACCTCTCTGACCCCGGGTATCGTGGGTCCGACGGCCTCCGCCGCCTCTACGAACGCTGTGCGGAAGCCGACGTTCCGGTCATGGTGCACACAGGGACGAGCATCTTCCCTGGCGCTCGCTCTCGGCTCTCGGACCCGATGCCGTTGGACGACGTCGCGGTCGATTTCCCCGACCTCGACATCATCATGGCCCACGGTGGACGACCGATGTACACAGACGAAGCGTGGTTCCTGCTGCGTCGACACGAGAACGTCTACTTTGACATCTCATCGATTCCCCCGTCAAACCTGCTGGATCACTTCCCACGGCTGGAGGAAGTCGTAGAACAGGTCCTGTTCGGTACTGACTGGCCGGGCCCGATGGTCCCCGGTATCAAAGAGAACGCCGAGTCGGTCCGGTCGCTTCCGCTCTCAACAGAGGCGCTGGAACGGATCCTGTACGGGACTTCGGCAGACCTGTTCGACATCGAATGAGCCCGTTCCGTATCGCACACAGCCACGGTAGTCCGGAAGGCGAGAACAGCACGTACGTCTTCCCAGAACGAGGAGTGGTCGTCGATCCCGGCCCACCGGGTGAGAAACCTTGGGAGACACTCCGCGCCGGACTCGAAGGCCACGGACTCGGAGTGGCCGATGTGGAGGAGATCGTACTCACACACTGGCACTCTGACCACGCCGGACTCGGCCCACGGCTGGCAGCTGCCGCGGATGCCACTATTCACATGCACGAGCGAGACGCACCGTTGATCCGGGACTACGGAACTGAACGCCAGCGCCGGGTCGAACGAGACGCCGAAACACTCCGTTCATGGGGAGCTTCAGACGCGGTTGTTTCAGACGTTCGCGAAACCGATTCTCCGTCTCCGATGCCTGAAACCGTGCCAGTAATCGGCCACACAGACGGTGCTAGCGTCGCCGGCCTCGAACTCAGGCACACGCCCGGTCACACCTGTGGACATATAGCAGTCAATGCCGAGGGGACGCTCTACGTCGGTGACGCGGTCTTGCCGATGTACACGCCAAACGTTGGTGGGAGTGATACTCGAACTGCCACTGGGAATCCCCTCGAAACGTATCTGCGGACGCTCAATCGGATTGCCAGGTGGGATGTCTCGCAAACGGCGAGGCCAGGACACGGCCCAACCGTTACGCTTGACGACCGCATCGAAGTCATCCGAAAGCACCACCGAGATCGCGTGGCCGACGTCGTCAACGCGACGCCGAACGGCGGGGCTACACCGTGGGAGGTCGCACAGACGCTCTTCGGCGAGATGTCCGGAATCCACGCGAAGATGGGGGCTGGTGAAGCAGCTGCGCATCTCACTCACGCCGCGCAACTGGGTTTAGTCGAGCGAGTCGACGAAGACCCACTCACGTATCGACCGACGGAACGAACCGTCGAGGACGTTTCACGGTTGCTGACCGAGTAGTCGGGACGGTCGGCCATAGATATATATATGACCGATGTATACACCGTCGTAGGTCCCGAAAACACACTCGAGAGTGTTTCATCATGACTAGATACAGTACTGCGGAAGAGAATCTCCCAGACGACCCAGAGGGCGAAGTGCGAATTCAGCTGACAGATACGGACACAAAGGAAATTTTCGTGACGCGGGCACGCGTGGCAGAGTCCGAAAGCGAACTTGATGACCCAGAGCCACTGACGGTTGTCCGTGGCCCTCACGAGAACATCAAGGAGGAGTGGTACATCGATATTCTGGAAACAAATCCGGAACTCGACGAGATCGACGAGGAGGTTCTCCACGACTGCATCGAGTACAGCCGTACCGAATCGAACGTGATCAACGCGCGGTCGGAGGACGCCCGAGCGATGCTTCAGTATCTCGTAACAGTCGGCGAGTTTGATTCCGTATCCGACGCCGTCCGTACAATAGTCAACTCATACATGCAGGACGCGTATCCCGAACTGCTCGATGCCTATCTTGACGTCAAAGCAGAACGCATCCGGGACGAGATTTCTAGTTCGTTCGGTGACAACAGATGAGTGCAGATGAGAGCGACGCAACCGATAGTTTTCGTGGCTATCTAGAGCGATTAGAGAAACGCGGCGCATGCAACCGAATCGACCAGCAAATATCGTGGAATCTCGAAACCGGTGCGGTGACGATGCGAGCCAACGAGCGTGACTCGGCCATTCCGGTTTTCGAAGACGTGAGCGACGAGTCTGAGGCCCGACTCGTGGGAGACCCGTATCGTGGGTCCCGCCGACAGCCTTGGGAGCGTGTCGCGACTGGGTTAGGTCTAAGCGACGACCTGACGACCGATGGCTTCTACGAGGAAATCATCGACCGCTTGCGTTCGCCGGTAGCACCAACCGTTGTCGACGACGATGCCGCGCCGTGTAAACAAGTGATTCACACCGACGAAGACGTGGACCTGCTCTCGTTCCCATGGCCGTTCCTCCACGTCGGCGACGGCGGTCGTTACTCGAACCTGCACACGCTCATCGCGGACGACCGAGACACGGAGTGGACGGACTGGTCATCGCATCGGACGATGTTCCACGACAACACTCGAGCGAGCGTCCTGTTGCTTGCGGGGAACAGACGCCGAACATCTACTACTACAAGTACGAACGGCATGACGAACCAATGCCGGTCGCCCTAGCCATCGGGCGGAACCGGCGGTAGAGTGCGTCTCTATGATGTGGATCCCAACCGGCCGGAACGAAGCCGAGTTCGCGGGCGGGTTGAAACGTTCGCCTGTCGAACTCGTCCCTGCGAGACGAACGATCTACTCGTCCCCGCAACTGCAGAGATAGTCCTCGAAGGCCATATCCTCCCCAACAGTCGACTCGACGAGGGGCCATACGGGGACTACTTCGGCTACATGCACGGCCCTCGCCGGTCGATGCCAGTGCTCGAGATAGACGCGATCACTCACCGAGAGCAACCGTACATTCCCTTCACCGTGGAGTGGTCGGAGGTCGGGTACGCCCACAACACGACATCCTCAATGGAAGTCGCGTGTGTCGGCCCCGACGCAACACTGGGCCTCCGTGCGGCCGGGTTCGACGTGGAGAAACTGGCACCGTGGCCCTTCACGCCACGGACGGTCTACGTCATTTCCACGGATACGACCCGACCGTCGTACCTCCACGAACTCGCCAACTTCATTTTCACGACGTGGGGTATGCTCCACGTGGATTTCTTCGTCTTCGTCGATTCGGATGTTGACCCGTTCGACCAGTGCACAGTGCTCGAAGCGATGGCGCTGTACGCCGACCCAGATGAAGACTTCCACCAATTCGGTACGGAGACGATGCCGAAAGTCCCACTCAACATCTACCAGACGCCTGAAGAGAAAGGAGACGTGCAGATGGGAACATCAAAGGCGAAGACGGCCAAGACGTACATCGATGCGACACGTCCCGAGGGTGTTGAGCAGATAAATCGCTCCCAATACGAGAACCGTCGAGAGCGTGCGCGTGAGATACTCGAAAATGCGGGACTGTCTGCCGAAATCTTCGAGAAATCAAGCGTCTCACGGGAGGGAGAGAACTGATGACGGACGGACGCTCGTTCCGTGAGGGGGTCGATATATTAAACGAGAGCGACGATCTTCTGGACGTCGACAACCACGTCCCGGACGAAGATATCGCTGCAGTGGCGGCTGAGGCAATACGCTCGAACGGGCCGGCGGTGCGATTTTCAGAGACTAGCGGTGTCGTGACCCCAGTCTCTGGAGCGTTCGCAGGACCAGAACAGGCGACACAGTACCAAGAGAAGCCGTGGACACGCCTCGCCCTTGCACTCGGCCTCGGAACAGACGCGCCGTACCAGCGCGTCGTCGAAGGCGTTGCCGCGCCGCTGGCAACAACGACAGAGCCAGAGGAGACTGAGATACTCGCCGAGTCGTCGGACGCAGACTGTTACTCATTGGGCCTGCCACCACTCAACCCTGGTGAGCCGCCCGCGTTCACGCTCGGTGTGCTCGCTATCAAGGACGGCGACGAGACACAGTGGCTCCCAGTCCGCGGGACGGTCCGCGGCACGAATCGTCTCCGCGCAGTTATCCCAGCGAACAGCGGCATTCAGCCTGGCGCAGCAGTCTCGCTCTGTCTCGGCGTCCCAGCGGCGGTATTGACCAACACCATACTCCACTGGCTTGATAGGACACAAACGGGGAGTATCCGTCCTAGTACGCGTTCTGACGCCGTATCAATCGCGAAGCACGAAGGGGTGACAGTACCAGCAACGTCCGAAGTGCTGGTGACTGGACGCGTCGCTGATTTCGAGGTGGGACCGTCTTCTTCCGACATAGAAACGGCGTGGGAACTGGCAATGGATACGGACATCGTCGACATCAGCGCCGACGCGGTGGCGCACCGTGACTCACCGCGGGTCCCGTTCGTCCCGCTCGGAACACCACTCACTGACGACATCCAAATAGTCGGCATCGTCGAATCCGCACGCCTGAACTATCGGGTGAACAACTATTGGGGTATCGCACCTGCCGAGTGGATCCGCCTCCCTGGTGAGATGGGGCTTGGGATGTGCGTCGTCGCCTCCGAGATACTGTACGCCGGGTTCGAGTGGCAATTATCCAATACCCTGTTCTCATTCTCTAACCTATTCGACAAGATACTCATCCTCGACGAGGACACTTCGGCTGCTGATCTCTCGCGCCCGCTCGACGATATCTGGGTGAAAGCACATCCATCACAGGACTGGGTGTTTAGCGAACCGAGTGCACCCGCTGCGACTGCGCCGAAGTACCGTACTGACGGCACACCAGGGTCGCGGTTGTTCATCAACGCCACGTGGGACCCACGCTGGGACGAAGAGTACATCGCGCCGCGAGTGACTTACGAGACGTCCTACCCCGAAGAAGTCCGCCAGACCGTCTCGGAGATGTGGGACGACCTCGGTTTCGATTCCTCAAACAGCAGTTGAATCACTCGGGGACGAACTTCAGTCCATATCGAGTGACGCCTTCGACGCTGTAGATTCTGCGGACTCGTCCGACGACTCGATCACCGACGGAGACCTCGTCAGGTTCGCAGTCTGTCAACTGGACGGGGAACCGGGCCGTCCCGTCGCCGGCGGTAACCTCGACGATAGCGACCGCAAACGGTCCGTCACGACGCTGGAGTTCGACGAACTCCGGCGGTGCGCCACCCTGCCCGATGACGGTCACAGCAACGATTTCACCGGAGCGCGGGAGTTCAATTTTGTCGAACTCCACACGCTTGTGACAGTCGGGACAGGCACCTTCTGGCGGGAACGCGACCGCTTCGCAGTTTGGACACTGGCCGGCTTCGAGGCGATAGCGCTGTTGAATCGTCCGTTGCCACGAAGGGAGACTGACGTGAGCGCCGCCGCCGGCCACCTCGGTTTCACCGAGGTGACCACGTTCGCGGAGCGCCGCCGCGTACTGGATAGAGACGCCGCCGTCGATAGCCTCGGAAACAGGGGCGTCGACGGCTGTTCGGGTTTCGAACGCGAGTGCTACGGCCGTCGCGCCACTTCCGAAGAAGCCAGCGACAGTAATCGACGAGGGGTCGCTCTCGTCAAGGGCGGCGAGCAAGCCTATAGCCGTGGTCGCCGCGCCAGAGTCGCCGACGTCGTCGACGAGCGTGCCGCGTTCGACCGTCTCGGCGTCGTAGGGTAACGCACGGGCGATTCGGTGCGGGATGTCAGGAGTAGGCTGATACAGACTGGCGCCGTCGACGGCCTGGTGGTCAATGTCGAGTGCTTCGGCGGCCGTCGAGACTAAATCACGGATCGTCTCGCGCTCGTAGGTCGTGATGTCCAGTTCCTCGACAGTCTCGCTCCCGCGTTCGCGGAACCGAAGTCCCGGTGCGTCACGGGAGCGTGTGGCCGAGTCTGCGAGGACAACTGCACCGCCCTCGTCGAAGAGGAACGCGGCCGCACCAGCTCCGACGCGCTGTCCGACTTCAGCTGGGTCGCCCTTCGGCGCATCCGAGACGACGGCCAGTGCGGGACCCGAAGCGGCGGCCGCCGACAAGAGTACGTTCGCACCAGCCACCGTGCTCTGCGTGGCTGCTTCCAGTTCACAGTCTGTAGTGAGGCCAAGTGCCGACGCAGCCCGGGGCGCGAACTCCTCCTCTTCGAGCGGTGGCGTCGTCGTTCCAATCGCGAGGTGATTGATGTCTCTTGCATCTATTTTGCTAGTATCAAGTGCGTTACGACCCGCTGCAACGGCCATCGTGAGCGCGTCTTCATCGGCCGCTGGCACGGCGATCTGTGAGACAGGTGCGCTGGTCCCCCACGCCGCTTCGATTTCGTCGCCATCCAGTCGAGACTGCGGCAGGTAGACGCCGGTTTCGACGATACCGCGAGCGTAATTCATAGTTCACCCCCGTCAACCCGCTCAAAGACGTGGACTGTCACGCCCCCACCGGAGCCACCGACGTTGTGTGTCAGCCCAACCTGCGGGTCGTCGACCTGTACGTGAGCTTCACCACGGAGTTGAGAGAACGCCTCGACGACCTGTCCCGTTCCGGTCGCCCCGATGGGATGGCCCTTCGACTTCAGGCCGCCAGATGTGTTCACCGGGAGGTCGCCGTCCGGGTCGGTGACGCCCTCCCGGAGGAGTCGGGGCGCCTCACCCCGATCACAGAACCCGAGGTCCTCGTAGGCCGCGAGTTCGGCGATAGCGAAGCAATCGTGTACCTCCGCAAAGTCAAGGTCGTCGGGCCGAACGCCGGCCTCGTCGTAGGCACGTTCTGCAGCCGTCTCGGAGGCCGGGATACTCGTAAGCGAGTCGCGCTGGAACAGGCCGACGCGACCGCTGGCCGCACCCGCGCCCGCGACACGAACTGGGGCATCCGAAAGCTCGCGGGCGGCGTCCTCGCTCGCGACGAGAACTGCGCTCGCGCCGTCGGTCGTCGGGCAACAGTGATAGAGGTTCAATGGGGCGGCGACATCAGGAGCATTCATCGCATCCTCCAGCGAACACTCGAAGCCGAGCTGTGCATGCGGGTTCTGTGCCCCGTTGGCGTGGTTCTTGACCGCGACGCGGGAGATATCCTCCTTCGTCGCTTCGTACTCGCGCATGTAGGCACTCGCCATCTGCGCGTAGACGCCAGCGAACGTCGTTCCGGAGAGACGCTCCCACTCCGTCTCACCGCTGACGCCGAGCCACCACTTCGTGTGGTCGCCGCTCATGTCGGTCATCACCTCGTAGCCGCCGGCGAGTGCGACGTCTACCATTCCCGAGCGGACTGCCATCACAGCCTGCCGGAGCGCGTACCCGGAGGCCGCACACGCGTTCTCGACGCGTGTTGTCGGGATACCGTGGAGCCCGAGGTGTTCGGTCACGGCCGGCCCGCTCAACCCCAGTTGCCGACCACCGACACCCAGGGTGCCGAGAAACGCTTCGTCGATTCGATCGGTATCGAAGTCGCTGTCGACGCTCTCGATGGCCTCGTCGAACGCGTCGTCGAACAGCGACCGGTACGACTCCGAAGGGAACGACCCGAAGTCTGACTGTCCAGCGCCGATGATGTACGCATCGGTCATACACGTTAGATGATGACGGGCGACTATAAGATACGGGGGTCCGGAGAGTGACAATGCGCAGATAGCATCGAAAAGTGAAGCGAACGAGCATTCCCCCTGTTCAAAAACCCTGACCGCCTCGCCAGAGCGAGCGACTAACTAGAACTGCCCACAGTACGGGCAAACCAGTCACTCATCGCTGAACAGTGCACGCATCTGGGGAGTGAACGAGATCGGGTTGCCCGACTCGTCGAAACTCCCGTACTCGGAAACTCCCTCGATACTTACGCGGCCGTCACTCTTGAGTTGGTGTTTGATTCGGAGAGTATCTTCGGTGACGCATCGAACGTCCGATTCGATTGTAAGCGTCGACTCGTACTGGACGGGGGAGACAAACTCCCAGCGCCAGTCGCGCAGACGGAACGGTTTGCAGTCCTGGCTCATCGTCTCGAGACTCGTTTCCGCCGACTCGACGAAGCGTTCGAGCGCCACGTCTGCAAGGCGCGGATACTCCTCGAAATATGCGAGTTCAGAGCCTTCAATATGGGGACCTCGGACGTCGAACGATGCTGAGAACGATGGCAAATCCTCGTCACCGTCTACCCCACGTGGGCCAACTTCGGGAGCTGTATCTTCGAGTGCCTCCTGGAATTGATTCCGAGTCTCCTCAGGAAGCGGCTCTGTACCCCCGTCCGGAGCGATGGTGACATGCGTGAGTCGCGCCATAGCGAGACGTTTACCGTCGCCGTCAGTCATCTCGTAGCACAACTCGACGCTACTCTCACCGACCGATACCGGCGTCGTTTCGACAGTCACCGTATCGCGAAACCCGGGATAGCGGTAGACAGTCGTCGCAGCGACGACGGGCGCGTAGGGGATGCCGCCATCATCGACGATGTCCTCGAACGCGTGGCCGAATGCTTCGGTAATGACTTGCGTCGAGATGAGCTCCCAGTCAAAGAACCGTGCCCCGTGGACCAGAGGTCCAGCGAGTTCGCCAAACCGAACGTCGTGTGTATCGATAGTTCGCACACTAGGTGAGGAGTGTGACAAGTATTAAAAACGTCTCGGCCGGCTGGTTTTATATTGCTTCGAGCAGCACATCGTGTATGGTTCGAGTCGAGTCAGCCGACCGCGTATACACACTCTCTTTCGACCGCCCAGAGACGAAAAACTCCTTCACTGTCGACGCGGCGAACGAACTCGTGGACGCACTAGAGACTGCTGAGAGTGAAGACGCTCGAGCAGTGGTCGTCACGGGCGACGGCGATGCGTTCTGTGCTGGCGGCGACATCGATGCAATGGCCGAGCGCGACGAGACGCCCACTGAGGCCTACCAACGTCTCCAGTCGACACTCAACACTGTCATCGAGCGCATTTTGACTGCGCCGTTCCCCGTCATCGCGAAAGTCAACGGCGATGCCGTCGGTGCAGGAACGAACATCTCGGCCGCGTGTGATTTTGCCTACGCTGACAGTGAGGCGCGCTTCGGCGAAGTGTTTGGCAATGTCGGGCTGATTCCCGACTCGGGCGGCACGTTTCTGCTCCCGGCACTCGTCGGCCTCCGGACGGCGAAGGAACTGACGATGACCGGCAGGCTGTTCGACGCCGAGGAGGCAGCGGAGATGGACCTAATCAATCGCGCGGTCTCTGAGGATGAACTCGATGAGTCCGTCGAGGAACTGCTGGACACGCTCAAGCGAAAGCCCACCGAGACACTCGGGCTGACGAAGCGCGGTATACACGAGAACATCGGACGGCCGTTCCGTGACGCACTGGAGCGAGAAGCCTACTTGCAGACCCTTGCGTACGGGAGCGAAGCTCACGAAATCGGGGTAAACGCGTTTTTACAGGACGAGCGACCCGACTTCCGGTAAGCAGGCGTCTAGGCAAGTTTTTTTATAGACGTGCATGATAGTCAACCACGTATGAGCTACGACGGTCCGACAGAGCTGTATATCGACGGTGAATGGACGGCAGCGGAAAACGGCGAGACGATAGAAACGGTCGACCCAGCGACCGAAGAGACGTATGCGACGGTGGCATGCGCTTCTGCTGAAGACGTCACTCACGCGGTGGCCGCGGCGGACGCGGCCGCCGAGCGCGGCTCGGAGTGGCGGACGATGAGCCCGAGCGATCGCGGTGCGTACCTCCGTACGATGGCCGACGAGATAGAGGCGATGGCCGACGAGATCGGTCTCGTTGAGTCCCACGACAACGGCAAGACGCCGTTCGAAGCCAGCCTCGACGTCGACATGGTGGTCGACACGTTCCGCTACTACGCCGGCTGGGCAGACAAACTGACGGGCGAGACGATTCCGGTCCCCGGAAACCGACTCGACTACACGCTGCAGGAGCCGCTCGGAGTCACTGCGCATATCGCGCCGTGGAACTACCCGTTCCAGCTCGCGGGTCGCAGTCTCGCGCCGGCGCTCGCGTGCGGTAACACGGCTGTTCTCAAACCATCGAACACGACGCCACTGACTGCACTCTACTACGCGAAAGCTGCCGAAGCAGCCGGCCTCCCCGACGGCGTCCTAAACGTCATTCCGGGCAGAGGATCTGAGGCTGGAAGCGCACTCGTCTCCGACCCGGCGGTCGACCACGTCGCATTCACCGGTAGTACCGGCGTCGGGAAGCACATCATGTCGGAGGCCGCGGACAACGTGACTGGCGTCACGCTGGAACTGGGCGGGAAGGGGCCGAACATGGTCTTCCCCGACGCCGATCTCGAAGCTGCGTCGAAGGGCGTCCACTACGGCATCTTCATGAACTGCGGCCAGATGTGCTGGGCTGGGTCGCGCCTGCTCGTCCACGAGGACATCCACGACGAAGTCGTCGAACGGGTCGTGAACCGCGCAGAGGCGACGCCGCTGGGCAGCGGTATCGACGACGACGGCCGGATGGGTCCCGCAGTGAGCGAGAGCCACCGCGAAGAGGTGCTCGACTACATCCAGACCGGTATCGAGGAGGGAGCGACGGTCGCGACCGGCGGCGGTATCCCCGAGGACAAGGAACGGGGCTACTTCATCGAACCGACGGTGTTCACTGACGTGACGAACGACATGACCATCGCGCGCGAGGAAATCTTCGGTCCGGTCCTCTCGGTCATCGAGTTCAGCGACGACGAAGAGGCCATCGAGATCGCGAACGACTCTCCGTTCGGCCTGAGCGCGGGCGTCTGGACGAACAATATCAACCGCGCCCACGACACGGCAGCACGCTTGGACTACGGGATGGTCAGCATCAACGAATACCCACAGACGTTCCCACAAACGCCGTTCGGCGGATTCAAAGAGAGCGGCGTCGGTCGCGAACAGGGGACCGAGGCTATCAAAGAGTACACGCAGGCGAAGAACGTCAACGTCAACATCGACCGGTAACGGACGTCCCATCCCACGACCGGCTTTTTCGCCACTCTCTGGAACTAGGGATGTCGCGACTAACGTCGCGAATCCACGAGCCCTCAGCACTTCCCGATGCACATGTGAGCGTAACGGGGTGGTAGTTTCACCCCCTGAGTAGAGTTGTCGACCGTACAACCCACAGCGGACCGCGAAATCTTAATACGTCAGGGCCGAGGTGAACCTGTATGCAGCTTCTAGAACGATCGCTGTCCGAGGAGCACCGTGAGATCAGAGACCGCGCCGACGAGTTCGCGCGCGATGTCGTAGAACCACGTGCAGAGGAGATCGAATCGAACGACAAGTTCCCACGAGATGTCATCGAGGCCGCCGGCGATGCTGGTCTCCTCGGCATCCTCCTGCCGGAGGAGTACGGTGGGCTGGACTCTGACTTCGTCTCGTACGCGCTCGCAGTCGAACGAGTCGCGCGCGCGAGCGGTGCAGTCGCCGAGACTATACAGGGCCACACCTTCGCCGCACTCCCGATCGCACGTCACGGCACGGAGACACAGAAAGAACATTGGCTCCCGGAGATGGTGGCAGGCGAATCCGTCGGGGCGATGTTGCTCACGGAGCCCGGGGCGGGGAGTTCGCCGACAGAGCTCGAGACTGTCGCCGAAGAGAGTGACGACGGGTACCGCCTAACGGGCGAGAAGTCCTTTGGGACGAACGCCGGCGTCGCCGACGTCCATCTCGTCGTCGGGCGCAAGCAACCGCAGCCCTCGGATTCCCACGGTGTCAGCGTCTTCCTCGTGCCGTCGATAGACGACACAGACGGGTTCGTGTTCGACCGGGCGGAGTTCATGGGGATGCGCGGACACGTCACCGGCGATTCGACGCTCGAAGGCGTCCACGTCGATTCGGACGCACTCCTCGGCGAGGTCGGGCAGGGCTTCCGCATCGCGATGGGGACCATCGACATGGCGAGAACTGGACTCGGTGCCATCGGGACGGGTATCGCACAGGCCGCGTACGAGGATGCCGTTGACTACGCCAGCGAACGTCGACAGGGTGGCAACGCCATCGGCGAGTATCAGGCGGTCCAGGTTCTCGTGGCAAAGATGGACACGCGACTCGACGCGGCACGGCACCTCGTCTACGAGTCGGCGGCGACTATCGCCGACGAGGGTGGTAACACACGCAAATCGAGTCAGGCGAAGTACTACGCGAGTGACGTCGCAGAGTTCGTCACGCGCAACGCGATGCAGATCTACGGCGGCAAGGGGTACCGGACGGACTACCCGCTCGAACGGTACTTCCGTGACGCAAAAATACTGAGTTTGATCGGTGGGACCACCGAGATTCAACAGACGACTGTCGCGACTGAATCGCTCTCGCTGTAGTTAGTCGTCCGACTGGGGCTCGGGCGCCTCTTTCTCGCCGATTTCGACACCGACGAAGTCCGGTTCACGGTCCTCGAGGAACGCGTTGACACCCTCCTTCGCGGAATCCGAGCCGAGCAGCGCGTTCTGAAGTTCGCGCTCGTGGGAGAGCGCATCCCAGAGCGGCATTTCGAGACCCTCGTTGACGGCGAGCTTGTTGTGGCCGACGGCACCAGCGGGCTTCTCGACAATCTCCTCGGCGAACTCGAAGACGGCGTCCTCGACATCTTCCGGTGGGTGGATCTCGTCGAAGATGTCCTTCTCGTAGGCCTCCTGCGGCGTGAGTTCCTCGCCGGTGATCATCATGCGGAGTGCGTCCGAGCGGTTGATGTACCGGGGCAGGAGCTGCGTCCCTGCCTCGCCAGCGATGAGGCCGAGGTGGACCTCAGGCATCCCGACGCGGTAGTCGTCGTCGTCACCGACGAAGCGGAAGTCACAGGCAAGGGCCAGTTCGAGGCCACCACCCATGCAGTGCCCGTCGACAGCGGCGATGAAGACCGTGTCCGTCGTCCGCATCTTCATGATGATCTCCTTCGAGGTCTGGCTGGCGTAGCCGATCTGGTGGGCTTCCTCTGTTTGGAGATCGTTGATGTCGAACCCTGTCGAGAAGATGTCCTCGTTGGCGCTCCCGAAGACGCACACACGGACATTGTCGTCGAACCGAACGCCTTCGACGGCGCGCTGCAGTTCGAGCAGGACATCGATGTTGTGGGCGTTCACGGGCGGCCGGTCGATCCGAAGGATACCGACGTGGTTCTCTACTTCAGTCTGGAAGTACTCTAGGTCTAGCTGGTCGAATGACTCCATTGTCCATTATCGAAAACTCATGCATAGGATATAAACTTTTTGGGTAAGTGGGACAGAAGAGTCGAATCAGACTGTGCTCTTGGAGCTTGATAGCCCCGATAGCACAGTAGGTGCTCTATGCGCACACGCCATTCACAGTCGCGGACTACCGCCCGTCGTCGGGTGACTTCCCGTCGTACTTGAGCCGCTCGAACATCGTGTTGCAACCGTGGCAGTAGTACTGGCTCTTGGAGATCTCCGACCCGAACGCCGATTCCTGTTCTGTGTCTCGGGACCCACAGAACGGGCACTCCGGGTGTTTCTCCGCATCCGGTTCGTTGTTCATAGATGCACTCATGAGTCAGGCGCGTGCGAACTCCGCGTTCTTGACGCCGGTCAACGCGTCGACCAGTTCGGAGCGGATGTGTCCCTCGCCGACTCGGCGGCGCGTGCTGTCCCATTCGTCCGAGTCGGGTACGTCCCAGTCGGCCACCGAAATGTCGACGTCGGTGTCCTCGAAGATGGACTCGTACTGCGCTTTGAACCCGTCACGGACGTCGACGACCGACCTGTCAGTGAAGCCCGACTGTACGAGCGGGTCCGAGTCGGCGTCGAGCGTTGCCGGTCCGATGAACGCGAGTACGCCCGGGACCGCCGCTTCGAGTGCGGCTTCGACCTCTTCGGTGTTCTCGTCGGCGTGACGTTCGAGACTGCCGTCTAGGTGCTCCAAGTGGAAGTACTCGTCCTGTCCGATGCGCTCGCCGAGGCCAGTGAAGTCATCGTGGACGATGGAGTCGATGAGATACCAAGCGGCGCGCTCAGTCAAATCCGCGACCGTGACGAACTCGACCCACGAGTCGAATTCGTCGTCGAGGCAGGCGGCGTTAGCGAACTCCTCGGGCGGTCGGTCACCCTGCAACCACGACAGGGCGCGACCGTGGCTGGAGAGCTTCTCGAACAGTTGTCGGACGTGACCGATCTCGTCCTGGGCGGCACTCGCACCTGCAATGTCGTCCTCTAGCACCGGCCCCGAAAGCATCCACTCCGCATATCGATGCGAGAGGATGAGTTTCGTGTCGGCGATTGCCTGTACATACTCGACAGCGTCGTCACTCCAGTTCTCAGTCATTGTGTGCTCCTGGGCGGTGATTCCGCCTTCTGTTTGCCCGCTACTTCGACAATCTCAGCTCTTGGGACGGCGATCATCCGGTCCCAGTCCTCTTCATCGAACGTCGTCCGTGCGTACGTCTTCACGATTTTGTCGTCCGGTGCGTCCACGTTGCCGACGTGGATCAGTTCCTCTCCTGGTCTAATGCGTGCGAATACTTCGTATTTCATAGTGCAATCCCCGATTCTCGGAGTTTCTCGCGCGCCTCGTCGTCCAGCATGTCTTTGGTCCACACGGGCTCCCAAACTACGTCGATTTCGACGTCGGTGATCCCGTCCATCGTCCGGAGGCATCCCCGAATGTCGTCGTGAATGAACTCGTACGCTGGACACCCCATGCAGGGAAACGAAACGTCGATCTGGGCAACTCCGTCTCTGTCCACGTCGACGTCATATATCATCGCCATCTCGACCAGACTCAGCGGAATGTGTGGGTCCGGTATCTCGTCGAGGTTCGCCCAGACTGCCTGTTCCAGTTCGGACTCGGTACCGTCAGGACCGATGTCGAACGGACCGAATCCCATCTCGTCGATTTCCGTCTTCGAACTCTTGCTCATAGTACAGCGGTTAGGGCATCACGTCGACTTTGCCAGACTGGATCAGGTTGACGTACTTCTCGTTCGCTGGTCCGCGCGCCCGCCAACGGTCGATGACATCGTCCCACGAGATCGGCTCGTCGAAGAGCCACTCTTTGTTCTCTTCGTCGAACGCGACCGGGAACTCGTAGTCGATGACGTATTCGTCGGTGTCCTCGTCGTAGTGTGCGGGGAACTCGATGTCGATTTCGTTGAGGAAGGGAACCGTCCGGTCCAACCAGTCCTGCCGAAGTTCGTCGTTCGATTTCCCCTTGATACGGTATTCGAGCTGGTCGTCGTGACGCTTCTTGTCGTCGGGGAGCCCGAACCATTCCAGCGCGATCGGGAACATCCAGTCGACGGCTTCCTGGACCTTTGCTTTGGTTGTCTCGTTCTTGTTGGCAAGGCGGCGCATCCACGTCTCACCGTGACGGAGATGGAACTGCTCCTCTTTGGACACCTTCGTCAGTGCGCGTTTCCACGGAGCATAGGACGTGTTCTCGTGGATGTCGCCTAGGAGCGTGATCCCCGCTCGGTCAAACAGGCCGTGCGCACAGACGAGTTCGGCGAAGTTGTCGATGTGCTGGTCGAAACCGTACGTGTTGCGGAACTCGTGCGGTTCGCGGTTGAAGATCAGATCCTCTCGGTCCTCGCCGAGGTCTTCCAGCAGGCGGTAGGCAATGTGGCCGTGCCCGAGTTCGTCTTGGATGACGCTCACGCACGAAGCCCGTGCGTCGAGACTCGGAGCGTTGAGCGACTGCTCGTAGTACGCCGGCGCGCTCATCAATTCGGTGTCGGCCGAAACCAGCAGGATTTGCTTCAGTGCCTCTTTGTATCCTTCAGTCATCTCCGCTTCCGATTCGACCATCTTCCCGTTCTGTAGCTGTTCCTTGAACTCTTCTTCAGAGAGTGTGGCTGGGTCTACGGACATTTCGATACACCGTGATATTCGAGCGATAACATATAAGCCTTTCCCAGAATCTGACGAATCATCCGTAGCGAGGAGGGAATTTTTTATCTAAGGGGTTTCTATAGGGGGTTATGGAAGCCGAGATTAGGCAGGCTGAGAAAGCAGATGGTACCGAGCTCATCGAACTCTGGCACGGTTTCACCGATTACCTCTCGAATTACGACGACCGATACCAACACAAAGACGAGGCTGACGAACGTTGGCTTCAGTACTTCGAGAATCAGCTCCTCGATTCGAAGTACGGGACAGTCTTCGTCGCCGAATTAGACGACAATCTCGTTGGTGTTCTCGAGGTGCGAGTTGTCGGTGACCATCCGATATTCCGTCTGGAAGATCACGGGTACATCAACGGCCACTTCGTGTTAGAGGAACATCGTGAATCAGGTATCGGACAGCAATTACTCGAGGCGGCTGCCGACTGGCTCCGAGACCATCCACGAGGGATCGATTTCTGTCGCGTCGACGTGATCGAGGGCGACGAACAGGGTATGTCGATCTACGAAGAACTCGACTTCGAACCGATCGAACACGTCTACGAGTGCAAGCTATAACGATGGTTACGACGCATACAGTCGAGTTCGTCGATCTCGAACGATCGATAGAGGTCCCCGAAACGCAGACGATTCTCGAAGCAGCTGACGAAGCAGGTCTCGAATTGCCGTACCAGTGTCGAATGGGAGTCTGTGGTGTCTGTAGTGCGCTTCTTCTCGAGGAAGGAGAAGTCCAGCAGACAGAAGCAATGTTTCTCTCTGCCAGTGAAAAAAAAGAAGGGTACGTGCTGACCTGCGTTGCCAAGCCTCGCTCAGACCTGAAGCTCAGGTCTAACGAGGGTCCATAGGGATTCCTTCTCCCACATTGTGGTCTCGAATCAGAGCTACCGGGAAGGGTCTTCAGCTAACCTGTTTACAGTAATCGTAAACGCCATCTATGTACAATGCAACTGCATGCCGTGCCCCTCGAAATCAGATCCCAAGTTGCCAAATGTGCGAGATATATGTTGGGTGTGAACGAATGACAAACATAAATTTTATTATGGAATCGGCCAGTCCCGCCGCGAACTCTCGTACCAGCAGGAAACAATCACACAAGTACACTCGTTATTTCCATCAGGAGATGACTACACGTCCCCTCGATTATCGAAGCACTGACACCGTGATCGAGTTGGCCCGGGCATAACACATGTACACCAGTTATTATCGCTGAAGCGTAATGTCTTTTCGCTCATTTGCCAAGTATAGGAACCAACACGGCCCGTATCATCAAAGACATACTATAATAACAACAATTCTCACATTGTGGTTAAATCCTATTCTTGGTGATTTATAATGTAAACAGTTCTGTTTTCGCCCTCTGTAAATGATAGGGGAGAATCACTATTAGAGCACAGTGTACATCTGTATGAGACAATCGACACTGACGAAGGTATCTGCTGACTATCGCTACGGGTACCGATCGGAAGGAGAGGTCTTGCCACGATACAGCAATCATTCCGGTCTGCTTCAGACCGGCACAGCCCCGTAGCTATGCAGTCTGTTCTCGCTCTCGAAGCTTCGTCCGCTGTATTTTGCCCGTCTCTGTGCGGGGCAGTTCGCCAAGGAACTGGATCGCGCGTGGATACTTGTAGGGTGCGAGCGTGTTCTTGACGTGATTCTGGAGTTCCGTGACCAGTTCATCACTTCCCTCGTAGTTTTCGTGCAGAACGACGTACGCTTTCACGATCTCGCCGCGTTCCTCGTCGGGTACACCGACGACGGCCACCTCCTGTACGGCCTCCCGTTCTTCGAGGACCATCTCGACTTCCGGGCCAGGGATGTTGTATCCGCTGGAGATGATAAGGTCGTCCTCGCGCGATTGGTACTCGAACCGGCCGTCCTCGCGCTGGACGAAGATATCGCCAGGGAAGCTCCAGCCGTCTTCCACAGCTTCGCTCTGCTTTTTCGGACGGTTCCAGTACGTAATACCCGTCGGGCCGCGGACCGCGAGTTGGCCGGACCGCCCGCGTTCCAGTTCCTCACCTGTCTTCGGATCGACGATCTTTGCTTCGTAGCCCGGAACTGCGAATCCCGTCGCACTAGGGTCGATGTCGTCCGTGTGGCGATGAGAGATGAAGATGTGGAGCATCTCCGTCGTACCGATTCCATCGAGAACATCGATTCCGTATTTTTCGTTGATCTCGTCGAACGTGTGCGGCGCCAGCGGTTCACCGGCACTCAGTCCAAGGCGGAGGGAACTCACGTCGTACTCTTCGTGTCCGTCCGGGAACTTCGAGAGGATCTGATTGTACGCGGTCGGGACAGAGCAGAACACGGAGATTCCGTGATCCTCGACAGCTTCGAGAAGCGTCTCTGGCGTTGCATCCTGCACGAGACTGGTAGTGGCGCCGAATCGGAGGGGGAACGTGACGAGATCACCGTACCCGTACGCGAATGGCAGCGGCGGATTCCCACCGAAGACATCTTCCTCCGTCGGTTCGATGCAGTATCGTGCGTACCCGTCTGCCGTTGCGAGAATGGCAGAATGCGAGTGTACAGCGCCTTTCGGGCGGCCGGTCGTTCCGCTGGTGTACAGCATTAGCCCGAGGTCCGTCGCTTCCGTGTCGTGGGGCTCTAGATCCTCGCTCGCATTCTCGATGAGTGACCCGTAACTCGGGTGGTCGTGCTCGACACCGACGTCATCGACGACGACGATCTCCTCGACGCAGTCAACGGCATCTACGGCATCTTCGAGCTCGTCCAGCAGGTCGTCGTAGACGATAGCGACCTTGATTTTGGCGTCGTCGAGGATGTGTGTGAGCTCTTTGGCTCGCAGCAGTTTCATCGAGGGCTGTGGAATCGCCCCAATTTTTTGGACGGCCAGACAGGAGACGATGGCTTCCGGTCGGTTCGGGAATCGGACGAGCACCCGGTCTCCCGGTTCAACGCCGAGGTCCTGCAACGCGTTCCCGAACCGGTCGACCTTCTTTTGGAGGCCACTATACGTGATTCCTCGGTCTCGGAACCGAATGGCGACGTTGTCCCCGCGACCCTCCTCAACGTGCTTGTCGACTAACTCCACCGCCACGTTGATGTGGGACGGATAGTCAGTCTCGGGGAGCGCATTGACTGGTTCCGGGCCGTACGCTGCGTCGGGCAGACATGACTCGGGTACGTTCTGCTGCATCTCTCAGTCAGATAATGTGGAACATCATATTTGTTTGTTTCGGTAATTGACACCATTTATCAGAGACATTACCCGAAGACCGACTCAGCGAGTCCAGAAGCCGTCAGGGTCGAACTCTCGGATCAGGTCCAGTGCCGTCTGCGATGGCGGATCGGTTCGTCCCACAGCGTCGCCGGTTACGTCTTTGGCAGTCCTGAGGTCCCACGGGAAGTCGTCAACGATATCGTCAACACCGACGCCCGGATGGAGCGACTCAACGTACATCTCCCCGTGGTTGTCGAAGCCAAACGTGGCCTTCGTCGTGACGAGCGTTTCCGGACCGCCACCCGCCACCGACTCGCGTTCACGCCAGTCATCGCCCTCGCCGTGGCCGGGACTCGTGTTGTACGTGACGTTCTGCACGAACCGACGTGGTTCGTGAGGCATCAAAATCACCGTCCGCTGGGATAGACAGGCGATATCGCAGGCACCGCCGCTTCCCGGAAGACGGATCTGACGAGACCCGGTCGAGACCCGGGTCGTGTTCAGGTTCCCGTAGCGGTCTATCTCCGCGCCGCCGAGGAACCCGACATCGATGTCACCTCGCTGGAGGCGTGACATGATGTCAATCATGCTCGTCGTCGAGACGGCGTGATCGAGGTTCGGAAGGTCACACATCGTGTGCAGGAACCCGTCCGCCGGGTCGTCACGCACGACGCCACTCTCGAACACAGAGAGCGCGTTCGAGGCGTGCGTGCTAACCGCGACCTGAAACGCGATGAGCGGCAGTCGCATCCCGACGAACGCGACGTCACCGTCGTCGATTTCACGTGCCGCAGCAGCGACCATCAGTTCCCGGTCCGTGTACGCCTCACTGTCCATACTCCACCTCCGCGGCCACGGTCCGCTCAGAGACACTCAGGACACACTCGATTTTTTCCATGTACGTCGCCCGATCTGGAACGGAATAGACCCACTCCTCCAACCAGTCTGTGGCGTCCGTCCGGTCGTTCGTCCGCTCGGCATAGTCGACGTAATACTCGTTGTCCCGGTTGTACCGGCCCGCGAGTGGGGACGGGTGGGCACCGTACGGTACTTCCGCGACCGCAGTCACTGACTCTCTGGTTATCGCGGTGCGGCTGGGGTCGCTCTTTATCACGTCGGGGTTAACGACTTCCTCGGCGACGACGAGCGTGTTCTCCGCAGCGTCGACGCCTTCGAACGTTACTCCGGAGTTGCCCCAGAAGTGAGCGTCGCCGTATGGCGACGCCCGCTGGACGTGTACGATCGTCCAGTCCGGCCGGATGGCCGGAACGAGAGCCAGTCGATCACCCGAGTACGGGTCTTCGGCCTCACGAAAGCGATCGCTCTCTCTGAATATGTCGCTCCCGAGTAACGACCGCGTCGGAAGATACGGGACACCCATCGCGCCGGCCTTCAGCGACAGCGCGATGCTGAAGTTCGAGTGGTTCTCAACCTCAAGGTCGCCATCTTCGACGGCCCGTCTGAAGTTGTAGCCGGTGCCAGCACTCACGTTCCCGACCCACGCGGCCCGAACCCTGTCGACTAAGTCTGCGGCCACCAACTGATCGAACAGGAGGTCACTGATAGGACCGACCAGTGTCAGGTCGTCGATCCCTTGACGTATGAGTTCGTGCCCAGCGGCGAATGGAATCGCGTGTTCGAGGGCGAGTCCCATCGCGATGGAACTCCCCGGTTCGATCATCCCGATCGCCGCAGAAAGGTCTCGCACCTTCGTGTCTGGCATACAATCCCAAACTCTGCCGTCGGATATAAAATGTAGGGGTTAGGAGAAGACCTTCTCTCTGTAGGTCACCAGTGCGCTCCGCACCCTGCTCAACAAGACTTTCGGGTGGGGGTTCGACCGGACCGTCTGGAAGATACCGGCTAGTCCACGTGGCGCAAAAATGACGATGACGATGTAGACGATACCGAGGTAAATCTCCCAGTTGCCGATGGCTGAGAGCGAATCTTCGAGGAACACGACGAGGAATGCACCGGCTATCGGGCCCCAGAGCGTCCCCATCCCTCCCAGCAGCGTCATCACGATCAGTTCACCGCTGGTCGTCCAGTGGAGCATCGACGTGGTGGCGGTACTATTGAACGGCACCCAGAGTCCGCCCGCCAGTCCTGCCATCGCACCGCTTATCGTGAACGCAACAATCTTGTACCGGTCCACGTTGTAGCCGATGAACGCGACGCGGTCCTCGTTCTCGCGGATAGCCTGTAGCACGCGGCCGAACGGCGAGTTTGCGAGTCGAGTGACCAATGCCAGCATCCCCGCGAGTATCACGAGCGCGAGGTAGTAGTACGACATGAGCGAACCGGTGTCCATCCCGAATAGTGTCAGTGAGGTGATGCCGACGAGTCCGTTGTCTCCGTTTGTCACGGCGTCAACGCCGAGCAACATCGCCGGGATGTCGTTGAACGCTATCGTGTAGAACAGCTGGGCGAACGCCAGCGTGAGCATGGCGAAGTAGATGCCACGCGCAGAGACACTCAACCACCCAATAATCGCCGCAACAATGGCGCCGACAATAACTGCCGCTGGCAGGACCAGTAATGCGCTGGAGGTCACATTCTGTATCAACAACGCAACAGCGTAGCCGCCGGCTCCGAACATGGCCGCGTGGCCGAACGAGAGCAGCCCGGCATACCCGAAGACGAAATCCAGACTGAGTGCGAACAGCGCGAAGATGAACATATGTGTCACGAGGTCCATCCAAAACGGGTGAACCATCTGTGCCACCGGAGCGAACAGCACAGCGACGACGCCAGCGGCGAACAGGCCGAGTCGGACTCGACCGCTGAGGACGTCTGTTTCTGCGTGCGCAGAGAAATGTCTGCCGACGATGTCCTTGACGCTCATCTCACGTCGCCTCCGGGTTGCCGAACAGCCCAGCCGGTTTCACAAGCAAGACGGCTGCCATCAACAGATACAGGAGGGCGTCAGTGAACTGCGGCGCGAACGTCGGCCCGAACGCATTGAGCATCCCGACGATGAATGCGCCGACGACGGCGCCACGGTAACTCCCGAGCCCTCCGATGACGACGATGGCGAACGCCTGGATGATGATGCTCGCGGCCATTCCCGGATCAACCGCTTGGGAAGTTCCGAGGAGAACACCTGCCAATCCGGCGAGCACCGAACCGAGGACGAATACGGCAGTGAACACCCGCTTGACGTCCGTCCCGAGGGCGTTCACCATCTCCGAGTCGTGCGCGCTTGCGCGCATAACGATACCGAAGTCACTCTGGCGAATCGCCAGCCACAACGCGGCCGTAACAGCGATGCTCACACCCAGCAGGAACAGCCGAAACAGTGGGTACGAGAACAATACCAGATTCACCGATCCGTCAAGGAGCGCAGGAGTCGAAATGTTCTGCACCTGCCCGCCCCAGATCTCTGTCACCAACCCGTGGAGCATGATGGCGAACCCGAACGTCAGGAGGATGTGATAGAGCGGGTTCCGACCATAGAGAGGGCGTATCGAGAAGAATTCAATGAGACCTCCGAGGAGACCAACCAATAACGGTGCGATCAAGAGTGCTGCCCACCAGTTTCCGGTCACCGAGACGACAGCGAGGCCGAAGTACGCCCCGAGCATGTATAGCGACCCGTGGGCGAAGTTGATGACATCCATCATACCAAATATCAGCGTCAGCCCCACAGTGACGAGCACGAGTGTCATGCCCATCTCGACGCCGAGCAGCGCGGTTTTCGCTATTCCGTCAAGGACCATGTTACAGGCTGCACCCCCACGTTGGGCCTTCGACTTGCGACAGCGTTTCGACCACTTCGTTCTGGACGCCGCCGCCGTCCGCTTCGACGACTTGGCGGATATCCATGTCCATAATCGGATCGTGCGTAGTAGATTTGAATTTGAAGTAGCCGCGCGGACTGTTCAGTTCCTTCCCGGCGAGACCACTAACCATACTGTCGGTATCGGTGCCACCTGCTTCCTTGACGGCCATCTCGGCTGCGAGCCCGGAGTCGTATCCCTGACACGCGTACACGTTCGGGGTCGTATCGTACTGCTCCGAGTACGCGTCGACAAACGCCTGGTTGCGGTCGGACTGCTTCGTCGGTGTGTAGTGCAAGAGCGAGTACATCCCGAGAGCCGCCTTCCCCTGCGCCGGAAGCGTGTCCGCCGACAAGAGGAAGCCGCTTCCGGTCTGAGTCATCTTCTCGTTGAGTCCGAAGGAACTGAACTGCTTGATGTAGTTCACGGCGTCACTCCCGGCGAAGAACGAGAACACGGTGTCGGCACCGCTGTTCTCTATCTCCTGGAGGAACGACGAGTAGTCGGATGTCCCGAGTGGCGCGCCGATTTCGTCAACGACCGTTCCACCGGCCTCTTCGAACGCTTCCTGGAAGAGGTTCTTCGACTGCTGTCCGAACGTGTAGTTCGCGTACGAGAGGACGACGTTGTCCGCGATGTTGTCCTTGACGTAAGAGGCGAGCGGTGCACTCGTCTGCCACGTGTTGAAGGAGGTGCGGAAGTGATACCTCGTGCAGCTGTCCTGCACGAGTTTGTAGTTACCCGCGTTGGCGTTCAGCCAGATGGCGCTACCGGCGCTAGCTATCTCGGGCTTCATCGCGCCCGCAACGGCACTGGAGACCGGTCCGACGATGAAATCGACGTTCTCCGACTGGAGGAACTCCTGTGTAATAGACGCTCCCGTCGCCGGGTCCGCGCCGGTGTCCTGTCGGACATATTCAACCTCTCGCCCGTCGATTTCACCACCCAGCTGCTGGTCGAGACGGAGCTTCACCCCGTTGACGATGCTCTCGCCCAGGAACGAGTACGTCCCGGAGAAGGGCAGCACGAACCCGATCTTGACTGTGTCTGACCCGCCACCACCGCCGCCAATACAACCAGCAATCGAAGTTCCCGCGACGGCGCCGGTTCCTGCGAGGAACTTCCGACGGCTGTACTGCTCGCTACGCTTCTCGTGGGGCATGCTCTCTGATGGCATACGGTGACGAACGCATACTGCATGAATATATGTTACGGTTCCGCCAAGCAGTGCGATAGCCACTATACCTGAGTTCTACGGACAGAGATAGATTTTTATACGCGTAAGGGCCTGTTGTTCGTATGGTAACGCCCCTCTTGGCGTTGGACAGTGTCTCGAAAGAGTTCGGGAAGATCCGAGCTGTAGACGAGGTCACGCTCGATATCCGTGAAGACGAGGTGACCGCCGTTATCGGCCCCAACGGGGCTGGCAAGACGACGCTGTTCAATCTGATCACCGGCCGATACGAGCTGACAGAAGGACACATCGAACTACGTGGGAGCCGAATCGACGGGCTCGAGCCTCAGGAGATCGTTCGGCAAGGGCTCGCACGCTCGTTTCAGATAACGAACTTTTTCCCCGACCTGGCCGCGCTCGAAAACGTTCGACTGGCGGCACAGGCACAGCAGACGGAACTGTCTCCGGGGGCATTGCTTCGGCATCACGACGACGAACCGGGTCCGCGTGACGCGGCTAGGGACGTGCTGAAACGGCTCGACCTCCTCGACATCGCACGAGAACCGGCCAGTTCGCTCGCCCATGGGCAGCAACGCCACCTCGAAATCGGCATCGCACTGGCCTGTGACCCCGACATCCTCGTGATGGACGAACCAACTGCGGGAATGAGCCCCGACGAGACCGTCGAGACGCGCAAACTCGTCGAGGACCTCGCCGAGGACATCACCATCGTCATCGTCGAACACGACATGGACGTCGTCATGCGTGTCGCCGACCGGCTCGCCGTGATGGAGAACGGGTCGTTACTCACCGCCGGGCCACCAGAAACCGTAAAGGAAGACGAGCGTGTCCAACAGGCGTATCTCGGGGGTGAGACGGCATGACGGTACTCGAAGTTGACAGCGTCGACACGTACTATGGACCGAGCCACGTCCTCCACGACGTCTCGTTAGACATCAACGAGGGCGAGATAGTCGCCCTCATCGGCCGGAACGGCGCCGGGAAGACCACCACGCTCCGGACGATAATGGGCGTCACACCCCCGAAAGACGGGTTGGTCCGACTCCACGGGGACGACGTTCAGGACCTTCCACCTAACCAGATTCGGCGGCGCGGAATCTCCTGGACACCCGAGGACCGCCGCGTCTTCCCCGACCTGACTGTCGCCGAAAACCTCCAGATAGCCAACCGAGTCAAAGCCGACAACGAAGGATCCAACCGGGGCACGACGTTCAGTATCGAGGATGTCTACGACAGTTTCGATCGTCTTGACGAACGACGGGGCCAGCGGGCGGGCACGATGAGTGGCGGCGAACAGCAGATGTTAGCCATCGCTCGGTCGCTCGTCGGTCCGCCAGTCGAAGTGCTGGCACTCGACGAACCGTCAGAAGGCCTCGCACCACAAATCGTTGACGACGTAAGCGACATGATCGAACAGTTGAACGAGCGAGGGATGACCATACTTCTGGTCGAACAGAACGCACACTTAGCTCTAGAGTTAGCCGACCGAGCATACGTGCTCGAGACCGGCCATATCGAATTGACAGCACCCGCTGACGAGTTACTCGACGACCAAGACGTGCTCGAAACGTATCTGGGAGTTCGATAGCCGTGACTTTAGACCAGACCGACGGGGAGACTCGACGATACCACGAAGATGTCCGGGCAGACATCGACACCGACACCGGTGTCGCGTGGCTCGTGATGGAAGCCGATGAGAATGACGTGAACTCGTTTACCGCAACGAGCGTGGACGCGCTCACCGAGGCGGTGACCGACTTGCGAAACGACGTACAGTGTCTCGTTCTCTACGGAGAGAGTGATTTCTCTGTCGGGGCAAACCTAACAGATGTACAGGAAACGCCACAGGAACTCCGCCCACCGAAAATAGACAACACTGCGGCGGCGTCGAACCGATTCATTCGGGAACTTCGGTCACTCGATGCGCCGGTCGTCGCCGCCATCGTGGGGACTGCTGCCGGTGGTGGTCTCGGGTTCGCCCTCGCTTGTGATATGGTCGTCATGCACGAGCCGGCGTCGTTGGACACAGCGTACGCACGTATCGGCCTCACCCCCGATAACGCGACACCTTTCTTCCTCACGCGTGCCGTCGGTCCGTACCAAGCACGCGACCTTCTCTTCGATCCACGACCGATATCGGCCGCCGAAGCCAAGAGTCTCGGCATAACAGATCGTATTATCACTGGGTCACGCACAGAGTTTCTCGACGAAATATCCGAGCTAGCAGATAGGCTTGCAATGGGGCCGACAGACGTGTACGGGAAAATCAAGACGTTGGTCGACAGCGCGTTCCAATCGCAACTTGACGATCATCTCGAACTGGAACGAGACATGATTCGCATGGCAAGCAAGTCCGACACCTTCGACGAAGGATTGAACGCGTTCGTCGAGAAGCGAGATCCCGAGTGGGACTAACGGTTTCATAGTCCGCCTCGACCGTTCTCACCCGATGGGATTCGGCACAATTTATACATCCTTTGTCGTGTTACACCATCACATGATTGGCAACGTCGAAGAAACAGATTCAGTCTGTACCGGATGGGATAACTCCTCGTGTGAAGGGACCAAACACTGTCCACCGCGCTGTCCCCGCTTCGTCGACAAGGAGGGCGTCCCCCGAATCGCCCGTCGTTTCGAGCCAGCAGACTTCGACGCCATCGTCGACATGTACAACGACCTCGACAGCTACAGTCGGACGCAGGGAATTCCGCCAGCCACGCGGTCACAGATAGAGAGCTGGGTCTCGTCGCTCGTCGAGAGAGGATTGAATCTCGTGGTCGAAGATAACATCCGAATCATTGGCCACGCTGCGGCCGTTCCCGCGTCGGCCTCTGCGCCCGAACTCGTGATCTTCCTCCATCAATCCGTCAGAAACAGAGGTATCGGTTCGGAATTGCTCAAACACCTCATCGCACACGCGGACGACCAAGACCGCGACGGACTAACGCTCAACGTTTCGTGTGGAAACAATCGAGCGATTACTGTCTACGAGAATATCGGGTTTGACGAAATTGAGCGGACCGAGACCGACGTCGAGATGGAACTGTCGATGGATGAACCGATCGTTGACCGCGTCCAACTGTTTCCGGCACAGCGAGATAGATAGCGCAGGGAATTCGACTGTCCCGTCTTCCTTCCGGGCGGTTGAGGGATCAGACGAGCAGATATTCGGCACCACGCGGAGGTTATAAGTATGTTTGGAGATATAGACGTCGTATGCTTCGAGAACTGATTGCATTAGACACACCACTACCACAGGCCAACGCGCAGATTGCCGCAGTCGAAGACATGGTTCAGTCGGGGCAAGAGATGGAAGCATATCTCTTGCACGTCTTCGGCGACAACCCGGAGGGAGCGTCAGTCGGTCAGGTCGAAGCGGTACGGGAAGCCAAAGAACACCTCGAAGACCTCGGCGTCGACGTTGAACTACTCGAGTCGAGCGGGGCCCCTGCAGACGAGATACTCGTCTACGCCGAGGAGTACGACGTCGACCAGATTTGCGTCGGTGGACGAAAGCGAAGCCCTACCGGCAAAGCACTGTTCGGGAGCGTCACCCAGGAAGTAATTCTCGGGACGAACCGACCCGTACTCGTCTGTGGCGGCACGACGGCGGAGTCAGACGCCGAATAAAATGGATCGACTGTTTTAGCGACCTCCGCGTTCGATCTAATCTAGGAACCCTATCTCAGTCGTCGCCGGCCACGCTTCCCGCTCCGGCGTCGGGCGTCCGGAGGACGGCCTCGTCCGTCTCCGGACCGAGCGGTTCGAGGCGGACGCTCGATACCTTGTACTCTGGAATCCCTGCGGTGGGGTCGAACGTCTCGCCGTGAGTTTGTTCACCGCGCCCGCGGCGAAGTGCATCGGGATGAACAGCGTCCCCGGCCCACGCGGTCGGTGACCTGTGCTTTGACGACGATGGACCCGCGGCGGGACTCTACCCGGACGTACTCGCCGTCGGCGACGCCCAACTGGTCAGCGGTGTCGGGTGAATCTCTACGAAACTCTCCCCAACGTGGCTCATCAGCCCTCGACGCGCCGCGTAATCTGGCCCGTGTGCCAGTGGTACAGCACGCGTCCCGACGTGAGCGTCAACGGGAACTCCTCGTCCGGAACTTCACCGGGATGGCCGCCGTCCGCGGGGACGAATCGAGCGAGGCCATCGTCGTGGTTGAAGTTCCCCTCCTCGTAGTCGTAGAGGTACGGCGTCCCCGGGTGGTCCTCGTCCCAGCACGGCCACTGCAGCCCGTGTTCCTCGCCCGCTTCGAGGCGCTCGTACGTGACGCCGCCGTAGATGGGTGCCAGCGAGTTGATTTCGTCCATCACCTCGCGTGGATGGTCGTAGTCCCAGTCGTAGCCCAGACGGTTCGCCAGCGCCTGCGTAATCTCCCAGTCCTGTCGGGCCTCGCCGGCGGCTCCGCCGTCGGACGCACCCGCTGGATGCGCCGCTCCGTGTTGGTGAACGTGCCGTGTTTCTCCGGCGAGGTCGCCGCCGGCAGAATCACGTCGGCGTAGTCGGCCGTCTCCGTCACGAAGATGTCCTGCACCACGAGGAACTCTAGATCCTCCAGCGCCTCGGCGGCGTGCTGGATGTCCGGTTCCGACAACGCCGGGTTCTCCCCGACCACGTACATCCCACGGAGGTTGCCCTCGTGGGCTTCGGCCAGCATCTCCGGCACTTTCAGCCCGGGTTCCTCGGGCGGGCGCTCGCCCACGCCTCGGCGAACTTCTCGCCCACCTCGTCGTCGGCGGGGTCCTGATACCCCGGGAGACTCCCGGGGAGGGTCCCCATGTCGCCCCGCCGCCCTGCACGTTGTTCTGGCCCCGGAACGGCGAGAGGCCCGCGCCGGGCTTGCCGAGTTGGCCGAGCAACAGCGCGAGGTCGGCCATCGCCAGTAGGTTCTCGGTGCCGTGGGACTGCTGGGTCATCCCCATCGCCCAGCCGAAGACGACGGTGTCGGCTTCGGCCAGCGTCTCGGCGGCCGAGGCGAGTTCGTCCGGAGAGACCCCGGCCAACTCCTCGACTTTCTCCGGCGTGAACGCCTGCACCTTCTCCTCTAGTTCTTCGAAGTTCTTCGTGTTGCGCTCGATGAACGCCGTATCGTGCAGGTCGTTCTCGATGATGTAGCGCATCAGGCCGTTGAGCCACGCCACGTCGTACCCTGGATTCGTGCGGGTGTACTGGTCGGCGTGTTCGGCGATACCGACTTTTCGGGGTCGAACACGACGAGGTCCGCGCCGTCGCGGACGTTCTGCTTGATGCGGGTCGCGAGCACCGGGTGAGACTCAGTCGTATTGGACCCGCTGATGAGGTAGGCGTCGGCCTCGCCGATGTCCTCGTTGATGCGGTTGGTCATCGCCCCGTACCCGACCGTTTGCTGGAGCGCCGCCACGGTCGAGGAGTGACAGAGGCGCGCGCAGTTGTCGATGTTCTTCGTCCCCAGCACTTGCCGGGCGAACTTCTGGACGAGGTACGCTTCCTCGTTGCTCCCCTTCGAGGAGGCGAGACAGCCAAGCGCGTCGATACCGTGCTCGTCCTGAATCTCGGTGAGGCGGTCGGCGACGTAATCCAACGCCTCGTCCCACTCGACGGCTTCGAGCTCGCCGTCGTCGTTGCGGACCAACGGCTCGGTCACGCGCTTCTCGCTGTTGGCGAACTCGTGGCCGAACTTCCCTTTCACACAGGTCGAGAAGTTGTTAGCCGGCGCCGTATCGGGGTCGTCGACGGGGACGACGCCCAGCGAGTCCCGTCTTTGCCCCACATCTCGAACCGGCAGCCGACGGCACAGAACCCGCAGGTCGTCTCCTGCTTGTCTATCTTTCCGAGGCGGTACTTGCTCACCATGCTGGCCACGTCGAACAGGCGGCCCTCCGGGAGCGTGTTCGCCGCGATGCTCTCGGCGGTGTGTTCCGCCGCGAGGAACGCCTCGTTCCCGAACTGCTTCGCGAGGTCGCCGGCGTTGCGCTTGGCCTTCGAGACGAACTTCGCCAGCCCTTTCTTGTCGCCGTCGAGCGGTTTGGCGGCCCCGAAGGTGCGGTTCGGTGCCGTCGTGTCGTCGATGGTCTCGACGTCCTCGTGTTCGATGACCTTCCCGACGGAGTTGCGTTGGGTGAATCCGGGGAGCGGGAGCGTCGCGGCCCCGCCGATACCCTTCTCGGTGAGCGACCCCGTTGGACAGACTGTGGCGCAGTGCCCGCAGGAGACACACTCCGAATCGCCCATGGTCTCGGCATCCGATTGGAAGCCGATGCGGGTGTCCTCGCCGTGGCCCTCGATGCGGAGGACGCCCTCGACTTGCACGTCGTTGCAGGCGTCAACACACCGGTTACAGAGGATGCACTTGTTGCGGTCGATCTGGATGAACGACGACGTGTCGTCGATAGGTTCGTACTGGTCTCGCTCGTCGAAGACGCCGTAGCGCGGGTGGTCGACGCCCTCGCTGATGGCGGCGTCCTGCAGTTCACATCGGCCGTTGCCGTTGCAGGTCGTACACCGCAGATTGTGGTTCGAGAGGACCAGGTCGAGGTTGACGCTCCGGGCCTCCTCGGCGTCGGGCGTGTCGGTCCGCACGTCGAGGTCGTCTTCGGCGGGGAACGAACAGGAGGGGACGAGGCCGTGCTCGTCCGTCTCGACCATGCAGGTGCGGCATTCGCTCCGCGGGCCGACCTCGTCGCTGCAGTCGCCCTCGCGGTCGTAGTAACAGAGCGCGGGCACGTCGGCGTCTTCGAGGCCGTCGGCGCCGGGGTCGACCGAAACGCCACTCGCCGCTTCCATGGCGTCGACGAGCGTCGACCCGGGCGGGACGGTGACGGGTTCGCCGTCGACGGTAACGGTAGTCGGTGCGTCGCCAGTCGTCCCCACGTCGGGGTCGTTGGCGGTGCCGGTCTCGAACTCGGCCGTGACCGGCGTCTCCGATTGTGGATCGGTGAGGTCGGGAACGCCGGGGAGTGTCTCGTCGGTACTCATAGTTGCTCCGTACAGGTGCCGGCCGGACAGTGGCCGTCTGCGTGTGCGCGAATCTCCGGTTCGAACTCCTCGATGGCGGTGGTCACGGGCCGGGGCGCGTGCGCGCCGACCTGACAGTTGCTGGACCGGCGCATCACCCGCCCCAGTTCGCGTATCTTCTCGGTGTCGAACGACCCGTCGTACACCTCGCGCAGGAGTTCGGCGAGTTGTTTGGTCCCCTCGCGGCCGGGGACGCACCGACCGCTGTTCTCCGTGGCGGCGAACCGCGCTCGCTCGCCGACGGTCGCCAGCGCACAACGGTCGTCGGCGAGCAGTTCCACGATGCCGTCGGTGCCGAGACCGGCGGCGCGCAAGGACTGTGCGGTCGGGGCAACGTCGAGGTCACGGGTGATACCGCCCAGAACGCCGCCGACGCAGGCCATCTTGAACGCGCCGTCCATCTCGACTGCCTCCCGTACCGTGGCGAGGCTCCCGCCGGACCCCAATTCGACGGTCGCCGGGTTCGCCACGTCGCCGGTGACGGTGACGAGTCGAGTACCAGGGTCGGGAGCATCCGAGTCGTAGGCATCTGGGTTGGTGAGGAGTCGGTGCACGTGAGCGAAGGTCCGTGGGGTGTGGATGACTGTCGGTCGGCCGTAGAGCCCGCGTTCGGCCGGCGTCGGCGGCTGGAGCCGCGGTTCGATGCGGTCTGCGCCCTCCAGTGCTTCGAGCGCCGCCGTCGGTTCGCCCGCCCGATACTCGTCGGGACCGGCCACCAGTTGGGGGACGACCGGAAGCGTTTCGGCGGCGGCGTCGACGGCCCGTTGCAGATGCCGGTGTAGCGGGGAGTCTGCCTCGTTCAGGTAGACGACGGCGTCCTCAGCGCCGACGTACTCGGCCACCACCGCGACGCCATCAAGGATCGTCATCGGCGTGGCGGCAAGCAGTGTCCTGTCGGCACATTGTTCCTCCCGTGTCTCGTTCGCGTTGACGACGACGACCGGGTCACCGTCGGCCGTACGTGCGGTCTCCCACACGTCGACAACCGGGTTGTCGGCGGCCGCATCACCCCGACCACGGCCGATCAGACCGACATCCGCCACCGTTTCGGCCGTCGTGGACGTCGAGACAAAGGTATGCTGGGCAGGGTCAAGCGGGTCGACCCAGCCACAGGGACCCAACACGAGTCGGTGCCCTACTGACACTGGCCCTGTGTCTGGTAAAGGAAGTGTCGTTGTCTGTGGATCGTGCTTAACGACAGCGTCTGCATCGTCGGTGGGCAGGAGGCCACCTTCGATGCTTTTGACGAGCGGCGGAATACTCGACAATGGCGGGTCGTGAAAGAACGCGGTTCGCCGTTCGAGCGATGCCATGAAGAGTGGCCCGTCACCCGCGATGCCGGACGGCCCCGTCTGACGGACTGAAACGGCGTCGGTCGCATCCCGCGCCGCGGTCACCACCGGTTCGTGGTTTATTCGTGCCGCGTCTGCCGAGACGCGGACGACAGGTGAATGGCTTCCAACACCTGGATCGCGTGCCATGGTCAAACAACTGCCGTTACTGAAATAAAACCCCTAGAAGTGATCCAATTATGTCGATTCGGTCGCCCCGATGTTGTAGCTTGAACAGAACACGAACATGGTTATCTGGTGATAGTCGCTGTAGTCACACCAAGCTATCGACCATGGCCTCTATTTACACAATCTGATGGACCTTTCGGCACGGCCGTCGGTCACAGCTGCAACCTTCTGTGCGGCGTTAGCAGCCTCAATGACGGACTTGCGGACGCGGTGGAACGAGCCGACTGCCGCCTCTACAGCGTGATACCACTTCGGTTTCGTCAGTCGTCTCGGTTAGTTCGGTCGCTGTCTTCTCAGTCATTCTGTGATCCCGACATTTCCACTCTATGTCCTACAACATCGCGTGTGGCTCCGTGGGCGCCGCGAAATTGCGTTGAGTGGCTTGTCTGAAAGCAGCCAAGCCCAAAGCAGTAACCTTCTCGGCATACAGTAATTCGACACAGCCGCGGAAAACTGTGTTTTCGAGTTTCGAATACACAAATGTATACGGCTGTAAATACCGATGGGTGTGAGACATTAATAACACAAGTACATGTATTATAATTCGGTTATGCAGGAGTGCGATATCTCACCTGTTTACGATATCGTATCACTACTGAATACAGCGTATGAATGCATCGCACTCGATACACGAAGGGGTCGATAGCGTTCGGCCACCATGGCCGAAATTACACTGTAGACGCCGATTACATGGTGTGAGACGCGTTTCTACCCGTTTCTCGAATGGTGATCGTCTGTACGATGGGGTGGATACGGCTCAGGCTGGGAACCGGTATCACAAAGTACCCTCAGACGGGAAAGTGGAATTGATGACGCAGAAATCCGAGATACGTGACTCTCAAGAGAGAGGTGTAGAAGAGCTCACGATAAGCGCAAAATTGGTTTTCAAGACACTCCAATACGAAGGAGATCTCACACAGAAAGAACTCGTAGAGAAAACCACTCTTGTTGGCCGGACAGTCAGATCAGCACTGAATAAGCTTGAAGAGATCGATGAGATCACGTCACGGGTAAAATACGGTGATGCTCGACAAAAGGTATACTCGATCAACGACACATCTCGGAAGAGATGACCGACCAAGCAACATACGGAGTGTTCCAGACAGGCGATATTGTTTAGTTTGGAGCATTGTACCAGCGACCGAAGGAGTGCAACCAAGATTGGAGGTTTCCCAAGTCGGCGTGACTGAAAATGATCGAGAACATCGAGGTTCAGCGCTTTAGCTCTCGAAATATTCGCTCCGGGCGAGGTACAACTAGCCCGCCGTCTCAGGTTCCTGTGCCACCGACGGCGTGGCCATCTGATTGGCAGTGAAGAAGACGACAGCGCTAACAACCACGCCAGTGATGCCGTCGGCAGGCAACGGAAGTTTGGGCAGGAATATCCCCGTCTTCGGATGAACGGCGGCTACGGTGACGGCCTCAGCGGCTTCAAGACGGGGAACGAACGGTTGGGACGGACCTTCCGATAGTTTCCCCACTGCTGTTCGACGTCGGTGAAATTCACACCGGCAGCATCAACGCTAATTTGAACCTCTTTTTTATTTCATCGACCCCGGTGGATCTACGATCAGTAACGGCCAGAACATCGCTACCGTCGTATTCGGCGTCTGTGGTGGCTTTCATTCTGAACTTCCTCCGCTTGTTGAGGGATCAGAACCTATGTCGATAATTTGCAGTATTCTGCCGATTATTGCAGCTGTTTTTTTATTGTTCGGCCGTATGGGTTGCAGGTACGTCATCCGACGACCCCACAAGAGGACCTCGGTAAATTTAACCCTCTGCCTGGTTCATGAAAGAAGGTCAAGAACGAGTTCTGAGAGTACCGAGACACCGATCAGCAGGCAATCTTCCTCAATATCGAACGTAGGTGTATGATGTCCACTGGGATTGCCACCGCCGATTCCGACGTACGTCGCTTTCCCGCCGTTCTCTTTGACAGCCCGCATAAGATAGGTCACGTCCTCGCTGGCACCTAAACTATCACGTCGGCGCACTGAAGAAACTCCATTAACATCGCCTGCTATCTCGTCGACAAGATCAACCAGTTCTTCGTCGCTGTCCTCACGGATCGCTTCTCCAATAAGTGACGTCTCGGCCTCACAGTCGTGCGCTTCTGCCGCTGAGTCGATGTGTCGGCGAACAGAATCTCGCATATACTCCATCAACTCATCCGATTCCCCACGCACTTCGACTGTCGCAGTCGCTTTACTGGCGATCACATTGGAGGCATTGTCGGACCTGAGTTCGCCAACATTTACCCGAGTGGCACCGTCTCTGTGACGCGGAATCCCGTAGATATTGCTCGTGGCGTCCACAAGTGCTTGGACCGCATTGCGGCCCTCATTGGGCGCTAACCCGGCGTGAGCAGATTCGCCGGTAAAGGAGACATCGAAACGTGAGAAGGCAAGCACCTCGTCGAGGCCCGCTGTCACGGTCCCAGTCGGATAATCGAGCCCGACGTGTGTTCCGATCAGGTAGTCCACATCGTCGATATGTGGTCCGGCGGCCATCGCTTTCCCACCCCCGAGGAGTTCCTCTGACGGCTGGAAAAAGAGCTTGAAAGTACCGCTGAAGTCGCTTTCGAGGACTGTCTGGAGCGTCCCTAAGCCGAATGTGATGTGTGAGTCATGGCCACACGCGTGCATAAACCCCTCATTCTCGGAGCGGAATCCCTCGGCAGCCGGCTTGTGGTTCGCGTCGGACGATTCGGTGATAGGGAGCGCATCGATATCAACGCGAAGCCCTACTGTCGGGCCGTCACCGCAATTAACGACTGCGACAACCCCAGTATGGCCGCCTGCGACCTGTTCAAGCACATCGGTTCGGTCCGTCCGAGATGCCGCTCGTTCGAGCCAATCAGATAGTTCCTGTTCGTCCGGAACCCCCAAACGCTCGTCGGGATCGAGTGCGTCAGCCCCAATGTGAATCTGGTCGACACCCAAGTGTTCGAGTTCTTCGACGATTCTGACCGTTGTCCAGAACTCACGCCACCCAGGCTCCGGGAATTTGTGGAATTCACGCCGGAGATCGATGAGTTCCTGTTCCGTTGGGAGGTGCATCTTCGTTGTCATTGGTAACTTATGATATGTACTCGTTCGTGGCGCTAGTATCTACGTTATTCGTTTGCCTCGTCGGGCGCTGAGATCATGTCGTGGTGCCACATCCAGCGGGCGATGAACGTCGTGCCGAATACGGAGACGATTATCACCGCGTACAGAGGGTAACTCGGCAGGAAGGCCAGATATCCAAGCTCCAACAGTAGCGTCATAATCAACGCTATCGTGAACCCGATACCAGCAACCTTTGGGTAATCTCTTCCGAATTGTGCGAAGATAGCACCGAAAACCGCCGGTACCAGGTACGATTCGAGTGCGCCTTTCCACAGTTCGGGGAGTGCCTGAAAGGCTGAGACGAGTGCGACCGCACCGATCCCCAACATGGCCGTATTGACGATGACCGAAGCAGCTATCGCTATTGTCGAGATGATACTCGCTTGGGGCGTTCCTGTCTCGACGTCTGAAGCCTCTTGGGCCGCTGCAGCACAGGGCAAGCGAAGGTTTGAGATGTTCCCCGACAGGAAGGCGATATACGTCCCAGGAATACCCAGCACCGGGTAATACGACAACGGTTCAATGAACCAAGCCCAGCCAAACGTGAGTGCGACCGAAGCGAAAGCTCCGACGATCGCCGCTGTAGTGGGGAGAATATCGAAGACGACCAGCAGAGCCACTGCCGGCCCCAATGAGAGCGCGACCGCGAGGAGGTTGGTCCTTCTCCCCCACTTATTGATATAAGGAATGAAACTTTCCTCATAAACGTCACTACTGTCCGCCGTTTGGGACTTGCTGACTTGCTTGCTCTGACTTTTAGACATGTTACCACAAACTCCCGAGAGTCACTTGTATCACAACACCGACCAGGAGGCCAACTAACATCGCTGCTCCAAGTGCCCACTCCCTGAGCCACTGAATATCTCGACTGTCAGCAAGGTGCAACAACGCGAGCATAGCAAGTCCTCCAACGGCGACGGCACCAGTCTCTGGAGTTCCGGCTGTGACTTCACCACTCAGAAAGTACGCGAACGCGCCAAGCATCGCTGCGGCGCTGATAATGGGTATGAGTTTTTCATTGCCGTTGCTGATTTTCGTTCTGACTTTCTCCATATGCCGCGTTCCGAATGCCGAGACGAGCAACCAGCCAGTGCCACCGAGTGTCATCGACCAGACTGCCGTTGCGTACGCCGTTTCAGTGATGCCCTCGTCACCCAGGCTGTATCCGAACTGGCTGAGGCCTAACTCAGCAGCTGGTAGCTCGAACGCCACCGACCCGATCACTGAAAGACGCATCCACGCAACGGGACCACCGACTGTCGCAATCAAAGCCAACATCCCAGCTAATACCGCGACTGAAGGACCGATAGCCGAGATCAACCCTGTTTTAAACCCAGTCTTCAGTTTCTTCTCCGATAGCCCCATCTCCCTCCCGTCGTTCCACGCGCGCCGGAGAAAGATAGCGGCTTGCAACAGTACTACTGAAACAACTGGTAACGTCGAGAGCCACAACCAGCGACTATTGGCGACGTCCATATACGCTGGTGCTATTGGTACTAGCTCTAGCCACATCATAGCATATTCGTTATATAACGAACTACCATATATAACCATCGGTGGGGTCTCACAGGTATATAACAATCCGCTATGCAGAGTCCCGTAGATGCGATGGCTAAAAGAGCCGGGCGTTGCACCGAAAACGCGTTAGATTCGCCGCAATCATGCGCGCAAAACCGATATTGCAGTTTCGAAGTTCGTATGTAAACAGTCTCATCAAATGGTTTGATGTCCCTCACAAGCGGTGAGTCCGACACTCGTTCATTGGAGGACAGTCGGCGCCTGTCGGTACCCCAGCATGCGAGCCTAAACGCCGCGTCCTTGGAGTTGCTCCTCTTCGGGCAGGTCGGCGTTGGCGTCGCCTTTCATGCCCTTGCCGACGTTCTTGCTGATTTCGGTGAGTTTCTCGGGGTCGTCCCAGTTGTTGACGGCCTCGACGATGGCGGTGCCCATCGCCTCGGGGTCCTCGGCACCGAAGATGCCCGAGCCGACGAAGATGCCGTCACAGCCGTGGTGCATCATCAGCGCGGCGTCGGCGGGCGTCGTGATGCCACCGGCGGCGAAGTTGACGACTGGAAGCCGGCCCATGTCGGCCGTCTCGTGGACGAGGTCGGCGGGCACTTCGTGCTCGCGGGCCCACTTCTCGCGTTCCTCGTAGCTCATGCCTTCGAGTTTGCGAATCGAGCCCTTGTTGTTGCGCTGGTGGTGGACGGCTTGGTTCACGTCGCCGGTGCCGGCCTCACCCTTGGTCCGAATCATCGCCGCGCCCTCGTCGATGCGGCGCAGGGCCTCCTGCAGGTTGCGGGCACCACAGACGAACGGCGCGGTGAAGTCGCGCTTGTCGATGTGGTAGCGGTCGTCGGCCGGCGTGAGCACCTCGCTCTCGTCCAGCATGTCTGCGCCCGCGGCTTCAAGGATTTCGGCCTCCTTCGTGTGGCCGATTCGCGCCTTGCCCATCACCGGGATGGACACCTCGTCGATGACCGCCTGCAGGGAGGCGGGGTCGGCCATCCGGGCGACGCCGCCGCGCTTGCGGATGTCGGCCGGCACCGCTTCAAGGTTCATCACTGCGACGGCACCGACGTCCTCGGCGATGCGGGCCTGTTCTGGCGTGACGACGTCCATGATGACGCCACCCTTCTGCATCTTCGCGAACCCCTGTTTGATCAGTTCAGTTCCGTGCTCAAGTTCCTCAAGTCCCGTGTCTGCTGTCGTTTTCGTCATTTGTTTTCTTATTTGATCACCAGGTCTGTTCGCGACTGGGTCCGTACTCGCTCGCGTACCCGTTCGATATCCTCCCCGTTGAGTACCGCCTCGATGAACAGTTCACCGGCGCGGTACGAGGATCGGACCATTGGGCCAGAGGCGCAATAGAGGAAGTCCAGTTCCTCTTCGGCGACGCGCTGCCAAGTGTCGAAGGCGTCTGGGTGGACGTATTCGCTGACTTCAAGATGTGATCGGGAGGGCTGGAGATACTGACCCAGCGTCACGACATCAACGCCGACCTGCCGGAGGTCCGATAGCGTCTCGTACACCTCATGGGCGTACTCGCCGACGCCCAGCATCAGGCTTGTCTTCGTGTAGATGTCGCTCTCTCGCCCGACCTGCTTGAGGACTGAGAGCGACTGCTCGTAACCGGCGCGGCGGTCCCGGACCGGCCACTGGAGGCGCTCAACGGTCTCAACGTTATGAGCGATCACATCTGGTTCGGCGTCAACGATTTTCCCAACCAGGTCAGGATCGCCCTGAAAGTCTGGGATCAGGCACTCCACGAGGATCGAGGGATCCCGTTCCTTGATTGCGTGGATGGTCCGGGCGAAGTGATTCGCGCCCTGATCGGGCAGATCATCACGGTCGACTGACGTGAGGACGACATAGTCGAGACCGATGTCAGCGACAGCTTCCGCAACGTTCACTGGTTCGTCCTCGTCAAGCGGCTCCATCCCACCGGTCTCGACATCGCAGAAGTTACACCCCCGCGAGCAGCGGTCGCCCATGAGCATGAAAGTCGCAGTGCCGGGACCGTCACGGCCGGACCAACATTCGCCCATATTTGGACAGTTAGCCTCCTCACAGACGGTGTGGAGGCCCCGCTCGCGGAGCGATTGCTTGATATCGGTGAATCGCTCGCCCGATGGCGGCCGAATCTTCAGCCAGTCCGGTTTACGCGCCTTGCTCATAGTATTTGACAGTCGATCGATGATTAGTCATAAATGGGGTACTCCGAACAGAGTTGATCCACTTCCATCGATACCTCCTCGGCCAGGTCATCGTCGTCTGGGTTGTTGAGGAGATCGACTATGTAATTGCCGATCGTTTCCATCTCCGGCTCGTTGAACCCGCGCGTCGTCAACGCAGGCGTCCCGATGCGGATGCCGCTTGTGATGAACGGCGACCGTGACTCGCCCGGGACGGTATTCTTGTTGACCGTGATCCCGACACTCTCAAGTCGCTCCTCGGCGTCTTTTCCGGTAATCGACGGATGCGATTCACGCAGGTCGACGAGGAGAAGATGCTTGTCGGTGCCACCGCTGACGAGCGACACTCCGCGATCGGTGAATACGTCTGCGAGCGCCTTTGCATTCGCAACGATCTGTTCCGCGTAATCTCTGAATTCGTCGGTGAGCGCTTCCCCGAAGCCGACGGCCTTGCCGGCGACGTTATGCATCAACGGGCCGCCCTGCGCGCCGGGGAAAATTGCTCTGTTGATTTCCTCGGCATGCTCCTCCGTCGTGAGGATTATCCCACCGCGGCCAGCACGAATCGTTTTGTGCGTACTCGCCGTCACGAAGTCGGCGTCCCCAACCGGGTTCGAATGGACGCCACCAGCGATGAGTCCCGTGACGTGGGCGATGTCCGCCATGTGGTACGCGTCGACGGCGTCGGCGATCTCGCCGATGCGCTCGTAATCGAACTCTCGCGGGTACGCTGACGATCCACTGACGATGAGACCCGGGTCGAATTGCTCGGCGTGGTTGGCGAGTTCGTCGTAGTCGATGTACCCCGTCTCCGGATCGACGCCGTACTGCTCAACCTCGTAGTACTGACCCGAGAAGTTGACGTGATAACCGTGCGAGAGATGACCGCCGTGGGTGAGGTCCAGCGAGAGGAGCCGGTCGCCAGGCTCCAGCATCGCAAAGTAGACACCCATATTGGCCTGCGTACCGCTGTGAGGCTGGACGTTCGCGTGTTCGGCTCCGAAGAGTTCTTTCGCCCGATCGATGGCCAGCTGTTCCACAGTATCGACGTGGTCGCAGCCGCCGTAGTACCGTGATCCGGGATACCCCTCGGCGTACTTGTTGGTTAGTACCGAACCCTGCGCTTCAAGGACAGCCTTGGAGACGTGATTCTCCGAGGCAATCATCTCTAGGTTCTCTTCTTGTCGTCTCTTTTCTCCTCGGATGGCGGCTTGAACGTCTGGCTCTGACGCTGACAGGTCACTGTCCGGTAACATACGTGTTCAGTTATCACCACTAGTAGAATTAAAACCCTCGGTCGAAACTGTGGTCTCGGGACGATTTGGAAAGAACGCAACTCCCGTAGTCGGTTCATAGGTCCCCGAGTCGGTCCTGAAAACAACCACCAAACCACCGGTCTGTACCATATTTTAAGTCGATGGGCCGGAGTGATTGGTGTATGGTGCGAACCATAGAGACAGCCGAAGCGCCGGCAGCGGTCGGTGCGTACAGCCAAGCGACCAAACACGACGGTGTTGTATTTACCGCCGGACAGATCCCTGCGACACCCGATGGCGATCTATTAGACGACGCGCCGATCGCCAGACAAACCGAACAGGCGCTCGATAACGTGGAAGCGGTACTGGCCGAGGCAGGACTGGCGATGAGCGATGTCCTCAAAGTAACCGTCTTTCTCGACGACATCGACGATTTCGAGGCAATGAACGAGGTGTACAGCGGTTACTTCGACGACGAACCTCCCGCACGTAGCGCCGTTGGTGTCAGCGAACTCCCGAAAGGCGTCGGTGTCGAGATCGAAGCCATCGCCGGCCAGTAAGGCGACTTCCCCCAACCGATCCCAGACTGCGATTTTGAGTCGACAGGACCGCGGCACTGCAGCAGACGGCAGTACCATGTCCCCGGCCTACAGTGACCTGCGTTGGACTGCTCGCGGCCAGACCTCCCGTTCATGGCTTGAGTCACTGGGCAGAACCAATTACCGGTCCAATGTATGGATCGGATGGCCGAGCGCGCAGTCGGCCGCTTCCATGATCGCTTCAGAGAGCGTGGGATGGGCGTGGACGGTCGAAACGATGTCCGAAAGTGTCAGTTCCTGCTCGACGGTGAGTCCAATCTCGGCAGTCAACTCGGATGCCTCGGGGCCGACGATCTGTCCACCCAGGACGGTCCCAGATTCGGCGTCAGCGACGAGTCTCACGAACCCCGTCCGCTCTCCAGACGTCAGCGCTCGCCCGCTCGCTCGGAACGGGAACTCGCCCGTAGTAGGTTCGTAGCCCTGTTCGCGCGCCTGGGTTTCGGTCAACCCAACAGACCCGATCTCGGGATCAGTGAACACAACACTCGGAACGGTACGGACTGGGTCGGGCGCCGCACCTGCAATCGTCTCGGCTGCAACGACGCCCGCAGCGCTTCCCTCGTGGGCAAGCATTGGTTCGCCTGCAACGTCACCCACGGCGAAGATCTGATCGATATTCGTTCGTCCGAGTTCGTCCGTTTCGACAAATCCATTCTCGTCGCACTCGACCCCGAGTGCGTCAATCCCTGCTGTGTCGGAGACCGGATTACGACCGATCGCGATCAACGCCTTATCGGCTGTTAGCCATTCGACCGCGTCCTCGTTCGTTTCGTTCCTGGCAGGTTCGGTGGCAATCCGTATCTGTCCATTGTCGATTCGCTCCCAGTCTGTTGCGACGCGACCGAACTGAAAGGACAACCCGAGCTTCTCGGCCCGTTTTCGCACCGGCTGGGTTAAATCATCCGAGTACCGCGGCAGCGGCGCGTCCAACATCTCGACGACGGTCACGTCCACACCAAGTTTGGCGAACATCGTCGACAGTTCCATCCCGATGTAGCCCGCACCGACGACCGCGAGTTCGTCAGGAATCGCATCGAGATCGAGCGCCGCCTTCGCGTTCAGAATCGGTTCGTCGTCGAACGAGAATCCGGGGAGTTCGATCGGTCTGCTCCCGGTAGCGACAATTGCGTGGTCGAACGCGATCGTTTCGGTGTCTCCGTTCCCATCCTCCCAGACCTCTGCGCGGTGCTCGGCGACCAATTGGGCCGTTCCCTTGCGTAGTGTGACGTCGTTGGCCTTACAGAGCTTCTCAACCCCCTTTGTGAGCCGCCGAACAACGCGATCCTTCCATTGGACGAGACGCGCGAAGTCGACCGAAACATCTGCCTCGATGCCTCGATCCTCCACGTTCCGGATCGAGTGGACATCGTCGGCTGCGTCGATCAGCGCCTTAGAAGGGATACAGCCGTGATTCAGACACGTTCCGCCAACGCCACTCCGATCAACGAGAGTGACGGTTTGGCCGAGCTGTCCCGCACGGATGGCTGTGACATAGCCCGCGGGACCGCCGCCTATGATAAGTACGTCTGTCTCTTGCATGGGTATGCTGGCCTCTTGGAACATTCTCGGCTGCCTCCTGTTAATACTTCCCCGTCAAGCTGGAGGGGGTCAGGATAAACGCAGTGCTGTGGAAGAGCCGAGCCGGATCACCGGCACGACCTTGACGGGAAAGGCTTAGCGCCGCAGCTCACTCAAGCGAGTGCCAGGAGAGGCGCGGGTTTCGGGCAGCGCTTGTCTGATCGATGCGACGGGCTGCCGTTGATGACGGCGCCGTCGACAGCGACTCCTCGTTCTCTCCTGCCACCGTATTGAACGCATCGGCGAGTTGGTCGAGGGTGTCCTGGCTTTCCATCTCCGTCGGTTCTGTCATGAGGGCCTCGGAAACAATTTCCGGCCACTTTGTCGTCGGCGGGTGGACCCCGTAATCGAGCATTCTCTTCGCGAAGTCGGCGGCGTCGCGGTCGCCAGCGCTAGCGACGAACTCGTGGTGGAACGGTCCGAAAGGTATGTCGAGGTCGATCTGCGATCCGAGATAATTCGCGTTCAGTACCGCCTTCGCACTCGTGTCTGTGAGTCCTTCGTCACCGAGCCGCTCGATGTAGGCGTAGGCTTTCAGTAGGACGAGCCAGTTCCCCATCGCGCCGTGAACCTTACCAATCGAGCGTTCGGGCTCGTACAACTCGTAGCTCTCGCCGTCGGCCCGCACGTGCGGGGAGGGAAGGAATTCGGCCAGATCAGCTGTGACACCGATCGGACCGGCTCCCGGCCCGCCACCGCCGTGGGGAGTGGCGAAGGTTTTGTGCAGATTGAAGTGCATGATGTCGAACCCCATGTCGCCCGGCCGGGCCTGGCCCAGCAGCGCGTTCAGATTCGCCCCGTCGTAGTACAGGAGTCCGCCTGCATCGTGGACAATCTCAGCGATCTCCTCGATGTCGCGCTCGAACAGCCCCAGCGTGTTCGGGTTCGTCAGCATCAGTGCCGCCGTATCATCGCCGACAGCCGCTTCCAGTGCATCGAGATCAACCCGGCCATCGTCACTCGGCGGGAGTTCGACCACCTCATACCCTGCCATCACTGCGCTCGCGAAGTTCGTCCCATGGGCACTTGCGGGGACGATGACCTTGCTGCGGTTCCCCTCACCGTTGTGTTCGTGGTAGCCCTTAGCGACGAGAATGCCAGTGAACTCGCCAGATGCGCCGGCAGGCGGCTGGAGTGTCACTGCGTCCATCCCACCAATCCGCCCGAGGTAGTCCTGCAAACGGGCATACACCGCGAGCGTGCCCTGGGTACTCTCAGCAGACCTGTCCGGGTGAACGGCCGCGTCGGCAAGCGCGGCGACCTCTTCGGTGAACTTGGGGTTATACTTCATCGTACAGGACCCCAACGGGAATGGCCCGCTCTCGACGCCGTAATTCATCTGGGATAGGCGCGTGTAATGGCGCGCAATCTCGGGTTCCGAGAGCTCCGGGAGCGTCACTGATTCGCGAGTTAACTCGTCGGGAAGTTCGGTTCGGTCCTCGACGTCGACTGTCTGCTCGTTCTTTTCTGCGAGTAGGGGCTCGTAGCGAGAGTCGTCCGTCTCACTCCAGACGGCCTGATTGTAGTGCTGCATCAGGCCACCACCTCCTTGACAGCCTCCACGAACTCATCCCGCTCAGACCGGTTCGCGTCGGTGATACAGACCTGGATTTGGTGTTCGTCGACGGCATGAACCGCGAATCCGACGCTTTCGAGGTCAGAGGCGACCTGCTCAGCGTCCCGGGGCGTCTCCGCGAGGAACTCGCGGAAGTGGTGCCGGTCGTGGACCGGTGCAGTGACGCCATCGATGTCATTAAGGTCGGCCGCCAGTTCTCGGGGGAGTTGGACGCACTCCTCGGCCAAATCGACCAGCCCGGTCGCGCCGAGCCAGGCGACGTGGATCGCGGTTCGCAGAGCGACCCACGCCTGGTTGGTGCAGATATTGGAGGTAGCCCGCTCTCGGCGGATATGTTGTTCTCGGGTCTGCAGTGTTAGTGTGTAGGCACGGTTGTCGTTCGCGTCTTCGCTCGCACCGACGAGCCGTCCTGGTACTTGCCGGAGGTAGTCCTCGCGGCAGGCGAAGAGGCCGAGGCCTAACCCGTAGGCAGGTGACAGTCCGAGGGCACTCGCGTCGCCGACGACTACATCTGCGCCGACGGTGGACGGTTCCTCGAGCAGTGCAAGCGCGACGGGATCTGTCCCTAAGCAGAACGCAGCGTCATGCTCGTCTGCGATATCGCCGACCGTCGAGAGGTTCTCCTCGATGGTGCCAACAGCCGTGGGATTCTCAACGTATATCATCACCGTCTCATCGGTGACGTTGTCGGCAAGCGCTGTCGGATCGGTTGTCCCGTCCACAGTGGGATACGTCTCGACCGTCATATCGCTACCAATAAGATAGTTCTTGAGGACAGAGAGACGCTCTTCACGGACGAGGTCTGAGACCAGTACCTTCGAGCCGCTCGTTCCGCGGACTCGGTCAGCCAACAGCGCTGCTTCGCCCAGCGCCGTCGCCGCGTCATACATCGAGCAGTTCGCGACCTCAAGGCCGGTAAGTTCAACCAGCATCGACTGATACTCGAACAACGCCTGCAAGAACCCTTGAGCGATCTCAGGCTGGTACTGTGTGTAACTCGTAAGGAATTCCGAGCGCAACGAGAGGTTATCGATGAGCGAGGGTACGTAGTGTTCGTACCGGCCGCGACCGAGGAACTCGGTAAGTTGGTCGTTCCGTGCAAGCGTGTCCGATACGTCACGAACGACCGATTGCTCCGACGACGACTCGATCCCAAACGACCCGTCGAACTGGACCGACGATGGGACGTCGAACAGGTCCTCAACGGACTCGGCGCCAATGGCGTCGAGCATCGCCTGAACGTCCTCTTCGGTGTGTGGCGCAAAGGGGCTGTCTGTAGATCGGTGCTCGCTTTTCGTGTCTTGGAATTGCTGTGACATTGTTGTTTGCCCCGTCTGATTATTCGATCTGCTCTCGATATTCGCTAGCTGACAGGAAGGATTCTGTATCGAGGTCCCCATCGAGCTCCAGTTCGATCAGCCAGCCGTCACCGTAAGGATCCTCGTTGACGAGTTCGGGCTCGGACTCCACGGCCTCATTGATGTCTGCGACGACGCCAGCAACAGGGGCGTAGACATCGGAGACAGCCTTGATACTCTCGATGACGGCAAAGTCGTCGCCAGCGTCGAAATTGGTGCCGGCAGCCGGCAGTTCCACGAAGACGATGTCACCGAGTTCGTCCTGTGCAAAGTCGGTGATCCCGATCCTCACAGTATCTTCGATTAGTTCGATCCACTCGTGCGATTCGGTATAGTACGGTCCGTCGGGTATGTCAAATTCCATTGGTGGTATTTGTGATTCGTTGGTAGTTCACTCGCGATGCTCTTGGAGGAATCGGTGGCTTACAACCGTCGCCGCCACCGTCCTATTGCGTACCTCGACGCCGAGTGAGGTGCCTTCATCGACGTACGCGGCATCGACATAGCCGAGCGCGATTGGTACCTCAAGCGTCGGACTCATCGTCCCACTGGTTACATGGCCGACCTGCTCGCCATCGTGCAGGATCGGATATCCGTGGCGCGGGACCCCTCGCTCCTGCAACTCCAGCCCGATGAGCAGTTCGTCGGGGTTGTCCGCGTCGCGAAGTGCCTCCTGGCCGACGAAGAACGGCTTCGAGCTATCGACGACGAATCCCAGTCGCGCCTCGTAGGGCGTGCGCGGTTCGTCCTCTGGGTGGAAGTCCTGTCCGGAGAGCAGCAGTCCGGCCTCAAGCCTAAGTGTGTCTCGCGCTCCGAGCCCGCAAGGCTGTACGTCGTCGAACGCATCCCAGATCATCTCGGAGTCATCGGCGTCGAAGATCAGTTCGAAGCCGTCCTCACCGGTGTAGCCGGTCCGGGCAGCGAGACAGTCGGCGCCATCGATACTCGTTTCGCGGGTACTGAACCGGGACACATCCTCAAGGGAATCGGCCGCGGCCGCCTGGACGTACTCAACTGCGTCTGGGCCCTGCACGGCGAACATCCCGAGATCCTGGGTCCGGTTCGCAACAGTTGCGTCGAGGTTGTTTGCCGCCGCGTGGTCGGTCCAGTGGTTGACCATCGCCTTGTCGTTTCCGGCGTTGGGAATGAAAAGGTATTCTTCGCCGTCAGGCTGAAAATAAACAACGGTGTCGTCAATAATCGTCCCGTCCTCCGCTAGGATGCAGGCGTATTGAGCGTCTCCTGGATCGAGCGCGGTCACGTCGTTGGTCGTAAGCCGATTCATCAGTTCTGCTGCTTCCGGACCGGAAACCGTAACTTCACCCATGTGACTAACGTCGAAGATACCGACTGAGTCACGAACCGCAGCATGCTCGGTCTGTATCGAGTCGAACGAGACCGGCATATCCCAGCCGCCGAAGTCAGTGAAGTCGGCCCCGGACTGCAAATGCTTCTCGTGAAGCTGTGGCCTTTTGGTCGACACGCACTAGATGCTCTTCTGGAGCAATATATAGCTTATCGTGAGCACGATCCCGGATGTACCACGACGAGCTGGGAATTGGTGCGAAGTTGCGACGTGTGACAGCGTAGTTCGATCCCGAGACTCCATGGCGCACATCAGTTGAGACGGGAGACCTCGTAGCCCGCATCACCGATCGATTGGATGATGCGTTGGGTATGTCGGTCGCCACTCGTCTCGATCCGGATGTCGAGATACGCCTCGCCGACCTTCAGCTCGTCGACGGCTCGCTCGTGGTTCACGGTCCGGATATTGGCATTCTGGTCGGCGATGATGTTTGAGATGCAGCCCATCTTCCCAGGCTCATCGACGATTCGGACCCGGAGCTGGACGAGTTGCTGTCGATAGGTGAGCTCGTGTGTGAGTGTCCGCTGGAGCATCGTCGCGCTGAGATTCCCACCGCTGAGAATCGGAACAACCGTCTCGTCAGTGACGGCGAGTCGGTCGCTCAGGAGCGCCGCTACGGTCGCGGCTCCGGCACCCTCGACCATCTGCTTTGTCCGTTCGAGGAGATAGCGGATGCTATGTGCGATCTCCGTATCCGAGACCGTCACCACCTCGTCGACATGCTGGTCGATGAGGTTGTACGTGAGCACGGAGATGCCGCCTGTTGCGATCCCATCAGCGATCGTTTGGACCGAATCGATTGTCTGTGGGGCACCCTTCTGGAGGCTTTGTGGGACGGTCGCTGCGTCTTCGGCTTGAACGCCAACGACACGGACGGAGGGAGCCAGTTCCGCGATCGCCGCCGCGACGCCACCGATCAGTCCGCCCCCGCCGATCGGCACGACGACCGTGTCGATATCCGGGACCTGATCGAGTATTTCGAGGCCGAGTGTCCCTTGACCAGCAACGATATCAGGGTCATCGTATGCGTGCACGAAGACCGCGCTATCGTCGACTAGCGACTGGGCATAGTCCATTGCTGCTTGGAAGTTCTTGCCGCGGAGTTCGACATCGGCACCGTAGCCCCTCGTCGCGTCAATCTTTGATTGTGGTGCATTCGTCGGCATGACGATGGTGGCTTCGAGCCCGGTCTTCGCTGCAGCGAGCGCGACGCCCTGCGCGTGGTTGCCAGCGCTGGCAGCGATCGCTCTGTCGACGGTCGCTCCATCGTCGTCATCTGCAATCTTAGACAGTTTGTTGTACGCTCCCCGTGTCTTGAACGAGCCGGTTCGCTGGAGGTGCTCCATTTTGAGGAATACCTGGGCGTCAGTGTCGCGGTCTAATGTGCGGCTCGTCTCGACCGGTGTCTCTCTGGCAACCGATTCGGTATCAAGACGGTCCTGCGCTCGCTGAATGTCGTCGAGTTCTATAGACATGGTTCTCTTGGACCGGTGGTCGGCTTCCGAATGATTACTATCGGTGAACCACGCAGTAGCCGACCGATCATGTGCAACGATCACGCGAGCCATTTTATAGGTACTGGTAGCTGGGGTTAGATTCCTCGTGTCTCTAGGCTTAGATAGCAGTTCAGAATACAGAGAGAGGAATATCGGTGCTGACCAGTGGGGGTGGTTAGCCATGACACCGGTTGTTTTTTTATCCTGACGGCGTATTTCCCAATATGGGAAATCATTCGCGGAAAACGTCGGAAACCTCGCTGAAAATCATAGAGGCAGTCGGAGAGTTGGACAGTGCAAGTCTGACAAAAATTTCCGATTATACCGATATTCCGACCAGTACGCTCCATACGCACCTCCAGACGCTGAAACAGAATGAGTACCTTCAGAAAAAGGATAGTGAATACCGTCTGGGAATGAAGATATTTCACCTCGGTGAAAAGGCACGTAGACGCGACGAGCGATATCAAATAGCGAAGGAAGAAGCTTGGCAACTGTCTAACAGAGTTGGAGAAGAGGTTAGCTTCGCGGTCGAAGAGAACGGTCGTATGATGATCATCTACGATGAGATTACGGCGCCATCGGAGGAGGGGTTCCAGGTGGGGCGATACTTTAATATACACAGCTCAGCCTGTGGGAAAGCGGCATTGGCAGAGTTTAGTGACGAGCGAATTCGAGATATCATTGACAAACGCGGCTTGAAAAAGCACACTGGCAACACGATAACCAGCAGAAGCAGGTTGTTCCACGAAATTCAGCAAATCAGGGAACAGGGGTATGCGGTGAATAAGCAGGAGGAATTAGAGGGGCTCAGAGCGGTTGCAGTCGCAATCAACGAACCCGACGGCGACCTTTTCGGCACACTGGATATTTCCGGCCCACCGTACAGGCTTCCTGACGATGAGATCATCGCGGACCGTCTTCAGGAAGCAGTCGACAATATCGAACAAAGTATCAAAAACAGCCACGTCTGACTGCTGTAACTGAATTCAGTATATTCTCACGGGACCCAGCTCTGTCAGGCTGTTCTGGGATGATTATAATACACGTACACCCGTTATTATTCGAGTGGTCGTTCTCACTGTGCTGTTCCTAATATGGGTAACCTCGTCTGGCCCTATCTCGGGGATACGCTAAAACTCACTCACAAAATGAGCATTAGAGGCCACACTCAGTAGTGCAGTGAGACAATCTAATCAAGACCACGGCCTCCATGTACGCACCCGGCTGAGCGAAACTAAGTACACTGTCGTGGAGGATTTCCCACTTTGGAAAATAGTGTCCCGATGTCAAACTTGATCGGTACCAATACGCGAGGCGAATCGATATCCGCCCTGGGCCTTGAATCAGTCCGAAACGCAGTATCGGCTACGAGCTACTCTGTCCGAGAAGCAACAGCTTTGATCTTTATAACGACCACCTTTGACAAACTTCCGCCCTTGACGGGGGTACGAGCTGTTTAAATCCTACCGGAGAACGAGACATAGACCTTGGTCATCGCTTCGAAATCGTCTATTTCTGCTAAGTACACAGTGATTTTCAACGCGTCTTCGACGGAGCAGCCTGGCTCGTCCAATACTGCCGCAAGATTTAGAAAGGGCTTGCTCTATCTTGTTGCTACTACACGTGAGGTCTATTAGGAAAAAGAAGTCTCAGAGCACTGAAAAGGATCGTTCTATTAGAAACGAGCAATGACTCAGAATCTCATCACAACATTGTTTGGCGATCCGTTCGCAGTCATGAACACGATTGGTCTGATCGCTTTTGCTTTCGTCGGTTCATCGAAAGCTGTCCGTGAAAAATTCGATGTTTTCGGGATTACTATTGTCGGTTTGACAATGGCATTTGCTGGTGGAGCAACACGTGATATCCTCGTGTCACGGATTCCACTAGCACTTCAGTCACCCGCCGAAATCAGTCTGGGACTCCTTGGAGTTGGATTAGCGATTGTACTGAGCGCCGTTCTCAAGTCACCAGACGCTCATCCAATCACGGTTATTGCGGATGCTATCGGGCTTGCAGCTTTTACCACGACAGGCGCTATCGTTGCCACTGAAGCAGGCGTTTCAGTCTTTGGTGTCATCGCTATAGCAACGATCAATGCGGTGGGTGGTGGTGCGTTTGCTGATATCCTCCTAGATCGATCTCCGTTTATTTTGTTTGATGATTTCTATGCAAGTTGTGCAGTGCTGGGCGGGTGTGCATTCTTCATCACAGACGCTATCGGAGTATCTGGGAGTACCGCTGCCGGAGCATGCGCTCTTGTTACTATGATGACCCGATTAGCTGCGGTCACTTACGACTGGGGCCTCCCGACTCTGCAGGGAGTATTTAAATGATGAATCGAATCGTCACGCATCCATTCAACGAAACCGCCGTCGGTCAAAATGATGCTCTCCTCACCGTCGGTCTCATCGGCAAACTGCAACTGGGTCCCTTCTAGCTAGACGTCGGTTGTCGTCGACCGGACGCTTCCACTGGACGAACCCCAGCAGGTCCATGACGCCCTCGCCAACCGAGAGACTACGGGTAAAGTGGTCCTCATCCCCTGAGGACTCGATGGGACTCGACCCGGCGGGAATCGGGAACGTTTTGACGGCCGCTATTGAATCACGGACCATGTCTGATAACCAAAGTGTTGGCACCAGCGTCGAAAGCATCGTCGCAGACCGGCTGCGCGTCGATCAGGAAGCACTTGACGACGATACGCACTTCGATGGCGAGGAACTCAACGCTGAATCATTGGACATGGTTGAGATCGCTGAGGCTGTCGAAGCCGATATCGGTGTTCACGTCCCCGACAAGGATCTCGAAGAAATAGAAACTGTTGGCGGCCTGCGATCGTACGTCGTCGAGCGCGCCTGAGATGGGTAGGTACGAGTCTACCGCTGTCGACCACGTCAACGCTCACGCGACAAGTACACCCATCGGTGACGCCCGTGAGGCCGAGGGCCTTGAGTCGGTGTTCGCGTTCACTGCGACCCCCTCGGTGACGAGCGTCATGGGTCACCTCGGCCATGCGCTCGGCGGCGCTGGCGCCATCGAAGCCACTGTCGTCGTACAGACTATTTCAACGGACATCGCCCCACCAACAGCGAACTACGAAACGCCCGATCCGGACTGCAAGATGCCAGTCCTTACCGAGTCATGCGAGGGCGATATCGAGGTCGTGGTGAGTACGTCTGCCGGCTTTGGCGGCATAAACGCCGCACTCGTACTCGAGTAACCGTGACAGGAGAACCAGACGCACCGGCGATTGACGTCGGACCTGCTGTCAGTCACGGCATTGACGTGGTGTCTATCCCCAGAATCGTCGATCTCCTCGAGGAGTTCGGTACCTCGTTTCGGAACCGAGTGTTTACCCCGGCCGAGCAAGCGTACTGTGAGGCTCAGGGCGACCCACCACAGCATTACGCCGCCCGCTGGGCAGCTAAGGAAGCGTTCCTGAAGACGCTGACCGACCCATCACCCGGCGTCCCGACCGTAGCAATCGAAGTCGACCGACGGACCGATGGACCGCGGCTCTCGCTGGCGCCCGCTGCGTCCCACGCTCTCGCGGACACACTTGACGAACTAGGGACATCGCTCGAAGCGGCCGACATCGACGTCAGTCTTAGTCACGACCGAACTGCTGGCTACGCCGTCGGATCGGTGACCGTCGTGAGCGCAGCGAGTCGACACGACTAACGACCGCCCCGGTACGCCCTACCCGCATGTCCATCGAGAGACCACCGGCGACGCTCGACGGGACAGCATTCCTCTTTCCCGGACAGGGAAGTCAGACTGCCGGTATGGGGCGGGAGTTCTACGACAACTGGCCCGAGATGCGCACGACGTTCGATCGCCTCGACGCCGCGATCGATATCGACCTACGGGAGATGTGTTTCAGCGGGACTGAAGCAGAGATACGACGGGTGAGCAACACCCATCCGCTGTTGGTGGCGACTGGAGTGTCGGTCTACGAGGCGGTACAGGCGCGCTTCGGCGTCAAGCCGGCGCTCATGGCTGGCCACAGCCTCGGCCACTTTTCAGCACTAGCTGCTTCGGACGCTTTGGATCCCGTAGCGACAGTTTCGCTCACCCACGAGCGGGGACGATGTATGGAACGGGCGGCGGCCGCCGACGGACCAGGGACGATGATTTCAGTGTTGCTGTCCGATCCGGAGACAGTTGAAGACGCATGCGCTGCCCGCGACGACGTAGGTGTCGCCCTCTATAACGCGCCGAAACAGACTGTCATCAGCGGTACCACTGAGGGTGTGGCGTCGGTCCAAGCGACGCTTGAGGAACGAACGCGAGTCCGGTTCCGGGAGCTAGACGTCAGCGGGGCGTTCCACTCGCCGGTGATGGCATCGGCTGTCGACTGTCTGGAGGAAGCCATGGCCGAAGTGACGATTCGTGAAGCCACGGTCCCCATCGTCTCTGACGTAACCGGCGACACGTACACGGACCCAAACGTCGCGCACCGAGATCTGACGACCCAGATTACGTCGTCCGTCGACTGGGTGCGTGCCGTCGAGCAACTCCACGAGCAGGGTATCGAACGGTTCGTCGAGTTCCCGCCAGCCGGAGTGCTATCGAATCTTGTCGAGCGTATCGCGCCGCAAGCCGACTGTATCACTCTTGAGACGCCGGCGGACGCTCGGGAGGCATTCGCGTAATGGATTTCAAAAGCGAAGTCGCGGTCGTCACTGGCGGGACGCGAGGCATCGGACGTGCTGTGGCGGAGCGGTTGGCCAAGCTGGGCGCGACCCTCATCGCGACCTACCACGAAGACGAGGCAGCGTCCGAGCAGACAGCAAGCGATTTGGCCGAATTCGAGATCGAGACGGCTGTCGAGCGGTTCGACGACACTGATTACGATGCCGTGGCGGTCACCTTCGAAACCATCACCGAGCGATACGGCGCCCCGACCGTGCTCGTCAACAACGCTGGAACAGTCAACAATGGCCTGCTGCTTCGCATGACACCCGAGTAGTGGCGACGTGTCATTGATGTCAACCTCACGAGAACGTTCTACTGCACGAGAGAAGCGGCCAGACAGATGCTTCGGCACGCTGATCAGGGCGGCCGAATCGTCAACGTCGGCAGTATCGCTGCCCAGTGCAGTCGGACCGGTCAGGCCAACTACGCCGCCAGCAAGGCCGGTGTCCTCGGATTTGGCTGATGGTTTGTTAAGATAACGGCCGTGAGAGGTCGAGGCGTATATATACATAGGTCACTCCTCGTAACCGTCTCTCAAGTTCAGACTGGGTAAACCCAAGCGCAAGTTTATAGAGAAACATTCGTATAACAGCATATAAGTCAAAGATAGGCGTCTTTAGGAATATATAGACCGAAAGCTGCTCAGTTTGGATAGAAATTAGTAATTACGCGAGTAATATGGTCGTTTATATGGCAAAGATCACGAACCTGCTGCTCAATTGCTTTGAGGGATTTTCGTTCCTCAATATTTGTCGCCTCTTGGGGATCCATGATTTGATGATTAGGTTTTCCGGCAGTGTGGATTGTGCCAGAGTGTTTGTCACTGAACCACAGCAATGCCTTTCTAATCCAGATACTCCCTCGCTGAGAGATGCCCCTCTCCAAGACACAACTGGAGCATATACCGATATATTGCTACAGGTGTCCCTATGCGCGAGGCTTATTCTAGGGGGTAACGCTCATGCGTAGTACATTGTTGATTTCAGAGCGTCGCTCGAACAGCGTGTTTGAGTGCGTCTCGTCCCGGTTTTGGTATAGTTTCCACCGGAGTTGGAACGCTCTGAGATACTGTGTCAGCTTGTCCTTCGAGATACCTCGATGGGGCGAGAGCCACCGTCGCGTCCGCGACGCGTGGCTCTCACAGGTATTGACATGTATCTCGTCATCGGCGTATTCTCTGTCTCCATGGACGACGTATTCGCAGTCGAATGCGTCGTCCTCTTCCAGTGGTTCGTACGCCCGAAAGCCGTCGGTATAGACGGTCAGCGACTCCTGCTGGCGGTCGGCCAGCAGGAGTCGAATCGTCGATTCGTCTGCGGCTTTCGCCGGGATCACGTACCGCTGCCCGGTGCTGCGGTCGGCGACATTTAATACGGATGGCTTGTCACCTCGGTTTCGCATTGTAGTTGCCGAAGATTCGTTTTAAACCGGAGAAACGCGTAAATTGAGAACAGCCACCGTCGGAGCGCAATCTTCGAGTGAGCGAAAATCGTGCCAGTCTTATCGTTGGACGGGCGGTCGCAGTTCTTACAGAGATACCGCTGAAACTCTCTGTAGCAGCCTTTTCTGACCGTCCGGTCAGAACGGGCAGCGACGACAAGTAACACCGTCACGCCAACAAACCTGTTGCAGCAGGTCCGCTGCAGCCGATTCCGACACGAATCGGCTCATTGGGAACATATCGGGCACCGCTACGCGGTGCCCTTGTTCTCTTTGACTCTACAGCTGCCGCTCAGCAGTATCCACAATCTCCTACGCAAGAGCGAGCGCTGTATATCAAACCCAAAGAAGCGACTGCTTGCAGGAATCAGGATACGGTCCTTTATTCTTGGGAGCTGTCTTTAATTATATGTCGTTAGTGGTGTGAAATCTTAGTCCAACAGGCATATTTATATCTATTCCACATAATTATTAGAGTATGTCTAATCCAGACGACGAGTCATCCAACCGGATTGAACAACTGCACTTACAATTCGCCGATGATATCGATACAGCAGACAGTATCATCAAGTCAGATGGGGGTCTTGTCAAATGGGTCCAAGACCTGTTCGGTGATGAACTACGACTGGTCGGCGTGTACAACCAGAATACCTTCGAACTACTGTATGCGACGACACCGATTTACGAGCAGTACACGCAACAAGAAGTAACTGCCACTGGCGAGGAATTCGTTCTAAGCGACATGCGGGAAGACGCGTACCAGGAACAACTCTACCATCTCGGCAGTTACCAGTACGCCGTGCATGGGTTCGAGGACGGACAGGTATTCCGAATTCCACTCGAGGACACGACCGGTATCGTCATCTCCTTCGACAGGACAGCAGATATCCCTGTCCCTCGGTTCGTTACTGAATTAAAAGATCATAATAAAGTCGTCTTTCAATAGCATCTAGCTCCTATATATAACAGTCCTATATGAATCACGAGTTCGGCTCAGATAGCAGAGGCCTATCGATAGTAGACTCAGAGACGGAGTTGTCCTTGCAAACTATGCTGTTCGGGACAGATTATGGCGTCGTCAAAGATAATAAATCGTATCGCTAGCCTTCGACCTTGACGATTCGTGCATAGATTCATGAGCAGTTAGGCAAGTCTCTCAGGCACTCTCTTCTCGAAACCATATACTCTTTCTTTCGTACGTCCTGGAGCGGTCTCAGTCTTCTGTTGAACCTATTGACGGTATCCAGAGACGCCACTACTGGATAGTGACCAGCGATCAGTTGTTCCCCATTGTAAGGACCGACCGATCCGTGGAGAGAATGACAGACTGCGTAACGCTGCCAAATAGGATTTTCCCGGTAGGACTGCGCTTGCGGCCGTTAATAGCAATGAGATCAGCGTTGATCTCTTCAGCAGCGTTCAGTATTTCTTCAGACGGTTGTCCGTGTTCTCGGCGCGTCGTCACATTCACACCTGCTGATTCAAGCACGTCAACCACGGCGTCAACGCTCTCTGGAACGTCAGTCTCATCGTACAAGTCTTCTGAACGCACGCTTTCCGCGTCGTCGACGACGTCGAACTCTTCGAAGACGTTGAGAACCACGACTTCGTAGTCCGCGGGGTTGCGAGGCAGTTCAACGATTGACTCTGCAGCCTTCAGGCCACGCTCCTTGTTCGCGTCGACCGGCAGTAGAACACGCTCCGGAGAGCTATTCTGAAGCTCCGCTTTACCAGCGAGGAGTATCGGCCAATCGGAACGGAGAATTAATTGCTGAGAGACACTACCTAACAAGGCTTTTCCGACAGGGGATTTTTTCCGACTACCAACGCAAATCAGATCAGCACCGACCTCCGCAGCAGTGCTGAGAACGAAATCGGTTGGCTCCTCCTGGGCCTGTTGCAGCTGATAGTCAATACCGATCTCGTCGAAAAACGAGGTTACCTCACTGACCGATTCGAGATCCTCGATGTCGTCGTCTGTACTCTTGTAACTGAACGAATGTGCTATCGTTACCGATAGTGAATCAATCTCACCGGATAGATTGGTAACGGCTCTGGCCTGTTCCATCGAACGTTGTACGTTCTCATCTACAGCTACTAATACCTGATACATACGAAATAGGTATATTGGAAAATATATAAATTTTTGGCCTGTTTACCTCCTACTGAGATCTAATTTATATCCCCGGCCAGTAAGCGGCCTGCACCGGGGACCTGAGTGCTAAGATCGAGACAGTCGAAGATCTCATACGTAGTCGCAGTTGCCGCGGAGAACACTGGTAGCCCGAATCTGTCTTCTGCCGCCTGGATCGAATGCAGCGACGGCATCTGGACGCATGAAGAGAGGACCAGTGCGTCAGCCTCGTCCGTTTGCAAGTCTTCAGCGATATTGAGTAGGTTCCGTTGGTCGAGTTGTGCCACTTCGAGGTTATCCGGACACTCTAGGGCCTCGTAGTCGATGACTTCAACACCAGTGTTCTCGAAGTATTCTATCATCATCTGGGTGAGTTCCTCCATATATGGCGCGATCAGCGCGATCTTCTCGGCCTCTAACCGGTCAAGGGCACGGATGAGAGCACCTGCGCTTGTTACGACAGGAGCACCACCGTTGTTGTCGACAGTCTGTTGGTGGAGTTTCGCTTCGCTTTCTTCGTGGTACCCCGGACCCTGCGCCATTATGCCGATGAGACAGGCGTATACAAGTACGTCACATCGTGCATCCGACAACAGGGTCGCACACTGTTCGGACTGGTCGTCCATTTGTTCGAGTTCCTCTTCGGTCACGCTTTGCATCCGCATCCGGCTAGAGTGAAACGTGAACTCTTCACCGTAGTGATCTGGACGCGCATCCAGCATCGCCGGAATCTCTGTCTCCATGGTCACGTTCGAACTCGGGACGATCAGCCCGACTCGGTAATTATCCGTCATAATGTATGTGAATTATTTGGATGGAATTATAAAAACCTATCGATGAGCGGTCACTCGGGGGTAGCCGTCCGCAACTGCGGGCTACCAAGTGCCGTCAAAGAGTTCACGGTACTCCTCAATTCGGTCTTCCTTTGGCTTGGGCGTTGCTGCCGTAACGACAATCATCACGACCAGTTGTACGACCAGCAGCGGGATGACCTGCAAGAACCCGAGCGTAAGTGTTTGAGGGATCACGCCGAGTTCGAAGGCCCAGTGACCGAAGAACCCGACGAGCAACCCTGCACCCGAGGCGTACTTTGTCACGCGCTCGGAGTAGAACGCACTCACTATCGGGAAAAACATCAGCGCGTACCCCGTGAAGGCGAAGATAGTCGTGTTGATGACCGAGTCTCTGGTGAGGAGCGAACCGACCCACGCGAGGACTAACAGGAGCAGAATGAAGCCTCGCGTGACTAGAACCTCACGCCGTTCGGTGATGTCCGTGAACGGCCGGAGGATATCTTCGGTGAACATCGTCCCGAGCGTGAGCGATTGCCCGTCAAGCGTCGACATCATTGCGGCCAGAATGCCAGCAAGGGCTAATCCGACGACCCACGCAGGAAACGTCTCGTTGATGAGCATCGGGAGGATGAAGTCAGTATTCGCGATATCCGGGAACTGACCGACGCCCCAGAACCCGATCAGCACCGCAGGCACCCACGACAGAACTATCGCGACCGGATAGACGACTGCAGTCTGTTTCAGTTCTCTCACCGAGTTCCCCGTCATGTAACGCATGAACAGGTGTGGGAGGATGAACGTTTCAAGCGAGACGAGGATTCCGACGGAGAAGTACTCCTTCGGTTGGAGAGTGGGGATATTAGCACGGTTTACTAAATCAGGGTTGACCTGTAGCGACGCCTGAGTCGCCGCTTCAAACCCACCGAGTCGGAGCGGAATGAGCGTGGCAAACGCGAGCAACAGGACGAGGAAGAAAGCACCCTGGAACGCATTGGTCCACCCAGTACCTCGCATACCACCGCTATAGACGTACGTGAATACGATTGCGACGATGGTAAGTCCACCAGCCCAGTACGGAATTACCCCATCAGTGAGCGCCTCGAAGACGATCCCAGCCCCCTGAACGCCGACCAGAAGGTACGGCACTGTCCAAAACATGAACAGCCCAGTTACAAGCAGTCCGAGATACTTCGAGTTCCAGCGGTGGTTGACGACTTGCCCGGGAGTGATGTGTCCGAATTTCTTGCCGACGAGCCAGATTCGGTATCCGCTGGTCATCATCAGCACGGAGAACAGGAACGGGAACAGGCCAACGAAGAACCCGAGTGCATTGGGTCCGATGTTGTACGCGAGCGCTGGTGCCCCGATCATCGTCACTGCCGACATGTTCGTGGCAAACAGTGCGGCAAGCAGGATGAGCGTCCCGAACGAACGGCTAGCCATGAGGTAATCCTCGCGTGAGTTCCCCGTCTGTCGTGCAGCGTACTGTCCGACGCCGAGAACGACGAGGAGATACACTGTGACGATAGCCAGGATGAATACGACGTCGTTTGGTATTGGTGCCATGGTTATTTTTCAACAGTTTCTGCGGATTTCTTCGGCGTTTTGTTTGGGATCGACGCATCCTGAGTCTGTGTGTCTACATCAGGGTTCTCGGTTACTTTCCCCGCCATCCAGTACAGGATGGCAACACCGACGAGGAGATATCCAACGTCGTACGCGAGTTGGATCGGTAACCAGCCAAATAGTAGTCCGGCATCCATGAGTCCGAATAGCTCTGAGTGGTGTGCTACGATCATGAACAGCACAGACACCAGCACGACCATGCGGTCTCTCGATTGTGGAAACCAGACACTGTCTCGAAGTGTCATAGCTGGCTATTGTCCTTTCCCCCAATATATAGACATCGATTATGCACAACGGTCGACTGGGACGGTAGCATGACTATCTTGCGAGATGAAATGATCTGATATCAATAGACACCATAGTAAACTATTTCAACCAGTATATCACAGTTGATTATGTATGGGATCATCAACCGAGCAGTTAGGTTCTAGTATAGAGGTACCAGAGCAAGCTTTCGAGGATCGCATCATCGATCTCGACTTCCACGTCAACCCCTTGGAAGACGAGCTACTGTCGTATGTCGACGACAGTCTCGTCAGAGATAAACTGACGACCGAGTTCGGTCCGACACCGCTGAAGGGCAAATGGGACGCTGCCTACGGAATCAAAGAAGGCAACGAGGGTCTGTTCACGCAGGGACGCGCCGAGTACGCAGAAGACGTCGAAGAAGCCTGTGAGAAGTTCGCTATCGACGATCCGATAGTCAACCCCGGAATCAATAACCTGCCACTCCAGCATCACCCCGTTCTGAAAAACGGGGTCTGTCAAGCGGCGAACGACTACATGCTCGATAACTTCGCCGATGAGGGGATGTACACGTCGATGATGCTCCCGAAGTGGGACCCCGAGTACGCCGTTGACGAGGTCGAACGGGTCGGCTCAGAGGACAACATCGCCGCTGCGTACTCGTGGTTCGATCCGAAGGTGCCGTGGGGGAGCGAGCAGTTCGACCCGGTATTCGAGACACTCGTCGAACACGATCTCCCACTCTTGTTGCACGGGTCACTCGCATACTGGCCGCAGCACTCCTACGTCGGTGACGAGATGTTGACCTGGACGGAGGTTCTGGGTCTGGATTGGCCCATCCACGGCATGGTGAACGTCGCCAACATGATCATGCGCGGTGTGTTCGACCGGTTCCCTGATCTGAACGTCGTGCTTCAGGAGGCGGGGCACTGGTGGATTCCGTTCCTTCGATACCGAATGGACGAATTCTACGAGATGCACCCGGAAGACGTCAAAATCACTCCGCGGAAGTTCGCCGCCGACGAGCAGTATCTCGAACAATCGCCGACCGAGTACCTCCGGGACAACATCTACGTGTGCACGCAGCCGTTTGCATTGCCCCGGAAAGCGGGTGAAGCCGAAAGCATGCTCAATTTGAGCCTTGCCGACGACATGTTCATCTACTCCAGTGACTGGCCCCACCAGACGCTGGATCCGCCGACGTGGTTCTACACGTCGCGGGCGTTCGATGAGGACACGCGTCAGTCGATCCTCCACGAAAACGCCGAGGAGATCCTGCGGTTATAGTGAGTAAACATGAGCTCAAAAACTGAACTCGGTGACGATTTCACGAAAGTCGCAAACGTCGACGAGATCGAACGAGGTCGAGGTATCTCGAGGACGGTCAACGGTATCGAAATCGCGGTCTTCAATGCGAACGGGGAGTTCTACGCGATTTCGAATCGGTGTGCCCACCAGCAAGCGCCACTGTGTAAAGCTGGAGATAAGAAAATCAACGCCGAGGACACGTGGACGGATACCCGTGGCGGCGTGAACGAAGACGCCTGTACGGTGAGCTGCCCGTGGCACCTCTGGGAGTGGGATCTCGAGACAGGAGAACACCTAGCGTCTGGAAAACGTATCGGGACGTTTGACGTAGAGGTTGCGAACGGCGAGGTGTATGTCCGCATATGACTGCCCCATCGCTGTAGCAGTATAGGCCGTTTTCTCCAGTCCTCGCTAACGTATCGATATCCAAGTACCGCCAGTTGGACTGTCGCCCTCTGTGACACCAGACACGGCCGGACAACGGTGCCGAGATATCTCGCTGTACGTGACCGATGGGCGAACAAATATCATGGTCTTGTAGCGTGTGGATACTTCGACGGGACGGCGTATCGAAGCGCGTCTCTGTCCAGTTATCCACGGCGTATCGTCCCGTCGAACAGTCGTACGAACGCGAGACCAGTACACTCATCGTTTGACACGTTTTCACCCGATTACCACTCCAACTATGGCCGAACAGCGGGCGGTGGGCAAAATCCAGACTAACACAGAGAAACATGCTAAGCCGGTAGAACTCATCTCACTGCCGGATTACTTCGATATTTCCGAGGTGGGGAACTCTACAGTTCAAAAGGCTGAATTTTAGTGCAGTAGATCAATACTCGAAGTATCTATCTCGGCAGTGTGTAGTGCTGACAATTGTCTAGATAGTCAGTTCAGATCGTTGATCGCAGAGAATTCAGCGGAGGTAATCGACTACCAATAATGTCGTCTCCTTGCTTATGACGTCACAGAACAAAGTTCCGTATTATCGAAATTCAAACGTCGAAATCAAGTTAATAACAACTGTACTCGTGTTACGGTAGGGAGTTTAATACTCCTCACTCAAATCACCATCTTCCCTACGGAATAACAACCGCATATCGGTTTGACACAACTATATCGATCCCACTGATAGGCCGGCATGGAGACCAACCAGCAGTCATTGTATATGCGCTATCGTGTTACACGCCACCACTACGCACAATATATCTAAGATAGTTATCAACTATCGGATGATAGCTCGTACGTAGAGAAACGACGGCAACCAGTCTTTAGCTCGGCCAAACAGTCAGGTTATTCGGCTTATTCGTACGTCAAACGGAGTTCGATTTCGTTCGAAGCAGTGGTGACCAATTCGATGGTCTCCTGCTGGTACGTTTCGTTCTCCAAACGCGCTTCTGGCCCTGCAATCGCGACCGCTCCGTACACGCGGTCGTTTGCGACAATCGGCGCTGCAACTGCTGAAACGCCTTCGACGATCTCGTGACGGTTTATCGCATATCCCTGCTCACGGATGGTGGAAAGCTCCGCCTTCAGTTCTTCGAGAGACGTAATCGACTCCGGTGTCTTCTTCGGTAGGCCGTAGCGGTCGACAACGTTCTGAACGTGCTCTTCGGGAGCGAACGCCAGCATCGCTTTGCCAGATGCCAGACAGTGCATGAACTCGTGCTTTCCCAGTCGTTCGTGCGTTTCAATCGACTGCTCGCCGAGCTCCCGTTCGAGGTAGACTGCCTTACCTTCTTCCTCAACCGTCAACCAAGCTGCGGCACCGCTCTCCTCGGCCATCTGTTTGAGTATCGAGCGCGATTTCGATAATATCTGGAACCGATTTCGTGCAGATATTCCGAGATCGAAAAATTGCAGAGAAAGGTTGTACTCTCCGTTTTCCTTCGATAGATAACCCAGATGAGAGAGCGTCGCCAAGTAATCGTACAGCGTGCTCTCGGACATCTCGATGTGCTCTGAGAGTTCGGTGAACGTTGCCCCGTTAAGTTGCTGGACGACCTCGATGATATTGAAGACCCGCCCTGCAGTTTTGATGCTTCGGTCGGGGGGATCTGTAGGTTTCATGGGTTAGTCTATACCCAAATTCCATTATAAGTATTGTCCCTCAAGGAACGATCTGCTCCGACGTACCACAATCAAATTCAGGAAAGAGGTAGACTTCGACAATCTCGAAACTCCCAAAATAGCATCTTTTATTAAGGTGTTTCTCGAATTACTTCGCATGCGATTCGTTCGCTATGACGACAGTCAGCTCGGCTTGCTGACGGACGACGATACCGGCATCATCGACCTGACCGACCGCCTCGGACTCGACAGCGAGGAGCCGCTCGTGGAGTATATTGAGGGCGACTACGACGCCAGCGAGTACGCCGACACCGACCCGGACCACGACGTCGACGACGTCGAACTCACGTCACCGGTCAGCCGGCCAGGGAAGGTCATCGCCGCGCCGCTGAACTACGAGAACCACATCGAAGAGGCTATCTCGGACCGCGACATCACCACTGAGGAGTGGTTCTCGATCAAGGACAAGGGCTACTTCCTGAAGGCACCCTCCAGCGTCGTCGGCCCGGACAACGGCATCGAACTTCCCTTCGTGGACCGGCGTACCGACCACGAGATCGAACTCGCGTTCGTGATGGAAGACGACGTCAAAGATGTCTCCGCCGAGGAGGCGTGGGACCATATCTTCGGGTACACCATCCTGTTGGACATCTCGCTACGTGGCGACCAAGACCGCTCGAACCGGAAGTCTTACGACACGTTCACCGTCATCGGCCCGTGCGTGACGACCGCCGACGAGATCGACGACCCACAGGACCTCCAGATGGAACTGCAACTCAACGGCGAGCGACGCCAGTACGAGAACACCGGTGACATGGTCTACACCTGTGCCGATATCGTCCAGTACGCCTCGCTGGGCGGCACGCTGGAGACCGGCGACGTCATCACCACTGGCACGCCTGAGGGCGTCAGCGAACTTGCCGACGGCGACACCATCGAAGCTGAGATCGAACAGATCGGCTCGATGACCGTTGACGTAACCGGGCGTGACGCGCACTACGCTGAAGCCAACGTCCAGAAGAGCGGTCAGCGCTAGTTCGCGCTATACGTTGCGGCAAACCCTTTTTTGCCAGACTGTCTAGACAGCGAGTGGACCAGTAGCAGCGTCCGGATAGAACGGTGACAACGGATAGAACAGCGACGAGTTCGCAGTGAGTGCCCGACTACGACGGTTCGGCCTCGGCGTAGAAGTTGAACGCCTCGAGCACCGGTCGGTCAGTTATTCCAAGCAGGATAGCCTCGTCGTCGGGTTCGTGATGGTGAATTCCGTCCGGCGGAACGACGAAGATGTCGCGCTCGCTCCATTCGAGGGCCTCGTCCCCGACGTGTGTCGCACCCTCTCCCTCGATGACGAAGTACACTTCCGTAGCATTGTGAAAGTGTGGGTCGGTCGTCTCTTGCAGTAACTGTGCCCGGAACGACATCGTTGGGAACAGCGGTGGTTCCCCTGTGGCGGGGTTGACGTACGAGAGGCTGTACCCGTCGTTCGGGTCGGGGTCGTCGTTATTGGCCCGCTGACGAAGAGTTTCCAGCATCTCGTCCCAACTGAAACGGTACGGCGGCGTCGCCTCGTGGATACCCTCGAACGGCCCCGGTATTCCGTCCCTCTTCGCCTCGTCGTCGGGCCGCCCGCGGCCGTACTGAGAGTTCCAGTAGCCCTGCGTCTTCGTGACGGGTTGGCGGTCGAGTTCGTGGTTCTCGAAGACGTTTCGCGCGTTCAGCGAGTCCAGCACGAGCGGTAGATCGAGGACGTCGAGCCACGCGGCGGTCTCATCGGAGTCGTTGACGTGGTCGTGCCACTCCCACTGGGGCGTCGTGATGAGATCGTTGTCCTCCATCGGGAACTCCTCGCCCGCGACAATCGTCTTCATCTCCTCGTGACCGTCGATGGTGAATCGCAACGCATTGGCCCCGTGGCGGTGGGAGGGCGCGGTCTCGCCCGGAGAGACCGTCTGGACGCCGACGTAGATCGTGTTCGAGATAGCGTTCCCGTAGGCGGTGTTAATAGGGACCGCAACCCGTCGCTGAAAGCCCGGCGGGAGGTCGGCGATGGGAACGTCGTCCTCGATGCTGTCGATGGCAGTCTCGATGTCTTCCCATTTCCAGATGCTCGCTTCGAGGTCGCCCACGAGACTTCCGAAGTCGTCTTCCACCTCCCAGAGCGGTCGAAGATCGTACTGCTCTAAGGTACTTCGAGTGTCGGAACTCAGTTCAAGGAGGTCTTCCGGCTCCTGTCTCTGTTGCTCCTGCTCGTCAGGCTCTTGATTAGCCATACCAAACGTCCGACCAGATCCCAGATAAGTGTACTGGAGCGGTTCACCAGACGGATTGCTGAATTTATGACTGTCGACGGCCGTTCGTCCGACTCGAAGACGCGGTGACTGGCTATATTTGTGCGTCGAACACCGTTTTCGACGGAAAGACAGAACGGCAGTCCTCACAGACCATCTGCCGCTGAATGGCGTACTCCCACAGTTTGCCCCCACAGTGCAGACAGTCGAAATGTGCTCGCACGAACGGGTCTTCTTCGGCATACGGGTTCTCGAACTTAGCCATGATCGTGTATGACAGCGGATGTGGTAAAAGAATATCGCTCACACTGGTTCATAAAGTGTATCCGGTGTTCTGTGAAGAGGCCTGCGACAGATTCCCAGCCAATCCACGTTATCGGCGCGTCCTAGCGGCACTCCTCGTTCCGTGGGATTCCAGTTGAATTTCTCTACCGATAGTCTCTTTATCATCGAGAATGTCAAGTATATCATCAGTATGTCAGACGTTACAGCGAGTCGCGCAGATGATATGCTCTCCGTCGACCCGGCGTGGCTCTCAGTTCCCGGTGGTCTCCTGGCTGCAGGGATCGTGCTACACTTCTCCCCGCTGGCGACCGACGCCGCTAAAATGGTAGCGATTACGCTGTTTTGCGTCGCTCTCTGGATCGGGTCGCCAGTCAAACCGTGGTTCACCGCGCTACTGGGGATATGCCTGATCGGTGTCACGTTTTCTGCGGACATCGCCTTGAGCGGATTTCAATTGCCGGCGACGTGGCTCGTCGTCGTCGGGATACTCATCGGTGAAGCAGCCAGACAGAGTGGACTCGCCGATGGGATAGAGCACCTCACTCTGGACCGAATGCCCGACCGATTCCGCGGGGATGCGGTCGCCACGTACCGATACCTCCTCGTCGTGTTGTCGTTCGCCAGTCTCGGACTCGCAATACTCGTCCCTTCGGCGCTCGTCCGGGTTTTCCTCCTCGGTCCGATTCTCGTCTCGATCGGAAACCTGTTCAGCGAACGCAGAGCGAAAGTCGGAATCTTCCTCGGCCCGATCTTTGCCACATTCTACGGGTCTTCGGGCATTCTAACCGGATCGCTAGCGAACATCATCGTCACCGGTCTCCTCGAATCGGGCGGTGGACCGACTATCACGTGGACGCAATGGGCGCTGTGGCTCGGACCGGTCGTCGGCGTCGGCCGGACCGTGCTTATCGTCGGCGTTGCGTACCCTCTGTATCGTCCACGCGAGCATGATGCGGTGACGACCAGGGCCTCGGGTGAGCCAGTCACCATATCGCACTCTGAACGACGGATGCTTGCCTTCCTGATGCTCGGCGGACTCATCTGGGCGACGGACTTCGCTCACGGTTTACACCCGCTGTTCGGTGCCGCCGTCGTCGCTCTCCTCGCGTTCACTCCCCGAATCGGCGTCGTCGATGCCACGGCCGTCGAGGAGGCGGATCTCTCAATCGTATTCTTCCTGGGCGCTATCTTCGCTATCGCAGAGGGGCTCCGCCAGACCGCGTTCACCGATCTGGCGGCTACTACGCTCCTCTCGTATCTCCCCGACGATGCGTCGCTGGCTCTGATACTGGGATTCGTCGTCGTGGTGTCGCTGCTCTTGACGCTGCTGATGGAGGGACTCGCGGTCGCGAGCGTCCTCACACCGATACTGGTCTCGTTCGCGAACAGCGCTGGAATTCCACTGGTGCCGTTAGCGATGATCGAGGCCGTTGCACTCAACACCTATTTCTTCCCGTACCAGTCCGCTGTGATGGTCGGGATCCTCGGACTGGACGTCGTCGATTCAGTCGAGTTAACTCGAATGGCCAGTCTCTGCTCGATCGTGACACTCGTGGTACTCATCCCGATCCAGATCGCGATCTTCGCTGTCGTCTTTTAACAGCGGAGCTACTACGGGAGTGCGTGAGCGAGTAATTCGATGGGTGTCGGTGGCTCGTCACGGTCGATCGAGTCACCTGCAAGTACACTGTCATCGGGTATCGGCTCGACACGGCTATCTTCGAGCTGGGTCCGACAGGAGGTTCCCGGCGCGGTAACCACTGCGGCGTCACTCGCTTCGATCTGTTCGGCGACGATGTCGCCGATGGCTTTGCTCAGCGAGTAGTGCTCGGCCTCGTATCCGAAACTCCCGGCCATTCCACAGCAGCCCGAGTCGAGTGGCTCGACAGCGTACCCGGCGCGTCGAAGCACGCCGACTGCGTGATGATCTTTCTTCACTGCCTTCTGATGGCAGTGGCCGTGGTATGCAAGCGCCACCGTTGGTGCATCCCACTCGATATTCTCGTCGAGCCGGAACGTATCTATGTACTCACTGACGCCGTACGTGTTGGCAGCAACCGCGGTGACGGGCTCTCCGGAGAGCAGGTCGAGCGCGTCTGACTGGAACATCACGGCGTCCGACGGCTCTGCGAGTACGACGTCCCAACCATCTTCGACGCGCGGGTGGAGTTCGGTGACGTTTTTCCCGACGACCTCGCGAGCCTGATCGATGAATCCTTTCGACAGTGCCGGACGACCGCTATCGGTCCTGTCTGCAAGTTCCACGTGAACACCGGCCGCTTCGAGAACGCGGATCGTTGCCTTCCCGATTTCCGTGTGGCTGTAGTTGGTATATGTGTCGACGAAGAAGATGGCAGTACGTTCTGCGTCTGCTTCAGCAACGTGAGACCCACCACGGGATTCGAACCAATCGTGGAGTGTCTCACGACGGAACGACGGGAGCGATCGCTCTCGCGCGATTCCGATCGTCTTCTCTGCAATCGTTCCGGCACCGGGCAATCGTTGAACGATGTTCGAGATCGGTGCGAGAGTACTGCCGATCGGAGCGAATTTATCGAAGTTCGCAAAGAGCCGATCTCGTAGATTCGCACCGTGTTCCTGGTGGCGGGCGTGCTTAACTTCGGTCTTGAGCTTCGCCATGTCCACCTCACTCGGGCAGTCACGTGTGCAGCCCTTACAGCCGATACAGAGGTCGAGAACTTCCTCGACGAATTCGTCGTCAGTCGGGTCGTCCGGGAGATCTCCGCTCATCGCCTGCCGAAGGAGATTTGCCCGGCCCCGTGTCGCGGTGATCTCTTCGTCGGCGGCCCGGTACGTCGGACACATGACGCCACCCGTCGTGTCCTGACTGCCGCGACAGCCACCACAGCCGTGGCACAGTTCGACCATTCCCTGCATCCCGTTTTCGTTGTCCCAGTTTAGCGCCGGTTCGAATCCGGAATCGTAGACGTACTCGTCGTCGTACCGGAGGTGCTCAGTCATGTCGTGGTCGCCACAGACGTTACCGGGATTGAGCAACCACTCTGGATCGAACGCGGTCTTCAGATCCCGAAACGTCTGCCAGAGTTCTTCTCCGTACAGTTTCCTGTTCCATTGGGTACGCGCACGACCGTCGCCGTGCTCGCCGGAGACGCTCCCGCCGAACTCGACGACCATGTCTGTCACCGCGTCAGCTATTTCGACCATCTCTCGTCGATCCCCGGCAGCCTTCGTATTTACGAGCGGGCGAACGTGGAGCACACCGGGACCAGCATGCGCGTAGAAGGCGGCGTCGGTATCGCGGTCCTTCTCTTCGAGGATGGATTGAAACCGGGCAACGAACTCTGGAAGATGCTCCGGCGGGATTGCACAGTCCTCTATGAAGCTAATATGCTTCTCGTCAGAGGTCCGTGACAACAATATGGGTAGCCCGGCTTTGCGGAGCTTCCAAAACTGCTCTCGGTCGGCACTCTCGTGCGCTTCGAGCCCACTGAAGGCGATTGTATCGTTGATATCTGGGCCATTCGTCGGCGGTTCGACCTCTGGATCACTATCGGAAACGCGGTCGTCCAGGAGCCCGGCCGTTTGCTTCCGACCGTGCTCGTCGTCCGTAGCATAGAACTCGACGAGCAACCCCGCCTGCGCCCCTTCCGGAACGAGCGCTGCGATATCCTCGAACTCAGCGGTTTCACGTGCCAGTCCAATGAGCACGTCGTCGATGAGTTCGACGGCGGCGGGTTCGTGTTCCAAAACGTGCTGAACGTCGCTAACTGCTTCGAGTACGCTCTCGTAGAACAGCAAGGACACTGCCTTGGTTTCCGGCACCGGTTCGAGAGCGACTTTCGCCTCGGTGATCACCGCGAGGGTTCCTTCACTGCCAGCGAGCAACCGTGCTAAATTGACCGTGCCACTCTCTGCCTCCGCAACGAGTACGTCGAGGTTATACCCAGACACATTCCGTTTCAGCTCGGGGAACCGCTCCCGTATCGCTCTGTCATCGTTGTCGAGTATCTGGATTACGTTTGCCGAGATCTGTTCGAGGAGCGTCCCATCGGGATCCGCTCGTTCACGGAGTTCTGCGACGGATATTTCACCGACGGTCGTGACAGTTCCGTCAGCTAAGACGACCTCACACTCTTCGATATACGCGTCGGTCTTGCCGTACACGAGTGAATGCGCTCCCGTCGAGTTATTACCGATTGCACCACCAATCGTACTTCGGTCACCTGCGGCCGGATCTGGTGCAAATTTTATTCCGTGCGGGGAAAGCCTCTCGTTCAGGTCCGCGAGAACGACACCGGACTCGACGCGGGCGGTCTGCGCGTCGGCATCGACTGACACGACAGTGTCCATATACTGAGTGAAGTCGAACACGACTGCTTCGTTGACCGCCTGTCCGGCGAGGCTCGTCCCACCACCGCGGGGAAGCACCGGGATTTCGTGCTCAGCACAGTACGAGACGACGGCGGCGACGTCGTCAGTAGAGGCAGGAAAGACGACGCCGATCGGCGTCACTTCGTACGCGCTCGCGTCAGTCGCATACAGCTGTCGAGTGTAGGTGTCGAACCGGACGTCTCCCTCGATACGTTCGCGCAGCGCAGCAACGAGATCGGGTCGCACTAGGTCATTCGAAATGTGATCGTACTCTTCGCGGTTCTTGCTCGCAGAATCAGCAGGGTTGTTGTCGAGTGTTGAGTTACTCATTGGTTCATGGGTCGGGTTTGTGTTGGTGTTATCGTCCCGAAGGAGATTACTCACGGCCTGTAGTGTCCTCACTACTCGTGTGCTTAGTAGTTCGCGTGATAGGGTGCACAGGAGGTTCGTTAGTGCGATTAAAATTCGCGGTCACTTTACTGCATCTTCATGAATCAAATATATGAATGTTTTGTTCCGATATCGGGAAGGAATTCATGGCCGACCTCGACACTGTGTCTTCCGATAGGATCGAGTCCTCTTCAGTCATAAGCCTGCTTTCGCCAGTATTCCTCGTCGGAGCAGCCTCCGGAACCAATCCTTCATCCGTTTCGATATACTCGGAGAGTGGTTCGAACGGACTACGCTGCACGGTGTGGCCGGAGAAGGGGAGTCCACTTATCATGGTATGCAAAGTAATTCGAAATTTTCGAATGAATCGGAGATAGTGTCCGGCGATACTCGCAGTCTGTGCTCTCAACGAGACATATCTAACAAGCGTACGCTTGGTTTTTGACTGTGCAACCGTCTATTGTCGGGGAATCCGCAGATCGAAATCACGCTCTCTATTTCGAACACTTCTGTGGGGATTGCAACCAGGGGTGGTTGTTGAATCCTGAGGGAGTCTACCGTGGGACACTGATACAGTGGATTTATGAGGTCACACGATCATTGTTTGCTATGGAGAACGACGACATCCCAAAAAGATGGTCACCCGTCACAGACACGGTATTCGAAATCATCGAAACACTCGACGAACTCGACGAGGCGACGGTGACGGTACTGGCAGACCACCTTGATTTAGCGGCTAGTACGGTCCACAATCACCTTGGGGCGCTTCAACGTCGCGGGTTCGTCATCAAGGAAGACAAGAGGTATCGTCTCGGTCTTCAGTTCCTACATACTGGAATGTCCGTCCGGAATAAATTGAGAATGAGAGAGGTCTCACAGTCTGCTGTCGACGACTTAGCGAGGGAGACAGACGAGGCGGCCTGGGCAGCCACACTGGAAAATGACTGGATCTATTTCATTTGTAGCGCCCGTGGGGAAGACGCTATTCAGGCGTATGGCGATCTTGGCGCGCGGCGGAGACCACATTCGATAGCGGCTGGGAAGTCTATTCTCGCGCATCTCCCAGAGGAAACCGTACACGGGATCATCAACCGGACTGGACTCGAAAAGCACACCGAGAATACGATCACCTCCAGAGACGAACTATTCGAAGATTTCGAATCGATTAGAGAGCGGGGCTTTGCGCTCAACAGAGGTGAACGGCTTGACGGCGGGAGAGCAGTCGCCTGTGCAATTCTGCAAGACGGGGAGCCGCTGGGATCGATCGGCGTATCAGGGCCAGCGCACCGATTTGAAGGCGAACAGTTCACAGATGAGCTACCGTCGGCCGTGTTGGCCGCAAAAAACATCATTGAACTTGATCTTTCTTCGCCATCATAACTGTACCAGCCTTGTAGTATATTCTGACAATTCTGACGAGAAAGGCAAATCAGAGAAAGTGTTATATGTCAGAAGGAGAAACCTCTCTCTCATGGATGTGACCATCTTAGGGTCTGGAAGTCCAATCCCCGACCCACAACGCGCAGGGACAGGTATAACCATCTCTATCGACGGAGAACTAGTTCTGCTTGACTGTGGTCCCGGAACTGTAGAACGAATGCTCGACGCAGATATCAATCCGAAATCGATCGAGTCGGTCTTTTTCACACACCATCACATGGATCACAACGCCTCGTTTTTCCACTTCGCCATCGCGAGTTGGACACTCGGTCGTAGAGATCTCACTGTTTACGGCCCGACTGGTACGACCTCACTCGTCGAAGCGATGTATCAGGTGTACGAATCTGATCTCGAATACCGGCGTTCGTTCGGCCGTTCTCTCGACGGGATAACGGATATCGAAATTGTCGATGTCGATGATGAGTTCGCCAGTCGTATCGGAAACTGTCGTATTTCGGCGATGCAGGTTGACCACTCTATCGAAACGTACGCGTATCGGTTCGACGATGAATCGACAGGCGAATCCGTTGTGTTCTCTGGTGACACAACTATCGTCGATGGCTTCGCTGAGTTCGCTCAGGGAGCAGACGTCCTCATCCAGGACGCTTGTATCGGCCCGATGTTGGACACGCCCCCATCGAACAAACCCGTCTGGACAAAGTACTTTTCACCCGACCAGCGGTACCTCGATCGGTTGGGAGAGGTACACTGTACGCCAGCTGAGTGTGGCGAAATTGCGGCAGATGCTGATGTAGATACGCTCGTATTGACACATCTGACACCGTATCTCGATCCGGAACAGATGAAGTCGAACGCACAGCAGTCCTTCGACGGGGCGGTAATCGTTGCTGAGGACGGATTGCAACTCAAGAGCCCGCTTTGACTGAATACCGGCGGAGTCTCGTTCCTGAACGATCCCAATTTTTCCGATTTCCCCATATAGAGAATAAATAGTTATAAATAGGAGTATCTTCAATAGCCGAATGAGTCATGAGACCTAACCGCAGTGATAGCCACAAAGGAGAGAATCAACGTAACGAAGGCAAAACGGATAGGTACCCTCCACAGATAACACGACGCAGACTTCTGGGCACAGCGGCGATGGGGTCTGTCGGACTCTTTGCTGGCTGTACGAGTAACAGTACAGGATCTTCCAGCACAAACGGATCCACCGACGATGAGACCTCGACAGATGGGCGACAGACGGAGATGGAATTCATTGCTGGTCCATCGGATTCGCTGGCTTTTAGCATGGGCAACGGGCTTGCTTCGGTAATTCGCGACAACAGTGACCTCACTGTAAACATTAAATCTGGCACGAGCAGTCAGGCGGTGACTCTCGTGGGGCGCGGTGAGGCAGAGATGGGATTTAGTACCACGCTCACTGGTATTCAAGCAAGTCAGAGCACAGGTGCGTTCGAAGGTACCGACTTCAGTCAGGCCATCCTCCAACTCCCTTCCTATTACTTCATCCGCCTAGGGGGATTCGTGAAATCGAACACCGATGCCGAGTACTTCAGTGATCTCGAAGGCAAGTCCTTTGGTCCGGGTCCGTCCGGGACCTCCTATTGGCCCGTGTTCAAACTCGCACTGGAAAAGGCACTGAATCTAGATGGTCTCGAAATTGTAAACTCTAGTGTGGGACGACTCCCGGATCTTCTGTCGTCTGGTCAGGCCTTCTCAGTTGGTGGCCCGACACTGTCGAACAACGTCATTCCGGGATTCACCCAGCAGGTCATCTCGCAGGGCAAGGTACGGATGCTCTCATATCGTAGCGATGTTCTCGAGGCTATTCGAGACGATCCAACTGTGCCGCTCGTCGACGTGAAAAAAGACCATTTCTCAAATGTTAACGAGTTCACGGCGGACGGAGATACAGTCCCGATGGCCTCGGCAAATTACGTGGCTTGGTCGTCTGATGCAGTGTCTGAAGATCTGATCTATAATCTCTACAAGACCGCCTGGGAGAACACGGAGGCGCTGAGCAACGTTCACTCTTCGTTCAAACTCTGGGCATCCAAAGAGTGGTACACTCAGAACATGACTCCAGAGGTTCCCGTGCACCCGGGTGCCGCGAAGTTCCTCAAGGAGATCGGCGTATGGGACGACACGTATTCTGTGGGTTCTATTTGAGGAAATACTGTTAAATCCTCGACTTACAAATATGGAAACCGGCATGACCAAAACAAGCATTCGGAAAACTGTTGCAACAACGTTAACGTCCGCATCCGGCGTTCTCACGTTCGTTATGGCACTATGGGTCATCCTCTTTGCCTTCAACAGTCTCCTCCCGCAGAGACAACACGCAAACATCGTACTGGGCCTCGGGCTCGCTGCGTACTACTTCATGCACGCAGGTGAGATTCTCGAACAAGGCCGAGAATCGACGACTTCCTCGGTACATGCTGCGGTCTGCGTCCTACTGGGACTTCTCACGCTCGCTGCGACTACCTACGTACACGTCTCGTACTTCCGATGGCTGGAACAGGGGAGGTTACTCATCTACTCAGGCACTGATCTCCTCGTCGGGCTCACCCTCATATACGCTGTGACTGACGCGACCTTCCGAAAATACGGGACTGTTCTCGGACTCGTCGTCGTTGGAACGATCCTTTACGCGCTCCTGGGAGCACACCTCCCTGGGACCCTCGGTCACAGCGGACTGACGGCCGAAGAGATCATTCAACGCCAAACGATTACCCTTACCGGCATCTATGGCTTCTTGCTTCAGGTCGGCGCAACTTGGATTGCCATATTCATTATATTTGCGGGCCTCATCGAGGGGTACGGAGGCTTCGAATACATCAAAGAAGTTGGTGACCGGATCAAGGAACACTCGAGAAGCGGCGTCGCACAATCGGCAGTCATCACGAGCATGTTCATGGGGACAATGATGGGCTCCGCAGCATCGAACGTCGCAACTACAGGATCCTTCACGATCCCACTGATGGATGAACATGGCATCCCCCCTCGAGTCGCCGCTGCAATCGAGTCAGTTGCGAGTACCGGTGGTCAAATACTTCCACCCATCATGGGGACTGCCGCATTTCTCATGGCAAATATTCTAGGGGTGTCGTTCTCGAAGATCGCGATCGCTGGTGTGATCCCAGCATTCCTCTTCTACGCCGGCACGTCCATCGGTATTCATTTCCTCATAGTTGGCCAAGGCTGGTATGGTGAACGCACCTCTCGAGGCCAAGCCGAGGGAGGAAGTAACGCCGAGCGGTACGCGGAGAACACCACTCCTGACGACGCAGGCGGCGAGGCTTGGAACTCCAGATGGAATTTCCTCGCCCGCGGTCTGCAGTACATAGTGCCATTACTGGTACTCATCTACGTGTTGGTTATCAGGCAGTCCGGCCCGCTCGCAGCTGGGTTATATACGATTAGTACAGCGGTGCTGGCCCGCGGTGTGCGTCAGGGTCTCAACAGAAACGTTCGGGAATTCCTGTCCGAAACTGTCCGAGGTCTCCGTGCTGGCGGGGAGAATCTCGCTCCGTTCCTCGCTATCCTCGCTTCGTTGGGGATCGTGATCAACCTGTTCAGTGTGACCGGACTAGCACAACGCATCGCGTTCGAGATGGTCGACATAGCCGGTGGGAACTTCTTCATTCTCCTGATCATTACGATGGTTGTGTGCCTTCTGCTCGGACTCGGGATGCCTACGCCGGCCGCATACGTACTGGTAGCCACAATTCTCGCACCTGTGCTTACAGCAGTTGGTGTCACTGAGATGTCCGCTCACTTCTACATCTTTTACTTCGCATTACTCTCCGCGTTGACTCCGCCAGTCGCACTTGCGGTCACAGTGGCTATGAGCATATCTGGAACAGATTTCGTCGAAACCGCTAAGGCCGCGCTCACTATCGGCGGTCCGACATATGTTATCCCATTCATGTTCGTAACCAATCCGCAGTTGTTGGAATGGGCTTACCCAACGACACTCTTCCTAGTGGTAACGTTCACCATTGCAATGGTCGCACTGGTCGTCTCTCTCACAGGGTTCAACTTGAGCCAAGAACTGTCCTGGCCAGCGCGAGCGGCCGCGTTTGGTCTGTTTCTCACTATCGCCTTCGCACCTGTCTCGCTAATTCAACTAACGGGTGTGGTTGGATTCATCGCATTACTCGTTCACACGTCGAATATATCGCTCCTAAAAATAGCTGAATTCCGTCCCTCATAGACGGAGTAGTATATTTCTCGTATCGATTGGCTTCGACCAGACGTGGGTGAACGAGGAATCAGACTGATCCTGTCGGCTGTACGCTAGTCAAGATCCCTCACCGGATGATTGGGACATAATAAGCGCCGTTGTTCGCTTGTAACGCCGTGAGGCACGTTACTTCGGATGGACAATCAGTCTCTCCATCTCCAGGCAATATTGTCCTGGGTAGATGATTATAAATTCTAAGCGTCCCAGCCAACCCCTATGGGTAGTAAGACTAGCCAGAGTACCCGATTAGCTGACAAAGTGACAGTAGTCGACGTGGACGCTCACTTCCTCGAGTCGTTCGAAAACATCGCTGAGTACATGGACGAACCGTGGCGAACGCGACTCAAGGAAAGCGGCTGGGGTGAAATCGGGGCTAAACAGAACGCCACGTCGTACTTCCCGACGACAACTGGAGACAGAATGGCGTACGGCCGGATTGAGCGAGAACATTCGAGTTATCCCGACGACCCGGCAGAAACGGACGAGATCTCGACTGCAATGGAGGAAATCGGTATCGATGTCCAGTTACAGATCTCGCATCTCTTACTCCCAGCGAATGCTGCTCGGGCAGACGATCAACGCGTGACGCAGTTCATGGAAGCGTACGTCAAGTACGTCAGGGAACATATACTTGATCCGGAGGCCGGCATCTATGGGCTCGTTCCGGTACCGTTCCACGACGTCGATGCGGCAGTCGAACTCCTGAAAGAGACAGAAGACGACGAGGGCTTTATCGGAGCCTGCATGATCGCAGCAGGTGCCCGGCCACCACTTGGCAACCGAAAATACGATCGGATCTACGAAACCGGTGTCGAACTCGAGTACCCCTTCATTTTCCATACTGGTGGTGCTGGATTAGATGGGTACGACGGATTCCAGTCATTTGTGGAAACGCATTCCCTGGGATTCCTCGCATCTAACCAAGCACAGCTCACGAGCCTCGTTATGGAGGGAATCCCGGAGAAGTTCCCTGATCTCGATATCATCTTCATGGAATCTGGCGTCACATATGTTCCTGCATTGATGACGCGTCTTGACGAGGAGTATCTCAAACGCCCCGAGGAGACGCCGCTTCTTGAGAAGAAACCGAGCGAATACATTCAGAACATCTATTTCGGGACACAGCCAATCGAAAAAAATGCGGATCCCGAATATCTGGAAAAGTGTATTGACATGATAGGCACAGACCAAATCATGTACGCATCCGATTATCCACACTGGGACTATGACAGGCCCACAACGATAACAGGGCTGCCGTTCCTCAGTGACGAAGAAAAATCCAAGATTCTGGGTGGCAACGCGCTACGGGTGTTCGACCTATGAGTGGCCGCGTTGAAGTCAAGCCGGAAGCGGAATTCGATGAGGGTGACCATGAAATTATCGAGGCGAACGGTCGATCTATCGGTGTGATCAGGTACGGAGGCGAGTTCTACGCCCTCAGCAATACCTGCTTGCACGATTGCGGACCGGTTTGTACAGGTCGTGTCCACGAGAAAATGACTGGCGAACATGAGGAACCCGGTCAACCACTCAATTGGTATCACGACGAAGATGAAGTCGTTATCAGTTGTCCGTGGCACGGATGGACCTACGACGTCGAATCCGGGAAGCATATCGGAGACGATAGCATTCAACTTCCTACCTACGACGTGATTGTCAAGGATGGGATGGTCTACGTCGAAACGGATCTGTTGGATCGTTAGACCGCGCCGAGAAGGTTGTAAATAGACGTATTGATGCGAGAGACTGCAGTTGACTACTCGGTTCCATCGCCGATGAAGATGCACAACTGTAGGCACCTCTCGGACAGACATGCGTACCGATTTTTGCTCAACCTGGTGGCGGTGAAGCCGCACTACGTCACTACAAGATCGAAAATTTAACCATCTTGCGAGAGATAACCAAACTATGGGCACAACCAGCTTGCCAGTTATTGACAACTGTAGCGGCATGTACATTGACGGTCAATGGCGGTCGCAATCCGAAGCCGAAAGCATAGAGATCACCAATCCGGCCACTGGTGAACGTCTCACACAAACCCCTGCGTGCACTGCTGCAGACGTTGACGAAGCGTTCGCCGCGGTCAAACGTGCGCAGAAAGAGTGGGCAGAAACGCCTCCCCGTGATCGCGCCGACGTCATCAGAGAGGCAATTTCCGTGTTGGAGGAAAAGAAAAGCGAGGTTAGAGAGCTGCTTTCTGTTGAATCGGGAAGCGCCGCGGTTAAAACCGAAGCCGAATTCGAGACAGCGATCAATCACATGGAAGTTGCTGCAGATCACTCTCGCAACAAACGAGGGCTGATCTCGGCGTCCAAGACGTATCCCGGAAAAGAAAACCGAATTCAGCGGGTTCCTGTCGGTGTCGTTGGCGTCATTGCACCCTGGAATTTCCCGCTCGCTCTTGCTCTCCGCGCTGTCGCACCCGCCCTGGCGCTGGGCAACGGTGTTGTGTTGAAACCGGCTGAGGAAACTCCTCTTTCGGGCGGCTTGCTCCTCGCCCAGATCTTCGACGAGACCGATCTCCCAGACGGACTACTCAACGTCGTTCCGGGATATGGCGATGAAGCTGGGGAAGCAGTTGTCGCAAACCCGGCCGCATCTGTCGTTTCGTTCACCGGTTCGACTGCAGTCGGACGCCACGTTGCGAAGGTCACCGCAGAACGGCTAGCAGAACCGGCTCTTGAACTGGGTGGCAACAATCCCTATATCGTTCTGGACGACGCTGACCTGTCCCGTGCTGTAGATGCCGCTATCTTCGGTTCGTTCATGCATCAGGGACAGGCCTGCATCTCGATCAACCGACATCTAGTCCACGAGTCGATTTACGACGAGTACACCGACCGGCTCACGGCTCGCGCCAGACAACTGAAAGTCGGGGACCCGCTGGACGAGGACACGATCATCGGTCCGGTTATCAACGAACACCAACGAGATAAGCTCGTCTCGTTAGTCGAGGCGACAGTCGAGGAAGGGGCGACAATCGAAACTGGGGGGAACCACGACGACTTATACGTGGAGCCGACAGTTCTTTCCGACGTCACGAACGAGATGCAGGCCGCCTGTACCGAACATTTCGGCCCGATAGCTCCGGTGATTCCATTTGAAACAGACGAAGAAGCGATTCAGTTGGCGAACGACACGGAGTATGGGCTTTCAGCCGCCGTCCAATCGTCTACTCTCTCTCGCGCCGAACGAGTCGCTCAAGAACTCGAATCCGGCATGGTTCACATAAACGACCAACCGTTCAACGGTGATCCGTACGTTCCGTTCGGGGGCGTGAAGAACTCTGGTATTGGCCGATATAACGGCGACGCAATTTATCGGAAGTTCACGAAGTCGAAGTGGACGTCGATCCAGCGGGACCCGCGTGAGTATCCGTTTTGATCTCACTTCGATCCGTTCAGATACGTGAGACAGGACGGCGAGAGCGGTGATACGTACCTCGGCGAACACGTGACCGAAGGTTGCTCGAACTCGAGATGACTTTTGTAAGCGGGACTCATAGAATGACTCTATGAAAATCCTGCCTTGAAGCCCCTGGCGCGTGAATCAGGACAACAGGGGTTGGCAGAGACCGAGTGTGAACCAATGCTTCAAAGCATGCTAGAACGACCGGTCCTAGCCCGTGGAAGGAAGAAGAATACTGTGCCACAGAGCACGTATAGGCGCCTTTCCGATTCACGCACGCTCAGCCCCAACGGAGGCGTTGCATGTACCTCGGCATCGACACCCACAAGAAGTACTCGCAGGTTGCCGTCGTCGACGGCGACGGCAACCTGCAAGACGAGATTCGCTTGCCAAACGACCGCCTTGACAAGCTCGCCGAAGAGTACGCTGGTGGCGACGCTGCCATCGAAGCCTCGGGTAACTACCGCCCGATCTACGAGATGCTCGACGAGCATCTCGACGTTACCCTGGTAAATCCATCAAAGAACCGGATCATCGCCGACGCAACAGTCAAAACAGATCGCGTCGATGCGAAGAGACTCGCGCACATGCTTCGCGCGGACATGCTCGCTGAGAGTTATGTCCCACCGGACGAGATCCGCACCCTGCGGGATCTCGTCCGGACGCGTAAGTCGTTAGTCGAAGAGCGGACTGCTGAGAAAAACCGCGTGAGAGCAGTCCTCACCCGCACTGACAACACCTACGACAGCGAGTTGTTCGGCCCCACCGGACGAGAGTTCCTGGCGGAACTCTCGCTCAGTGACGCTGACCGCACAATCATTGAGGCGCATTTGTCGGTGATTGACGCCTACGATGAGCAGATCGAAGCGATTGAGGAAACGATCGAACAGAAGGTACTGGAATCGCCAGCAGCCCAACGGCTGCTGACGATTCCGGGTGTCGGACAGTACACTGCTGCTGTGATCGTCGCCGAAGTCGGTGAGATTGATCGCTTCGATGAAGACAAAGAACTCGTGAGCTACGCAGGGCTTGATCCGACGGTTCACCAATCTGGTGACAAGGAGATCCGCGGTGGAATCAGTAAAGAGGGCTCAGCGCCACTGCGCTGGGCCCTCGTCCAGTGTGCGAACATAGCTGTGCGCTGTGACGAGTACCTCGGAAACTACTATACACGGCTGAAAGAGCGCAAGAACCACCAGATAGCGATCGTCGCAACGGCTCGCAAGATGCTCGTGTCGATCTTCCACATGCTGCAGCGAAAGGAGCCATACGACCCACCGGAGGTGAGTGCCTGAGCGACCAGCCCGGTCGCTCAGGCATCCGAGCTCGATTTGACGTGTAGCACCAGCTTTCGCCGTGAAGATGTCCCCCGCCTGCAGGTTGGTTCACCACTTGGTGCGGGCTGCTGTCTGGTGATTCACGACTTCAGTTACGGGTGAGCGGACCGCTCACCTGAAGTTTTTCATCAGTAGCGTGGTTAGTTTGGCGTGCAGGATTTTCATAGGCGGTTATCACACCGAAACGCAGGGTGAATGCCGAGATCGTATGTGCTCAGCGACCATGCAAGACTATCTTTCGATAGCGTCGTCGTTCCGGGTCGTGGCGACGGCAATAAAGACGAAACATCTATTTGAACGCCAGTCGTTGCTGTGGCCACATGTTAGCGGCGATAGCAGTAGCAACGTTACTCTTTGCGGTGTTTGGGAGCCTGTTTATGGCGTGGACGATTGGAGCCGGATCGAGTGGATCGACACCATTCGCGCCAGCAGTCGGGGCGAACGCGATTTCGGTGATGCGTGCGGGGTTCGTCGTTGGCCTGCTAGGGTTCGCCGGCGCTGTCTTGCAGGGTGCCAGCGTCTCCGAGACTGTCGGTAGCGGACTGATCACTGGTGTCTCTCTTTCGCCGCTTGCGGTTATCATCGGCCTGTTCACCGCGGCACTCCTCGTCGCGGTCGGGATCTTTACCGGCTATCCTATCGCGACGGCATTCACTGTCACCGGGGCAGTGACTGGTGTCGGACTGGCCCTCGGTGGCGTACCGGCGTGGGAGACCTACCAGCGGATCGTCACTCTCTGGCTGTTAATCCCCTTCGTCGGCGGCGGCGCTGCCTATACCACTGCGCGGGCACTGACTACTCACCGGATCCCGACTGATCTCGTAGTCAGCGTACTCGGGATCATAACAGTCTTCGTCGTCATCAATATGCAGTTCACAATGCTCGGTCCGCCTGGTGAAAGTCGTTCTCTATCGATGGTCCTTCAGCTCTTGATTGATCCTCGGGGGGGAGATTTTTTTCTCGGCAAGGGAACTGTCTCGTTCCTCATCGCTGGCGTTGGCGGGTTCACTATCAGGCGGACGCACACGATCTCGGCGGTAGACACCGAGCGTCGTTTCCTCTTGCTCCTCGGTTGTCTCGTCGCGTTCTCAGCCGGCGCGACGCAGGTTGGCCTTGCCGTGGGTCCGTTACTTCCATTACTGGGCAGGTGGAAAATTCCGATAACTGCCGTGCTGGTGTTCGGCGGGATCGGGCTGTTGGCTGGATCATGGACAGGCGCACCGCGGATGATAAAGGCGCTCTCGCAGGATTACTCTGCATTGGGTCCGAAACGCTCCATCGCGGCCCTCGTCCCCTCATTCGTTATCGCCCAGGCCGCGGTCTTCCTCGGCGTTCCCGTCTCGTTCAACGAGATCATCGTGAGTGCAATTATCGGGAGTGGGTACGCGGCCGAAAACGCACCAGTAAGCCTCGTAAAGATGCGGAACACCACGCTGGCGTGGTTCCTGTCCCTCTGTCTCTCAGGGGTCTGCAGCTATACTGCGGTTACTGCCCTGCGGACGTTCGCTTGAGTGCAGTCTCCGTGCCGGGGCAGTATCATCGGCCAGCCGAATCAGGATGCGACGAGTGGCTCCGCTCTCTGTTCGAGTGTAAGCCCGAGTAGCCCACAGACAACAGAGCGTCGGAGGAGGAAGAATTGAGCGAGGTAGGGCATTGCGTCATCACGACGAGTTCCTCAGTCTGCGTCTGGGCTACTGATTCGATGTACCGACTCGAATGCGAATCTCGATCTCGTCGGAATCGTGCGTTCTATGCGACCGACGTGTTCTCGGCGCTGGAACAGGGGACCTCTTCTACGTGATTCCCGCACCGCGCGATGACCGCGTCAAGCGGATCATCGCGCGCATGAACGAGGACCCCAACCGGAGACACGCGAGTGACGGTCAAACGCGACCACCCGGTGTACAGGCCAGTGAAACACGGTGTCATGAAGAGTAGCGCCGAGACAACGCTCGTCGGACTCCCACCAGACGAAGACCGCGAGGAACTCCAGGTGTTTGCGACCAATCTTGACGTCGACGACGAGATTGGTCTCGACCGACAGTGGACGAAAAAGCAGATCCCCCGATACAACCGCCGCGGCGGCATCGAAACCGCCTACAGTAAGATCAAGGAGTTCAAGCCGTGGACGACCTCGACGAACTTCTCGATTCGGCTGTTTCATTTCGGATTCCCAGTACTGTTGTACGATTTGTGGTTGCTGGTAGACTTTCTGGTCCAGACGTTGATCGGTGTCGTGGAGTTTCGTGCATGCCTTCGCCGGGAGGTGAGCGCATTGCTGTAAACCCCGGTCCGTGGAAGCACTTCGTGAGAGGCATCACCGCCGGATTCGGCTGGTTTGTCCCGTACTACCTGTCCGACCGCTACTCACCACCGCTGAGTAGCGGTCGTGACTCCTTGATCAGCCAGTACGTTGGCCCGATTTTCACCGAGAGACGTGGTTCTTGTGCACGGATTCGGCGGTATTCGCAGCGCACCACCTCGGAGGATGGATTTGATGCGTGCCTTCTATTCTTCCGAAGTCACTGTGAAAGAGGTGCTGTCTTGCGATTCTGATTTTATATAACTCAGTGTACTTTTTAAGTGATACACTCCGTGGCGGGCTACTAATCGCCAGACACAAGCCTGTCCATCTGTAGATAGCGTGAAAATAAGGCACGCATCAGATCCCAAACTCCGAAGCTGTGCGCAGCGCCATCCAATCAATTCTGTATATCGACATAAGGTTTATGCGATATCAGGCACTAATACAGCTATTTTCGGAGGCCCCACAGACTCTGATAGTCTGTTTGCCCCCAAAATATATACGCAGACTGTGAGAAATGCGCTATCACCAGAACATGCCGGACTTAGAATCGGTACCTCGCACAGCGAGCCGCCTTCTCTCTATTTTCAGCAGCGAACAGCGGACACACTGGAGGAACACTCGATGAGCGACACTACAGCATCAACGACCGACCACGACTGGGAAGACGTCGACGACGTCTCCTGGACGCTCCTCGACCGAGAGGAACTCGTCGACGCGTACCGGGCCGTCGTCGCCCCAGTGATGGAAGCAGATGGACTCAACCCTGAACAGGAAAAGCCGACGCACAGCTGGCTTCGCGACCACAACCTCCGTCCACTCCTGTATGCTTTGCGAGAGTACCACGACCGTACGTTCACAGAGTTTTGGCGTGAGGATCTGGGATTCGACGTCGAGAAATCAGGCTATGCTTGGGCGACTGATCACGATCGAACTATCGAAGCACTCGAATCATTCCTCACTTCGCGGCGAGAACGGAAAGGTCTCGCCGATTCATCGATTGATACACTCCGCTATCGACTGAACCGCTATATCCGTTCCTATCAGAGTGAAAACGAGTCCGGCGACCTCGTAACACCTGTTGCTCGCGACAGCGATACTCCTCCATACGAAGCAGTTGATGCATGCTGGGCGGCATTTGATCGCCTCCACGCGGAGCTCGACGGCGGGCAGACCAAACGCCGGATCCATCTCGCGGTCTCGAACTGGTACGCTCATCTGGTGCGGCGAAAATGGGCCGCCGTCAATCCCGCTGACGGCCTCGACAACGAGTTCGACTGGTCGAACGGGAGCGATGACGACGCCAACACGCCGTGTCTCAGCACCGACCACGTCCGATCACTCTACCAGGCGGCTACCGATCAGGAAGAGCGCCTCCTCGTCCTCGCACTGTGTGCGTGGGGACTCCGTCCGAACGAGGTTGCCAGTCTCCGTGCTCGCCAATTCGTTCTTGATGTCTCGGATGACGAGATCCCGTACATTGACTTCGAAGAGCGAAAGAACGGTCCTGGGGAGGTCTCGCTGCTCTACGGGCAGGACGTGCTCGAAGACCGTCTCGCCGCGTTTGCCGATCACGACGACTGGGACGGCTATCTCTTTCCATCTCCCCAGGGATCGGGCAGCCCGATCTCTCGCTGGACGGTCTGGAACCGGTTTACACGGCTCGCCGACCGTGCGGGTTTACCCGACGAAATCGATGGTGTGTCGCCAGCTCCAAAGATGGGGCGACGGTTCTGGTACGATGCCTATTCCTCCTCACTCGACGTCGTTCTCCGCAGTCTCGACGAGATCGCGACAGAACAGGGCAGTGCCAGTGCCGATATCGTCCTACAGAATTATCTCTCGGATTCGCGGGCCCGGAAGCTCCGGCGAGAGTATATGCGTGACCAGCTGGCTGCTGCTTTTGACGCAGATCAGTAACTAGTGCGGTACTGCAATCGTCTCGGATCCGCTAGACGCAGAGAACCCAAAGTTCCAGACTTCAGGGCGAGTTGACTGTCGCCCGTCCGCCGAGACGACTGTTGGCCTCGACGGACGTACCGCATCCCGGGTTTCTTCCACTCGCTAACCAACACAAGATGAATCTCGGCCACCGTGTTGGTTACCAAGGAGAGCCCGACGTGTCACTCGACCAGCGACACGAACGAAAACAGACCGCTACAGTGGTTCAATCCAACGCGCCAAATCCTTCGTCTTTCATCAACTCGGCGACCTTCTCGGGGTTCTGGAACGCAGCGAGCAGTGCGAACTCACGAGCGTCGGTTTTCGCGACTTCGTCCGTGTCGAGTTCGTCGGCGAGTGCGTTCCGGAACGCGGCTTCCTGTTCGGCGACTTCCTCTCGAAGGTGGATCTCTAGACGTTTGTCACGCTCGTCGCCGACGTTGCTTCGGCGAACGAAGTATGGATAGTCCGGCGTTGAGGGCTCCGCTGCCGACATTGCCTCGGTATCTGATGACGTCGCGGTGGACGCGTCTGCCGAGTTGGTCTCCGTCGCCGTCGAATCGTTCTCCTCGGCTGTACTGGACTGATTATCCGCGGACAGTTGTTGGCTCTCGTCTCCTTCATTCGTCGACTTGTCACCGTCGGCGTCATCGTCACTACTCCCGAAGTCGAGGTTCCCGGAGCCGGACTTGAAGTTGCTCATGCGGTCGTCGCCTCCGTCGTCTCGTCTTCCTCAAGGTCGATTTGACGATTGTCGTGGCCGTCGATATCCAGTTCGAGGACTGGGTCAATCTCGGCGTCAAATGTTTCCGTTGCGATGAAGCGAGCCAGTTCGTAGAGTTTCTCTAGTGTATCAACCTCTCGGTCACGGACACGCCGCTGGCCGGGCTCACTGGTCATCTCGCCGTCTCTCTCGAAGGTCTTCCAGCGCTCTTCTACCACTTTGAACGCAGACCCTCGCGCCTCCCACATCGCGTCCATGAGGCTCTCGCGGTTGCCGATGGTGACCGGTGTCGCGAACTCTGCCGTATTCTCGAACTGTTGCTGGTACTGCTGGTGAGCATTTGTCTGTCCCACGCCTGAAGGCACGACACAAGACAGACCGATCTCGATGTCGAGCTGTGTCTCCATGTTGCCGACCAGTTCATCCAGCCCATCGAGACTCAGGTTCCCCTTCCCCGCGGGCTTGACCGGCGCCATGAGTGTTCGAAGGGCGAAGATAGCGTTATACAGCAAGTCTTCCGCACGGGCGTTGGGATCGATGAGGATCGCGTCGTACTCCTCGTGGAGTGCCTGTTTCTCCCAGAGGAGTTCGTACAGTAACTCGAACCGTGGATATTCCTCCCGGGACATGTTTTGCATCCCCGTCTCGTAGGATATCTTCTGCTCCAAGTTGGACGTGAAGTCACCGAGCATGTCGTGACTCGGGATGATGTCGACTCCCTCTTCGGTCGTCTCGATGAGATCCCCGAAATCCCCGTCGGGCATATCCAGGATATGCTTGACCAGATTGTCCGCGCCGGGGTCGCTTCGGTGTTCGCCGACATCAAAGAGGCTAGTCAGGTTCCCCTCTTGTGGGTCGAAATCCAGCACGAGTGTGTTCTGCCCCATCCGCTCAAGTGCGACGGCGAGGTTGGCCGTCATCGTGGTCTTGTACGTCCCGCCCGACTCTGAGTACACCACGGCCGTAATCATACACCACGTGCTATAGCACACTGTATCATAAATCTGTGTCAGACGGTCATGACTGCTATCTGTTACAGATATCTGTGACAGGTCCCTATACCAGATATCTATGAGTCTTGAGTCTAGCAGTTTCCGAGATATATCGGTGATGCCAGTCATTCTATAGTACTGTATCGGTTATCTGTAACAGGCATCTGTTACAGATATCTGTGGCAGTCGTCAACAATCCGACGTAGCCAGTTTCTGTTATAGAGATCTGTATTGACTATCTGTGATTAGCGTCTGTGATCTAATCGAGTCGGTCGTCACCTGCCGATTATAATCACCAGGCTCCGATCAATACGCTAGCTGGCTTTGGTTCGTAACCTATCACAGACATCTGTGACAGCGACTTCTCCCAACGCCAACCGCCACACCCGATACCTGACTGGTATCGAATACGGTCATAATCGCAGTCGTTACAGACAACACTAACAGACAGCTGTTACAGACTACTGTGACTGCCTTCCCATTTTAATCGATGTTGATAAAAAGTAACCAGACACAGAGAATATAACCGTCCGTATTCTCTCCAATAAATCACTGATCGATATACAATCCACTCAGTTCAGTAGTTGAGACTGGTCGTCTCAATGCATACGGTTCTCGAACTCCTTCGCGATGGACAGTAATTCACCTTCAGCAATTTCGTAGCTTTCACACCTAACACTCTTTACAGCGGATGACGTACCTCCTTTCAACGATGTCCATCGACCGAGATACGTTCGAGAACACGAGCGAGGACGAGCTCGCGGATCTTTCGGTCCCTGATCAGGTCCTCGGGTTTCTCGCCGCCAACGAGGATCGGGCGTTCAAGGCGCGCGAAATCACCTCTCAGATTGGCGTTGACGAGGGGGCGGTGAGCACTGCACTCTCACGATTGAAGGACCGCGGTCTGGTCGAACACAAGGCGACGTACTGGGCGATAACCGACGACGCCGAGCGCCTCGAAGGATACAGCGGCTACGAACGGGCGACCGCACTGTTCAACGACCAACTCGGTACAGAGGATAAGGAGGCGTGGCGCGAGCACGCACCGCAGAAGCCCCACCCGAGCGTCGAGGATGAACAGTGACCGACGAAGACGCTCCGATCTTCGAGCGTGGAGACGTCGTCTACGGCGATGATCCGTTCAAAGATGACGGCCCTGGCTCATTCTCTCGAACCACAAGGGACGGCCGTTTTACGGCGAGCAATACATCGCGCTGACGTTGACGTCGAAATCCTGGATGGACGGCCTCATCGACATTCCCGAGGATAGGTGGCTTCGTGGCGGTACGCCAGACGAGAGCCGGGTCGTTCCATGGGGTGTACAATCAATTGGCCACGAGGACATCGATTTCTGGCAGGGCCGTCTCGCGGACGATCTCGTCGATACCGCAACTACTGCTCTCGTCGACGAACTTCGGTAGCCACTTTCGAGCACTCACGTGCTACGTGTACAGCCACTCCTGACCGTAGTCTCAACTCCCGAACATTGCGGGAAATGGAGACTGCTGCTCTCAATGTATATGGCTCTACTCCACCGTTGGAGACGATAGTTCCGGGAATGACCACGTGATGTGACTAATCTGAGTTCATATCCTCGTACGTTGACCCCACACAGACAGTAAGCGACTGTGGATCCGTATACAACACGAGTTCGTCGTGGGTGTTTAGCTCACCATCGAGACTGAACGTGATCGAATCACTGCCGCGCTCTCGAATCTCTAGTTGGCTCGCCTGAACGTGGCGCACGTGTTCGGTATCGCGACCAAATACTCGCTGCGCGGTCGCTTCGGCCAGAATGTCACTCGCAGGCATCTGTTCAATGAGGACGACATCGAAAAGCCCGTCCTCAACGTTGGCCTGCCCGCCACGATTGACGAATCGCAGGACGTTCCCGACGAGCACACACAGCGCCTCTCCCGACCACGTCGTTTCCTCGCCGTTCGAGATAGCAGTGAGATCGATGTGAAGTTCCTCGAACTCTGTGAGTTCCTGTAGACTGGCGACGACGAATGCCAGCGAGCCGAACCGTTCTTTCAGGTCGCTTGATGCCGCCACGCTGACTTCGGCAGGTAATCCGGCAATACACGACACAATGAACGGTTCCCCTCCGGCGAACCCGATATCGATCCGTCGTCGTTCACCGTGGTCAAGCAGGTCGAATCCCTCTTCGACGCTCGCTACCCCAATGGCGGTTGCAAAGATGTTCTCTGTCCCCGTCGGAATCACTCCGAGAGTTACCTTCCCGAGAGCGGATGCCTCTACGAGACCACGGACGACCTCGTGGAGCGTACCGTCGCCACCCGCGACAGCCAGTCGATCAACGTCGTTCGCGGCAGCGTCCTGCGCGAGCTGCACCGCGTGTTCTTCGTGTGTCGTTTCCTGGATCGTATAGTTCCGTTCATCCGCGGACTGACGAACGTCGTCGACGTGGTCTGCCGTTCCGCTCGTCGGATTGAGGATGACCCACTGTTCGTTCCCGTCTGAGCGGGTCGAGGTGGGCCCGTTCTGGCCGTCAGGTACTGGATTTCTGTTGTCAGCCATTGTCGTTCTCATCCTCTTTCCACGTCCCTGGATCGCCTTCATGAAACTCTCCTTTTGCATGCCGTTCCCGGGGCCACAGTGCAATTATAATGGCGGCTATGTAATAGAGAGCGATGGCAGCTACGACGAGAATTCCAGGGACGACGGCGATGGTGGCTGTCGTCAGTGGGCTCTCGTTTGGCGCGAACGCCGTGATTCGGAACAGCCACGCGACGAGTAACACAGCCAGCAGCGGAAGGTAAATCCGTCGAAGACGGTTTGCTGTGGCTTCCCATGTTGATACTTTCAGCGTCGGTGTCCGATAATCTCGACTGAGTTTGCTCCGCCAATCCTCATGTTCAACCCCGACTGACGGATCAAGCGCGTCTGCAAGCAAGTTCTGTTGGAAGAGACGCACTCGTGAGCGATAGACATCATAGTCACGATACCGCCGTGCTTCAATAAACAGGAAGAAAGAGAGCGCTAGAATACCGACGAGGATGATATAATGTGGATTATCGCCACTGGAAAACGCCCACGTGAGAATCGCAGCCACAACCGTTACCCCCCACGTAGTCGTCTGGTCGAGGCGTGACCGCCATGTCGTCTCCCGGTCCAATTCTCCGCGATAGGCATCACCCAATATCGAACTCATCTCTGTGCTGTGATCGGCGATCTCGCTGCCAAGTTTGGCTTCCTCTGCTCGTTCTGGGTCGCCTGGCGTTTCATCGGACATACAGAGAGGTACGGTACCAGCCGTGAAAGCACTTCCACGGTCTGGCTCTCTGTAGACATAGAATATTCAGCTTTGTTGAAATCCTCTCTATACCTAGCGAATCGCTGAGAAGCCAGATTCTTACCGGGTTCGCGAAATTCGCGTGAGGTGGTGCTCTTCTGAATATCAACTCTAGAGGGATACAACAGAGCCGAAAGAGACTATGACCAGATCGAGCGAGTGAACTATTGACACAGATGGAGTCACCCGGTTACTCAAAAAACAAGATGAGGGTGAATACGTCGCGGGTTAAAATACTCAGGAGACGTAGGTGGGTTATGTTAGCACCACACGGAGTTCTAGATAGTGCCGTCTCAGTCCAGGCGGTGCCGTTGCAGTTCGGAGGTGGTTTCATTGAGCTTGCAGTCCTCTTCTTGATACTCGCGGTCGTCGCAGCAGTGCTCGGTGCTCGGGGGGTCGCTGGACTCAGTATGGATATCGCAAAATGGCTCGTCATCATCTTCGTCATTCTCGCGATTGTCACGTTCATTCTGTAGACTCAGAATGATACCTGTCGAGTCAGTACGAAGTAGCGGTCGATGGTAGATGTCATGGGCCACCTCGCATTCGGATTGCTGTTCGCGCTCCCGGCGTGGTTCGTCTGGAACGACAGGGCCAGCGTCGTGTTCGTCGCCTTCGCGGCAGTCGCATCGCTCTTCCCCGACATCGACCTGTGGCTCGTGATGCTATTCCCCGGCGGGGTCCATCACCACGGGGTGACGCACACCGTTCTATTCGTGACAGTTGCGGGTCTGGTCGGTGCAGCAGTTCTCGCGGCGCTGTTCACCGATCGGATCGACGAGTGGATCGAGAGCGAGCGGTTCGACAGGTCCCGCCTGTTCGTGTTCTCGTTTCTGGGATTCCTGGCCGGGGGCCTCAGTCACGTGTTCGCCGACATGCTCTCGGCACCCGATATCTCGACGCCCATCGAACCGCTGTGGCCCTTCGTCGACGGGTCCTGGGGTATCGACCTCGTCTGGTACAACGCTAGTTGGATCAACGTTGGGTTTCTCACGGTGATGGTGGTCGTACACGTTTCAATCGCGTATCTGACCACACCCGCCGACCACCGCCATCGGCTGCTCCCACTATGAGACCGCCATGGGACGGACAGACACGATACGGGCCCGAATCGTCGGGGAAGAGACGCCCTCGCCGGTCGTCCAGTCGTGCGAGCGGTCGAGCATCGGCGCGTGAGAAACGGCCGGGGACCCGTTCGTCCCCGATCCGGTACAGGGACCTCCCATCCTCCCCGAGGAGCCAACGGACGGGAGCGGCTGGATCGTGACGGTACCGGGCCGGGGTGGTACGTTCTGGTGGCTGTACGTATCCGTCCTCGCGGGGGCGGCGCTGTTTATCGCGCACACGTTCGTCGGCATGCTCGTTCTGGGCGTGTCCGGGTACTACGCGACCCGGCCGATCTCTACCCGCTTCGAGAGGGTCACCGAATCGAAGCGGATGGCAGCCGGGCTGACGGCGCTAACGGTGCTCGTTCCGGTGCTGGTACTCGCGCTCTACGCCGGGATACGGATCCTCCTGCAGGTCCAGCAGCAGTTCGACGACAGCGTGTCTTCGATGCTCGTCTCCCGGGTCCTCGGTCCAGACGTCGAAGAGACGAGTCCGGCGGCGCTGCTTAGAAATCCGCCGTCGCTCGATCAACTGACTGACCTGCTGTCCGGGGACGCCCTCCAGCAGGGACTACAGGCTCTCGACCTGATCTCCGGAACGATCCTCCTGCTATCCCTGGCCGTGACACTGTCGTACGCCCTGCTCGTGTACGACGAGGCGCTCTCAAGCGCGTTCGCGAAGTTGGTCGGCGGTCAGGAAGAGACCGTGTTCGCGTATGCCCTCGCCGTGGACACCGACCTCGAGTCGATCTTCTTCGGGAATCTTCTGTTCGTCCTCTTCATGTCCGTGGTGGCGACGACGGCGTACACGATCACGAACCTCGTCGCACCGCCCGAGATGCAGATCCCGATGGCGTTCACGCTGGGAGTTCTTACGGGACTCACTAGCCTCATCCCCATAGTCGTCAGCAAGGTAGTTTACATTCCGATCGTCGCGTACCTCGCCGTTCAAGCAGGAGGCCGGCAGTTCGTCTTCCTCGGCGCCCTCCTCGTCGTCTACTTCCTCGTGCTTGATATCCTCCCGCAGTCGGTCGTCCAGCCCTACATCTCCGGGCGAAAGCTGAACTCGATGCTCCTCCTCTTTGCCTACATCCTCGGCCCGATCCTGTTCGGGTGGTACGGCTTGTTCCTCCTGCCCATCGTGTTCGTCCTGATGCTGGAGACGGTTCGGATCGTCCTCCCCGAACTCCTCCACGGAGACCCCATCGTGGCGGAACCCTACCTCGCCGAGGGGACCGGTGCCGACGCGGAGGAGATGCAGGAAGACGATGCCGACACGGCTACGTCGGATACAGATGGAGCGAACACGACCCGGGGGTGACCCCGTATCCCAGGGTCGCCGTCGTGAGTTCACTCCGTGGGGATGCCCGCTACGATGTCCGGAGTGCACTCCACGAGCAGGCCCCACCGTCGTCATATTGGTGAAGGAAGGGACTGTTCAGGGATCAGAGGCTCCGACAGCTATCGCGAGCGGAATTCATCACCTCGACCGCCCGGAAGACATGTCATACCTGGCCTAGCGGAATTCGATACCACAGCGACTGCGATGTCGTTGTCGTTGCGCCAGCGATGGGTGTCGACGTACACGCGTTGGGGAGACCGATATCGATTCGGAAGTAACTCCGGTTCTTCCAGCGAGTCGAACATATCAGCGGACCAGACGAACACAATCGGATCGCACAGGTGTACCGGCACTCTGACGACTCCGGTCGAGCGTCCTTCAGAACCCCGCACAGCTAAAGGAAGGCCTCGATGCGACCCGCGTTGTTGGCTAATTTATCTGGTGCTCGGATATGGTTCACGACGTTCTGCCGAGAAGCTCTACGAGCTCTTCCTCCCGCATCCGTCCCTCGTCGATACGGTGGACCCCGGAGTTCTAGGAGCCGAACCGACGACTGAAGAATCCCGCAAGCGGAACGAAGTACCTGGAGCCACCGACGGCCACGATCAGTCCGCCGACCGTGTTGAACACCATGTCTGTGACGATGTCGTCGACACCATAGACGACCAGCGGTACCTCGGTACCGAGTACCTGCGCTACCTGTCCGGACGAGAACTCGAGTAGTTCCCAGACGACGGAGACAGCGAGGACGAATACGACGATGAACACGGGCCGGAAGCTCGCCGGGACGTGAAGTTCCTTCGAGTGCTGTTCAAACCCGCGGAAGGTCGCGTATCCCACCCCGGCGACGACAGTCGCTGAGACTGTGTGCGTCACGCTGTCGAACCAGGAGAACCACGAGTACGGGCCAAGCGACCCGACGCTGTGGAGACCGATGGCGACGGTAATCCACAGGACCAGCGCGGGACTCATCGTGTAATCGTACTCCCGGCGGATCGCGGCCGGGATCAACGTAAGCGCCAGACCGAACGCCCCGTTGACTGCCATCCCCGGGCGTAGCGTGACTAGCCCGGCGAGGAAGACACCCGCCAGCACGAACTGCAGCAGTCGGGTCAGCAGGCGTTCTCTCCGCTCCGAGAGACCGATAGACTCGGAGACTGTCATGATGCCTCCTCCGGGACGACTGGTCGGTGACGTGAACCGACGTGTTCGATACGGTCGAAGTACCACATAAAGAGTTGACCCATCACGAGGCTGACAATCATGGCGGTGACGAGGCCCCACTGAAGTTCGGCCTGTGAGTGGATAAACGAGGTGGCGAACCACTGGTCCGAATAGTAGCCGGCGATCGTCCACCACGACTGGAAGGCGATAGTCGTCATAACGGCGAACAGCACTGCAAAGCGGCGACTCATCTCCACGTCGGTGAACGAGTCGAGCTCGACGACAACCGCGAGCGCGACGGACGAGATGGCGACGTACCCGGTGACCCCCGGGCGACGCCGAACGTCCGCGCGGTCACTCCGACAGCGACGACCAACCCGAGTGGCCACGGGAGCATCACCCGCCAGTCCCGCCGTAGCACCGCCGGAACCACGAGGATTCCGGCAGCGACCAGTGCGAGCAAACCCCAGAGTAGCGGCGTCATAAGGAGGCTAACAGCGGCAATCAGGATCACGACACCGACGAATACCCACCCAAGCGTTGCGTTCGTTGTCACGTTTCGTGCGAGCGAGTGTGTGATAGGCATTGGTAGCGGGGCCTTTTCTCACGTCCGACTAGTTCAGCGAAAAGATTCCACCCGACGCGGTCAGCCGCGCGACGGTGGAGAGCCGGAACATATAGGCGGTCAACACGAGATAAGGCGCGATGGAGACCGTGAACGCCACCGCCACGAACGGTTGTAGCAGCGGGATGCCGAACATCAACCCGCTGGGGAGGACCTGCCCGTTGATCGCGATAATCATCGAGGCGTTGAACAGGATGGCAGGGAGCGCGATAATCAGCAGCGTCTGGGACAGCTTCGATACCTCCTTGGTATAATACAGCGTTTTGAAGTACTCCTTCCCGATGGCGAACAGTTCGAACGCATCGATCAGGTCCTCGAAGCGCTCGGGTGGGGTATCGCGGGAGGAAATAATCGTCCGGGATCCCTCGATGTGTGAGCCGTAGTCGAACCCGAGTCCCTTCCAGAGGATGGCGAATTCGGCGCCGGACGTCTCATCGACTGCCCCGAGGTGTTCGGCGGCGTCCGAGACCAACCCCGAGTACTCGTCGATCTCGTCGACGAGTTCCTTATCGGCACCCTCCAACTCGTCCGCGAGCGCGTCCGCGCGGGTGCTGATAATCCTGGACATGACCTTGAGAAACGACCCGGGGTCGGTCGGGTTCTCTCCGGGAACGGTCAATTCACTGAGGTCCCGGCGGAATTTTATCGTGCCCTGGACGCGGTCCTCTTGATCGGTGACGGAACTCATGTCGTGTGAGAGCACGATCGAGTTGATCGAGACGACGATGGAGACCAGGAGGATCATCCCGCTCAGGAAGGTGTTGAGGATCGTCTGGATAGTAGAGGTGTCCGTCAGCAGCGTCTGCATCTCGAAGGTCCACAGAGTGGCGATACCCATGAAGGTCGCAAATACGAACGTAAGCAACGCTCCTGTCACTGCCAGCCGGTCCCCTTCGAGTAAGACCCACCGCTTCAGTGCGAATCCGCTGCTCCGACTCGGGACCGGAAACCAGTCCCGCCAACGGCTGAACCTCTTGGCGATACTCATGATACCGGCCCCTGAGCGCTACGGCTGGGAGGACCTACCCGTAATCGATAATTCATGCGATAAGGTACGGTCCACAGCCGCAAAATCTTGCGGGTATGTACCAAGGATGGCTGCGTACGTGGTGGCGTCGCAGGTCACGCGCCGCATTTCCCGTTCACCCGGCGGTGTCGAAGGTCTACGGCCTGTCACGGAAGAGCGCGAGATGCCGGAGCGCCATCCGCTCGGCGAACGACCGGAGCGGCTCGACATCCCACCAGGCGAGTGCGCAACGAGGATCCCCACGTCGATCGGTGACCCGGCCTCATCGTCGCCCCAGTCGTCCACAGTCGGCTGGTCGGGCTGATCCGCCTTATCGCCCTCAGGTACCGCACCGTCTGAGGAGCTCCGGTCGACGTCGGAGGGGTCGTGATTCATCGCCTGTGTGTCGTCCATTACCAGGCGATCTCAGAGATACGCATCGTCCCATTCGTCAGCCAGGTGAGCGTTGCCACAGTTCCCGCACTCGAGCCTGCCTTGTCCGTCGGCGGAGACGTCAGTACTGCCGCACTGTGAACAGAAGTACCCGTACGCGTCCTCCTCGTCCTCCACACGGGACACCGTGAAGAATGGGGCCTCCCTGCCGGGAACACTCTCATCGCGATTGACGGACCGGGCAACTCCATCGACGGTAACGGATTCGGGGATCGGGACGGCGGGTTCGTTCGGCGTCTCTGTCTTTTGCCCCTCCGTGAACATGGTGACATCGAACTCCTCCCCGCCGAGTATTATCTGGTCGTGGTCACTCTCTTTGAGGCCGAACCCTTTGAGGAAGTTGCCGCCCTCGACGGCTTCGTCGAGGACACACGCCGCAATCGACTTCTCGACAAACTCTTCGCGAACGCGATCGAGCAGCGCCGTGGCGATGCCCTTGCCCCGCGCCTCTGGATCCACGTGGAGCCACCGGATCGTCGCTCGTGTTCCGACTTCGACGGTGATGAACCCGTAAACAGTCTCCGTGCCGTCGATCGTCTCGTCGACGACGAGCACCATCGTATCAGGATCGTTGAGCAGCTCGTTCAGTGACGTGTCGTCGAACTCCTCTTCGAGTATTGTCTCGATCTGCTGTGGGCTGAGCGAGTATGATGATTGCAGCGAGTCGCGCGCGATCGCTCTGATCCGTTCCCGGTCGTCCGACTCCGCAGGGCGAACGTCCATGTGGTGGGTTGTCGTCGAACAGGTATAAGTTGTAGGCTAGTTATCACCTCTGCGCGGGACATACGCCACGCAAACACGTGACCAGCAGGTAGGACTCGTCCTCGAGAGCCGCCCAACCGTTTTGCGAACGGATACACGGTGCCGAACCGAGATGTGGCACCTCCCCGCGGCCGAACGACCTTCACCCCCCATGTAGATCAGATTCCACGTAGATTTCCCCCACAGACTGAAGAATCGTGCAAACCAATCTCACGGTATGGACGATCAGAACAATGTTCACAGTCCGTCGATCGAACCGGGAGAAGTAGTGTACGATAGCGACGGGCGACCGGTGGGACGCGTGAGCGGACTCACCGACGATGGGTTCGAAGTGGAAGCGATAGATCCCGACGAGAGCGAGATCGAGGAGCGGCCGGGGCAGGAGTTTGGAGAAGGGTACCTGATGTGGAAGTGTGGCGAGTGCGGAGAGATGGGCGAACTGGATGAGGGGCTGCCAGAAACGTGCCCGAACTGTGGTGCTCCAGAGGAAGCGATCTCCGCTGTCCAAGAGGACTGAAACGCAAGTCGCCCACCGGTTCGGGCGGCCTCTCGACGCGCTCCGGCGGACCGTTGGGAGCGGCGGGACCATCGCCGACCAGTTCAGCACGCAGCAGCGAGTGGTTGGGACACAATGAACGCATCCGAAAACATAGGCGAGGCGATCGAGGTACTCCAGCAGCTCGGGTTGAAGGAGTACGAAGCACGGTGTTTCGTGGGCCTGTCACGGTTAGAGACAGGAACAGCGAAGAAACTCAGCGAGATGACCGAAGTCCCCCGGACACGAGTGTACGACGCGATCCGGATGCTGGAAGCACAGGGCTTAGTCCAAATTCATCATTCGAGTCCACAGCGCTTCCGCGCGGTTTCCCTCGAAGAAGCAACTGAAACCCTCCGCGACCAATACGAGGCCCGCATCGATCATCTTCACGACTCCCTCGATACGATCGGCATCGTCAAAGAAGACGACGAGGTGCCAGTTCAGCAAGTGTGGGCAATGTCCGGGAATGGCGGGATCGAAAACCGGACGGAAGAACTCATCGAGAGGGCTACCGAAGAAATCGTCCTCGTCATCGGCGACGAGTCGCTGCTGACCGAGGACCTCATCGCCACGCTCAACGAGGTCGGGGACGGCGTCGAGTTGCTCATCAGTGCGTTGACTGAACCGCTACAGGAGCGAATTCAGACGGCGGTCCCCGACGCTACGACGTTCATCTCGGGCCTGGAGTGGTTACACGGTGAGGACGCCATCGAAGACGAGACCGCTATCGGCCGTCTGTTACTGGTCGACCGCTCGACGATTCTCGTCAGTTCGATCGTACCGGAGACGAAAGCGGAACAGGCGATCTTCGGTGAGGGATTCGGGAACGGTCTCGTCGTGATCGCCCGCCGACTCATGGCACAGGGGCTCCTGACTGCGCGGGACCCCGCCTCGTGAGTCCCCGGCGGACGCCCGGCGGTTGACCCGTCACTGGGGCCCCCTGTCAATGACGTCGAGATCCCGTTCATCGCGGATTCGAGGGTAGATCGGGTCTAGCGTGAGGTACTCGCCGTTATCCACCGTGACCCAGCACTTGCTGTAGACGAACGTGAGGCGGCCACCGAGTCGAGGAGAGCCGTCGTGCCGCGGACCGAACAAGGTATCCAATGCATCGGGATCGAGAACGTCCGCGAGCGGACGAAGCGACCCTGAATCACGACCTTCGACGGCGCTCACCGCACGGACCACGGCCGTACTTACTGATTCGCCCGCCCCGATCTCGTACTCCATACTACTGTGTGGTGGTAGGCACCCAAAACGCATCCGTATTTCACCCATATTATCAAAACATCACCTGAAATCCGTCAGCGTCTGCATTCGGCGACGACAAATTCCGGGGACTGCAATCGATTGTACCGATCGAGCAGGCTCCGTCCGACGAGCCTCGGTCCGAACTGAGCGAGACAACAGTCGCTATCGTCGATCGATTCACCAAGCGCGTCGGGACGGGCCGACGTCGTGGCTGGTATCCGATTGGACCGAATCCGATGATCCAAGATTCGAACTTGTGGGAAGACTCCTTCGCGGACTCCGTGGGCGACCTGCGTAGTACGCGTTCGAATCCGGTAGTCGGTTAGCTAAGCATGAGCGGTCCCATCGAGAGAGTCTGTTTGGCGAGCGTGGCGAGCCGCAAGATGTAGGATATGAATAGGAGAAATGGCAGCGCTGAGATGGCAAACGCGGCGCTAACAACCCAGAGAACGCTCTCGGTGCCGAGGAACGTGCCGGAGAACGTTGTCGGGTCGACGAAGATGACCATCCCTCCAGCAACGGTGAGTGCAATCACTGCGGCGTACAGGATGGCTCGTGAAAGTTTCACCAGCGCCCACTGGATGTAGAGGTCCTTGATGTACTCGCGGACTGGCCCGTACATCGTGAGTACCTCGAGCAAATTTCTGAACGCGCTTCGCTCCTCGTCGGTGAGGGAGTCTTCGTACTCCATCCCGAGACGGCGAACGTCGTGCATCTTCCGATCGTAGTTGTAATCGAGTGCAGGCGATAAGACATCGAAGGTACCGAAATCCGTGTCTTCGAGGTGGGTGCGTGCGTAGTCAGCGTTCTCCAACAGGTCGTTGACGTACTCGTCCACCTTCTGGTAGAGCGCCTGGTTTCCAGTCTCGGAGAGTGTGTTTCGCAGTGTCTTTGCTCGCTGTTCGCTCGTTTCGATAAGCGCATAGAGGTAGGCCGCAGGGTCGGCGGGTGTCGTCATCCCGAGAAGGCTGTCGGTGTTCTGGCGGAAATCCATCGTCGTGTCCATCCGACTACGCTGGCTCCCGAGCGAGCCGATCTCCTGAGAGAGGACGAGCTGATTGATCGTGACGACGAGCGTCGTTCCCGTGATGATCGCGCCGACGAGACCGGCGAATAGCGTCTCGACCATGTCGCTCGACTGCATGGTCGAGTGCAACGACACCGGCTTCATCATACCCCAGATCATGAATACGAGGAAAATCAGGAAAGCGAGCCCGCCGGCGACGACCCATCGGTTGGCCCCGAGCAGCAACCAGAACCAGTACTTGTTGACGTCCGTCCGCTCACGTAGCGTGTTGTCCGTCGAGAGGTCACTCATGAGAGACTGGGCGTTTGAACAGCAGTAGTTTCGTGCCGCCACCGTCGTAGCTGATCGTCTCTGCGAGTTCCCAGCCCTCTGCACCGAGGCGATTGAGTTCGTCAGTTGGATCGACCGTCTCTCGCTTGGTCAATCCCTTCGGCGGTTCGAGTGTCTTGTATTCCCATTGCTGGTGCATTTCGGTACCCATGAGTTGTTATCGGCTCTCACGGTGATGACTCTGCTGACAGGCTGTTTCCCATCGTGTAACGGTCGAGAACGGAGCGGTGTGCTCGTGCATCGTCGTCTATCGCAATCATGAATCTCAGGAGCTTCGAGTATGAATCTCGAGGCTCTGTTGAAAACTCGTAACAGCTGATAGGAGCGGCGTGCTGTCGCCAGCGGTGGTCTGTCCGGGTAGCAGCGTTTCCATAGGTGCATGCAGAGCGCGTATCTGTCACTGAAGGCCGTTCATTCTGCCTTGGTCAGGGTAGATCTCTCCCGAACTGGTCACGTAGATGAGTTTGATTCGTGTCGGTCACTATGCTTTTGCAGCGACGGACACAGAGGAAGTATGTGAAGGAATCAGGACCGGAAAGCAAGAACACGGATGATCCAACGCGAGTTACAGAGGTCCTCGATTCGTTGATCGAAAGCGGGTTCCACGAAATCAACCGCGAGACGAACGGATTGTTACTTTCTGGATTCTCCGCTGGTCTAGATATTGGGTTTGGACCATTATTGATGGCGGTGATACTCACCCTCTCACCGGGTGGGTATGGTGATCTCGGAACGGAGTTGCTACTTGCGAGTGTCTACTCCGTCGGATTCATGTTTGTCATCCTCGGACGGTTAGAACTGTTCACCGAACACACGACCGTGGCCGTGATGCCGGTCCTCGCCGGACGAGCGTCACTCGCGGAACTAGGCCGTCTCTGGGGCTTGGTCTACGTCAGTAATCTCGTTGGTGGTGCGGCGTTCGTCGTACTCATCGTCACGCTGCTGCCCGATCTAGGTGTCGCCTCGCCGGAGGCCTTTGAGACCATCGCTCTCTCACTCGTTACCCACGGTTTCACATGGCTATTCGCCGCTGGCGTGCTTGCGGGGTGGCTGATGGGACTGCTCGCGTGGCTGGTTACTGCTGCGCAAGAGACGACAAGCCGTCTCATTATTATCTGGATAGTCACGGGTGTAATCGGTATCCTCCACCTCCCGCATTCAATTGCCGGTAACGTTGAGGTACTATTCGGCGTTTTTTTGTCACCCCTCATATCAGTGATTGACTACGTATCGTTCCTCGCGGTAGCCACGATGGGAAACGCAGTCGGCGGGGTTGTGTTCGTTGCCCTGTTGAAATACGGTCACGTTGTCCGGGGCGGGGATTAGTGGAAAGTGGCTCTGTTGAACCCCTCACACGAGGATATGTTTCGGATTCTATGCTGCATACAGGGCACGAATCTTGTAACCCAGAACATGCTGAAATCATCACTCAGCTTTGCCCGTTGAAGTAGGAGCGTGACGTAGGCGGTATCAAAGACGGATGATGCCGGTTACGGACTTCTCCGAGGCTAACGTGTAAAGCTGAGATCATCAGTAACCATACCCGCTTCGTTTTCAGTCTCCCTTCAATTCACCCATACACTCGGCGCAAACTTCCATACCACCCTCGGCGAGGTCTTCTTCGCCGTGATCGATCGAATCGATTAGTTCTTTCGTGATAACATCTGGCGTGATATTTTGAACGTCATCCACATCACGGTCACACCGAGCACAGTTGACCATGTAATGGAGTAACAGGGTCACGAGTTATTATTATTATTAGCCACGAATCATACTATCAACGCTGTAGCCTATCGTTACCGATCTGCTGAATTCACCCTCTAAGTCGACCACGCCTGTTCTGACAATAGCCTGGGGTTTCGTTCAGCGTCTGCTACATAGAAAGCGCGAATCTTGCATGGGAGTCCGTTGGCAGGCCAGGCAAGTCACCGTGACTGTCCGTCCCGGGACTGGGAGCGGTGTTCGGGAGGGTGTGTCCGCAGAGCGTGTCGGGGAGCGACCTGTCGATTACCACTTCACCCGGATTTCCTTCTCGTGGAATCGCTACGGGCCTTTATTGTCGTGCCCGCTCTACTATCGGTATGTCACTCGACGTATCCATCCCGGAGCCACCCGATCTCTCGAACCGGGGGCGACCGAGCGGTTTCGACTGGGAAGAATCGGAAAACCCTCGGATCCGAGGACTTCTACCGCGAGGATCTCGAGAACCTCCTCCAGGAAGGCGCGTGGCGTGAGGGGTTCGAGGAGTGGGCGGAGTACACGGATCTCGACGAGGAGGAGGTCCGAGTCGTCGACGACCTCGACCTGTTCCAGGCCTTCGATTTCTACCGTGATCCAACGGACGACCACCTCCGCTTCGACGCCCCGACGGTGCCTGAGGACTGGCGCGAGCGCGACGTGACCGAATCGCTCGATTCGAGTTCGGTCTCGGCCATCAACGGCGAATTACATGACCTCGGCCGGGCCGTCCACGAGACACTCCAGAACTACCTCCAGCGGACCCGCGACGCCTCCGACCGGAACGAGGAACCCTTTGGCGAGCGCGAGGAGTAGAGCGAGGTAACGGAGGAACGCGGGCGGTAGTAGGGTGGGCGTTGGTGAGGCGGAGGGTGGAGTGGCGGACGGTGGTGAGCCGAGCGGTGGATTGGCGGGCGTTGGTGGGTCAAGAAGCTCCAGAAGGTGGTCCGGGATGAAACCCTAACCGTAGCTAAATCCACCGAATACCGCGCGCGAACTACATGGGTCGTGCTCCCGAGCCATTGGCGACTCAGGAGCCCTCTCGATCCAAGCGGTCTACACCCAGCAGTGGGAACCGAAGACCAGCAACAGCGCCAGGGCCGCCGGGATCGCGTCCGTCGGCGGCTGAATCGTTTTCCTGGTCATGGGGAGTGGCTTCGAGATCTGGGTCAGTCGGGAGGGGAAGTTCGACCCACATCTCCGATAGGCAGCCCTACTGTTATCTGCCTGAATCCCCTACCGTAGTGTCTGGCAGATGATAAACAGGACCGAGATGAGCAAGCGGATGACGAAAAACGTCGCCAGCGAGAGCGGATGCAAGAGGAGGCACGTACCCGCGCCGATGAAGAAGAGCCGATGCGCGTCGACTCTGGTGAGGGGCTTGGTGATCTTGATGAAGCGCTCAAATCGCACCACTATCCAGCCACGACAAATGAGTTGGATGAGGCCTATGGCGATTATTAACTTGAAACGCAGGGCGGCAAGAAATCCCTGGAGGGTGTACTCTCTTCAACTGATGACGAAATATATGACTCAGCCGAGGACGTTCACAGACGGATACTGGGACTCATAGGGCGATAGCACAACAGCCCAACACACTCGTCTCGCAAATTGGACCGCCTGTGCTGAAATAACTCCATCTGTGGTTACCTCTCTACTGAACTCTCTGCATCTCGCACGCCGTTTATATAAAATATGGATAATTTCAATAGAGCCTATAGAACTGATCACAAGGAGTTGCTTTGGACCCGTGGGCCGGCAACAGAACAGTGTACACCTGATGAAGACGATGCTGTATCTCAGTGTAGCTTCAACCCTCTTCTTGCGAGTGTTTCCCCTCATCAATCGGGCGGTAGTACCAACCTCTGATACGGTCGGTTGTATATCATTTCCAGGATTCGCCGGACTGCCCGGCGAATCACCGGTAAATCGTTACAACCGACCGTATGATAGAAACAGGATGCAAGACTTAGAGAGTGTGGGCGCACTTATAATGATTTATTCCGAATTGAGCCCTCTGCCGCCGAATATCAAGGGATGAATCTCCCTCTTACCCCCCTTCTTACAATGCTCTCAGAGAGTGAGTTCAGCAGATGTTCAACAGGACAGTCTCGGTGAGGAGATATACAGGACTGATTCGATACTCACAACCGTCAGCTCGCTTTGAAGTATTTTAAATGATTTTAGTAGATGGAACGAGATCCACAAATATGGACACACGACGATCGAGCAACCCCAGCTCCCAGCCCCACCGATGGTAAATGTCGCGCTCTCGCTAGCACAAGTCGTCCTTGCGCTGGCTCTGGTGGTGTTGAACGGTTTTTTTGTCGCTGCAGAGTTCGCCTTCGTACGGATACGAGGGACATCGGTCGACCAACTTGTTGAGGAGGGGCGCCCCGGCGCGGGGACGCTCCAAGAAGTGATGGTGGGGCTTGACGACTATCTCGCGACGACGCAACTCGGCATCACCATCGCCTCGCTCGGGTTGGGGTGGGTCGGCGAACCAGCCGTGGCGGCGCTCATCGAACCCGTACTGGAGCCGATTCTCCCGGTGGGTCTCATCCATCTCGTCGCTTTTGCAATCGGCTTCAGCATCATCACGTTCCTCCACGTCGTCTTCGGTGAACTCGCGCCGAAGACGCTCGCAATCGCTCAGACCGAGCGACTCTCCCTGTTCCTCGCCCCGCCGATGAAAGTCTTCTATTACATCCTCTATCCAGGAATCGTCGTGTTCAACGGGGCTGCCAACGCATTCACGCGAGCACTTGGTGTGCCCCCCGCTTCCGAAACGGATGAGACGCTCGGCGAGCGGGAACTCCTTCGGGTACTAACTCGATCCGGTGAGGAAGGAGACATCGACGTTTCGGAAGTGACGATGATCGAGCGGGTCTTCGATCTCGACGACATCGTGGTGCGGGAGGTCATGGTTCCACGACCGGACGTGGTGAGCGTTCCGGCGGATGCCGCGCTCTCAGACCTCCAGTCGATTATCCTCGAGGCTGGTCATACGCGCTATCCAGTTCTTGATGCCGACGACGGCGACCAAGTGATCGGATTCGTGGACGTCAAGGACGTGTTACGAGCTGAGGTGGAGGGCGGGGACGCCGAGGTAGTCGGCGACATCGCCCGCGAGATCGTCATCGCTCCCGAGACGATGACACTGAGCGATCTCCTGAGACAGTTCAGGGAAGATCAACAGCAAATGGTCGCAGTTATCGACGAGTGGGGGCATTTGAGGGATTGCAACGGTTGAAGACGTCGTCGAGGCGCTCGTTGGAGACCTCCGGGACGAGTTTGATGTGGACGAGCGTGAACCCTCGATTCGCCGGCGTGGCGAGGAGGGGTACGACATTGACGGGGGCGTCCCGCTATCGAAAATCAACGACATGATCGAGGGAGAGTTCACAAGTGAAGAGGTCGAAACGATCGGTGGACTGGTACTCGAGCAACTCAACCGTGCGCCAGAACGTGGCGATCGCGTTGAGGTCGACGGGTACGTCGTTGAGGTGACGAGCGTCGAGGGGACCCGAATTTCGACGGTCTGGGTCCACGAACGTGAAGAGGATGATTCAGTGGTGGACTGATCGGGATTATGGTAGCCGGTCGGAGGTCCAGAGACCCTCGACCGGCAGAGGTATGGGATTCGCATGAAAGCGAATCTATGGACTACTACGATACCAGATACGTGCGTTGTATCTTGCACGGCTTCAGGAAGATGATCTGAATTTATTATTTGATTGCTGGGTGATTTACTCGCAAGTCCACGGTTGAAGCTACACTCAACCCTGCTGTGTTCCTCGTTCGCTGACGCGCACTGCGGTGCTCCATGAGCACGAGAGTTCACGCCTGAAATCAGCTACGTACGCACAGGAGTTCGATAGCCACGAGCCATCTCACAGAGCTGCTACTCCCCATGTCCAACCGTGATGATGGGAACTGGTACAGAGCGGACGATCTTCTCGGCGACACTCCCGAGAAGGATTCGATCGCTCCCGCGTCTCCCTGTCGTTCCCATCACGACGGCGTGGATATTCTTCCCATATTAACCAATCATTCATCTGTACTGACCGGTTGGACCAATCTCGAATGATCCGGAGATTCATTTTCAGGTACCTCATGAAGCGTCCATATCCAACGGTGTCTGAGGTTTGAGTTCTGCGTCGGAGCTTAGCGTTGGGATCCGCGGAGGAGCAGCGGTTCGATGGCAAGTGTTCGTTTCGCGATGGTGAGGATGCGGAGGACGTACGAGACGAACAGCATGAACGGAACGAGCGTCACCGCAAACGCACCGCCCACGACGAGGATGATGTGATCGAAACCGAGTGTGCTTCCCGGGAACGTTCCCGCATCGACGATCGCGACCATGATACCTGCAACGGCCACTGCCGGGACTGCAGCATAGAGAATCATCTGAGACAAGTTGATGAGTGCCCACTGGAAGTACAGCGTCTTGATGTGTTCGCGTGCCGGACCAAAAAGAGACAGCGCTGTTTTGAGATCGTCAAGCAAACCGTGTTCTTCCTCAGTGAGGCTCTCTTCGTATTCGTTCGCGAGACGTTCGACTTGGAAAATCTTCCAGCTATAATTGAAATTCAGTGCGGCGAATACCACATCGAACGAGCCGAACTGCGCACCATCAAGTTGGTCACGTACCGTGCCAGCGTTCCCAGTGACGCTTTCAGCAAACTCCTCGACCTCTTCTCGGAGATCCTCGTCAACATTCTTGCCGATAGACTCTCGAAGAGCCGTAGCCCGTTGTGCCGTGACTCCGATAATCTGCCGAAGGAATTCGGATGGATCGGCAGGACTCGGAGCTCCGATCAATTCTTCAGTAAAGTCCCGGAAATCCATCGAACTGGCCATACGCTCGCGTTGATCGCCGAGCGGGCCGTTCTCCTGAGTGAGAACGAGCTGACCGATCGTGACGACGAGTGTCGTCCCAGTCACGATGACCGTGATCATCGTCGAGAACATCGTGTCGATCATGTCGCCGGACTCGATTTGCCGTGAAAACGGTGGATCGAGGACAGTAACGGCAATCACAAATATGACGAACACGGCACTGGTCAGGACACTGGAGACGAGAAGGCGGTTCGCGCGCAGCAGCACCCAGAGTTTAATCCGACTCTCTCCCGCGCGCTCACGCATCGTGTTGGCCGTACTGATGTCGGTCTCGTCAGTCATACTGGCTCATCCGATTGGGCAGGTCGCTTGAAAACGAGGTACTTGGTGCCTCCTCCCTCGTAGTCAATTGTCTCCACAAACTCCCAGCTCTCTGCACCGAGTTGATTCAACTCCGCTTTCGGATCTTCTGCTTCTTTTTGGGTCTCATCGCGCGGCGGGCGAAGCGTCTCGTACTCCCAGCGGGTCGTTTCTGATTCGGACATCACTACTAGTAGGTACTGCAGCCCTCTATACCCCGCTCCACCACCGAGGTGGAGGGGATATGTCCTGCTTGGACGCCCAGCAGTGCAACGCTCAAGCACTCGGGAACCGAAGAGGAGAATTAATGACTGCCACTCCCTCACGTCGCCGAGTCGTTGCGACGATAGCCCTGCTTTGGGTGGTCGTTGGGAGCGACTGTCTGCGCTCAGCTCCGCAGTCACGATGGAGACGACCGAGTCGACGGTGTCCGAGCAACTCTCGGTGACCGAACTCTGAGCCAGCAGGAGTGTCTTTCGACGGATCGCCCGACGTCCACACGCTGACTGGCCAGTGTACGATGCGACGCCCCTGTACGAGCGAAGTTCGCTTGATGGGCTGGAGTCGGATATCCGGACAGTCTCACAGACCTGGTTCAGACACGCCCGCCACGAGTCGATCGAGAAGTTTGTCTGCTCACTCCCGCTGGCGTATTTCGAATTCGACGCGTATGACCGCTACGCAGGGTCGACTCGCTACGAGATGGACACGCTCTTTCGCGTCTTCATCTTGAAAGAATGCCACGGGTGGGACCACGAAACAGCGCTGATCGAGTATCTCGAGCGTCGCCCAGCACTCTGTGAACAGTTGGGCTTAGGACGTGTACCGGACCAGTCGACGCTGTGGCGCAGCTGGCGCAAACGGTTCACTGCCGAGCTTCGCAGTACAGTCGAGACCGCTGCGCGGACCATCCTCATCAAAGCCCAGAACGCGGGTGTTACTGTTCCGCGGAAACCAAAACGACATCTTTCATCTCACGGTGACGAAGAGGACGAATCGGACCCAGACGATCAAGCTGTCCTCAACGAGGCGGCAACGATTACGGAGCACGTCAGCCGCGTCGTCTTCCCAGCACTCTCGTTGGATCGTGGTGAGGGCTGTGAGATCCACGAAAACGCCTACTGGGACTTCGTGAGAGGCTGGCTGCTAACGAAGGGGCTCGCAGTTTCGTCTACAAATCGACTCGGGATCGGACGCCGTTGGGTCATGCCCACCGAGAGCACATCCGCGACCTCTCGATTGAAGAGGTTCGAGAGATGTACCGGCAGGCCATCACTCGGCTCCTAAACGAAGTTGCGGAGACAGAGCAGTTCTTTCGAGCGGGGGGTCGTCGCGATCGACATTACCGAAGCTACCCCCTTCACCGGCGATCGAACGGGCTACGAGGATGAGATCCTCGGGACGAAGGAGAAGACCGACGAATACGCCTACCAGTGGGCGACGGTCCAGTTGGTCGGCAATGCCGTCCCAATCGTGCTGGACGCGCGCCCCGTCCGAAAGGGAGAGACACGACTGGAAATCGTCGAGGATTTGCTTGATTCGGCTGCGGACCTCGTTCACGTCGATAACGTGCTGATGGACCGGGAGTTCGACAGCCAGCACGTGCTGGAGATGCTTAGCCAGCGTGGGCTCTCATATGTCGTCCCCAAACGAATGCAGACCAGCGAGAAAGCGCAGGCCAAGTGGCTGCTCCAACGTGATCAGGATCGATACGAGACCGACCGGAAACTCCACCTTGGGAAGAACGAATGGCACGAGACGACGCTGATCTACCGGCAGAAAGAGGACTCAGAGCACGACGATCACCGGCAGTATTCGGTGTTCATGACGAATCGAGGGAGCGGACACCTCACGGAGTACGGTTACCGTTGGGAAATCGAGAGTGGCTACAGATCGATTAAGCGGTTCATGGCGGCGACGACCTCGAAGGATTTCGGGCTACGGTTCTTCTACTTCGCATTCGCCTGCCTGTTGTACTCGATCTGGCGAGCGGTGGATCTGCTCGTGCAGGTTGAGTTGACCGGTGAGTACGAGCATTCGCCGATCGTAACAGCCGACAATACACTGACACTGTTGAAGAAAGAAACGGGAATCGGATAGTGAAGGGCTCTATCTGTGTTAGCGCGACGTCGAAGTGGCTACACTATCCGAGGTCTCGGAAATGCTCCGAATTAGTTTCCAGTTCGACAAGAACACGCGTTTCGAGAGCGATCTGAGCCAGGTTCCGTTCGTCGACTCGGCCGAAAAAACGCATCACAGGCCTGATATGCCCGCTGTAGTCTCAACTTCCCCCAACCTCGGGGGATGGAAATGATGCGTGCCTTCAATACGCAATACTGGCAGTGAATGAAATTATGCAGGAAGCTCGGAGGGCAAGCAGTACGTCCGCCACTGCTGCTATTATTGCTCCCTGTCGACCGGGCATCCACGAATCCTCCCTCCCCGAAGCCCTTCGACTGGTCAAGATACTTTGGGACGGCAGACCATAGCTTGAACGATGATTCGACGACTCCTCCACGACCTCGGATATGTGATCGCACATGTTCTCTTCGTCGGCGCGAACACGCCGGAATCAGTCGTCAAGCGGCTTCGGGTCGCATACCGCCTCGTCGGTGTCCGGATCGTCGAGAGGCCACAGGTCGATTCAGTCGAACGGACGATCTTCCTGTGCCCGTACCGGAATCTGGGTGCCACCTGGTTCGGGGAGAAGTGGGTCTGTCACGACATCCTGGACCGCGTCGACGACGGCTACGTGACGTATCTCCGACGGCACAAGGAGATCGATTACCAGCGCCCCCGTGGGTGTGCCGACCTCGCATACTGCGACGAATCCGAATACTGCTACTCGGAGGTTGCCGAACTGGAGTAGGTGCCCAATGGATCAGAGCCCTCTCCACGAGCGGATCACCGACCAGTTCTCCTACCGCGGCGAGCGAGCCGACATCTGGCGGGCGTTCGACCTCCTGCTCGACACTGACGAGTTTCTTAATCTCGGCTACTCGGAGTGGTACCAACCACATATTGTCGGGTCGAGTCAGCGCCGTCTCGTCACGGAAGTCGGCTCGAGGATCGCGTCGCACCTGCCCGCCACGGACGGGGTGCCTCTTCTGGATGTCGGCTGTGGACGGGGCGGTCCGGCGATCCACCTCGCCGATCGATTCGGATTCAGCGTCACTGGACTGGACCTCGTTCCGTACAATATTGAACAGGCAACCGAGAACGCACGTGAGAAGCGCGTCGAGGCTGAGTTCGTTATCGGCGATGCAACGCAACTCCCGTTTTCGACCGACTCGTTTGCCGCGTGTACGGCCATCGATGCGCTCGTGTATCTCCCTGACCGGGACAGCGTCTTCGCCGCGGTCGCGGATGTCCTCGAACCGGGGGGAGCTCTCGTCCTCTCCGACCTCGTGATGCAGTCCGACGTGAGCGAGACGGAACGAGGATACGTCGACTCGTTTGCAGACGCGTGGGACATGCCGTCGGTAGGTACTGTCGAACAATACAACGCCGCTCTCGACGAGGCGAGTTTTGAACTCAAAACAGTCGAAGACATCACGGGACACAGCGTCGGGCGATTCCGGAGGTGGACGACGCTGTACCTCCAGCTACTCAGGAGCCCGCTCCGATCGCTCGTTGAGCGACTGTTACGAGCGTATGACCTTGATCCATCGGGGGTCACCGAGCAGGTGAGGGCTGGACACCATGCGTTGCCGTTCCTGCAGCACGTCGTCCTTGTTGCGAAAAGATGACCGCAACGTCACTACTCACACGAACTGAGAAAGAATCGATCCCTCACGTCGGCGTTTGAGTGTCCCACGGACGATTGGAACGATCTGCGGTATGTCCTCCAGTCGTGTGTAATCTACGAGCTCGAATCGATCATCGTCTCGAAACATCTCGTCCGTTTCGCGATTTAGGTGACAACCGCCAGCGACGGTATGCCACGCTGGGGCGAGTGCGTCGTGGGCGACACCTATGGCGCCCTCTCCGCGGACGTGCTCGAGGAACCGGAACTCGCCTCCCGGCTTCAGTACCCGGGCCACCTCGGAGAGTGCGGCGTCAAAATCGGGAATGGTGCAGAACACGAGTGACGCGATGACCACATCGAACGAATCGTCTGCGAACGGGAGTGCTTCCGCACCGGCGCTTTCGATCTCGATGTCGAGTTCCAGGTCACGTGCTCGTTCGACTGCTTGCCGGCGCATGTGGGAGTCTGGTTCTATCGCAAATAGCGTGATATCTCCACCATCAGCAGTAGCTTCCCCGAAGTACGGAAACATCGCACCCGTCCCCGCACCAAGGTCCAGAACCGCCCCGGAAATCTCGTCCACGAGATAGCGGCGGTGTTCGGCGAGCACGGTTCGCTCTGCTGGTCGCATCACCGGGTCGTACAGTCGTGCGAAAATCGGATGGTCGGGCTCAGTCATCTGTATTCCTCTCGTTTGGTGTCATAGTCATTTTCTGGGTGTTCTGAATCTGCGTCGTGTCCGTGCGTTGCGTACCAGCGCGGCTCGGGCCACTGGAAGCCGCCTTCACGGTAGATATCGAAGATCCCTCGCTCAATGTCGTCGCGAATGATGTCGGCGATCGTCTCGTCGACACTCACAAAGTGACACAGCGGGTGTCCTGGGTATGCGACTGCGTTCTCGAGAACACCAACGATGAGGCCAGTCGACGGCGCACGCACGACTTCGACTTCGTCTTTGAAGTGATCGGAGATAGTGAATAGCGGGTCGCCGTTCTCGACGAGTGGGTGGGGTCCCCACTCCATCTCGACGAGCCCACCGGTGTCAGCGCGAAGCCACGTCTTCTCTCCGTCACGGGCGATCACGCGCGTCCAGCCGGGCCAGGAAACCGGGTGATCTGGTAGGACCTTGTGTTCGGCGAGAACACTCGCGACGCAATGGAGCGCCCGGTCAAGGTGTGCCGTCTGGAATCGGTGGGCACGGCCCATTTCGACAGTCACCGTCGGGATGTCGTCCCGGCAGGCCACGCTTCGGAGCGTCCCGTCCGACCCAACACCGTCAAGAATCACGCTCGTACCGAACGCCCGAGCGAGCCGTTCGACGGCCGGATCGCGCATATCGGCACGGACGTGGTACATCGTCGTCCGGTTGCGCGTCGACGTGTGGAAGTCGAGGCCGAGATCACACTTCGAGATGAACTCCTCGTAAATCTCGTTCGCGAGCCGTTTCGCTGTCGTACTCCGTGGAGTGCCGGGGAATGAGCGATTGAGGTCCTCGTCGTAGATCGGGATGTAGCGCTGCTGGGCGAGAAAACCGGGCACGTTCAGCACGTGCAAACAGACGAGCGCTCCGTGGATATCTTCGGGTTCGTAGTGGTCCGCGACCTCCTGAATGATTTTGATGCCGTTGAGTTCGTCGCCGTGTACCGCAGCAGTCAGAAAGACTGTTGGTCCCGCTTGCTCACCGTTGATGACTGTGACCGGAATCTCGATCGGATCGTCGTGAAACGTCGTTCCGACGGCGTACCGGAACTGCGTCTTCTCGCCCGGAGAGATCGTCTGGTCCCCAACTTCGAACGATTGGTGGGTGTCGTCAGTCATGGGTCATTTCTCCGTGAGGGGTTGGTGTGTTCCTGTTGTTCGGGCCGCTGGCTCGGACGACCGATGAATCGGGGAACCGACTCGCGGTACGCCTCGTACGCCGCTCCGTACTGGTCTCGGAGCCACGGTTCCTCCGAGAGCGGCGCCAGCAGGAACCAGGCGATTCCGAGTAAGACCAGCACCGCTGTCATCCAAGATCCAGCGATAACCGCTCCACCGATGAGCATCGTGACGTAGCTGACGTACTGTGGATTCCGAGAATACCGATACGGTCCATCAGTGTTTAATTGCCCTTCGAGACCGGCACTCTCGCGGAATCCGAGACGCCACACCGCCCAGAGAGAGACCAGCGCGCCAGCCAAGAGCAACAGTAGACTGGCAATCTGGAGGAGCGTCGAGGGACGGTACCAACTCCACCAGTCGAGGTACGCCACTCCGAACAGGCTTCCAACGTAGACGATCCATGCTGTCCAGCCGAGCCAGAACGTCCAGTTGCGGGTGCCGTGGGGCCAGAACCGGACTGACTGGCTCAGGATACTCACGAGAAGCCCACCGAGCAGTATCCCTCCGGACAGGAGTCCAAGGCCAAACAGCGATGTCTTGATGACGGGCATGGGTGAGATTGTGGGTTAGGCAGGCAGGGAGAGATCTACATTCCCCAGTCGGCGGGCGTTAATCGCGACGATGATCGTCGACAGCGACATAAACACGGCGCCGATCGCCGGCGACAGGAGGATACCGATGGGTGCGAGAATCCCCGCCGCAAGCGGGAGCGCGAACACGTTGTAGCCGGTCGCCCAGACAAGATTTTCTTGCATCTTCCGGTAGCTCGCCTTCGACAGCCGGATGAGCCGCACCACGTCCACCGGGTTGTTGTCGACGAGGATGATATCGCCCGATTCGATGGCGACGTCGGTCCCCGAGCCAATGGCGATACCGACGTCAGCTCTCGTGAGCGCCGGCGCGTCGTTGACGCCATCGCCGACCATCGCGACGAATTTCCCTTCGGATTGGAGCCGTTCGACCTTCGTGTCCTTCTCCTCGGGCAGCACCTCCGCGAAGTACTGGTCGATACCGAGTTCCTCCGAGACAGCCCGTGCGACGTCCTCGGAGTCGCCGGTCAGCATCGCCACCTCAATATCCATCGCGTGTAGCGCCTCGATGGCCTGCTGACTTTCTTCCCGGATAACGTCCGCCAGCGCGAATGCTGCGACGACTTCGGATTCGTCGTGAACCAGGTAGATAACCGTCTCTGCATTTGCTCCCGCTTCCTCAGCGAAGGCAGCGATGCCGTCGGAGCGTTCGATACCGAGTTTCTCAATCAGGTTTGGTCCACCGATATGAATCGTCTCACCGTCCACAGTGGCTCTGACGCCGAGACCGCGGAAGTTCTCGAAGTTCGAAACGCTCGCTCGCTGGACGTCCCGTTCCTCGGCGGCGTCCCGGATGGCGCGAGCGATCATGTGTTCGGAGTCGCCCTCGACACCAGCGGCGACTTCGAACGCTCGCTCCTCACTCCAGTCACCTACCGTCTCGACGCCGACGACGCCCTGCTCGCCCTTCGTGAGCGTCCCGGTTTTGTCAAACATCACCGTATCGAGGTTTCGGGATTCCTCCATGGCAATCCGATCGCGGATGAGCATCCCGTTCTGGGCAGCCGTCGAGGTGTTGATCGCGACCACGAGCGGAACCGCGAGTCCGAGTGCGTGGGGACACGCAATGACGAGAACCGTAACCACGCGTTCGAGAACACCGATGTTGAACCCCGTGGCGACGACCCACGCGACGGCTGTAATCGCCGCGACGCCGAGTGCCACGTAGAACAGCCAGCCAGCTGCGCGGTCGGCAAGCAACTGGGTTCGAGACTTCGATTTCTGGGCTTCATCAACGAGCCGCATGATACCCGCCAATGTCGTCTCCTCGCCCGTCTTCGTGATTTTGATGCGGAGGCTCCCGTCCTGGTTGACCGTCCCGGCGACCACTTCTGATCCGGGTTCCTTGCCTACGGGTCGGGACTCGCCTGTGATCATCGACTCGTCGACCGACGACTCGCCTTCAACAACTTCGCCGTCGGCCGGCACAGATGCACCCGGACGGACGAGTACGACATCGTCCTCGCCGAGTTCGGAAACGGGTACTTCCTCGGTATCCCCACCCTCGGTGATACGCTCGGCGGTGTCAGGCATGAGTTTCGCCAGTTCGTCGAGCGCGCCGGAGGCCTGCCGGACCGACCGCATCTCCATCCAGTGACCCAGCAGCATGATATCGATCAGCGTGACGAGTTCCCAGAAGAATGGCGTCGTCCCCTCGAGAAACAGGCTCGCAATGGAGTAGACGAACGCGACGGTGATCGCCAGCGAGATGAGCATCATCATCCCCGGCTCACGGTTCTCGAGTTCCGTCCGGGCCATCGAGAGGAACGGCACGCCACCATAGGCGAAGATGATCACCGAAAGGACAGGTGTGATCCAGACGCTTCCGGGGAACGTTGGCGCCGTGTAGCCGAAGACATCCTGAATAAATTCGCTGAAGAAGAGGACCGGCACCGAGAGCGCGAGCGATACCCAGAATCGCCGCCGGAACATCCGCTCGTGACCCGAGTGATCGGTGTGGGCCCCGTGATCTTCGTGCTCTCCCTCGTGGACATCCGCGCCGTGGTCGTGTGCGTCGTGATCGTGTTCGTGTTCGTCTCCACCAGGATGGGCGTGGTTACCCTCGGCGTGGCTGTGTCCGGACTCGCCTTCGTGATCGTGGTGTGCGTGTTCGTCGGTGCTTTCGGGTTCCGTGGTAGTCTCGCCCGTCCGGTCGTGGTTCGTGTGTTCGGGTGAGTGGGGAGGCTCCGTGGTGGATGAGGGATCTGTCGCTCGCCTCCCTCCATCTGCTTCTAACTGGCAGATACGGCAGCAGTAGACGGGTCCCTCGGAATCAGTTTCCGACGAAGCGTCCCGTGTACGCTCGTGGTCTAGGTGGTTGCTCATGGGTTGGGTGTTGGTGCCATACCCCATTATTCTGTCCGGGGCCTGATACTGCGCGGGACGATCAGGGCAGGCGGACTCGGAAGAGAACGACGGGGCGGTCGTCCGCGAACGTTCTGGGTGCTCTCAGGCGTGGGCTGTGTATCCAGCGTCTTCGACGGCTTGCACGAGGGCCGTGACGTCGGCGTCACCATCGACGCTCGCCTGTTCGGCCTCACGATCAGCGGTGGCGTCAGTCACACCAGACACGTCTTGAAGTGCCTCTTCGACTGTCTGTTCGCAGTGGCCGCAGGTCATTCCTTCGACGGTGATCGTTTGACTCATTCCAGTGAGAGATACGGACGGCTCCTCTTTGTCGTTTGCTGCTTCGATACTGCTGTTCGAACGGCCGTGAAACGACGTATTCCAAAGTATCTGCTGGGGAATCGTATTGTATCCTGGGTCCCTATCGCCTCGTATGCGTGACCTGGACGAAACGGACATGGAGATTCTCTCACTGTTAGCCGAGAACGCCCGTCGCCCATTCAGCGCGATCGGCGAGGAAGTCGGCCTCTCGGGGCCAGCCGTCTCAGATCGCGTCACACGACTCCAAGAGGCCGGGGTCATCAACCACTTCACTATCGATGTTGACCGTAGCCAACTCAGAGCTGGTGTACCGGTACTCGTCCAGCTAGATATCCCATCTGAGTCGTTCGACGCGGTTCGTGAGCGGGTCAGAAACGACGACGCCGTCGAACACGTGTTCATTACGTCGGAGGGTGACCTCTGGTTCTATGGACGTGCAGAAGCACAGAACGTCCGGGCGTGGGTGAACACGCTTCTCGATGGCGCTGACTCGGTTGAGTACACAGTCACGTTAGTCGACGACGTCGAGTGGACGCCATCGATCGACGGCGTCGAGTTTGCGCTCACGTGTGCCGAGTGCAGTAATACTGTGCATTCTGAGGGGGAGACGAGTCGTATTGGCGGAGAGATCTACCATTTCTGTTGTCCATCGTGTCAGAGTCGATTCGAAGATCGACACCAGCGTCTCGAAGAGGGCGTGTAGCGCTGACTTCGGTTTGGAACCGAAAGTAAACGCCGTTGATTACCCCCACTCTCGAAGTAGAAACTCACCTAACGGAGTAGCCCCTATAGTATGACAATGGAAACACGCACTGCACATCTCGACATCACAGGGATGACCTGTGCCAACTGCTCGGGGACAGTTGGCGACGCCCTGGAGTCACTCGACGGCGTCGTCGAGGCGAACGCCAATTTCGCCACGGACGAGGGCTCCGTCGAGTACGACCCCGACGAGGTATCGCTTGCAGAGATTTACGAGACGATCGAGGACGCCGGCTACGGTGCGGTGTCTGACACGGTGACCATCGGCATCTCCGGTATGACCTGTGCCAACTGTGTGCAGACCAACGAGACCGCACTCGAGAACACCCCGGGTGTCATCGCGGCCGAGGCGAACTTCGCCACCGACGAAGCGCAGGTCAGGTACAACCCCGCGGACACCTCACTCGACGCGCTCTACGACGCTATCGAAGACGCCGGGTACTCGCCGGTCCGTGAAGACAGCGACAGCGGTGAATCGGGTGACGATGCTCGGGACGCTGCACGACAGGGCGAGATTCGAAAACAGCTTCGACTGACACTGTTCGGAGCCGCGCTCTCGGCCCCGATGCTGTTTTTCCTCGCAGAGAAGTTTCTGCTCGGCGGGGGAATTCTCCCGGAGACGGTCTTCGGCGTCGAATTCGGGTGGGTCGAGTTCCTGCTGGCGACACCCGTTCAGGCCGTGCTCGGCTGGCCGTTCTACAAGAACTCGTACAACGCGCTGGTCAACAACAGGCGCGCCAACATGGACGTTCTCATCGCACTGGGGTCGTCCACTGCGTATTTCTACTCGGTCGCGGTACTCGCCGGACTGATCGCGGGGAGCCTGTACTTCGATACTGCCGCGCTCATCCTGGTGTTCATCACCCTCGGGAACTATCTCGAAGCGCGCTCGAAAGGGCAGGCGGGCGACGCCCTTCGGAAGCTCCTCGAAATGGAGGCCGAGACGGCCACTCTCGTCGACGAGGACGGCAACGAGACGGAAGTGGCACTCGAAGATGTCACCGTCGGCGACCGTATGAAGGTCCGTCCCGGCGAGCAGATTCCGACCGACGGCGTCGTCGTCGACGGACAGAGTGCTGTCGACGAGTCGATGGTCACCGGCGAGTCGGTCCCTGTCGAGAAAGGTGAAGGGGACGAAGTCGTTGGCTCAACGATCAACGAGAACGGTGTGCTCGTCGTCGAGGCGACGAAGGTCGGAAAGGATACCGCCCTCCAGCAGATCGTCCAGACAGTCAAGGAGGCCCAGTCGCGCCAGCCCGACATCCAGAACCTTGCCGACCGTATCTCGGCGTACTTCGTCCCGGCGGTTATCGCGAACGCGCTGCTGTGGGGCACTGTGTGGTTCCTGTTCCCCGAAGCACTCGCCGGATTCGTCGACTGGCTCCCGCTCTGGGGAGCGGTTGCTGGCGGACCAGCCGTGGCTGGTGGCACTGTCTCAGTCTTCGAGTTCGCGCTCGTCGTCTTCGCGTCCTCCGTGTTGATCGCCTGTCCCTGTGCGCTAGGGTTAGCGACGCCTGCTGCAACGATGGTTGGGACGACCATCGGTGCCCAGAACGGCGTCCTATTCAAGGGCGGTGACATCCTCGAACGCGCGAAAGACGTCGACACGGTCGTCTTCGACAAGACGGGCACGCTGACGAAAGGCGAGATGGAATTGACCGACGTCGTCGTCTTCGATGGTGACGGACAGCCTGTCACAGACGGCGGCGACACCGCTGCCGATGGCGGCCAACTAACCGCACGCGACCGCCTCAACGAGGAGGACGTGTTGCGGCTCGCTGCCACGGCCGAGAGTGGAAGCGAACACCCGCTCGCCCGGGCCATCGTCGACGGAGCCAGAGAGCGCGGCATCGACGTGAGCGACCCCGACGACTTCGAGAACGTCCCCGGCCACGGCATCAAAGCGACCGTGGGTGACAGCGAGGTACTGGTCGGTAATCGGAAGCTCCTCCGCGACAACGGGATCGACCCCTCGCCCGCTCAGGAGACGATGGAGCGCCTCGAGAACGAGGGCAAGACGGCAATGCTCGTCGCCTACGAGGGCGAACTCGTCGGTGTGGTCGCTGACGCCGACACGATCAAAGAAAGTGCGACCGAGGCCGTAAGCCAACTGCAGGAGCGCGGCGTCGACGTGATGATGATTACCGGCGACAACGAGCGGACTGCTCGTGCCGTCGCGGAGCAGGTTGGGATCGACCCCGAGAATGTCCGCGCGGAGGTCCTCCCCGAAGACAAGTCCGACGCCGTCGAGGCCATCCAGGACGAAGGGCGCAAGGCGATGATGGTGGGTGACGGCGTCAACGACGCGCCCGCGCTGGCTGTCGCCTACGTCGGGACGGCCATCGGGAGCGGGACGGACGTCGCCATCGAAGCGGCGGACGTGACGCTGATGCGCGACGACCCGCTCGACGTGGTGAAGGCCATCCGCATCTCGGACGCGACACTCCAGAAGATCAAGCAGAACCTCGTGTGGGCGCTTGGTTACAACACGGCGATGATCCCGTTGGCATCACTCGGGCTGCTCCAGCCCGTGCTCGCGGCCGGTGCGATGGCCTTCTCGAGTGTGTCGGTGCTGTCGAACAGCCTGCTGTTCCGTCGGTACACTCCGGATCACGATTACGAGCTGCTCGGCCGCCTTCGCTGAACGTCACTCGCCCGACCCATGTCCAATATCTCTCGCCAAACAGTACACGCGTATCTCGTCGAGACGGCCAGTTCCGAACCGACGTACCTCCGTGCTCGGGAGATTGCCAATGATTTAGACGCATCACCGAAAGCTGTCGCACAGTATCTCAGTCAGCTCCAAGACGGCCTCGTCGACGTATCGCTCGAACAGTGGGGCCGCTCGAAGAGCACGACGTGGCGACTGGAGGTGAGCGAGTCGTGAGCACCGTCAGCGGACGTGTAGAAACCGCGCTTCCCGACACTGGTACGCGTGAATGGTGGCTACTGTATCTCCTCACCCCCATCGTGCTCGTCGGTTTGGCATTTCTCTCGTTTCCGACGCTCGTCTACGACCGATTCATCTGGCAGTATCTGTGGGGCCCAGTCGTTGCAGACGCCGCCGGGCAACCAGTCGCATACGAAGGAATTCGAGCCGTCCGCGGCTACACCGCGGTGAACACGGTAACGTACCTCGCCGCGGTCGTGTACAGTCTCCCGGGCCTCCGAGCGTATCTCGACCACCTCGACGTGACGTTCGACGCTCGGTTGGCCTATGGGTTCGCGCCAATCATCGTCGCCGGCGGCGCGATGCGTGCACTCGAAGATATCGGCTTGCTCGGTGACTACGCCGTGCTGTTCATCACGCCCTCAATCTACTTCGTCGTCACTGCTGTTACTGTCCTCGCGCTCGGAATCGGTGCACTCGCTGGCGACCGAGGATTCATCTCAATCCCGCAGTCGGTTGGTGCGGTCGGGGTAGTGTGGGCCGTCGGTGCGGTTGGCTGGGCATTCTGGCACGGCGCGACGAGCCCCGCGCCACTTCGGCTGTGGGTGCCAGTCGCGACAACCGGAATTGCCCTCGGTGTAACCGGCCTCTACTACTGGGGCGCGGATGTTGTCGAGGGTGTTCCGTTACGGCATCCACTGTTCCTGCTCGCCGTCTTCGGTCAGACGTGGGATGGCGCGCAGAACCTCATCGGCGTCACGTTCCTCGACTACTCGCCCAAGCTGGTCGTGACGAACCTTGTTTATCAGGTGACCGGGTTCTCCGGGTCGACGTTCGTCCTCAAACTTCTCGTGACCGGGGGGATTGTGTGGTACCTCGCGGATGCGAAAGCAAAAATGAACCACACCTGGTGGTGGCTCATGACGTTCTTTATCGGGGCTATCGGGCTACCGATGGGCGTCAGAGGGTCGCTTAGGATGATGCTCGGGGTCTAACAATGGATTCGATGAATACAACCGCTACGACACGGCAGTACGGCGCGGCAATCGCACTGGTCTCGGGCCTTTACTCGCTGGTCTCAGCGACTGGTGGCACCGGGATGATGGGCTCGAACAGCGGCCTGCTCATGGCGCTCTTGGGCGTGATAGTCGTGGTTCACGGGGTCTTCTTGCTGACGCCCTATGCGAGCCGGCTGGGGAAGGCAAGCGGCCCCCTGATGATCGGGTACTCGCTCGTGATGTTGATCAACCAGGCGCTGGTCGGTGTTACCGGCAGCACGAACTGGGGGATGGGTATGGGATCCGGAACGGATGGTGGAATGACCGGTAGTATGGGATCGACGATAACCGCCGGTATGGGGTGGGATCTCGGTATGGCCGCACTCGCGGTACTGATGCTGATTAGTGGTGTCATCATGACAAACCGATCTGCTTCGGAGGCGGAAATGTAACTCATCCATCGTGCGTATAACACGTTGGATCTCCCCGGAGAGACTCGAAATACAGGAAATTAACCGAGAAGATATCGAGTCCAGGGATACCGTTCGACGAGCGGCACTCCGCCGACCTCGTACTGTTCGATATACGCATCGAGGCCGAGTATCCGTCCAGCGCCGAACGCGGCGACAGAGAGGAACACGAGCATGTACGCAAAATCCCCGTTGATGTAGCCGTGTGTGACGTCCCAGTTGCCGAAATAGAACATGAGCATCATAAACGCCCCCCAGAACGCAGCGAGCCGAGTGAGCACGCCGAATAACAACCCGAGGCCGATCAGCACCTCACCCCACGGCACTGCGACGTTCACGAAGTCGACGAACCACGGCGTGTTCCCCATCGAGACGAACAAATCTGCAAGCGGACTCCCGCTGTTCGGCACGGCCCCGGTGAGATATCCACCGGCACTAAAACTCCCCGAGAGGACCTTGTCAAGTCCACTCTGGAAGAACGCAATCCCCATCATCAGCCTGAGCGCAAAAATAAACCAGACGCTTAAGGTATGGAGCTTCCCGCTCGCCGTGAAGCCGCCAATTGTGCTTTCTAGCGTGACTTCCTGTGGTGACATACTACAGAGTGATTCGTCAACATCGTATAAAGATACGCGCCTCTCGCCGATTATAGTAGGCCGTACAAGCTCTGCGGAAACCAGTAGTTAGCTGCGAACCACACTCTCCCAGAAGCGACGAACCCGCCGCACGTTGAAGTGAGAGAAATAGAACCTCGCACCTACTCTTGGGTGAGTAGGCGACGAAGAACGAGATGGAGAATACCGCCGTTTTCGACGTATCGAACAGCAGCCGGTGTACTAATCTGGGCAGTGACTGGGAATTCAACGGTCGATCCGTCAGATCGTTCAGCGACGATAGTAAGTTCGTCGTTCACGCTCAGGCCGTCGTCGAAGGCCTGCTGCGCCCACTTGAGCGCTCGATACCGCTCGCCGTTGCGCTCGTACTCCAGTTCGACGTTCTTCTCGTAGGCGTCCTCGGATCCGAAATAGTCGACCTGGACGCTGTGGTCGATCACAAGGTCAATTGGAATCTCTGGCTCGACGATCGCGGGATCCTTGCCTTTCCGGTCAACCGCTGATCGGAGGGCTGCGAGGTCGACGACGGCAGGGACGCCGGTGAGGTCCTGGAGGACGACCCGCGACGGCGTAAACGGAAGTTCGACGTCCGGGACGTCAGGTTGCCACGAAGCGACATTCCGGACGTCCTCAGCGGTGATGGTATCACCGTCGACGTTACGGAGGACAGATTCCAGAAGGACGCGGATGCTAACCGGAAGACGATCCAGTTCGCAGATGCCCGCTTCTTCCAGAGCAGTGAGGTCCGCCATACTGTAGGCATTCCCGTCGAATTCGAACTCACGTATTGCGTCGAATGGATCGATTTTGACCATACCGTGGACTACAGCGACCCAGTCCTTGAATCATAGCCCAGCAGCAATCGCAATAACTGGGCAATGCACGCACTCGGCGTAGTCACTCGCCGGATATTTCGGTCACAGAATCCGATCGAGTGCCTCCGAGATCGAGCGTGCCCTGATGATTCGGAGTCCCTGAACAGCCATTTCCGTCGGTTCGCCCGCTGGAATGATCAGTGCCTGTGCACCGACAGCTCGTGCCGCACGGGCTTTCGTCTCGATCTCCCCAACGGGAAGCAACGCTCCCTCGTCGTCGACGATTCCTGTGATGAGCGTCTCCTGTGTGAGCGACTGCCGACGGAGGCTGGCGACGAGGGCGATCGTGAGTCCAGCTTCCCAACTCTTCCCGCGAAGCGCGAGCACGCCGGACGTGGGAGGATCGAACGTGACGTGCGTCGCCGTGTCGCCGAGCGAACTGCCGGTAAGACGTGCGGCTGTTGCGATCGCTTCACGGAGTGCGAGCTGGAGATCATGACGGACTTCGATCCCGTTCAGATTCACAAACAACTCGCCCTCCCCGTCAGCGAACTCGAATGTCACCGGGATCACGAGGCCGCTATCGGAGCCGTCGACTGCTGGAAGATAGTACTGAGTTGGTGCGGGAAGCGTGGCCCCACCAGCGAGCGTCGCCAGCGACTGGAACCCCTCCCCTGCTCGCGTGAGACCGAAAACTGCCCCAGCGCCTCCCACGCTCCCCAGGCCAAGTCCGGCAAGAAACGCCCGGCGTGACAGAACTGTCTCTTCAATCCGGTCGATTACGTCACGCTCCGTATCGGCCGGTCGAGAGACGGAAGCGGATTCGTCGGATGACATAGCAGTATGGTGAGCGGCTACGGTTGGGTTTTGTGTTATCGTGTAACATGGGACTCGATAGTAAAGACTCTTCGCAGTACCGACTTCGAACGGGTACGCCTATTTTGGCCGCTCTCCTACGTATAATACGTCCGTTGTCACTCATGCCACCATGGTATCGGTCACTGGGCGAACTCGTTGTCGTAAGTAGCGTCGTGACCGGTATCGGTGTGTGGAGCGCCTACCAGTTCGAACTCGCCCTGCTCCAGGTAACGACCGTCACCACGTGGACGCTTCTGGTAGGGCTCGTTGAGGAAGCGTTCGTCCGGTTCATCCCGCTGATACTCGTCTTCTATGGATGGAGCTACTGGCAAGGACAGCTCCTCTCGAAAACCGAGGGACTACTCGCGACTGTGGCCTCCGGTCTGACTGTCGCACTTCTCGAACTCGTACTCAAACTCGAGTTCCTATCGCGTCTGGAGGCGACAGCCCAGTTCGACTCGCTGGTGCTACCGCTGGTGTTCGTTCACCTGCCGTTCGCACTACTTGCGGGGCGGTTCGCATACGCGCTCGGCGAGCAGATTCACGGCACCGACGAGATCGGTCTTCCGTCGCCCTCTCGACGAATCCTGGCGATACTCCTCCTCGGGTATCTCGGCCTCGCGATAGTTCACGTCGGATACAACCTACTCGTACAGTAGGAATTGAAACGCCGCTGAAAGAACGTTCAGAAGGATTAGTGGTCGTCGCCGAGGGCTGTCCGAATCATCCCGTTCAGTTCTTCAAGCTTCTCGCGGACGCGCTCGGGTTTGTCAGCCGGCGGTTCCTCGAGGGCGACCTGCTCGTGGGGGTCCGGATTCCCAACGATGACGCTCCCGATCATCCCGAGGCTCTCGTGGGGCGTGCAGTAGTAGTGGTAGACGCCCTCGGTCTCGAACGTGTGTTCGAACGTCGCGCCCTGCTCGGAGAGGATGCCGCTGTCCCAGGCCGCTGCGCCGTCGGTGACGAGTTGGGGCTGGTCGTTGTCAGAGTGGTACGCGGTCGTCGAGTGACTCCCGCTCTCGTTGTGCCAGGTCACGGTGCCACCGACGTTCACCCGCACGACGTGTGGCTCGAAGTGGTAACCCCCGTCCTCGGTAATCATGTTCACTTCGGCCGTATCGGACGGCGCTCCGACCGCTTCGTCGTGACCGCCCTCGTCATCGTGGCCGCTCTCTTCGTCGCTGTGACCGGTCTCCGTGCCGCCATCGTCGTGGCCACTTTCAGTCGGCGATCCGTTTGCTGCCCCGCCGTCGTTGGTCTGTGTTCCGGTGCAACCGGCGAGTCCAACGACTGCCGCACTGCCAGTCAGCTGGAGCATCCGTCGACGCGTGAGTGAGTCGGTCATGGCATCGGTCACCTTACAGGTGAACCGACACGCTCAGGGGATATAGTCCAGAAAGCAGATTTGCTGGGTCAGCAAATCGGCGTTTCTTTATATACCCTTCCGCAGAAACGTAGCCTGTGAGTGAGGAGCGAGACATCTCGGGGATTCTCGAAATCCTTGACGACGACTATGCACGCGCGATCCTTGAGGCGACTCGCCGAAAACAGATGTCTGCCAAGGAACTCAGCGAAGAGTGTGACATGTCAGTCTCGACAGTTTCCAGACGGGTCAATACGTTACTGGAGTACGACCTGCTTATCGAGCGAACGCATATTGACCCCGACGGTCACCACTATCGCGAATACGAAGCCCAGCTCGACCGTGTTGAGGTACAGCTCCTCGAATCGGGATTCGACGTCCGGATCGAACTTCGGGAAGACGCTCCCGACAGATTCGCTCGGTTGTGGAACACAATGAGGAACGAATAACCATGCACATCGGTCTCGTCATCGCAAAGCTCGTCACAATGGCTCTCGGGTTCATTATCGCATTCCAAGCCTATCGAGGTTATCGACGTAGCAACAGTCAATCGATGTTGTACCTCGCGGTCGGCTTCGCCATCATCAGCTTCGGTGCGATCATCGAGGGGATCTTGTTCGACGTGGTTGGCCTGACGTTCCACAATGCAGGAACGGTGGCAACGGCCATCGTCGCGATTGGTATGCTCACGATCCTGTACGCTCTGTACGGACGCGACTCAAAGAAATTGGAGGACTAAGTGAATGGTGGATACGACAACAGCAATTCTCTTGGTCGTCCGCACGCTCGTACTCGCACTCGGTATTCTGATCACGTACTACAGTTTCGAGGCGTATCGACGAACGGGGACGTACTATATGCGAAACGCTGCAATTGGCTTTGGAATCATCACACTCGGTGTGTTCATCGAAGGAATACTGTTTGAGTTCGGGGGGCTCGATCTCGCTATTGTCCACATCATCGAATCGGTCGCCATCGGTCTCGGATTCGTGGTCCTTCTCATCTCGCTTCGCCAGTAGCTCAAGCCGCGTCTACACTCCTCGAATAGTCAACACTGGCTCATCTGAGTTCCGGAGAACCCGTTCAGTCACACTTCCGATGAGCCGTCGTGAAATGCCGGATCGTCCGTGTGTTCCCATCACGACGAGGTCGATTCCGTGTTCATCGCAATATTCCCCTATTGCCTGATGAGGAACGCCGTGGGTGATCTCAGCAGCGACTGAAACACCGTCGGCAGCTGCCCGAGACTGGACATCTTCTACGACAGTCTCTCCGTTTTGCTCCAGTACTTGCTGCAGTTCGTCCCACGTCCATCCCGGACGAGACGCGTAGGCGCCCCTATCCACAACGTAGAGGGCATGAAGTGTCGCATCGTACGTCCGAGCCAAATCAAGAGCGTGAATGACTGCCTCTCGTGCGGGCTTACTCCCGTCAGTCGGGACGAGGATATTCTCAAAGCCTCCCTGGATCTCGGATTCTGATAGCTCCTGCTTCGCTTTGACACTGAGCACGGGGATATCGACAGTACGGACGATTCGGGTCGTTACACTGCCGAGCAGGACTCGGTCGAGACCGGTGTGTCCTCTGGTTCCCATACAGACGAGGTCAATCCCGGTATCGGTGATGTAGGAACGAATTTCACGCGCTGGAATGCCACGGCGAACCTCAGTTACCGCGTCGAGGCCATGTTCTGCGGCTCGAGTTGCGATCTGCTGGGTGGCGGCATCGCCAGCATCATACCATGTGTCTGGGAGAGTCTCCAGGTCGGTTTCCAGCGCGGTCAGTTCCAGCTTTCGTTCGATCGGCGAACTGTCGACAACGTGGAGGGCGTGGACGGTTGCGTCGTATCGGTGAGCGAGATCAAGTCCAGACTGGATTGCAGGCTCGACGTTATCGCTTCCATCGGTCGGGATGAGGATATCGGTGTACATGGGTGGATGAGTGCGTTGATTTTGCTACGGATTCTCGTTCGTACATTTTGGCGGCTCATGGGCTGTCGACTCGATGCGTTCCTTGAAAAAGACGAGCTCCTTGTTGGTGTGATCGTAGAGCTTGGCCTTCCCGTCGAGAATGGTGGTGAAGAGCCGCTTTAGCAGCCGGCCCCGACGGTTGTTCGGGAAGTCCATCCAGACGGCGTGTGACATCCGGGTTCCATCCTCGGTCTCTTCGAGCCGAATCGTACCACCTTCGGGGATACGAACGGTGACAAGCCCCCGAAGAACCGGATAGTACGCTGTCCCAGTCCAGACTGCCACGTGTGGATGATCGATGTACTGGAATCGGCCGTGCAAGTCGGCGTACATCCCAGCGACCTCTTCTGCCTGGTGGAACGTCGCACCCTCTTGTGGGCGATTATCGGGTGTATCGTACTCGAGTCCGTAGTGTTCCTCGGGGTTCGATGCCGTCCAGTGGACGGGGTCCGTTACGTACTCCCAAATCTCCTCCGGAGTAGCAGCGATGACGATTTCTGCGTTGTCGGTGACGTACATGGCTTGACTCCTCGATTCAGCGTACGAAGGCGTTGTACAGCCATGCGAATGCGTACATCAAGACGAAGCTGATCACCGCTGCTTCGACCATGCCAGCCACCGTCCCGACGACGGTCGGCTCGAAGAAGAGGTGCCACTGCTCCATCGCCTCGACAGCCCCCTCGTAGACTCCGACCGCTCCGAAGACACCGAGGAGGAGCATCACGGTGGCAGAGACGACTGCTGCTGCGCCCGCCAGTGCCAGCGCATCGAGGTGCATTACACTGGTCGCGGATTCCGTTTCGTACGTGTCCTGATTTGTGGTAGTCGTACTCATGACTAGAGATACGCTCCACTCCTTCATTCGGGTTTCTCTTACAATTCGAAAGGAGAGTCACTCTGTGAACACGACACGGGAATATAGTGGGAGAAACAGCGGTACTACGCTCATCTCTGTGGACCCTCTCTACGAAAGAACGAGCAGCAACCAGCGAACCGAATCAGTAACGCGCAGCGAGCGCGAATGCATTCCTCGTACGGTTAACTACAGCTAATAGCACGGATTGCCTTTGAATACAAAATTTACCCCACCGAACTGCCACCGTTTCTTAAGAACAACTAACAAAACAGATGGCTACGATGGTCTAGATATGCAAGCCGTCCTCGTCGACGGAATTCTCGAATCCTTACGAATAGGTGTCGGGTTTCTCTGGACGGCAGCCTGGGCAATCATCATGGGCCTCGTCATCACGAGTCTCGTTCAGGTCTACGTCTCGAAAGAGCGGATGGCCAACGTACTCGGAGAGGGAATCTGAGTGGCCTCACGAAAGCAACCGTATTCGGCGCGGCAAGTAGTGGTTGTAGCTTCGGTGCGGTCGCCATCGGGAAGGGGTTGTTCAAGAAGGGAGCACACACGGTGAACTTCTTCGCGTTCATGTTCGCCTCGACGAACCTCATCGTCGAACTCGGGCTGATGATCCTCATCCTTCTCGGCTGGGAGTTTCTGGTTGCAGAACTCCTTGGCGGCGTCATCCTCATCGCCGTGATGGCGGTCCTCGTTCATCTGACCCTCCCAGAGAACCTCTTCGAGCAAGTACGGGCAGAACTGAATCAACGCGACCACGACCAAGGGATCACAGCGGACCCGACCTGCGGGATGGAAGGCAAAGACGAGTACTCGCTGGTGACTGACGGGGGCGAGACGCTGAAGTTCTGTTCGGAAGGTTGCATGGAGACGTACCAGCAGGAAGCCGCAAGTAGCGGCGGTTGGCGCAACGAACTCCTCTCGTGGGGTGGCTGGTACAAGATCGGGAACCAGTACCGGAAGGAGTGGTCGATGATCTGGAAGGACGTCGTTGCGGGCTTTCTCATCTCGGGATTCGTTATCGTGTTCGTCCCGCAGTGGGTGTGGAACACGCTCTTCCTCCAGGGTGATGGACTCCTCGTCAGTGCCGAGAACGCCATCATGGGCGTCGCCATCGCCGTAATCAGCTTCGTCGGCAGCATGGGCAACGTCCCGTTCGCCGTCGCGCTTTGGGGTGGCGGCATCAGCTTCGCGGGTGTCATCGCGTTCGTCTACGCCGACCTCATCACGATTCCCGTCCTGAACGTCTACCGCAAGTACTACGGCTGGAAAGTGATGCTGTACATTCTCGGCGTCTTCTTCGTGACGATGGCGTTCACGGGCTTCCTCATGGAGGAACTGTTCAACGTCCTCGGCATCGTCCCGGATCTGGCCGGCGGGGAGACGGCCGCCGAACAGACGTACTTCGAGCTCAACTACACGTTCTATCTCAACAGCATCGCGTTCGCCCTCTCTGGCTTCCTCCTCTACGTCTACCAACGTGGACTCGGTGCACCCGGCCAGTACCGTGACCCAGTCTGTGGGATGCGAACCGACGACAGCGGGCCGAGTCTCACCCACGACGGCGAGACGTACTACTTCTGCTCGGAGCGGTGCAAGCGATCGTTCGAGAAACACCCCTCCGAATTTGCACATCAGCACCCCCAAGTCTCAGGAGCTGGAGGTTCCCAGAGCCATGAGCATCACTGAACGCCACGGCGTGATACCAAGGATCGCGGCCAGGCAGCCCCGAGTCTTGTCTCGACCAATCACAACTGGTACACGGATGTCTCGCCAACTCTCAGGCATGAACGGAGATACTGGCAGATCGAGGTGGGGTGGATGAATCGACGGAGAGCCGATACAGTAGTCGGTGGCTTGCTCGTTGCTGTCCTCATTGTTGGTGGTGTACTCAGCTGGCAAGCGTACCAGCAACAGCAAGCCTTCGAGCAAATGGGGTCGATGATGGGTACGTCGATGGGACGGTTCACGGAACGAACCCGCTCTGGTACGTCCTCGGTACCTTCCTCATCTTGGCTGTCATCGGTGGAGGGTATCTCGCGATCCGAGACGACCTCACTAGCACAGACGTAAACGTCCGCTCACAGAATGAGATGGCTAAGCCGACCGACCCCGAGATCGCCGAATCACCGGAGGAGGCCACACAACCAGATGGGGCCATCAATCCAGAGTCTCAGCCGCAGGCCCGCGTGTTGGACCTCTTGCCAGATGATGAACGCCGCATCCTCGAACCGGTCCTTTCCTCGCCCGGCATCACGCAGATCGAATTACGGGATCGCTCGGACTTCTCGAAGAGCAAGGTGAGCCAGACGGTTAGTGCCCTCGAGAAACGCGGCCTGTTGTACCGCGAGCGCCAAGGGCGGACGTATCGTATCTATCCGAGTGACAACCTACAAGAGAGAAGTAGATGAACTAGCGGGCCATCTCCGCCGATTCAGAACCATTCACCGGGGTGCTGAAATCGAACCGAGCGATGGGCGTATGACCCTCCTTCAGCGCGAGGCCTATACTCGCTGAGCACGAAAACACGGGAAATGACTTCCACAGGATTCTCCGCCGCAGGCTTCTCCAGTTGACGGGCGCATCTACTCTCGGAGCGCTCGCGGGCTGTGCCGGTCAGCTACCGGGCACCGGCGATGAGGGTGGTCGTGAGGTAACGCCACGCTCGACAGTCACGTCCGAGCCAGATAGCTCCGTCAGCCTCACCGCGGGGTCCGGGACGATTCGGCCAGCCCCCGAGACTTCGACGACGAACTGGATGTACGAGGGGCAATTTCCGGGACCGGAATTACGCGTTCAGGAAGGTGACGTACTCAGGGTCGAGTTGACCAACGACCTTCAAGAAGGGACGACGATTCACTGGCACGGGGTTCCCGTCGCGAATCCGATGGACGGCGTGCCGAACGTAACGCAAGACCCGGTCGATCCCGGCGACACGTTCACGTATACGTTCCGCGCTGAACCCGCCGGGACGTACTTTTATCACAGTCACGTCGGGCTCCAACTCGACCGGGGATTGTTCGGCCCACTAATCGTCGAAGAGCGTGACCCGCACGTCGAGTACGACCGTGAGTACGTCGTCGTCGTCGACGACTACCTCCCCGGAGAGCCGGAACTTCCGTCGGGCGGGGGAATGGGCGGCGGTGGTGGAATGGGTGGAGGAGGCGGAATGATGGGAGACGTTCGGCCGCCGTACGAGGGTCTCCTGATCAACGGTCGGCTTCCAGAGGATCCACCAACGTTCGGAGTGGCAGAAGGGGAACGGGTGCGCCTCCGGTTCGTGAACGCCGGGAGTGCGACAGTCTTCGGTGTACGAATCGCAGGCCACGAGATGACGGTGACCCACGCCGATGGTCGACCTGTCGAACCCGTCGACGTGGACTCGTTCGTCTTCGGGCCGGTGAGCGCTACGACGTCGTGATTGAGGCGACGAACCCGGGCACGTGGGCCGTTCAAGCGGATGCCCTCGATGGAAACGAACCACCAGCCAGGGCTGTTGTCGAGTACGAGTCAGCGGGCGGGGGAGCCCACAGCGTCCGTCGTCGGCCAGTAACCGACTGCAGTACGGAGACTTGCGGGCGATCTCCTCACTCGACGGGGTGAGTGGAGATCCGGATCGAACGTTCGATCTGACGCTCTCACGCGGCAGAGGCCAGTCCTACACGTGGACGATAGACGGGCAGGCCTACCCAGACGCCGATCCGCTCCAGGTCCGGCCCGACGAACACGTCCGAATTCGGATGACCAATCAGAGCCCGGTCGTTCACCCGATGCACCTTCACGGCCACTTCTTCCAAGTCGGCAACGCGATCAAAGACACGGTCATCGTGCCCGGGCATAGAGGGCAGGTGACGATCGACTTCCACGCCGACAACCCGGCCGGTGGTTGTTCCACTGTCACAACCTCTACCATCTCGATGCAGGAATGGCGCGTGTCGTGAAATACGTCGAGTGAGTCGGTTGAAAACCCGGTTTCGGATCGTTCGTGTGGTCTTGGTCCTGTCCGGGAGAGGAAGGATTGAGGGGCCGCCCCAGCGAATTCGGGCCGGAGGAACGATCCTTGTCTTGAAAGACGGTTAGATCGTCTTATACACGTTCTCGAACGTTCTCCTGCCCGAGTTCACACCCACGTTGATAACTCCCGAGCAGTCCTACGAGTAACCGAGGAGAAAGACAATGACCAACTTCACACTCGGCCGCTGGCTGCTCGTGGCGCTCGCGATCGTCGGACTCGCGTTCGCCGCGCCCGTGGTCAGCGCACACGGCACCGACACGACCGCTGACGACGCGCCCACGGACAATGCCACCGCAGATGAATGGGCCACTTGGATGGAGGCGCAGATGACCGAACACATGGGTCCGGGTGCTGTCGAGTGGATGGAGTCGCACATGGGTGTGACCGTCGACGAGATGGCCCAGGACATGGCTGGCGAGGAATACCACAACGGGGCTAACGACGACTACAACGGCGGGATGTACGGACAGGGCCACTGCTGACGGCCCTGACCGTTTCGATCTCGTCAACCGAACACCACGATTCACCAACGCAGGATAATGACGCAACTTACCACTCACATCGGACGCACTGCTCGTCGACTCGCGATACTCACTGTCCCGCTGCTGGTCGCGGCGACTGGAACGGCTGCTGCCCACGGTGGCGGGAGCTACGGTGGCGGCATGATGGGCGGTGGCTGGGGTCTCTTCGGCGGAACGATGGGCCTCTGGGGACTCCTCTGGATGGGGCTCCTCATCGCCGTCCCCCTCTACATCGGCTATGCGCTCCTCAACCGAGGATCCGGTGGAAACGATGAACAGTCGCTGTCGGTCCTCCGTGAGCGCTACGCCCGCGGGGAGCTCCCGGACGACGAATTCGATCGACGGCGAAAACAGCTCGAACGCACCGGATGACTGGAACAGTTGCTGTTCCAGCCGATACATCACACTCCCAACGCCCGCCGTTGCGGCACCCAACCGTTAACCCCGTGGACGGGATATAATATTACATGGAATACACAATACAGACTTCAGTCACTGGCGATTTCGACGACGTCGTCGACACGACGATCGCTGCGCTCGAAGACGAAGGATTCGGCGTCCTCTGTGACATAGACATCCAGGCGACGCTCGAGGAGAAACTCGGCGAAGAATTCCGCCAGTACCGCATTCTCGGTGCATGTAATCCCCCGCTGGCATACGAGGGACTGACCGAAGAAATCGAACTCGGCGCACTCCTCCCGTGTAACGTCATCGTCTACGAAACCGATGACGGCGATATCGTTGTGAGTGCCGTTGATCCAAAGCAATTGGTCGGCATCGCAGACAACGATGCGCTCGACTCGATAGCGACTGAGGTCAACGAGCGTTTCGAGCGTGTTCTCTCGGCCGTTACCGACGAAATAGGATCCACGTCGGGGGCCTGATCTTCGATGTCTTCATCGAACTAGCTCGACACCACGACAATCGTCCTCCTGATCCTCGGAGCGCTCATCTTGCTCCCGTTGCTCACGATGGGGATGGGCTTCGGCGGGATGATGGGCTTCGGCGGGATGATGGGCTTCGGCGGGATGATGGGCTACGGTGGAATGATGGGCGGATACGGGACGACCAGCGGCTGGTGGCCACTCGTCGGGATGCTCGTCCAGCTGGTCTTCCTCCTCCTCCTGCTCGGTGGAGGATATCTCGTCTTCCGTCGCGTGACGGCATCGCAGTCGTCGCGGAATCCTGCAATGAAGGAGCTGCGTATGGCATACGCCCGCGGTGATCTCACCGAGGAAGAGTTCGAGGCGCGTCGGAACAAGCTCGAACGCTCGGAGTGACGGTCCGACCACCAACTCCGGCGTTACTCACGTCCGCCTCCTTGGAATCCGAAATCTGTGAGCCTCACAGCTTTCGGATGTGAATAGAAATGTGCAAAAAGTACAAGACCATACAAACTACTATGACGGAAGTACTCCTCTTCACGCAGGAGACCTGCGGGGCGTGCGCAACGCAGCGAGAGAAAAACGAAGGCATCGAAGATGGGTATCCGGATGTCGAGTTCCGGGAGGTCGACATCCAGACCGATCTGGAGACGGCCGAGGAGTACGGTGTCCGAAAGACGCCCACGACGCTCGTGTACGCGAACGGGGAGCGAACTGCCGAGTTCATCGGCATCGTCGACCGGGACGAGCTGGAGGCAACTATCGAGAGCGCCGGCCAGCAATCGCCCGGACTCGCGAACCGGCTCGCCAGCATCATCCGCGGATAACAGAAGTCAAACAACTACCATGACAGACTACAGTAGACGCCAGTTCCTGGGAGCGCTCGGTGCCGGCACAGTCGCGAGTGCGGGATTCACCCAGCCAGTCGCCGCACAGGAGACGCCCGTCGTCGAGATGGGGAACAACTACTTCGACCCGATCGGACTCCATGTCGAACCCGGCACGACCGTTCGCTTCGAGCTAGCGGCCGGAGCCCACTCGGCGACCGCCTACGAGAACCGGATTCCGGCCGACGCCAGCGCATTCGACAGTGGAACCATCTCGTCAGGAGCCTTCGAGTACACGTTCGAGGAACCGGGCACGTACGACTACTACTGCATCCCGCACAAATCAGTCGGGATGGTCGGTCGCATCGTCGTCGGCAGTCCTGGTGGGCCAGCCGAATCGAGTCCGATTCCGGACGGCGACGTGCCCGAAAGCGACGCGATCGTCGTACAGGGCGCGATAGCGTATGGATCCAGCACCGGAAGAGATGGGAACTCCGGTGGCGGAATGATGGGCCCTGGGATGGGGCCTGGTCCTGGAATGATGAGCGACCGGAACAGTGGCTGGTTCGGCGGGCTGCCGTTCGTCGGCGGGGCACTCGGAATGCTCGGCTTAGTTGGCGGATTCCTCTATTGGGCACTAAGTCAAGGTGGCGTACCTCCCGAGAGTGACGATTCCGCGATGGAAACCCTGCAACGTCGATACGCACGAGGCGAGATCGACGAAGCGGAGTTCCAGCGACGCCGTGAACGATTGGTACAGAATCAAGAGAACTGAAGCCTGTCGGGGTCTGTGTGTGGGGGTTCCAACGCCCATTGATCACAAGCCAGTCGTCGGTCTCGATGCTGGACGATACGTGCCGAAATCGGGTGTCTACAGCTGAGATGCATGAGCACAGCGATTTATGCCGGTCGCCACTCTACATTCTAGGAACCATGGTTCGGTGCTACATCTGTGACTCGGAATGCGCTAGCGATGACGAGGTGTTCGTCTGCGAGCACTGCGGGATCTCCTGCCACCGACACTGTATGGAGGAATACGACACCGATGTCTGCCCGAAGTGTGTCGGCGAACCGATGATCGGAGCGATCGAGTTCTAGTCGCTCCTTGTCACTCCCACACCGCTGACAGTCCGGAGGCGGAGTATATCGATGGTCAGCTGGCGAAATACGTTTGAGACTCGTGCCCGTAGCGCAGGTATGTCTACGACCGTCGAACTCCCCGACGCCGATGAGGCTTGTGCGTACTGCGGGTCGCGTATCTTCGACCACGATCCGATCTGTGTGCGCAACTGTACCGACGACTGCGGGTCGCCGACGTACTTCTGCAACTATGCGTGTCTCTCGACCTACGTGGACGAAAACAGCTTGACGACTGGCGACGCGTGCGAGTGGTCGCCCGACGACCCCGACTGCTGCTGAGTGGACTCACTCAATCAAGACACGGAGCGACGTATTGGCCGCCACCCAGCCCAGGAACAACCAATAGAGCAGTACTGGTCGTCCAACTTTATGAATGTAGCCGGCGAAGTCCGTAGTGGTTCATCATGTCGACAGAGCGCACGTCCGACGGCTTGCTCCGCATTGTTCTGATCGTCCTCGCGGTGATCGTCCTGTTCCCGCTGTTGATGATGGTGTTCGCGATGCCGATGATGGGGATGATGGGCTGGTGGTGGGGCGGCGGGATGGCCGGAGGTCTCTCACCACTGTGGGGCATCGGGATGATGCTCGTCTGGCTCATCGTTCTCGTCGGCATCGGATATCTCCTCTATCGCGGCCTCGTCGGCGGCGTCGGGTCGTCGCTGACCGGCGATAAGGCACTTGAGGAACTCCGCGTCGCGTACGCCCGTGGGGATCTGTCCGAGGAGGAGTTCGAGGAACGGCGTGCGAACCTCCGCCGCGAGGAGTCGCAGTAGTCTGCTATCATGTCCTCGAGAGTACAGCGACGCGAGCTGCTCACGGCCCTCGGCGCCGGCATCGCAGGTCTCTCCGGATGCGTCGGGAATCTCCCGGGCAGTGGCGATGGCGTCGACAGGACGATCTACGTCGGAGGCTACCACTGGGGCTTCGTTATGCTCGACACTAGCGGCGAGGAACAAGAGCGTGTCAACCTGCAACGTGGTGATGTCCTCCGCGTCATCGCATTCAATATCGGCGCGAATCAAGCTGTACAAGCCCTTCCGACCTCGATACGAGACGCGCTTCCTGACCACGAAACACTCGAAGAGCGAAACGAGGAGCGCATCCCACCTCCATCTAGCGGCGGCTTCCACGAACTGCTGGAGGAGGCAAACGAACAGTATCCCGACCACAGCCTCGCAATCATGCCGTCCGGACAGGTCCATATGGGTGGTGGCATGATGATGCACCCCATCGCACTTCCCCGAAGTGCCACCAAACCCGTCTTTCGACAATTAAGTGCGGCACGACGTGGCGATTATACACTGAGCTGCTTGACCTACTGTGGCTACGGCCACGCCTACATGGAGATCGACGGTGGTATCGTCGTCACGTGAGCGTTCGTCGCTTGTCACGAACCGACGGTCAGCTGCTTCCAGCACTCTCATCGGACGAGCCCGCGAACTGCCTTGCTTGCTTGATCCAGGCCATCACTCGTGATTCACTGAGACCGAGTCGGTCAGCGAGCGGGACTGATTCTGCGGCTGCGAGTTGCGTTACCGTCATGATCCCGGCGTCGTGGAGACGCTCCTCATACGTCGGACCGATCCCGTCGACCGTCTGCAACGACTGATCCTGGTCAGCCTCTGCTTCAGCTTCACCTTGGCTGATCGTGGCCGACTCCTCAGTCTGTGTTATCGACCGCTCCCGGAACCACGTTGCAACGCGGGGCCACAGTTCCGCGTGGGCCTTCCCCGAGACGGCCATCCCGACGTGGCCGGTCGGAAACTCGTAGATGTCGGTGTCCTCACTTGGAATAACCTCGGTGAAGGGCTTGCTCGCCTCCGGCGGGATGAGGTGGTCGAACGAGCCGATAATCTGTAACACCGGCATCGTGAGGTTCCCGATGTCGACGGGGTCGCCGTCCAGGACGAGCTCGTTCTGGTAGAGCGCGTTCTCCTGATAGATATCCTCGATGAACTGGTGGTAGGCCGCCCAATATGAGTAGTGCACTGGCGTGTTCGAGCAGTTCGAGGGTCGCGTAGGGGAGGTACGGGATCAAGAGATATTCGAGGAACACGATGAGCCCGTAGAGGCCGAACATACCGTATCCGACTGCAACGATCCGCATTCGCGGGTCACGCTCGCGCGCATCCTCGGCTACATCCCGCTGGGTGGCATCTACGACAACAAGCACGCCCAGCGGACCATCACGCAGTACGGCGAGCATCGAGAAACAGCCGATGTCGGCGACGTGACCATCCCGTCGGGCGTCGACCTGCCGACGCTGCCCGAGCCCGGCGACCGTGGGGAACTGGCTTTCGACGGCCCCGAAGACGTCGCCGAGTACATCGCCGACGACGTTGCCCGGTCGCTCGCGGAGCAAATCGAGTTCGACACGGCCAGCCAGCAGCCCTTCCACGTCGAACTGTGGTGTGAGAAGGGCCTGCCGGACTACATCCACGCACTCTGCGAGGACCTGCAGGTCAACGTCATCGTCGAGGGCGACCTCTCGCTGACCATCGCCCACGAGTTCGTCCAGCGGGTCAACAACGCCGGGAAACCCGCCATCATCTGCTACCTCTCCGATTTCGACCCGAAGGGCGACAACATGTCCTCGGCGATGGCCGGAAAGGTCGCGTGGCTGAACCAGCGCGGCGACCTCGATCACCGGGTGTGCATCGAGCAGGTCGCCGTCACGAAAGAACAGGTCGACCAGTTCGGCCTGCCACGCAAGCCCATCAGCGAGTCCGACAAGACTGGGACGGGCGGGAAGGCCTACGACACGCTCGTCGACGAGTGGGAACAGCGGAAGGGCACCGGGGCCTGCGAACTGAACACGCTCGAACAGATACCGGACCTGTACAAGCACATCGTCCGCGAGGCATCGCCTCTATCGCGCCGAGGATCTCCACGCACAGAACCGGCACGCGCTCGGTGGCTGGGTCGACGAGGTACGCGCAACGCTGGTCGAGTCGCTGACCGACGCCGGCGTGCCCGACGACGTCGACGCACTCGAGGACTGGCTGGCCGAGTGGAACGACTATCTGTCGGACCTCGACCCCGTGTTCGAGCGGCTACAGGACATGCAAAAACGGGGTGTGTATGCTGACTGGGTCGGCCAACTGGAGGACACCGTCGACGACACCGAGTGGCCGACGGTCACCGTCCCCGAGGGAGAGCAACTGTTCCCCGACGACCCGCTGTACGACTCCGAGCGGGAGTACGCCCAGAACGTCCGGCGTGTCGAGCGGCACAAGTCGGGATGAGAGTTTGATACGACGGTTGCATACCCGTTCTTCAACTCCTCTCTTTGTCCAATACAGATGACAGACCTACCGCTCAGTGTAGGAAAGACAGTGTTCAGACGTCTGGTCGGATTCGTTCGCCATCAACGATGACCGTGTCATTCCCCGCCAGTTCTACGACATGGTTTTCCGTTTCGAATTGAAGCCTCCACGCATTACTCTCGTGGGCCACTAACTCTCGTATCGCAGCCATCGAGACATTGTTATAGAGGCACATATCAAGACGGTCTGAGTCTGTCCCTTCTATCTCGGCTATAGCCTCGGTAATTTGCTTAGCGACGAACTCTTTCTTGTTCTCGCTCATTATTTCAGGACTTCTGTCTCTTTCTCGTCGAATCTAGGGCCTTCCCTCACAACGTGGCTATTTTTGTCCCACTTGACCACTCTTTGTTCCTCTAATTCGACAAGGGAGAGGTGATTCAATCTAAGACGAAGTTTCGCTACTTTTTCGTTAGCTGAGGGTGGGTTGCCGTGAGGTGGCTCATCCCATATGCCGTAACCAACCATCTGTTAACATACCACTCTCTATGCGAATCAACCTGTTGAATTTCACGCTCAATTTTGTGTTGATTAATTGGAGTACACCTCTCAACTTGCTCCATAGGCACACCCACTGAACAGGTTATTCATCCCAACAGTCCTGAAACCAACCACCCTGAGAACCCCTTTAAGATATCCTACGGGTCGGAACAGCCTACCGAACCACGAGGTCGTCCTCTACGGCCCGGCTCTTCTCGGCGACACCCTCGGGGTGGAGCGTCACGTCATGCAACTCACGGTGCTGCCAGCAACAGTCTTGGTTCGGTGGCCGGTTCCGACTGCATCTGTCGCCGTCGGCCGTCGCCGCCCGGCACTGCCCGCCCGATAACTCGAACCCCAGCGACGAGGCGACGCCGAGGACGAGCAGGACCGGCGCGACGGCCAGTAGCGTCGCGACGAACCCATGTCCAGCCCGGGAGAACGGTGTTCGCGACGATCCAACTGGCCCCGTAGACCGACGCGACGGCACTGAGGCGAATGAGTGTCTGGAACTGGCCGAGTCGTTCGACATCTCCGGGCCGACGCTGCACTACCGGCTCCGACATGCCCACAAGACGCTCGTTACAGCCGTCGTCGACGGCCCGCAAACGCAGGACGATACATAGGGACTCAACCCACTTTCCGTCAGTAATATCGACGTATCCTACTCGTGGCACACCTGTGTCTTCCTGCCTGTTCCTCTGTACTGGACGAAGGATACATACGCACAAGAAGCCAACTTCTCGCTGTGTCTTATGGTCTCTCCGTTTTTCGATACGCTCTGGGAGGACTCCGTTGATCGATGGATGACGGTATGGGCATACATGCTGGAGAGAAACTTGGCTGCGACCCGTGCCGTTTTCATCGCTGCCGGTATCCATCCCACCGAAACCGACGCTTCCCGACTGGTCGCCAGCCAGATTGAACCGGGCAATACGCTCCCTAACTGGGACACTGAGCGCACTGTTGTCCAACGGGAGCAACTTAGTGTCGGCGACTGCATCGAGTTCGCCAAGACCATCTCTGAGGCGGACGTCCAGCAGTTCGCCGCCGCCAGCGGTGACACGAATCCGCTGCATCTCGACGACGGGGTCGCTGAGAAGACTCGCTTCGGCGGCCGAATCGTCCATGGTACGCTCGTCAGCGGGCTTATTTCTGCGGCGCTGGCACGGTTGCCTGGGCTACCCATCTATTTCTCCCAAGATCTCGAGTTCCATAACCCCGCCCGAGTCGGTGATCGAGTGACAGCGACGTGCGAAATCGTCGAGGAGTTAGATGACGACCAGTACCGACTCTCGACGCGCGTTGTCGAAGACAGCGACGTGCTTGTTGACGGCGAAGCGATCGTCCTGATCGATCCCCTCCCTGAAGACAGCATAGACGACCAGGGGGAGCTACCGGCTGAGTCATCCTGACGCGTTTGACTACACCCAAATCACCCGTCGAAGCGAGTTTGTTCGTTTCGTGATTGCTGAGCGCGCAGTCACCAGTGCGTGTCAGACATCGAGTCCGCCGTTGACGTCGATGACTTCGCCAGTCACGTAGGAGGTGTCTTCGCTCGCAAGGAACGAGACCGCTGCAGCGATGTCGTCGACGTCCGCAAACCGGTCGAGGGGGATGTCGTCGCGGATCCGCTCTTGGATTTTCTCAGGGACCTCATCGACCATTTCGGTGCTGGTGTAGCCGGGCGCGACGCAGTTTGCGGTCGATCCCGAGGACGCAAGTTCGAGGGCGATGGAGCGCGTGAACCCGAAGAGACCGCTCTTTGCTGCGGCGTAGTTGGCTTGGCCGTAGTTGCCCTGCCTGCCGATGACGCTCGAGATGTTGATGAGACGGCCTGCGTCGGTCTGCTTGATGTCCTCGAAAAACGCCTTCGTGCAGTTGAACACGCCGCCGAGATTGACATCGATGACGCTGTCCCACTCCTCGCGGGTCATGTTGCTAAATTTTCGGTCGGCCGTGATTCCCGCGTTGTTGACGAGGACGTCGACCGGGCCGACTGTCTCATGCACGTGCTCTTTCATGGCTTGGACTTGGTCGAACTCCGAGACGTCTGCCTGCACCGCGATGGCCGTGCCACCGGCGTCGGTGATGGTGTCGGCGACGTCGTAGGCGGCGGCCTCCGAGGACCGGTAGTTCACGACGACAGTCCCGCCTTCGCGGCCGAGTGCCTCTGCGATGCCGCGGCCGATTCCTCTCGATGCACCAGTGATGACGTAAGTTCGGTCAGTCTCGTCTCTCATGTCGAGTCGAACGAACGCAGCCGGTCCCGGTGACGGCTCCCTCAGAGCGTATCCACCGGATGAGGCTTCCTCTCGTCGACGCGGAAGCGACCGAGCTGTGAACGTATTGGCATTTCTTGGGTATCCGGAAAAAGATACTGAGTCATGACATAGCATCACAGGAGTTGTGTACAGCACTACTCTGAAAGCCGCAATTCGCGACCCCTCTCAAGGTCACGTGGTTCGGGATGGGCGGCGTCTCATCACGGAGATCAAAGATGTCCGAACGATTCCGAGGTACCTTTGCCTGCTCTGCCTACAGAACAAGCAAGGCTGGAATCATGGGTGGTTGATTGTCACTGGATAGTATTGACTGGAATTAAACAGCCTATACAACATATTTATACCACTGAGTGGAGTAGTCGTTGCTCCCGATGGCCG
>NZ_CP050015.1:0-535368 GCF_011602445.1 Haloarcula sp. JP-L23 | reverse complement strand
CGTGTACTCACCGTTGACGCGCTTGTAGAGCTGGAGTCTGTCGCCGGACCCTTCGGGATAGACCCGGACGAAGTAGAGGTTCCGAGCGTCTTGAACACCGAACGCGACGCCGAGGGTGCTGTTCGTTTCGGTCCGTGCGGCCGCGGCGGCGAACGTATCGCCGGCCTGTGGATACCGTGGGAGTCCGTCCGTCGAAGTGATGATGGCGGTGTCGCCGGACGTGTTCTTCAGACTGCGGTCGCCGTCACCAACCGGTGGGTCACCATTCACGACGTAGGCGTCAGTCGCGCCGTCCCACTCGGAGAGATCGCCGTCCTCGAAACTCTCGACGATACCCGAGCGCTCACTCCCGCCCGCCGACACCTGTTCCGTCACGAGGTTGCCTCCGTTGTCCACGCGGACTCGATACTGGCTCGACCCGTCTGGAGTCGTGAGAATTGCGCCGTTGCCAGCCCCCGGCATCCGGACGTCGTCTTCCTCGACCACGAACGACGGTCCGTCGCCGGCTCCAGCGTGGAACGCGTGGGAATCGTCGGTCTCGCGTCGTTCGGTACCGTCGTCGAACCAGCGTGTCGACCCTGCAGCGTCGTCCGAGACCACGGGATTCGGGCGCACGTTCTGCTGGTCGAAGTGGTGGACGTATTCCAGATCGGTCCCGACCTCGGCGTTGTAGCAATCGACGTTCTGGATGTAGACGCCGTCGTGGCGATCACCGGAGCCGTTGGTCACGTCAGCTACGGCGACGCCGCTGTGATACTCCATCGCGTTGTGGCGTTCCATGACGTTCGATATCGACACCTTCCGCGTCGCAGTGACGGAGTTCTCCAGCTTGATGATACTCTCGCTCACAGACTGGAGCGGGTGGCCGCCGCACTGAATCGAGTCGAGATTGATGGTCGCGCCGCCGTCGATCCGGATACTGTGCTCGCCGCCACCACCCCGCCAGTTGTAGATGTCGAGGTCGAAGGCGGGCCCGTAGGGGACGTCCTCACTGCCGTGTTCGGCGAGGAAGGCGTCCCGACAGCCCGTCACTTCTGTGTCGTGGACGGTCAGTTCGCTGGAGCCGTGGTAGTCAGCGAGCCGGATGCCAGCGGGGACGGTGTTGCGCCCTTCGAGGTTCTGGAGGTACATGCGCGAGACGTGCATGTGTCCGACGCCCTGGATGTCGACGAAGGAGCGTTCGAGGTTCTGTTTCGCGTAGAACATTCCGCCGTTGAGTGTGATGTTCTCCGTCTTCTCGTCCGGACCGATGACGAAGAAGCTCTCGACGGTTTCGGTCGCATAGATGAGCGTCCATCCCATGTCGAAGACGAGTTTGCCCGTGTTGTTCCCGATGACTATCGGTGACTCGACGCGCCACGCGGGCAACTCGTCAGCCGCAGCGGGGTCCTCGGGGTCCGGTGCAGGGATGACGATTCGGTGTCCCGGCTGCTGGTTCGGGATATTGTCTCCGTCTGGAAGGGCCGCAAGAACGTTCTCGACCTTCTGGTCGAGCGTCTCCCCCGGATAGTCTGTTACGACGTGTATCGACCCGGGGATACTGTCGTCGGCATTGAGTGTCCCATCGGTCACAGAGAGGTTGGCTCCGGTGAGTTCGGAGACCGAGGTGTCGTCCGCAGACATCGAGACCGCACCGAGGTTCCGTACCGCGTGTTCACCGGCGTCGACGTCGGCGGTCCAGTCGTACCAGGGTTGGTCACCGCCGCTCCCGCTGCCCTGTTGAGCGCTGGCGGGTCCGGAGAGGAGACTCCCGAATCCGGCCCCAAGTCCCGCGAGTGCTCCACGCCGCGAGAGAGTGTGGTCAGCTATCGATTCGCTATCACTGGAATGTGTATCGTCGTCACTCATAGTGGGGTGTGCTGTCTCATGACAGCGTACAGGGAGACAGACGTACCTAACTTATATTTTTGGGTGAACAATCGTGGTAGATAGAGTGGAGGCGTATCATTCAGGGTGCTTGGCGTCTTTCTGCCCACAGCATAGGGGGGTCACCGCGGACGTGGGAATAGTTTTATATAGCTTGACTATGGTATTGTGGACTATGGAACGTGATAGTCACACCATCAACACGTCCAGTCAATCCAGTGCACTCTCCCGGCGGCAGTTCGTGACTGCGGTCGGCGCGTCAGGGCTCGCGGTCGGATTGGCCGGCTGTTCTGGGACTGGTGGCGGCAGCGGAGACGGGAACGGTGGTGACAACGAGGTAACAGAGAACCTCGAATACACCGGTGAGGATGTCACTATCGAGTACAGCACCGCACCACTGTTCGGGAACATCTCGGACACACTCCAGCAGGCAGCGTACGACGCGGGGTTGCCGGAGAGCATCGATATCAACTTCTCGACGACGGTGTGGGGTGCGGACGACTTGCAGGACCGCTACAACCAGATCCTCTCGTCGGGGCGGACGACCCCGGATTTCATGCTGACGAACTTCGCGTACACGCCGTTCTTCGCGCCACGGGAGTGGCTGCTCGACCTCACGCAAGTCCTCGGCGAGGAGAAACTGAGCGAACTCGAAAACGACTATTCGGAGGTGATGGTCGAGTCGATGCGCTGGGACGGTGGGCTGTACGGCGTCCCACAGTTCATCGACATTCCGACCATCCAGTACCGGAAGGACCTCGTCGAGGCGGCAGGCTACGACCCCGAAGGTGAGAACTGGGCGACCGAACCGCTCACGTGGGACTACTTCGCAGAGGTCACGAAGGCGGCCCAGGAAGAGGCGGGGACCGACCACGGGTACACGACGGCGATGAACCAGCGCAACATCGGGAGTATCACCGGGTACGAACACCTCGTCACCAACGGGGGCAACTACTTCGGTGACATGTCGAACCAGAACGGTCCCATCGGTGACCGACCCGTAACGATAGACGAACAGCAGACCATCGACACGCTCCGGCAGTTCCGGACGTTCCTCTACGGGAGCGACGACGAGTACGCGGTCGACGGCCTCACGGGCGGTATCACGCCGTCGGACGCTCTCGGCTGGGACACCTCGCCGTCGATGGAGTCGTTCAACGCGGGCGAAGCCATCATGCACCGGAATTGGTCGTTCGCCATCGCCGAGTACGGCAGTGAAGACAAATTCGGTGAGAACCTCGGCGTCATGCCGTACCCGTACGGCGTCTCGGAGTCAGAGGCGGCCTACGAGGGGACCGGCGGTACGAACTCGAAGCTCGGTGGCTGGCACCTCTCCATCAACCCGAACACCAAGAAGCTGGCTGCGACTGTCGAGGCCATCAAGGCGATGACTTCCGACGAGTTCTATCTCACCATCTTCGAGGAACTGGGGTCGACGCCACCGAAGCCCGGGCTGTTCGAGTCCGACCGGGCACAGCAGGTCGACGTGATGAGCCGCTATCTCGACACGCTGCAGTTCCAGTCCAAGAACCAGTTCGCACCGCCGATCAACGCGGTCTGGGACCCACAGAAGTCGGCTATCGGGCAGGAATTCCACGCCTGCCTCAACCAGGAGAAGTCCCCCCAAGAGGCCGTCGCCGCCGCACAGAAGCAGGTCGAACAGATCGAGGAACAGGAGTCGTAACCGTGGCGCTCGGTTCGACACCTCCCGGCATAATCTACAAGACACTGGGTGACGAGCTACACACACGATGATACAGAAAGTACAGCAGGCGGTATCACCCCTCCTCCTCAAGATAGAGCAGTTGGACGAGGACAAGTACGGGTTTCTACTCGTCGCGCCAGTGTTCCTCGTCCTGTCGGTCCTGGCGTTCTACCCGCTGCTCAGGACGTTTTACTTCTCGTTACAGAACGACGACCTGACCGGTGTCCACCCCATCGGTGAGTTCGTCGGTCTGGAGAACTACGTCCAGATATTCAGCGGCGATGCCAACGCCATCTTGACTTCGCCGTTTTTCGACTTGCAAGCGCCGTTCTCCAGTGCGCTCATCGTCACACTCCTCATCACGGGCGTGAGCGTCGCTATCGGGACGCTACTGGGCCTCGGCATGGCTATCATCCTCAACAAGGAGTTCAAAGGGAGGCGGTACGCGCGAACCATCGTCATCCTCCCGTGGTCGATACCCATCGTCATCCAAGGGATGATGTTCTTCCTGCTGTTCCAGCCGTCGTTGAGCCCGTTCGTCGAACCACTGGCGAACTTGGGTATCTTCACCGACAATCCGCTGATAAGCAGCCAGGACTCGACGATAATCATCATCCTCATCGACATCTGGCGGAAGATACCGTTCATCGCGCTCATCATCATGGCCGGTATCGCGAGTATCGACCGCAATCTCTACGACGTCGCGGAGGTCGCCGGTGCGACGAAGTGGCAGCAGTTCCGCATGATCACCCTCCCGCAGATCAAGCCGATGCTGTTCATCGGAATGATCTTCTACACGATCAGTTCGATGAAGATTTACGGCATCGTCGAAGCGTCTGCGGGGTGTAGTACCGTCCCGACGCTGACCTGTCTGGTCGTCCAGACGTTCAGACAGCAGCGGTGGGCCACCGCGTCGGCGATAGCGTTCATCACTGCGCTGGTCATCGGCGTGATAATCATGGTGTACGTCCTTCGATTCCGGGAGTCGACTACCAATGAGTGAACACGAATACAGCGGTCTGACCGGCCGCATCGTCAAGTACGCGATCCACAACTCGGCCGACGTCTATCGGATGGGTTTCTGGGTCGGGTTAGTATCGTTCATCATGATCACGCTGTTCCCGTTCTACTGGTTGCTGGTGCTGGCAGTGACGCCTGACAACCAGCTCTACCAGATGGGAATCGTACCCGAGAACTTCAACGTGGGCGTGTTCCTCACCGTCGTTCAGGAGTACCCGCTGCACCACTACATCTTCAACAGCATCCTCATCGCGACGATAACGGTGATCATCTGTATCACGCTCGGGAGCCTCGCGGGCTACGCGTTCGGCCGGGTGGACTTCCCGGGGAAGGGACCACTCCTGCTCCTCCTACTGGTCATCTCATACTTCCCGGGAATTGCCTTCCTCATCCCGCTGTTCGAACTACTCACCGGGTCGCTGAGCATCCTCGGGACGCCGACGCCGGACCTCTACAACACGCCGTGGGGAATGGTGTTCCCGTTCACGATGCTCAGCCTTCCGATTACCATATTCATCCTGACGACGTTCTACAGCCAGATCCCGGACGGACTGGAGGACGCCGCCAGGGTGGAAGGCACCACTCGACTCGGTGCGCTGTTCCGGGTCATCATGCCGCTGTCGGCACCCGGTGTCGTGACCGCCGCGATAATCGTCTTCATCGGCGTCTATCGGGAGTTCTTCTTCTCGTTCATCATGACCGACGGCTCGCCCGAGAACTGGGCCGTCCTGGTGTACGGTATACTGAACTTCCAGCAGCAACACACACAGATGTACAACATGATGGCGGCTGCGAGTCTCATCGGGATCATCCCGATCGCAGTGCTCGTCATCTTCGCGCAAGAACACATCGTCCGCGGACTGACTGCGGGCGGCCTCAAGGAGTAAACCAATGGGAGAAGTCAACCTCACGGACGTTCGCAAAGAGTACGAAGACGTCGTCGCTGTCGAAGGCATGGACCTGACCATCAACGACGGGGAGTTCGTCACGCTGGTCGGGCCATCCGGTTGTGGGAAGTCGACGACCCTGGAGACCATCTCCGGGCTGACGACGCCCACGAGCGGAACGATCGAGATTGCCGACCGAGACGTGACGGACAAGCCACCGAAAGACCGGAACATCGCGATGGTGTTCCAGAACATCGCGCTGTTCCCGCACATGACGGTCTACGAGAACATCAGCTTCGGTCTACGACTCCGTAACTTTGACCAGGAGGAGATCGACCGTCGAGTCGAGAACGCTGTCGAGATCGTCCAGCTAGAAGGGATGCTCGACCGCAGCCCCGACGAACTGTCGGGTGGACAGCAACAACGGGTCGGCATCGCCCGTGCCATCGTCCGCGAACCGGACGTGTTCCTGATGGACGAACCGCTGGCGAACCTCGACGCGAAGCTCCGGGTCTCCATGCGGACGGAGATACAGCGGCTACAGAAAGAACTGGGCATCACGTCGGTGTACGTCACGCATGACCAGGAAGAGGCGATGACGATGTCCGACCGCATCGCGATAATCAACGATGGCGAACTCCAGCAGTGCTCACCACCGCTGGAGTGTTACAACCGACCAGTGAACACCTTCGTCGCACAGTTCATCGGCAGCCCCTCGATGAACATGTTCGACGGCAGCGTCGATAACGAGACGCTCGACGTCACCGACTTCAGTGTCGAATTCGACGCGGTCGACGTACCGCTCCAGCACAACGACCCGGTCACGATAGGCATCCGACCAGAGGACATCTACCTCGCGTCCGATACGGACGACATCGCGCACCCGAGCCGTCCGGTCACGGTGACCGTCGACGTCCTGGAGCCTATCGGTGACCAGACGTACGCGTACTTGCTCGCAGGCGACGACGAGGAGACGGAGCTGCTCATGAGTCTCGACCCCGACAAGGACGTCAGCGAGCGCGACGAGATCGACGTCGTGTTCTCCCGTGACGACGTCCACGTGTTCGATGGGGCCACCGGCGAAGCAATCACACACAGTCTCGTCGACACCGCCGCCGTCGCCAACGATGTCGCCATCGAGGGGGAGGCCTGAGATGCCCACGACTGCGGGACTCGTCTATCTCGGCGCGATGACTCTCCTGTTCGCTCTCTGGATATACGGCGCGGTGTCGCTGTACTTCGACCTTCGCCACCGGTTCCTGCCCCAGCTCCGTGGCTGGCTACGGGAACGTCGGTCCGACGAGAGACGCCAGCTGATGTAACGCCGAGCGGCCACGCGCCCGCCGCGACCGACGAAACCGTTTCCGCCCATATATCAGAAGTCTATACTATGAGTAGTTAGTTGCAGCGGCGGTTTCTATCGAGGACATATCAGGTAATATCCAAAGAAATATGTGCCTCGGAGTTGATGTCCGTAGTATGAGCCAATTGCCAGCCATAGGTCTCGGCACGTGGCAGAACACCGATCCAGAAGTCTGCGCGGAGAGCGTCCGCACGGCACTGGAGATAGGGTACCGACACATCGACACGGCACAGTACTACGGCAACGAGGAGGCCGTCGGCACCGGTATTGCGAGGGCCGACGTCCCCCGCGACGAGGTGTTCGTTGGGTCGAAAGTTCACGCCGAGAAGTTCGGTCTCGCGTACGACGAGGTCATCGAAGGCTTGGAGGTCACACTCGACCGTCTGAATCTCGACTACCTCGACTTGCTGTACGTCCACTGGCCGGTCGGGAATTACGACGCGGCGGAGACGATGTCAGCCTTCGACGAACTCGTAGAGCGTGGCCTCATCGACCACGTGGGCGTCTGTAACTTCAGTGTCGAACTGCTAGACGAAGCGATGGACAACCTCGAGTCGCCACTGTTCGCCCACCAAGCGGAGACGCATCCATTGTTACAACAGGACGAACTCGTCGCTCACGCACAGGACAATGACTACCACCACATCGCGTACTCCCCGCTGGCCCGCGGCAACGTCTTCGACATCCCCGAGATCGTAGATATCGCCGACAAGCACGACGTCAGTGCGTCGCAGGTCAGCCTCGCGTGGCTCCTCTCACGGGAGAACGTCAGCGTCGTGCCGAAGGCAACGGGCGAAGCTCATATCAGAGATAACTTCGCCGCGAAGGACCTCGAACTCGACGCAGCAGACATCGAGCGAATCCGGAACATCAAGCGAACCGAACGGTACGTCAGCCGTGACGGCGCGCCGTGGCTCGAAGCCTGAGCGTCTCCGAACAGACATTCATTTTCGAGACACTGGCCGTCTGTGAGACCGGTCACCGTCGATGTCTCCGGCAGAGCGCGGGCAAGTGAGAAACTGGGTCTACGTGGGTGCGGTGAAACGAGGACGAGTAGCCAGTACGTCGGTCGAGCGAGCGGTCACCAGGACGTGATTGGAATCTCGCGCAACGGTTGCGCCAGCGGGATGTCTACTGTCGACCCGGTGTAGTGTGAGAGGTAGAAGCCGACGATGATTTCGAGCGAGCGGGCCGCTTCGACGCCGGGCGAGTAGTTCTCCTCTTCGCCATTCAAGATATCCTGAATGTGGGTGGCCGCGTTCGCGAACGACCGTTTGTAGTCGTCCTCCCACGTCCACGCTCCGTCGATGCCGGGCAGTGACCGCTCGACGTGGTCGCCGTCTTCGAGTGACCAGTACCGCCACTCACCGTCGTCGTTGTTCATGTACAGTTTCCCCTCGGTGCCGATGAAGTTCAGCGTCATCGACGACATCTCCCGTGGAATCGTACAATCGACGGTGACGAACGAGCCGTCGTCCATCACGACGTGTCCACCGCCCCCGGCGTCGATGACGTCTTGCGTCGCGTCCAACGAATCGACGGCCTCGTTCTCTCCCGTAATGTAGCCGCTGACCTGCGCTGCTCGAGCGTCGAGGAGATAGACGAGCGTGTCGAGTACGTGCGTGGAGTTTCGCATCAACTCCATCCGATACTGCGTCCCCACCGACTTGACCTCGCCGAGGATGTTCTGCTCGTGGATGAGGTTGTGGAGTCGTTGGAGCTTGTCGGTAAACCGGAACGAGTGGTTGACGACCAGTTCGGTATCCGTCTCCGTGCACACCTCAACCATCTCCTCGGCGGCGCTAACCTGTGAAGCAATGGGCTTCTCACACCAGATGACCGCTGGGTCGGCCGCGGACTGCGCGGCGTCGATCGTGTGTTCGTGGTGGAGAAACGACGGCGTGCAAATCGAGACGACGTCCAGGTCTTCTTCTGCGAGCATCGCCTCGTGACCGACGTACTGGCGTTCCGGTGGGATGTCCCACGCGCTCCCGAACGTCGCTAGCTTCTCTTCGTCTACGTCGGCGACGGCGACGAGTTCTATCTCGTCGGTGCTCGCGTAGCCACCCGCGTGACTCGCGTCGATTTTCTCCGTGCCGATGGCCTCCTCGTCGTGCATCCCGAGGATACCCATGCCTGCGATACCGCCCGTTCCGATTACGCCTGCTCTGTATGTCATGTATGTCTTGGACCCGTAGCTAGTCGCAGACACGACTCGCCTGCTGTTCGCAACGCTACCGAGACGGTCTGCTACCAGTGTCGGTCGATATCCGTGGGTAGTGTATCGGCATCACACCATATAAATCTTTGAGTGTTCCGGTAGTGCTCGCCGAAGAGAAATCGTCGAACTGGACGCCGAACCAGCAGTGAGACGCTAGTCTCGGAGCGACGGGGCGGTAAACTGCCCGTCGGCGAACTCGATAGGCGTCGGCTCCCTGACGACCCGGAGGTCGTCACGTTCACGTGCGGCCGCGATCAGCGCTGGCGAGGCATACAGGCGGTGGAGATGCATCGTGTCGGCTGCACGCAGGACCCGGACGGTGTCGGTGTCGACGACGCCGATAGTCGACAGCGCAGCGACGAGACCGGCGCGGTCGGTTTCGACCACCGGCGGCAACTTCACGCCGCGAATCGTACTGGCGGTGAGTGCGTTGATGAGCGTCGTCGGCGCGTCGAGTTCCGCGACGATGTCCTCGTGGATCACGTCGGCAGAGCCGACGCCCATGGCGTTGCCGTGTGTCGTCTCCGTCAGCCCGCGCGTGTAGATACGCTTGATGTCCGGCGTTTCGGGTGCCGGTTCGTTGATCGAGAAGGGGCGGCGACCGATGACGTTCGTGTCGAGCCCTTGCCCGCTGATTTCTTTCCCCTGCCGGTCGAACACGACGAGGTCGAGTTCGTCGAACGGGAGCTTCGGCATCAGTTCGTAGGCCGTCTCCAGCAGTTCGGCTTCGCGGTCGAGGAACCCACTCGGCGGGACCCCCTCGATGAGCGTCGTCTCGTCGTGCTGATCCTCGACGATCGCGACGCCGCCGACGATGGGGAGTTCGTCGAGGAGTTGGTCAGTGATCTCCGGAATCATCCGTCTGAACGACCAGTCGACAGCCCACTTGTGAGCGATCTGTGCGCCGCGTTGCTTGCCCATACCGATGACGAGCATCTTCGAGAGCCCACTCTCCACTGAGCCGTCGAAGTCCGTGTGTGGTTTCACCCGGTTGATCGGGACGATGGCATCCGCTGCGACGGCATTGGCGTCGGCGACGACGGGAACGTCGCGCTCCGGTGTCCGACCGACTTCGACGACGTCCATGCTCGACCGGATTTCACAACCGACTACCGCCTCGGTCACACCGAGTTCGTTGAGCATCTCCTGTTGGCCCTCACCAGTGGCCCCGCCGTGGCTTCCCATCGCTGGGAAAATAAACGGCTCGTAGCCAGCGTCGGAGACTGCTTCGACGACCCCGGCGACGATTGTCGAGAGGTTCGCGATGCCACGGCTGCCGACACCGAGTGCGACTTCACCGCCGTCGGGGACGCCGGAAAACGACAGCGATTCGACGGCCTGAGCCGCGTGCGCTCGGACATCGTCTGGTGAGATCGGGTCGGTCTCCCAGACCTGTTCAATAATCCCCAGTTCGGGCAGTTCGGGGTCGTCACAGGCCTCGACGATCGTCTCCTCCGGGACGGACAGTGCGCTCGCTGCTATCGCTTGCTCGCTCGTATCCATAGTTGTCGTATCAATCCGTTCGGTCATAAACGTGGCCCCTGATCGCGACGAGACCGCCACTCTGGAACCGTACCTCAAGCTTTAAGTTGCGAAGACGACGTTATCAGACCGATGCGCTTCGTTCGCTACACCGACGGTTCCAGCCCTTCGTGGGGCGTACAAAAAGAATCGACTATCCACGCGCTGTCGGATCTCCCGCAAGGAGAACCCGACCTCGGCGACATCGGGAACTCGAGCTATCGATCCGAGATCGCGACGCTCGTCGAGCACGGGACCCTGACGCAGGTCGATACCGCTGCCGTCTCACTGCTCGCACCGGTTCCACAACCTGGCAAAATAATCTGCTGCGGTCTCAACTACCGAGACCACGCCGAAGAGCAGGACGAGGAGATACCCGAACGGCCGATGCTGTTCGGGAAAGCCGCCACGTCAGTAACCAACCCTGGCGACCCAATCGTCCATCCAGATCCCGACGGCGAAGAGCAAGTCGACTACGAGGTGGAACTCGGCGTCGTCGTCGGCGAGCGCTGCAAGGACGTCTCCGAATCTGAGGCCTACGACCACATCGCTGGCTACACCATTATCAACGACGTGAGCGGCCGTACCGCACAGCAGTCTGACGGCCAGTTCTTCCGTGGGAAGAGCTACGACACGTTCGCTCCGATGGGGCCGACGCTGGTCGCTGGCGACGGTTTCGACCCCAACAACGTCGACGTCGAGATGCGCGTCGACGGCGAGGTGAAACAGGCCTCGAACACCGACCAGTTCATCTTCGACGTCGGCGACCTGGTCTCCTACATCAGCCAGGCGATGACGCTTCGTCCCGGTGACGTCATCTCCACTGGCACCCCCGGCGGGGTCGGCATCTTCCGGGACCCCGTAGAGGTGCTGGAACCCGGCCAGACTACCGAAGCGGAGATCGAGGGTATCGGGACGCTAACCAACACTGTTGTGAGCAAATAAGTCTCCGTGACTTCGGTACCCGTCCGTGGGACCGTTACTCGTCCGCTGCGGGGACGACGAGTACGACCACGTCGTTGACGTTCGTCCCGGTTGGTCCGGTCTCGATCGTCGCCCCGGCCTCCGAGAGGTACGACCCTGCGTCGTTCGCGAGGAGTGCCTCACGGGCCCATCGGTGGTCACTCACCGTCGCTGCGTCGGCGATGGCTCCAGCCACGTCGGAACTCCCGTCCTCGCCGTCCGTGTCTACGGCAGCGACGACTGCGTCGCCGTCGTGTTCGAGCGCACCGGAGAGGACGAGTTCCTGATTGGGACCGCCCTGCCCGCCATCGCCGGTGATCGTGACGGTTGTCTCGCCGCCCGCGAGGAGAACCGCCGGCGGGTCGACTGGTGTTCCCGTCGCCGCAGCCTCCTCTGCGGTAGCGACCAATGGCTTTGCTACCTCTCGTGCCTCACCCCGGAGGCGAGACGTGAGAACCAGCGGCTCGTAGCCGCGCTCTCGCGCCACGGTAGCGGCGGCCTCGAGCGCCTTTGCGTTGTCCCCGACGAGATAGTTGGTGACGCGGTCGAAGACCGGATCGTCCGGAAACGGCGTCTCTGCGACAGCTCCCGCGACACCGGCTTCGAGATGGTCGTGAACAGCCGATGGCGGGGTGAGGTCGTGACGCTCGAACACCGACAGAGCGTCTTCGTAGGTCGTCTCATCCGGCACCGACGGACCGCTCCCGATAGTCGACAGGTCGTTGCCGACCACGTCACTCAGAAGGAGTCCGACGACAGTCGCGGGTGCTGCTCGGCGTGCGACTCGACCGCCTTTCAACCCGGAAAGGTGTTTGCGGACGGCATTGATCTCGTCGATCGGGACGCCGCCGTCGAGCAGGCGGTCGGTCGTCGCTTGCAGATCGTCGAGAGTCAAATCGCCGGCGGGTGCAGACAGGAGCGCGCTGGCGCCGCCGGTCAGAACGAACAGAACAAGTGTGTCCTCGTCGGCTTCCTCGAGGATGTCGAGGACCGCAGCCGTCGCTTCGATGTTGCGTTCTGACGGGAGTGGGTGGTCGCCGACTGTACTCTGAACGGCCGTGGTGTCGGCAGGCTGCTTCACGACGATTTGCCCCCCGGTAAGCGATTCACCGAGTATGGATTCGAGCGCGCGCGTCACGCCACCAGCGGCCTTCCCGCCACCGACGAGGACGACGTCGGTGTAGTCGCTCAGGTTGTAGGTCGTCTCTCCGATACAAAGCGTGTCTTCGTCCAGGCTAACGGACGTTCGAGTCGTCGTCTCCGGAGCGGCAGCGTCGATTGCAGCCTCGATACAATCGAGCGCAACCTCGTGGCCGCTGCTGGATCCGAGCGCAGTTCGGTTGCGGATCATATCCATACTTCTGAGCCGGACGGTAAAAATCTGCCTCAGCAATCCGTGGTCTCGTAGTCGTTCAGCGAGCGCTGTTCGCCGCCATGAGATACCATCCCTGGCCGTACGGTGTCACGGTCAGGGGCGCCTCCGGCCCGCCCGGCGGGCCAGCGACGCGGCCGACTGCACCCTCGTCGTCGACGACGTGTGTCACCGCGTCAAGCGCATCGTCCGCTGCCTGCCCGTATCGTGCCTCGTCGAGAAGTCCGAGTTCGATACCTCGGTTGAATGCGTACGCGAACATCAGCGTCCCGGACGACTCCAATGGGGTGTCCGGGTCGTCGACGAGGTTGTGCCAGAATCCGCTGCCATCCTGAAGCGGGAGCAGCTTTTCACAGTGGTCTGTGAAGTGGTCGACTAGCGCGTCACGCTGTTCGTGGTCTGCGGGCAACCGCTCGAGAATTTCGACAGCTGCCGCGGCGGCCCAGCCGTTCCCTCGCGCCCAGAACGTCCCCTGTGGATAGTGGTCTGGTTGCTCGACCCAGATGTGACGGAACAGCCCGGTCCGGATATCACGGAGATGCTCAGCGTGGACCAGGTACTGTTCGACTGCCTCGTCGTGTGCCGAACGCTTGCCGGTCGCTTCTGCGTACCTACTGAAGAACGGGCACATCATGTACACTGAGTCGATCCACAGCGATTTGATGCCAGCGACGTCCGGATCGTGGTGTGGGATTCCACCACTCTCCGTCCGGTCGACGGATGCGAGCCACTCGTACTCGCCTCTCGCAGCGTCGAGATACCGTTCGTCCCCCGTCCGCTCGTAGAAGTCTAACACGCCGTGACCGATGGCGGTCGTGTTGTTGGTGTTCATGCACTTTTTCACCGTCAACTCCCAGCTAGCCTCGTACTCTCGGCCGTGGCTGAACACTTCGATCGGATAACTCGGACCGTACCCCAACTGTCCGTCGTCGTCCTGGGTCGCGACGGCTCTGTCGATGAGTTCCTTCGCTGTCTGTACCGATTGCTCGCTTCCCTCAGCCAGCAGGCCGTTGATCGCGACGCCGGTGATCCACGACTTGCCGTCGAGTTCGAGCGTCCGAAGATACGACGCCGCACTCGCCGCTGAGGGTGTAGGTTCGTCTGACGGCATCTGGTACGAACGTCTTCCTGTACAGTTAAAAAAGTATGTATATGAAGAATCCGATCCACGAACCTATTTATTGTCGACGGAACGAACACCGAGTATGGAGAGGTTAGCGTTCCATCTGCAAATCGCAGATGGGAAGCGAGATGCGTATCGAGAAAAACACGAGAACGTCCCCGAAGCGCTCGAAGAAGCGTACCTCGAATCAGACGCCGGGGTAGAGACGTACAGCGTCTTCGAAAAAGAGGGCCACGTCTTCGGGTACATGGAAGTGGAGAACCCAGACGTAATCCAAGAGGTAATGGCCGAGAGTGAGGCACAGGCGGAGTGGGCCGAGGAGATGGCCGGGATTACACTCGAATCCGATGATAGTTGGATGGACGAAGTGTATCGCATGATTTGAATCCCGGACAGTTGTGGCCGGCCCCTTCGGCAGGTCGGACGTTGGTCGCGGTAGTGGGCCTCGTCTACGGGGCACTCGCGTCGGCGGCGAGTGCGTCTACGGCCCCGGGACACTCGGTCTGAGTTGGGTCCTCGTCTGTTCACGGTCTCCGTAGCGGTTCAGTGCTCGTCTCAGGAGCACGGGGATTCTTGGCGTCGTTTTCGGTTACTCACGGGCACCGCAGAACTGCTGTCAGCGTATTCAGTGTCAGGAGGTACTGGCCGAAAGAAACGCTATCGACGCTTTCGGTCTCGCGGTCGACGCTACACTGAGACAGACGTCACAGTCACACCGGAGTAGAGGCCACAGCAAAACCGGCCGACGACCTACATGTCGGGCCAGGCTTTGATCGCCCGACGGAACCCGGTTACATCGGCGATCCAGCGGGTAGCGATGACTTTTTTGAGGACGTTCGCGGGGAGACCACCGAACGTGTTGAACGGTAGACCCAACACGTCGTGCGCAACGGCCTTCTCGCCGACAGAGACGACCGTTCCCTTGTCCGTATGCGTCCACGTCTGTAGGGGTTGGTTGCGCACGACGCGGGCGAGGTTTTCGGCAGCGACGGCAGCGGCCTGCCACGCAGATTGAGCGGTCGGCGGCGCTGGCTCGTCACCCGGTTGGTCGACCAACGCGCAGTCGCCGATCGCGAACACGCGTTCGTCTTCCGTCCGGAACGTCATCTCCGAGTGAAGTCGATGGTTGCGTTCGTCCTTCGCTACGTCCATGTCATGCAGACAGTCGCGGCCCGTGATGCCGCCAGTCCAGATGAGCACGTCGTATGCTACCCGCTCGTCGTCGCCGATGTAGATGGTCTCGTCGTCGACCTTCTTGATAAACTCCCCACAGAGGACGTTCACGTCGCGGGCTTCCAGGTGGCTCCGGAGCGCGCCCTGTAACTCGGGATCACTGTTCGGTAGGACTTCGTCTAGCCCTTCGACCAGATGGATATCGAGCGGTGCATGACGCTCGTCCCTGAACTCCGCGACCTCCCCGGCCGTCTGAATCCCCGATAGACCAGCGCCACCGATGACGACCTGTGCCGGGTCGCGCTCTGATGCCTCGCGTGCCGCCTGCTTGACGGCGTCGTGGATGCCCAGCGCGTCATCCAGACAGTTCAGGGTGTGTGCGTACTCTTCGAGTCCATCGATGCCGAAAAACGCGGTCTGCGAGCCCAGTCCCACCAGTAAGTAGTCGTACGCGACGGGGCTGGACTCCGCCAGTTCGACCGTGCGAGCCTCAGTGTCGATATCTACGACCGTATCCTGTATGAACGATGTCGATGGCTGTTTGATTTCGTGAACCGGGATGGATATCTTCTCTTGGACGCTCGGATCTCGGATACACCGATGAACCTCGTGCAGAACTAGATGGGTATCGGTGTCAGATATCCACGTTACGTCTGCGTCTCCACGTAACTCTTCCTCGATGTGTGTAACTGCTCCCGAACCGGCATAACCCGATCCAAGCACGACAACTTTTACAGCCATATTTGAAGTTTCACGGACACACCATACAAGTTTTTCGGATTGAATTCTATCTGGCGGAGGAGTTATGGAACAGAGGATAATCCGGCCGATTCGTCCAGTACTCCATGGTAGCTCCCCTCACTACACGGGCTTTGCTCACTGGATATCGGACTGGCGCTGTCACGACTCGAAGAGAGACTCACTTTGCCCGTAGACTGCCGCTATCAGGGCGGTTGTATGGGTGTCTTCCGCTGCGTCCGCGGAAACAGTTTTTATTCGCTGGTTTCCAAATTCCCACTCACGCAGGTATTTGGCGGTACGCAGCCCGTTCCGTAGTTTGGTTTCGACGGCATTTTCGCTCTCCTGTGATGTCGCTTCGTAGAATACACCTCCGGATTCCTCGGACTGTATCCAGCCGAGACCGGCGGCAACTGTCTCTCCTGTGTCGGTATGTGTGCTGGCTTCGACGACAGTCAGACGGTTACCCGGCGGTCCGAGGTCAGGTGCTGTTCCGATTACGTCTATCGCCGTCTCCTCCGGAATCATCGAGGATAGATACGACAAGTTATAGTTGTGAATATTGGCGTCTGCTAAGGCGGCGTCGTAGGACGCTAAGGCTGTTTCTCCCGTTCCAGTTCCATAGACTATTTGTATTCTATCCATAATTATCCGTGTGTGCCGATTACAGTTGACCAGTATTCGCTGCGAGAGTCTGTGCTGTACGCTTTCTGTGTCTCAGCTAACTGGCGCAGTTGTTTTGACCGGCACCTCACGAGGTCCGAGATTAGCAGTAGTCCGTCCAGAACATGGCAACGGTCCATCGATATCGAGTCCTCGACCATTTGTTTTGATGGTCGTACTCCGAGTTTATCGCCAGAGACGCTCGGGCAAGACATCAATCAAATACTGCGCTAAAAGCACTATCGAGCGTTTCGACAGCGTCGTGGATCTGCGCTTCGTCGATACATAGCGGCGGACAGACGATGAGCTGATAGTCCGGGCGACCCATCCCGACAAGCAAGCCGCGGTCTTTGGCGGCCTCGGCTACGTCGTCAACCGGGTTCTCGATATCTTCGCCGTCGACCCAGCTGTTCTTGTACGGCTCGCCGGTTTCTGGGTTTTCGACGACGATACTCCAGTGGAATCCTCGACCGCGGACCTTCGAAATTTCCTCGCGATGCGAGGCGAGCTCTTCCAACTGGGCCTCTAGCACCGGAGCTAATTCCTGTACGTTTTCGATGAGGCCGTCCTGGTACTCCTCGATCGCTGCCAACCCGGCCGCACATGCGGCCGGGTGTCCGGCGAACGTCTGCCCAATGCTCGTGCCGCTCCGAGCGGTCTCACCGACTTCAGGGCGCATGATAACGCCGCCCAGCGGGGCGTAGGAACTGGTAACCCCCTTGGCAAACGTGATCATGTCGGGCGTAACGTCCTCGGTCTGCATCCCGAACATTTTCCCACAGCGTCCGAACCCAGTGATAACCTCATCAGCGATGAGCAACACGTCGTAATCGTCACAGATCTCACGAAGACGTTCGAAGTACCCCGGAGGCGCCGTGTAGGCTCCACTAGAGCCTGCAACGGGTTCGATAAGGAGGGCCGCTACCGAGTCCGGACCTTCGTTACGGATGACGAACTCGACGTGGTCTGCTGCTTTTTTTGCGAGATCTGCTGGCGAATCAGCATCGAATGGAGCGTTGTCACCTTTTGGAGGGAGAAACCGAACCGATCCCGTGGTTGCAGCGTGAGTTTCGACGGCGTTACGCGTGTCCGGGTCCCCCGTGAGCGCCCCGGCCCCATAAGTACTGCCGTGGTACGAACACCAACGTGTGAGGACTTTCGAAGCGTCCTGTTTCTCACGGGCGATCTGGACCGCAAGCTCGTTCGCTTCGCTGCCCGATACGGAGAAGACGACGTCTGAGAGGTCGCCGGGAGCGACGTCTGCGAGTTTGTTGGACAACGCCGTGCGCGTATCGTTGTCTTTCCCCGACGAAACGTATGGAATCCGCTGTAATTGTTCGGTAACGGCATCGATTATCCGCGTATTGTCGTGTCCCGCATTAACACAGTAGAGCGACGAGACGAAGTCGAGGTACGTCTTTCCGTTCTCGTCGAAGACGTACGGTCCCTCTCCCTCATTGATGACGGAGCGGTCACTATCCGGGTTGTGCCAGTGCGGGATGTGAGCTGAACCTGAAACCGAAATTTTGGTTTTGCTATTGTACTCCATCTCATTCACAGCATTATTTTCGAACTATATATTACTTTCGTTGCCGGGATGGAACCGTTCCATGTGGGGCGCGCATATTGAACACAATCCGAATATACTCTCAATATGAGATTGTGGACAATATTGGCGCTACCAATTCAGTTAACATCCCATCTAACGTCTGTCGAAGTATGAGCATACTACTACTGAGCAGCGAAGACGTGAGAGAGTGTGCCGATATGGCGAATGTGATACCAGCTGTCGAGGACGCATTCGAAGCCTACGAACAGGGTACCGCCCAGATGCCGGCGAAGTCGTACGTGGAACTGGCGAAGTACAACGGCGATTTCCGTGCTATGCCCGCCTACATGGACGTCGGTGACTGGGACGCGGCGGGTATCAAGTGGGTGAACGTGCACCCGGACAACCCGGACAAGCACGCGCTCCCGACGGTCATGGGGACCGTCGTGTACTCCGATCCCGAAACCGCGCTCCCGCTGGCTATCATGGACGGGACCGAACTCACCATGAAGCGTACCGGCGCTGCTGCCGCCGTTGCGACCGATTACCTCGCCGTCGAGGACGCCACGACGCTCGGTATCATTGGTGCGGGCGTCCAGTCGTACTCGCAAGTCGAGGCCATCTCCGAGATCAGACCCATCGACGAGATAGTCGTGAGCGATCTGGACGACGAGCGGGTCGAAGAGTTCATCGACCACTTCGGCGACGACTTCACGGTTCGCCGGGGCGACATCCCCGAGGCTGCGTCGTGTGACGTGCTTTCGACGGTCACTCCGGTCCGGGAGCCGATTGTCAGCCGGGACGACCTCGGAGACCACACCCACGTCAACGCGATGGGCGCCGACGCCGAGGGCAAACAGGAACTGGCCGACGAGATACTCCTCGAAGCGAAACTGGTCATCGACGACCACGCCCAGACGACGCACTCGGGTGAGATCAACGTCCCGTACGCCGCCGGGCGACTCACCGACGAGGACATATTCGGCGACATCGGGGAGATCGTCGTCGGCGAGAAGGACGGCCGGATCGCCGACGACTCGATTACCGTCTTCGACAGCACCGGTCTCGCAATTCAAGATATCGCGGCCGCGCGCGAGACGTATCAGTCTGCCAAAGGGAATGGTAGCGGCTACCAGTTCGACCTGCTCGAATCGGACCGTTGAACTCCCCAGACGGGGACTCCCCACCCACGCACAGCTAACGACTTAGCCTTCGTCGTGAGTACGGTGGCCCGTCCGTCGGCCCAGCGGGAGGTGTGGCCACACAGTGCTTGTCTCGGCGCTGTCGCGCAGCTTCGTGTCGGGCGCTTAGTTCCACTGCGCCTCCTGTGCTCTGTCGTTCTCTACGCTGCGTGTGGCGGCGCCGTTGAGAGCCGTCCCGATCCCACAGCGTCTAGCCCGGGGCGCGTCGGAACTTTATCAGTCCAAGTTTCACATGGAGTGGCTCCTCACGTGGCCGCTGAATCTGACGGGACACCCGGCGGCCTCCGTCCCCACCGAACTTTCGGAGGACGGGCACCCCATCGGCGCGCAGCTGATCGCTCAGCGGTTCGGCGAGGAGACGATACTAACGGCGAGTGCCGCGATAGAGCGGCGTGAGCCGTGGAGTGGCGACTACCCTGCACTCTGACAGCCACCGAAATCGCCGGTCGATGACCGAGCGGAAAACGAACCCCTATCTCACTCGCCTCGGTCCGACGCAGGGTCGTCGAGGGCGATGTTGATAGTTTTCGACTGTTGGTACTTCCGCAGCGTCTCCTTTCCGCACTCGCGGCCGATGCCGGAGCGTTTGAACCCGCCGAACGGCGTCCCCGGGACCAGACGGCCGTACTGGTTCACCCAGACGGTCCCCGCATCGATGTCGTCGGCGGCGCGGTGTGCGAGCGAGAGGTCGGTGGTCGCAACGCCGGAGGCGAGTCCGAACTCGACGTCGTTGGCGATCGCTATCGCCTCGTCGTAGTCACTGAAGGTGATAACCGACGCGACCGGTCCGAATATCTCCTCCTGTGCGATGCGCATGTCGTTGTCCACGTCGTCGAATATCGTGGGTTGGATGAACCAGCCGTCGTCGGCGCCGTCCGGCGCGACGGGCTTCCCGCCGTGGACCAGCGTCGCGCCTTCCTGCGTCCCGACTTCGATGTACTCTCGCACCTTTTCGAACTGCTGTTCGGACGCGAGCGGTCCGACGTCGGTCGAGTCCGAAAGCGGGTCTCCGATCACCATACTCGCGGCCTCGCCCTCGAACAACTCGACGAACTCGTCGTGTACGTCCTCGTGGACGAGCGTCCGGGAGAACGCGTCGCATGACTGACCGGTGTTGTAAAATATCCCTTCGGCGGCGATCGACGCGGCCCGTTCGAGATCCGCGTCCGGGAAGACGACGAACGGGGACTTCCCGCCCAGTTCGAGCGTGACGGGTGTGATCTGGTCTGCGGCGGCTTTCATCACCTTCTCGCCGGTCCTGTCCTCGCCGGTAAACGACAGCTTATCGACACCCGCGTGGTGCGTGAGCGGCGCACCGACCTCGTCACCGAACCCGTGGACGACGTTCAGGGTGCCCGCAGGCAGGATACCCTCGGTTAGCTGTGCGATTCGCGTCGCGGAGAGCGGTGTATTCTCCGCGGGCTTCAGCACGACAGTGTTCCCCGCGGCGAGCGCCGGTCCGACCTTCCACGCGGTCAGTATCATCGGATAGTTCCACGGAACGATGAGCCCCGCGACGCCGTACGCCTCTTGGGTCGTGTAGGCATGTGCGTCGTCGGCGATGGGAATCTGGTTGCCCTGTTCCCCGCGGATGATATGCGCGTAGTACTCGATGTAGTCGAGTGCCTTGCCCACTTCGAACTCGGCGTTCGAGAGCGGTTTTCCCGTGTCGAGGCTCTCAAGCACCGCTAACTCGTCACTGTGGTCCCGAAGGACGTCGACCCAGTCCAGGATCGCCGTCGACCGTTGTGCTTGGGTCATCGAACCCCACGCCCCGTCGAAGGCTCGGGTAGCAGCCTCGACCGCGCTGTCGACCGCCTCCTCACCGCACCGAGGAACCGTCGTTATCGGCTGACCGATTACCGGGTCCAGTGTCTCGAAGCGCTCCGTGGCCGATTCGTGGGCCCCGTCGATCCACGCATCGAACTGTACGTTAGCAGTCGCCTCTTCTATCGCCTGCCGGTGGTTTTCGGCTATCGTTCCGTCGAATATCCTGTCTGACATAGTGGTGATAGTGTATCGCAATCGGTGTTACTCCACCCAGATCGTCTTCGCGTTGGTGAACTCGCGGATACCGTGTCTGGACAGTTCGGACCCGTAACCGGAGTCCTTGATACCGCCGAACGGTAGTCGGGGGTCCGATTTGACGACCTGATTGACGAAGACGTTGCCGGCGTCGATCCGCCGCGCGAGCGCCTCGCCGCGAGCGGCGTCCGCGGTCCAGACGCTCCCGCCGAGACCGTACTGGGTGTCGTTTGCCTTCGCGACCGCCTCGTCGTCGTCCGCGACCGGGAACATCGCCGCCACCGGCCCGAACAGTTCCTCCGCCGAGGCCGGACACTCCGGCGGTACGTCGGTCAGCACCGTCGGCGGGTAGAAGTGACCCTCGCGGTCGAGCGGTTCGCCGCCGGTTTCGACTGTCGCGCCGGCTTCGACCGACGCTGTCACCTGTTCGTGCAGCGTATCGAGCAAGTCGTCGCGGGCGAGCGGACCGACGTCGGTATCCGGTTCGAACGGGTCGCCGACGACGAGCCGTTCGGCCTCGTCGGTGAACGCGTCGACGAACTCCTCGTAGACGTCGACGTGGACGAAGAACCGCTTGGCCGCGATACACGTCTGTCCGGAGTTCTGGTTCCGCGCGGTTACGGCCGAGTCGACGACGTCGTCGATAGGGGCGTCGTCCAGAACGATGAACGGGTCACTTCCCCCGAGTTCGAGCACGGACTTCTTCAGGTTTTCTCCGCTGGCCGCTGCGACTGCCCGACCCGCTCTCGTACTTCCGGTGAGTGTCACGGCCCGTACGCGGTCGTCTGCGATGACGTCGCTGACGGTCTCTTCGTCCACCTGTAGCGACGTGAAACAGCCCTCCGGATAGCCTGCCTTCCGAAAGATGTCCTCGATGGCCTTCGCACAGCCAAGCACGTTCGGCGCATGCTTCAGGAGACCGACGTTGCCAGCGGTGAGCGTCGGAACGGCGAACCGGAACACCTGCCAGAACGGGTAGTTCCACGGCATGACCGCCAGCACTGGCCCGAGCGGTTCGTACGAGACGTACGTCTTCGTACCCGGAACCGACCCGATGCGCTCGTCTTGCAGGTGCTCGGCGCTCCGCTCGGCGTAGTAGTCACAGAGGTCGCCACATTTCTCCACTTCGGCGACGGCCTGCGAGATCGGCTTCCCCATCTCGCGGACCATCAGCTCCGCGTACTCCCGCGTGTTCGCCCGGAGGACGTCGCCGAGCGCTTCGGCCAGCTGTTCCCGCTCTCGAATCGGACGCTCGCGCCAACTGCGGAACGTCTCGGTGGCGTTGTCGAGTAGTTCTGTCACTTCCTCCTGACTGTGCTGTTCGTACGTGTTGAGTGTCTCGCCTGTCGCTGGATTGATCGTCTGCATTGTTTGGATCTCTCGTGTGTCGTTATTAGACGCCGCGGCCCTGCAGTTGCTCCTCTTCGGGCAGGTCGGCGTTGGCGTCGCCTTTCATGCCCTTGCCGACGTTCTTGCTGATTTCGGTGAGTTTCTCGGGTCGTCCCAGTTGTTGACGGCCTCGACGATGGCGGTGCCCATCGCCTCGGGTCCTCGGCACCGAAGATGCCCGAGCCGACGAAGATGCCGTCACAGCCGTGGTGCATCATCAGCGCGGCGTCGGCGGGTGTCGCGATGCCGCCGGCGGCGAAGTTGACGACCGGCAGGCGACCCATATCGGCCGTCTCGTGGACGAGGTCCGCGGGGGCCTCGTGCTCGCGAGCCCACTTCTCCCGTTCCTCGTGAGTCGCCCCGCTGAGCTTCCGAATCGCGCTTTTGATGTTGCGCTGGTGGTGGACGGCCTGGTTGACGTCGCCGGTGCCGGCCTCGCCCTTTGTCCGGATCATCGCTGCGCCCTCGTCGATGCGTCGGAGCGCTTCTTGCAGGTTGCGAGCGCCACAGACGAACGGCGCGGTGAACTCGCGCTTGTCGATGTGGTACCGGTCGTCGGCCGGTGTCAGCACCTCGCTCTCGTCCAGCATGTCCGCGCCCGCGGCTTCGAGTATTTCGGCCTCTTTCGTGTGTCCGATACGGGCTTTGCCCATCACGGGGATGGAGACTTCGTCGATGACCGCCTGTAGCGAGGCGGGGTCGGCCATCCGGGCGACGCCGCCACGCTTGCGGATGTCGGCCGGCACCGCTTCGAGGTTCATCACCGCGACGGCACCGACGTCCTCGGCGATGCGGGCCTGCTCGGGCGTGACGACGTCCATGATGACGCCGCCCTTCTGCATCTTCGCGAACCCGCGCTTGACGAGATCAGTACCGCGGCGGAGGTCCTCTAAATCGGTTGTGTCACCCCTCATATTCCTGGTCACACTGCTCTATGTTCTGGATGTACGCGTCGCTGAGCGAGTACAGTCGCTTTCGGGCGTCAGAGAAATGCACAGTGTATTCGACGAAACCCAACTGGGTCAGTTCCCTCACGGCGTGCCGAACCGTCCGCTTCGGCAGGTACGTCTTTTTCGCAAGCTCCTGCTGGGTGAGCGTGTTTTGGTTCTCCAGTACCTTGATTACCAACTTCGCGCTTGGTGGCAGGTCCGAGAGCGTTGAGAAGGTCACTTCAGACGGTTTCGTTGCTTTGGACATCTACATCAACCTATGGGCAAAGTTATGAACTTCATCCAATATAAGTATTTTTGTTTGTTTAGAGTCCAATATCGTGGGCGGGTAGTCGGGACGGTCGTGTGGACGAGAATTATCGGGCCGCTCCGGAACGGTACCGAACTGACGCACTGCCCGCTGCGGGCAGGCCTAAGCGGAAGAGTTGCGGCGTCTCGAACTACCGTCTGTGCGAACACGGAAAACCGGCCAGACGGTGGCTCGACCGGCAGACAGACGGTTGATGGAACCTTACAGACGACGTTCTAGGAACGCCGCGAGGAGATAGGAGGCGAGGTGCTGTGTGTTCCCGGTGGGGTCGTACTTCGGCGCGACTTCCATCATGTCGATGGCCTGTACGGCGTCGGTGCCGCCGAGGCGTTGCATGGCGGTCAGTGCCTGATGGGCCGACAGCCCACCGGGCTCGGGAGTTCCGGTGCCGGGCGCGACTGTCGGGTCGACGGAGTCGATATCGAACGTCACGTACACCGCGTCCGTCTCCGCCGCTGCCGCGTCAATCGCATCGTCGATAACCCGACGGATGCCACGCTCGTGTACATCCGCCATGGTGAACAGGTTGAGACCGACGTCGTCGGCGAAGTCGAAGAAGTCAGGTGCTTCGTATCCTCGAATGCCGACCTGACTCACGTGTTCGTAATCGGAGAACTCCGAGTTCGCGATGTGGTGTGTGACGGATCCGTGATACTCCTCGCCGAACAGATCGCTCTTCGCCGTCGTATCGGTGTGTGCGTCGATCTGGACGAGACCGACCGAATCGACGTCAGTACCAGTGGCGACCCCTCGAAACGCCGGATACGTGCAGTGGTGGTCGCCGCCGAGAAAGACGGGGAACGTCTGTGCCGCGATGGTTGCGACGTGGGCCTCGATGCTATCAGCGGTCTTCGAGGCGTTCGTCGGAAACACGGGCACGTCACCGCAATCGGCCAGCGACAGCGCCGAGTAATCGACCTGCTCGCCGGTATACATGTTCGTCAGCCCACCTTTGTAGCCCGACAGATAGGCCAACCACGAACTCGCGACACGGATTGCGTGTGGACCGTAGCGAGCGCCGGGTCGGTTGCTCACAGTCCCGTCGTACGGCGCACCGATTACAGCCGCGTCGGCGTCGCTGACGGCGTCTATCTCCGCCCTATCCGATTTGATGAACGTCTTGATACCGGCGTACGGCAGTTCCGTGTTCGCACCCGTCGTGGCCTGACGGAACGCCTCCGCTGCCGTCTCGTCTGTGTCGTCCGTCATCACTGCGTGCTCGCTTGAATCGCCTGTTCGAGTGACGTCACGGTGCGTTCTAGTTGGTCGCGCGTGATGGAGAGTGGGGGTTGGAACCGCATCACGTTTTTGTGGAAGCCACCGACGCCCATGATTATTTCCTCCGACTCCCGGAGATGGGACCCGATGTCCTTCGCTAGCTGTGTGTCCGGTGCTGGCGCGACACCAACCGGGCCGGTCGTATCAGGGTCGACGAGTTCGACGCCTTGCATCAGACCGAGTCCGCGAGTCTCGCCGACGACGTCGTACTTCTCTTCGAGTTCGGTGAGGCGTGCGGCGAGCCATTCTCCCTGCGTGCGCGCGTGGCTGACGAGGCCGTCCCGGAGCGCATCGATTGTGGCGAGACTGGCCGCACACGCGACCGGGTTCCCCCCAAACGTCGAGAGGTGGTCGCCGGCGCCGAAGGCGTCGGCGACCTCGGCAGACGCGGTGAACGCTCCGAGCGGCAGTCCGTTCGCGATACCCTTCGCCTGTGTGAGAATGTCCGGAACGACGTCGAAATGATCTACCGCCCACATCTCACCGGTCCGCCCGTAGCCGGTCTGGACCTCGTCGACTATGAGCAGGGCATCGTGTTCGTGTGCGATATCACGGACCCGTGTGAGCCACGCTTCCGAGGGGACGATGATACCACCTTCACCCATCACCGGTTCGATGACTATGGCGGCGAGGTCGTCCGACGTATGCGTGCCGATGACCTGTTCGATTCTGTCGGCACACTCTCCAGTACACGAACCGCCCTCACAGCTCTGGCAGCGGTAGCCGTAGGGAGCCTTGGCGTGTGTAACGTCGTTCATAGTGGGGGCCATCCCGTCTTTGTAGGCCTTGTTGCCGGTCAGTGCCAAGCTTCCGAGCGTGCGGCCGTGGAACGCCATTTCGAGGGCGACGACCTCCTTGCTCCCCGTGTACTTGCGTGCGAGCTTGATCGCTCCCTCGACGGCTTCGGTCCCCGAGTTACAGAAGAAGGTCTTCTGTAACTCGCCGGGCGTGATCTCCGCGATCCGCTCAGCGAGATCCGCGACAGGCTTGTTCGGGTGAACGTACGAACAACCGTGGACGAACTCGTCCAGTTGCTGTTTCGCGGCGTCGACGACCTGTTCGTTCCGATGGCCGACGTTCGTGACGGAGATGCCCGAGTAGACGTCGAGATACTCGTTGCCCTCGAAATCCTGCACGGTACACCCATCGGCTCGCTCCAGCGGGACGTTCAGACTCTTCCAGATCGGCATCAGATAGTCGTGATACTGAGATTCGATACTCTCGTTTGTTAGTTCCTGAGGCTTGTGTTTTGACATCAAACGTCTCCTGTAAGTTTCCCTGCGACTCTACTTCGAGACTAGCTCACCGGCATCGGCGCTGAACCCGACGACGACCTGGTCCCCTTCACGGAACCCATCGGAGCCGTCGACCTGCTGTTCGATGTGTAGCTCTACCGAACCGATTTCTACGTGGTACTTGTTGAACGAACCCTTATAGATAGTCTCGGTGACCGTTCCCGTCCATGTGTTCTCGACGCCGAGGTCGGTGTCCGGCTCGGCGACTGAGATCCGTTCGGGTCGTATCGCGACGGCGGACTCGCGCCCGGACTGGTCGGGCTGGTCCGTGACACTGATCTGTAGCTCTCCGGTGTCGACGACGTCATAGTTCCCGGTCGAGCGGTGGGTGCCCTCGAACAGATTGGTCTCGCCGAGGAACGTCGCGACGAACTTCGTGTCCGGATGTTCGTACAGTTCGTTGGCGGTCCCTATCTGCTCTATCTCCCCGTCGTTGATGACGGCGATGCGGTCACTCATCGTCAGCGCTTCCTCCTGATCGTGAGTGACGTAGATGAACGTGGTACCGAGCTCCTCCTGAATCTGTTTCAGCTCCACCTGCATGTGCTGGCGGAGCTTCCTGTCGAGGCTCGCGAGGGGTTCGTCGAGGAGCAACACGTCGGGCTCCCGGACGAGCGCTCTCGCCATGGCGACCCGTTGTTTCTGGCCGCCGGATAGTTCCGTCGCCTGTCGGTCTTCGTAACCCGGGAGTTCGACGATTTCGAGTGCCTGTTCGATGCGCTTCTGTCGCTCTTCTTTCGGGACCCCGTCCATTTCGAGGCCGAACGCGATGTTCTCCCCGACGGTCATATGCGGGAACAGCGCCCACTCCTGGAACACCATACTCGTGTTCCGTTTGTTCGCGGCCTGGGACGTGACGCGGTCGCCGCTGATGAAGACGTCGCCGTCGGTCGGCGTTTCGAGACCGCTGATCATCCGCAGTGTGGTCGACTTCCCGCATCCGGACGGTCCGAGGAGCGTCAGGAACTCACCGGGGCGGATCTCGAGGTCGACTCCGTTGACAGCGACCAACTCCCCGAACTTCTTCCGGAGGTTGTCCAGACGAACGGAGCCAGTGTCTTCGGTCTGATCCGGGTCGTCTTCGTCCATGGTTGCTCGTACTGATTCGGCAGACATGGTTAAATCCCCGCTCTAGATTTGGCTTCCGTCCACAGGTCTGTCCACTTACTCGTGATCGGTGAGAACTCGTACTGAGTCGTGCTCTCGATGATCTCCGGAGCGGCCTCAAAGCCCCTCTCGTCGAACATCAGTGCCTGCTGTTGCTCGTCGTCGAACTGGTCGAACGACTCCGTGTTGACCGGCGGGCTCTTCGAGGACGGCTCCCACGAGATCGTGTACTGACCCTTCTTCTTGATTATCTCTCGCTGGTACTTGACCGCTAGCTCACGATTCGAGGGGTTCTTGACGAGACACAGCCCCTCAGTCCATTGCATACCTCCTTCTTCGGGAATGACGACGTTGACCCAGTCGTGGCCGGCCGCCCGGAGGTCGCTCATCGCGAAGTTACCGACCGGAGCCATCACGATATCTTCCTGAAGCAGTGCCTGACGGAGCGCACTGGTCCCGCTGTACACGGCTTTCATATTGGAGAACATCGAGATGAGCTTCTCTTTGATGTCCGCCAGCTGTTCATCCGTCTGTTCGAACGGCGGATAGCCGAGCGTCATCGCTACCTTGGGGATGTTCCACGTCGGCCAGTCCATGATACCGATCTTGTTTTTGTACTGCCCATCGGGACCACCGGTCCAGAGAACCTCGTACGACGAGCGGTGTTCTTCAGGGACCTTCTCGGCGTTTACGGTCATCGAATCCCAGCCCCAGCGGGTCGGCAGTGCGTACATCTCCCCGTCCTGCACGAATGCGGACACCGGCCACTGGAAGTGTTCCATGAACGACTTCGCTTCGGGGTAATCCGACTGTTTGAGCGGTTCTATGGTGTCCGCGCGTGCGTGGCGCTGCGCCCACGTGTTGTTGAGTGTAATAAGATCGAACTTGTCGACTCCGCCGCTTTTGAGGATATTGAATCCCTCCGGGTCGTTCGAGACAAGTTTGATGTTGACTGTCGCGTCGTGTTTCTCCTCGAAGTCGCCGAGGATCGACTCTGCCCCGTATCCCTCCCACGTCAGGATGTTTAACGTCCGGTCGCCGCTGTTACTGGAGTCCCCGGTCGTCCCTGCTTCGCCGCTGCCACCACCGCCGACGTCGCGCTGTCCGCCGCAGCCAGCTATCGCTACGGCACCGACCGTTCCCGCGGCGGTGAGAAACTGCCTGCGTGTTCGATCGCTTGATCCGTTGGCTTCAGTACTCGATGGGTTGCTACTCATACTCATGCGTCTACACCATAGTCACACTCGGACAAATACTTATAGTTAACCATTATAATCAGACACAGTCTAAGATAGAGCGAATTGTGCTGGACTATATCCGGTCATATCGCTCCGCACCGTACTGGCGATACGAGGCGTGTGCCGTTACGTCCAAGAACCATAACGTATATTGGAGATGGTTCGGTATGGACACGTATGTCTCAGAAAGAGGTGAGAGATAGCGGTTTGATTGGGACAGCGTACAATCGACTGTCGCCACCGAAGAGCTTGCTGACGACCGCTGGACCGGTCGTCCTCCTGGAGGTGCTGTTGTTCGTCGCCCCGCTTGCGATCATGTTCATGATCGCGACGATGCGTATGGAAGATCTAGTCCTGATACCGGACTATTCGCTCAACAACTACGCTCGGGTCGTCAGTGAGTACGTCAATCGGTCCGCCTTCATCAACACCACGACGATAGCGGCCCTCACGACGGTTACGGCCGCTATCGTGGCGTATCCGCTCGCGTACTACATCGCGCGGTTCGGCGGTCAGTACAAGAACCAGCTGGCGATGTTGGTTATGATCCCGTTCTGGACGAACTACATCGTCCGGATCTACGGATGGAAGATCATCCTCGGTTCGCAGGGCGTGATCAACAGCGGCCTCATGTCTATCGGCGTCATCAACAGCCCCATCGATTGGCTGATCAACACGCAGTTCTCCATCTGGCTGGGGCTGACGTACCTGTGGTTGCCGTTCATGATTCTCCCGCTTTACTCCAGCTTAGAGCGGATCGATCCGTCGCTGATCGAGGCAGCGTACGACCTGGGCGCGTCCCGGGTCGCGGTCTTCCGTAGGATTATCCTCCCGCTCTCGATACCCGGTCTCGTCGGCGGCGTCATGTTCGTCTTCATCTTCAGCATGGGTGCCTACATCGTCCCCGCCATGTTGGGTGGCGGAGAGCTGTTCGTCGGGACGCGGATCGCGTATGAGTTCGGTATCGGCGGCGACTGGCCGATGGGTGCGGCACTGGGGAGCGTGCTGATGCTCATCGTCAGTGGGGTGCTGTGGTCGATGCTCGGATACATCAACGTGGAGGACCTCTTCTAATGAGTCTCAAAACCGACACCAAACCCGACACGGTGTCGCCTATCTCGCTCGGCTGGGAGCTTGTCGAACGACACTGGATCAAGGTCTGGGCGGCCGCCGTGTTCCTGTTCCTGTATGCGCCGATCATCGTTCTGATCGCCTTCTCCTTCGAGAAGGGGACGTTTTCGACGCTCCCGTGGAGCGGGGTCACGTTCAAATGGTATCAGCAACTGCTGACCAACAGTCGCCTCATCAACTCGGCGTTCAACAGCCTCTACGTCGGCGGTGTCGTCACCGTCGTCGCGACGGTGCTGGGTACGCTCGGTGCTATCGCACTCGTCCGGCACGACTTCAAGCTGAGCAACGCGTACCGCGCGCTCGTCATCGCACCGATGACCGTGCCGGGGCTGATTCTCGGCGTCGGGTTACTGATGTGGTTCAAATACGCCGGGCTGAGCACGTCGCTCAAAACCGTGATGATGGGCCAGCTCGTCTTCGTCACTCCGTTCGTTCTTATCACGGTGAGTTCGCGACTACAGGGGTTCGACCCCGAACTGGAGGAAGCCGCCCGTGACCTCGGGGCGAGCAAATGGGAGACGTACCGCCGCGTCACGCTCCCGCTGTTGATGCCCGGCATCGTTAGCGGCGCGCTGTTCGCCTTTACGCTCTCGTTCGACGACTTCCTCATCGCCTTCTTCACCAGTGGCGTCGAAAACACCCTCCCGATATTCATCTGGTCGAAGATCCAGCACGGGACGAGCCCGGTTATCAACGCGATCAGCACTATCGTTCTCCTTTTCAGCATCTCGCTGATAGTCGTCAGCGAGATACTGCTCGATTAGCCGAAAGAACCCACTGAGACACTCTCTTTCTCGCGGTCCGTTTCCTTCGAGCTGCCCGTTGACAGGACGGTGCAGGGGTGACCGTCACGTCGGTGCGGACGACTCCGAAGGAGACAGTCTCGCGGTCGTCGACCACTTCGACTGCGCTTGTGTGCAGTCAGTTGGCAAGCGACAGGAACCGCGTGCGAGCACACGCCTGATGGGTTCGTCCGGAGGCGTCGACGACCTGCTGTCCGTTACAGCGGACTGTCACGGCTGTTCGTAGTTCGCGCGCTCGGTGCCCGCTCCACATCTGCTAAATCAGGACGAGTTCGTGCGGACGGCGGTCTCGGCACCAGTCTCGCGGGACCGTACGGTCGCTGTCTCGCCTGACGACTCGCGCTCCGACCCGTCACGTACTCAGTGCGGTGTTCGTGTCAGTGGTGGACGGCACGGTTCGGAAACTGAAGAGCGTGAGAGAACCGATACGGCGCTACAGGGTTTCGAGGTACTGTTCGCGTTCCCACTCGGTAACGCTCTCGTTGAAGTCCTGTAGTTCCCGCCGCTTGGAGGCGACGTACGCCTGGACCAACCGGTCACCAAGCATCTCGCCGAACACTTCGTTCTCTTCGAGTGCCTGTAGGGCTGCTTCGGGGGTCTGTGGTAGCAGCGGACGCTCACCAGCCGGGTTCCCCGTGACGGGGTCGTCCGGCACGATCTGCTTCCGGATTCCGTCGATACCGGCCGCGAGTGTACTCGCGATGACGAGGTAGGGGTTCGCGTCCGCGCTGCCGATTCGGTTTTCGATCCGCGTCGTTCCCTGCGGAATCCGCAGTGAGACCATTCGGTTGTCGAACCCCCACGACGCCGTGTACGGGGCGAAGCCCTCCGGGTCGTATCGTTTGAACGCGTTGAGCGTCGGTGTCTGGAACGCGGCCAGTGAGTCAGCGTGTGCGAGCAGCCCCCCGAGGAAATACTTGCCCTCGTCCGACAGCCCCTCTCCCCGCGTCGTAAACGCGTTCTCGTCGCCGTCGAAGGCGCTGACGTGCAGGTGGTACCCGCTTCCGGCACGGTCACCGAACGGTTTGGCCATGAATGTCGCCCACTGATCGCACGCGCTGGCTGCCTGCTTTACCACTCGTTTGAAGTCGAACGTCGTGTCGGCCTGTGCGAGCGGCGTCCCGTAGTCGAAGAGTATCTCCAACTGTCCGGCACCGTGTTCGTGCTGAAGTGAGGTCAGATCGACACCGTAGGCGTCTGCCCACTCGCTCAGCCGATCATAGAAGGGCGAGACCTCCTCGGTCGCCCACGAGACACACTCGTGTTGATCCGTGGTCGCCGGTTCGTACTCTCCTTCCATCGAATCGAGCAGGTAGAACTCCAGTTCGCTGCCGACGTAGAAGTCGAGAACGAGGTCGCAGTTATTCAGAACCCGCTTGAGTACGTTCCGTGGTGAGGCCACCACCGGCTCTGACTCGTATTCGATATCGCAGATGACCCGTGCGGTATTTTGCCGCCATGGAAGGACACGGAACGTAGACGGGTCCGGGTGTAACGTGCCGTCGCCGTACTCTATCTCTTCGCCGTATCCCGACCCCGTCGGTAAACTGTTCCGCGGCGTCTGAAACAGGAGGAGCAGATTGATCGGGAACCCGTCCTCCCACGAGTCCAAGAAGTAGTCCGCAGCGACCGTTTTGGAGCGGGATATCCCGTTGACGTCCGCGAACTCGACGAGGACGTGCTCGATGCTTTCTTCTTCTATCCGCTGTTGCATGGCTGTGGCGTTTGGCTCGGTCATGATCTGTTAGGATGGTCCGTGAACGGCGGACGTACATCGACCCTCACGGGACACACGTCTGGGTAATCAACGTATTCAGTATGGTCAATAATGGTACTTGAATCTTGCTCTTATAATGTGGGAATTCACTCCATCCTATACGATAAGTGGTGCCTTGAAATGGACGAGAGTCAATATTAGATAGTTTTATTGGGTTTGGTACAGTATCTGAGAGACGATGATACTGGTTCTCGACAACGAAGTACAGCCCGACTACCGGTATCTCGGTCCGGAGATCGAACGTCTCCTGCCGGATAGCCAGTATGTCGTCGGCGCGGGTGACACAGCGCCGCCGGAACCGGACGAGTACGACGGGGTCGTCCTGAGCGGGAGCACGGCGAGTGTCTACGAGAGCGAACACGAACCGTGGCTCGAACCGCAGTACGACCTCATCGAGCGGTGCATCGACGAACGGATCCCGCTGCTGGGGATCTGCTTCGGTCACCAACAGGTGAACTACGCTTTAGGTGGCACGGTCGAGGAAGACAGGCGCCGCTCGACGTTCGTCGAGATGGAACGGAAGCGTCCCGACGAGGCGTTAGCCGACGTCGACTCGGTCGTACCGGTCCTTCACGCCGACCTCGTGACCGAGCTAGGGACGGCATGGAAGCGACGGCGAGGACGACCTACAACGAGTTTTTCTGTAGTACACATCGAGACGCACCACTCTGGACGGTGCAGTTCCACCCCGAATTCACGCCGCGGGTCAGCGACCGCCCCAGCGACTGGGCCCGGGAGACCGCTCGTTTGCCGACTCAAACGCGACACTGGTCCTCGAGAACTTCGCCGACTACTGCGACCACTGAGCCGGACGCCGACGATTCGCCGTCCCAGTCGAGCGATGCTCGTTTTCTCATCAGGAATCGGAACAGAGAGCCGTCAACGAGTCCTCCGGGTACGCTGTCAAGGGGTTCGTCGTGTCCTTTACCGTCGTAATCACAAACTGCGAGCTTGTCCGGTGGACCTCGTCGATTGTCTCAAGCCGTGTCACCAAGTCCTCCACCATATCCCTGTCCGCCAACTTCGAAATCACGATGAAATCGATGTCACCCATCATGAAATACACTTTGTTCACACCCTCTAGGGCGCTCAACTTCTCGCCGACGGCGGTGTGAAACCCCTCCTGATACTGCGCGCTCACTTCTGTTATCAGTGTGATCTTCAGACCAACTGCCGAGAGGTCGACAGAGTACAGTTCATCTTCAATGACGTTCTGCTCTTTGAGCTTGTTGAGGCGGTAATGCACCGTCGACTTCGGGATACCGGTTTCGTCGTGAATCGACTCGGGGCTTCCGGTCCCGATATCCGAGACCGCAGATAGGATGCGGATGTCGGTTTCATCCATAGTACAACTTAGATTGGCGTTCTTAAACACAGTTCCAATCAGCTATATATTGCCGGTTCATCTCCGACACGAAGACGACCTTACGTTTAGAGGGCGTAGGAGTCAGTGCAGGGAGTCGGGGCCGATATCGCTCGGACACGGCGTCATGTGGCTTCCCTACAGTGACTGTCCTGTCCGCTACTGTTCGACCGCTTTCTGTTGCATACTGAGGTTATCGAGCAGCGTCTCCGTCTCGAAATCGTTCAACGGACGGTTCTCGTCCTTTATCGTCATTATAACGAACTTCGAACTCGTCCGGGCGACTTCGTCAATCGCCTCAAAGTCCTGAACGAGCCGTTCCACCATCCCCCGATTGGCGAGATGTGAGATGACGACGAAATCAGTGTCACCCATAGTGAAATACACCTGGTTGACACCTTCGACTTCACCCAGTTTTTCACCGACTTTATCGTGGTAGCCTTCGCTGTACTCGGCCATCACGTTGGTAATGACCGTGATGTTCAGCCCGATCTTCTCAAGGTCGACATCGAACAGGTCGTTCGTAATGATCCCCTCTTCGCGAAGGTTGTCCAAACGGTAGTGGACTGTCGACTTCGGAATGTCGATCTCTTCCGAGAGTTTCTCCGGACTGCCGGTGCCTAGTTTCGCTATCGCTGCCAGAATTTGAACGTCCTTTTTATCCATAGTTGCTCTGCCGACAGATATGAGCCACACTATTGAATACCTTCCGACTAGCTTATAGTGTTATTGACTGTAGAACAGCACTAGCACGTATTGCGGCGACAGCTGGTACGTACTTAGACGAGTCCTTTCCGGACAGACTTTTTCCGGGTCTGAATCCCGAGAAACAATTTTCAGGTGTCATTGGTAGGTGTATACAGCTTCTAGTCACGTCCATCTTCCCAGGTAGTTCAGCGGTACAACGTAGCCGGCTTAGATTCGGGCCGAGAAACCGCAGACAGAGGGCGTACTGATTTCCGTCCTGATTGACGTATCCGAGTCGTTTGAGTGACGTAAGGAGTCGGTGGACAGTACTCTTCGAGACCGGAAGGCGGTCGGCCAGCATTGACCGGTTCGCCGTCGCCAGTTCGTTCAGCGTCTCGATGATTCTGCAAAGGGTTGTATCGGATTTTACGCCTGTTGTACTGGGCTCTCCCTCAGACATAGGCATTCAACCCGAATCTGCCATCGAGGCCACTTCCGGCGTCCCGGAACGTTGCTGAGCATGGGCTGGGACGTATAGGCTACTCCATTCCCGAGGACTCCCGCCAACATACCGTAGCTTAGGGGAACTCATAGTACTCCGACGACTGTATCCACGCGCTTGGGTTCTTCGGATCATATACGTAGAGTGTGTTGTTGTCCAACTCTAGTTCCGCGTACTCCTTCTCCGTGTCGGGGTCCGTATTGTTGTGTCTCATGTCTGTGTTGACTGGCGGACGTGTCCCAACCACCGCGCCCGTCCGACACTTCAGGTCTCGTTCGCTCGTAGCCCGCCCACCTATGAATTGGATGTGGTTCCTATTATATCTTTTTAATGGGACTGCATCTCATACCAACCCATATAGTAGGATTGCATCCGTAATAACTGGGTTTTCGTGTATCACAGTGTGACGGCTAGATGAGGAACCGTTGACACTCACAGATTCTGACGGCGATCTAATCGGAAGCATACCTCCAGAAGTACGGCTGCTGAACGCGACCTGAAGGTACCTCCGAGTCCGCTGACACCTGCCGGAGTCCCTGTGGCAAAAACAACACGAGACCCCGTATACGGTCAAGAGTAGGGTAACGGCGGTTTGGAACTGCCGCAGTCTACCAGACCAACACTGTGGGACTACCTGCACCCGAAAGGTCTGTTCGGCTTGACGACGTATGGCGGCGAGTACTGAGCGAATTGTACGGAATACGTCGAGATTCGCTCTACTATCACTCAAAATCACCGTTATTCTCCAACTCACAAATTATATTTCTCCATATTCTTTCTATCTGTCTCTATCCCTTTTTCTACTCTAAATATGAGCCTAAAATTTGGAAATGTGGTTTTATGTCTGAACGGTTCGAGATTTTGGGTACTCAATATTGAATTATTAGCCTCGGATACCGTCCATTTGTTTTCTGATTTATCGATCTGCTCTTTAGTCTCGTCACTTTGACAGGGTGTATGATGATTTTCAAAGACCATCTTCGTAACACTAGTACTCTTGTTATCCGAATATGGCGAGAGGTACACTATAAGTGGAAGGACGCTGTTGGTATGTGTGTCAGAGACTATCATCAGGTACTTTCAAACTATACATTCTACCGAGATCTTCTTGGAAAAATGGGTTCTTCCACCCATAGTAGAATTTATACGTGCCTTCATCGTTATACGAAGTATGAATATAGACGGGTCAGACGACGGCGGAAAGCGGGTCAGCGCTGTTCAGCGAGCATTCGAAGTCATCGGTGTTTTGAGAGACTCTGGAACAGTACGGATAAACGACGTTGCAGAGGCGCTCGATATCCCGACCAGCACGGCACATGTACACCTCAAGACACTGGAATCCGTTGGCTACGTTGTTCAGGGCGACGACGGCTACCGGCTCGGGCTCCGGTTTCTCAGAGACGGCGCTGTGGTGAGAAACGACTTGAACGTCTACTCGACCGCCAAACCCGAGATCGATGAACTGGCAGAAACCACGGGTGAAGTCGCAAATCTCGGTGTCGAGGAGAACGGACAGCGGGTTATTGTCTACCAATCAGAGGGAAGCGAGGCAGTCTATGATAACGCACTCATCGGAGAGTACACGAATATGCACTGGACTGCATTGGGAAAGGCGATTCTATCCGAACTACCTGAGGAGTACGTGCGTGCGATTGTCGACCGATACGGGCTTCCGGCAGCGACCGAGAGCACTATCGACACCTCTGAGACGCTCTTCGAGGAACTTGAGATTATCCGGGAACAGGGTTTTGCGCTAGAGGACGAAGAACGACGAACTGGGATCCGGTCGATAGCCATTCCACTCAATGTAGAAGACCGCATCGTCGGAGCAGTCTCGCTTTCAGGGCCGAAAGAACGATTCGACGACGGTCGTATCGAGAGCGAACTACTGCCAGCCCTCAGAGATCGGACGAACGTCATCGAAGTCAAAACCACGTACGAGTAATCGCTTCTGTTATCGAATCTGGAGTGAGCAAGAAACAGATGGTCAACGACAGAATAGTCACAGCGAGGATTAGCTAATTCCACCGATAGTGGACCCATCATGATACCGTGTCTGAACATGCCGCGGTGATACCTGAGTACTGCCCATACTCACTCGACATTGTACGGGGGTGGGAAACCTATATATATGAGGAATCACTCACTCCGGTCGTATGAATACAGCACTGATGCTGCCGCCATCCCCAGATAGGCGGTGGACACTTGCGAAACAAATGGGCGTGGATCGTGGTGTCGTCCGCTTTTGGGGAGTCGACGAGTGGTGGGAGTACGACACGCTCTTGCGAACGCGCAATCGGTTCGAAGATCACGACATCCCACTTCAGGTAGTCGAAGATAGGCCACCGATGACGAAGACGGTCCTCGGCGAGGAAGGCCGTGACGAAGAGATAGCGACAGTTAAGCAATTACTCAGGAATATGGGGAAGGTAGGTATCGAGACGTACTGTTGGGTGTGGACGGAGAATCCTGTTGGTGTTCTTCGGACGTCCGATTCGATACCGGACCGAGGTGGGTCGCTACTAACCGGCTACGATCACGGATTGAGCGAGCGAGCAGACAATCACCCCGCAACGGGAATTACGGAAGACGAGCTCTGGGAGAATCTCCAGTATTTCCTCGACGAGGTCGTTCCAGTGGCTGAAGAAGCGGGTGTGAAGATGGCACTTCATCCCGATGACCCGCCGGTTTCGCCGGTTCGAGGCGTTCCTCGCCTCGCGACTTCCCTCGAGAAGTACGAACGTATTCTCGACCTCTATGACAGTCCGAATCATGGTGTTACCTTCTGTCAAGGGAACTTCGCCGCGATGGAGACCGATGTTCCTGCCGCGATTCGGCGTCTCGGCGACCGCATCCACTTTGTCCACTTCCGTGACGTCGCTGGTACGCCCGAATCGTTCGTCGAGACGTGGCACGACGATGGACCGACAGATATGCGCGCTGCTATCAAAGCTTACCGCGACGTCGGATTCGACGGCCCGATCAGACCTGACCACGTTCCAAAGATGCTTGGTGAAGAAGACCGCGAGGGTGTCCACGCTGGCTACACAGACATGGGACGCTTGTTCGCTATCGGATACATCCGCGGGTTACTCGAACAGACAGCGTAGTCACGACAAATCCCGCGAGGCATATTTTTCAGACCTGCTTTACGATACTGATCAGCTGGCAGCACGTTGGCCGCGTCGAAGAGATCGGTTGCGACAGACGTCTGTGGTCCCCAGGCGACATGCTCAGACTATAATTGAAATGTATTATTGGGAAAGATATAAGTAGTAGTGTAGTGCTTTGGTGAATGTATGTCACAGCAGAGCCGAAGAAGTTTCATCGAACAGATCGGTGTCCTTGGCGGCGCAGGCACTCTCGCATCGCTCGCAGGTTGTTCCGGCGACGGCGGAACGGGCAGTGGCGATGGCGGTTCTGGGAATAACGGTACCACGGGCTCCAGCGATGGCGGGTCAGGTGGCGAGACTCAGATGCTCATCGGGAGCGTCTTTCCCAGCGGTCACGTTATCAACGAGATGGCCAACTCCTGGGCAGAGACCATCGCAGAAGAAACCGATAACCGCGTTTCGATAACCATCGAACCCGCCTTCGGCGGGGAATCTGAGGTCATGGAACAGACGCGCATCGGGTCCATTGACGGTACTATCATCGGAACCCGATGGGTTATCGACTACGACCCCAAAAACTTCTGGGTTGAGTCGCCGTTCGTCTTCGAGAACTGGGAGCAGCAGAAACGGGCATTCCAAACAGAGTTCCTCGAAGACGGGAAACAACGCCTCCGGGAGGAAGGGAACCAGCGGCTCGTCAATCAACCTGTCTACCGGGGTTACCGACACACGTCAGGTAAGAGCGCATTTGAGACCCCTGCAGACATCAAGGGAATCAACCTCCGCGTTCCGGACCTCTCACCGTGGGTGAATATTTGGGAAGGCATTGGTGCCAGCCCAACAACGGTCGCCTTCGACGAACTGTACAGCGCGCTCCAGCAGGGCGTCGTCAAGGCACAGGAGAACCCAGCAGAGACCGTTCTCTCGGCGTCGCTGTACGAGGTGCAAAGCCACTATACGCTGACCCAGCATCTGGCGTCGACTGGCTGGTTCACGTTCAACACCGACACGTTCTCCAGTCTGTCCGACGAGGACCAGTCGGTGCTGACCGATACGCTGACGCAGGATATCAAGGAGCTCAGTAGTAGTATCGAAGAATCGGAGTCGCAAGCTATTGAGGAACTCAAGAACGAAGGGATGGAAATCGTCGAGCCGGACCGTGAAGCCTGGCTGTCGGCGGCGGAAGAACCACTTAAAGCACAGTTCGAATCGACATGGGAGCCGTCGCTAGAAGAAGTGCGAAACATTTGAGAGGGCGGCCAAATACACTGAACTATGGTTGAGAACAGCACCAAACCGACACCGACCCACTACGTCGATAGGGTAGTCAGGGTCGCCGCACTGTCTCTGTACACGCTGATGATACTGGTCGTCGGGCTACAGATACTGACCCGATGGGTACTCGGGTCGTTTATCGGCAGTAGCCTACCGTGGACAGTCAATCTCTCACAAATGCTCCTCGTCTATGTCACGTTCATCGGCGCTGCAGTCGCAAGCGGTAAACGCGAACACATCTCTCTCGATCTCCTATCGTCACGGCTGTCAGGCGGTTGGATACGGCTCCTCGCAGGGTTCCGTTCTGTACTCGTTATTGTGTTCGTTGGCGTCCTCATCTCGGGGGCGTATCCGCTCTATCTGCAGAACAGGGGCTCCGTCATCGGGGCATTGCCAACCCATCCACCATTCACGCAGGCCTGGCTCTACGTTCCCGCCGTCGTCGGTGGGGCAGTCATCATCGTTTACAGCCTCCGTGATCTGTGGGAAGTGGTTGCTACACCGGACGCTATCGTCACAGATCTCCGTGGAGGGAACATCGATGAGGACTAACGCGTTTTTCGACCACGTGTGGCAGCCACAGCTACAGGAGGTGCGGCGCTGATGGCCGATATCACCCTCCTGAGCCTGTTCGTTGGGATACTGCTGGGGCTCTATCTATTAGAGGTCCCGGTCGTCTACGCACTCGGATTGACGAGTCTCATCCTGATGTTGACCACATCGATTCCGTTCGAGCCGTTACTCGTCGCCCAGACGATGGTCAGCGGAAGTAACTCGTTCGTCCTGCTGGCGATTCCGCTGTTCCTCCAGACGGGCCTGCTAATGAACGCACTCGGTCTCACAGACGTCATCTTCGACTTCGCGAAAGCGATCGTCGGGCCGATTCGCGGAGGCCTTGCGCACGTGAACATCGTCGCAAGTATCATTTTCTCTGGGATGACTGGAACGGCGGCGGCGGATGCGGCCGGTCTCGGTGCCATCGAGTATCAGGCAATGCGTGACGAGGGGTACGAAGAGGGGTTCAGTGTCGCTGTCACTGGGTCGTCGTCAATTATCGGCCCCATCATCCCGCCTAGCGTTCCGCTCATTATATACGGCGTCATCGCACAGGTATCCATCGGGACGCTGTTCATCGCAGGCCTCATCCCCGGCCTGATTATGGGACTGGGGCTGATGGTTCTGTGTACGGTCTACGCCCACCGACGGGGATACGAACGCGGTGACTGGTGGTCTCCTGGTAAAATTGCCAAGACCGGATATCGGGCACTTCCGGCACTTGGGACCCCCATTCTCATTATCGGCGGTATTTTGGGTGGGCTGTTCACTGCGACGGAGGCGGGTGCAATCGCACTGTTCTACACGATTCTGATTGGGACCGTCTTCTACGATGCCCTCAGCCTGGAAGAACTGATCGACAGCTTTGAGGACGGGATGACGCGGACGGCATCGCTCACGTTCATCGTCGCTGCCGCCGCATTGTACGGATTCCTCATCCGGCGTGCTCAATTGCCGGAAGTCCTCGCCAACGCCGTCACGACAGTCTCGACCGACCCAATGGTCATTCTGCTCCTGATAGCGGGTGTGCTATTCGTCGTTGGCCTGATGTTGGAGACCATCGCGGCTATCACGATTCTCACGCCAGTCTTCCTGCCGGTCATCGAGCAGACGGCCATCAGTCCGATTCACTTCGGCGTCGTGATGATCATCACGTTGATGATCGGCCTGCTGACGCCGCCGTTCGGCGTCATCCTGTTCGTCCTCAACGCGGTTACGGGTGTCTCGCTCGAACGAATCACGCGGAATATGTTGCCGTTCTACGTTCCGCTCTTAGTCGCTCTCATCCTCGCGATTATCTTCCCAGATGTCGTTATGTGGCTCCCTCGAACGATGGGGCTCGCCTGAGCCACTCGTCTTCAGAGCCGAATCTTCTCTTTTCGAGGTGGATAAGAAAGTTCAGTAATCAGGGCCGTCCTAGTTTATTCTTGGTCGCAACTAACAGTCCCACCAGTATTGATGGAAATATGCTGCCCAGCATACGTAAACTCGAGCGAGAAAGCGGTGTTATCCTCGTCGAGAGAATCTAAGAGCGTATCCAATGCGTCCGGGTCAATTGTTTCGTACAACGGTGGGAGTTCGGTCATATCTCGGTCTGCCGACTCTGCAATGTGCCGGACAATAGCTCCAGAAACCGAGTCGACATCCTGTTTGGCTGTCTCCATTCCTGATTGATGAGTCGACATTTCTCGGTTGGTGGATTGACTGTTCACACACATAATATCTTCTAACCGCTGTCGCGTAGTATTCTCTGGAATCGTGTCGTAGCGATTAAATCCTGTAATCGTATTTTGAACCTTCAATAACACAAAATCCGACAATCCATCTACAAGCGCTCTTCGACGTCTGTACGAAGAGATCGACACACCCGATCGTATGCTGATCGTCCATCCTCCCGAAACAATCGTAAGAGTAAGGCCACGGTAGCTGGATATACAACTCGTATGACTGACCCAGCAGCGCAGACAGTCAGCGTCGCAGATAAGAACGCCGTCGTCATCGGCGGCACGAGTGGTATCGGTCGGGCAATCGCGCTAGCCTTCGCAGACGATGGGGCGAACGTCGTCGCAACGAGTCGGCACGAGGACGCCGTCGAGACAGCGGCCGAAGAACTACGCGACCGTGGGGCAGAGACGGCAACGGTCACCTGTGACGTCCGAGAGATGGAATCTATCGAGCGCCTTTACGATGTGGCGTCGAATGAACTGGGCGAAATCGACGTACTCGTAAATTCCGCTGGCTCTGTCGCAAAGGCATCAATTACCGAGATGGAGGCTGAAGATTGGGCGCGAGATATCGACACCAACCTCACCGGTGTCTTTCGTGCGTGTCAGGTGTTCGGTCGTGAGATGGACTCGGGCAGTATCGTCAATATCTCCTCAATGTCAGCCGGACAGGCCCGAGAACAGCGACCAGCCTACTGTGCGGCGAAAAGCGGTGTGAATGGTCTCACCCGTGCCGCAGCCGCCGACCTCGGTCCCGAAATCCGCGTCAACGCGATAGAACCCGGTTTTGTCGAGACCCCACTTGCGGGGGATGCCTTCGCGGAAGGGACCGAACTCCGGAAGCAAATTGACGAACGGACGCCACTCGAGCGTGTGGCACAGCCCGATGAAATCGCCGGCGCTGCCGTTTATCTTGCCAGTGATGCGGCGTCGTTCACCACCGGTGAGACACTCACCATCGACGGTGGGTACGACGACAGTTCACTCTGAGTGGTCGCTGACGCGAACGACCCCTTTCACGCTCTCCGGTTCAAGCGCACGGTCGAACGCTGCCTGTGTCTCTTCGAACGCCTGCTCGAAGCTCACGATGCTGTCGACGTCGAACCGTCCTGCCTGAATCCCCGCTATAGCGTCGGTGTACGTGTCGCTGAATCGGAACGACCCCTTGAGATCGTACTCGTCTCCGATGAGCCCGACAACGTCGGTCGGCAGGTCGGCATCAATCGGGATACCAACGAAGACGATAGTCCCACCCCGTTTGACGGCGTCGGTCGTCAGTTCGATTGCACTATCGGCACCCGAGCTCTCGATGACGGTATCGACCCCATCGCTATCGACCTGCTCGTGAATCACACTAACTGGATCAGCGGATGTGACGTCGACCGTATGGTCTACACCCTGTTGCTCGGCCAGATCAAGTTTCCCCGCGACTACATCTGTCAGGACAACTTCCGCACCCCGAGCCAAGGCGACCTCTGAAACGAGTTGACCGATGGGGCCACCACCTGTGACAAGCACTGTATCGCCCTCTGCCACGTCGCCGCGTTCACAGGCGTGCATAGCTACACTCAGTGGTTCAACGAGTGCCCCTTCTCGGAGTGAGACTGCATCGGGGAGCGGATAGACCAGTTCTGCAGGCCACGCGACGTACTCTGTAAGCGCGCCGTCTACCGGCGGTGACGACATGTACTCCATCTCTTCACATAGATGGTATCCTTGCTCCGTTGTACAGTACGAACACTCCCCACAGGGGATACCAGGTTCGATAGCGACGCGGTCAGACGCGGATACAGACGTGACATCGCTCCCTACGTCCACGACTGTGCCTGCCGATTCGTGTCCCAGTACATGAGGGAAGTCGACGCGGTTACCGCTGTTCTCGCCGTGCTGGTAGTAGTGGAGGTCCGATCCACAGATGCCAACTCGATCAATACGGACTAATACTTCGTCAGGTTCGGGGTTCGGCTGTTCTCGCTCAATTACGCTAAGCTCTCCAACATCGGAGAGGACACATGTTCGCATGGTTGTGATTCGGAAAACTAATATTTAACATTTTTGGTGGTGTCGGTCCATCTTTGGTTGGTTGTAGTGTAGAGATTGGAGAACTTCGTTCGTAGGTTTTGCAAACACTCGTTTCATCGACGATAGATAGTATCGGATTTCCAGTTCTCGATATTTGAGTCCGATACCCTTACCGAAATTATGGTTTGTTTTTGATAGTGTAAACACGCTGACGGGCATCTTTGAAATTAGGCCGTGAAGTGATCGCATCCATTTGTTCGAGTTGTCTCAAAGCAGATCGAACTGTCCTGCCAACCAGAAGCGTTTCTTTTGCAATTTCTTTCTGCGTGAGTTCGCCTTCATATTTGAGTGCCTCGAAAACGAGTTTGGCACTCGGTGAGAATCCCGAGTATCGTGTCCATATGCTCGTTGAACACATCGACGACGTCGGCTTCGATCCGGTCGATCCTCGTCCGTTCGTCAGTCAGTTGCTCGACCAAGTCCTCGCGTTCATCTCGGAGGTCTCCGGCACGGTCGAGCGAAGCTCATCGAGTTTCTCTTCCAGCTCTTCCTGTTCCTGCCGGCTTGACTCGGTATCTTGACCGCTTTCGTCTATTTCATCTTCTTTGTCCGCAACCTGCCCATTTTGTCATGTATCTGGTCCCGTATCCGCTTTCAACGCTGTTCAAATTTGCGTGTATCAGATTTTCCATCTTCAATAGTGGCTAGTTCGTCACTGGTCTTGTCCTCTTGACCTTCTAATTCGCGGATTCTATTTTTAATGTCGTCGATATCGACGGGACGCATGATACTCTCGCGAAGGTCGTCGCCACGGGCGATAGATTGGCGCGCTTCGTTGGTTTCGAGCAGGAACGCGAAGAGATCAGCAACTTCGGGGTCGTCGAGGTTCGCTGCTCTACGGACAGGACGTGTTCGAAGGCCGTCTCGCCGCGTTTGCTGCTCACGACGACTGGGACGGCTACCTCTTTCCGTCTCCACATGGTTCGGGTGGGCTAGTCTCTCGTTGGACGGTCTGGGACAGGTTTACAGGGCTCTCCGACCGTGCGGATTTGCTCGACGAAATCGACGGCGTGTCGCCAGCACCGAAGATAGGGCGGCGATTCCGGTACGACGCCTATTCCGCCTCACTCGACGTCGTTCTCGACAGTCTCGACGAGATAGCGACCGAACAGGGCAGTGCCAGCGCTGACGTCGTCCTACAGAACTATCTCTCGGATTCGCGCGCTCGGAAGCTCTGACGGGAGTATATGCGGGCCCAGTTGGGTGCTGCATTTGGGTGATAAAGAACATAGTAATCTAAACTCAGCATGAATCATTTCATGGGTTTCTATAGGCGTTCGACCTCGGCACCCACCCCATCTTGGTGTGTCAATCGTCTACGGCACTCTGAGCAAACGATGGCAAACACTATGATGTATCGACTGGAGAGAACGATATACAGACGATGGCCCAACATGATACGAGTCTTGGGGATGTATGTCGTGCCATTATACGGGTGAGTTACAAAGACGCACTCACGGTTGGTTGGTCGAGTCCACTGTTCATCCTCGGTTCGATTCCAGTAGTTACTCTCGGTGCATCGATTCTAGCACTCAGTGAGATGTGGATCGAGATTATCACCTCCGAGTCGAAAGGGAGACCTGTAAGCGAGCGAGAGCGCTTCGAGACGTTTGTCTCTGAGTGGCGTAACAACATACTCGCTGGCCTGCCGTACAGCATTCTGTTTATTGTAATTGTAGGTGGTGGATATCTCTACCTTGTAGTCGGAGCTACAAGCGGGAACATTCTTGCGCTCCTTTGGGCACTACTCAGCCTGTATCTAATCGTCATTGCCCTTATTTGGATGTTCAGGGCTGCCAGTATTCGGATGAGATCTGTCCCAGAGGACAGATCGGGATTCCGGTACACGATGGAGAGAGCTGCTTACAGTCTCGCTGAAGAGCCTGCATTCACCGTACTCTACTTTGTCTGGGGCGGGTTTGTAATTTCACTCTCGCAGATTTTTCCACCGGCTTTCGTCCTCTTGGGTCCCGGAATACTTGCTGTGACCGAAACCGTTGCTTTCGAAGAACTATTCGGCGACGGGGCCGAGAGAATTCGATTCGGATACGTACGCCGATAATAAAAAGAGACGACCGGACCAGTCAGCCCTTGACACCCGAGAGGGTCATTCCTCGAATGAAGTACCGCTGGGCCGAAAGGAAGACGAGTATCACCGGCATCACGATGATTGCCGCCGCGGCCATCACGAGTCCCCATTCGGTAAAGAACTGATTTCGAACGCTGAATAGCGCAACTGGAAGGGTATACATGGAGTCGTCGCTGGCAATGATGAGTGGCCACTGGAAGTTGTTCCACGTCATGATGAACGTGTAGATACCCAACGTTGCGAGTGCTGGCTTTGCCAGTGGCAGGTATACTTTGTAGAATGTCTGCAGTTCGTTACATCCATCAATCTTCGCAGCGTCACCAAGTGCCGATGGCATCCCTTTGAAATGCTGTCGCAAAAGGAAGATGCCAATTGGATTGGCTATCATCGGTGCAACGAGTCCTTGGTAGGTATTCACCCAACCGAGTTTGGCGAGGAATACGTACACTGGGATAAGAGTCACCATCGCGGGTATCATCATCGTCGACATGAAAAGGAGGAAAAATTTCTCCCGGCCGATGAAATCCACCTTTGCAAGTGCATAGCCGGCGAGGCTGTCGAAGATGAGATTGAACGCAGTGACAGAGCCCGCGAAGACGATAGTGTTGAAGAACCACTTGCCGATTGGTTGGGTACTGAACAGCGTCTCGTAGTGATCAAGTGTGGGGTTCGATGGCAGCAGTTTAATCGATGCCGCCGATGGATTCGCCGTTACAGATGTCGCTAGCATCCACCAGAACGGGAGTGACCAGAGAAGTGCTCCGCCAATAACTCCAGCGTAGAGGAGCGTAGTCTTCGTCCAGTAGGTGGTGCCCGACCGTTCGTATCCGGGATAGTCGTAGTTCGAGCGTGGCATCAGTATGACACCTCATTCTGTTGGTTGAGCTGGTACTGATAATAACTGAACACGAACACGATAGCGAACAACATAAACGCCATCGCCGCTCCCTTCCCGTAACTACTGTTCTCGAAGGCTGTCTTGTAGATGAGAACGACAGTAGTCGTCGTCGCGTGATACGGGCCACCTTTCGCGAAGACGAGCGCGATACCAAACACCTGGAAGGTGCCGATGATGGAGAGCACGATGACGAAGAAGTGTGTGTTCCGTAGGTTGGGCCACGTGACCTCTTTGATTCGTTGCCAACCAGTTGCACCGTCGATGCGCGCGGCTTCGTAGAGCTCCTCGGGGATGCTCTGGAGCCCAGCTAGATAGAAGATCATATTGAATCCGATACCGCCCCAGAGGCCGATGAGCATGAGACTTCCGAGTGCCGTCCCCGGATCGTTCGCCCACGCATTCGCGAGCCCGAACGGGCGCAAGAACTCGTTGACCACGCCTTTGTTCGCGAGCAGCCACCGCCAAATGACGCCGCTTGCGGCGGACGTCAGCATCACAGGCATGAAGTAAGCTGCCCGGAGTGGTTTCTTTCCACGGATGCGCATATCGAGTGCAAGTGCCAAGAGGAAGGCACCAATAATCTGTGTAGGGACGACGACGACGACATACGCGATGGTGTTCCGAAGCGCGAACCACCAGAGGTTATACGACGGACTCCGCAGTGACGCCCAATTGTTCTCCCAAGGCCACGGAGTCAAGACTTCGACGTAGTTCTGGATGGGAAGACGAACGCCGAAGAGCGTCGTCCACGCCCACTCTCCCGAACTTGTGAACACGTTCCAATTTTGTGTGGAGAGAAAGAGCGCGAACAGTACCGGTCCTAAGAGGAACAGGGAGAAAACCACAAAGTTCGGGAGAATGAGAAGCAACCCGGCGAGGTTGTTCTGATCGGCATGTCCGAAACTGGGCAGGGACTGCTTGAACCGAGTGACTCTCTTTCGGACAGTGACAGAGTCGGTTTTGTCATCAACGGCCATGGCTAGGCACCTCCTCTCTACTGAGAATCCCCGATGGCCGATCAGCACTCCGCTCACGGTTGAATACGGCGGCGCCAGTCTGTCGGTCGAACGCATGGACGCGATCAGCGGGGAACCGGACGCGAACACAGTCGCTCTCGTCGACGATGTGTTCGCCGGTGACGGCAGCGGTTATTTCGACACCAGTCCGTTCGAGGTGCAGAAGATTCATGCTCCCCATCGGCTCGACGACATTGACGTCCATCTTCATCGTTCGGGGCCCGTCTTCGTCGGTGAGTTCGATGTCTTCCGGTCGAATCCCTACTGTCACCGAGTTCGAGTCTTCAGATTCGATCGCCGCCTGCTGTTCGTCAGTGAGGGATACCGGAACAGGTCCAAGTGGATAAGCCCATCAACGAACACCCCTTCGATAAAGTTCATCGAGGGAGATCCAATGAACCCAGCGACGAACTGGTTCGCGGGTTCGTAGTAACACTCCATCGGCGTGCCGATCTGCTGGAGTTGACCATCATTGAGGACGGCGATACGGTCGCCCATCGTCATTGCCTCGGTCTGGTCATGGGTCACGTATACCGTCGCGGCGCCGAGCTGTTGGTGGAGTTCTTGAAGTTCTGTACGCATCTGTGTCCGAAGTTTTGCATCCAAGTTCGAGAGTGGCTCGTCCATGAGGAAGAGTTCCGGGTCACGGACGATGGCTCGGCCTAGCGCTACCCGCTGCTGTTGACCACCGGAGAGTGCCTTGGGACGACGGTCGAGCAGGTCCGTGATCGAGAGCATCTCTGCCGCGTCCTCGACCCGCTCGGTTATTTTTTCATCCGGCAGGTCGGTCGACATCTTCAACCCAAACGACATGTTCCCGCGGGCGGTTCGCTGAGGATACAGCGCGTAGTTCTGAAACACCATCGCGATGTCACGGTCTTTAGGCTTGACATCGTTGACGACGTGGTCACCGATTTTGATTTCGCCGTCGGAAATGGTTTCGAGACCAGCGATGAGTCGCAGTGTCGTCGACTTCCCACACCCAGACGGACCGACGAGTACGAGAAACTCGCCGTCCTTGATATCGAGGCTCAGTTCGTCAACGGCGACCACGTCGTCCCCATCACTCTCGAAGCGCTTCTTAACGTCGGTAAGTGTGGTGTCTGCCATCGTTTTTAGAACACGTCACTGTTGAGTTGGCGCTCAGCGTCTTTCAACGCTGCGTCGGGTGACTTAGCGCCGGTAACCGCACCTTCGACTTCGGACATGACCGTATTGACGACCTCAGAGTGGTGAATCCCGAAGAGGAATGGCCGTCCGTCGTCTGCCAGGTTACCCAGGCCGTTGAGTAGCGGCCGGTCGTCGTAAAAGTCTTTTTCGAGCAGTGACTTCCGTGCAGGCAGTGCAGTCCCGGTTTTCGTCCACTTCCACATGCCCTCCTTGCTGGTGAGAGACTTAATCAAGGCCGCCGAGGCCTGCTTGGTTTCCTGCTGTGCGGAAGCTGACCAAGACGTTGTGAAAACTATCGTCGATTGCTGACCACCGTTCGGGATAGGCATCGGATTCGCAACTTTGAGAGAGTCAGAGACAGACCCATATTCTTCCTTCAGTGTCGAAATCGACCACGCACCAGTCATAGCGGCCGTCACCCTCTCTTTGCCGAGCGAGGGCGCAGCCCAAGTCGGACTGATTTCGTTCCCATATATTGCCGCGAGCCCGTCGCTACGGAGGTCAAGGAGGTACTGTAGTGCTTCGATAGCGGCCGTAGACCCGACGACACATTCCGAGTTATCCTCGGAGAGGATACGTCCACCGTTCTGCCAAATGAGTTGAACGAGGGTGTTTCGGGGCCTGCTTCCGAACGCGAATGGGTACTCGACGTCCGTACTCGTTTTAACCGCCTCAAGTGCGGAGCGAAAGCCACTCCAGGTCTCCGGTGAGGTATTCGCCCCTGCTTCCTCAAGGTGAGATTCATTCATAAAGAGACCAACCGGTGTGAAATCCTTCGGAATCCCGTAGGTCTTCCCCTGATACTGAAACGCCGAGAGGAGATTGTCCAGAATGTCGTCGTACGCGTATCCATCCGAATTCTCGACATAGGAGTCCAACGCAAGTAGCGCACTGTTTTGCATATACTGCAGCGCCGATCCCGACGCTAAGTAGAAGACCTCGGGTTCGGTTCCCCCAGAAAACTGTGTCTTCAGCTTGGTCGAGTATTCACCGAAGGGAATGTTCTGGTACTTCACATTTACATTCTGATTGGAAGAGTCGTAATCCTCGAGAATACTCGTAACGATATCAGACTCGACGTCACCTCCCCAGCTCGCTACGTTGAGTCTTTCACCTTGCGTAGTACTATTTGAGCTCCCCTCTTTACCAGACGTGTCGGTTGCTTCTGATTGATCGCTGGAATCGCTGCACCCCGCAAGTCCTGCTGCGACACTCGCACCGATCGTACTTACTAGACGCCGACGGCTAATGCTACGGTTTTTAGACATTGTCTGTCCGGCTCGACAGACTAATTGTAGGCATTTATATTTTACGTTGGCATAGAATTATACACCTACAGTCGGCCAGTTCCCAAACACAGCCGACCGGTGTCCAGTCAGTATCAGCTCCATCACAGCTCTATTACGGAGGTATACAGGCCGGAAGCAGAGCGCTGACATAGAGAAGCCATCAGCCGCAGATTCGAACCGTGCTGCCGTCGACAGAGATTTTTGAATCGCGCAGGTTCTCTACTGAACGGAGGGTCAGCAGGGATACATTTATTACCCCCTCACCAACAGGGTAGTATGCATGCCGAAGATTGCCTTCGTCGGAGCGGGTAGTATGGTGTTCGCCACGAAACTCGTGGGGGACATCCTCTCGTTCGACGACCTGAACGACAGTACCATCGCGTTGATGGACATCGACGAGCATCGACTCGACCAGACGACCCGCGTCGCCGAGGCGATGGTCGAGAACGAAGGCCTCGACGCGACGGTCGAATCGACCACCGACCGCGTCGAAGCGCTCGACGGCGCCGACTACGTCCTCAACATGATCAACGTCGGCGGCACCGAACCCTTCGAGAACGAGATACGCATTCCCGAGGAGTACGGCGTCGAGCAAGCCATCGGCGACACCATCGGGCCGGGCGGCATCTTCCGCGGCCTGCGGACCATCCCGACCATGCTCGACCTCGCCAACGACATGGAGGAGTTGTGTCCCGACGCCCTGCTGATGAACTACACGAACCCCATGTCCATCCTCTGCCAGACGATGTTCGAGGCGACGGACATCGAGACCGTCGGGCTGTGTCACAGCGTCCCCCACACCGCCGAGGCCATCGCCGACTACGTCGACGTCCCCGAGGACGAACTGGAGTACTGGGTCGCCGGCATCAACCACGTCGCGTGGTTCCTCGAAGCCACACACGACGGCGAGAGCGTCTATCCCGACCTCCGCGAGGCCTACGACGACCCCGAGACGTACGAGCGCGACACCGTGCGCTTCGAGATGATGAAACACTTCGGCTACTTCCCGACCGAATCCTCCCACCACATGTCCGAGTACGTCCCGTACTTCCGGACAGACGAGGACACCATCGAGGAGCTGACCGGCACGGACTACGCCGAGCGGATGCCCACTGCGACGTACCTGGAGGGTGGCAGGAACGCTCTGAGGAACGCGACGACCCCGAACTGGGCGTCGATCTGGACGAAGTGGGCGTCGAACGCTCCGAGGAGTACGCATCTCGGCTCATCCACTCCATCGAGACGGATACGACCCGCCGGTTCAACCTCAACGTCAGCAACGAGACCAACGCCATCGAGTCGCTCCCGACCGACGCCTGCGTCGAGGTCCCCGTCCTCGTCGACGGCACCGGCCTCCACCCGTGTTCGGTCGGCGAACTCCCCAACTCCGTCCGCACCTTCCCCCAGCAACACGTCGCCGTCCAGCAACTCGCCGTCGAAGGCGCACTGGAGAACGACCGCGAGAAGATCCACCGCGCGGTCAAACAGGACCCGCTCACGGCAGCCCAGTTGACCCTGCCGGAGATTCACGAGATGACCGAAGAACTGCTCGCCGCCAACGAAGCGTACCTCCCGCGACTCGAATAACCGACGCGCCACCGACAGCGAATCCGTTTTGAACAGTCTCGTTCGTTGAGCGCTCACAGACCATTTTGTCCTTGGTCGTAGATCATTCCCGAGTAAGCATTCACGTATCATGAATAACGGCTGTGCCAGTCTTGGCCCACACGAACGTATTCGAACGGTTATCTGAGTCAGGACGATAATGAATAGCTTGATACGATACGACATCACAAGGAATTGTGTTGACAGCGTCTGCATTCATATATCATGAATAGATTGTATGGCAGACTCGGACTGAGCGGGTCTACAGGGCAACGATTGCCCTGTAGACGACGACACCGCTATTGGAGTAACACAGGTACATCCATTATTCTGATTTGGGCAGCTGCCCACCGACAGCGATCGGCCCGGAACCGAGTCAATCGGCGAGAGTCAGTCGGTGTAGTGTCGGTTCTCGGGATTACGAACCCATCAATCTGCTCTACGTAGGCGTAAGCTGTTCTAACGTCGATTACTGGTTCCGAAGGACGCTGACTTCTGGCGGAGAGACCGTGTTTTCACGATATATGAATAGAGTCACAAGCCGTCGATATGCTCTACGTAGGCTGTTCTAACGTCGATTACTGGTTCCGAAGGATGCTGACTTCTGCCGAAAGAGGGGATTCTTCACAATATATGAATACGTTTATTGTGCTGGCAACTGATCGCTACGATGTGTCAAGACAATCAATCCCGAACCCGGACAAATTTGAGGACCCCGTCGCTCGGACGACAGTGACAAGTTTCCGTGTTATCGACGCGATGGCAGGGCGTGAGTCCGTCGGTGTCAGTGAATTGGCCGACGAACTATCGCTGCAGAGTGGGACGATCCACAAGCACCTCACAACACTCGAACGACTCGGCTACGTCGTCAAAGAAAACCGGCGGTACAGATTGAGTGTCCGGTTCATGGAACTGGGCGGGGGTGTACGCGCCCGTATGAGGCTATACAAGGTTGCGCATAAGCCGCTGAAGAAGTTAGCGGAAGCGACGGGAAAAGTTGCCAGCATCATGATTAAAGAAGGGAACCGAGGTGTGTATCTCGTTCGAATTAGAGACGAAGTCGAACCGAAAACAGAACTGTTCGAGGGGGAGCACGTGCCACTACCTGCTACTGCCGGTGGGAAAGCAATTCTCGCTTATTTGCCAGAAGAAAAACGGGAAGCAATCTTGGACAATTACGAAATGACGGACTACACCGAGAACACGATTACCGACAAAGATGCCCTCCGTAATGAACTACAGTCAGTCCGGGATGACAGACTGGCTCACGACATGGGCGAGTTCAATCCGGAACGACACTGTATCGCGGGACCGATCACCGATGCTGACAGGAACGCTATCGGGGCAGTGACGATCTCGGGGCCCGCCGACCGAATGCGTGCAGAGTCGTCGGAGTACGACTATCCGAGTATCGTTGGCAGTACAGCCAGTTCGATTAGGGGCAAGGTGATACAATGAACGCTGACCTGGTTCTGACGCAACGTGTCCTCGGATGCGCCAGGAAAGGAGGTCACAGATGAGTGATCGAGTGTCACAGCCCAACGTGCTGGCCGTGCTGACCGACCAGCAACGATGGGACACTCTGGGACTCTACAATTCTCCAATGGACCTTACGCCAACCCTTGACGACCTCGGACAGCGTGGGACGGTACTTGAGCAGGCGATAACACCACAACCAGCCTGTGTACCGTTCCAAGCCACCTTCCAGACAGGGATGTTTGCGACCGAGACCGGTGTCTGGCGTGGTGGACTGACCCTTGATGAAAAAATACGGACACTCCCTGAGCGGTTTGCTGACGCAGGATACGACGTCGGCTTCGTGGGCGGCTGGTACCTCTCTGGGACATTCGAAGATCCGGTTCCAGAGTCGCAGCGTGGTGGATACACCGACTTTTGGCGGGCGGCTGACGTTCCAGAGTTCACTTCCCATCCGACCGAGGGCTACCTCTACGATGAAGCGGGGAATGAAATCACGTTTGACACGTACCGGACAGACGCCTTCACAGAGTTCGGTATCGAGGCACTGGACACATTGTCGGAGCCATTCTTTCTTGTCGTCTCTTATCTCGAGCCACACCATCAGAACGATATGTGGACGTTTGTCGCGCCAGAGGACTACGCTGAGCGATACGGATCGAACCCTTCCGTGCCAAGTGATCTTAAGCCATATCCTGGCGACTGGTACGATGAACTTCCTGACTACTACGGGATGGTCAAGCGATTGGACGAGGCTGTCGACGATCTGCTAACGGCACTTGACAACCGCGGCATTCGTGAGAACACAGTCTTCGCCTATACCTCCGACCACGGTTGCCACTTCCGGACACGGCCAGGCGAGTATAAGCGCACAGCCCATGAGTCTGCTGTCAGGGTACCAGCGATACTGTCCGGTCCCGGGTTTGAAAACAGTAATAACATAGAGAATCCAAGAAGTATTATCGATCTCCCACCCACGTTGCTGGATGCTGCGGGATTGCAGATAGATAAAGAACTACACGGTAACAGTATACTGCCCGTCGTAAGGGGTGACGAACCCGACGAAAACGGTGACGTATTCATTCAAATTAGCGAGTCTCAGATCGGTAGAGCGATTCGGACCAATAGATGGAAGTACGCCGTCGCAGCTCCGAAAACAGCCGGTTGGCGCGGCGGGAATGGTGATCCAGCGAGCGACACGTACGTTGAACGCTACCTCTACGATCTCTGGGAGGACCCCGCCGAGCACGTCAACCTTGCCGGTCGACCGAACTACCGAGACGTGAGGACCAACCTGAGAGATCGACTTCTCGAGTATCTCAGAGAGTTCGAGAACGCAGACCCAGTCATCCAGCATCAGGACCGTGGATATTCGGAGTCCTGAAAAAAGAGGGCGTCTCATTGGTCGTGTTTGATTTGGATAACAGATAGCGAGACACTGTCTAGTTCTGAATCACCTCAGTGGGAGTTTGGCCATCTAGCGCTTGGTTCGGTCGTTCGTGGTTATAGTGGTGTCTGAACCGTCGTAACCACTACTTCGCGCTCGGTGGCCTCTCCACGCGTGGACGCGGAACGCACAGTAAGGACAATCCCCGTGTTCATTCTCGTCGATCGCGGGAGTAGCGCCGCTACGTGCTCCCAGCGAAAGCCGCCGACGATTCGACTCCTGCTGACCGACCGCCAGCAGGAGTCGCTCACCGTCTATACTGGCGGCTTTCGGTCCCATGGGACACTCGAGAAGAACGACGCGTTCGACCACGAATACGTCGTCCACGGAGACGGTGAATACGCCGACGTCGACACAGACGAAATTAAAGAGAAATTAGGGAGTTAGAAGCCCAGAAAGACAGTATCAACGCCGAGCTAGCCCAAATAGAATCTAAAATTCGTGGTTCATCTGAACTCGGACAAAATATATCCAAGGTAGAGGAATATATACAGAATAAAAGGGAGAGTTAGAAACAAAAGAGAGTAAGATAGAAGAGAGTCGGCTTCCCTATTGAATTCTCAGAGTCATCACGTCAAACGTGTGAGTCAGTTCCCGAACTTGGTGAGGATACGTGTTCCATACTCACAGACGCTGGATACTCAGAACCAACAATATCTGAACTTTTTCAATCTGGAGTGGTCCAGTAGGATTTCTCGTTGACCATTACATCGTCAATATTAACCCCGAAAACCACGCCATTAGCCAGTGAAAATCCATTTATCCCCCTTGGAAAAACGACCTGAGTTCACGTGCCACATCGTCCGGTACCTCTTCAGGCAAGTAATGGCCACAATCGAGAGGGTGACCTCGAACATCCTTTGCCCATGACTCCCAAATTCCGAGTATATCCGTCGGTCGTCCTTTCCGTGAACCAGTCTCACCCCAGAGCGCTAACATCGGACACTCGATTTGATTCCCCGCTTCTCTGTCTGCCCGGTCGTGTCCGGGATCGATGCTAAACCCAGCACGGTAATCCTCGCAAGTGGCACGAATAACGTCATCGTCGTCAAAGCATTCGCGATACTCGTTAAGTGCCTCATCGGCAAAGATATCGAGTCCGGACCTCCCAAGCATGTACTCAATATAGTACTCGGGATCGGTTCCGATGAGTGTTTCTGGGAACGGGTGGGGCTGGGCCATAAAAAACCAGTGATATCTCACCAATGCTGCTTCACACGTCATCCGCTCAACTGATTCTAGCGTCGGAATCATGTCTAAGGTAACGAGACGCTCGACATGATTAGGATGATCAAGTGCGAGACGATAGGCGACCCGACCGCCGCGATCATGACCAGCCATTTGGAACCGGTCGTAACCAAGTTCGTTCATGACAGTGACTACGTCCTCAGCCATCGCCCGGTTCGAGTAATCTGCTGTCGAGGGGGACACTGGCCCGTTACTGCGGCCGTACCCACGGAGATCAGGTATAACGACCGAAAATTGGTCGGTTAGTTGTGGTGCGACCTCATGCCACATTGCCCCCGTTTCGGGGTATCCGTGGAGCAATACCAATGGTGGGCCGTTACCTCCTCGTCGAAGAGCGATATCGGCGCTGTCGGTCTCGATATATTCCTGCTCAAACTCTTCGAACATAACGTGCTGGTAGTATGTTTCGGCTGGTATAGTTTTTATGCGTACGTAAGGGTCGGGTTTAGTTTAACGAGTTTCAACATGTTCCGAGCACTCTTACGCAATCTGACGAGTTCGACTACACGTCGCCGGCAGGCGCTGAGACTGCGAGGAGCGCGCCCCGAGGCAGCGTTCACCCTCGATGACCTGCGTGCAGTCGACGCTCCGATCGCGCTGCTCTGGGTAAGCGACGACCCCTTCGGCAACCGATGAGGAGACGAATCGGTAGAGACAGAGGAGCAACGTAACGCTCGGGATCGGTCGGCGGATGCTCGGGAGTTGTCTGGAAGGAGCCGTCGGCCTGCCATGTGGTCACCACCAGACAGAACGGATCGACCAAGTCGTAGTGATTACGCGTACTGAACCGTCGTGACCAAGGGTCGTGGGAATCAATGTGTGTGTTCGCTCCAAGTCCGAATACACCTCGTGTGCAGCGTAGTACTCGTCGAGCACGTCCAGTCGCTTGGTCCGGCCCCCTCATCGGTCTTCGACGTCGCCCTGGCTGCGACGGGCGACGCCCACCTGCTCGGGGCGTGTCACTGGCTGCCGGCGACCGAATGGGACCTCGAACGAGCGCTGGACGACCCGGACCACCTAGACGGTGTCGGTCTGACTGAGACGAGCAACCACCACACAGGGCCGCCTGGCTGATTCGAGGCGTGCCCGCTGCGCCGCTATCGCCCCGTCGTGTTCCCCTCTTGCTGGGCGTCGGACGCCTCGAGCAATTCGCCGAGGGCACTGATCTTCTGGGCATACGTCTCGAAGTCGCCGCGCTGCAAGGCCGCCTGTGCCTCGTCGTACAGCGTTCGGGCCCGGTCGAGTTCTGCCGGCGACAGGCCGGCACCGGGGCTCGGCGCCGCGGGGCTGGCCACCCCGGCCTGCACCGCGATGGCTCGCTCGAGCGACGGCTGCATCGTCACCCGGTCGCCGTGGACCAGGATGACCCGCTTGAGCTCCGGCAGTGCCCCCTGCTCCCGGGATTCGAGAAAGAGCGGTTCGACGTAGATGATGGTGTCACCGATCGGGATGGCCAGCAGATTCCCGCGGATGACCGAGGACCCGGCCTGTGACCAGAGGGTGATCTGTTGGGAGATATCGGCGTCTTGGTCGATTCGGGACTCGATCTGCATCGGCCCGAAAATCAGCCGTTGTTTCGAGAAGCGGAACGCCTTGAGCGTCCCGTAGTTCGGCGGGTCCGACCGGGCGGCAAGCCAGCCGATCATGTTCTGTCGTCCCTCCGGGATGTACGGTTGGATCATGACGAACTCGGGATCGTCTGCCCCGGGGAACGTCATGATGATGTAGTAGGGGTCCATCGGAAGCTCCGCGCCCCGGGCCACCTCGTTCGGGATGCGCCAGGCGTCCTCTTTGTTGTAGAACACCCGTGGGTCCTTCATATGGTACGTGAGGTACTGCTGTGCCTGCACCCGGAACGCATCCTCGGGATACCGCACGTGTTGGCGGAGGCCAGCGGGCATCTCCTCGAAATCCTTGAACAGTCCCGGGAAGGCCTTCCGGTAGGTCCGAATGAGTGGATCGTCCGGTTCTGCGACGTAGTAGGTGGTCTCGCCGGTGTGTGCGTCGACGACGACTTTGACGGAGTTGCGGACGTAATTCACCCGGTCACCTTTGAACCGGACCCGGTCGGAGTACGGGTAAGTATCGGTCGTCGTGTAGGCGTCGTAGATCCAGTAGAGCTTCCCGTTCGACGCCACCACGTACGGGTCACGGTCGTACTCGAGGAAGGGGGCGATGGTGGGGGCCCGAGTCTGGATGTCCCTGTGAAACTGCAATCGTGACTCCGAGGTCACGGAATCCGAGAGGACGATCCGCGGGTCCAGGAACTTGATCGAGTAGACCAGTTCCCGGAGCGCCGAGTCAAGCAGGATGCCGCCGTCGCCCTTGTAGGACGTGTAGACGTTCTGTCCACCACTCGGGTAGTCGAGTTCGCGAGTGTTCGTGTTGACAATGGCGTAGTCGGTCGTCGTCTCCCCGTAGTAGATGCGTGGCTGGGTGACGTTGATGCCAGCCGACGACTGCGGCGGGATGTCCTTGATGTAGAACGTGGGTAAGCCGTCTGCAGTGACACTGCTGACCGGGGACATGGCGACCCCGAACCCGTGCGTGTACACGAGGTGTCGGTTGACCCACGTCTGGGATTCGGGTGGGAGCGCCTGGAATTCGAGTTCGCGGGCAGAGACCATCACCTGCGTCTTCTGACCGTCCACTTCGTACCGATCGATGTCGACGTCGGTGAACTGGTAGTAGGTCCGGAAGATCTGGAGTTCGTTGTACGTCGTTAGGAGTGGCCGAGGATCCCACAACCGGACGTTGTCGATGGTCCCCGGATTGTCGTCGATATGCCCTCTGGTGAGCGTGTCGGAGACGGGGAACTGCCGCTCTTCGATGCGATCGAGCGCGTAGGCTCTGTTGGTGAACTTAATCTCGTGTTCGAGATACTGCTCTTCTTTGTTGAGTTCGTCCGGCTCGACGACGAACTCCTGATAGACGGCGCCGGCGGTGTGCCCAAGGAGTAAGAACCCGATCAGTAGGGCGATGGGCACGTACACTGCACGGGCGTCTGGCATCCATCTGCTGGCGAGGACTACCAGGCCGCCGAGCAGGGAGGTTACCGTGAGCAATCCTAGCAGGGGCAAGAACACGGCCCGGTCGGTGGCACCCATCCCGAAGACGACACCGCGGGGAGAGAACAGGAGCTCGTACCGGTCGAGGAAGAACAGGACCCCCAGCAGAACCAGCAGGACGCCGATGTAGCTCACGATGTGTGTATAGGCGTACGCTCTGAGATACGACACGTAGGCCCAGGGATCGTAGGTGACGGTCCCACCAGCAGATTCCTCGTCGCCCTGGCCAGTGGTGGCGACGAACTCGCGGCCGTAGAGCGCCATCGACAGGCCGAGTCCCGCCGCGGTGACGACGACGAGATACCCCACGATGAGGTTCAAGAACGGCAGGGTGTAGACGTAGAAGGCAACATCCAGTCCGGAGATCGGGTCGGCGATGTCGAAGGACGTCGCATGGATGAACCGGAGGACGGTATCCCACGCGGAGGCGTAGACGAGACCGATGAGCACAGCAAGGACGATGATGGCCGCTCGATAGCGCCACGGCGGCGGGCGAGCGCCACTGCGCTGGAGGTTCTGCGTAGCGATGCGATAGCTGCCGTACAGAACGAGGGCGCTGATCCCCGCAGTCAGGACGAACAGCCCGAGCCAGTACGCGAGGATCGTGAGAAACACTGACTCGTAGTCCAGGGCGGCAAACCAGAGGAAATCGCCGTACAGCGAGGGGAGCGCGACGCTCCCGTACAGGGCGAGCACCGCAACCAGCCAGCGTAGCAGCCGTTTCCAGGGATGGCGATTCCCCCGCATACTAGACCATTGATGTCAATGCACTAAACAATATGCCAGCCAGTCAGCGACCACTGAACCACTTTCAGTTCCACTCTGCACCCGTGGCTCACCCCTACGCCAGCGCCGTAGGAGGCCGGAAAACGTCAGTTCCCACGGAACTTACCGGTCGACTTCGCCGAGGATCACGTCGAGACTCCCGAGAGTCGCAATCAGGTCGGGGACGTGAGCGTCTTCGACCATTTCGGGAAGCGCGTGGGGTTCGAGAAGCAGGGGCTTCAGATCTTGAACCGCGCGGGCTTGTCGGTGCCGTTGGTACGGATATAGATACCGAGTACCCCCTTCGCACCCTCAACTGCGCGGTAGATTTCGCGGCCGTCTTCGGGCCAATCCCTGAGGAGGTCGACGCACTGGGCGATGATCTTCGCTGACTCTTCGACCTCACGGAGGCGCACGAGGACGCGTGAGTAGTTATCACAGCCGTTGTCTGTCACGACGTTCCAATCGAGTTGGTGGTAGTCTCACGCGCGCGCCCCCAAAGCGATTGTCCGACGCGAAAAGACATAACGGGTGGGTCGATATGTCCGACGCGAAAAGACATAACAGGTGGGTCGATAGGGTGTTTCTCCCCCAGGCTTGTAATATTCTAAAGTTATTTATTTATATTTAATAGTTTATCAATAATTGTTGTATTTCATGCTAGCGAAACAGTGCTGGCTCGACTCGACTGTCGTGGACGAAACCAGTCAGTTCGAGCTTTACGAAGCGTTCAATCCCTCGTTTGACGCTATCGTGTTGTCCGTCGATACCGTCGACACGTACGAACTGCCTGCAAGCATCGCTCGAATCGTCCCGTACGACTACAGTGGTTCAACCCAACGCGCCAAAGCCACCGTCTTCCATCAACTCGGCGACCTTCTCGGGGTTCTGGAACGCAGCGAGCAGTGCGAACTCACGAGCGTCGGTCTGCCTGATCGTGGGCGATAGCTTTATCCAGAATACCGATTGAAGGGGCCTACTCGACCTCAAACACCGAGTGCTGTCGAACGCCACCGATCTGTGGACTCAGTGACTGTCGATTCGCCCTGAGACACTCTCATTTCACGCCAGTTCTCGTTCGCTGTGTACCAACCTCCGAGGTTGTCGGGTCCAAAATCGCACACCTCCGTATAGCACGATATGATTTATAACTACCAAACTGTACCGCAGTCTAGCGAGTAGCGCCGCAATAGTCCTACTATGCACTATTCCGCAATGTACACTGGTTTTAGGGTCCCACGCCGTACGGTGACCACGAATAGTATCGACAGAAGGCTCCTTCAACTGACGGGCGATAGACCCTTTCAACGGCCATCGAACACTTCGTCGCGGACACGAGAAACTCGACGGTTCGGGGAATTACGTCGATATGGCCGGTCACATCGTGCGACGGTGGGCCGACGTCGACCTCGCCGACACCGGACTCAGGTCCTCGGAAGACCAGCAACGCGAACACATGCCGCTTCCCGACTAGGCACACCCGTCCATCGAACAGTGGGAGCGAATTCTCGACCCTCCGGTCGACTCGTGGCCCGTGTTTCCGACGCTCCACGCCTCCTCGCTCCACGCACAGATTCTGGACGCGTGGCGGTCGATGTGGCTGTCCTCGATGTCGTGCGTGAGGCGGGGACTACCACCGTCGATATCGGTCACTGGCGTCCGGAGCGTCCTCAAACGGATCTGTGAGGCCGGCAATATCCATGTCGAGGGAGACAAGGAGTATCTGACTCCACACGGTGCCTGCCGAGGCGTGGGTGAGTTTCGCTATCGGATCGTTGGCTTCGAGGCCCCACAGCCGGCGTTCAGACACGAAGGCCCGGGTATCTCTTCGCAGATGGACTCACATATCGAGGCCAGCGAACTCGCAGACGTGACCGGCGACGGGTTCGAAAGCCACGACAATCGTCCCGACGGATGACACCGTGGGAGGCGGCCGTCGTTGCGTTGCTGATCGATAGCTGTTCTTTCCGCCATGGAAGATGCTCGTTTGTGGGGTGTCGTGGTTATTTGTGCCGCTCAGGCGGGAGTGACCGGTCCGACGTACTGGCTCTTCACTGCATCTCCCTCTCGCCACTGCAGGTAGTAGTAGTCGCGGTCGTCGATCGTTTTCGTCGTGATCGTCCCCGTCGAACGATCGATTCCCGCCTTCTCGTACGCCGAACCGAGCGCTTCTTCCCAGTCTTTGTCGTCTTCCCAGTTATCCGGTGGTTCGGCGGGCGATTCGCTCCGGTCGCGTCCTGTTGTGGCCTCCGATAATTGATCTATCAGCGTCTCGACCGCTGTGAGCGCCTGTCGATAGCTGTCTCGCACCTCCTCGTTCTCGTGCTCTCCGGTGGCCATTTCGTGTAGGTGGGTTCGCGCTTTGGTTGCCCGATCTCTATCCTCCATCCCTAGAAACCGATTCGTTGCACTGACTTAGTGATTTAGGCACCCTTCGTTCAGCGCCCTCGTTTCGAGCCATTGCTCGATGCGGTCGGTCGACCCTCGTGCCATCGTCGTCGGCGCCTAGCTGTCAGCACCGGTCGGCGTCAGTCTCTTTCCGTCCAGTTAGCTCTTCGAAGTCGGATGTCTAACTGGACGTCTCAAACATACGGTCTGGCTGTTCTGTTTGGATATGCCTGCCAGCGATACGATACAGCCGAGCCGTTCAGCGAGATAGTATATGCGTTCATTCTGGCTGGGCTGAATGGCCCGACCATTTAGCTATCCCGTCCGACTATATTGTCCAGATATATGGTTCGGCGATATTGTTCAGATATACAGTTTAGCTATGCTGCTTAGATATACTATCTCGCTATACCGTCTGACTGAGTTTTATAGTCCCCTGGTACAACGATACTGGTATGCTGGCCTTTACGACGTATTCCGAAGCTGGCGGCGTCGGAAAATCGACACTTGCGGCGAGCCTCGCCGTCGCCGCTGCTCGTGACGGGCGCGACGTTTTAGTCATCGACCTCGACCCACAGGAAGCCTCGATATCGTACCTGCTTGACGTCGATGACGAGCGAGACGATAGCTCGGCTGATTCGCTGGTCCGTCACCTCGTCGAACGTCCGCGTGGGGAGTTCGACGACCTCATCAGGCCGAGCGAGGGCGTCGACGTGATTCCCGCCCACAACAGCCTCTCGATGCTGGGTAAACACCTCCAGCGACGGGAGGAGGAAGCAAACGATTTCGGTGAGAACTGGAACCGAAACGTCCAGTTACTGCGCGTTCTCCGGGAAAACGACGTCCAAGACCGCTACGATACGCTCATCATCGACCCACCGGCGACGGCCGACGTCAAACTCTACAACGCGATTCACGCCACGCGCTCGCTGGTCGTCCCGTTCGAGCCCAGCGGGAAGGGTTTCAAGAGCGTCGACGGTCTCGAAGACCTGGTTCCCGGGCTCGAAGAAAACCTCGGTATCAACGTCGGCGTACTGGCCATCGTCCCGAACAACTTCTCGGGGACGAACGACCAGCAGGATATGCTCGAAGAGATTCAGAACAAGGGGTACGACGTCCCGGTGGTCTTGAACGAGCGCGGGTCGCTGTTCGAGGGGTGCTGGCGCCAGCAGTGCTCGGCGTTCAAGTACATCGAGGAGCACCGAGACCGTGAACGGGACTACGAACTCGCAACGCTAGAGCGGCTTCGGTCTCTGAGTCGGCAGCTACACGGAACCGTGGAGGCGACAGCATGAAGTCGGGCACCGGTGACGACCCGTTCGCCGACGACCCCGTCGAAGACGACGGGCCAGCAGAGAAACAGGCCGAGTCGTCGGCAGTTGAGACCGAAAGAGACGACGAGCGCCGACCGTCGCGCACCACTGAACGGGCCGAGACGACCACTACAGATAGGCGTGGGGCCGGGTCGGTGGACACAGTCTCCGAACTGCCCTACAAGTATCGCCGTGACAGCGTCAAGGAGTTACGAACCCAACAGCCGATGTTCCTGCAGGACACCACCGAGGAACTCATCGACAACACTGTCGACCAGATGGAGGTCGAATTCGACGAAGACGTCTACAAGACAGACGTCGTCGAAGCGATGCTCGTCGCCGGAGCCGAAGGGTCGACGCCCGCAGCCGTGCTGCGCCGGTGGGGATACGGCATGAAGAACAAATGAGCCGCTCGCTGGACAGATCACCGTTAGGCAGCTACTAGAAGGACGTCTCTACCCCCTGTAAACCGCTGAACGCTATACCTATCGTGGCGGCGTGGGAAGTTGAGACTACAGTGGGTTTAGCGACTGCGTGGGTTCGGCCGAATCAGTGAGCAGGAACTGCATCAACTCGGCTCTCAGGCACTCTTTCTTATCGTAGTATCGACCATTTCGGCACTTCTCGGGGCTGCTACTAGTGTTGCCACTCCGAAAAGCGGTATTCGATCGGACTGGGTGGCTTTCTACCCGATTCCCGCCTTCTTCAGCAGCGGCAGCGTATTATCCGCCGTCACGGTCGGGCGTACTCGTCAGTCGGCGTGATTTGAACGGGTAGATCAACCGCCCGCCAAATCGACTCAAGAGGCAGGCGAACGCGAAGTAGAGGAACCGGGGCCCGAAATCCTTCGACGTCGTCGCAGCCATGAATCGCTTGATGGGTTTGTAACCATTCTCGGTCGACCTTGGCAGCGCTACGCCGATCCGATCGACCACAGTCGGCGCTCCCAGAACCTCGACGTCCTCGTCGACCGGCACGAAGTCGACGGCGGTGAGCAGCGATGACGGGCCGCCCGGCCATCCGGCGCCGTCGCTCGGTGCGTAGCAAGTGGAGTCCAGCCAGTCGGTGCTGTCAGAGGCACGGGTCCACAGTGAGTGTGGTGACTGAGTGGAGTCCTACGCGGAGCTACACTGAACGTGTAGATAACCGTTGCTATAGCGTCAGTACTACCGGACTGTTTCACGATGCGATACCCCGCCGACGTGGACGACGGGGGTTGGCATCGCGTGCCTCTGACAGCACTCCGGGACAAAGCGAACCGCTCTGTACCGGCGGTATCCGAGACGCAGTCCAGCGTAGATGTAGTTGCCGCCTGTATGTGCGAGCCCGGCCCACGGCACGCCGACGTACTACCGTCGCCGGAGGTGCTCGCTGCTGGCGACGACCGACGCCGCCACGGTCGTTCCCGAACGCGCCGGGCCCTCGGTCGGCGCCGGTGACCCACGCGATGAACAGGCTAGCCAGCGCTGCACCGACAGAGAGGACGACGAGGGCGGGGTCCATGTGAACACGTGAGTTAGTCTGCGCCTGTCGGGGCCGTGTCGCGTGTCTGGCTCCGACTCCGCCAGTAGCCCTGGAGGTACGCGCCGACGAACATGCCGGCGAGCGCCCAGAGGATGGTGACGTTGCCGACGCCGAGGCTGGCGTAGGCCGCCCCAGGACAGATGCCCGAGAGCCCCCAACCGACGCCGAAGATGGCGCCACCGACGACCACGTTCCGGTCGAACGGCTTCAGCCGCCGTTCGTACCGGTCGCCGGTCAGCGGTGCGGTGTCTCGAATCCCGGGCATCACCGCGAAGGCGATGCCGGAGACGATGGCCGCGCCGAACATGACGAACAGCAGGCCGAAGTCCTCGAACTGGAGGAAGTTCAGCACGACCTCCGGACGCGCCATGTGGCTGAAGCCGAGCCCGAACCCGAAGATCAGGCCGCCGACCAAGATCAGCGGCTTGAACAGGGGATGGCGGTCGGCCATCTACGGGCTCACCCCCAGCGCTGCGACGAGCTGGGCGGTTCCGATGGCGACAAGCAGGAACGTCGCCACGCCGACGATGGACGTCTTCGACGCCGAACCGACGCCACAGACTCCGTGGCCGGACGTACAGCCCTTCCCGATTCGGGTCCCGATCCCGACGAGAATGCCACCGAAGAACAGCCGCCACGGCTGGACGTCGGTCAGCCACAGGGTCACGCCGGCGACCTCATACAGTTGGCCGGTCGTTCCGGGCTCGTAGAGCGACGTCGCGACGACGCCGGATTGGACCGTCGCCGCGAACGCTGCCGCACCGAGGACGATGCCGAGCGTGAACACGACGCGCCAGTCACGTGAGCTGACGTACTGCTGGAACCGCGACTGGTCTGAAACGTACGACAGCGTCGACTCGAGGAACGTGCTCGCGCCCGCCGGGATGCCCGTTCCGACGTAGATCACGACTGCACCGAGCCCGACCAGCAGGCCGCCGATAGCGTAGCGACTGATCCCGTTGGGGAACAGCTCGGCGGCCAGCTGCAGGACGAGTAGCTCAGTCACCATCGGCGATGTCAGTCACCCGCGAGGGATTCCTGGCTCGCAGCGCAGTTGTTCGGCCCGAGCTCGAGGGTGAACGCCTCGTCGTCGTCGACAGCGTTCTGCCCGAGGTTCGTCGCGATGATGTCCTCGTAGTTGGCCGGCCGCGGCGGCATGTCCGAGAGGATCAGGTCGACGAACTCCTGTTCGTCCATCGTGAGCGCGTCCATCTCCGCGACGAGCCGGCCGATGGGGGCCGTGTAGGTGCCGTCGTCAGCGGGCTCGGCAGCGTCGCTGAAGTGGGCACCTCCGATCAGCGTCCCGTCGGGGAGCGGAAGAACGCGTTCCTGTAGTGACTCATAGAGCATCCGTGCCGCGTCGGGCGCACCGTCATCGCCCTCTTCGAGGTCGGGGCGGGCGACGCTCTCGATGAACAGCCCGTCGCCGGTCGCCAGCAGGCTGTCGTCGACGAGGTACGAGGTCATCCCGGTCGTGTGGCCGGGCGTGTAGACGGCCTCGATGGTGGCGTCGCCGACCTGGAACGTGTCGCCGTCTTCCGCGGATGCCAGTTCGTCGGCGTAGGTGACGCCGCGGTCGACCGCGGCCTCGGGGATGACACCCTCGACGCCCTCGTCGTCGAGGTCGCGCACGCCCGAGATGTGGTCGGCGTGGATGTGGGTGTCTAGCGCGTATATCAGGTCGACGCCGAGGTCCTCGGCGTCCTCGAGGTAGCGGTCGGTGAAGGCACGCAGCGGGTCGATGACCGCGGCTTCCCCGTCGTCGTAGACGAGGTAGCCGAGACAGCCCGAGGACGGTCGCTGATACTGGAGGAGCGTGCCGGCGCCGTCGTAGTCAGTTACTTCGACGGTCTCGTAGATGCTCGCCCAGCCGTTCATGCCGTCTTCGAGGTGGTTGACGTCGTAGCCGCGCTCCGCGAGCGTGCCCGCGACGTACTCGCTGGCACCGCCTTTCGCACACAGGACGGTCACTTCGCGGTCGTCGGGGATGCGATCGAGGATGTCCTCGTCGATGTCGTCTTCGAGGAACTCGAAGTACGGGACGTTGATCGAGGTGACGGTCTCGCCGTCGATGCGCCACTCCTCGTAGTCGGACTGCATGCGCGCGTCGAGGAGCACGATCTCCTCGCCCGCGTCGATGCGGTCTTTCAACCGTTCGGGAGCGATCGTTTCGACTTCGACAGCTGGTGTCGGGAAGTCTTCAGCGTTCATATCGTACACTCCCACCTACCGGACTGACGTACAAAAGGGTTTGCATAGAAAACCACAAGTTGCACAATATTCTATGCCCGAATAACACTGAGCAGGGGGATAGGGCATCAATCAAGGCCTAAAACACACTTTATGGGAGATAACGAGGAATCGAATGTTTGTAGTATAGACAAGAACCAACATTCTTTTAACCACTCGACCGGTATTGTGTGATAGCTCCAATACAGATAGACGGAGCGATCAAAACTATGAGTGCAGAATTCGATATCACGGAGACGCTCGACGTGAAAGGTGCATCGTGCCCGATGCCAGTAGTCAAGACCAAGTCCGCCGTTGACGACCTCGATGCGGGTGCGGTCCTGAAAGTGCTCGCGACGGACTCCGGTAGCATGAGTGACATCGACGGTTGGGCTGCTGGTACCAGCGGCGTCGAACTGCTCGATCAAGTCGAGGGTGACGGCGTCTACAAGCACTACGTCCGCGTGACGGAGTGATTCGACACCGATGAGTACCGACACACAGGACGCAGCCGTCGACGACGCGCCGTCACGCGCGGAGTTGGCTGCGCGCGTCGAGCAACTAGAGGAACAGCTAGCCGAGGCCCGGACCGAGAGCGAGGACGACACACAGAAGATGTCGATCATCGCGACGAAGGGGACGCTGGATATGGCGTACCCCCCACTCATCCTCGCGAGTACGGCCGCAGCCTTCGGCTACGAGGTGACCGTCTTCCACACGTTCTGGGGACTGGACATTCTCCACGAAGAGCGGTCGAAGAACCTCAAACTGAGTTCGGTCGGCAACCCCAACATGCCCATCCCGAATGCACTGGCCGCTCTTCCCGGGATGGATCAGATGACGACGAAGATGATGGAGAAGCGAATCGACGACAACGACACGGCGACCATCGAGGAACTCATCGATACGTCCCTCGACATGGGAGTCGAGTTCCAGGCCTGTCAGATGACCATCGAACTGATGGACTACGACGAGGACGACTTCTACGACGGCGTCACTACCGGCGTCGGTGCGGCGACCGCGATACAGGACATGGCTGAAGCCGATATTCAACTCCTCGTCTGACCCGGTGACGACGAGAGCGCCCACGAACTGAACACAACCCATAAGACCTTCCAAGAGAATTGTACAGTATGTCCTATACCATAGACAAGGCCGTGGCCGGCGAGTTCGACGATGTCGTCGACCAGACGACTGCGGCCCTCGAAGACGAAGGATTCGGCGTCTTGTGCGATATCGACGTGCGAGCGACGTTCGCGGAGAAACTCGATCTGGACGACCAGTTCCGGCGCTATCGCATTCTCGGTGCCTGCAACCCCTCGCTGGCGCACGAGGGACTCGAGACGGAACTGCGTCTCGGCGCGCTCTTGCCGTGTAACGTCATCGTCTACGAGGAGGACGACGGAACGGTCGGCGTCAGCGCCGTCGACCCGCACGTACTCCTCGGTGCCGTCGAGGGGGCGGACCTCGACGCGGTTGCGGACGAGGTTCGTGCACGCTTCGAGCGGGTTCTAGATGCCCTTCCGGCGGCCGATGACGAATAGCGCTACAGGGAACAAAGGATGACTGCATCTTCGACTGACGAGACAGACGGTGAGCAAGCGGCGGCGTCACCACACGTCGGTTCCGGGATGCTCGACGAGGATATGGGGCCGAGTTCTGCGATGGCCCACCTCTATCGTGGCGAAATCCATCGGATGAAACTCTGGCGTGAACGCCTCGACCGCACCACCAACTGGGCGGTCATCGTCATCGCGGCGCTCATCACGTGGGCGTTCTCCAGTCCCGACAACCCCCACTACATCATCCTCGTGGGTATCGCGACGCTCACGGTCTTCCTCGTCATCGAGTCACGCCGCTACCGTGGGTACGATATCTGGCGGACGCGGGTTCGAACGATTCAGGAAAACGTCTGGGCGTATGGTCTCGATCCCGCGAGCGGCGTCGAAGACGAAGACTGGCGTGGGTCTCTGGGCGAAGACTACCGGACACCAACCCTGAAGATAACGGCGGAAGAGGCCATAGCGCACCGACTGCGGCGTGTGTACCTCCCGCTGTTCGCCGTCCTGCTGGTCGCCTGGCTGATTCGGATTACGGCCTTCTCGACCGAGTCGTGGATCACATCTGCGGCTATCGGGATGATCCCGGGCAGCGCTATCATCGGTGTCGTCGCGGTGTTCTATGGCACCGCACTCGTCGTGGCGTGTCGCCCCCGCACGTGGCACGCGAAGGGGGAACTCCGGGCAGAGGAGCTACGGAAGAAACGGAAGTAGTCGACGCCGACGACGACGTCTATCGCTTCTTCGAGGGTCTGAACGAGGCTATCGGAGATTTCTCTCCGGAGTAGTAACCGAAGTCGGTAGCACCGACCGCGAAACCGGTGAGACCGGTTGTCATTCGGTCTGAGCCCGGCCGATCGACCGCGCTATCGCAAGCAGATAGCCGAGGCCGCGCTGGACGTCCGGATCACGTGACGCTTTGAGCAGTCCGACGGGACCGACCCGCTCGGGCGTCTCCCGTTCGGCCGCACTGACGCTTTCCAACATGGTCTCGATACCGTTTCGTGCGTCGTCCTCCCCAGCGGTCTGGGCGACGTCGCCGAGGGCGGACCCAGTCCCGGCCAGCGACCCTCTCGTCGCTGAGGGCGCTCTCACCGAGAGCGAGTCCGTCCAGTCGTTCGTTGACTGCGTCGAGTCGATCGGCGAGGTCGTTTGCGAGGACAGTGCCTCCGGTGCCGTCACCCGACGAACCGCGCCCAGACGACGATGACGCTCGGCGTAACGACCATCGCGGTGAGGTACGAGTAGAGAATCGACAAGGCCGTGAGAACGCCGAACTGGCCGAGTATCGGCGTGATTGCCAGCACGAGGACGCCGATACCGCTCACGGTCGTTATCATGCTTCCGGTGAGCGCACCGCCAGTGCCGGTGACGGTGGCCGTCAGCGCCGGGAAGACGGCAGCCATCGGCGTCTCGGTCCCGGTTTCACCGTCTGCACGGTCGAGACGGAGTTCGTATTCGTCGGCGAACCGGTGGACGAAGTGCGCGGAGTAGTCGATGCCGAGGCCGAGCGAGATAGAGAGTATCGTCGCGGTGAGTGCGTTGAACGGGAGGTCGAAGTACCGCATCGACCCGGCGAGCAGGGCAATGGTCACGAGGATAGGGACGAGGTTGACAAGCCCGAGCGAGACCCGGTCGACGAGAACATGATAGATAAAGAGGAGAAAGAGCGCGGTCAGGACCAACGCGATGAGTAGGCTCTGGACCGCCGAGGCGAGTATCGCGTCCGCCACGTCCTGAAAGACGACGGCTGCGCCGGTAGCGGTGGCCTCGAATCGGTAGCGGTCCGCGACGGTACGCGCGTCGCGGGTGATCGCCCCCTGTTCGGCGTCTCCTTTCGTCGTGTAGACGACTCGGGTACTGCGAAGGTCCTCGGTGATGAACTGGAGCGCGCGGTCGCGGGCCGACGACGAGAGGAGGGCGTCGTATATCGCTTCGAGGTTGTCGTCGGGGATGCCGTCGTCGTCCACGTCGCTCCGGTCGACGAGGCGAGCGAACGAGGACGAGTCGTTCGTGTGGGACCGGACGACCCCGATGATACTCTGCGAGTCCGCCTCGCGGTCCGACGCGACGAACGACTCGGGTGGGTGCTGGCTCGCTCGCTGGATGGACTCTAGCGCGTCGTCCTGTCGCATCGGCCCCTGTACGTAGACGACGACGGTGTCGCCCTGTGCGGCCTCGAAGTTCGCTTCGAGGAAGTTCGTCCGCTCCGTGACAGTGTACTCGCCCGGTCGGAAGGGTTCGGGCAACTCTTCGAGGTAGTCGGGGTTGTCCTCGGGCGGGAGGAAGTCGTCCTGTGAGAACGCCGTGTCGACGCCGGTGCCGTAGTACCCCGCCCCCACGGATCCGAGGAGGACGAGGACGACGAACGCGGTCGGTGCCCGTCGGGCGATGGCGACGCCGACCGGCAGGACGCGACCGAGGGGCGTCCCCTCGCTGCCGAGCGGCCGCTGGAACGGCATCGGGATCCCCAGTGAGTCGAACAGTTCGTCGACGGTGACCTTCGCCGCCGGGAGGAAGATGCCGAAGATGAGGAACGTAAAGACGATACCGAAGGCGGCGACGATGCCGAACTCCCGAATCGGGCCGAGGTCACTGACCGTGTTGGCGCTGAAGCCGATGACCGTCGTCCCGGTGACGATGAAAAACGCGACGAGCAACTGTCTGTTTGCCAGCGCCATCGACTGTCGGATGTCGGCCCCCGTCGCTCGCTCCTCGCGGTACCGATTGATCGCGTGGAGGCCGAAGTCGATACCGACCGCGAGCAACAGCGGCGGCACTGCGATGAGCAGTTGCGTGAACGGGATGCCGACCAGTCCGAGAAAGCCCATCGTCCAGACGACGGTCATGACCAGCGAGAGCAGTCCCAACACGAGGTCGACCGGATTCCGGTACGCGTACACGAGGAAGACGAAGATGAGCGTCACCGCCGCGGGCACGACGATGAACAGCGAGTCGAAGATGATGGCCGAGAACTCCCGGGCGACGAGTCCCGACCCGAACACGACGATGTCGCCGCCCATGGCCGCGACGACGCGCTGTGCCCTGAGCTGAATCGAGGTGAGCGGGCTGTCGGCCCCCATCCCGGCCGTCTCGTCGACGCCGCCGGGGATGCGATGCTGGACGACGGCGATGGTCGCCGACGCTGAGGCCGATTCGGGGTTGAAGTCTTCGCTCAGTTGCGTTCGAAACCCCGGCTGGTCGGCGGCGGCCCGGACCGCGCGGTCGATTTCACCCGGCGAGGCGGACTCTATCGCCCGAATCTGGGCGTCGAGCGTCGTCGCCGACGGGTCGAGCGTGCGGGCGACCGTACTCGCGGCACTGCTCGTCGATTCGACCCGCAGTTCCTCGCGGGAGTCGAGGCGTTCGAGGACCCGGAGCATCCGCAGCAGTTCGGGTTTCGAGAGGACGTTTCGCCCCCGGTGAATCAACTGCGTACTGCCTCCCTCGGAGTCGAACGTCGGCCCGAAATCCTCGTTCACCCGGTCGAGCGCGGTCTGGGCGGGGCTTTCCTGCGTGAACTGCTCGGTCCCAGCCTCGGTCGAGATGGTCGCTAGTCCGGGGGCAAACAGCGCCGTGACGAGGAGGAAGGCCACGACGACGCCGGTGGGTCGCCTGACGATCAAGTCGTTGACCCGGCCGAGGATGCGGTCCTGTAGCGCCACGGGTCACCCCGCGGGCGTGTCGGACTCGTCGTCGGCCGAATCGTTCACCGCTTCGTCGTCGGGCCCCGCCACACGTCTGCGGCGACGGTAGCGGACCACCGCGGCGGCAATCACGAGCAAGAGCGCGAGGAGGGCGAGCAACAGGAGCCACGGAATCCCGTCACCGGCCGGTTCCTGCACCGTGACGGGGACGCGGTACGTGTCCGAGAGTTTCGTCTCTTCGTCCGGTTCCTGATACTGGAAGTCGATGGACAGCGGGTAGTCTTTCGGGGTCGCGCCCCCGGCCGCACTCATCGCGAACGCGAGTCTGACGGTCTCGTTCGGGTCGATTCGCCCGACGAACGCCTGATCGTCGTCGGTGCTCAGCGGGTCGTTGACGAACACTTTGGCGTCCACGTCGGTGAGCGGAACGTCGACGTTGTTCGTGACCACGAGCGTGATGACGTCGCTCTCCCCGACGTCGACCGACGTGTTCGCCGCGCGAACCACGAACACCGGTCGTCGACCGTCGACGGCGACGAATCCGGGGAGCGAATCGCTCTGTCGCGTCTCGTCTTCGGCGTTCGTATACTCCACGACGAAGGAGACGCGTCGGTCGCCGGGTTCGGTCTCGTCCAGCACCTCGACGGGGAACGAGATGGTGGCTGTCTCGCCCGCCCGGAACCGGCCGATAGCGGACTCGTTTTCCTGTAGCTTCAGGTTCTCGCTCCCGACCGAGAGCGTAACGAACGCGTCGCTGACGGCCAGCGGTCCGCGGTTGCGTATGCTGGCCCGGACGGTTCCCTCAGCGCCCACTCTGAGGGGCCCGGACACGTTCACGACCGTGAACGACTGCTCCGGCGTGGTCGTCACCCCGAGGAGCCTCGTCTCCGCGGGTTGACTGTCCCCGGTTCTGTCCTCGTAGTCGACGCGGAGGCGAAGCGGAAATCGCTGGCTGCCCGCGTCCTCGGGCGCGGCGACGCGGAAGGAGATGGTCCGTCGCTCGCCGGGTCGCAACTCGTCGACGAACCGCGACGCGTTCGCCGCGTCCCCGACGTCCAGTTCGCCGCTCTGTGAGCGCAACGAGACGAGCACCTGCCGCACCCGCGTGGTACCCGCGTTTTCGAGCGTCAGCGTGACGTTGCCGTCGTCACCGGCCTGTACGGACTCCCGCAACGCGACGACTCGGAACGTATCCCGCTCTCTATCGACCGAGAGGCGCGACGAGAGGCGCTTGCTCTCGCGGCGGTCCCCGTCGGCGTTGGTGTAGCGAACGACGAACTGGACCTGTCTCGGGATGGCCTCGGCGTCCGACGGGATACGGACCGGGAGGCGGAACTCGGCTGTCTCGTCGGCCGACAGGTTGCCGATGGCGTACTCGGTCTCCTGTGGCACCAGCGACTCCGTCGTCGACGTGATTTCGACGACCACGTCCTCGACGTCGCGGGGGCCGTCGTTGACGACCCGTCCCGTGAGGTCTCGCTCGGCACCGACCTCGAGGTCGCCGGTGACGTCTCGGACAGCGAACGCCTGTTCGGGCGCCGGTGTGAGCGCCAGAGCGATGGGGTCCGACCGCTGTCGGTCGCCGTCTTCGTCCTCGTAGGCGACGCGCACGTCGAACGGGTAATCCTGCGGGGCCGCGTCGGTGGGTGCGGAGACCTGAAACCGGACTGTCCGTCGCTCGCCGGCGTCCCACCGGCCGACGGCGCGACTCCCGTTCTGCCCGCCCGCTGCGCCCACTGTCAGGTCCCCGCTGACCGACTCTAACTGAACCACAGCGTTCGTGATGTCCTCTGTGCCGACGTTGCGCATCCTGAGCGCGACCGTCCCGTCCTCGCCGACCTGCACGTCGGTGTCGACGTCGAGAATCTGGAACTGCCCCTCCTCGGCGACGACGTCGTACCGTGCCGGGAGGCGCTTACTCTCGACGACGTCGCCGTCCTGATTGCGGTACTCGACCACGAACTCGAACTGCTTGCGGCCCGGCCGCGCGCTGTCGAGGACCCGAACCGGGAACTGGAAGAACGCCCGGTCGCCGCTGTCGAAGTTCCCGAGGACGTACTCCGATTCGAGCGCGACGATGTCCTCGTTCGGCGTGATGACCCGGAGAACAGCCGAGTTAGCGTCCTGCGGGCCGTCGTTTTCCACGACGCCCTTGATGCTCCCGTCGCGCCCGACGCGGAGGTTCGCCGCTCGCGCGTCGACGTCGAACCGCTGTTCGGCCTCCGGTGTGACCCCGAACTGTACGTCGTCGGCGACCTCCGTATCGCCGTCTTCGTCGGTGTATCTCGTCGTGACCAGCACTGGATACTCGTCCGTCGCGGCGTCCGCGCCGAACCGCGCCGTCAGGTCGAAGGTCCGCTCCTCGCCGCCGTCCCACTCGGCGACGAACCGCGACGTGTTCGACGCGTTCCCGAATCTGAACGCGCGGTCCGTAGCGGTGAACGTCACCCGGGCGTCCGTCAGGTCCTCCTCGCCGTCGTTGACCAGCGTCACCGCCACCGTCCCTCTGTCACCGACCTGTGCGTTCGAGTCGACGTCGACGACTTCGATGACGTCGACTTCCTCGCGAATCGAGGCCGTCGCGAACAGCGGGTCGCTCGTCCGTCGCTCGCCCTCCGCGTTCGTATAGCGCACGGCGAACTCGAACTGCCGCTCGGTCGGTTCGACGGTGTCCGCGATGCGGAACGGGAACTCGAAGTCGGCCGATTCGCCGTCCTCGAAGTCGCCCAGCGGGACCTGCGTCTTCAGCGGGGTCACGCCGTCCTCGGGCGACCGGACGACCAACACTGCGTCCTCGATGTCTCTCGGCCCGTCGTTCTCGACGGTCCCCTCGAGCGTTCCGTCGTCTCCGACCCTGAGGTCACCCTCGACGTCGTCGACCTCGAACGACTGTTCGTCGTCGGGTTCGACGCCGAACTGCACGTCGTCGGCGACTCGCTCGTCGCCGTCTTCGTCGGTGTATCTCGTCGTGACCGACACGGGGTACTCGTCGGTCACCGTGTCGTTCGCGAACCGCGCCGTCAGGTCGAAGGTCCGCTCCTCGCCGCCGTCCCACTCGGCGACGAACCGCGACGTGTTGCGCGCGGTCCCGAAGCGGAACCCGGGGTCCAGCGACGAGAACGTCACTCTGGCGTCGGTCAACTCGTCGTCGCCCTCGTTTTCTAGCGTCACCTCGACCGTCCCCCTCGCTCCGACCTGTGCGTTCGAGTCGACGTCCTCGACGGCGACGACGTCCTGCCGTTCCCGTATCTTGACTCGGGCGAACAGCGGCCCGCTATCCCGACGGTTGCCGTCCGCCGTCGTGTACAGTACCGCGAACTCGAACTGCCGCTTGGTCGGCTTGGCCGTCCTCGCGACCCGGAACGGTAGCTCGACGGTCTCTGACTCGTCCTCGTCGAACTCGCCGAGCGCGACTTCAGACTTCAACGGCGTGACGCCCTCGGCCGTCTCGCGGACGACGAGTACGGCGTTCTCGACGTCGCGAGGACCGTCGTTCTCGACGGTGACCTCGATGTCGCCGTCGTCGCCGGCCCGCAGTGACCCGTCCACGTCGTCTATCGAGAACCGCTGTGCCCTGTCGGGCCTGATGCCGAAGGACAGCGGGGCCGACCGTGTGGCGTTCCCGCTCGGGTCGGTGTACCGGACGGTCACCGTGAGCGGATACTTCTGGGACCGGGCGGCCTCTGTCGCGGTGACGCCGAACTCGACTCGCTTCTTCTCGCCGTCCTCCCAGTCGCCGACGAACCGGCTTCCGTTGGGGCCGGTACCGACCCGAATCTCCGGGTTCGACGACTGCAAGACGACCGTCGCGTCCGTGAGGTCACCGGGACCCTCGTTTTCCAGTTTCACCGACACGGTTCCGTTCTCGCCGACCTGCAGGTCCCTGTCGACGTCGACCAGACGGAACCTCGCTGTCTCGGCCGTCTCGTCGGTGTCGCGGCCGTTGCCGCCGTCGTGGTCGTCGTCCCCGCCGTCGTGGTCGTGGTCGTCGTCCCCGCCGTCGTCTCCGTCGTCGTACCCGTCGTCACCGCCGTCCATTCCGGCCGACACCGATGCGCCGGTAGTCGAGGCGGTCGCCAGTGCCGCTGGCGCCGACACCAGCGAAACGACGAGCGCCAAGACGAGGACGCGCCTCATCGTCCCGAGAACGGACCGCCGAACGCTCTCTGCAGCGCACACGGTCTTTGCCGACGTCGAGATGTGCGTGCCATCGACTGGGATGACCAATCGCGACAGCGCACTTTGTATTACGTCCTTTATTTGACCAGACAACCCGTAAGCCGCGCCGTCGAACCGTGAGCGACCCGGTAAGACGGAATTACCGGATTCGACAGCGGCGCGAGAGAGCCTCGGTTCCCGACCGAACCGACCCCTGGTTTCGACCGACAATCGGTCCGCCGACCAGCAGTTACTCACGAGGGAAACTTTAATTAGCGCCGACGGCACCGAGCTACCGGTCCGAGTGTGCCGTTGGCACGGCGTCTCACGTGGTCGAGAAACCCTGTATTACTCCGAACTACCGGGCGGTCGTTTCGTGACCGCGTAGCGGACAAATTTTAGCCGTGGGTGCTGTCAGCGAGTAGAGACCCCGAGGCGACCACAAGCCGACGATACTCTCTACCGGAAAGGCTGATCGACCGCGGAGTCGGTCACGGTATGCGTTCCGAGGGTCGATGTGAGAAAACACTACGGTGGCAGTCGCCGTCCCTTCGGGTATGACTCGGCGAAGCGTGACGGCCACGACCGACCGCGACCGGCAGTGGTGGAAGGAGGCGGTCGTCTATCAGGTGTATCCGCGGAGCTTCTACGACAGCGACGGCGACGGTGTCGGTGACCTGCCCGGAGTCACTGCAAAAGTCGATTACCTCGACGACCTCGGTGTCGACGTCGTCTGGTTGTGTCCGGTGTACGAGTCGCCGAACGCCGACAACGGCTACGACATCAGCGACTACCGAGCCATCATGGACGAGTTCGGAACGATGGCCGACTGGGAGACACTGCTCGACGCCCTCCACGAGCGAGAGATGCACCTGCTCATGGACCTCGTGGTCAACCACACCTCCGACGAACACGAGTGGTTCCAGCGGTCCCGACGGCGCGAAGACGGCTACGAGGACTACTACTACTGGCGTGACGGCTCGCCGGGCGAGCCGCCGAACAACTGGGGGTCGTTCATGGGCGGGTCGGCGTGGACCTACGACGAGGTTCGAGAGCAGTGGTACCTCCACCTCTTCGACGAGAAGCAACCGGACCTGAACTGGCGCAACGCCGACGTTCGGGACGAAATCGCGTCGCTCGTCGAGTGGTGGCTAGAGAAGGGCATCGACGGCTTCCGCATCGACGCCAGCAACTACATCTCGAAGCCAGACGGCCTCCCGAACGGCGCGTCTGGGCGGTCGCCGACCGGCGTCGAGCAGTTCAGCCACGGCCCACGCGTACACGAGTATATACGCGAACTCTACGAGCGAACGTTCTCGAACTACGACGTGATGACCGTTGCCGAGATGAACGATACGAGCGTCGAACTGGCCCGAGAGTACCTCGGCGAGAGCGGCGACGGGCTAGACATGATCGTCCACTTCGAACACATGGACGTCGACGCCGGCCCCGGCGGTCGGTGGGACCCGGAGGGCTGGGGCGAGTGGAGCCTCCCAGAGTTCAAGGAGATCATGTCCCGCTGGCAACGGGACCTCGGTGACGGCTGGAACGCGCAGTATCTGGGCAACCACGACCAGCCTCGAATCGTCTCGCGGTTCGGCGACGACGGCGAGTACCGTACCGAGAGCGCGAAACTCCTCGCGACGTTCCTACTGACCTCGCGTGGCACCCCGTTCGTCTATCAGGGCGAGGAAATCGGGATGACGAACGCCGAGTTCGACAGTCTGGCCGACCTCGACGACCCACAGACGGTCGGCGCTATCGAGGACCTCCTCGCTGCCGGCACCGTCGACTCCTACGCGGAGGTCCGACAGTTCGTAAACTACGTGAGTCGCGACCACGCGCGGACGCCGATGCAGTGGGACGACACCGAGAACGCCGGCTTCACCGACGGAGTCCCGTGGTTCGCCGTCAACGACGATTACACCGAGGTCAACGTCGCGGACGCAATCGCCGACGAGGACTCTATTTGGCACTACTACCGCCGCCTCATCGACCGCAGACACGACGCCGACGTACTCGTGTACGGCGACTACGACCTGTTGTGTCCCGACGACGAGCAACTGTACGCCTACACCCGGACGCTCGACGACGAGGCGGTCCTCGTGGTGCTCAATTGGTCGGCAGACCCGGCGGCGTTCGAACCCGAGGATATCGACGTCTCGGAGTCCAGCGTGCTGATTTCGAACTACGACGACGCGTCGGCCCGCGGCGTTCGACGCGAGTACCGCCCGTACGAGGCTGTCGTGGTCGAACTCTGAGCGGGTTCGTCCCCACTCGGACACGACCGCTCGTGTCCTCGCCGGGCGCGAACGGAGCCGCGACTGTGATCGGTCGCAGGTGATACTGGGGTACGCCGCTCTTAGCGTCCGAGCGACGCACTATGTACCGACTGTTAACGTGGCTGGAGGCGAATGTCTAACGGCGTTCTGCGTGGTGTAGTCGGTGTCGTCGGCGGCGTCGGAAGGACGCGAGGACCCTATGCCAACCTACATCACACTCTGGGACTACACCCAGCACGGCATCGAGAACATCGACGATAGCCCGGACCGCCTCGACAGCGCCATCGAACTCATCGACTCCGTGGGGGGCGAACTGCAGGCGTTCTACCTCACGATGGGAGCACACGACCTCGTCACCGTCGCGGAGTTCCCGGACGACGACGCCGCGGCCAAGGCGCTCCTCCGCATCGGGCAGTCCGGCGCGGTCAGTTCGGAGACGATGAAAGCCTGGCCGGAAGACGACTACCGCGACCTCGTCGCGAACCTGCCTTGAGCCGTCGACGCTCGGTCCCCGTTTTTCGCGTCTATCGAACCCTACTCCGCCCCAGACTCGGATACCCTGTAAATACCTAACATGGTGGCTGCCGACGTCCCGGACGAACGTTCTGTACTGTCGAGGGACGTGGGACGCGGATGGGTGAACGTTCACGGGGGAAAGACAATGCCAGAAGTAACAGCAGAGGTCGAGAACCTAATACGAGATTACGAGCGACTGTGGAACGAGGGCAACTACGCGGAGATACCGACGCTCGTCGCCGACTCGTTCGTGCTCCACGACCCGGGTTATCCGGATACCGTCCGTGGTCGAGACGCCTTCGAGACGTACCTCCGAGAGCTACGCGAGGGGTTTCCGGACTTCCACGTGGAGATAGAGGACACGGCTGTGAGTGACCAGACGGTCATGGCGAAGTGGACGATGACCGGCACCCACGAGGGCGAGTTCGCCGAGATACCACCGACCGGGAACAGCGTCGAACTCGAAGGCATGGATACGGTCGAGATAGCCGACGGAACGGTACAGGAACACCGGGTATACTACGACAGTCGAGCGCTGTTCGAGCAGGTTGGTCTCACCGACGAGTGAGACCACAGCCGTCTCGGGTGTCGAGGGTTCTGGGGATGTGGCTTTCGACGAGTTTACCGCCAGTCAGGAGCGGATCGCGTTCTACCCGCTGTCTCCGCTGTTTCAGAGGACCAGACGGGGACCCACGGTCAGCAGTGGACGACACAGGCGCCGTCCCCGTGCCGTCTCAGTGAGACTGCCGGCGCGCTGCGAGCAGTACGGCAGCGAGCAGCGCGAACAGGGTGAGCGGTATCGTAAGGCCCGGTCCACTGCCGTCGGTCAGGGGCGGGATGGTAGTCGACCGGTCGACCGTTCGGGTCGACGCCGTCGGCGTCGTCGGTTCCGAACGCGTCGGCGGCCGCGTCGCTGTCGCGCTGACTGTCGACGACGTGGGCTGCGACGACGCCCGGTCTGTCGTGGTCGCGGTAGCGGTCCGTGTCGGTCTCGTCGTCGGCGCCTGCGTGGGGACCGACGTCGAGGCGGCCGTCTGTTCAGGCGACGGTTCCGGGGCTGGCGCCTGCCGGGGTTCGGGCGCTGGAGCGGGGACCGGCGTTGGCGTCGCGGTCTGTGTGTCGGTGGGTGTCTGCATCGCCGTCGCAGCGGGCGTGTCGGTGGGCGTCGCGGTTGGCGTCGCGGTCTGTGTGTCGGTGGGTGTCTGCATCGCCGTCGCAGCGGGCGTGTCGGTGGGCGTCGCGGTCTGCGTCGCAGTAGGCGTATCGGTGGGCGTCTGCGTCGCAGTAGGCGTATCGGTGGGCGTCGCGGTCTGCGTGGGTGTCGGCGTCTGCGTCGCCGTCGCAGCGGGCGTGTCGGTGGGCGTCGCCGACGGTGACGGAGTGGACGACTCCGTCGGTGCTTCGGTAGCCGTCGCTGTCGGTGGTTCAGAGAACTGGGCGGTGATACGGCGCGTCGCCACTGACCCACCGCCTCGAAGCGTGACGTCGAGTTCGAGACGGCCTTCGTACGCGCCGTCGATTCGCGTCTGGAGTAGGACGTAGTTCGTCTGCGGGGCCCGCAGTTCGTACCGCTCCCCGAACCGGAGCCCCGAGTGGACGTACAACTCCCCGACCGGGTCGCCGTCGTACGCTATCTCGACGGTGACGTTCTCGGACGGAACCGTGTTGTTCGCGCCCGCGTCGACGCGAACCGACTCCAGTTTCGACACCACCAGCCGGGTCGTTCCGACGTCGTCGGCGGTGAAGTCCGTCGGGTACGTGTCGTTCCAGCGCTCCACGAGGCCCGCCCGGTCGAGCCGTATCGTCCGGTTCACGTAGCGTCCCGGCGGCACGTCGACGGCGACGGTCTTCGGTCGGTAGCCCGGCGCGTCGACGGTCACCGTCTGTCGCCCCGCACCGGTCGAGAGCGCGTACGAGCCCCCGTGAGAGGAGTAGTACGAGCAGTCGCTGACCGAGACGGACGCGGGGGCGATGCGGGTGCCGTCGGCCGTGACTATCTGCCCGCGGATTCCCTGTCCGTCCACGACTCGCTCGGTCGCGGCGCGGGCGTCGACGATTCCGCCGCCGTAGCGAACCGGGGCCGTGGACGCCGCGTCCGCCGGCGGCGTCGCCGAGCAGCGAAGCGCCGTCTTGAGGACGCCCGGGTGGACCTCCCGGCCTGCGGCGCTTTCCATCAGTGCGAGCGTTCCTGCCGCCAGCGGTGCGGCACCGCTCGTTCCGCCGAACGACCCGACGGAACGGGTTCCCCGTGGCACCACGAGGTCCTGGCCCGGAGCGACGACGTCCGGCTTCGAGTACGCGAGTGGCCAACTTCGGGGGTACCGGACCGTCCGCGTCCGGTCACGGTTGTACGGCCCTTCGAAGAGCGCGCGTCGGTTGGACGACGAGAACGCCAGCACGTTGCCGTCGGCGTCGGTGGCTCCGACGCCGACCGTCTCGTAGACGGTGGCCGGCGAACGGACGTAGCCGGGCCCGTCGTTGCCCGCAGCCGCGACGACGACCGTCCCCAGCCGTTCCGCACGCCAGATAGCCCGAACGAGCGGTGCGTAGCGAGCCGTCGAACTGTCGACGACGCTGCTGATACTGACGACGTCGGCGTCGTTCTCTAGCGCCCACTGGATGCCCGCGACGACCGATTCGCGCTCGTCGACGAGGCCGTGGAGTAACTCCGTTTCCGGGGCGACGCCCATCCGCTCGTACCCGCTTACGTTCCCGGCCGCGACGAGTCCGCTGGTCGCCTGTCCGTGTGCCGCTTCGAGATGTGGTCTGGAGTCGTCGACGCGCCGTCCATCCGCGTCGAACTCGGCCCAGCCCCCGGGATACGTCGGGTCGCTCGCGTCAGTCGTGTACAGGTCCAGCGTGGGGTGAGCGGGGTCGACGCCGCTGTCGAGGACTGCGACGCGGGTCCCGTTTCCCCGCGTGTCGTACGCCGACCAGACGCGCGTGGCGTTCGTCGCTGTGACTTGCCAGGCGGTGCCTGCCGTGGCGTCGGTCGGTGACGCCTGCGAGTCCGCTCTCTCGCGGGCCGCCGTCGTCACCGACTGCGGTGCTGGACGGTCGGCGGTCGACGACCCCGGTGCTGTGGTGGCATCGGCTGACGCCCCACGGTCCGGGTCTGGTCGCCGACGGTAGATTCCAACGACGCCCGTCACCGCGGCGAGACGCGGGAGGTCGACGCGTGCGAGGTCGGCCCGAAGGAGGACACTGTTGACGACCCAGAACCGGTTCTCGACTGTCAGCCCCTCGTGGGCGCGGGCGTACGCGACGACCGGTCGCTGTGTGCGCTCTCTCGTGCGTTTCAGTCTCGCGATGGCGGCGTCGCCAGTCCCCGTCGGCGCGGCGCCATCGTCTGCGACGCGGACCCGAACGTCGACGACGCCAGTCGCGGTCCGAAGCGACGGGTCGATAGCTGCGTGACGCACAGCGGACGTGCCCTGTACCGGCACGTTCGTCGTCGCCGCGCCACCGGCCGTCTCACCTACGGTGTCCGAGACGGGGGCCGAGGTTCCAGACATCACTGGCGCGACCATCGCGAGACAGACTACGAGCACTCCGACGGCCCGAACCGCGCTCACGAGCGGGTCACCTGCCGTCTTCGCGGGCGTCGTCGGCCGACCTGCGGCGGCGACGCGACCATGCGCATGGGCCGGTAGCCGGCTACAATAGTACGGGCTCTGATACCACCGCTAAATCATCCGTTATCTGTTCAGGCGACGCCTACCCGGTAGAGCAGTCAGCAACAGCACGCCACAGCGGCGGCACTGACCACGACTGGCACGCTCGTGTCCAAGACGGCCTCCGGCGGCGGCACGTCGTTCTCAAAACCGCGCCGAGTCGTCGGTCCAGCGACGTTCGACGGTTCCGTCGACGACGATGTCGCCGTCGCTCGTGAGCGTCACCTCGTGGTCGGGTACCTCGAACGAGAGTCGCCAAGCCCCTTCGGAATGTTTCGTCAGCGTCGTAATCGCATCACAGGCGACGTAGTTTTCGAGCGTCAGTTCGAGTTCGGTCGGTTCGACGCCTCTCGCCGTCGCGATAGCCGTCAGCACGTCTTCGACCGGCGTAGGTGACACACTCTGATTGACACTTCCCCATCGGCAAAAATCCACTGCAAGGGCGGAGCGTAGTGTTTCGGTTAGCGGTGTCAGCGGGTCAGAACGCCCCGGTGCTCTTCGCTGCCGCGACTCGCTGTTCGCTTTGCGTGGGCTGTCGTCGAGGGTCGCCGAGCACGGTCTCTCACATCCAGCCCGTTCGAGCGGTCGGCTTCGTGTGGGGCGTTCTGGCTGTCTGAATCGCACTGCTCCGTGACTGTCTCGTCACTACACACCGCTGGGCGGAGACGTCCCGTCCGGTCCGTGCTGGATGCAGACCAGAACGTGACGAGCGGTGCAGTATCCCCCGCCTAGTCGAACACGGCCCTCACCGCTGCCACCGAGGAGCGGTGGCCGACGTTTCGACTATCTTATACTATCGGGGATGCCACATCTTCCCTGAATAATCCGGTGTACTCGATGCTGAAGGCCTACATAGACCAGTCAACCGAGAGTTATTCCTATAATGAAATATTAGAAACGACTACCTCTGGCGACTATCGACGCCCACGTGGATGGACACCCACAATCCACCCACGCCCGACCCGGACGCACACAGTCGCCGCCGCTTCCTCCAGCGGACCGGTGGTGCAACAGCCCTCGCAGTCGTCGGTGGTTCGGGGACCGCCACGGCCGTCGACGACGACGGTCGATTCACGAGCGACCCGTTCTCTCTCGGCATCGCCTCCGGTGACCCGCTACCGGAGTCCGTGATTCTCTGGACTCGCCTCGCGCCGTCGCCTCTCGAACGTGGTGGCGGGATGCCGGAGAAGAAGGTCCCCGTCACGTGGACCGTCGCAGAAGCAGCAGATATGCGCCCGGTCGTGCAGACGGGGACAGTCTTTGCCCGGCCCGAGAACGCCCACGCCGTCCACGTCGACGTTCGCGATCTCGACCCGGACACCGAGTACTACTACCAGTTCAGCGCCGGTGGCCACCGTAGCACCGTCGGGCGGACGAAGACCGCCCCTGCTCCCGGGGCCATGCCCGACGAGTTCAGGTTCGCGTTCGCGTCCTGTCAGGCGTGGTACGACGGGTTCTACACGCCGTATTCGCACATGGTCGAGGACGAACTCGACCTCGTCGTCCACCTCGGTGACTACATCTACGAGTACGGCATCGGCCCGGACGGCGGCGTCCGGAACACGTCTGTCCCGCAGGCGTACCGGGCCGAGCCGACGACACTCGATCGCTACCGACTGCAGTACGGTCTGTACAAGTCCGACCCCGACCTGCGGGCCGCACACGCCTCCGCACCGTGGCTCGTCACCCGCGACGACCACGAAGTCGACAACAACTGGGCGGGCGACACGCCACAGGACCCCGACGAACAGACCGTCAGAGACCTCCTCGAACGCCGTGCCGCGGCGTTCAAAGCCTACTACGAGCACATGCCGTTCCGGATGGCCCAGAAACCGGACGGTCCAGACCAGAAGCTCTATCGAAACTACGCCTTCGGCGATCTCGTCGAGTTCGACGTCCTCGACACACGCCTCTATCGAAGTGATCAGGCCTGTGGCGACGCGTTCAACGTCGACGAGTGTCAGGCCCGGTTCAGCGAGGACCGCACCATCCTCGGCGACCGACAGGAGGCGTGGTTGGTCGAGACCCTCGAAGCGTCGACGGCGACGTGGGACGTCCTCGCGAATCAGGTCCCTTTCGCGGAGATGGACTTCCTCGAAGGTGCGGAAGACGGCTACCGGATGGACCAGTGGGACGGCTACGTCGCGGACCAGCGGACGGTCAAGCACGCCTTCGAGGACCACGTCAGGAACCCCGTGGTCGTGACGGGCGATTTCCACTCGAACTGGGCGAACGAGATTACGAGCGCACGGCGGGACGGCGAAACCATCGGGACCGAGTTCGTCGGGACGTCCATCTCCTCGGGCGGCGACGGGGCCGAGTACACCGACTTCGACAGCGACGAGGCGGGCGCGTTCGGTCGATACGTCGTCGAAGAGAACGAGAACGTCGCGTACAACAACGGTCGGCGCGGCTACACTCGCTGTACGCTGACGCCGGACCGCTGGATCACCGAATTCCGGGTCGTCGACTACGTGACCGACAGGGGCGCACCGATTCGGACGGACGCGACGTTCGTCGTCGAGGACGGGACCCCCGGCCTCGGCGAACGGTGTAACTGACCCCTGCGAGCGACCGCGGACCCGTCGTCGGCATCGCCCTCGTCGTCGTGGGCGTGTACCGACTCACTGCCGTCTCCAATATGTCCGCTCACTCGTCGGTACCGTTCGTCTCCCGAACACCGGTCGCAGGTCGAAAAGTGCGGCTTACGCTGACAGTTCGTGGCCACACGGCGACGAACGCCGCTCGGACCGGGTGGGACCGACGCTCAGTCGGCGCTGTGCGGAGGCAGGAATCCGCAGTCCGGACAGCCGGTGTGTTTCGTGGTCTGATAGCTCAGCTTACTGCTGCAGCGGATACAGTCGTAGCGTACGTGTTTCATCAGCATACAATCAATCTCGATTACATATAGTCGTTGCGTGAGCGGCGTTCACATCCGCTCCGACAGCGACCGTCGGAACGTATTAGCGTGCGAATATCTATCACGACCGGGCGCGTAGCATCGAACATGTCCGTGAGGTGTGCTAACTGTGATGAAGACCTGCCGACACAGCGGTACCACGTCCACCTCGCGACTGGCGAGGTCATGGAGATGGAACTCTGTGAGGGCTGTCGGCACAAGTTCGTCACGGCCGATTGGGTCGCGGCCGTCGTCTAACACCGCTCAGTCCAGTCACAGCCGAGTCGGCGGGAGAGACGTGGCGGAGACCGTCTCCGTCGCGCTCTCGATACGGTCGACACGACGCCGGTACGTTCCCCGTCAAGTACTGATACAGAACGGACGTCGAGGACGATAGCGACGCCGTCCCGAACGTCGGGGCACTCGGTCAGCGTGCCAGCCCACCCACACGATTATGCCGAATGTCAACGATTGGTGTGGTACTATGCGCGCAGCAGTGTTTACTGGGCACGGACGACCGCTGGCGGTCAGGGATATAGACGCACCCGAACCGGACCCCGAGGGAGTCGTCGTCGAGACAGAGGTGTGTGGCATCTGCCGGAGCGACTGGCACGCGTGGCAGGGCGACCCGCTCTGGGAGTCGAGGGGGTTAGAAGACGGCCACGTGCTGGGACACGAACCCGCGGGTGTGGTCGTCGACGTCGGCGAAGACGTCGAACAAGTACGCGAGGGCGACCACGTCACCGTCCCGTTCAACCTCGGCGACGGGACGTGCCCCTCGTGTCGTAACGGCCACTCGAACCTCTGTGACAACCGCCTTCCGCTGGGTCTGGCCCCCGAGTCGCCGGGCGCGTTCGGTGAACAGTTCCACGTCCCCTGGGCCGACTTCAACGCCGTCAGCCTCCCGGACGGTGTCGCCCCCATTGACATGGCCGGTCTTGGTTGTCGGTTCATGACCGCCTTTCACGCGCTCGTCCACCGAGCGGACGTCACCGCCGGCGACTGGGTCGCCGTCCACGGGTGTGGCGGGGTCGGTCTGTCTGCTGTCCACATCGCCGATGCGGTGGGCGCAAACGTCGTCGCCGTCGATCTGTTCGACGAGAAACTGGACATCGCCGCCGGACTGGGCGCCGTCGAAACGGTGAACGCGAACGCGGTCGAAGACGTGCCCGAGGAAGTGGCGGCGATTACGGACGGCGGCGCCCATATCTCCGTCGACGCACTCGGCATCGCCGAGACGTGTCGGAACTCGGTCCGGTGCCTTCGGAAACGCGGCCAGCACCTCCAGATCGGGCTCACGTCGAGCGAGGAGGGCGGCGAAGTCTCGCTTCCCACCGACCTGATGGTCGCCAACGAACTCCAGTTCGTCGGGACCATCGGGATGCCGCGCCCCCGCTACGACGAGATCTTCCGGATGCTGGCACACGGGAAAATCGACCCGGCGGCGATGGTCTCCGAGACGGTGTCGCTCGACCAGACCGGCGAGAAACTCGCGTCGATGACGGACTTCGAAACCGTCGGCATCCCCGTCATCGACGAGTTCTGACGACCGGGTCTGCCGGCACTGCTCACCGGTAGCGTTCCGTTCGGGCGTGCCTTGGGCGACCAAATCCATAATCTTTTTTGATTAAGGATTCGATTGGTCAGTACCGATGCGTTACTCCGAAACTCTCCAACTGTTCGAACAAGCGTTTGATTTCCCCACCGACCGGACGACCGTAGTCGGTCAGTTAGGTGACGTGGAGTTGTCGACGCCCGCGGGCGACGTGGCCACTGTCAGAGACATCCTGAATCGCACCGACGAAGACACCTACCACTCGCCGGACGAACTCTATACGTCGCTCGTCGGGAACCTCGAAGACGGGTTCATCGGCCGGAAGTACTACGACGACAGAGCGGGTGTCGAGTCCGGCGTCACGGACGCTCGCAGCGAAGACGTCTCGCTCTGATCCAGTAGCCGATACGACGGGTCCCGGCGCTACGTGACGGCTCCCCCGAGTTATGCCGGGCCGCCGGTCACCGGAAGTCGTCGAGTCGCAACTGGTCGGGGTGGAGTCCGTCGGGGTCGTCCGCACCGAGGAGTCGGGGGAGCGCCGTGTTGGCGAAGGTCAGTCCGACGACGAGCAGTATCGGCGCGAAAAAGAGCCCGTAGAACCCGAGGACGACGGGGCCAAGCGTGTACGCCAGCATCAAGAGGCCGACGTGGGTGTTCTCGCCGCTCAGCAACGGCCGCAACAGCAGGTCGGGGATGGTGTCGACGACGATCACCGCGACACCGAGAAAGGTCAGCACGTACACCAGCAGCGAGGAGTCGCTTCCGAGGACCACCGGAAGGGCGGTGATGGCCGTAAGCGGCAGATAGACGATTTTCATCCCGACGACGGGAATGAGGCTCGCGATACCGGTCAGGGCACCGGCCAGCGCCGGGTAGGGGACTTCGGCGACCGCCGGGACCAGCGCATTGTACCCCGAGAAGGCGGCGATAGCGATGAGCGAAATCGCGAGGACGTTCAGGAGGTTCCCGAACAGGACCGCTTCGAGTTCCTCGTCGACGGCTTCGAGGTACTCGCGGATGATCGCACCGTCGTCGAACCGCAAGAGCCACTCCCGGATGCGTCGGCCGTCGAGCAGGAGGTAGTAGGTGACGATGACGGTGACAAAGAGGTTGAGAAAGAAGTTCGAGACGACCGATGTCAACAGCGTCGCGTGGTCGCCGAGGAACTCGACCAGCGGCGACAACTGACCGGACTGATAGGCCTCGTAGAGACCCTGTACAGTGAGGTCGGGTATCGACTCGAACTGTCCGAGCCAGTCGACGTGCGTCGCGGCCACGCTGACGAGTTCGTACTGCTCGACGAACTGCCGGGCTTCGAGGACGAGGAGGACCACGGCATAACTCACGAGCAGGAGCAAGGGGAGGGCGAGTGACGCCATGACGACGACGGCGCGGACTCTCGCCGGCAGTCTGAGTCGGCGGAGTGACTTATGAAAGCGGCGCGTCGAGTAGTAGAGGAAGACAGAGACCGTAAGCGGTGCGATGAACTGGTACGCGAGGAGGCCGACGACGACGGTGACGAGGAGGCCAAACAGGGCGACAACGAGACGTTTCTCGTCCATACGAACTACCATCAGGGAACGACACATAAATCTGCGGACAGGTATCCGAGTAGTTGCCACTGGGTTCTCTCGGCCGGGGCTGAGGGCGAGACGTGCCGGCTCGACGTCGACAGAACAGGGGCGTTCGGGGGACAATCTTTTCACCGACTGGATCGATTGTTCGAACGGATTATGCCACTGAACCGTCGGTCCCTGCTCGGGTCCCTCGCCGCGGCGACGCTCACAGTCGCGTCGGGATGCGCCGCCCTCGACGCCAACGGAACCACCGGAACCAACGAGCCGAACGCTTCGAGTCGCGGAGCGGCAGACATCTACCTCCACAACCTCCGGGACGGTGCCGCCACCATCTCGGTTCGCGTCGCGGCGGCGGACGCCGACGGTGACGAGGCACGGATAGAGACGACGGTCGACCTCGCATCCGCCGAAACGAAGCGATTCAACAACGAGGTCGTGTTCGACGCCGACTACGACGTCTCGGTCTCCGTAGACGGCGGGCCGTCCGAAACGGCGACGTGGACCGCCGATAGCGACGGCGGCCTCCACGTCCTGTACAACGCCGCCGAGAACATCGTCTTCGCCGACGAGTTCGCCTGACCGCTGCGACGGCCTCTACTGAACGTCCGCTAGGGCCGCTCTGGCTAGGTCGTGACCTTCGTGATGCAGACGTCGCCCCAAGCGCCGTGGGTGACGAGGTCCGGGCTGCCGTCGTAGCCGTTGTGGACCTTGTAGTACATATCACTGCAGAACCAGCCACAGGATTCTTCCCGGTAGCCGATACCACAGACGGAGTGGCCCTCGCCCTTGTCGGTGTAGGGACCGTTCTCCATGTTGAGCATGAAGGGGTTGTTGTTCGAAATCTGCGTCTTGACGTTCCCCTTGAACCCGGAGTGGATGTTCTCCGCGCTGTAGGAGTGTGACCCGCTGGAGTAGTTCTCTATCCCGCTCGGGATGTTACTCCAGTACGTGCAGTACGAACAGAGGCTCCCGTCACCCGTGTCCATCTCGATGTGCAGTCGGTCGATGAGCGATTCGCGAGCGTCGTCGTCGCTGTCGTCTAGGTTCTCGTGGAAGCCGAGAACCATCGAGGCTGCTATCGGAACGCAACCGTCCCAGGAGTCCCAACTGTCGTCACCGCTGCCGATGCTCGTCGAGTTCGCGTTCCCGGCGTCGTGTTCCGTCCAGTTCGGCACGCCGTACACCTCGTCGTCGGTATCGCCGGACCAGTCTTCTTGACTGGTCTGTTCCTTTGCGCCACTGTCGTTTCGCTTCCCCGTGGGCAGTAGTGTCTCGAGGTCGGCGACTGGCTTCGATTGCTTTGGCTTCCCGCTTCGGAGGTCTACGGCACCCACGTCCGTCGACTCGACCAGGTACTCGACGCCGCCGCGGTAGAGGAACCGACCGGTGATGGATTTCGGGCTCGCGGGCGTCTTGCGTTTCGCGTCCGCGAGTCGCCGCTGTGGGGCCCGGTTCGCACCGAACGTCAGGATCGGTTGCTCCGTCTGTCGGGCACTGACGTTGATGTACCCCACGTCCTCGCCACGGTTCTCGATGGGGAACACCCACGACCGGGGAACGTGCGTCGTCGACCCGCCGTCCTGAACGTCCGTGTAGAACAGCGTCGGGGCTTTGACCCCGCTTGCACGCCACTCGCCGAACTCCTCGGTGTCGCCGTAGTGGTCCGCCGCAGCACGGGCGGTCTTGCGAGCAGTCGCCTTCTTGACTGGTGCCTTCCCCTGTGCTGCCGCCGACCCGACGGCAGTGAGTGCCGCTCCCGTGAGTCCGACGCCACCGATACCCCGCAGAACGTCTCGCCGACTTGTATGGTTTTCTTCCATACGTGCCAACAAATAATGGTGCGGTGTTTAATATTTTTGGTGCAGACGATATATTTTATTTATTTTAGCGCTGTTCTATCGTGTCTTCGTGGCGGTTCGACCTGCCGGCCGTTGCCGACTCGTTCGTCTCGGGGACGCCGTCGACGGCAGTGTGAGACGCGGGTCGGACCCGGTCCGGTTCTGAGAGCGACGGCGTGCGAACGCCGCTGGTGGGTATCGGCTACAGACTAGCAGCGCCTGCCTCCCGTGGCCGAAATTGACGGTGAATCACCTATCGGATACGCCCGAAAACGAGGGGCTCGTCGTCTGCGTCTCCAACGGTCGGGACCCTCTCGTCTGTACGCCCGAGGAAGCCACGGACTCCGAATCGTGACCCCGGCCGTCTACGACGACTCGGTCACCCAGTGGCTGACCGCGAGCAGCGTAAACACCATCGCGACGACGACGCCGACGTTCGCCCCCGACAACAGGGAGTCTGACAGCGGTCCGCTCGACACCGCTGCAATCGTCAGGAAACACCCGCCGGAGGCGAAGAGATATCGCAGATGCCAGTCGGTGGCTGTCTCGGCCTGCGAACGGGCCGTCCCGCTCGTCCTGTCCGACTGTCCGGCGTCGTCGGCCACATCGGGGCCCGATCCGTCGTCGCCCAGCCGCACCGACTCGCAGCCGAGATACTCGTCGAAGCGGTCGGCATGGTCGGTCGTCTGTACGTGGCCACGGTCCTGGTCGTACTCGACGACACCGACCTCGTCCATCTTCGGGAGGTGTGACTGATAGAGCGCGATATACACCCGCTGGCGCTGCTGGGAGCGAAGGCCGTCGACGGTCGTGTCGTGTTCCAGCGCGGCGATGTGTTCTGCGACGTCGCTCATCCGTGCGTACCCGTCGTCGCCGTACTCGCGGATGTACGCGAGCACTCGCCGACGGCGCTGGGACTGGAGGATGTGGAAGACGTCGTCTCTGGTCAGGTCGTCGGTGTGGGTATCGATGTCGGGTTCCGGGCGCTGACCCGCGCCGTCGGTGCCGGTGTCTGCTGACCCGGTGGTCGAGTGGCTTTCGGTCATGTCCGTCTCCCTCTGTCTGTCGCCGGGTGATCGTCACACGGTCGGTGGGAGTCGTTCGGGCCGCGAGCCTGCTCGGTCGTCGCGTACGGTGGTAGTCGGGTCGGTTTCATCGCACGTCGGTGGAGTTACGCCGATAAAAAAGACGTTCTGACGGCACCCTCTAGCCGTCAGCGTTCCGCCGTCGCGCGCAGGTCTGTGGCTCCTGTCGCCAACGTATTGACGACCGTCCGGCCGTCCTCCTCGCGGACGACGAACCCATCGTCCGAAAGCCGCCGGAGGTGATACGACAGCGTCGCCTCCGTTAGTCCGAGGTGGTCGGCGAGCTCTCGACCGGTCGCCGTTCCCTGTCGGTCCAGCGCGACGAGGATGGCACGTCGAGTCCCGTCCTCTAGCTGTACGGGTGACAGCGCGCCGTCGAACTCGGCCGGCGAGAGGTGGGTTCGGCCACGCTCGGTCGTCCGTTCGACCAGTCGGGCGTCGACCAGCACGCGGACGTGGTACCTGACAGTCGAGACCGGCGTCGCGGTCCGACGAGCGAGTTCGGTGAGGTACACACCGGGGTCGTCGGTGATGACGTCGTACAGTCGCTCTCGGGTGTCGTGACCCAGCGGGTCGACGTTACCGAACCGGGAGTTCTCGACCCGAGTGGCGTCGTAAGCGCTTGTCACGACCGCTTTCGGGGTCACGACGTCCGTGTACGCAGTTCGGGTATCCGACACTGAACCGGCGTGGTCGACGTTCTCAGTCGGTAGGGTGGTCGCCTGCCCCGGCCCGTCACTCGACGCTGGCGTCGGACCGCTCTGGGCGGTTGCAGCGACTGGGGTGACGGCAAGGACACTGACGACCACGAGGGTAACGACCATCGCTCGCGGGAGTGGACGCATATCTTGTGCCTCCAGTAGGTGCCACCCTGCACTGCGCCGCCTTTGGCACCCACCGATACATTTCGAGGCGGGTCTATAACATCATCGTCGAGTTGGCTACGGTTAGTCAGAGATGCGACCCAACTGCCAACAGACGGCGACGTGCGTACCACGGGAGACGAGCCGAGTTGCCCGTGGCCGCGGTCAGTACTCCTTGTATCCTCGTTCGAGTTGTTTGATCGTCGGCCTGTCCCCTTCGACGGCCTCGATGTGGTCGAGCAGTCGTCGCTGCAGTCGGTCAGCCACGTCGCGGTAGTTCGGTCGGCCGGCGAGATTGATGCGCTCTATCGGGTCCCGGCGGAGGTCATAGAGGTACCGCTCGACGTAGCAATCGCTGGCGGGTTCACCGTTGCCGCCGCGCCAGCCGGTCTCTTTCGACGCGGCGACGGCGTACTTCCATCGGTCCGTCCGCAGGGCACGGCCCACCTGTGATTCGCTTATCTGGACGAACGCCTCCCCGTCCTCGTCGGATTCAGCGCCGCGAATCACCGGGAGGAGGCTATCCCCGTGGAACTCGTCTGGAACGTCTATCCCGGCGGCATCGAGCAGCGTCGGCGGGAGGTCGATAGTGCTGACCACCCGTTCGATGCGGCCACCGCCCTCGAAGCCGGGGCCGCTGAACAGCAGCGGTACGCGGACGGCCGAGTCGTGTGGCGACCGCTTGTACTCGCCCGGGCGCGTACGGAAGTGGTTCCCGTGGTCGGACGTGTACGCGAAGACGGTGTCGTCGCGGATGCCGAGGTCACGAAGTCGCTGGAGGAGGCGCCCCATCGCCTCGTCCACCCGTCTTACCATCCCGTAGTAGTCGGGCAGTTCGCTGTACCAGTCCCCCGGGCAGTTCTGGAGGTCGGCCGGTACGTGGGGGTTCTTGTCGTAGCGCTCGGCGTACCCCTCGGGCGCGACGAAGGTCCACATATCGTTCTGGTGGTGGGGTTCGACCAGCGAGACGACGAGGAAGAACGGCTCTGAGAGCGCGTCCAGCGCGTCCAGCGCGAAGTCGACGAAGGCGTCGGTGCGGTAGGTATCGAACGGGGCCTCCGCTCCGTCCTCGTCGTACAGGTAGCCTTCGGTCGGTCGTGAGGTGAACTCCGGGACGTCTGCTGCCCGCCAGAAGTCCTCGTAGCCGCCGCGCATCTCGTCGGGGACGGGTACGTCGAAGGTACCACCGACGTGCCAGTTGCCGACGAACCCGACGTCGTAGCCGGCGTCCGCGAACCAGTTGGCGAGCGTCGTCTCGTCGGGGTCGATAGCCAACCCCTCGCGCCAGACGTCCGTCTCCGTCGCGAACTTCCCGGTGTGGAAGGCCGCTCTGTACGGCGCACAGACCGGTTGCGGGGTAATCGCGCGCTCGACGATGGTGCCGTCACGGGCGAGGCTGTCGAGGGTCGGCGTCAGGTCGTGGGGGCACCCGTACGCACCCAGCGTGTCCCACCGCTGCTGGTCCGACATCACGACGAGGACGTTGGGTGGCGTGTCGGTGGTCATGCGTGTACCTGTATCATCCACGGTTTATCTATTCGGGTCCGCACTCGCCTGCCGTTTCGACTGCTCGTTTGCGACACGGTTCTTGATAGACGTCGCCGTACTCCCGAGGATGCTCGGGAAGTCTTGCCGGATGGACTTCTCGCGCATCCGTTCGGCCGGGCCCGAGACGGAGACGGCCGCGATGGCGGTGTTGTCCGCGTCAGTAATCGGCGACGCAACGCAGTGGCGGTCTGCCTCCAGTTCGCCCCTGTCGTGTGCGGTCCTGTCGTCGTGTATCGTCTGGAGTTCTTCGAGCATCGTCTCGCGGTCGGTGATGGTGTTGTCAGTGAGTTTCGGCAGTCCCGACTCGTCGAGAATCCGGTCGCGCTCGTCCGCCGGGAGGTACGCGAGAATCGCCTTTCCGGCGGCCGTGGCGGTCAGTGGCACCCGTTTGCCCTCGTACAGCTCCGCCGGCGGCTCGTTGCCCGTGGTCACGCGAGCGAGGTAGATGCCCGACGTGTGTTCCGGAATCAACACGCTCGCGGCCTCGCCCGTCGACTCCGCCAGGTTCTCCAGTGGTTGCTGGATGACTCGGTAGATGGGCATCCGCGTGCGGACGCTGGCACCGAGCCCGAGAAACCCCAGACTGAGGCGATACTTCCCCTTTTCCTTGACCACGTACTCCATCTCGTGGAGCGTGTTCAGGTGCTTGTGGACCGTTCCTTTACCGAGCGACAACTCGTCTGCGAGTTCGGTGACGCCGACGGCGTCGCGGTCCCGAAGCGCGTCGACGATGCGGAAACTGGTGACCGTCGTCCGGGCGACTCTGCCGTCCATCTCCGCTGGATCCGAGATAGTCGGACGGGACATAACGGAATAGCAGGCGTAGCTAGAGCATAAATGTTCACGAAACGTGAACGAGATGTGCGTCGGTGCTATCCCGCCGACGAACGGATCCGCGCTGGTACAACGACTCTCTCTGTGACCGTCATCCGCAGAATATCGGCTTTTCGTGTGACTGTCCACGCCGTCATCGCCTGTGCCACGGTCGCTGTTGTGCGCGGATTACACGTCGGTTAATAATCCCGCTACGGCCCGATACACCCCCTATGAACTTCCGTCGTATCACAGCCACCGTGGCCGTGGCCGGTCTGTTGCTCGTCGCGAGCACCCTCGCCGGAAGCGGCCTCATGCTGCACGCTGGGTCGCACACCGAGACGCCGAGCGGCGAGAGCGAAGTGGACGACGTCGAACGACTGCTCCAGCAGCTAGACGACTTCCTCGAAACCGTTGCCGACCTTCTACAGACGGTGCGGGAGATTGCTGACGTGACTGGAGCGACCGGCGACGACTGACCGCCGCCACACGGCCGGCACAGCCACCCGTCCGAGGCGTCTGGAGACACGTGTAACATGTCAGACGCGATTCGGACCTACGGCACGTAGTGTTTTATTCGAGAGGGACAAACGCGCTGACAGATGTCGCTCCTGTTCGATCACATCATCGGGCGCTTCGCGCTCGAAGATGCGACCCTCCACGCGGCCACGGACGCTGAGCTCGCCGACGGCGGTCCGGCCGTTCCAGCCAGACCGATCGCCGAGTTCGCCGGCCACCACGACGACCTCTCACATCCGGCGGAAGACTGGACGTGTATCCCGCTCCACGGAGCGGACTCGGCGGACCACACCGACACGTTCGTCGCGTTCACCGACCACTCCCTCCACGGACCGATTTTCGTCTTCGAGCGCGACGGCGACAGGGACTTCCTCGACGCCGACTCCTTCGGCGAGACCCGACTCGCGAACCGCATCCGATTCTGGCACTCCGACTACGTCCCGGAGACGTATCCGCCCACGTACGACTCGCCAATCGACGACAGCGAACCGGCCCGGAACCCGCTCGACCTCGATTCGCTCGTAAACGGTCTCCGGTCGTTCGTCGAGAGCGAGCGAGCGGCGACGCACGAAGCGAATCGCGAGCGTGCACTCGGGCAGTCACCGCTGGCACTGTACGAGGGCGGCGGTGACGCGATCCCACGGCTCCACGCAGTCGGGTCCGAGGACGGCGGGGAGTACCGGTTCCGCGTCGACTTGCCGGCACATCTCGAATCCCGGCGCGACGGCGACTGGGCGTTCTTCGTCGAGTCCGAGTTCGGGATTCACGAGGGCAACGAGGTGCTGGTCCACGCCGTCGAGGGGCGCAGTCCCGACCAGTTCCCCGTCGAGGCGACGGTCGAACGCATTCGCGGGCTGAACGTCTGGCTCAGAGTCGACTGGAGTGCCGTCTCCGGGGCGACGACGCTCGATACCGTGCTCGCTGGCAGGGACACGACGGTCGGACTCACGGCGCTGTTGAATCCCCTGCCCTTCGACAGAGAGCGGGCCGCAATCGAGGCGGTACGCGACCACCGCCTCGGCGAGGTACTCGCGGGGACGCGCCCGATCACGTTCTCGAACGGCGCCGCTGCACAGAGCGAGCAGCGCGACGCGGCGCTGAACCAAGAGCAGCAACTCGCGGTCGAACACGCGCTGCTGGCCGACGACTTGTTTTGTATCCACGGGCCGCCGGGCACCGGGAAGACCCGGACGCTCGTCGAAGTCGTCCGGCGAGCGGCGGCCGCCGGCGAGAGCGTCCTCGTCTGTGCGGACTCCAATCAGGCCGTCGACAACCTCGTGGCTGGCGCTTCGACGGCTGATAGCCCGGACCGTCGGTCGCTGCACGCGTACGGACAGCACGGCGAGGGGGAGTTCACGCTCGACCGCGTGAACGCCAGTAACTCGGCGAGCGACGTCGTCGCTCGCGCGTATAGCGACGTGTCCGGCCGGGCCGACGTGGTCGCGGCGACGAACAACAGCGCCGCGACGCTGGCTCGGGAGTTCGACCTCCTGGTCCTCGACGAAGCGACCCAGTCGACCTGTCCGGCCTCGTGTATCCCCCTCGTGCGCGCCGAGCGCGCGGTGCTGGCCGGCGACCACCGACAGCTCCCGCCCTACAGCGCGAGCGAGGCCCCGCCCGAATCGAGTTACGGCCACTCGCTGTTCGAGCACGTCTACGCCGACGGCGGCGTCTACGAGGGTGTCGGCCTCCAACTCCAGACCCAGTACCGGATGCATCGGGACATCGCGTACTTCTCGAACAGGACGTTCTACGACGGGACGCTACGGAACGGCCGCGCGGTCGATCCGCTCCCCGACAGGCCCGCTATCGAGGGGTACAACGTCGGCGGATCGGTCGAGACGGTCGAGCACTCGAAGGCCAATCCGACGGAGGCGCGTCTGGTCACCCACATCGTCGACGGGTTGCTGGCGGACGTCCCGCCCGAGGAGATCGGCGTCATCACGCCCTACACGGCACAATTCGCGTGTATCCGTGACACGCTCGCCGACAACCTCGACTGTGCCGACCGCGTCACGGTCGACACTATCGACTCGTTTCAGGGCGGCGAGCGGACCGCTATCGTCCTCTCGCTGGTCCGGAGCAACGGCGACGGCGATATCGGCTTTCTCGGTCGGCCCGTCGACGGTCCACGCCGGCTGAACGTCGCGCTCACGCGCGCACAGCGGTACTGCGCCATCGTCGCCGACTGGCATACGCTCCGGTACGACGCCGACGGCAAGTGTACGGACTGCTACGAGTCGTTCTATCAGTTCTTCGAGAACACCAACCGACTGAGCGCAGTCGACCCGGATTTCATTCCGGTGTGACGAGCTACTAGTGGGACGGCATCGATAGACACCAGCATGGACCCGCACGACTTTCTGGAGGGCGCCACAGTCAGCGTCGCCGATGGCGCGTACGCCGTCTGCCGCACCGACCGACCGGACCCGAACGCGTTCGCGACCGTGCAGGACGAGACAGAGACCACGGTCGTCGTCGACGAGGCCAGTCCCACCGTGGCGGCGGCCACCGACGTGGAACGTGGCTGGAAGCGACTGACTTTCGACGTCGAACTCCCGTTCGAACTCGTCGGGTTTCTGGCGGTGGTCGCGTCGGCGCTGGCCGACGCCGACGTGTCGGTGTTCGTCCTCTCGGCGTTCTCCACGGACCACGTTCTGATCAAAGAGTCGGACCTCGATACGGCCCTCCAGACGCTCGACGGACTGGGCTGTGATGTTCGACGCGGGTAGCGGCCGGTCACAGAACGCTTTACTGCCTGTGCGGCCAGCACTCGACAATGACCGAGTTCGACCCGGACAAGTTCGAGGAGAAGTACCGGCACTACTTCGAGGAACTGGAGACGGCGTACTCGAACGCCTATCAGAACCTCCACGGCCAGTACGACTCCGAGGTGCTCCGGGCGATAGACCGACAGGTCCTCAGCGAGAGCGAACCAGTGTACCAGGGGGACGGGGAGTTCAGTATCGCGCTCCCGGACGACGTCGACGCGCGTGCGGCGTCGCTTCCGGGCAGCGAAGAGACGTTCGAGACCGTCCTCGCGGCATTTACGGCCAATATCGAGAGCGAACTGCGTCGTATCTTCGAGTTCGAAACGTAACCGTCCGTCAGCAGCCACGCGCTGGCAAATCTGTCTGTCGACGGCGCGAATCTGTCAGTAGCAATCGACGTTCCACAGGCAGAGACGTCACGCGGTATCCGCCACACGACGAGTACGCCGTCGACACCGGTCTCGAATCGGAGTTCGGGGTGGTATAGCTAGGTAGTATATCTGTCCAGCTATACTACACGAGTCGGCCGCATTCGGCGTTCGACGGCCGGCAGCGGACGTGCCGGCGGTCGACCGACCGGTCCGCTCGGAACTCGAACCCAACACTCGGCAGCGGCGGTATCCCGTGATACCGACAGCGGTCGGGGACGGTTCAATCGCGGAGCGCCCGAGCGAGGACGCCCAGTACCATCCCTGCGACGGCCGCAGTGAGGCCCATCCCCGGGCCAGACCCACCCACTGTGGCCGTCGGTGACGTGGTGGCTGTCGGCGACGGGGTTTCGGTGGCCGTCGGGTCGCTCTCGGTCGGCGACGCGGGCGGGTCCGTCGTCGGTTCGGGTGTGGCCGTCGGCGTCGTCGTCGGGAGTTCGAACGTCGCGGCCACGCCGGCGTGGTCCGAGGGCCACACAGTGATGGTCTCTCCGTGGGCTCTGGCTTCGACTCGGGAACGGGGTTCGTGGCCGACTCGCTGGACCGTCGTCGGTCGGAGCCCGCCGCGGTAGAGGACGGCGTCGATTCGACGGGTCAACTGGGACTCGTCGTTCCGCACGTCCGACGCCTGACAGCAGGTGTAGCCCTCCGAGTCGGGACGACGGACCGCGTAGGCGTCGTCGAAGGACGCGGTCAGGCGGTCGTACGTCTGCCCGCCCGGACCGCTGTTGAAGTCGCCACAGAGGACGACTGGATGGGCCGTGGGCACGCGGTCGAGTAGCTCTTTCGCCTGCGAGAGGCGGAACAGCTCTGTCACCGATTCGAGATGCGTCGAGACGGCAGTAAACGTCCCCTCGCCCATCTGTACTGTCGCAGAACAGAACCCGCGCCGGAGGACGGCCGTCTTGCTACTGTCCGGAATCTGGAGTTCGAGCGCGGCATCGAACGTGTCGGTCACGACCGACCCGACGTCTACGTCGCTGCGGACGAGCAACACGTCTCTGTCGGTGATGCGGACGTCGACGGTCCCGTCGTCGGTGGTCGCGGGAAGTTCGAGGTCGGTCGTGACGGTTTCGGCGGCTACGGTGTAGTCCAGACCGCGGGCAGCGAGCGCCGACGTTATCTCAGCCAGCATGTCGACGAGGACCGCTGTGGCCGACGCCTCGCTCTCGGACCCGTAGTCGCTCGGTCGTTGACTCCGGAACGTTGCCGCCTCCTGCAGGGCGACGACGTCCGCGTCCGTCGCGGCTATCTCTCCCGCGATAGCCTCGGCCCGAGCCTCGTACACCGACGGGTCGATTTCGTCGAGAAACTGCCCTGCGATGCGCTTTACGTCCCCGAGAGACTCCGCTCGAAAGAGTCGAGTCAGGTCGAGTCCGAGATACACGTTGCGTGTCAGGACAGTCGGCGTCGCCACGGTCGCCGAGCGACCCGAGACAGCCTCCGTGGACGCGAGACCGACGCTGAGGCCAGCCACAGTGTGCAGTACGGTCCGACGAGTGAGTCGCGACTGACTACCTTCGGAGGGCATCATTCACTTTCTCGTGTTGACTGGCTGGAGGCAAAGTACTAACCCACTGCTCACGGTGGCGTGTTGGTCGTGGACGTGACCGACGGCCACAGCACGATCCGACGGGTACTGCCGGGATTCTGTCGGCGAACTCGACAGCGGATTCGCCACCACGCAGGCTGACACGACGAACGGCATCGAGCATCGTCGTCACGCTTCGATCCGCCACGTCGTCGACGTCGAGTACCCCCACTTCTCGACCGTGACACCGTGGTCACCCGTCTCGAGGACGGTCATGTTCGTCCCGACCTCCTTCGCGGACAACCCGAGTTCCCGGCCGATGAGTCTGGACTTAAAGTACGTTTGCGTGTCGGCGTTCGCTTTCAGGTAGTCGAGGATGCGCCGCTGTTTCTCGGTGAGCGCCTCGTCGCCCCCGTCGACGGTCGCGTTCATGGCTCGGTCGAGATGTCGGGAGACCGACCATTAGTTACGCACCGTATAGGGTAGCGGTAGGCACTTACGGAGGACCCTGCGAACGGACCGAAACCGACGCAGAGCTGTTTCCGTTCGCTCACGGCGTTGCTCGTACGCAGGACGGTATCGGTCCCGTATTCACTCACACACCGATGGAGCGATAGCGACACGTGCTGACACAAGGCGAACGAACGTGTTCGGAACTGGGTTTTTATTGCTGCTCGCAAAATTCCCCACCGCGACAATGGAACGAAGCATCTACGACGAGATTGGTGGTCGCGAAGCAGTCGAGGCAGTCGTCTCGGACTTCTACGATGCGGTGCTCGACGACGAACGACTCGTCGGCTACTTCGAGGACCAGAACATGGCGGATCTGCGCGCACACCAGATTCAGTTTATCAGTTCGGTCACGGGCGGTCCGGTCGAGTACACCGGTGCAGATATGCGGGAGGCACACGCACATCTCGACCTCGACGAGCGCGACTTTCAGGCGGTGGCCCAACACTTAGAGGCGGCGCTGCGAGCGAACGGGGTCGACGAGGCGTCAGTCGAACAGATTCTCGCGGAAGTCGCCGACCTGAAAGCGCCAGTCCTCGGCCAGTAGTCCGGGCCGGCGCCGGCTGTCGTCGGTCCTCGGTGCATCGGTGGAGGCCGCATAGCCAGTGTGTACCACGAACGGTAGCTGTCACAGCGGTCTGTTTGGACCGTCTCGACGCTGTCGGGGTGGCAGTCGGTTTCACGTGGAGGCACCGCAGCTGAACGCGATGGTCTACGTCGATGGCCACTGAGACACGACTTTCGGCCGTCAGTACCAGCAGGGTATGAGGCGAACGCGGAGAGCGCGCCCAGTCAGTACCGAGAACACACCCCGAGGCACCACTGATCACCGCCCACGCACTGACGAGTACTTACAGCCCGGGCGTCTCTGAGGACCCCTCGTCTGTCTCCGCTATCCACTCTGTACTCCACTGATCGATTGCGTCGAACACCGGCTCGAGCGCTTCGCCCTTCTGGGTCAGGCTGTAGTGTGTCTCGACGGGTGGGCCCGATTCGACACGACGGTCGACGATACCGTCTTCTTCGAGCGATTCGAGGACTCGTGAGAGCGTATACGAACTCGCCCCCGACGCTCGTTTCAGTTCGTTGAACCTGTGGTCACCCTCGAACAGATTGTAGAGGATTCGAAGCCGCCACTTCGTTCCGAACTGGTCGAGCGATCGGACGCCCGCACACGCCGTCGGTGTGAGTTCTCGAACCGCGTTGCGGTTCTCGTCGATTTCTTCGTCGGGCTCTGGGACCATACCAGTCGTTCGAAGTCGTCATGTAATAGTTTGCCTACGACGCCCCTCGCACCGTCCTGTCTGCCGTGCGTGCCGGCGTCGAACCCGCCGCGTGTCGTCACCCTCGATCGTGAGGGGCCGTAAAGTCGATATCCGGCCCACGGGACGAAGCCAGTCGGGTTGATAGCTGTGTGACTCTGGTAGTAATGCTCCTTGATGTGGTCGAGGTTGACGGTCGCCGGAACGCCATCGTGTTGATAGATGTCTCGCGTGTACCCCCAGAGATTCGGATACTCGACGAGTCGCTGGAGCGTACATTTGAAATGGATGTGATAGACGGGGTCGAACCGGACCAACGCGGGGAACAAACGGAGGTCCGCCAGGGTCAGCGCGTCGCCAACCAGAAACCGTTGGTCAGCGAGGACCTCCTCCCAGTAGTCGAGGGCGTCGAACAGGTTCCGGACGGCCTCCTCGTACACCGCTTGTGAGTCGGCGAATCCAGCGGTGTACACACCTTGATTGATCGGTTCGTACAGTTCCTCGACGACGGCGTCGATTCGGTCGCGCTTCCCCTCCGGGTACAGGTCAGCATCATCGCTGTGGTCACCGAAGGCCGTCGCAAGCATCTTCATGATCTCGATGGATTCGTTGTTGACGATGGTCCCTTCGACGCGATCCCAGAGGACGGGCGTGGTGACGCGCCCAGTAAACTCCGGGTCGGCTTCCGTGTACACTTCGTGGAGGAAGTCCGACCCGTGGAGTGAGTCCGGCGTACACCCGGATTTCTCGGGGCTGAACTGCCAGCCATTCGCTCCACGGTACGGGTCGACGACGTCCATCGAGAGCGCGTCCTCGAGCCCGAGCAGTGCCCGGACCAAGACGGCGCCGTGTGCCCATGGACAGGCCCGGGCGATGTACAGGTGATAGCGCCCCGGATCCGGGGGAAATCGGGACCCAGGGTGGATCCGCTCTCGGAAGGTATCCTGTCGTTGCTTCCGGTCGTTCTCGGTCAGTTCGGCGTCAGTCTTCCAATCGCCATCGATGAGGCGTCCCATATATGGTCGTGTAGTGTAATGTCGGGCGTTTCTGCTCGTTGTAGTCGACTATGCTGTCTCCACGGGCTCTTTGAGTTCGATGAGATACCCGAACGGGTCCCGAACGTAGATAGCGGGGGCTTCGCCTGTCGCTCCGTCTGGTGTCCCTTCTCGCTCGATGATCACACCGGCATCCTCCAGTTCCTGTTTGACGTCTTCGATATCCGCCTCGAGTATGATCGCGAGGTGGTCGAAGTTCTGACGCTCAGGGTGTACGAAGTCGTCTGTCGGTCTGATGTGGATGATCGTCTCTGGCGCGAGACGGACGTGGAAAATCGGCGTTTCGCCCCGTTCGTACTCGTCGAACCCCCCGATCTGGAACCCGAGGAGTCCCTGATAGAATTCGATCGCGTGTTCGAGTTCGTCCTCCGGGATTCGCAGGTGAACGTGGTCAATACGTACTGCTTCCATCGGTTCGTCTCATCAGTGACGGGCTGTCGGGATATAGTTCAGGCAATCTACGATTGAGCAGGTCACATCCGGATAACTACCCCAGTCGGTGGCCCAGTGACTGTCTGGAGAGACCGTCGGATGCGTCTGAACCAACTCACCCATGCTGATCGATTCGGGACGGGACAACCCGGAGAGCATTTGCTGTGAGTCCCTCGTCGGGTTCTGTCGGGCCGACCCGGGTTCGTTCCATCCCTTACCACTATGATTAAGGTTCGAAGGAGTCGGATACAATTGGTGTGTCACACTGTACGTTGTCTGACGAGCGGCAGGCCCTCCGTGACTCGGTCAGGTCCTTCGCCGAGCGACACGTTCGGCCGGCGGCAGCGAAACACGACCGCGACGAGAGCTACCCGGCGGTGATTCGCCGGAAGGCGGCTGAACAGGGGTTCGTGGCACCGACGGTTCCGACGGCGTTCGACGGCCCGGGCAGGGACGTCCGTGACGCTCTGCTCATCGCGGAGGAACTGTGGCGGGCCGACCCCGGAATCGGGACGGCACTGATCAGCGCCGACGCCGGCACTCGGCTCATCGACCACTACGGGACACGACAGCAGAAGTCCCGATGGTTGCCCCGTATTGCCGCTGGGGAAGCCGTCTCCGCAATCACCATCACGGAACCGGACCACGGCACCGACGTGGCCAGCATAGAGACGACGGCGCGTCGCGACGGTGACGAGTGGGTCCTCGACGGAACGAAGACGTGGGTCACGAACGGGAGCGTCGCCGACGTACTCGTGGTGCTCGCAAAGACCAACACCGGCGCCGGACACGCCGGTATCAGTACGTTCTTGGTCCCGAGTGACCGACCCGGTATCGAGACCGAGACGCTGGCAGGGACGCTCGGCCTACGTGCGGCCGACTTCGCCGCCGTCGAGTTCGACGCTGTCCGGGTCCCCGCGACGAACCTCGTCGGCGAGGTCGACGACGGGTTCTCCCAGCTACTCACGTTCTTAGCCGCGGGGCGGGCGACAGTCGCCGCCGAGGCGCTCGGCGCCGCAAGCGCCGTCGTCGAGAGGGTCGGAGAACAGATCGCGGCCGAGGACTGTCCGCCGTCCCAACGGTCACAGCCGAGTAGCGACGCGTGCTCCCTCGACCTGAGGTCGTCAGTCGCTGCCGCGCGGTCGCTGACCTACCGTGCCGGGCACGCACTGTCCGAACGACCCGGCGAGGCACGGTCGGAGCGACTCGCGAATATGGCGAAACTGTACGCTTCTGAGACGGCGATCGACGTCGTCGACAGGGGGCTCGAACTGTGTGGCCCCGACACCGGGTCGACGGGCCCGTCGCTCGAGAAGTACTACCGGGACCTGCGTGCGACGACGATTATCGAAGGGACGAGCGAGTCGATACGGTCCGCCATCGCGAGACAGCTTCTAGAGGGGTGAGTCCGGCCCGGAAACGGATCGCGAGATGGGGTAAAATATACGTTATCTAGTTATATTAAAATATATCTATCTGAAGTAAAATAATACGGCAGGAATGGTCAAATGGACCGAATCGCGGCCGGACATGGATTTCTATCGGATACTGGACCCCGAGGGCGATATCGTCGACGAGATGCCGGCCTTGGGTCCGGACGAACTCGAATCGTTCTACCGCTGTATCGTGTTGACACGGGCCTTCGAGGAGAAGTGTATCAGCCTCCAGCGACGCGGCGACATCAGCATCACCTCGCGGTCGCTGGGCGAGGAGGCGGTGGCGCTCGGGTCGGCGGCCGCGCTCCGTCCCGACGACTGGGTGTTTATGACCTACCGGCAGACGGCAGCGGCGCTATACTGGGACGCACCACTCGACGCCCAGTTTGCGAGGCTGATGGGCCGGGCCCCCGAAACTGTCGCTGACCACCTCCCGGGGGACGGTGCCGACGGCGTCAACTTCGTGCCGATGTATGCGCCGCTGGCGGTCAACGTGACCAACGCCGTCGGGTCGGCGATGGCGGACTCGCTTGCCGACCGGGACCACGTCTCGCTTGCCTACATCGGCGACGGGTCGACCAGCGAGGGCGACTTCCACGAGGCGCTCAACTTCGCCGGCGTGTTCGACGCGCCAGCGGTCGTCGTCTGCCAGAACAATCAGTGGGCGACCTCCGTCCCGTCGCACACCCAGTCGGCCGCAGAGACGTACGCACAGAAGGCCGTCGCACACGGCGTCCCGAACGAACGCGTCGACGGGAACGACCCGCTCGCGGTGTACGAGGTGACGCGAGAGGCCGTTGAACGGGCCGCCGATGGGGGCGGTGCCACTTTCATCGAGTGTGTCACCTACCGGCGGAGCAACCACAACACCGCCGACGAGGCGAGTATCTACCGGGACGACCGCGAGGCCGATTTCTGGGCCGAGCGCGACCCGAAGACTCGCCTCGAAGCCCACCTGCTGGACACCGGTGTCCTCACGCCGGCGGCCGTGACCGACATCGAGCGGACGGCGACTGAGCGCGTCGAGGCGGCCCTCGACCGGGCGCGCTCGGTCCCAACGACGGACCCAGAGCGGATGTTCGACAACCACCTCCACGGGGACTCGTGGACGGAACGGCGACAGCGGGCCGCCCTCCAAGCCGAACAACGGGGTGTAAATCCGTTCGACGCCGCGACGGACGTGGCCACGGCCGTCGACGACGTCTCGCTGTCTGCGACCCGGGAGCGCCTCCCCGACGGCGAGACGAGCGAGACGACGCTCATCGACGGCATCAACGACGCGCTGAGACAGGAGATGCGCCGTGACGACAGTGTCGTGTTACTGGGGTACGATATCGGGCCGATGGGTGGGGTCTTCCGGGCGACGGAGTCGCTGTACGAGGAGTTCGGGCCCGAGCGCGTCATCGAGACGCCGCTGTCAGAGAACGGAATCGTCGGGACGGCTGTCGGGATGGCGATGCGGGGCTACCGCGTGGTGCCGGAGATACAGTTTCTGGGCTTTTTTTACCCCGCTTTCGGCCAGTTCATGTACACGCTGGCGAAACTGCACAAACGGTCGGGCGGGGCCATCGACGTCCCCGTCACAGTCCGGGTTCCCTACGGCGGCGGCGTCGAGGCCGCCGAGTACCACTCCGAGTCCACGGAGTCGTTTCTGGTCCACACCCCTGGCGTCCGTGTCGTCTGCCCGAGTTCACCGGTCGACGCGAAGGGGCTCATGGCCGCGAGCATCAGACATCCCGATCCGGTCGTGTTCCTCGAACCCAAGCGGCTCTACCGGAGCCAGACCGAGGCCGTTCCCGAGACGCCTTACACAGTCAATCTCGGGAGTGCACGCGTCGTCGAGACCGGCCGCGACGTGACAGTCCTGACGTGGGGTGGGATGGTACCGGAGGCAGTGCGGGCGGCGACCCGCGTCAGCGCCGATGTGGAGGTACTCGACCTGCGGTCGCTGTCACCGCTAGACGTCGAGACGATCCTCGCGTCGGTCAAGAAGACCGGCCGCTGTGTCATCGCCCACGAGGCCCGGCGAACGATGGGTCTGGGCGCAGAACTTTCGGCGCTCGTCAACGAGCACCTCATCGAGCACCTCCTGGCGCCGGTCAGACGTGCCACCGGATACGACGTCCACTTTCCCGGCCACGACGTGGAAGCGGACTACCTCCCGGACGCACGACGAATCGCACACGCGGTGGACAGCGTCGTCGAACACACCTACTGACCAATGGCAACCTACGAATTCCGTCTCCCCGACATCGGTGAAGGACTGCACGAAGCGACGGTACTCGAGTGGTACGTCGACCCGGACGGCACGGTCACGGAGGACGAACCGCTGTGTGACGTCGAGACAGAGAAGGCCGTCGTCGAGATACCCGCCCCCTGTGACGGAACGGTGACGGACCTCCGTGTGGACGCGGGGGGCCGTGTCGAAGTCGGCGACGTCATCGCGGTCTTCGAGACGGACGAGGTCCCGACGGGTGGGACAGACGGGTCCGAGGCGACGACCGACCCGCCTGCGGACACACCGGTAACGGGCGCGAACGGCGGCGGCCAGACGTACTCTGAGACCGAACGGGTCGTCGCGATGCCGAGTACGCGGCGCTACGCACGCCGCCACGACGTCGACATCACTGCCATCGACACCGAACACGGCAGAGTGACCAGAAACGACGTCGACCGAGTGCGAACCGACACGGGGCGAGATTCGTCGACGCGGAAGGCGATACGGCACCCGACCACGGAGGTGACGCCACATTCGGTCGAAGACCCGGCGGGACCGACCACGCGGGAACCGTTGGCCGGTGTTCGAAAGCGCATTTCCGAGCGGATGGTCGAGTCGAAGACCATCGTCCCACACGTCTCCTCGGGGTACGAGTCCGACGCCGGCGCGTTCCTCGCGGTCAAGAACCGACTCGACGAGCGGTACGACACCGACGTGGGCCACACGGCCCTGCTGATGAAGGCCGTTGTCCCGGCCCTCGAAGCCCACCCGGTGATGAACGCCGCCGTCGACGACCGGGCCGACGAACTCGTCAAAAAGGAGTTCTACAACATCGGGTTCGCGACCGACACCGACGACGGACTGGTGGTGCCGGTCGTCGACGACGTCGACGAGAAGTCCATCGTCGAGGTCGCCAGAACGGTCCGGCGTCACGCCGAGGCCGCACGCGAGGGGACACTCGCACCGTCGGCCCTTCGGGGCGGGACGTTCACCGTCTCGAACCTCGGCGGCTACGACGAGTATGGTCGCTATGGCACCCCGATAATCAATTACCCACAGGTCGCCATCCTCGCGTTGGGCCCGATAACGAACAGACCGGTGGCGATAAACGACAGTGACATCGGCGTCCGCAAGCGCATGACGACGTCGCTGTCGTTCGATCACCGCGTCGTCGACGGGACGGACGCGACCGAGTTCATGACGACGCTGCTCTCGTTGCTCGAAGACCGGGACGAACTGTTGCTGACCGTCACGCCCTGACTCAGTCGCCGGTCCCGTCGCTTGGCAACACGTCGACACACGTCTCGCGCTCGCGGACGACCTCGTACCCACCGTCGGCGTCTACGACCACGACCGGGACCATCGGCATGCCGTTGAAGTGCGTCTCCCGACCGATGGCGTAGGCGCCGACCCTGTCCAGCGCGACGACATCGCCGGGGTCCAACTCCGGGAGTAGCACCCCGTCTGCGAACACGTCGCCGGAGTAACAGAGGGGGCCGACGACGCTGTACTCCCGGGACGGCCCGTCAGTGAAGGGGGCGTAAATCGGAACCGACTGCTGGGCCAGCACGGTGTTCTTGCCCGTATCGAGGACGGCGTAGGTCGCCGAGGAAGTCTCCTTGAGGAGGCCAACCGAACAGAGGAGCGCCCCGCTCGGAGCAAAGAGGTACCGCCCCGGTTCGAGACACAGTTCCGGCGGGTCGATGCCGAAGTCCGTACAGGCACTGCGAACCGTCTCGGCGATGACCGACACGTACTCCTCGATCGGCGGAACCTGTTCGTCGTACGTCACCGGAAACCCACCACCTACGTCGATGGTGTCGACAGCGACGCCCGTCTCGCGTTCGACGTCTGCGGCCAGTTCCACGAGTGCCCGCGTCGCCGTCTGGTAGGGCGTCGGACCGTCGATCTGGCTGCCAAGATGGGTCTGCAGGCCGTGCAGACGGAGGTGGTCGTCGCCGGCGACCGTGCGTGCGGCCGCCATCACGTCGCCGCCCGATAGCTCCATCCCGAACTTGCTCCCGGGCGTCCCGGTCGCGATGTCCGGGTGGGTCGGGACATCCAGTTCCGGGTTGACCCGAAGCAGTACGTCACAGCGGCGGTCGGCCTCGACTGTGACCGACCGTAGCGTCGCGAGGTCCGAACGATTGTCGACGAGAAACGTATCGACACCGCTCGCGAGCGCGCGGTCGATCCTGTCGGCGTCCCAGTTCATCCCGGTCACGAGGACGTCGCCCGGGTCGAAACCGGCCCGCATCGCGGCCTCGATTTCACAGTTGGCGAACGCCTCGGCCCGCGCCCCCCACTCCGAGAACAGGCCCAACACGTCCGGTAGGAAGTTCGCCTTCACCGCGACGTAGACGCTCGACTCCGGGTACTGGTCGTCGAGTGCCGTCCGCAGTCGGTCGTAGCTCTCGCGCATATCCGCCTCGAAGAAGACCAACACAGGTGTCCCGACGTCCGCGAGAACCCGGCCGGCCTGCTCGGTCAATCGTTTCCGCCGATCGTTGCGGGAGTGTCGCATGGTGGTCCCTGAAGCGCCATTTATTTAGTACTTTCAGAGTTGTACGAAACGTCGGGCGTCGCTCGACATGCGGCTCGGCCGGCCACCATCACATCTTCCTCGACAAAATATATTCATTTTAGTACTGGAACCATAAAAATATATGGGGGCGCCCACTATTGGGGTCTATATGCCAGGCGCACCCCACGTTTACGGTGACGACGTCACGCTCCGACCGGTCGAGCCAGCGGACCACGAGTTTCTGGCCAAGCACTGGAACCACCCGGACGTTCGCCACGGGACGAACAAACACGAACCGGTGACCGTCCAGAGTCTGGTCGAGGGAAAGAAAGACGACTGCCTGTACTTTCTCATCTGCCACGAGGGAGAACCTGTCGGGATGGAGTGGTTAGAACTGGCCGGCGACGCCCATAGACGCGCGGAACTCGGTGGCTGGGTCGTTCCCGAGGAGTCCGGACAGGGCTTCGCGACGGAGGCAGCGCGACTGTCCGTCGAGTACGGCTTCGACGAACTGAACCTCCACAAGGTGTATGCCCGCGTGTTCGACTACAACGAGGCCTCGAAACGCCTGCTCCGGAAAGTCGGGTTCGAGGAGGAAGGCCGGGTCCGCGAACACTTCTACGTCGACGGCGAGTACGTCGACGCCGTGTTCTACGGCGTGTTAGAGCCCGAGTACGAACGCTGATACTGGACGACTGAACGCGATACCCCCACCGTTCGCGACGTTTCGGCCCGCGGAGGCCCACGTGTCCAGACGGACCGCCGTCGGCACGAGGAGCGTTATATCAGAAAAACTTTGACACCATAATATTAATAGTGTTCTACTGTGGAAGAAATATGCTTCCTGTCAGCGGTGGAGTTGCGCGAACGGATCGCTGACGGCGAGTTGCGCGCCCGCGAGGTAGTCGACGCACACATCGCTCGGATCGAGCGTGTCGAAGGAGACGTCAACGCGTTCCTATCGACGGCGCCCGAACTCGCCCGGGAACGGGCCGACCGGATCGACCGGGGCGATACAAGGGGTGGCCCCCTGACAGGAGTCCCAGTCGGTATCAAGGACCTGACCGGACAGGTCGCCGGCGTGCCACACACCTCTGGGTCGAGCGTGTTCGCCGAGGCGGACGTGGTCCCCGAGTCCAACTCGGTGAGCGTCGACCGTCTCGAGGAGGCCGGGACCGTCGTCCTCGGCACCACGAACACACCGGAACTGGGTCACAAGGCGATGACCGACAACGAGGTCGTCGGACCGACGGCAAACCCACACGACCCCGGCCGGAACGCCGGCGGGTCCTCCGGTGGCTCCGCGGCCGCCGTCGCCGCAGGAATGGTGCCGCTGGCGACCGGTAGCGACTCCGGTGGTTCGATCCGTATCCCAGCGGCGCTGTGTGGCGTCTATGGCCTGAAACCCTCCTATCGGGTGGTTCCGTGGGACGAGTTTCAGGACGTCCTCGGCAACCGCATCCACCATGCCGTCGTCGGACCGATAGCGCGGTCGGTCGAGGACGCGGCCGAGATGCTGTCGGCGATGGCCGGCCATCTCCCGGCCGACCCCGCGAGTCGACCCGTCGACGTGGATTTCCGAGGGGCAGTCGAAGCCCCGGCCGCCGACCTCGACATCGCATACAGTCCCGACCTCGGCCTGTTCGACGTCGACGAGGCGATCCGGGAGACGGTCGCGGACTCTCTAGACGCCTTCAGGGAAGCGGGCGCCTCCGTCGAGACTGTCGAGGTGGAGTTCCCGTTCTCCCATGCGGACCTCACCGAGGCCTTCGAGACGACGTTTTCTACATTCATGGCTTCGACGGTGACGACCATCGACGTCAGGGAGGACCTCGACCTGCGGGCCCATCCTGCGGGTCTCTCCCGGAGTCTGCGGACGGTCCTCGACACCGCCGAGACGGTCTCGACGGCCGACCTCGCGGCGACCGCGTCGATCCGGACGGATTTGTTCCAGCGGGTCCAATCACTGTTCAGGGAGTACGACCTCCTGATCACGCCGACAGTAGGGAACAACGACATCGACCTCACGCAGGACTTCGAGCAGCACGTCGAGTGGTGGACGAACCACGTCCCGGTGTGGCCGTTCAACTACACCGGCCACCCAGCGGCATCCGTACCGGCGGGTACCGACGACGACGGCATCCCGGTCGGTCTACAAGTGGTCGGCCCTCGGTTCGGCGACGAGACAGTGTTGACCGCCAGTGCGGCATTCGAGCGCGAGCAACCGTGGCAGTGTCTCTACGGGGGGTAAGACGATGGAGCGAAACCACACGAAGGGCGTCGATGTACCGCCCCAAACCGACGACCCAACCGAAACGGACCTCGAACAGGTTCGAGCGAGTATCGCAGACATCGACCGGCAGATAACCGAGTTACTCGAGATGCGAACGAAACTGGCAAAACGGGCCGGGGAGCTGAAACTCCAGTCCGACGACCACGACTTCGTCGACGAAGCGCAATCTGACAGGGTCGTCGAGCGCGCCCGGGAGTACGCCGTCGACCGCGATGTCGACGAGAACGTCGTCTCGGCAGCGTTCAGGCTGTTCGTCCATATGGGAATGACCGCCGAGTGGAGAGACCGGACCGCCCGGGATACAACTGGCGACGCCCCGGACCGTCTCTAGGGTCGACCCGGAGAGGGACAGCCCAGAACAGTGCCAGTGGATACCGAGATGCGACGAGAAGGTACCCGAGGGAGCGCCAGCGGGACAGCGGCACATTATTTTAATTTTTATAGGATAAAACTTAAGTTAAAGCTGATACTGTATAAAACCACTAAATGAAACTGTCCTGGGGTGTGCCGACCAATGCAACCTGAGTCGACCGTGACCACGACACAGAGTGAGTTCACGTCGGTCGCATCGACGCTCTCGGAACCGGCCCGGATTCCCATCGAAGCAACCACGGTGGTCGCTGACCCGTTCACCGCCTACAAGCGCATCAGAGGCGATACGAACGGGGTATATCTGGAGACGACGGGTGGACAGGCGGGCCACGGGTACTTCGGTGTCGAACCGGCGTACATCGTCGATGGCTCCGAGGGCGAGGGCGACAGCTTCGACCAACTAGAGGATATCGTAGACGACGAGCGCCTCGTCCGGGGAACTGTACGGTTCCGTATCCGTGTGGCGCGTTCGGGTGGCTGTCCTACGACATCGCCAGAGAACTGGAGGACCTACCGAACACGACCGACGACCAGCGGGAGTTACCCGGTTACAGTTCGGCGTGTTCGACTGCATCGCTTCTTGGCAGGAGCCCACCGACGAGGGACGGACGGAACTCGTCGTCACCTGTTGTCCGACCGTCGCCCCCGAAGCGGACTTCGAAGCGGTCTACGAGGCCGGCCGCAAGCGACTCCGCACACACGTCGAAGCGATACAGGAGGGAACTAAAACGGTGCCGGAGCCGCCGGTCGACAGCGACATCACGTTCACCAACGAGACCGGGAAAGCGGAGTACGTCGACCGGATAGAGACCGTCAAGGAGTACATCCGCGACGGTGATACGTTCCAGGCGAACATCTCACAGCGGCTCACTTCCGACGCCGGCGTCCACCCGGTCGCGGTGTTCGACGCGCTCAGGGACGTCAATCCTGCCCCATACTCCGGACTGCTTGAGTTCCCCGGAATCGACATCATCTCCGCGAGCCCGGAACTGTTGTTACACTGTGACGGTGACCGCCTCGTGACAGAGCCCATCGCGGGGACCCGTCCCCGAGGGGACGACCAGACACACGACGAGGCGCTCGAATCGGAGTTGCTCGAAAGCGAGAAAGAACACGCCGAACACGCGATGCTAGTCGACCTCGAACGGAACGACCTCGGGAAGGTCTCCGAGTACGGGTCTGTCGAGGTGACCGACTACCGGCGCATCGACCGCTACTCCGAGGTGATGCACACCGTCTCGGTCGTCGAGGGGACCCGTCGGGACGATAAGTCTATTCCCGACTCGATAGCGGCGGTGTTTCCCGGGGGCACCATCACCGGCGCGCCGAAGCCCCGGACGATGGAGATAATCGACGAGGTGGAGACGACACGCCGTGGCCCGTACACCGGGAGCATCGGCGTCCTCGGGTTCGACGAGCGAGCCACGTTCAACATGACGATACGGACGCTGGTCCGGCGAGCCGAAAAGTACTATCTGCGGGTCGGGGCCGGCATCGTCGACGACTCGGACCCCGAAGCGGAGTTCTACGAGACACTCGACAAGGGCCGAGCACTGGTCACGGCCGTTGGCGAGGCACTGGACTGTGAGAGCGACTTCACCGTCGAGGTGACTGACTGATGATTCTCGTCATCGACAACTACGACTCCTTCGCGTACAATCTGGTCCAGTACGTCGGCGAGTACACCGCCGACATCGACGTCCGGCGGAACGACCAGATAACCGTCGACGAGATAGTGGAGTTAGACCCCGATGGCATCGTCGTCTCACCGGGGCCGGGCACACCGCAGGATGCGGGGGTCTCCATCCCGGTGTTCGAACAGACCGAGATTCCGACGCTGGGAATCTGTCTGGGCCATCAGGCACTGTGTGCCGCCGAAGGGGCGACTGTGGGTCACGCACCGGAGGTCGTCCACGGGAAGTCCTCGACGATACGCCACGACGGCCGAGGGATCTACGAAGCGGTGTCGAACCCGTTGCGAGTCGGCCGGTACCACTCGCTGGCCGTCGACCCGGAGACGCTCCCGGAGTGCATCGAGGTCACCGGGAGCGCCGAGGAGGGCGACCACGGCGACGTCGTAATGAGCGTCAGGCACACGCGGAAACCCCACATCGGCATCCAGTACCACCCAGAGAGCATCCTCACCGACGCCGGGAAGACGCTGGTCAAGACCTTCTGCCGGAAGTCACTGCGTAATCCCGTCGGCCCACTGTAGGGGTCTGTGCCGGCCCGTCGAGGCCCGATAGCGGGCCCCACCCCGCCGTGAGACGGACGAATCTCGCTGCACCGCCAGATTTTAAGTTCTGACGTATTACTTTAATATATGGATGCTGTGAAAAAATACGACGCGCTCGGAAACGACTTCTTCGTCCTGTCCGCAGCAGAGACGACCGACTCGCCGTCGGCGTTGGCACGGGAGTGGTGTGACTCCGACTCCGGGCTGACGGTCCGCGGCGGCGAGACTGGGGCCGACGGTCTGCTCCGCGTCGAATCGCTTTCGGAGCGGACACTCGAGATGGAGCTTTTCGAACCGGACGGCTCCACGTCGCCGATGTGTGGCAACGGCGTCAGATGCGTGGCGAAGTGGGCACACAACGTACGGGGGCACACTGACGTGACCGTCGAGACGGAGGCGCGGACCTGCGCGGCGACCATCGACGCAGACGGCGGCGTGACGGTGGAACTTGACTCACCGAGCTACGTCGACGGCGTCGACGAGGCCGGTCTCCGCGAGACGCTGTCGGTCGAGACGGTACTTGGCGACGTCTCGCTCGTCGACTCCGGTGTCTATCACCTCCTCGTTCAGGTCGGGGACGTCGCCAAAGAGGACCTCGAAGCGCTGACCGAGCAGGTCCGGCGGACCGTCGAACCGCCCCAGCGGATCAACGTGACGCTGTGGGCGCCGGCGGCCGGCGGCGTCGACCAGCGAACCTACGAGGTCGGCGTCGAGGACGAGACCGACGCCTGTGGGACCGGCGCGCTGGCCATCGGGTACCACACCGATCGGACGGGCGTCGCCGACGGAACGGTCTCCGTCCACCCGCCGGGCGGCGAACTACAGGTTGCGGTGCGGGCCGACAATGCGGTTCTCAGCGGACCCGCAGAGGAGGTCGGACAGGTCGATGTCCCGCTGTAGCGGCCCCTAAGCGACGTGTGAGGGGCTGGGCTGGATGGAGAACACCCCGTGGACGGGGCGCGTCGGCCGGGGTTATTCGAAGGCCGACTGCATGGCACCGATGTTCTCCTCGAGTGTCACGGGGTCCTCAAGGAGAGCTGTGAACGCGTACGTGTCTTCGAGGAAGGCGAGGTCGAAGACGTGCCGAGGGGCAGGACCACGCTGTGACCGGTGGGCGGTGACGTTATTCGGAGCCCGTCAGCCGCCGAAGTGAGGACGGCCTCCGAGTACTCGTTGACGATGCGGATGGTGTCTTCGGCCATCGACAGCGTCGGCTCCGCGTCGGTCCCGGGACCCTCTATCTGGGGGCGGAGCGCCTCGATGGGGTCTGTGGCTTCGTCTTGGTCGGTGAGGCTCTCGAGCGCAATGGCGTCGAGCGACACTGACTGGTCGAAGGCCGGGACCGACACCGACGCGCGCTTACCGCGGCGTGTCACCAGCCGCGAGACGGTGACTGTCGGGGCGTCGGTGTGGGGGCCGCCGTCGGTCACCAGACCGCGGTCGTCGGTACGACGCTGCTGTTCGATGGGGGCTGTTCGGTCGCTGGTCATAGCAGGGGGAGCGTGAGGTTACGGCTCGGGACGATCGTGTGGTCGATGAACACGTCCCGATCAGCGAGTGCGAACCCCTCGTCAGTCTCCCGAAGGCGGCTCCGGCGGCGGGCCGAAATCGTGTCGGACTCGCCGTCGGTCCCGCGCTCGCGGTAGACGACCTGGTTGTTGAACACCTCGACGGTGTCCGCCGCGACCTCGCCCAACTGGACGTTGCCGATGGTGTGGCGGACGCGCGAGCGGGGGTTTTCCGCCCAGGCGTACTCCTTCTCCAGACGGGCCACACGCTCGAGGAGGTCCCGGTGGCCGACCACGAGGTGGTGGTTCGAATCGCTGTACTCCGGTCGGTCCGACCCCGCATCGCGGGCCACGCGGACCGGAACGCGGATCTCGACGTCTTCCGTGAGGTGGTCGGCCCACCGTTCGAGTTCGAACTGATCAAGTAAGTTCGCCTCGCGAAGCAGGAATTCTCGGACCTCGAAGAACCGCTGCATCCGTTCGGGGGTCCACTCGTCGCCGGTCTCGTCCAACTGGGGCTGTGTGCCTGATTGCATGGGAGTCACCGTTGCTCGCTCATGAACTCGTGCCAGGAGTTGAACAGGGTCCGGGCGTACACCTCATCGAGGTACGGGCCGGCCCGGATGACCTCCCCGGGGCCGTGGGAGCCGTCGGTGATCGGCACGGCGTCGCTTTCCTCGAGGCCGCCGCTGATGTCGGCACGGACGTCCCGTTCGATGGCGGTGGCGCTGTTGGAGCTCTCGGAGATGCCGCTCCAGACCTCCGTGTCGTCTGCTTCGAGCACGCCACCCGGCGAGAGGCTCTGGTAGCCGGCCTTCGCCCGTTCGAGGAACTCCTCGTCGTCTTCGAGTTCCTTCGGGACGAGCAGCCAGCTAACGATTTCGGATTCGCCGGGGCCGACGGGCCGCCAGAGACGAATGCTGGCCCACGGCCCGCCGATGGGGTTGAACCCGTGCCAGATGGAGGTGTTCGGGAAGATAGTCCCCGTGATGAACATCGACTTGCTGAACATCTCCCGCTGGCGCTCCGAGAGGTCCGAGTTCATGTGGTCTTCGATCTTCTCGGGTAGTCCATGTAGATCGGCTCCTCGTCGAAGAGGTAGTACTCCCCGGCGTGCGTATCGGTCATCACCGAGTACGACTGGGAGAGTGGGCCGGCGGCGTCGAACCGCTCCCAAATCGAGGAGGAGTACTCCAATTCGAAACTGGACCCGTGCGTGTGCGCGAGGTGGTAGGAGTCACCGGCGAAGTTCTCGCCGGGGACCTTCCAGTCGACCTCCGCTCGCACGCGTCGCGGTTCGCCGACGACGGTCAGCCCCTCCTCGGTGGGGTCGAGTGCGATGTCGAGGTACCACTTGAACTCTTCTAGGTACTCGTCGAGGCTCGGACCGTCCTCGACGACGCGCGCGAAGACGAATCCCTTGTACGTCTCGACCTCGGCCTCGACGAGGCTGGCTGCCTCCTTATCGAGTCCGTCGTACCGTTCGTCTTCGTAGGGGACGACCGTCAACTCGCCGTCGTTCCGGTAGGTCCAACCGTGATATGGGCATTGGAAGTGGGACGTGTTGCCCTGCTCGGCCCGGACGAACTGTGCACCGCGGTGACAGCAGCTATCGTAGAAGGCGTGGAGTTCGCCCTCCTCGTCGCGGACGAAGATGTAGGGGTCTTCACCGATGTATCGTCGCGCGTAGTCGCCCGGCTCCTCAAGTTCCGACTCGTGGCCGATGAAATTCCACGTTTTTGCGAAGATGCGCTGGAGTTCACGCTCGTAGATTCCGTCGTCGTTGAAGATACGCATGGGATGTTTCCCGTCGTCTAACGCCTCTCCTGTCTGTTCGATGAGCGCCTCGGCACGTTCTGCTCGGTTTCCTGCCTTCGACATTCGGTTCAGACATAACATCAAAGACATAAATTTATTACTATACTATATGCAATATATCGCCGCCGGTCGGCGGAACCCGGTTTCACGAGGAGACGGACTCCGATCAGTCTCGCAAAATCGTTAATACGAACAGTAAGTATTATAACTACGAATGATTAAAATATAGGTCACATGGTAGAATACGAATCCGCGGCTACGGGATTGCTACCACTCCCGGACTGGGCCAAAGAAGAGCTCAGCGAACTGAAGGGCCATCAGAAACAGGACCTGCTCACGGGGAAGGCGAACGACGACGTAGAGGACGCCTACGACCGTGCCAGGGCCGACGTGCTGGCGACCCAGACCGAAGCCGGGCTGGACCTCGTGACCGAGGGGCAACTCAGGTGGGACGATATGCTCTCACACGTCCTCTCGGTCAACGATAACGTCGATACCAGAGGTATCGTCCGCTACTACGACAACAACAACTTTTATCGAGAGCCCGTGGTGACGGGTGCGCTCGAACCGACCGGCGACGTGGCTCGGGACCTCGAACGGGCCGCTGACACGACCGACGGTACTCTCAGCGGCGTCCTGCCGGGTCCGTATTCGCTCACGGAACTGGCGACCGACGAGTTCTACGGCGGGGACCGGTTCCTCGAGGCGCTGGCGACGTACCTCGCGGGAGAAGCCACGGAGTGTCCCGATCTCGACACGCTGTTCCTCCTCGAACCGTCGCTGGCCGTACACGACACCGAGGAACCCGCCCGCGTCCGCGAGGCCATCGACACCGTCGCCGACGCCGTCGACGCGTCGGTGCTCGTCAACACCTACTGGGGGACTATTCCCGAAAACGTGTACGGACACCTGCTCGACGCCGCCATCGAAGGCGTGGGCTATGACCTCGTCACCTCGCGTATCGGATCGATGTCACTCGCGGACGAGTACGGCACCCCCGAATCGGTCGTACTCGGCGTCGTGAACGGGCAGAACACGATCCTAGAGGACGCCACAGACGTGCGACTCGACATCGACGAGTTCGTAGACCGGGCCGGCGCGACGCTGGAACAGGTGTACGCGGCCCCCAACACCGAACTGTTCTATCTCCCGACGAACCGCTGTGAGGCCAAACTGGAGACGTTGGCACGGGCCGTCGACTCCGTGGAGGTGTCCGCATGACGTCTCTGAGAGACCAGTTCCGGCCGGCGGACCACCCGAACGACCACTTCCTGATGACGACTATCGTCGGGGCCTATCCGAAACCAAAGTGGCACGACCGTGCCCGCGAGATGTACGAGAATCCCGACACGGATTTCGGCGATTCCGAGTGGCAGGAAGCGAAAAACGACGCCGCACGACTCATCACGGACGAACACGAGCGGGCCGGTATCGACGTCGTTACCGACGGCGAGATGCGACGCAACGAGATGGTCGAGTACTTCGCCGAACGCATCGACGGCTACGAGTTCAACGGCCTCGTCAAGGTCTGGGGTCACAACTACTTCAACAAACCCAGCGTCCGGACGGAGGTCGAATACGACGATACGTGGCTCGTCGAGGAGTACGAGTTCACCAGTTCGGTGGCGGATCGACCGGTGAAAGTCCCCATCACCGGTCCGTACACGCTCGCGAAGTGGTGCTTCAACGAGGTCTACGAGGACGACGCGACACTGGCCTTCGAAGTGGCAGAACTGGTCAACGACGAGATCCAAAAGCTCGTCGACGCGGGCGCTCGCTACATCCAGATCGACGAGGCCGCGCTGGCGACGACGCCCGACGACTACGCCATCGTCGAGGAGTGTCTGGAGCGGATCGTAAGCGACCTCCCGGATGACGTCTACGTCGGTCTACACGTCTGTTACGGTGATTACTCGCGTATCTACCCAGAGATGCTGGAGTTCCCCGTCGACGAGTTCGACCTCGAACTGGTCAACGGGAACTACGAGCAACTGGACGTGTTCAAAGACCCGGCGTTCACCAAGAACATCGGCTTCGGCGTCGTCGACGCCCACCGGACCGAGGTCGAGTCCGTCGAAGAGATCAAGGCGAATATCAAGCGCGGGCTAGAGGTCGTCCCGCCAGAGCAACTGACGATAAGCCCGGACTGCGGGGTGAAACTGCTCCCGCGTGCGGCCGCCTACCAGAAGATGGCGAACATGGTCGAGGCCGCCCGAGAGGTCGAGGCCGAACTGGACGAGGGCATCGTCGACGTCGCGCGGTCCTCGGCCAGCGCCGACTGATCGCGAACGTCCGATATACAGCCTGCGTCAGAACCGGTCGGGACAGAACAGCGACCGCTGGGGGTATAGCGTCGCCAGCGTCTCGACCACGCCGTCAGTGTGGGCCTGGAAGGTCCCGGTCAGCATGGCCCGCTCGACGCCGCCATAGCCCACGAACAGCTGCGTGAAGGTACCGATGTCCAGTCGGACGTCGGGCCGCTTGGTGCTCTCGGTGACCGTCGCGTCTCCATCGCGCACGGTCACCTCGAAGGTCCCGTCGTTCCACGTGGCCACGTCGTCCTCGACGGCGACGGTGAGCGTCGCGTCGGTCGTCCCGTAGTCGAGTCGCTCCACGGCCGTTGGGAACTCCAGCACGCGACCGACCGGCCCAAGGACTACCTCGTAGTCGACGGCGGCAGGGTCCGAGAGCAGTGCCAGCAGTTCGACGTCTGTCGGGAGCGTGACGTGGAAGGACGTCGCCTGGGACGCGTGGCGGCGGATGTAGTTCAGCAGGTCGATCCAGGCACATTCGGAGGCGAAGGCAACGTCGTCGACGACGAACGTGTGGTCTACGATACGGTAGACCAGATACCCCACCGGGTCGGTCGCACCGAGGACTACGGCGTGGGTCTCCTCGCTCTCGAACAGCCCCGCAGTCCACCACTCGGCAGTCCGATCAGGGGTGAAATCGTAGTCGGCAATGAACGTACGGTACACCGTATCGAGTTGCTCGTAGTCCGTCTCCGAGACCAGTTCCAGCTCGCGCTCTATCGGCCGGGCCGGCAGCGAGGAGATGGGGCCGTCGACGCGGGCAAAGCGGGCGAGCGTGGCAGAGTGGTACTGCCGATAGAACTCCCTGTCGAAGGGCCACCCGGCCGCGAGGACGATTCCTCGGTCGCGAAACTCGCGGTAGGTCTCCCGGAGCATCGTCTCTGTCAGCCCCCGTTCGCGTTCGGTCGGGTCGACGGCTACGAGCGACCCGACGGTGTCTAGCCACTGCTCACGGACCTTGAGGTCGAATCGCTCGTGGCCGATGGCGGCCCGCATCTCGTCGTCGAACAGCCCCCACTTCTCCATCATGTCGACCCGTGTAGAGTAGTGTTCGGGTCCGTCGAGATACTCCAGTACGGGGGGCATAGAGTACTCGATGAGTTCTTTGAACGTCGATTCTTCGTGCGGATCGAGTTGTCTGTATTCGAGATCCATAGCGTGTGGTGAGTGTACGACCGAACGGGGACAGTCTCCTGCTCTCGGACACTCTGTGTGGCGGTGTCGGTAAACGAGGCAGTGTCGAAGTGGTCGGTCGGAGCGTCAGGCGGCGAAGGTCACGTCCGCTGTTCGAACGCGATGGGGAGAGACGTGGTGCCATAGAGGAAGGCGCTGTCGACGGGTTCGAGCTGGTCGTGCGTCAGTTGGATGGACTCGAAGCGTCCCAGCAGCTTTTTCAGGGAGACCTTCGCCTCGAGGCGAGCGAGCGATGCCCCCTGGCAGAAGTGGATGCCGTGACCGAACGCGAGGTGGTTGTTCGGTGAGCGGTCGAGGTTGAACGTCTCCGGGTCCTCGAACTGCGCCTCGTCCCGGTTGGCAGATCCGAGCCAGGTGATGACGAACTCTCCCGGTTCGATGGTGTGGCCGTTCACCTCGGCTTTGCTAGTGGCCACGCGGGTCAGCGCCTGTGAGGGCGACCGGTACCTGAGGACCTCCTCGATAGCCGCATCGAGTAGCTCGTCGTCGTTCCGGAGTTGCTCGATGAGACCCTTCTCCTTGAAGGTGCGCAGCGAGTTCCCGATGAGGTTCGTCGTCGTGATGTTGCCCGCGATGAGCAGGATCATGCAGTACCCCACGGCGTCCTCATCAGCGAGGTACTCGCCGTCGGGTTGGGCGGTAGCGATGACCGACACCAGATCCTTCGAGGGGTCCGCTCGCCGCTCCTCGATGAGGTCGAGGAAGAACGCCCGCATATCCGTGAGCGCGTCCCGCTGGGCTTTTAGCACGGCCTCCGGGTCGTCGGCGGACCCGGCGTCGGCAAGCAGCAAGTCCGACCACTCCTTGAACTGATCGCTGTCGGACGGCGGGATGCCGAGGAGTTGCGCGATGACCGTCACCGGAAGCGGATACGCGAGGTCCTCGATGACGTCCATCTCGCCGTCGTCGGCGACGGCGTCGAGGAGTTCGTCCGTGTGGGCCTCTATCTGTGGTGTGAGTTTCTGAATCACGCCGGGGAGGAACTCGTCGTCGGCGACGCCCCGTAGCGCCGTGTGTTTCGGCGGGTCCATTCGGAGGACGCTGTTACGGATGGGCGACCCCTCCTCCGGGGCCGGGAAATCGAAGGCTGCCGCCTGCGTGAGGTCCGAGGTGAACGTCTCGTGGTCTTCGAGGATTTCCTTCGTCTCGTCGTACGTGAAGACGTCCCAGACCTGCCGTTCGGGGTCGAACCGTACGGGGTTCTCGGCGCGTTGCTCTCGGTACCAGTCTGATGGGTCGAGCCAGGCCCGGTCGGTCTGCAGCGGTTCCGGCATCGGGATGTACTCTCGTTGGTTCGCTGTCGCCATGTTGTACACCTCGTATGGAGAACGATGTCCTAATAATAATTCCGATGGGTACTATAAAAAATAAAAGCTGTGTATTGAATACTAATCCCGGCCGGGTACGTCCGTAGACGAATCTATAGGGGGTGCGTAGCCACCCTATTTTCGTTTCGAATAGTATTAATATTATTTCTTCTTCGCGTATCGTATGGAGATAACCGACGTGCGGACGGTAAAACTCGGTGCCGAGATGGAGCGGCCGATTCAGAACGCGCGGGCGACCATGGAAGTCCGTGCGAGCGCGTTCGTCCTCGTCAAGACGGACGTGGGACTGACAGGCATCGGCGAGGGGTACGGTCCGAATCCGGCCGTGGTCGAAACGGTCGTCGAAGAGATACTTCGCCCGGTGTTGCTCGGCGAAGATCCGCTGGATATCGAGCATCTCTGGCAGCGAATGGTCACCGACGGCGGCTACTTCGACCAGAAGGGCCACGTGATCGCCGCCATCAGCGGCGTCGACTTGGCACTGTGGGACCTCGCGGGAAAGTATCACGACGCGCCGGTGTACGAACTCCTCGGCGGGGCGACACGGGACGACCCGAGCGTGCGAGCCTACGCCAACGACCTCTACTGGGACGACCCCGAGACAATGGCCGACCGGGTGGCCGAGTACGCCGACCGAGGGTTCCAGGGTGTCAAGATCCACATCGGTCGGAGTCGCGAAGCGGACAAACGCCGGGTGCGGGCAATCACCGACCGTGTCGAGGAGTGTGCGCTGATGGTCGACGCCAACTGCGGCTACGACGAGGCCGAGGCCGTACAGGTCGGTGATATGCTCGAATCGTACGACGTACACTGGTACGAGGAACCCGTCCGCCCCCACGCCCACGATGCCTACAGTGCGCTCGCCGCTGAACTACGGGTCCCGATAGCCGGCGGGGAAAACGAGTACACGAAGTGGGGCTTCAGGCAGTTGCTCCAGCCCACGCCGGTTGACCAGTTACTACCCAACGTCACTCGATGTGGGGGGTTGACCGAAGCCCGCAAGATCGTCGCCCTCGCGGAGACGTTCGGTGTCGGTGTTTCGCCACACTCCTTCTCGACGGGCGTCAACCTGGCTGCGTCGTTGCACCTGCTGGGCTGTTCGCCGGCCTGCGAGTGGATCGAATGGGACGTGACTCCGTATCCACTCATCGACGAACTGCTGGTGAGTGACGTCGACGTCGACGCCGACGGATACGTGGCCCCGCCGTCAGATCCGGGCCTGGGGGTCGAGCTTCCCGACCGGGTTCTCGACCGCTATGACTTGTCGTCGGTCAGTTCGTAGTCGGTACGTCGCTGGGACTCCGGGACTGACTCTCGGTGTCGTCGTCCGGGCCGTCGTCGAGGACCATCCGATTGAACGCCTCCGTCTCCCCGTCGACCTCGATCGTCATCGGGTGGCGTTCGAAACCGCATTTCTCGTAGAACGGAACCAACCCGTCACGGGCTATCAGCGTTATCTGTGTGACGTCTTCGAGCGGTGGGTGGTCTGTGACCGCTTCGACGACGGCCCGCCCGACACCCGTCCCGCGGTACTCCTCGTGGACGATGACATCGTAGATGACGCCGTAGTAGCAGTAATCGGTGAGTACACGCGCCGAGGCGACGACCTCGTCGCTCCCGGGGTCCAGTGCGTAGAGGTGTTCGTCGCTGTGTTCGATCGCGGTCTCGACCTGCTCTCGGTCCCGGTCTGCCCATGATGCGTACGTTCCGTAGCATTCCGTGACGCCTCGGACGACGTCGTCAGTGACACCCGATTTTATTTTGAGTTCCATAGAGAAAAATTATAGTGAGATAAGTTAAGATTTGTGTCAGTCACGCGCTGTCCCACTCGGACGAGAGGAGGCCGTAGATGAGCAGGTCCCGGTACTCGCCGTCTGTGTAGTGGTACTCGCGGAGACGCCCCTCCTCTCGGAAGTCGAACCGCTCGACGACTCGCCGGGAAGGGCCGTTCGCCGCGAAGATTCTGGCGATGACCTTGTGCAGTCGCTGGTCACCGAACGCGAACTGCAGGCAGCGGTCGACGGCTTCGGTGGCGTAGCCCTGTCCCTGGGCCTCCGGTACGAGCCAGTAGCCGAGTTCCGCGTGGCCGCTCCGGGGCGCGATGTCGAAGAGGTAGACGAGGCCCAGAGGCGTCTCCGGGTCGTCGTCCGAACACACGAGCAGGTGCATCGTCTCGTCGGCCTCGACCCATTCGGTGATTCCGTCCCTCGAGAGCGCCTCGTTGATGGGCATCCGTCGCCACACGTGCGGGTTGTTCCAGTTCGATCGGACGAACTCGTAGTCGCCCTCGTCGACGAGCCTGTACGTCAACCGCTCGCTGTGACAGAATACGGGTCCTGGCATCGGTACGTACTCCGGGTATTCAGGGGATGAGAAGCAGCTTCCCAGTACTCTCGCGGTTCTGGAGGGCGCTGTGGGCAGTCCCGGCTTCCGAGAGGGGGTACCGGTCGCCGACGTGGACCGACGCATCGCCGGACTCGAACAACGAGTGCAGTTTGGGGACGGCCTCTTTGACCCGTTCGGGTTGGGTCTCGAGTGCGTGTCCGAGGTGGTATCCCAGTACCGATTGGTTCTCGAAGAGCAATCGAGGGAGCGAGACCGACGGCACAGTCCCGCTTGCCATGCCGTAAGAGACGATGCGGCCGCAGGGTGCGAGGGCATCGAGCGCCTCGTAGAACGCTTCACCGCCGACCCCGTCGAGGACGAGATCGATCCCTTCCCCGTCCGTGAGTCCCGCTAGTTGATCGGCGACGCTGGCCTCGGTGTAATCGATGGTGTCGTCGGCGCCCAGTGAGGCGGCCAGGTCACGTTTCTCCGCCGTACTCGCCGTCCCGATCACTGTCACGTCTGACCGGGCGGAGGCTATCTGGACCGCCGCCGTGCCGACACCTCCCGCGGCGGCGTTGACGAGGACGTTCTCGCCGGCCTCCAGACCGCCCCACTCGACGAGCGCGTTGTGGGCGGTGAGAAACTGGACCGGCATCCCCGCGGCGGCCGGCGTGGAGACGGCATCCGGGACCTCGAAAACGGTCTCTTCGCGAGCCAGCACGCGCTCCGCGTAGCCGCCACCGTCGACGAAGGCCGCGACCGTATCGCCCGTCTCGGCGGACGTCTCGGGGCCCGTCGCAACGACGCGCCCGCTGACCTCGATACCCGGGGTGTAGGGTGGCCGCGGGCCGTCCGGGTATCGTCCGCGCCGCTTCTCGATGTCGGCGAAGTTCAGGCCGGCAGCGGCGACGTCGATACATACTTGCCCTCGGTCTGGAGTCGGCGTTTCCCTCTCGACGAGTTCCAGGACCTCCGGTGCTCCGTGTGCCTGCGCTTGGATAGTACGCATAGTGGCGAGACCCCTTTCAAATGACTATCCTATAAAATTTATTCTACTATCGTCTGATACTGAAAGTTCTTTATTCAGAATGGTTGGTGAAATTGAGGCATTCCCTCGATAAGTACGGCTGCGTATCTCTCACGGGAAGGAATGCAAATGAACATCATACGTCAATATATCTTAATGCTCGTATCTGCCGTTTGGACCATTGGCGATTCGAAATGGCAACCACCGAAGAACGGATAGTCAATGGTGTCAACGTCTCGGGACTTGAGGATGCGGTCGAAGCGATCAGTGACGATCCCGATGTTGGGATGTTCACGTTCCGGGCCGAAACAGAGTGGGAGAACGCGCTCAAGTCCGTGACGACGATCGACGAGTTCGACCAATCGGGGGAGACGATTCACACTCGGGAGTTCACGCTTCAGGGCGATGAACCCGAGCAGATCCTTGGCGAGCGCACCGGGCCGAATGCTGTCGAACTTCTGCTCGGCGCGCTCGGATCGTGCCTGAGCGTCGGTTACGCGGCGAACGCCGCGCATATGGGCATCGAACTCGACGATCTTCGATTCGAGATGGAAGGTGACGTCGATCTCAGAGGGTTCCTCGGCATCTCCGAGGACGTCCGTCCCGGCTACGAGTCGATCACCTGCACGGTCTACGTGAACGCCGACGCGACCGAGAAGGAACTCGCCGAACTCCGCGAGCGCGTCGAGGCGACCTCGCCACTGGTGGACGCGATCACGAACGAAGTCCCGCTCGAAACCCACATGGTCGTAGAATAACGCCGATCGGTTCTTTGCGGTGTTTTTCTGTTCGCTCCGGCAGATTCATGAACTGTACGAAACGTGAGTTACACAGCGTTTTCTGAATAAAGAAAACGTGCGACTATCTACTGCTATAGGAATCAGTATACATGAGGGGGACGTCTCCTGGAACCCACCCATAGGCTCGGTGGGTGCCCGAACATCAGTTTATTGCATACCAAAAACCTTTAATTAGTATACAGTGTCACGGAATATATGCAGTCGACCGCAGCAGACCAAGTCGAATCGATAATCTCGAACCGTCTGCACGTCGAGGAATCTGGCTTCGACGACGAGACCGTGATTACCGGAGAGAAACTGGACGCGGAGTCGCTCGACATCGTCGAGATCGCCGAGGCCATCGACGGCGAACTCGGGGTGTACCTCACCGTCGACGACATCGAGGAGATGCAGACGGTGGGTGACCTCAAGTCGTTCGTCGCGTCGGAACTCGAGGGGAACTAAGCGATGGCGGGGGATGTCGTCGTAACGGGCTTGGGTGCCGTCACGCCACTCGGGACGACGGCCGACGAAAGTTGGGACGCCCTTATGGCCGCAGAGAGCGGTGCCGGTCCGATAACGCGATTCGACCCCGCCGACGCGAACTGTCGGTCTCACATCGCCTGCGAGGCGACGCTACCTGACGAGACACCGGTCGAGTCGGACCGAGTCGGCCGGTACGCGGAACTCGCGGTCACGGCTGCCGACGAGGCCATCGCGGATGCAGGTTTCGACCCTGCGGACCCCGACTGGGTGTCAGCGCAGGTCGGAACGAGCGTCGCGTCTAGTATCGGCGGACTCCCAGAGGTCGAGGACACCATCGAAGACCGCGTCTCACCCCGGTTCGTCGTCAGGTACCTCTCGAATCTCGCGTCGAGTCAGGTGAGTATCGTCTTCGGCGCGGAGGGACCAAACCGGGCCGCGTCGACGGCGTGTGCGGCCGGCGTCCATGCGATGGGAGATGCCATGCGGGAGGTCCGGCGTGGCACGGCCGACGTGATGCTCGCCGGGGGGAGTGAGTCGATACTCAGCCCCCACGGCGTCCGCGGGTTCGACGCGATGCGTGCGCTCAGCACGCGAAACGACCAGCCCGAACGCGCGAGTCGCCCATTCGATGTCGACCGCGACGGGTTCGTGATAGCCGAGGGGGCAGCCGTCCTCGTCCTCGAATCGCGTGCGCACGCCGAGAGCCGTGGCGTGACGCCCATCGCCGCCGTCGAGGGGGCCGGCCGGAGCGCCGACGGCGTCCACCCCACGCGACCGCCGGACGACGCCGACGGTCTCGTCCGCTGTATCGAGCGGGCGCTGACCGACGCCGACGTAGAGCCCGACGCGGTCGACCACGTCAATGCCCACGCGACCAGCACCCCTCGGGGAGACCAGCACGAGGCGACGGCACTGAACAGGGTCTTCGACGAGTGTCCGCCGGTGACGGGGACCAAAAGCCTCACCGGACACACCTTAGGTGCTAGCGGTGCCATCGAGAGCGTGTTCACGGTACAGACACTCCGCGACGGGCGGCTCCCCCCGACGGCGAATCACGAGACGCCCGATCCGGACTGTGACGTCCCCGTCGTCACAGAACCGCAGACGGCCGACGTCGACGTCGCGCTCAACGTCGCGGCTGGGTTCGGAGGGACGAACGGGGCCGTCGTCTTCACCGAGGCCAGATGACCGACGCCAACCCTGTGACGCCGTTCGTCAGCAGCGGACTGGACGTCGTCGCTATCGACCGGTTCGAGTCACTCCGTGCGGAGTTCGGCGAGTCGCTTACGCGTCGTCTCTTTACCGACGCCGAGCGCGCCTACTGCGAGGGGACCCGAGTCCCGTCCGAACACTACGCCGCCCGCTGGGCGGCCAAAGAGTCGTTCCGCAAGGCTCTCTCGGCACCCGCAGAGATGCCCCCCTTCGACGAAGTGGCAGTCGAACGGACCGGCGACGGGCCAGAATTACGGCTCGGCGAGAGTGCGGCGACGGCGCTCGCGGACTCGCTACGGGCCAACTCGGTGGCCCCAGAACGGGCAAGCGTCAGCGTCAGCCTGAGTCACGACCGCGCGTCCGGCATCGCCAGCGCGCACGTAACCGTGCTGGGACTCCAGAGAGATGCTTGAGGAAATCCAATCACACGACATCACGGGCGCAAAGCACGAAGAAGGCCCCACGACCGCCGTCCTGTTTCCGGGTCAGGGAAGCCAGCAACCCGGGATGGGCCGGGCATTCTACGACGCGTGGCCGACCACACGCGAGTGGTTCGAGACCCTGTCGGACGCCGTCGACGTCGACGTCACCGACCTGTGTTTCGACGGCGACGCGGCGACGCTCTCGACGACGGAGTACACACAGCCGTGCGTGTACACTGTGAGTGTCGCCACGTTCGCGGGGCTGGCCAGTCGCTACGGGGTCGTCCCCGACTACGTCGCTGGCCACAGCCTCGGACACGTCGGTGCGCTCACGAGCGCCGGCTGTCTCGACCCGGCGGAGGGAGTCGAACTCGTCCGCAAACGCGGGCAGCATATGCAGCGGGCCGCCGAACGCGGCGGCGACGGCGTGATGCTGGCGGTCATCTGCCGGGACCCCGCCGTGGTCGAGCGCGCCTGTGACCGCATAGAGGGCGTGAGTCTCGCCGCCCGGAACACGGACAGCCAGACGGTCGTATCCGGTCCCGCCGCGTCGGTCGAGCAGGTACGGGACCGCATCGCCGACAACGCACGGGCTCGGTTCGCCGAACTCGACGTGGGGGCCGCGTTCCACTCGGCGGCGATGGAGCCCGCCGCGACGGCCTTCGACGAGGATCTAGCTGCGATGACGTTCCAGACAACCGCCGTTCCTGTCGTCTCGGACGTCTCCGGCGAGGTGTACGGCGGGGGCGAGCGTGCCGTCGACGAACTCGGCACGCAAGTCGTCGAGACCGTCGACTGGCGTGCCGTCGTCGAGACGCTCAGGGACCGGGGAGTCGAACGGTTCGTCGAGGTACCCCCCGCCGGCACTCTCTCGCGGTTCGTCGACACACTCTGTCCGGACCTCGAAACGATACCGCTGGAGTCGCCCGCGGACGCGGCGGAGGTGTTCACGGCGTGACGTCGATGGCCGACGAGGTGGTCATCGTCACCGGCGGGACACGTGGTATCGGCAGGGCGACGGCCGAGGCGTTCGCCGACCGACAGGCGACGGTCGTCGCGACGTACCACAGCGACGAGACGGCGGCGGCCGAGACGCGGGCCGCGCTGGCCGAGCGCGCCGACCACGACGACGTCGGCACCCGTCAGTTCGATGTCGGCGATCACGAGGCGGTCACAGACGCCATCGCCGACGTTGCCGACGAGTACGGCCAGCCGACGGTACTCGTCAACAACGCCGGGATCATGTCCAACGGTCTGCTCGTCCGGATGGACCCAGAGCAGTGGGAGCAGGTAATGCGGACGAACGTGACTGGGACGTTCAACTGCACGCGAGCGGTGGCCCGCCGGATGCTCAGGGGCGACGGAGGGCGTATCGTCAACGTCGCCTCCGTCGCCGCACAGCAGGGCTGGGCCGGCCAATCCAACTACGCTGCGAGCAAGGCCGCAATCGTCGGGTTCACGCGTTCTATCGCGAGCGAACTCGGGGGGAAGTGTATCCGGGTGAACGCCGTCGCGCCGGGGTACACACGGACGGATATGTACGAGGAGGAGCTCTCGGACGCCACAGCGGAGGTCGTGGCCACAGAGACCGCCACGGGCGAACCGGCCTCCCCAGAGGACGTCGCCGAGGCGATCCTGTTTCTCGCGAGCGAGCGGTCGTCGTACGTCCACGGCGAGGTCCTCAGAGTCGACGACGGCCTCGTCGGCTAGCCGTCGAACGGCGTGTCTGTCTCGCCGACAGCGTACTCCTCGAACACTGACTCTGGCTCACAGTCCCGCTCGGTGGTCGACCTCGCGATGGTCGTCACGTCGAGGAAGGTACGGTAGGTCAGGTTGCCATCGGACTGGTTACCGGCCCAGCTCCCCCCGCCCAGCGAGAGGGTGAACGGCAGGCGGTTGTGCTTGCCGCCGGCCAGTGCGATGCTCGGCTGGTTGACGATGAGACGGCCGACCGGGAGTCGTTCGGCGGCGGCCCGTATGTGGTCGTCCCGGGTCGTGTAGACGCCACAGGAGTGACCCCGTCCCTCGTAGGCTAAAATCGCATCCGTGACGTCCAGTCCCGTCTCGAAGTCGGGGACGACCGTCGTGGTCAGAACTGGCGAAAGCGTCTCCCCGAACAGTGAGTGGGGAACCGAGAGGTCATCACCGTCGACGACCAGTAGGTCGGTCCCAGCGGATACCGAGAACCCGGCGGCGTCGGCGATGGCCGCCGCGTCGGACCCGACTAAGTCGCGGTTGACAGAACCGTTCTCGTCGAACAGACACGCTGTGACCGCATCGCGCTCGGCCTTCGAACAGCGGTGGGCACCGGTCTCCTCGAGGGCCGTCAGTACGTCCTCCGCGACCGCCCGGTGTAAGACGGCCGTGTTGGCATTGACACAGGTCGCTCCGTGGTCCAGAGTAGCGCTGGTCGCTATCTCGGTGGCCGTCGTGGCGACTTCGACAGACTGGTCGACGACGGTGACGACGTTGCCTACGGCCACGGCGTGGTTGGGGGTCCCGGACTGCTGGACGATATCAACGACGCTCTGTGAGGCCGTCGCCTGTGCGAAGTCGACTGCCGCGGCGAGTGCCACGACGTTGTCCCGCGTCGCGCGGTCGGAGACGACCTGTACCAGGTCGCGCGGCGCGTCGGCGCGTGCGAGTTCCGCACGGATGAGCGAGACCGCGTGCTGGCAGGCGTCTCTGGTCCCGGGCGCTGGCGAGAAGACGACGGCGTTGCGCCCCTTCACCGCGAGCATCGCCAGATGGGGGATGGTGGCAACCGGGTTCGTCGCCGGGAGGAACGCCCCGATGACGCCGACGGGCTTTGCGATGTCGACGAGCCCTTCGCGCTGGCGGATGGTCCCGACCGAGGGCGCACCGCGCATATCCTCCAAGGCGCCGACTATCTGTCGCTTCGTCTTGAATACCTTGTCGTCGACGTTGCCGACGCCGGTCCGCGCAACCGCCTTCGCTGCCACGTCGCGGGCGGCGCCCTCACGGTACAGTGCCCACCCGACTGCTCGGGTCAGTTCGTCAACGCGGGACTGTCCCACGGTGTCGATTGTTGCCTGTGCGTTGCGTACACGTTCGACCTGCGTTGCGATGGTTTCCTTCGATTCCGATTCGGAGCCAGTCACTGTAACCGCCTTCTCCGCAGTTCATTTTAACACTTTCTAATAGAAATATATGTCGTCCGGCCCGTTCTGAACGAACGATACGGCGACCCGCGCCAACATCTATTTTAAATAATTACTATGATAGTAGTAAATAGAAGGGAGGATATTTACAGCTACAGATCGTTGCGTCTAACAAATGAGTGTAGACACCAGAAGCCCGAGTGTTCGGCCACTCGATACCGTGGTGCTCGCCGTCGGTAACCGCGATGACACTCGTGTTACTGCGCTTATCGAGACAGTGTGTGAGATCGCGTCCCCGGAGAACACGCGAGTCATCATCGCCCACGTGTTCGATGCACATTCCTACAAGGAAGTCGTCGAACAGATGTTGGACACGCCCACAGCGGAGATCAAACCCGACGAGTTGGCTGCACGGATGGCGATCACACAGGAAATAACGGACCAATTCGAACAGCGTGCAATCGAGTGTGAACCACGTGCCACGACCGGAACCAGCGGTGAAGGGGTCGTCTCGATCGCCAAGGACGTCGATGCCGACCGAGTGGTCATCGGTGGGCGGCAGCGCTCTCCGGCGGGGAAGGCTATCTTCGGGAGTACCGCACAGGAAGTGATGTTGAACGCACCGTGTCCAGTGACGTTCGTTCGTGACCGTCCAGACGAATGACTGCGACAGGCAGTACCACATCGTCCCAGTCAGCAGCACGCAGCGTGGTGTGGTGGGAGCACGGACAAACCGCATCGCAACGCATCGACTGGGACTGACCGCTCCGGGACACGTATCACAACAGTTTCGATACGGGACGTCCTCCGAGGCAATGGTGACCGTCTCGTCTACATCGTCTCGACCTCGGCTGGACTGAACGGATCGTCGTTCGGGTTCGGAGGCCGTCGACGTCGTCGTGTGTCGGCCATCTTTGACAATCTGGTGGCATTTCAACCGTACCTCTGTTAGTGTTGGACGTTCCGAGCGTCAATTGCGTCGTCCCGAGACGGGACTGGGTGCGTTCCCTCGCTACTGCTACATCCACGGCAAACCCACTATCTGCCCCGGTCACCGCATTCAGACGAGTCGATGGCGTTCCCACACCGGCCCTCTGTCCGAGAATACAGCCGCCGCCGGCGCCTAGAGTCGGTTATTTGACATACTGTGAAACTTCCCCCAGTGCGGCAGTCAGCATGGAAACCGCCGGTCGGGTTCTCGCACCGAGTACGCCGCAGTCTGTCTCGACGGTATCGGCGACGAGTTCTTTCGAGACGGTCTGATAGAAGGAGTCGTCTCGTTCCGTCCCAGCGCGCTCGACCGACTGGTTCGTTTCGTAAGACCGACCGGGGCCCGCGCTGTTGGAGCAATCCACCGTCGCTTCGCAAACTCGCCGAGTTAGACGGCTCCTACGTCCGTTTCTTTCACTGTGGGACGACTTCGAATACGCCGAATAACAATCGTGGCACTTCGTCACACCACGGCTATGGTTGGCATCGTCGTCGCCGGCGTGCCCACTGCAACCGCCGAATCGCTCGTCGAATCGCTCCATCAGGAACCGTGGTACGAGGTCGAAACTGTCACCGCAGGGGACACCGAACTGGGACTGGTCCACCACGGGGCGAAAGACCCCGAAGGTCACACAGTCTTGCGAGCGGACGGTCGAGCGGGCGTCGTCCACGGTGTCGTCTCGAACCGAGCGGCCCTCGGGTACGGGACCGATCAGGCCCTGCTCAGCGCGCTCTTAGAGCGACCACGCGAGGTTCTGCCCGAATTGAACGGGCCGTTCCTGTTGGCCTGTGTCGACGTCGACGGGCGCGTGCTGGTCGCCAGCGACCTGCTGTGCTCGCGGCCCTGTTTCTACGCCGAGACGGATGACGGACTGGTGGTGGCCTCGCAAGTCGGGGCCGTCGCCGACCACCTCGATACCCTCTCTGTGGACCCGCGTGCGGTCGGTGACATGCTCTCCTTTGGCGGCGTTCTCGGCGAGAAGACGCTGCTAGAAGAAGTGTCGGCGCTCCGCCCGGCGACCCTGCTGACGGACGACGGGACGGTCACGACCGAGCGGTACTGGCGACCGGACTACGGGACGAAACCCGTCGAGGGGTACGTCGAGGAGACCATCGAGCGGTACCGCGAGGCGGTCGGCAACGTGGCCGACACGCTGGTGGGTGACGTGAGCCTGTGGCTCTCGGGCGGCCTGGACAGCCGGACGCTGGCGGCGGCACTAGCCGAGCAGGACATCGAGTTCGACACGTTGACGTATGACAGCAACCCACGGGACGGGAGCAACGTCAAAATCGCCCGACAAGTTGCGGATCATCTGGACGCGGACACCGAGCGGGTCGTCTTCGAACCCGGCGACTTCGCAAAGCAGGTCAAACGCGGTATCAGGGTCACCAGTGGGCTCAAGCCATGGACGGTGTATCTCCACCCCGACTACATCATGGACCGACTCCACGACAGGACCGACATCGTGATGGAGGCGGCCCCGCAGGGAGAACTGTTCGGCGAGCAACCCTGGCTCTACCACTTGACTGGCGTCGACTCGGCCTTCGAGGGCATCAGGCGTCTCGGTGGAAGTGTCGAGCGAGACACCATCAGGAACCTCGTGGCCGGCGACGCCGACCCGCACGACACTATCGAAACCGAACTCACCGAGAGTGAAGGGGACTCGCAAACCGAGACCGTGATGGACGTGTGGTACCGCAACTTCTGTTCGAACACGCACTTCCGGTCGAGCGAACTCTACCGGAGTCAGGTCGGGATGCGACTCCCCTGGATCGACCGGTCGCTGTTAGACCACCTGGCGAAGATGCCGCACAGACAGTTCCGAATCGGGTACGTGCCGGGTACGAACGGACGCATCCCGCGTTCGATGGCACCGTTGAAACAGGACGTCATCAACGAGATGGACCCCGGACAGGCCGGCATTCCCTACGAGCGGACGCGCCTGCCACTGACCCGCCCGATGTGGCAACACGACGCCACGTTCGTCGCTAAGCGCGTCGGCTGGAAACTACTGGGCGATGGTCGTCCCGAGGGACACTTCGGGGTCTGGTACCGGGAGAACGATGAGGTCCGACAGATCATCGACGGCTGGATAGACGACGCCTGCGACCGAGACTTGTTCGACGAGACCACACTCCGGAGACTTCAGCGAGAACACAAGCAGGGGCAGGCCAGTCACCTGCACGCGCTCTCGGTGGTGACGACCGTCGAGTGTTGGCTTCAGGAGTACGCCGACACCGTCGGCATCGCCGATATCGCCGACGCGGAGGCAGCCACCCCGCGTGCCACGGACTGACGCCGAAGCGGCGTAAACTGCTCGACCCGGTTGCTGGCCGCCAGAGAGCGGTGTCGTCGGCGCCTGTCAGGGCGGAGTTGGCGCTCTATAACAATGGGGACACCGACGAACACCGGAGACGATGACGCTCCGGACAGCAGTGGTCGGCGGCGGTGTCGTGTCCGAAACGCACCTCGATGGAATCGTCGCCTGTCCGCAGACAGCGCTGGTCGCGGTCTGTGACATCGAGGAACAGCGGGCCCGTGCGATGGCGGCCGACAACGACGCGGCCGTCTACACCGACTACGAGCGGATGCTGGACGAGGCCGACGTCGAGTGGGTCCACCTGTGTACGCCGGTCCAGACCCACCTCGAACTCGCGCTCGGGGCCGTCGAGCGCGGGATTCCCGTGTTAATCGAGAAGCCGATCACGGAGACCGTCGACGAGTACGAGCGCCTGGCGAGTGCGGCCCGCGAGTACGACGTGCGCGTGAGCGCGGTCCACAACCACAACCTGACGCCCGTAATGCGGGAACTGACCCGGCGGGTCGAACGCGGCGACGTCGGTCAGGTCCGGGCCGTCGACCACATCCACACCGGAGACACCCCGCCGGACGCGGTCATGCGCGGCGAGTGGGCCTTCGAACTGCTGGGCGGCGAGTTCGAGGAGGGACTCCCGCACCCGCTTTACATCCTCCTGCGTGCCGGTGGCTACCCTCGCGACGAGTCAGCGATACAGGTCCAGACCAGTTGCCACCGCGAGTACGACCGCGATTTCGGCTACGATACCGTCCAGTTGCAATACGTCAGTCAGGACGACGTGCAGTGCAGCGCGACCCTCATGGGCGGGGGCATCCCGAACAAGGTGGTCTACGTCCACGGCGAGGAGGGGACGCTCGTCGCCGACATCGTCTCACAGACGCTCGTCTCGCTAGACCGGAACTACAGCGGCTCGTCGGTAGGGCGGGCGCTGAACAACCTCGACCGCGCGGGCGACCGCGTGTGGGGAACCGTCCAGAACGCCCGTGCCGTCGCCGAGCGGGCAGCTTTCGGCGAGTGGCCGATCCAAAAGGAGCTGAACGAACACTACTACCAGTTCGACGAGGAGGCCAGCGCCATCCTGAACGACGACCCGATGCCGATTCCGCTGACCGAGGCCGGGTGGACGATGCGACTGCTCGAATCCATCCGCGATGCGGCCACTGAGGGAACGGCCGTCGCTACCCCGACCCCGGAGGATTGAGTCGGTTCACACTCGCCCGGAGTAACTTGTCCGTGAGTTAGAGAAGAAGGTGTTGCTAGATACAGAGGATGCGTTCAGCAACGCATTATCTATAGCTGGACGCAGTATCGTTCATTCACGAAACGATGATAGCGCCTTTCATTCCGAGTGCTTCGTGCGGTGTGCAGACGTATTTGTATATCCCCTCGTTTCTGAACGTGTATTCGAACGTGTAGCCAGCCTCTTGAGTGAGTTCGCTTTCGAAGGTACCGTCGTTCGCGGAGACATCGTGAGCACCCCCTTCCCCGGTCCACTCCCAGACGACTGTCGTTCCTCGTGACACCTCTATGGCCGCCGGTTCGAACGCGAAGAACCCACGGTTCCCCTGTGCGCCGACAAACACCTTCGGACGATTCTCCCCTGTCTCGTCGATGACGCCGGTGTAATTGCCCACGTCGTCGAACCACCCGGCGAAATCGTCGGTGCCGCCCCCGTAATCAACGTCGTCGTTCTCGCCGCCATCGTAGATGTCCGGCCGTTCCTCGCCCTCCGCCTGAATCACCCCGAGAGCCCCGCGTTTCGTCGCACGCGACGCCGCGTGGTCAACGAGTCGGATCGGACCGGGGACCGGCGTATCGATCTCCGCGGCGGCCACGGAACCCGGTGGGACGGCGGTCGTCTCCACGAATTGCCCTGGCGCCGAGAGCAGATCGCCGTCGCGGTAGAGCCGGGACCAGACGTTGCCGATGGCGTGCCAAGAGCTCACCAGGTTTGGCCCGCCATTGGCGAAGTAGATCCTGATCCGTTCGTCGGTGTCGACCTGAATCGGTCCGTAGTTGTCGTCGGTGAATGCGTACGGCTTGCCGTTGAAGACGACGTAGGTCGGCTCCTCGCGCTTCATCGCCTCGAAGTCGAACGCGGCGTAGCCACTCTGCTCGTGTGCCTCCTGGGTATAGATCTCGTGCTGTCCGAAGTAGAGCTCGCGGTCGACCGACGGGAGCCCACCTTCGGGCTCGACGAGTATCGCCCCGAACATCCCGGAGCTGATGTGGAGATCGAAGTTCGGGACCGCACAGTGGTAGATGTGGACGCCGGGATACATCGCCGTGAACGCAAACTCGGCCGTCTCGCCTGGCGCGACAGTGGTGTCTTCGGCCCGCCGCCCGGACCGTACACGGCGTGGAAGTCGATATTGTGAGGGTGGTTACTGTCGGCGGGATTCGAAAGCTGGAACCGTACCCTATCGCCCCGACGAACCCGGACCATTGGCCGGGAACCTGCCCGTCGAAGGTCATGTAGTCGAACGCAGTACCGGACGCGAGCTCGGCCGTGAACTCCGGGTCTCCATCGAGATCTCGTGCTCGCGCGGCTGGTTCCAATCGACCGGAGGTGGAACGTCCGTCGGATCGGCAGCGATACGGTCCACGTCGAGAGAGGGCGGGGGACCTTGGTCCGGCTGCTGAGCACCCGGAGCTTCACATCCAGCGAGAGATGCGAGGCCTGCTATGCCAGCCACTTTCATCAACTCGCGCCGATTGAGATTGGGTGGGGTCATGCCCTTACCTTATAGGATTGCTGATACATATACGCTAGGTTGAACTGTGTTATTCCGTTAAAATGAACCCTGAATCAGCCGTTAGAACGGGCGTGCGCACATATCACTTAGCCACAGGTGGGTAACTGTTCCACAGGGTAATCTTACAGAGTTGGGGAGATTCGGCTGACGGGTGGCCCGCCTTCCTGACTGGAGTGGTACCGCCCAGATGAACGGTGGAGTGGACTGTCCTTACGCACTCTCTTCCATTTTGTTCCGAATGTGAGCGATGACCTCCCCGTGTTCGTGTTGTGGACTAAATAAAACGAAGTCGGTATCTTCGCCGGCTCGGAGCGTATGCCCCGGTGGCCAATAGAACATATCGCCGCCTCTGTCTACTTCTTCACTGCCGTCGGTATAAGTGACGGTCAGTTCGCCGCTTACGACATATCCCCAGTGAGGACACTGGCAAAGGTCGTTTTCCAGTCCTTCAAGGAGTGTGGAGATATCGGTCCCTTCTGTGAGCGTAAAATATTCTGTGGCGATGGTACCATAGTCGGTTGCATCACCGAAGTCCGGTTGGTGGCGAGCGATAGCGGCTGGGGTGTCGATTCTGGCTGGGATATCTTCTTTCGCTACTTTCATTGGTTTCAGCTCCCCTCGCCCTGCTCAACCTCGAAGATCTCGTCTGCGGTGAGACCGTGTGCTTCTTCGTGAACTTTCTCACCCGCTTCTTTGCTTGGGCCTTCGAACAGACAGAAGACGGCACCTTCGTCCTCGTCGACCCAGTAGTTCAGGTATTTCACTCCGTGTTTCTCCTGGGCCTCGACGTCTTTCTTGTGAGCCTCTACAACGTCTTCGACACTGGCGTCCACATCTCTGTGGACGTCCATGAATAGTGGCATGGCACATAGCGATACAGTGGTAGACTCATTAACTTCCCAACAATTTCACACAAAGTCGACTATTGACTAATCGAGTGACACCCACAGTCACGACTCTCAATACGGATTGGTAGTTGTAATCCGCAGTGGTACATCATTGCTCTGTACCGAACGATAACTACCCCTTCTAACTGAACTTCGGCTGAATCTGCATACGCGCTATGTATTCAGCGAGACTGTTGAAACCGATCACCGCTTGAGGGTTCAACAGGGCCGTATACTCATATCCGTCGTCGGTCGGAGCACTCGCGGGGCCCCGTCGAGAACGGCCAAAACGTATGCCGCCGTCAGCCGACGGTGGGGTGCGGAGTCGAGTGCGTCTCAGTTCCCCCCGGTCCGTTCGAGACACTCGCGGACGATTTCCGGATCGATTCCGTTCTCATGGAAGTACTCTTCGAGGGCATCGTTGCGGATCAGACAGGGCAGCAGTTCCGACAGCGTGTCGCCGCCGCCCGTTCCCTTCCTGCTCGGGAGCGGGTCGTCGCCACCGGTCCAGACCGATCCCGTCGCGAGCGATTCGCGGGTGAAGGGGTCGCCGCTCAGCGTGGTTCCCTCGACCTGCACTCGGAAGGCGTGGCGCCCTTCGGCGGCGTCGTCGACGTTCGCTGCGAAGGTCCCGGGTTCTGTGCGTGCCAGCCGGACCGTCTGGCGAGTGCCGTCGGGACGGACGTGGTCGGCGGTGACCGTCGCATCCGACAGCGGCAGTCCCGATTCGTCCAGTGCGGCGGTCAGTGCTAGCGAACTGCCCGGCTCGAAACTCGACTGCTGGACCGAGGCGTCGAGCGACAGGTTGCTCCGGGCGTTGACCGACAGATTGTACGGGACTCCGCTGGCGATGGTCCGTTCGTACTCGTCGATGTTCGTCTCCTCGAGTTGACCGAGATACCGGTCGAACCCCTTCTCGTTGATCCGCAGGTGGACTGTCCACTCGCCAGCACGGGCCTGTCCTTCGCCGGTGTCGTAGGGCAACTGGAGCCTGAAGGCGTCGACCCGCTCGCCGTCGACGAACTGGCCGCCTGACCCCGTCATGTCGCCGGGTTCGAGAACGACGCCGTCGGGCGTCTCGACCGCCACGTCGAAGACGTGTTCGCCCGGCGAGAGCACCACCACGTCGACGCCGAGGTCGGCGCTCGATACGTCGAACGGCATACTGAGGACGCCGACGCTCGTCTCGGACTCGGGTCGGAGACGACCCTGCGGGTCGACGACCACCTCGCGGTTGGTGATGCCGGCGAGCACCTGCAGGAAGTACTTATCGAGCAGGAACCGGTCGTCGTCAGAGAGCTGCCCGCTGACGAGCACGTACCCTTCGTCGGGGCCGCCGGCGTTCGTGAGCCGCTGGAGCGCGTTCGGACGCACCTGCGAGGGCGTGCCGAGACCGACCGCGAACGTCTGGTCGTCCGTCCCGCTGGGTTCGAGGTCGGCGATGTACTCGGGCCGGTTCTCGTGACCGTCCGTGAACACCACCATGGCCCGCTCGTCGACGTCCGAAGCCGCCGAGAGGAGCGACCGGCCAGTGGTGACGCCGTCACCTATTGAGGTGTATCCGGCGTCGGTCGCGGGGTCGGGCTCTGTCGGTGAGAGAGCCCTGATCGTCGTCCGCGCGTCCGAGCGGGCCGACGAGCCTTGTCCGCCGAGCTGCCGCATCGACAGCGCCGGCGACGCGTCGGAGTGAAACGTCGCGATGCCGAGGCTGTTGCCCGCTGGCAGCAGGTCGAGGAACACCTCGGCGGCGTCCCGGAGCACCTGTACCCGGGTGCGGTTGCCGTCGCCCGACGCCGAGGCCATGCTCCCGGACTCGTCCAGCACTACCGCGACTCCCGCGGTCGGTTCGGAGATGGTGTTGGCCGTCAGCTGGACCGTCCAGCGCTCGTCGGTCTCGGGGCAGTAGATCGTCGCCGACCCCGAGGCGTTCGTCCCCGGTGACTGTCCGGTGTAGGTGAGCCAGACGTTCGCCTCCGTCTGGGCCGTCTCCGCGTCGGTCGAGTGTGTCCGGGTCTTCATACCCGGTTTGACCGAGAAGGGGGCGGTCACGTCCTCGACTTCGAGGGTGACGGACGTCTCGCAGCCGACGACCTCGAAGACCGCCGCTCGCGAGGTTTCGCGACCTTCAGGGACGTCGTTGAAAGCGAGCGTGGTGGGCGACCCGGCCGGTCGCGTCAGTTCGACCCGCGGCGGCGACTCGTCGTAGACGTATCCCATCGAACGGTAGTCGATAGTCGTCCCAGGGTCGATGTTCCACGGCGGCATCTGGGTCCCGAGCTTGTGGCCGTCGGGCGCGTTGCTGTTGGTCGGCGGGAACTGCTCGGCGTCGGGGTGACGCGCCTGCCAGTCCGCCCAGAGTTTGTCGATGAAACAGTGGTGCAGGAAGAATATCGGGTCGTTCGGCGAGGTCATCGGACCCATGTCGCCGCCGATCCAGACGTGGCCCTGGTTGTGCAGGTACGCGCTGCTGGATGGCTGGTCCGACGGCGAGTCGAAGTTCTCGGCGGGCGGCGGCTGCCAGCCCTCGAGGACGTTCCGGAACGACTGGGTTCCCCAGTCGAATCCTTCCTCGTAGAAGTTCTCGATCTGCAGTGCCGCCTCGACCGTCTCGGCGTCGGGCAGATCGTCGACCGGGTCGAGACTCCGCCGGAGCCGCTCCTCGTCCGACGAGTCGTACTCCACGAGGGAGACCTCACCGAGCGGCGTTCTCTCGTGACGGTATTTGATCCACCAGTCGTACGAATCTGACGGGTCCAACCCGTCCTCGACCGGTCCGACCGAGTGATTCGACGCGTCCTGATCGTCGTCGATCGACAGCTCCGTTATCCCACCGAGCAGTCCGTCCGTCGGGTCGTTCGGGTCGCCGCTCAGTACCGGTATCTCCTCGGGCTGACCGAACGAACCCGACTTCTCCGCGTCCTCTGTCCAGTCCCAGTACGGCAGCGTGACACCCGGGACCTGCTCTTGGAGTTTCTTCTCGAACTCGCGGATGTACTTCCTGTGCCACGGGAGAAACGCCGGTCCCCCGTGGGCGTCGTTCCGTGGCCCCTGACCCTTGGAACGCCAGGACCCCGACTGTTGCTCGTAGGCCGTCTCGAAGTGCGTCTTGACGAACCTGTCGTACTCGCCGCTGTCTTTCAGTTTCCGGACCGCGGTGACGAAATCGCGCCGCTCGTCCTCCGTGAGATCGCGAACACGCTTACGACAGTCCATCTACCACACCTCCGGATCGTCGTCGATCAGTGTCTTCGCTATCTCCTCCAGCGAGAGGTACTGCTCGTACGGCCGCTCCGGCGTCCAGTACGTGCCGTCACTGTCCGAGACCGCAATCTCCGTCCCGTCTATCGCCAACTCGGGACCCTCCTCGTTCAGTACAATTTCGTGTCTCCCGTACTGCTTTGTTTTCTCTGCCATGGTGACCCATCACCAAGTTCCAAGTTACTTTCCAGTTACATAATAATTATTCAAGGTTTGTGATACACAATATATGTAAATCATGGGACAGCGCTCCGGTATTCAGTAGAGCGGCGAATCGAGTGCGCAAGTCGGGCGGATGGCTCCATCGGACGGTATCAGCGAACAACAGACGTCCGAGAGCAGCAAGACCGACGCAGCCCTCTGGACGGGCCGTACGAGGTCCGATGGCCGTTCGATCGACGTTTCAACGGGGCACAGTCGTTATTAATTATTCATGTGTACTAGTACCATGGGACAATATAGCAGTGAGACGCCAATCGACGATATAGCATACCTCACCCGATCCGAACACCGCGCGCCAACGCTTATCGCGCTCACGGTTCGTCCCCGGAGTCGCTCCGAACTCTGGGAGATGACCGGCGTTTCGGAGTCCACGATCAGACGTACGCTTAGCGAGTTCGAGGAACGCGATTGGGTTCAAAGGAACGGGTATCAGTACGAAGTGACGCAGCTGGGCGCTTTCATTGCCTCAGCGATGGCGGAGTTGATCGACCGAGTGAAAACCGAACGGAAGCTACGCGACGTTTGGCGATTACTACCGGACGAAGACAGCGGTTTCACCATCGAGATGTGTTCGGATGCAACCGTAACGGTGGCTGAACCCGAGAATCCATCCCGTCCAATCGCTCGTTTCTGTTCGCTAATCGAGGACACAGAGCGGTTGCGATTTACCGGACTCGACGTTGCCATGCTTGATTCATGTAAGCAGGAACTCTGTGAACGAATCGTCGACGGCATGGAAACGGAGCTCATTAACCCGCCGAGAGTGGCCAATTACATTCGCTCGGACTGCCCGAGTCTGTTCTCGGAGGCACTAGAGAGCGGCAATCTCGACGTCCGCCTACACGATGATTTACCGCCGTTTGGGGTCAGTATCTTCGACGACCGAATCGCAATAACCGGGTACGACCGCGAGGCTGTTACGGTTCGGGTTCTGGTCGATACTGACGACGCGGACGCACGTGATTGGGCGGAGTCGACGTTCACTTCCCACCGACGAAAGACTCCGATCCTCCCTATCGAGAACGACCTTTGAGGCGGTACTCGAACACCTCGACCACGATCGGACCGTTTGACGTTCTTCATATCCGACTCTGTTGAAACCCTCCATCGCTGATGGTTCGCTGCGGTGGTGCTGAATACAGGGCCTTCTCTGTCACTCCGAAATCAACTCGCATAGTTACCGTTAGACTCGCTCTAGAGCCGCATCAATGTCCAGCGGGACCTCCTCGCCGCTCACATCGAACCTTTTGAACCAACTCTCCGCCATTTCTCGTTTGAGCGCCGCTCTGATCGCCGCGTGTGGATCGCTCTCCACGAATCGTTGGAGCGATTCGTCGCTTTCCCAGGCAGCGACCGCCCAGAACTTCTTCTGGGTCAGTTTGGCGCGCAGGGCATAGCCGACCAGCCCAGCCGACTCGGCGAGTTGCGCTTCTATCTCCCGGGTGTGCCAGAGGACTTTCGGCACGGTCCGGTACCCCGAGGGATGCAGATACCCGACGACTCCTTTGAGTTCGGATTCCGGGTCAGGTTCATCGAAGGATTGCCAGGCAAACTCCATGGTTCCTGTTAACGTACTACTATCCCGGAGATAACCGTTCCGTCACTGCTCCCCTGACAGCGGTCACGAGGGACCGACACTCGTCGGTGATGTCGACTACAATTCGTAGGAGTGCTTGCTGTAGTCATGCGCTGTATTCAGCACGCGGGGTCTATCAACTGCTGAGAGTTTCAGCGGAGTCTCATATCCCGGCTCTCGGAGAGTTCACTGGCCGGAGTAGACGATGGGAGCGATATCGATCCTCGGGAACGACCGTGGCATTCACACTCGACTCTCCGTGAGACTATTGGGCCCTTCCGAGGGCGATAAAAAGCGTTCGTAACGGAAGCAAGAGCGAACGTTGGTGGACAGTGTGTCGCCGTCCAACGAACTCGTTTGCGATGACGACAGGTTTGCATCACCTGCGCGATTGTCAACGACTGCCAACCCCGCAGGCATTACGGAGGGCGGTACCGGCTGCTCGACTACTACCAGTTAGGTATCTAACCCTTCGGGTTCATACTACATCTTGCCGCAAGGCAACGGAAACGACAATGGCTGACGCATACAAGCTCGACTGTGAATCGGAAGCGGGCGGTTGCCGATTCATCGTTCAGTCGGAGGACGAAACCGAAGCGATCGAACTGGCTAAGAAACACATGCGAGAGGGTCACGGACAGGACTACTCGGACGACGAACTCCGGGATGAACACCTTCAGGAGGTCTAACCCATGGTATCCGAGCGGCAGGTCAACCACGGCGTCGATACCGAGGAACTCGCCGCGTTCGCGGAACACGCCGCCGAGAATCCCGAGGAGGTCCAACTCGGACTGAGCGCCCGATCGACCTACGAGGGAACGTGCGCCCACAGTCTGGCGACGATAGACTCGTACGTCCTCGGTGGCGAGACGATCCGGCGCGACACCCGCGAGTACACCATCCCGTACGGGGGGTGGAAGGAAGTGTTGGCGGCCGGCGGCTGGGTCGGGGCAACGGATCGAATGGAACCGATCGAGGTCGCGCTCTCCGCGCTCGTCTCGTGCATCAACGTCGGCATCACCATCAACGCCGTCGCAAACGGCGTCGATATCGACCACCTCGAGACGCGCGTTCGCACCGACTTTGACCCGAGTGTCCTCTTCAGTGTGGACGATCTCGGGAACGCCGATACGGTGTTCGAGAACCTGACCGCCGAGGTCGAGATCGAGAGTCCGGACCTCGATAAGGACGAGGTCGACGAGTGGGCCCGACGGGCGCCAGTCTACACGCTCGTCTCGCTCGAACAGGACGTCAACCTCAACGTGAATACACCTGCCGAGGTGGAAGCCGACGACTGAGAGGACAGACAAATGGCAAACTCACTCGACGTCGACAAACTCGAACAAGCGGTGAAATCGGTCTACCAAGACGTCGCTGAGGACCCCGGCGAGGAGTATCACTTCGAGATGGGGCGGCCGCTAGCGGAGCGCCTCGGCTATCCGCCGGAACAGCTCGATCAGATTCCCGTGGAGGCGATGGAATCGTTCGCCGGTGTCGGGTATCATTTCGACCTCGCTGCCATCGAGGACGGAGACGACGTGCTAGACCTCGGCAGTGGATCGGGCACGGACGTCTTCGTCGCCGCACTTCACGCAGGCGACGCCGGCAGCGTGACCGGGATAGATATGACGGCGCAACAACTCGAGAAGGCCCGCGCGTTGCGCGACGAGGCGGGAATGGAGACCGTCTCCTTCGAGCAGGGGTACATCGAGGACATTCCATTCGACGACGGAACCTTCGATGTCGTCATCTCGAACGGGGTCATCAACCTCTCACCGGACAAGGAACGGGTGTTCGCGGAAGCCCAGCGGGTGCTCGCTCCCGGCGGCCGGCTCGCCATCTCCGACATCATCAGCGAGGAGGTGATGCCAGAGAGCATCAAGAACGACGAGGACCTCTGGGCGGCCTGTATCGGCGGTGCCGAGCAGATTGACCGGTACACGGCGGCCATCGAAGCAGCCGGCTTCTCGGTGACGGACGTTCGAGAGAACACGCAGTACGAATTCATCTCGGAGCGGGCGGCGAACGCGTGCGAGAAGTACGGCGTCAAGAGTGTCACACTCGGAGCAACCAAGTGATCACGATGGCGACGGATCAACCGATCGCGGACGAACAGGGAGAACAGGTCCAGTTCGAGTCACACGTCCGGAACGGAGCGGTGTTGATGGCACTCGCCGGTATCGCGTTCGTCGGGTACGGAGTCGTGTTTCTCGTGTTGAATTTCGTGGGGAGTGGCTTCGAACTCGGCGTCAGTACGCTGGCTGGGATGACGAGCGCCGATCTCGATCCGGCGGTGGCGTACTACATCAGTCACCTCCACGTCGCCACCGCTGCGTTCATCATCTCGACCGGCATCGCCATCACGGGCCTTTCGTGGTACGGCGTGCGCCAGCGGCTCACGTGGGCGTGGGCGACTGCGATCGTCGCCGCCGTTGTCGGCTTGGCGCTTGCGTTACCGATGCACTGGACGGGGGATGCGTTCGCTCACGATTGGCTGACCCATCTGGGCCCGATCTACCTCGCGACGATCGTATTCATCCTCGGGGTCACGTTGTCGTACCGCGGACTGCGGACCGCCTAGCCGACCGTACCGCACTTTCCCTTCACGGACGATCTCACTATCCGTACTCGTACTGCAGACAGGGCATAGCCCGATAGCCCCTGTTTCGGGCCTCGTTGCCGCCGAGTGTCCCGTTCGGGTCGACCTCGACGTCGCCGTCGAGGCCGGGGTCGTCGCCGAGGTGTTCCGACCCGGTACTGGTGGGTCAGCTACCAGGTCGCCGGACTGCCAGTACTGCCGCCCCGAGTACGGCAAGCAGCGCGACTACGGCGGTAAAGCCCGGCCCACTGTCACCGGTCGTAGTAGTGGCTGTCGTTTGTGCTGCCGTTTGCGTGGCAGTAGTCGGTGTGGGTGTGACGTCAGTCACTGTGGCCGTCGCCTCTGGCGTCGCCGTCGGCGACGGTGTCGGCGTCGACGCGCGATAGAGCAGTAGCACGACGCCGAAGACGCTCACTGGGCCCAGCACTAGAGAGACACTGTTCTCTGAGGACGGTCTGGATCGAAGCAGTACGACTGCCAGCGATTCCAGACGACAGTCTTTCCCGGCGACCACGCAGTAAGTGGCTTTCCTGTCAGTAATCTACATCGAGTGGGTTAAGTTGTCGTAGCAAGTGACGCTGATATGGTTTCGAACCTCCCGAATGGAGGTCCTCCGCGACAATTCTTGAGTTCTGCTATCGAGATGGTCCCGAATAGCGCCGCTATCCTCGACGCCGACGGGACGATTCTCGCGACTAACTCTGCGTGGCAAGACAGCGCCGAAACGACCGATAGTTGGTTGCATCCTGTTGACGTCGGAACAGATTATCTGAAAGGACTCGATACAGCCGAATCGTCGTCCGCGAACCGCGTGGCTGACGGAGTGCGGGAACTGTTACAGGGGAACCGCAAACAGTTTGAAATCGAGTACGCCTGTGAATCTCCTGACGGACCACGATGGTTCATCACGCAGGCGACCACCGTCATGCACGACGGAGCAAAGCACATCACCATCACTCACTGTGAGACCACCGCCCGGAAGGACGGTCAGCGGGTCTTACGCGAGGCGTGTGAAATCAGCACAGCGCCCGACCGCTCGTTCGACGAACAGATTGCCGAGCTCTTAGAACTCGGGCGTACCGCCATCGGAATCGACTATGCAACCCTCTCACGTGTACAAGACGAGAAGTACGTATTCGAATCGGTCGCGACACCAGCAGCCGACGACCTTCGGGGGACAACAGCCCCGCTCTCGGAGTTCCCGAATTGCGAGCGCGTCGTCAAGCGAAACCAGACACTCATCCTCGAGGACGTCGGAGCGCAAGCCCCTGAGCTGGTGGATCCCGCGTGGGGAATCGCTAGTTACATCGGCGCACCAGTCACTGTCGACGGGGAGGTGTACGGCACCTTCTGCTTCTATAGCATGGACCCGCGTGCCGAGGCGTTCCCTGACTGGGCGGTGACGTTCGTAGAGTGTCTCAGCGATTGGGTGGGGTACGAACTCGAACGCAGGAAGCGTGAGGAGCAGCTCCAGCAGATCAAGACAAACATCTCTGACGTCGTCTGGATAAGCAGCCCAGAGAAAGACGGGATCGAGTTTATCAGCGACTCGTACGAAGACGTCTGGGGCCGCCCGCCCGAAACACTGCGTACCGACGCCACGTCGTTCGTCGACGCCATCCATCCCGACGACCGTAAGCGAGTACAAGAAGCGCTCGTAGCCCAGCAGACCGACCCTGATGCATACGAGGAGACATACCGAGTCGTCCAACCAGACGGAGAGATACGGTGGATCCACGACCGATCGTCCGGCATCTACGACGACAACGGGACGCTCCGAGCCATCGTCGGCATCGCCAGTGACATCACTGAACGCAAAGAGCGCGAGCAAAAGTACCGGCGGCTGACCGAGCGGATTACTGACGCCTACTACGCCTTCGACGCCGATTGGAACGTCACCTACTGGAACGACACCGTTGCGGACCGTGTCGATATGCCAGCGGCGGATATCCTCGGCAAGCATTTTTGGGACGTGTATCCCGAACTCGAAGGGACCGTCTACGAGGAAACGCTCCGGGAGGCTATGGAATCACAGGAGCCGAAGTCGTGTGAGTTCTATTACGAGAGAGACGACTACTGGATCGAGCTGCAGGCGTATCCCGATAAAGGGGGAGTCAGCGTCATCTCACAGGAGATCACCGAGCGCAAGGAAGCCCGGGAGGCGTTACGCGAGAGCCAAGAGCGACTGGATGCGTTCGTAACGGCGACCTCGGATGTCGTCTATCGAATGAGTGCAGATTGGTCCGAAATGATGTACCTGGATGGACAGGAGTTCATCGTTGATACGGACGACCCCCGGAAGACGTGGCTGGAGGAGTACATTCCACCGGACGAACGGCCGCGAGTAACGGCGGCCATCGAAGAGGCTATCGAGACCACGAGCAGGTTCGAACTGGAACACCAGGTGATGCAAGTGGATGGAACTCGAGGCTGGACACACTCGCGGGCAGTGCCGATTCTGGACGACGGCGGTGAGATTGTCGAGTGGTTTGGCACAGCCACTGACATCACCGATCGGAAAAAGCGCGAGCAGACGCTCGCACAGCAGCGGGACGACCTCACCCAGCTAAAACGGCTCAATACGCTCGTTCGGAACCTCACACAGGCACTCCAGAACACGACCACGCGAGACTGCATCGAGACTGCCGTCTGTGACCGTCTGACCGACTCCGACCTGTATCAGACGGTCTGGATCGGCACGCGGTGCCAGTCGGACTCGAACGGCTCGACCGTCGTCCCACAGACGAGTGCCGGCGTCGGCGACGACTATCTCGGCGGGATTCCGGGCGGCGAACCGGGCCCTGCACTCGTCGCAGTCCAGACAGGTGAGATACAGGTCATCGACGATATCGCCACTGCAGATCGATTCCCGGACTACCGACGAGAGATAGCGCTCGAGAACCGGCATCATTCGCTTGCGGCGGTCCCCATCGCCACTGACGAAACGACGTACGGCGTGCTAGTCGTCTACACGCCACAAGAGCACACGGTGAGCGAAGCTGAGCGTGCGGTACTCGTCGATCTCGGGCGGAGTATCGCACTCGCCATTCAGCGAGTGCACAGCCAGCGCTCGCTTACAGCCGAGACCGCTGTTGCTCTCGAGTTTCGGATTGCCGATCCCGCAATCGCTTTCGCTGAAGTAACGGCCGAGCTGGGATGCGAACTCGAACTCGAACAGCGTGTTCCGACCAGCGGTGGCGGCTACATCTATTATCTCACGGTTCTGGGAGCTGATTCAGCACGGGTATGCGACCATCTGGAGGAGGGATGTCTGGTGAGAGACAGTCGCGTGGTGCGTGCCACAGAGAACGACGAGCCGGGACTCATCGAGACCCGTCTCGAGGAGACACCTCGGCTGCCGCTCGACGTCCTCACTGACTATGGCGCGTCCATGACGAGAGCGCGCGCAGACGACGGTGACATCTCACTCAACGTCGAACTGCCACCGGAAGTGGATGTCGGCTCCCTGCTTACTGATCTCCGTGAGATTGTCCCCACGACCGAGGTCGTCAGTAAACGGCACGTCGACCGGCCGACGAGGACAGTAACCGCCCTGCGGGAGCAGGTGAACGATCTACTGACACCGAAACAGGGGGCTGCACTCAAGGCGGCCTACTCACGAGGATACTACCGCTGGCCACGCGATACGACAGTAGAAGAACTCGCCGAAACGTTCGACATCTCTTCGCCAGCGCTGCACTACCGACTCCGGAAAGCACACCACACCGTTGTTTCGTCCCTTTTAGACGATTAGCTGGCAGAATAGCACATCCGATCGCACTGTGCAGGTCGCGGGTGTACAGCCACGAGACGGGCAGGACGGCGAACTGGTTTGTGCTGTGCGACAGCGCGTCGTCGATGGGCAGTCCGCCGTCGCGGAGTCGATGGTCACCGGCGAGCGTCGCCAGCGATTGAAATCCCTCGTCGGAGTGTGAGACCGAGAACTGCTCCAGCACCTCCGACGCTACCGGTGGCGAGTCCGAGAAGGAGCCGATAATACGCCGTCCAGTGGACGGGTCGGTTACGGACTCCCAGTTCTCCTCGGGGGACGCGTCGATGACGATGCCGGCTCTGTCGGTGACGCATTACCTTCGAATACAAGCTCTACTCCGCCCACTGCCCCAGTTTCGTAAGAACAAACACCAAAACAGATGCCCGTGATGGTCTAGGTATGCAAGCCGTCCTCGTCGACGGAATTCTCGAATCCTTACGAATAGGTGTCGGGTTTCTCTGGACGGCAGCCTGGGCAATCATCATGGGCCTCGTCATCACGAGTCTCGTTCAGGTCTACGTCTCGAAAGAGCGGATGGCCAACGTACTCGGAGAGGGGAATCTGAGTGGCCTCACGAAAGCAACCGTATTCGGCGCGGCAAGTAGTGGTTGTAGCTTCGGTGCGGTCGCCATCGGGAAGGGGTTGTTCAAGAAGGGAGCACACACGGTGAACTTCTTCGCGTTCATGTTCGCCTCGACGAACCTCATCGTCGAACTCGGGCTGATGATCCTCATCCTCCTCGGCTGGGAGTTTCTGGTTGCAGAACTCCTTGGCGGCGTCATCCTCATCGCCGTGATGGCGGTCCTCGTTCATCTGACCCTCCCAGAAAACCTCTTCGAGCAAGTACGGGCGGAACTGAATCAACGCGACCACGACCAAGGGATCACAGCGGACCCGACCTGCGGGATGGAAGGCAAAGACGAGTACTCGCTGGTGACTGACGGGGGCGAGACGCTGAAGTTCTGTTCGGAAGGTTGCATGGAGACGTACCAGCAGGAAGCCGCAAGTAGCGGCGGTTGGCGCGACGAACTCCTCTCGTGGGGTGGCTGGTACAAGATCGGGAACCAGTACCGGAAGGAGTGGTCGATGATCTGGAAGGACGTCGTTGCGGGCTTTCTCATCTCGGGATTCGTTATCGTGTTCGTCCCGCAGTGGGTGTGGAACACGCTCTTCCTCCAGGGTGATGGACTCCTCGTCAGTGCCGAGAACGCCATCATGGGCGTCGCCATCGCCGTAATCAGCTTCGTCGGCAGCATGGGCAACGTCCCGTTCGCCGTCGCGCTTTGGGGTGGCGGCATCAGCTTCGCGGGTGTCATCGCGTTCGTCTACGCCGACCTCATCACGATTCCCGTCCTGAACGTCTACCGCAAGTACTACGGCTGGAAAGTGATGCTGTACATTCTCGGCGTCTTCTTCGTGACGATGGCGTTCACGGGCTTCCTCATGGAGGAACTGTTCAACGTCCTCGGCATCGTCCCGGATCTGGCCGGCGGGAGACGGCCGCCGAACAGACGTACTTCGAGCTCAACTACACGTTCTATCTCAACAGCATCGCGTTCGCCCTCTCTGGCTTCCTCCTCTACGTCTACCAACGTGGACTCGGTGCACCCGGCCAGTACCGTGACCCAGTCTGTGGGATGCGAACCGACGACAGCGGGCCGAGTCTCACCCACGACGGCGAGACGTACTACTTCTGCTCGGAGCGGTGCAAGCGATCGTTCGAGAAACACCCCTCCGAATTTGCACATCAGCACCCCAAGTCTCAGGAGCTGGAGGTTCCCAGAGCCATGAGCATCACTGAACGCCACGGCGTGATACCAAGGATCGCGGCCAGGCAGCCCGAGTCTTGTCTCGACCAATCACAACTGGTACACGGATGTCTCGCCAACTCTCAGGCATGAACGGAGATACTGGCAGATCGAGGTGGGGTGGATGAATCGACGGAGAGCCGATACAGTAGTCGGTGGCTTGCTCGTTGCTGTCCTCATTGTTGGTGGTGTACTCAGCTGGCAAGCGTACCAGCAACAGCAAGCCTTCGAGCAAATGGGGTCGATGATGGGTACGTCGATGGGGACGGTTCACGGAACGAACCCGCTCTGGTACGTCCTCGGTACCTTCCTCATCTTGGCTGTCATCGGTGGAGGGTATCTCGCGATCCGAGACGACCTCACTAGCACAGACGTAAACGTCCGCTCACAGAATGAGATGGCTAAGCCGACCGACCCCGAGATCGCCGAATCACCGGAGGAGGCCACACAACCAGATGGGGCCATCAATCCAGAGTCTCAGCCGCAGGCCCGCGTGTTGGACCTCTTGCCAGATGATGAACGCCGCATCCTCGAACCGGTCCTTTCCTCGCCCGGCATCACGCAGATCGAATTACGGGATCGCTCGGACTTCTCGAAGAGCAAGGTGAGCCAGACGGTTAGTGCCCTCGAGAAACGCGGCCTGTTGTACCGCGAGCGCCAAGGGCGGACGTATCGCATCTATCCGAGTGACGACCTACAAGAGAGAAGTAGATGAACTAGCGGGCCATTTCCGCCGATGCAGAACCATTCACCGGGGTGCTGAAATCGAACCGAGCGATGGGCGTACGACCCTCCTTCAGCGCGAGGCCTATACTCGCTGAGCACGAAAACACGGGAAATGACTTCCACAGGATTCTCCCGCCGCAGGCTTCTCCAGTTGACGGGCGCATCTACTCTCGGAGCGCTCGCGGGCTGTGCCGGTCAGCTACCGGGCACCGGCGATGAGGGTGGTCGTGAGGTAACGCCACGCTCGACAGTCACGTCCGAGCCAGATAGCTCCGTCAGCCTCACCGCGGGGTCCGGGACGATTCGGCCAGCCCCCGAGACTTCGACGACGAACTGGATGTACGAGGGGCAATTTCCGGGACCGGAATTACGCGTTCAGGAAGGTGACGTACTCAGGGTCGAGTTGACCAACGACCTTCAAGAAGGGACGACGATTCACTGGCACGGGGTTCCCGTCGCGAATCCGATGGACGGCGTGCCAAACGTGACGCAAGACCCGATCGCGCCCGGTGATACCTTCACGTACACGTTTCGTGCCGAACCCGCCGGGACGTACTTCTATCACAGCCACGTCGGACTCCAACTCGACCGGGGATTGCTCGGGCCACTGATCGTCGAAGAGCGTGAGCCACACGTCGAGTACGATCGCGAGTACGTCGTCGTCGTCGACGATTACCTCCCTGGAGAGCCGGAACTCCCCTCCGGCGGCGGCAGGGGTGGGGGAGGTGGGATGATGGGTGACGTTCGTCCACCGTACGAGGGTCTCCTGATAAACGGTCGGCTTCCAGAGGACCCCTCGACGTTCGGAGTGGCAGAAGGAGAGCGGGTGCGCCTCCGGTTCGTGAACGCCGGGAGTGCGACAGTCTTCGGTGTACGAATCGCAGGCCACGAGATGACAGTGACCCACGCCGATGGTCGACCTGTCGAACCCGTCGACGTGGACTCGTTCGTCTTCGGGGCCGGTGAGCGCTACGACGTCGTGATTGAGGCGACGAACCCGGGCACGTGGGCCGTTCAAGCGGATGCCCTCGATGGAAACGAACCACCAGCCAGGGCTGTTGTCGAGTACGAGTCAGCGGGCGGGGGGAGCCCACAGCGTCCGTCGTCGGCCAGTAACCGACTGCAGTACGGAGACTTGCGGGCGATCTCCTCACTCGACGGGATGAGTGGAGATCCGGATCGAACGTTCGATCTGACGCTCTCACGCGGCAGAGGCCAGTCCTACACGTGGACGATAGACGGGCAGGCCTACCCGGACGCCGATCCGCTCCAGGTCCGGCCCGACGAACACGTCCGAATTCGGATGACCAATCAGAGCCCGGTCGTTCACCCGATGCACCTTCACGGCCACTTCTTCCAAGTCGGCAACGCGATCAAAGACACGGTCATCGTGCCCGGGCATAGAGGGCAGGTGACGATCGACTTCCACGCCGACAACCCCGGCCGGTGGTTGTTCCACTGTCACAACCTGTATCATCTCGATTCGGGGATGGCGCGTGTCGTGAAATACGTCGAGTGACCAGGTTGAAAACCCGGTTTCGGATCGTTCATACTATCGTTCGTGTGGTCTTGGTCCTGTCCGGGAGAGGAAGGATTGAGGGGCCACCCCAGCGAATTCGAGCCGGATGAACGATTCTATCCCTGAAAAACGTTTAGAGCGCTCTATATACGTTCTCGAACGTTCTCCTGTGTGTATTCACACCCACGTTGATAACTCCCGAGCAGTCCTACGAGTAACCGAGGAGAAAGACAATGACCAACTTCACACTCGGCCGCTGGCTGCTCGTGGCGCTCGCGATCGTCGGACTCGCGTTCGCCGCGCCCGTGGTCAGCGCACACGGCAACGACACGACCGCTGACGACGCGCCCACGGACAATGCCACCGCAGATGAATGGGCCACTTGGATGGAGGCGCAGATGACCGAACACATGGGTCCGGGTGCTGTCGAGTGGATGGAGTCGCACATGGGTGTGACCGTCGACGAGATGGCCCAGGACATGGCTGGCGAGGAATACCACAACGGGGCTAACGACGACTACAACGGCGGGATGTACGGACAGGGCCACTGCTGACGGCCCTGACCGTTTCGATCTCGTCAACCGAACACCACGATTCACCAACGCAGGATAATGACGCAACTCACCACTCACATCGGACGCACTGCTCGTCGACTCGCGATCCTCGCCGTCCCGCTGCTGGTCGCGGCGACTGGAACGGCTGCTGCCCACGTCGGTGGGAGCTACGGCGGCGATATGATGGGCGGCGGCTGGGGCCTCTTCGGCGGAACGATGGGCCTCTGGGGACTCCTCTGGATGGGGCTCCTCATCGCCGTCCCCCTCTACATCGGCTATGCGCTCCTCAACCGAGGATCCGGTGGGAACGAAGAGCAGTCGCTGTCGGTTCTCCGTGAGCGCTACGCCCGCGGTGAGCTTTCGGACGACGAATTCGATCGACGGCGAAAACAGCTCGAACGTACCGGATGACTGGAACAGTTGCTGTTCCAGCCGATACATCACACTCCCAACGCCCGCCGTTGTGGCACCCAACCGTTAGCCCCGTGACGGGGTATGTATCTCGTCGACTATACAATACAAACAGCAGTAACCGGCGATCTCGACGACGTCGACACGACGATTGCTGCGCTCGAAGACGAAGGATTCGGCGTCCGCTGTGACATCGACATACAGGCGACGCTCGAGGAGAAACTCGGCGAAGAATTCCGCCAGTACGCATTCTCGGCGCGTGCAATCCCCCGCTGGCATACGAGGGACTGAGCGAAGAAATCGAACTCGGGGCACTCCTCCCGTGTAACGTCATCGTCTACGAAACCGATGACGGCGATATCGTCGTGAGTGCCGTCGATCCGCAACAATTGGTCGGCATCGCAGACAACGGTGCGCTCGACTCCATCGTAACAGAGGTCACCGAGCGTTTCGAGCGTGTTCTCTCACTTTTCGGTTCTGAATAGCAATGTGTCTAATCCTCAACACCATAGTCTGGTACGTGACTGAAGCCACCCTCTTCACCCGTTCGGGACTTGAGATTTAACCGGTCGGTGCAACCTTACTACTTAGAGGCGTCTCACCGTAATTGAACAACAAGATGGTTGAGCCTCTCATTCCCGTCGTATGGTTTGTCGGGAGTCTCGGAGTGTTGTTGGTTGCCTCCGACGCGTTCACGTCTGCTGCCGAGCAAATTGGTCTCGCATTTGGCATCTCACCGTTCATAATCGGGGTAACAATCGTCGCCGGTGGGACATCGCTGCCGGAACTGACGGCGTCGCTTCTGGAGCGGTCCTCCCTTACTCGAGAAGGGGATCAGCATCGACCCACAGTCGTTGGAAGCACTGCTCAAACTCTTTGACGACTTGTGAATCTTTGATGCCGAGGACGCCGATTCGATCCGCATCGGATATCGGATGTGGGATATCGATTGTCGTTTCGACGTGATCGATCACATCGAATGAAGGGACGACATCAGGAATCGTTCTGACAGTCACGTCTGCTGATTGGTCCTCGATTAGACGCGGGAATCGGTCAGGAAGTACGGTAACTACTTTTTCACTAATCAGAAGGTCCACAGTGAGATCTGCGCTAGCGCCCTCGAAAAAGGCCTCCACTTCAGTTTGGAGTGTCTCCCACGTCGTATTCTCGTAGGGCGTTCCGACGGTCGCATGGACAACGTTTTCCGCGGTTCGCACGTGTTGCTGTAGCGCTGTACGCATCTCGTCACTCCCGAGTGACCCCAGCCAGAAACTACTCTCCGTAGGTGGTGTCGGCAGAAGGTTTGAACGGATTGTTGCCGCTCTCTCACGGTAACGATCCCACTTCTGTTTCAGTTCGTATGCTCGTTCAGCGAGAAGCCTGTCAACCACAGTTTCTGGCTGTACGGCGACGTACTGATTCGGGTCATTTGACTGCAGCCGAATCAGTTTGCGAGCTTCAAGGCCGTTGAGCACGTCGTAAATACGGCCTTTTGGAACCCCGCTAATATCGGAGAGTTCAGCCGCAGTTACAGCACCTGTCACAAGGAGGGTCCGATAGACCTTCTCCTCGTAACTTGAGAGACCAAGCTCGCTCAATTCCGTCATGGATTGTCGTTGCACAGCCAAACGAATTGTAAGTGCTGTTTTGTTTCAATAGGCGCATATCGGTGGGTTTCGGACCTATCGATGTGAATCCATACGTACTGCTAGCTGGTGCAATATTTGCTGAACTGCTCGGAACGACCGCTCTTAAACTCTCAGACGGGTTTTCGGAGGTCGTTCCCAGTCTTGGCGTCGTTATCGGATACGGACTGGCCTTCTATCTCGTGTCGCTGACGGTAGAAGAACTACCGATCGGTGTCGTCTATGGGACGTGGGCCGCATTGGGAATCGTCGGGGTGGCAGCAATCGGTGTCGTTGTTTTCGACGAACCCATCGATCTGGCTGGGATACTTGGACTCTTCCTTATCATCAGTGGCGTGTACTGCATTACCGTCGTGTCACAGATGTCTGCCCACTAAGACATATCGCGAGGTGATACCCTGAGAGAAAAACAAACCGTAAGTGGTGGTGTGTTTCAATATCTTTTCTCCCCCTTTCGGTTATGTGTGGACTACCCATGTCCGATCAGTATGACGTGATTGTCGCTGGGGCAGGTCCAGCGGGGGCGCAGTGTGCGCGAGATCTCGCTGGGCGTGGCTACGAGGTCGTCGTTCTGGAAACCGAAGCGGAAGCTGCGTTCCCAGCACATAGCAACAAGTCCACCGGCGGCACGTTCGCGTCTCTGATGACTGCCTTCGGCATCCCGGGCGACGTGGTCATGCACGCGACTGAGTCGGTAGTTCTTGAATCACCAAATGAGAACTTCATCCAGGACCAGCCAGGCTTCGTCTTAGACTTCGGGGCGTTCAAGAAGTTCCTCGTCGAGGACGGGCGGCAAAAAGGTGCTGCGTATCGGTTTGATGCCCGCGTCCGAGAACCAATCGTCGAAGATGGCGCTGTTGTCGGTGTCCGGTATAATCGCGATCAGGAGGTCTACGGCGAGATTGTTATTGATGCCACGGGGCCGGCCGCGCCACTGGCCAAAGACGTAGGGATAGTAACGCTTGAGCGAAAGAACCACGCAATTGGCGTTGAGTACGTGTTTGAGGGCGTCGATCTCACTCATCCCGATTTTGCGGACCTCACTGACGCGATGATGTTGCGGCTGGACCACGAGTACGCCCCCGGTGGATACTCTTGGATTTTCCACACCGGTGATGACACAGCGAAAGTCGGTATCTGTTACATCCAGAACGAGCGCTATCGAGAACACGCCACGCAAGATCGTACTGTTGACGGCTACCTCGAACACTGGCTTGATACTGACCCGCGTTTCGAGGACGCCAGACGAGTTGCAGATAATCAGGTACGGGGTTCTGCACACGTTCAGGCCCCGGGTTCGCTGAGTACCGACTCGTTCATGGCGATTGGTGATACCGTCCCGTCAGTCGATCCTGTGTGGGGCGAGGGGATCTATAAGTGTATGAAATCAGCTCGCGCAGCCGCGATGACAGCCGATCGCTGCCTTACGAGGATGGTCGACACCTCCGCTGAGGAGATGGCGACCTACGACGACCTCTGGCACGAGCAAGTCGCCCCCAGACGAGACCGTCGCCTGCTGATGACGAAGTTGCTATACCTTGCATCGAATGAACGATACGACCGGCTCATGCGAGATCTAAACGAGCTCAACCGCGATGCTCTGTCGGACATTAACGATGGCAACACGCGTGAGATTGCAAAACTGTTGTATCCTACGGACATATCCTACCTCTGGAAGTACTGGCGAGAAACGTAATCTGGGGACCGACACTCGTCTACACCAATACTCTCGCTGGTAAAGAGGGTGTACCAGAACGATTATCATACCAGCTTTGAAGAAGCAAGGCTCGGTGAGTCTTCGATCCATTCTCTCGTGGCCCTCATTGCTTCACTCGTTCAGACGAGAAACGTAAGCGAACGGGACCGTGTTTTGATTTGTTTCCTCAGCCTGTCGGCTTGACGTTCTGATTCATCCGGAACAGATTCCCGGGATCGTACTCATTTTTGAGATCGACCAACCGGTCGTAGTTGTCGCCGTAGGCCGCCCGTTCACGCTCCTCGCCCTCACTAACGAAGTTCACGTACACTCCACCGGTCGCGTGCTCTGCGAGTGCATCGCGGCACTCATGCGCCCAGGCGATACAGTCGTCGTCGTTCGCTGGATCTTCCCAGCGAGCACCGGGACTCACGATGAACTCCGCGTCTCGATGCGGATACGCGGTCGCATCCGACGCGATGTCGTTGATCGCCCCGCCGACCTGATGGATGAGAATGTCCGACTGGGGCGTCGGAAGTCGTTCAGCGTACTCGATGATGGTGTCGATCACGTTGTCGGTTAGCTCTTCGAAATTCTGAGACGTCCAGTAATTACGCGCTCCCGCCGCATACAGGTCGTCGAAAATACTTTGAGCCGCCGTATACTGAGTCGGACCGACTGCATCGCCAATGGGATCGCCGTATTCGCGAAGCGGTGCGAGTACCTCCTTGCCTTCCTCGATCTCTCCCGTGTAGAACGACACTACGGAGAGGACCTTCGTGCCATGGTACTGGTCTGGGAGAAATGGGAGCGGTGGCGCTATCAGGCTGTCCACCCAGACACAGCATTCTCGCGGTGCGTCGCGGGCAAACTCCCGGTAGTGTCGGAGCACGTCCGGGGCGTCCTCGTACCTGTAAACGGTCGGCCCGAACAGCACCCCCGGACCGGCGTCGTGGAGCTCAAACTCGAAGGACGTGACGATCCCGAAGTTGCCGCTCCCCCCGCGAATCCCCCAGAAGAGGTCCTCGTGTTCGTCCTCGCTCGCGCGAACCAGTTCGCCATCTGCGGTGACGATATCCACCGACAGGAGGTTGTCGATGGCAAGTCCGTACTTCCGGCTGAGCCAGCCGAAGCCGCCGCCGAGCGTGAGACCAGCCACACCGGTCGTCGAGACGACGCCCCCGGGGTTGCGAGGCCGAACGCCTGGGTCTCGTGGTCCATATCGCCCAACGTCGCTCCGGGTCCCACCCGGGCAGTCCCTGCCTCTGGATCGACGCGAACGTTATTCATCTCCGAGAGGTCGATCATCAGGCCCCGTCGCAAACCGCATTGCCCGCGATATTGTGTCCACCCCCTTTCACGGACACGAGCAAGTCATTTTCGCGGGCATAGTTGACGGCACTCATGACATCCGCTGCGCCCGTGGGTTGGGCGATGAGCGCCGGCTTTCGGTCGATCATTGTGTTCCACACCGAGCGAGCGTCGTCGTAGCCCTCATCACCCGGGCGAAGTAGCATCCCACGGAATCGCTGCCGGAACTCCTCTACAGCCGTTTCGTTGATTGTCTGATCTGTCGTCTCCATGAGCGAGTCGCCTCAAGCAAATGACTACGCGCACAAGGGAGATATCTGTATGGGGGGGAACAGAATTAGTTCCGTAGTTCAGAATCCGAGGAATGTCTTGGCCGGATCGCTCTTTCTGTCGGCGTTTGCGAGCGCAACCAGCAATCGTACGCACAAGGTCAGGTAGACGTGGGTTCTGGCCCGTTCACACCCCCGGACGCGCAACGTCCCGAGGCCGTACTGCTTGCAGACGTTGATCGTATTCTCGATCCGTGATCGCAGACGGTATATTTCGTCTAACCAAGATTGAGATGGTCGTAGACATTCGTATTCATCTCTGAGATACGCCTCAACTCGGTATTTGATCGGGAGTGGGTCCGACGTATTCCGTGGATTATATCGCGCCAGTGGGAGCACTTCCTGACCCAGCAGGAGGCCGTGCCACGCCAAGATATCCAAGCCGGAATCACCGATAATCACCGTAGGCTTCTTGACGGCGAGCGCGTTTGGTGACGCGCATCGCCGTCGCCTCATCGATCTGCTTGGTCTGTGTGAATGCCGACGCGATCGGCAGGTTATCCTCCACTGCTACCAGTGTGCAACCGTAGCCGTAGTAAAACTCTCCACGAGTGGCATCGTAGTTCAGCTGGGCGTCAGGATCGCGTGGATCAGCTCGGATATCGGTCGAATCAATGCAATACACGGGGGAGGCAGCAATCAGGCCGCGGGAGATGGCCTGCTCGCCGAGCCGGCAGAAGACCTGATGAACGACTTGGTTGAGATTGGCGAAAAAGCGATGAACCGTTCCAAGCGAGGGTGGTCGTTCGAAACCACACACTCGCCAGACAGATTCATCCTGAAGCTTCCGCGTAATCGGGCGTGGCCCATGGATGCCGCGGTAGTAGCAGTACAGCAGCCCTCGAAGGAGTTCAGGGCTTCATGGACTTTGTCTCGCCCGCGCGGATCTTCTCCGAAAGGCGGTAACTCGGTCAAACAATCCAACTCAACCTGCTTGAACAAAATCGACGGTTCTGTTTCCAAGACGCTGATGAAATACTCCACCGTAGAGTGCTCATACATGGCTGGCGTGGTTCCCATATCTGCTCAGCCCTACCCACTCCCTGTGAATTGTTCTGGAACATGCCCCTCGCTGGTAAAACCAACCGTCGTCGAGGATTGATCAGCTGGTCATGGCCGGTTCGCTATCAGTACCGACGTGGCTATGACGCCCGAGTCGCGCCAGGCAGCCTTTCGCCAGATTGCACGACAATCGTGTATCGAGTGGCCTGCGTACGATTCGACGCCGTTGTACGATCGACTCTCGCTCACCGCACTGGAATCGGACGTTCGGACCGTCCCACAAGCGTGGTTTAGACACGATTATCATACCTCTGTCGAGCAAGACCTGCCGAATATCCGGTGGCCGAATCCCCAGCGTCGATTCCGTCACTCGTTCCATCGTCCCCCCGTGGCAGGTCGTGCCACCGTCACAGTCCTGCATCGTGAGGACGACGGTATGACAATCCGTACACCGATAAACCGAGTCCTCACTCTCTGCCAGAGCAACACTCTGTCTCTCGTCGTTTGAGTCCGGTTCCACTTCCCCCACAGGAGTTCCACGTTCTGTCATTTATGTGTCCCAGTAGCGGTAGTGACGATACTGTGGTATCGACGACGGAGTCTCTTGAAACGGATATCCGTTTCAGCGGCGAACCTAGACGTCGAACTCGGTGGCTTCCGAGACAGTGTTTCTCGTCGATGCTGGCGGCTACGTGACTGCCACGATAGAAACGCCGTCGGAAAGTGGTTTCAGACTCACCGTGCGCATCGACCGATTCCGTTCGTCTTCACAGAGCAGTACAGGCCGGTGAGGGTTGTCAGTGATACGGCCGTAATCGAACGCGAGATTAGCATAGTGGCGGAGTATTTCACAAGGATAGAATCAAGCGAATAGCTTCCAACTGAGATACAGAAACCACACCAGTACGTAGAGTATTGTGAGGACATCTGCGAGTACACTGGCGGTCCGCCACTGGTCTACGTCCGTCATAGTTGGAAAGACGTACCGAAGAACCGTTAAACGGACTTGGTGGCGACAGACTGCTGTAGAACCTACAGCAGCGTGTAGGTTGAGACGGTCATTTAACTTCCGGCACACGCAACAGTGAGGAAAATGGCCGGTGGAAAGACACTCTGGTTGGGCTCTCAGTCTATCCAGGACTGCGAAAACAGAATCGCAATCCCATCGCAGGTGTTCGAACTCGACATTGCGACTCGAGGTGTCCCGATTAATTTCTTTATCGAGTCGCCAACTAGTCGAATCGCGATTTCACAACAGCTACTGGCTGATGGCGGTCAGCGGACTACTGACACCGATCACCTATCGCTGTTGGACCGAGTCGGGCAAAACACGGTTGGCCAGAACCGGGTGGTGACTATCCCGAAAAAATTCTTCCCCGATTACGAGGGCAAGGCAACGGGGAGTCAGCCCCTCCCTGAAACGGTACAGCTTCACCGCGGCCAACACTGCCACTTTGTTCTCACTGAGACGCTGTACCAACACAGTGCCTGCTACATCGTCGACGACAAACGTGAGATAGTCGAAATAATGAGACACGGAGCAAGTGATATCCTGACTGACGGAGGGCGGCCGAACAAAGATTTGATCGACCAGTCGGAACTGGATGACGACGAAGTCCTCTGGGTAGAGCGGAACAAAGTTATAAGCGTTGAACGCGCACAGGAACTCCTCAGTGGCGGAGAAAGGGTCTCAGAGTCGGTCACAGCGAACGCCACCGAAGCGTCTGAGAGCGAAGAAACCGTCCCGGAGACGGAGTCGTCACTAGATTCCCTTCCGGGGAGCGTACTTCCAATGGGAGACATAGACATCAGTAATCCGCAACTGACTGATGTCGACGCTCGTGTTTTAGACACGAATATTGTGTGGCGGCACGGCGATTCCGGCGATGAAGCGCACTTCAGGGTTATCGTCGCTGTCGGGAACTTTGATGGCTATCTCGGTACCGGTCAGGGGCGAGAGAAACACGTTGGCGAGGCTGTGAAAGCCGCAATCGATAGCGCGAAGACTAACGTGTCCCGTGTTTCGCGAGATTGTGCGCCGATGCAATGCGTGTGTGGAGAGCCACACACAGTCCCACGTGCAACCGAGGGACGAGCGGGCAGTCTATCGGTGGAAATTCGGCCAGCACAGGAGGGTCTCGGTGTTGCTGCGAGTAGCGTGGTCGAGGATATCCTCGAATTGGCAGGGATTGAGGACGCATTCGTGACAGCGGACGATGTCCACGGCCGAACGGAGCCGCTCATCAGAGCAACTGTCCGGGCGCTGTGGGGGGTAGATTCGGGGTCACGAACCGATCCGAGCGGCGAACGACAGTTCGACCCCGAAGACATCTGTTAATCCGTATACGACTCCTCGCTGATGATCTTCCGCATCGGTGTCGTTTACTGTGTCTCGGCCGGGTTTGCTCACAGGGAAAATACTGGCGTGTAAGCGACCATGGCAGGAGCAGGGACGGACAGACGACGCAGTCGACCCGACAGTCGTCGGCGACGTTCCCTCCGACCCCGACGTCGAACGGCAGGCCACGTTCGGCCACGATAGCACGTTCGACGTCGATATCGACCTGACCGGCGAGATGCCAGCACCTGCGTGGCTGCCGTATCTGTACTCAGACAGTCACTCCAAGAGACGAACGTGCCGTGCTAGTACAGTCCCGTGTCGGGAAGTGCGATCAGTTTTTGAGTCAGTTGGACTGTTCAGTCTGCTCCAGAGTGGACTGGAGGGAGCTCATTGCCTCGGCGGAGGTGGCTGCCCGATCGACTGCCCGGTTGGTTTGCTGGGCGATCTTGCTCGACTGGTCGTTCCAGACGGCCGTGACCGGACGCGCCATCGTGTTCTCTCCGGCCACACGGAGCGTGTCCATGTAGTTCCCGATCGGCTCGACGTTCTCGGCCGTGCTAGAGCCAAACAGGTCTGCGCGGGGCGGGAGCCAGCCTTCCATCTCCAGTAAGAACAGCTGGAACTCCTCGCGCGTCGCAGCTTGGATGACCTGTGCCACCGCGTCGAGTTTCTCGCTGTACGGGTTGGCAGTGGTATGCCAGCCACCGAGTGCAGATGTCGTCCCCCCGGTGCCGGGGAACTGGGCCTCGCTCTCTGAGACGGCGTACGGAATCGGCATCGTTCCGAGATTATCACCGAACTCCCCGGCTGCTTGGTTGATGGCGTAGGGCCAGTTGCGGTGGAAGACGGCGTTACCGTCGATGAACGGGGCGAGAGAGCTGTCCTCAATCCAGCTGAGGATGTTGGTCGGCGTGAAACCGCCGCCGTAGCTGCTAAACTGCCCGCCGGAGTCCTCGTCGTGGACGAACTTCCGCATCATGTTCAGCGAGTCGATGACGGGTTCGGAATCGACGGTGACGGGCCGCTCGCCGACCGGGCCGAAGAGATTCTCTCGGCCGCCGAAGTACGCACCACCCCACGAGGACATGACCTCGTTGAACGTACAGCAGGCAGTGCCGACGTAGATGTCCCACTGGGTGGTAAAGCCGTAATCGAGCCCGGCGTTGTCCTGTACGTCGACGGCGATGTTCGACCACTCTTCCCACGTCATCGGTTCGGTGGCCCAGTTGTCCTCGGTCGGGTTGTAGCCCGCTCGCTCGACGAGGTCCTTTCGGTACAGCATCGTCGGGTAGTCGGGGTACAGCGGAACGCCGAACAGGTTACCGCTAGCTGGGTCGATGGCCGTCTCGGTGAACCCGCTAAAGTACTCGTTCTCGATTGTCGAGAGCGTCTCGTCTGAGAGCACTTCAGAGAGGTTGGCGAGTTGTCCCCGCTGGATGAAGATGTTCACCCAGCCGTTGTCCATCATGAACATGTCGGGACTCGTTTCTTGAGAGCTCAGCAGGCGGTTGTAGGCCGCCCGTCGCTTCCCGCTGTCCGGTTGACCGGGTTGGAACTCGACCCGGATGTCGTCTGAGAGCCCGCCTTCGTTATGAAGCGCCTCACGGACCTGTGCAGCGTGGTCCTGCGCAACGGTCGCGTCGAACCCCCAAGTCACAGTCGTTCCACCACTGTCGGAACGGCCGGTCTGTGCTCCGGAAGTCGACCCCCCATCGAATACGCTTGCGCAACCGGAGAGGCCGGCTGCGAGGCCCGATGCCCCCGCACCGAGGACGAATCGCCGTCGTGAGACGCTACTTCCGTTCTGAGTCGTGTCTTCGGTCTCTGTCATCGCTCGTTTTGTTCATTAAAATACACCCACTTATACCTTAGGGAGTTGGTTTGAGATATCACAAGAACTTTATCTGCACCGCGAACACTCTTCGGCTATGGCGCTCCGACGGTTACTCGACGACTACAAGCGAAACGGCGGAGAAACGGACGTGTTTCCGGGCGAACGGCGAACACAGTCGGGCCGGTTTACCGGCTCAGACCAGCGCCTCGTATACGTCGGCCCGAACGGCTCGATTCGGGATCATTCGTATCCACTCGCCGGATTTCACGGGATCGTATCCTCGCGGTTTGGTATCAACGTCGACGGAACAGTCCGGTGGTTCGATAGTCTCGATGCGTCGACCCAGACGTATCACGAAGGCACATCGCTCGTCGAAACGGTCCACCAGTTCGAGACGTTCGATGTAGTGCAACGCGATTTTACTGCGGGGAACTCACACGTGACCGCCTTCGAACTACAGGCAGAATCGCCGGACAACGCAGAAATCGTGGGGTTCATCGAATTCGCTCCGGAAGGACAGGAAGGTCGAGTCGGACAGTTGGTTCACGAGGACGCCTTGGAGGTGTATCACAATCGAGAACACGACTATCTCGGCACGTCGACCGAGCTAGTGGAACGAGACCCCGAATCGCTGGAGGCGTTCGACGAAATCCTCGCCGAAGAACCACAGTCGTTCCCGAGGTTCGGTACGGCTGAAAACTACGAGGGCAGCCGCCTCACCGGTGGTGTGGGCTTCAGTGCTGCAGTGGTGAATGGGACGACCACAGTCGTCAACATGCTATCAGATATCGAGGCCCAGTCGCGTGCAGACAGTCTCGCCTCTATCGCTGATCAGACACAGCGCTACGACGAGCCATCGGCGGTACTCACCGCCGCACGACGAGCGGGTCACTCCCCGGCGGTTCCGGGCAAACTCGTCGGGACCGACCTCCACGTACTCGAATTGCTGTCCGCACCGACCGGGGGACGAATAGCGGGCCCCGATTTCGACCCGTACTACCAGTACTCGGGTGGATATGGGTACACGTGGTTCAGGGACGACGGTGAAATCGCGATGTTCCTCTTAGAAGCCGACGAGCGACTCGACCTCGACTTGCAGGAGACCCACCGGAAGAGTGCCCAGTTCTATCTCCAAACGCAGTTAGAGGACGGCCGATGGCCCCATCGCGTGTGGCCGATGAACGGACGACTGGCACCGGGCTGGGCAAACGGACACATTGAGGGAACAGAAACGCAGTATCAAGCCGACCAGACCGCGAGTGTCCTCGTCTTCCTCGCGGAGTACTTCGCGACACACGGTACGTCACTGCAGGACGAGTTCAGGAGCGATATCGAGGCCGCGTTACAGTCCGGGTTGAACGGACTGGACATCTCGATGGAAGCAGACGGGTTACCGACGGTGTGTGAGAACGCGTGGGAGAATATGAACGGCCGGTTTACGCACACGGCTGCGAAGTTCTTGCATGCATACAGCGCAATTGCGACTGCACCGTGTGACTCGACCACCCGAGAACGCGCGGCAACGCAGGCAAACCAACTCTACGATGCACTCGATACCATGTGGTGTCCTGAAAGGGAGATCTACGGGCTTCGGTTGGTCGACGATGAACTGGACACGCGAGTCGACAGTACCACGTTCTCACTGGTCGATGCCCATCTCGCCTACGCGGACGTGGGCGATATCGGCGACGAGAGGCTCCAGCGACTCGAATCGCACCTCGAAACGGCGTTTACTCGGCTCTGGAAAGAAACCGACAGTGTACGTGGGCTGACGCGGTTCGAGGACGATACCTGGCGTCGACGGGGCCAGCAGAGTGAAAAAGTGTGGACCGTCTCGACTGGCTGGGGTGCATACGCGGCCGAAAAAGCGATTCAGCTGTTCCCGACAACAGAGCAGTTCGACCCGATGTCGTGGTCCGATCGATTGTTCGAGGAAATCGATCTGACAGGCTCGCTGTGCCTTCAGTCGGGGTACTTACCAGAACAGTTCTTCGACTCCGGTGTGCCAGATAGTGCAACGCCACTCGGGTGGTCCCATGCCATTCGACTTGCGACGTACGCCACCCGAACTACGCGAGAGACGCATCCGCCCGATCAGTGCACCAACACGCCGCTGTCTGGTGGCGACGGACGACGCGACCACTCATACTAACGTTTATACAGCGCCTTGGCTCAAAATTAGCTATGGAGGACGAGGTCGTCGATAGTCTGAAAAAGTTCGGTCTCTCAGAGAAGGAGGCACTCGCATACGTGACGATTCTCCGAAACGGAGCCACGACGATTCGGGTGGTCTCTGAAGAGACAGACATCTCTAAGAGTTACGCCTATGACATCGTGGGTAGCTTAGAAGACCGCGACCTCATCGACATCGACGACCACGTCCAGCCGACGCAGTTGCGAGCCATTCCGCCATCCGACGGTATCGAGAATCTCGTTTCTCAGTTACACACAGTCGAGACGCAACTAGAGGAGTTGTTCGATTCAGAGAGTTACGAACAACAGAAGTTCAGCATCATCAAGTCCCGTCGGACGATAGTCACACATCTTAACAAGCTGATCGACTCCGCGGAATCGGAGATCGTGCTGGCGCTACCGGCCTCAGTACTCCATAGAGTTGAAGACGCACTCAAAACGGCACAGGATCGGGGCGTGTTCTGTATGCTACTGGTAACGGAGTATGACGGCGAGACACCCATAGACGGGTCGGTTGCGAACATCGTACAAACGTGGAGTGCACCCGCGCCGGTCACCCTCACAACTGACCGGGCGGACGGAATCGTCTCGTCAGCCGACGCCATCTTAAATTCGAACTCGGACGAGTACGCGATATACCATGCGGAAGGGCACATCGTCTCCTCGCTCTTTGATAGCTTCATCGCGAACTACTGGCCGATGGGTGAGCAAATTCACGTGGGGCCAAAAGGGCCGATTCCGAAAACGTACACTAGTTTTCGTCACGCGGTGTTCGATGCGACATTGCATCTGCAGGACGGGAACGTCGTCACCGCCGAAATGGAGCTTCGGCCGACACAAAGCGAAGGGCCGTTCGAGACGACGACTGGAACCATCGTCGACGTAAAGCAAAGCATCGTGCGTCCCTTCTCGAACGAGTTCCCCACACAGGAGTCGTTCGTCGTCGAAACCGACGACGAACGGTTCACTGTCGGTGGGTCCAAGGCGTTTTTAGAGGATTTTGAGGCACAGCGTGTCTCGTTCCAACAGCTTGCTGACTCGAACGTGAACTGATCTCGGCCCGTATGTGGACTGGGAGTGGTTCAACTCGCCCAGCAGTCTGGACCGGTGACGGTAGCCGAAGCGCTCGGAGCGCTGCCGAACGTGGAGTACAGACAGGACAGTGCGGGCGACCACGTCTTCGACTACGGAACCGGCGGCGACCTCGGCGGCACCTATCACGACGCCGCTGACGCGACGGAGATACTCGTCCGTCAGCGGACCACCCCAGTCGATCCAACCACCTACGAACTGCAAGACTGCGACGTCATTTGGGTGTACGTCCACACGGATAACGCACCCGACAACAACTGAGACAGCTATGACTACGTACACGCTGGCGTTCAAACCGGCAATCGGGCTGTACGGTCAGCACGACCCCAGTGTGGCGTTCTTCGAGGACGGGGACCTGTCTTCGCCGTCGAGGAGGTGCGGCTCTCTCGTGAGAAGCACGCCGTCGACACAGCTCTACAATACGGTTTTGTTCGCCGACTGGGAGGAGGAGAGTCGGTCCCGAGTAACGGTCGCCGCTCCCAGCGCTGGGTGGGGCGTCAGGTACACCACCGGGGCTCACTATCTGCGGACCATATCGTTCTGATACGTTATCAGTAGTGCTGGGAAGGATAGTGGAATATAGTATTGTGCAGTATCCCCAAAACCATTATAGGAGTGGGTCCGATAGGTGGTATTGAATAGAAATGTGCCAACAACGAATTACTGTGTTCGGGTATCGGAGGGTGAACAGATGGCAGGACTAGAGATTCCCACGTGGGATCCGGAGACGGCCTTGCTCATCGGCACGATCCTGCTGGAAGCGGTCCTGCTGTACGTGGGCTATGGCGGTCTCGAGCGGCTCTTCGGGCCACGCCTCATGGCATTCATAATCGGAGGTGAAGAGAATGCTCGATAGCGTCCTCGACGGGCTCGGCATCTTGGGGACCAGCCCCGAGATGCTGGCGCTGTTCGTCGGGTTCGGCCTCGTCGTCGGGGTGTTGTTCGGGTTCTTCGGCATGGGCGGGTCGTTCCTCGTTACCCCTGCCCTGCTGATGCTGGATTACCCGGCGCCCGTCGCGGTCGGTAGCGGGATGGCGTTCGTCTTCGGGACGGCCGTCATCGCGACCCTGAAACACCACGACCTCGGCCAGGTCGACTACAAGCTCGGCGCGATCATGATTACGGGGACGACTATCGGTATCGAGGTCGGACGCGCCAGCGTCTACTACCTCGAATCGCTTGGACTGGCCGGCGCTCTCATCAGCGTCGCGTACGTCGTCCTGCTCGGCGGCGTCGGTGCGATGGTCACCCGTGACGCCCGAAGAGGCGACGGCAGCGGTGACATCGACCACGAGGCCGCCGATAAGGACCTCAGCGAATACGAGATTCCCGAAATCGCCAAGACGATCCAGCAGACGGTGTGGATTCCGCCGATGGTAACGCTCCGTGGTGACGTCCGCGTTTCCGCGTGGGTTATTACGGCCGTCGCCTTCGCGACCGGCCTCCTGTCGGGCTTCCTCGGCGTCGGTGGCGGCTTCATCCGGATGCCCGCGATGATCTACGCCATCGGCGTCCCGGTTCCCGTCGCCGTCGGTACCGACCTCTTCGAGATCGTCTTCTCCGGCGGTCTCGGGAGCTATCTCTACGGACAGGGCGGCGGCGTCGACCTCGGTATCGTCGTTCCGCTGCTGTTCGGGAGCGCACTCGGTGCCCGTATCGGCTCCGCCGCGACCGCCGTCGTCGACGCCGACGGTATCAAAGTCTACTTCGGCGGTATGCTACTCGTCGGTGCTACCGCGGTCGGCATCGGTGAGGTCGGCTCCTACATCGGGAGTCCGACTCTCGAGATGGTCGGGTTGGTACTCGTCATCGGTGCGGCGGTCGTCGTCGCCGTTGCGATCCTCTACACGTCGGTCGTCTCACTACGCACGACGCGCAAGCAGCAAGCAGTCACCGCGGACTGACTGGGTCTACCCGGCGTCGATATCCCGTCGCTCACGGCCGCGGTCATCTGTTGTTGTCTGCCCGCCAGAGGAAACACCGCTGACTCGTCGCCCCCGCACTCTCCAGTAGATGTGGCACGCAATTGTGCAATCCATACACAAATCTTTTAACAACACAGCACGTACGAGTACGTGATACCGATGCCAGATTCGATGTCCGAACAACTCCAGCGGGACATGGTGTGTGAGGGGCTCCTCGAGTGTTTCCACGGGCTCAAGCAGCTCGATAAGGAGATATTTCAGGAACTCGTCCAGACCGAAGAGCCGCTGACGATCGACGAGATCGCTGAAAAGGTCGACCGCGAGCGGTCGACCGCGTATCGTGCCGTACAACGGCTACTGCAGGCCGGCTTCATCCAGAAGGAGCAGGTGAACTACGAGCAGGGCGGGTATTACCACGTCTACAGGCCGACCGACCCCTCGAACATCGCTGACGACATGCAGCGGATGCTCAACGACTGGTACGCGAAGATGGGCCAGCTCATCCAGGAGTTCGAAAACAAGTACGAGCAGTCTGAGCCCTCGACTCCCACTGTCGAAAGCTAACTTCGTCTCTCACCGTGTAGCGGTCCGGTTTTCCGACGGCGAGCTGGTTTTCTCGCGGGAACGAAGGGACACTGCCGACACGTTGGTCCGACAGTTATAATTGTGTAGTATTGTATATATTCCCCAAAACGCTTAATTGGCACTGGCGCTTCCGAACTAGTGATGGCAACTGATACTGCAGCCGACACCGGCACTACCACCACGAACGAACCACTCCACGTCGACGGAGAGGCCCAACTCGACGACGTCGTCGCCGAGCACGACGTCGTTCTCACGGACTTCTACGCCGACTGGTGTGGCCCCTGCCAGATGCTCGAACCCATCGTCGAGACGCTGGCCGCAGAGACCGACGCGACCGTCGCCAAAGTCGACGTCGACGCCAACCAGCAACTCGCGGCCGCCTACGGCGTCCGGGGCGTCCCGACGCTCGTCCTGTTCGCCGACGGTGAACGAGTCGAGGAGGTCGTCGGCCTCAAAGCCGAAGGGGAGTTCCGAGCGCTCATCGAGTCCTACACGGAATAAATAGCTGAGGACGTACACGACCTCGTCATCGCCGGCTCGGGGGTCGCTGGCCTCTCGGCAGCGGTCTACGCCACTCGTGCCGATCTCGATCCCCTCGTTCTCGAGGGCGACGAGCCGGGCGGCCAACTCACACTGACGACCGACGTCGAGAACTACCTCGGGTTCCCCAAAGAGAAGGCCGAGTCCGGTACCGACGTCGAACGGGAGACAGTCGACGTCGGCGGCGTGTTCTACGCCGTGGGTCATACGCCCAGCACCGAGTTCCTCGACGGGACTGATGTCGAACGCGACGGGGAGGGCTACATCCAGACCCGGACCGACGAGACGGGACGGCCGACGACGAACACGGCCGTAAACGGCGTCTTTGCCGCCGGTGACGTAGCAGACCCCGCGTATCGGCAGGCGATCACGGCCGCCGGGACCGGCAGTATGGCCGCCCTCGACGCCGAGCAGTTCCTCGAAACGTTCGCGGAAGAAGCGCAGTCACCTGTCGAGACACCGGCTTGACACCGCGCCGGCGACGTCGGACGGAGCGCCGGCCCGGCCCAGAGCGACCACGTCGACGGCCGCCGCTCGGGTACCCACTCGAACGCTACGACGAGCACCGAGACGACGACGTGAACAAAAACGGCACCGAAGAGATGAGTTGGGGGGTCGGTCGCCGATAGAGCGCGGTGGGCAACAAAGTACTCGACCAGCGACCGAGATGGATCTCCTCGCCGGGCGGTGATAAGCGGCCTGAAACTGCCGGCAGTAGCACCGATAGTTCTTGCCCGAAGGCACGCTTCGACGTGACAGTTCGAGGTGTGTGTGGTTCGGCGGCGACCGCCGCCGAGGAGGGTCGGGCAGAGACCGGGGCGGTACGTGCCACGTCGTCACGGGTGAGCCCTGCTGAGACCCGGTAACACTCACGTCAGCACGTATTGAAGTGGCTTCGGCGCGTATTCCGGCTAATGACGGACCCAACTCCCACACCGGGCATCCACCACGTGACGTGTATCGCCGGCGACCCACAGCGGACCATGGACTTCTGGGTCGAGACGCTCGGTCTCAGACTCGTGAAACGGTCCATCAATCAGGACGACCCCGGGACCTACCACTTCTTTTTCGCCGACGCCGAGGGGACGCCGGGGACCAGCATGACGTTCTTCCCGTGGGAAGACCTCACGCGGGGGACGGTCGGGTCGGGACAGGTCTCCCGGACCGCGTTCCGCGTCCCCGAGGGCAGTCTCGACTACTGGGAGGACCGCTTCGACGAGTACGGCGTCGACTACGACGACCGCGTCGAGCGGTTCGGAGAGACGGTCCTCCCGTTCCGCGACCCCGACGGCCTCCCGGTCGAACTCGTCGAAGTCGAGATTCCCGAGGACGACCCGACGGTCCCGTGGACGGAGTTCGTCCCCGAGGATTCCGCTATCCGCGGGTTCCACTCGGTGACGCTGTGGCTGGCCGATCCGGCCCCGACGGCGGACTTGCTCCGGACCATGGGCTTTGCGGAAGTGGGAACCGAACAGGCACAGGGCGATAGGCCGGGTGACGAGCGAACCCGCTTTGCCGCTACCGGCCCGGTCGGGACGTACGTCGACGTCCTCCCAACCAGCGAGGCCGGCCGACAGGGCCACGGCACGGTCCACCACGTCGCGTTCCAGACGCCGACCGACGAGGACCAGCAGGCAATGCGCGATGCGGTCCAGTCGGCGGGGCTGCGACCCACACAGCAGATAGACCGCCACTGGTTCCGCTCGGTGTACTTCCGGGAGTTCGGCGGCGTGCTGTTCGAACTCGCGACCAGCGACCCCGGCTACACTGACGACGAACCGCTGGAGGAACTCGGCGAGCGACTCGTCCTCCCGGAAAGTTCGAGGCCCAGCGCGAACAGATAGAGGCCGGGTTGACCGACGTGACGGTGCCGCGGGCCGAACAGGCCGAGGCCGACGACTGAGCGGGCGTCGCTGGGCCGACCGCGGGTCACGCGGTCAGGTCGAGGCCACCGAGCCGTCGGGCGTTGATGGCGACGATAATCGTCGACAGCGACATGAAGACGGCCCCGATGGCCGGCGAGAGGAGGACGCCGACCGGCGCGAGAACCCCGGCCGCGAGGGGCAGTGCAAACACGTTGTAGCCGGTCGCCCACACGAGGTTCTCCTGCATCTTGCGGTAGCTTGCTTTCGAGAGGCGGACGAGGCGTACCACGTCGACCGGGTCGTTGTCGACGAGGACGATGTCGCCCGCTTCGATGGCGACGTCCGTCCCGGAGCCGATGGCGATGCCGACGTCCGCTCGCGTCAGCGCGGGGGCGTCGTTGACGCCGTCGCCGACCATCGCGACCAGTTTCCCCTCGGACTGGAGCCGTTTGACTTTCGTGTCCTTCTCGTCTGGCAGCACTTCGGCGAAGTACTGGTCGATACCGAGTTCCTCGGCGACGGCCCGTGCCACGTCCTCTGAGTCGCCGGTCAGCATCGCTACCTCGATGCCCATCGCGTGCAGTGCCTCGACGGCCCGATAGCTCTCCTCGCGGACGACGTCCGCGAGCGCGAACGCAGCCACGATCTCGGTCTCGTCACGGACGAGATAGACGACGGTCTGTGCGTTCGCCCCCGCCTCGTCGGCGAACGCCGTGATGGCGGGCGACCGCTCGATATCGAGTTTCTCGACGAGGTTGGGGCCGCCGAGATGGACAGGGTCGCCGTCGACGGTCGCTCTGACGCCGAGACCTCGGAGGTTCTCGAAGTTCGAGGCCGGCGCTCGCTGGACGCCGCGCTCCTGTGCCGCGGTCCGGATGGCACGGGCGATCATGTGTTCGGAGTCGCCCTCGACGCCGGCGGCGACCGCGAACGCGCGCTCCTCGTCCCACGCGCTTACGTCAGCGGTTTCTTCGCGCGGACCTGCCCCCTGCGACCGGCCCGGGACGCTTTGTGCCTCGCTGTCGGCGTCTCCTCGTGGCGTCTCCGAGGCGACGCTGACGCCGACGACGCCCTGTTCGCCTTTCGTCAGCGTCCCCGTCTTATCGAACATCACCGTATCGAGGTTTCGGGCCTCCTCCATTGCGATGCGGTCGCGGACGAGTATCCCGTTCTCTGCGGCCGTCGAGGTGTTGATAGCGACCACCAGCGGGACGGCGAGTCCGAGCGCGTGCGGACAAGCGACGACGAGTACCGTCACGACCCGTTCGAGGACGACGACATCGAACCCGGTCGCGACGATCCACGCGACGGCGGTGATGCCAGCGACGGAGAGGGCGACGTAGAACAGCCAGCCGGCCGCGCGGTCGGCGAGTAGCTGGGTCCGGGATTTGGATCGTTGAGCCTCCTCGACGAGTCGCATGATACCCGCGAGTGCGGTCTCCTCGCCCGTCTTGGTGACGCGAACCCGCAGACTGCCGTCCTGGTTGACCGTCCCGGCGACGACCGGGTTACCGGGTTCCTTGCCGACGGGCCGGGACTCACCGGTGATCATCGACTCGTCGACGGACGACTCGCCGTCGACGACTGTCCCGTCGGCCGGGACGCTGGCGCCCGGTCGGACGAGCACGACGTCGCCTTCCGAGAGGTCGGAGACCGGAACCGTCTCCGTGTCCCCACCCTCGGTGACGCGCTCGGCGGTGTCGGGCATGAGCGTCGCCAGTTCGTCGAGTGCGCCGGACGCCTGTCGAACGGAGCGCATCTCCATCCAGTGGCCAAGCAGCATGATGTCTATCAGCGTGACGAGTTCCCAGAAGAAGGGCGTCGTGCCCTCGAGGAACAGACTGGCGATGGAGTAGCCAAAGGCGACGGTGATGGCGAGCGAGATGAGCATCATCATCCCCGGTTCGCGATTCGCGAGTTCCGCGCGAGCCATCGAGAGGAACGGAACGCCGCCGTAGGCGAAGACGACGACCGACAGGACAGGCGTAATCCAGACGCTACCCGGGAACGCAGGTGCGGTGTAGCCGAACACGTCCTGAACGAACTCGCTGAAGAAGACGACCGGAATCGAGAGCACGAGCGACACCCAGAACCGGCGCTTGAACAACCGTTCGTGGCCGCTGTGGTCGGTGTGTGTGCCGTGGCCGCCGTGACCGTCGGTGTCTGGTGCGTCGTGGGCAGACTCGCCGTGGACGTGTTCCGTGTGGGCGGGTGACGGCCTGTGCTGCTCGGGCGATGGTGGTCCTGGCCCGCGCGTCTCGGTATCCGCGTCTAGCTGGCAGATTCGACAGCACGGAACCGTCGATTCCGACCGGTGAGGAACGTCCGCTTCCGAAGAGTCTGACCGGCCGTGCTCCAGATACTCGTCCATAGGTTAGCTATCGGGCGCATCCACCATCATGCTGTTGTGCAGTTGACAGCCGTCGGCGAGTCGGGCGGACGGGCATACGGAGTCGACTTCCTCGGTCAGCCTCCGAGGGGCGAGCGGAAGTGAGAGACCGGTGGAGTTCGTTGGGTACCGCGCTGGTTGAGTACCAAACGTCTTTACCAAACAGGGGTTAGATAGTGAACTATCGATGGACACCGTTTGCCGTTCGACAGCGAGTCGTCGCGACCGGTCCCGAGTCGGGCCCGACACACCGTATCGAAGCGACGTTACGTCTGAGGGAGACTGATGGCGGATTCTGACTCACCGCTTGACTCCGCGGGCATCCTCCTCGCTGGGACGGCTGGCTGGCTCGAACGACTCGCCGAGCGGATCGACTCGGACACCGCTGGGACAGTCGCTAGTTGTCCACTCTCTCAATAGCGGCGGCAACAAGAAGCTGGTCTGACACGGTGAGAACGCCGAAACGAGGCGGAGTACATTTTTGGCACTACGGAGACTGGGAGAAGAGTCAAAGATCTGGCTACTTTCCGCTGTGACCGTCGCTCAAACCGCTCTCAGAAGACAGCTGTTGCTCCTCGCCAGCCTCGCTTCGACCGAAGCGAGGCGGCTCAGCCGAGTCCGTGCTCGTATCCTGGTGGCAGTCCTTTCCCGTTCGTCCGATGCTTGTTCTTCCAGCCCAGCTCGTCGTCCAACACCCGTTCGATCCCATGGAGAAACGCATCACTGAACGTGAACTCTACAGGGAGTGCTCGCCCGCCACGCCGTGGCCGGGCGAGCACTGCCCACTGCACCACCAGCCACAACTGCTCTATCAGGAAGCCAACACCCACGTAGAAGAGCCGAATTGTCGTCGATGACGTTGTTGTCAAGGCTCGTGCCTCACGGAACTTCTCGTAACTCTTCTCGATCTGTGAGCGCTTGTCGTAGATTGTTGCGACTTGCTGCGGCGTGCGGTCTTCCAGACCGTACGCCGCGTACCCCGTTGTTTTCACACCAGACTTCCCACGATCACCGTTCTGGTAGGTGACGCTCACCGCCAGCGGAAACGTCTGCTCGTGCTCTTTGTCTTCACAGATCGTCTCTTCAGTCATGTACGACGCCGTCGCTGCGAGTTTCTCCCGCAGCGACGCCTTCCCTGTCTTGACCGGGAAGACTGGCGGCGCAACCGCCCGAAGCACGCCGATCACCTCGCCGACGTAGGCTGCGCGATCCATAAGAAGCTGGTCAACGTCGAACGGATACACCGCGACGCGGGCGAGCACGCGCTCGACCGCGTCGGCCTTGCTGTCCTCACCATCGACCGGTTCAACCGCCAGTGTCAGTGGCTTTCCCTGCGCGATCACGAACGCCGTACAGTACCGATGACACTGCGTTGTCCCGTCCCGAGCAGCCATCCGGCGGATCTCGTCGTCGCTCTCCGGTGTCCCATGGAACGGGTTGTCCATGAAGTCGATGCAGACGGTTCTCGACCGCGACCGGTCGAGAACCGACACCGCCAGCAAAGCGAGAATATCGTTGATAGCGTCTAGCATTGGCTCTTTGGCGAGCGTATGAAGCCAATTCATGACGGGTTCTCTGTTGGGTGTCTCCTCTGTGTTGGTCGTGACGCCGTTGACCGATGTTGTCCCAACAGCTGCTCGCAGAATAACTTCCATGATATCGCCGGAATCGAGGGGCGAGCCCTCGATTCCTGGCATCGGTACCAGCTCAAGCACCTCCAGAGCAAGAGATTTCAACTGGGCGTTCGAAATGAACTCGTCCGGATCTGTGAGAACTTCCTTGAGCAAGGGGACGTTCATCACGAGTGTATCCGGACAGCGGGTGAATCAGTAATCTGATTCATCCGCTTCACTCCTACAACGCGTCAGCTATTGGTCAGTTGAATCAGAGTGGACAACTAGCGACAGTACACACGGCCGAGACGGCAGCGAACGCGCTCGACGCCGTCCGGGACGGCCTCGTCGACTGTGTCGTCACGGCGTACGCGCTCGATGAGACGACCGGTGTCGAACTCGTAGAAGCGGTTCGAAGCGAAGGGTCGGCGGTACCCGTTCTCCTCGGGACGGCCAACGGGAACGAGACTATCGCCAGCGAAGCGATCGCGTCCGGCGTCACCGACTATATCGTGGTAACGGAGCCGATCGGCCGGACGGTCGATACGGTACTGAACCGTACCGAAGAGGCGCTCCGTACCACGTCGCAGGCGGACGTCCAGCGCGACCGAGCACAGCAGTTCGACGCAGTGTTCAACGACACGCAGACGGCGACGTGGGTGCTAGACCCCGACGGGACGCTCGTCCGTGCGAACGAGAGGGCGCGTGAGATGATCGACGTAGACGCCGAAGCGGTTCTGGGTGAGCCCTTCTGGACGCTGCCGTGGTGGTCACATACGGCGGCGATGCAGGACGACGTCCGACAACTCGTCGAGGAGACGCGGGACGGGACCGCCGGCAACTCGATACTCTCCGAACCACCGGACAGCGAATCCCAGCGCGTCATCGATCTGTCCGTTCGCCCCGTCGAAAACGAACGCGGCGACCTCACGTCGATCGTGATCAGGGGCGTCGAGATAACGGAACGGGTCTCGCTCGAACGCGACCTCCGGCAGTCCGAGGAACTCCACCGAGTGACACTCAACAACATGACCGACACCGTCCTCATCACGGACGAGGACGGCGAGTACACGTACGTCTGTCCCAACGTCCACTTCATCTTCGGATACACGGCAGCGGAGATTCGCAACGGGGGAACGATCGACGACCTCCTCGGCGAGGACCTCTTCGACCGCGACGAACTCGCAGCGACCGGGAGCCTGAAGAACATCGAGTGTACGGCGACAGACAAGGCCGGCCGTGAGCACACGCTGCTCGTCAACGTCCGAGCGGTCGACATTCAGGGCGGTAAGTTCCTCTATAGCTGTCGAGACATCACGAAACGCAAGCAACGCGAGGAGGCGCTCGCGACGCTTCAGGAACTGGCGCGTGGGTTCCTGTACGCCGGAACGCACGACGAGATTGCCCAACATATCGTCGAAGACTCGCCGAGCGCCCTCGATCTCGAGGCGACTGCGATATATCTGTTCGACGCCGACACCAACGAACTCCGGCCCGCCACACACTCACAGACCATGCGCGACCTCCACGGCCCACTGCCGAGGATTCACGCCGACGGTGACTCACTTCCGGGGTACGCGTTTATCGAAGGGACGGCGCTGTTTTTCGACGACGTCCACGAGGCAGACCGACTCGACAACCGGGCCACAGACCTCAGAAGTGCGGGCTACGTCCCGCTGGGCGACCACGGTATCTTCGTCGCAGGGTCTCCGGACGTCGCCGCGTTCGACGACGTCACCCGAGAACTGGCAGACCTGCTCGCGGCGACCGCCGAGGCAGCGCTCGATCGGGTCAGAAGGGAGTCACAGCTCCGCGCACAGGACAGACAGTTACAGCAGCAAAACGAACAGCTCACGGCACTGAACCGTATCAACGAGACGATCAGAGCCATCGATAGGGCGATCGTTCAGGCGGAGACGCGTGACGAGATCGACCACACCGTCAGCGAACTGCTGACCAGTGACGAGCGGTTCAGTTTCGCCTGGATCGGCGGCGTCGATTCGACGACCGACACCCTCGAACCACGGGCGTGGGCGGGGGACGAACAGGGATACCTGGATAGTCAGGTGTTCACCGTCGATGCGTCGGGCACCGAGCCAGCCGGGAAGACAGCGGCGACCGGCGACGTGACCATGGTTCCCAACGTCGCGACCAATCTCCGGGAAGACGAGTGGCGGGCGGACGCGCTCACCCGCGATTTCATGTCCGTGCTGAGTATCCCCCTCGTGTACAACGATCTCACGCACGGCGTCTTGACCGTCTACGCCGATACCCGGGACGCGTTCGACGAGACCGCCCGCGCCGTACTGGCCGAACTCGGGGAGACGATCGCCTCCGCGCTCAGTGCTATCGAGCGGAAGAACGCCCTCCTCACGACGTCGCTGACGCGTGTCGCGTTCGAAATCGACGACGAGACGTTCATCCTCTCCCGTCTCGCTCGGGTGGCCGACTGCACCCTCTCGTATCAGGGGGGCGTACAGCAGACGACAGACGGGAGTTACGTGTTCGTCACCGTCGAGGACGCTGCCGTCGAGACCGTGGCGGCCGCCGCATCCGAGCTAGCCGGCATCGACGACGTCCGACAGATAAGCGAAGAAAGCGACGGCGGTGTCCTGCGGCTGGGACTCGGGCGGCCGTTTCTCGCACTGGAGTTGGCCGACCACGGCGCCGTCTTCCGGGAGGCGACTGCCGATGCGACGTCGACCACACTGACCATCGACGTCCCGGACAGTATCGACGTCCGGAACATCTCGCAGTTGGTCGACGAAGCGTTCTCCGACGTCGAACTCCACAGCAAGCAAACGTTCGACCAAGCCGCCGAACACGACGTCTACACGCGGTTCCTCTCTGACCTCACCGAACGGCAACTCGAAGTCGTTCAGACGGCCTATTACAGCGGCTTTTTCGAGTCGCCGCGCGAGAGCACCGGTGAAGACGTCGCGACGATGCTCGATATCTCTCCGCCAGCGTTCTACCAGCACGTCCGGACGGTCCAACGGAAACTGTTCACGACGCTCTTCGAGGAGCAGAGCGTCTCGGTTGCAGCATCGGGCGGCAGGGTTCAATAGTTAACACCTGGTTCTCAGCGTACCTTGATGCTAAACTGCTGGGTATTCGCTCGTACCCGCCTTTGTACCACGTGAGTGCCACGGACCGACGGCTGGCACTCGTGAACGCACAATGAGAGATGTCTCGCAGACCCCCGACGAGGAAACGCCGTACGAGTGCTTCGAGTGTGGGTCCGTCGTCGTTGCGGAGGACAACCCAGACCCCTGTCCTAACTGTGGCGGCGAGATGCGAAACCGACAAACTCCGATGGAGTAACGATGTCGCTCGGTTCGGGAATCGCCGCCACCGGAACGACCGATAGTCACGCAGGCCCGCTGATATCCGATTCGGCAGTCGGTACGGAGCGCTCACCGATGGCCGTGAACACGGCTGCCTCGAAATACGGGCCCGCTGGTCTGACCCAGACGTCCGGGGAGGTACAGCGACACTCTCAGGATTCGATTCAGCTATGACAGACGTCCAAAGTCGCCTAGAAGAGACGAGAGCCGTCAGACACGTAGCGGAACCGACGTCGTTGCCGGTCTTCCGGTCCGTCACGCGAATCTGGCACTTCCCCAGTGGAGACGCGCTCCTCGAACTCGCAGATCATCGCGACTGCCTACTGCCGAACGTCGACCGCGTCGACGTTCCAGCGAGCGAGAGAGAGCGGGTCGGAGATGCTGTGGTACTCGATACGGAGACCGCTGTTCGTGTCTCCGAAGAACAGGGCCGCATGATAATTAAAGAATTTGACAAGGAAATAATACTGTAGCAATATAACCTAAGAAATCGAGCCGTGTAAGCCCTATACCCAGTGGCTACGCTATCATCAAATAGTGTAATCTCCCGGATAGAATGGATAGCTTTTGGTATCTCGATTTCGCTGGTCGATACATGTCCGATGTAAATCCGTACCAGAGTTTACGGACACAGATCGACGAGGCAGCAGAGTACCTTGACGTCTCCGACGGGCAGATCGAGCGGCTGAAAAATCCCGAGCGGATACTGGAGACGAACCTTTCGGTCGAGATGGACGACGGTTCGGTCGAGGTGTTCCGCGCGTACCGCTCGCAGTTCAACGGTGACCGTGGGCCGTACAAGGGCGGCATCCGCTACCACCCGCAGGTCAGCCGCGACGAGGTCAAGGCCCTCTCGGGGTGGATGGTCTATAAAACGTCGACGAGCGATATTCCGCTCGGCGGTGGGAAAGGCGGTATCGTCATCGATCCGGCCGAGTACTCCGAGAGCGAACTCGAACGAATCACGCGCGCCTTCGCGAAGGAACTGACCCCGCTTATCGGCGCCGACCGTGACGTGCCCGCCCCCGACGTGAACACGGGCCAGCGTGAGATGAACTGGATCAAAGACACGTACGAGACCATCGAAAATACGACTGAGCCCGGCGTCATCACCGGTAAAGACCTCTCGAGCGGTGGGAGCGAGGGGCGTGTCGAGGCGACAGGCCGTTCGACGGTCGTCGCAGCGCGTGAGGCGTTCGATTATCTCGGGAAGGACATCGAAGGCGCGACGGTCGCGGTGCAGGGCTACGGTAACGCCGGGTGGATCGCGGCAAAACTCGTCTACGAGATGGGCGCCGACGTCGTCGCCGTCTCGGACTCCAGCGGTGCCATCTACACCGAGGAGTCGTTCGACCCCGTCGCGGTCAAAGAGTTCAAACGCGAAACCGGGAGCGTCGTCGGGTATCCCGACGCCGAGGACGAACTCACCAACGACGAACTGCTGACGCTCGACGTGGACCTGTTGATCCCGGCTGCGCTGGAAAACGCCATCGACGAGTCACTGGCACACGAAATCTCTGCCGACGTCGTCTCCGAGGCTGCGAACGGCCCGATCACGCCCGCGGCCGACGAGATTCTCAGTGACGACGACGTCCTCGTCGTTCCGGACATCCTCGCGAACGCCGGCGGTGTCGTCGTCTCCTACTTCGAGTGGGTACAGAACCGCCAGCGCTTTTACTGGTCCGAAGACCGCGTCAACGAGGAACTGGACTCGACCATCGTCGAGCAGTTCTGGAACCTCGTCGATGCCTACGAGGACCGAGAGCTACCGTCGCTCCGGACTGCCGCCTACGTCGTCGCGCTCCAGCGCGTCATCGACGCCGGCGAGCAGGCCGGCCGGTGGCCCTAATACGGACTCCCCGGTGTCCCTCGTCGTTCGAGGACGGCGCGACGACGCAGGGATAGACCAGTCGTCACCGTCTACCGGTGACACTGCCTGAGAACTCATCTCAGGCGTGGGCAGCGCCTTCGACGTCGTCGACGCTCGCATCGAAGTAGTGGGGAGAACTCCCGTCCGTAGTTTACGCGTAGTCACGTGTCCAGAATCTCGGCCAGCCGCGCCTCCCCGAGCGTGTCGACCAGTTGCGCGAGTTCGACGACTCGCTCTTCGCCGAGCGTGTCGACCAGTTCCCGTATCTCGTCGGGGTCGAACGTCCGGGCGACGTAACCGAGGTTCTCGACCATCTCAGTGGTTCGTTCGAGGACGTCCGCGTCCGGTGCGAGACTCAGCGGCCGGTTCGTGAACCGGCCGTCCTCGTTGTAGTAACAGAACCGGAGTTCCGCCTCGTCGGCGTCGTCGGGTTTGACGACCTGCAAGACCCCGTAGCCGTCCTCCCACTCGTCCAGTTCGACTTCGAGGAGATTCTCGTAACGAGTCATAGGCGCCGATACCAACCGATAGCACCTATTTCTTGGGACTGCTTCAGCGTGAGCCTCTGTCTACGGTTGAGGAACGCAACTATCCGCGTTTATCGACGCATCCGAAATGTCTCCCGTACCGTCGCGAGGGGGCGCTACGACGGTCCTCCCGGGGCTTCGACGCCTGCGCGGGATATCTCAGGGCATCGTGGGCGAAGTGTGAGCAGGCGCGAAGTCACGTCTCATCGTACACCACCGCCGTTCGCCGAGGATTCGAGACGGGACACCGCGAGCAAGAGGGCGACAGAGAGCGCGACCCCGCCGACGGACTGCAGCCACGTATGCGCTCCGGCGAGTGGGCGAGCGAAGACCATCCCCACTGCGACGGCGAGCAGTGGTACGAACCGTCTATCCACGAACAGCAGATAGCCCGCTGGCACCAGTGCGTACAGCACGTGACTCGATATGTCCCAGAACGGGGTGATGAGGAGATGTGGGACGGTCGCGGCGACAAGGAGGAGCGCGTACTCCGGCACGATAGCCCCCCAGTTCCGTCTCCGCCAGACGAACCAGATCACGAGAATCCCGATCCCCAACCCCGCGCTGCCAGTGGCGTCTACCCCCCACTCGGGGACCGTCTCGACCGCCAGTGGCACGCCCTGATAGATGGCGAACGCGATGCCCCACCCCAGACCGAGGACGGCGAGCCGAGCAGTCAGTCCGGCGGACGAGCGCGCTGAATCGCGGTGCCACTCGAAGCCGATGACGAGGACGCTACAGAGAAGAACGAAGAGTTCGGGCGCGAAAACCGCCGAGTACGTCTTGGCGATATCTGTGAGCATCTAGAACAGCGACCGTACGTGTCGCTTGTGGCGGTTTCGGTTTGCCGTCGACGTCGGAACACTGCACCGGCGAACTGCGAGAACCAACACCTTTGCCTGCCGCGGTCCACGGCCGAAGTAGATGCCCCGGACGAACTCCCGTCCCCCGACACCACCCGGCAAGCCGGTAGTCGGACATACGGCGGCCTTCGTGAGCGACCCGTTCGGCTTCGTCAGACAGTCGGTGGACTCGACTGGCGACGCGTTCAGGATGCAGTTACTGGGCAAAGACGTGTACGTGCTCGCACATCCGGACTACGTGGGAACGGCGTTGTCGAATCCGAATACCTTCGCCAAACCCGACGACTTCGAAGTGGCGTTCGGAGACGCCCTGCTCGCGGTCGAAGGCGACCAGTGGCAGCGACAGCGCCACTCGATGGAGCCGTTTTTCAGTCCGAGGCGTCTCGCAGACCACGCCGAGACGATGACCGAGGTCGCCGCGTCTCGGGTCGCTGACTGGGCGTCAGGTGAGTCCGTCCCCGTCGACGAAGAGATGAAAGCTATCGCCCTGCACAACCTGTTCGAGGTGGTGCTCGGCCAGTCGCTCTCCGACGAGGAAATCGACGAACTGTCGACCGCCGCACAGGCGCTCAATCTGTGGTTCAAGCCGACGTCGTGGGCCCTCCCCGAGTGGGTGCCGACACCCGCCCGTCACAAGTTCAAGCGCGGTAGCGCGGAGTTGCGCGAGCGAGCGCGGACCTTGCTGGCAGCGTCCGGTGAACGGCCCCAGGAGGATAGCCTGCTCGCCACGCTCGCCGAGTTGCGCGACGACCCCGACTCGGCGTACGACCAGTCGGAGGTGCTCGATCAAGTGGTCGGGATGCTGTTTGCCGGACACGAGACGACGGCGCTCGCGATGACCTACGCGTTACACCAGATAGCCACACACCCCACGGTCGCGGACCGGTTCCACGCCGAAATCGACGCCGTCCTCGACGGACGGCCGTCGTTCGATCAGTTGCAAGAACTCGACTACCTCGAACGGATCGTCGACGAGACGCTCCGATTGTACCCCCCGGTACACGCGATTCCGCGCGTCACGACCGAGTCCGTCGGCGTCGGCGACTACACGATTCCCGAGGGCGCGACGGTGTTGCTCAGCGTCTGGTGTCTCCACCGCGATCCGCGATTCTACGACGACCCGCTCACGTTCGACCCGGGACGGTGGGCGGAGACCTCGCCCAGAGACCGAGGACACGCGTTCGTGCCGTTCGGGGCTGGCCCACGCACCTGTATCGGGCGGCACTTCGCTCGCCTCGAAGCGAAGGCGGTGCTCGCCGAAATCGGTCGGCGGTACCACCTCGACGCCGACAGCGGTATCGAGGTGGCACCGCAGATGACGACCCAACCGGAGGGGCCGGTGAACCTTCGGGTGTCGGACCGAACCTGAAGACGCCGACGCGCGTTTTCGGCTGGTCCGGGCGGCGACCCGCGGGAAGTCGACTCAGGAGTGGCGCGCCCCGTCGGATTCGACGAGGTGACAGGCCGCGCGATGCTCGTCGGTCACCCACACCTCGGCTGGGACCTCGCGGGCACAGACGGTCGGGAAGGCGTCTTCGAGCCGTCTGTGTGCGCGGTCCACGTCGCCGCCGAGGACGTTCGTCAGCGCCGCGTCGAGGGTTTCCTCGGCCGCCGGGTCCCCGAGCGTGTCGGGGATGTCGAACTCCGCACGGATTGCGGCCCGGACTTGCTCGTCGGTGACCGCCCCGACCGGGGTGTCGGCTTCGGCGGCGACGAACTCCCGGACCGACTCGGGGTCGACGCCGTCCGTGGCGAGGCGACGACGGAAATCGAGGACGGCGCGCCACGCCCGCTGGTCGATGTCGTATCCCGGCGGCGGGATGACCTTCGGACACCGCGTGTGGAACCGACAGCCGCTCGGTGGGTCACCGGCAGAGGGCACGTCCCCGCGTAGCTCGACCCGGTTGCCACGTTTCCGCGGGTCGAGCGTCGGTATCGAGACGATGAGCACCTCCGTGTAGGGATGCTGTGGCGAGTCGAACAACCGAGCCGTCGGGGCGTCCTCGACGATTTCGCCGAGGTACATCACGGCTGTCCGGTCACAGATCTCGCGGACGATGCCCATGTCGTGGGTGATGACGAGGAGGCCGAGGCCGAACTCTCGCTGGATGTCCTCAAGCAACCCGAGAATCGCCGACTGGACGGACACGTCGAGCGCGCTCGTCGGCTCGTCGGCGATGAGCAGGTTCGGGTTGAGGACGAGCGCACGAGCCAGCGCGACGCGCTGTTTCTGGCCGCCGGAGAACTCGTGGGGGTACCGGTCGACGTCGTCAGCCGACAGGCCGACCCGCTCTAGCAGGTCCGTGGTCACCTCTCGCCGGAGTTCGCGGTCGGTCACGCCGTGGATGACGAGCGGTTCGGCCACCGACTCCCCGATGGTCATCCGGGGGTCGAAACTGGCGCTCGGGTCCTGAAAGATCATCTGGGCCTTCCGGCGGAACGCCTTCAGCGCCCGTCCAGAGAGGTCGGTGACTTCCTCGCCCTCGAAGCGTATCGACCCGGCGGTGGGTTCTTCCAGTCGGAGCATCGTCCGGGCCGCGGTCGATTTCCCGCACCCTGACTCCCCGACGAGGCCGACCGTCTCGCCCCGTCGGACCGAGAGGTCGATGCCGTCGACGGCCCGCACGGTCCCGACCTGTCGCCTGAGAACGCCCTCGGTGATGGGGAAGTGCTTCGTCAGGTTCTCCACCTCGAACAGCGGCGGCTCAGCCATCCGGGTCACCCTCCGACTGGCCGTTTCGGAGTACGTCCGGGTCACCGCCGGGCCCGTAGTACACGCAGGACGCGGTCTGGGCGTCCGCGACGTCGTACAGCGGCGGCTGGTCGCCCGTGTGACACTCTTTGCGAGCGTACTCGCACCTGCTGGCGAACCGGCATCCCGGCGGAGGGTCGTGGAGGTCCGGTAGCGTGCCCCCGATACTCCGGAGCGGCCGGCCGCGGCCGGGCAGACAGTCAAACAGCACTTGCGTGTACGGATGGGCCGGTGTGTCGAACACTTCGTAGACGCTCCCGCGTTCCATCACCTTCCCGGCGTACAGCACGACGACCCGGTCGGCGAGTTCGGCGACGACGCCGAGGTCGTGGGTGATGAGCAGAATCGCCATGTCGTACTCCGTCTGGATCGATTCGAGGAGGTCGAGCAACTGCGCCTGAATCGTCACGTCGAGTGCCGTCGTCGGTTCGTCGGCGATGAGCAGGTCCGGAGTGGCCGCGAGCGCCATCGCGACGACGATGCGCTGTTTCATCCCGCCGGAGAACTCGTGGGGGTAGTCGTCGTACCGCGTCGTCGCGTCGGGGATGCCGACCTGATTCAGGAGCGTGAGCGCGCGCTCTCTGGCCGCGGCGTCGCTTACGTCCTCGTGGACCTGTATCGCCTCGCGAATCTGCCAGCCGACGGTGTAGCAGTGGTTGAGCGCGTGCTGTGGGTCCTGAAACACGTGGGCGATGCGGTCGCCGCGGATGGCGCGTAGGTCTCGTTCAGAGAGCGACAGCAGGTCCCGGCCGTCGAGTTCGGCCACGCCGCGGACGATACGCCCCGGCGGCATCCGGATCAACTTCGTTATCGTCTCTGCGGTGACGGTCTTGCCGCTCCCGCTCTCGCCGACGAGACAGACAGTCTCGCCCCGGTCTACGTCGAAGTCGACGCCGTCGACGGCCCGGAGTGGCCCCCGGTCAGTCTCGAACTCGACGGTGAGGTCACGGACGGACAGCAGCGACATCTCTTGCTGTGTCTCGGTCGCCCCCCGCTGGTGCTGACTCATCGCTCCCCCTCCGAACGGGGGTCGAGCGCGTTCCGTAGCGCGTCGCCCACGAAGTTGAACGCCAGAATCGTCAGGAACAGGAAGACCCCCGGGACCGTCGAAATCCACCACGCCGTCCGGAGGTCCGAGCGGCCGGCGGCAATCGTCTGGCCCCACGAGGGTATCGTCGGGTCGCCCAGCGAGAGGAACGCAAGCCCCGCCTCGAACAGAATCAGCCCGGGGATCAACAGCGTCAGGTTCGTGATGACCGTCCCCGAGACGTTCGGCAGGATGTGGCGTCTGATGACGTGTGCAGTGCTCGCGCCGGCACAGCGTGCGACTTCGACGTACTCGTCTTCCGACCGCTGGAGGGCCGCACTCCGGACGAGTCTGGCGGTCCCGCCCCAACTGAGCAGCCCGAACACGAGAATGAACATCAGCAGACTCCCGCCGAAGAGGTAGATGAGCAAGAGGTACAGCAGGAAGGATGGGAACACCTGCTGGATGTCGACGTAGCGCATCAGCACCTCGTCGACGAGGCCGCCGACGTAGGCGGCGACGGTGCCGACCGTCGCGCCGATGCTGATGATGAGAAACGACGTTATCAGGCCGATACGAATCGAGACGCGCATCCCGAGGACGACCAGCGAGAGGATGTCTTTGCCGTCGCCGGTCGTCCCGAGCGGGAACTGCCAGCTTCCGTGACATCGCCCGTCGACGACGTCACCGCCGCAACTGAGCGGTACGGAACTGTCGACGGCGAGACCGACCGGCGGCTGGTAGCTCTGTGTGAGTTCGACCTGTGGCTTGCTGACGAGCAGCGGCCCGACGAGCCCCAGCGTGAAGACGATAAGCAAAAATCCGAGGCTGACCACGGCGGCCCGGTTCTTCCGGAACTCCCGCCAGTAGTGGGCGGTCATCCGTCGGTGGGTCGCCAGCGGGACGAGAACGTAGAAGACGAACAGGGCAAGCGAGACCACGAACAGCCAGTCCAGTTGGGTCAGGTCCCAGCCGTCACGGAGTACGGGATTCGGCGAGAACAGCGGGGCTTCTCGAACGTAGTCGAACGCGAAGACGAGTGCCAGCGCCGCGAGCGTGGTCAGGAACCCTGCTGTCTGTCGGCGCAGCACGATGCCGCGTTTGGCCTCCCAGTCGATGTCCTCGAAGCGACGGCGTGGGGAGTCCAGACTCATCAGCGGTCACCGTAGTCGATGCGGGGGTCGAGCACCGTGTAAGCGATGTCCTGTAACAGGTTGCCGACGACGGCGATGAACACGCCGACGAGCGTCGTCGCCAGCACCAGCGGCGTATCCTGATTCTGGATGGCCTTGAAACTCAACTGTCCGAGCCCCGGGATGCCGAACACCACCTCGACGAGGTACGAACTCGCGATGAACAGTCCGAGCAGGTCCGCCACCAGAATCGTCGAGAGCGGCACGGCGGCGGGCCGAAGCACGTGCAACAGCAGTATCCGTCGCTCCGAGACGCCTTTCGCCTTCGCCGTCTTCGTGAAGGTGGCCTCGACGTACTCCAGCGCCTCCGCCCGGGTGTACCGCGTCAGGCTCGCGATAGACCCCGTCGTGAGGACGAACACGGGCAAGACGAGCTGTCTGGCGTTGGCCAGACTGAACACGGGTGCGTCCGGGTCGAAGACGATGGGGACGAGGTCGAGGTGGACGCCAAAGAGCACTAGCAGAACGATGCCGAACCAGAAGTTCGGAATCGCGTACCCGAAGAAGGCGAGGAAGGTCGCGGCGTAGTCGAACCGGGAGTACTGGTGCGTCGCCGAGTACAGGCCGATAGACAGCCCGAAGGCGACCGTCAGAATCGTCCACGGCACGGAGTACATCATCGTATACGGCAGGGCATCGGCGATGGCGGCAGTCACCAGTTGGCCCCGAGAGGTGCTGTATCCCCAGTTGAACGTCGCCATGTTGGTCATGTAGTCCGCGTACTGCCGCCACAGCGGCCGGTCGAGGCCGCGCTGTTGCTCGTAGGCCGCTCTGGCGGCCTCCGCGTCGCCGCCCGAGACGGCGGCTTGGAACTGGATGCTGGTGAGCGCCTGTTGCTCTGTGACGTACAGCAGCGCCCACGTTATCGAGAGGATGACGAACGTCGCGACGATGGCCCAGAGCAGCCGCCGGGCGACGTACCACCTCATGACTCGAAGTAGTACGTCTGGGAGTTCCAGCCGCTCGCGAACGTCTCCGTCGGCCCGACGAGTTCGTCCTGTGCGCCGACGATGTTCGACGGCATCAGCAGGAAGCCAAAGGGCTGTTCACGGGCGAGTTTCTCGAACACCTCGGCGAATAGCTCTCGTCGCCGCTCCTCGTCGACGGTTCGGGACGCCTTGGCGTACAGTTCCGGGATGTTCGACTCGGGGACGTAGCCGTAATAATTGACGTTCCCCCGTGTCCTGAAGAACGTGGCACTCGAACTGGGCGTTCGCGGGTAGGTGTTGAACCCGAGGACGACGGACATGTCCCACGGTTCCTGACTGACTGAGACGTCGCGTGGCCCACCGTTGAACAGGCCGGCGCTCCACGGGACCTCCGTCCCCCTCGGCGGACTGTTCGCCGCGTACTTCTGCTGGAACGTGTTGCCCGGCACCGTCTCGATGCGGACGCCGATACCGAGGTTCGATTCGACCTCCTGTGCGACGAGTTCCGCCAGCGTCTGGTTTGTCCTGCTCGCGGTACTGGCGTACAGCGAGAGCGTCACCGCCGACCCGTCCGGGCCGAGGAGCGTGTCACCGTCGTACCGGTAGTCGGTGCCCTCGATGGCACGCCGCATCCGACGTCTGGCCGGGTCCGGACCGTAGAGGTCGTCGACACCGAAGCGGTACTGTTCGATTCCCGCCTCGACGTACCACTTAGAGAACCGTGGCTGCATCGTGAAGGCCGGTTCGGCGAACCCGCGATAGAGGTTCCCTGCGAGCGTCTGCTTGTTGACGGCACAGACGAACGCCTGCCGGACCGGAACCTTCCTGAACAGTCGCCATCCGTTGGCCCGCATGTTGTACTTGAGCGCTTGCACGAACGGTTGTGGCTGGACGTACACGTCGACCGTTTCGAGTTCCTGAAACTCCCGAGCGTTCTGCGGAGGGATGCCGGCGCTCGTCACTTCCCCCTCCCGTAGCGCGTTCAACCGAGAGGACTCCTCGGAGATGACCCGTATCGTGTACGAGTCGAAGTACGGTGCGTTGCGCCACTCCTCGCCGACGTCGTCTAGTTCGCGGACGTAGTACTCGTCGTTGCGCGTGGTGACGTACTGCGACTCTCGCTCCCACTCCTCGAACGTGTACGGCCCGAGGTTACCGGTGTACTGGAGTTGGTTGATTTCCTCGTCCTGCTGGAGACCCTGTGTGTCCTTGTCGGGAACGTACTTCTCCAGAATCCCCTTCGGAAGACAGCTCTGGCCCCACATGACTGGCTTGAGCGGGAACGACGGGTCGACGTCGGGAAGCCGGATTTCGAAGGTCAGGTCGTCGATCCGCTCGACCGGAATCGGCTCGCCCTGCCGGAACCAGTCGCCAGCGTTCGTGTAGCCCGCCCAGTTGTCCTCCCCCTGAAAGACGTTCCGTATCATGTACACCCAGTCCTCGGCGGTCATCCTGCCGTACCCGCCGCCCCATCGGAGGTTGTCACGGAGCGTGATTCGGTAGGTCTGGCCGTCGTCCGTCGACGGTTCGGCCCAGAGCGGGAACACGTTCTGGTCGTCGTCGACGGCCCACGCACCGTCGAGCGTGAGGCCGACGAACGCCCCGGACGTGGTGTCGTTGGTGAACAGCCAGTTCAGCGAGTTGGCGTCGGACCCGGCGACGCCGACGAACTCGCCGGCCGGTTCCCGTAGTCCCGCCTCGTCGGTGTCGACGCCGGTCTGCGTCTGGGTGGTAGTGGTACCGCCACCGTCACCGAACAGCCCGTTACAGCCTGCTACCGACGATGTGACGCCGATACCCAGTGCCCGGAGTAGACCACGCCGGGTCGGACGAGAGAGCGTGTGGGAAACCCCATCATCGATTGACATTACCTAGCACAGAGGAACTGTGTATTTATTAACCATTTGGGTGGGTCCACCGTCCGGGGCTACCCCGAAGCCGAAGTCGGGTCGCCGCCGTCCCGCGACACTCCCCGAAGTGTGACGACGCTGCGACCGGACGACCACACGACCCGCCGAGAGGCGTCTTTCACGCCGTCTCGTCGACGAGTCCGGCCAGGAACCGACTGTACTGTTCGATCGCGGTCCGAGCGGCAGCGGTGGGTTCGTACTCGGTGGTCAGCTGGTCCAGTCGGTTCGACTCGACGAGACCGGCGTCGACGAGTGTGCGGAGTGCCGCGTCGAGACGGTCGTACCCCACCGCTTCACCGTACCACGTTTCGAGGGTCCGCCTGATACTGAGTTCGTAGCGGCTCTCGCCCGACTGATCGAGACGGACGATACTAACGAGGGTGTCTCGCTCGAACGCGTCCAGTTGGGCCCACTCGGAAGAACTGTCGCCCGTCATGCATAGCGCGTCTCGGCTGCGGGTCGAATCGGGAGGGGAGACACGACGGCGCCGGCAGTGTGCTTTCCGCGGCCGGTCGAGTGAGCGCCTGCTGGCGCCCACCGGTCCTGCGTCCTGCGTTCCACGCGACGACGGTGCCACACCGACGGCTGTCTGCTCGCGGCCATTCGACGCCACAGCGAATCGTCTGTCCGGGTGTCAATCGTTCGAATCCCAGCCATCGACATCCAACTACGACCTGCTTGCTATCGGTGACGAATAGGTGTTACTAACGACGGCATCAGCTAGCGCTATTCTTCCAGCAACCGCGCTCATCAAACGGGTCTTACGCACAGCGAGGCGTCGACTGATACGTCTCGGAAGCGAGACCGGACGACCGCGGCCGGCCCGAGTCCGAGGCCCATTTACCACTCGACTGCGTGGGTCCCCCTATGGAACCGGACGACGTTCGCCGGGACTGGGCCGAGCGCTCGGGCAAGTACTCGCCGACGTACTACGCCGACATCGGTCCGAACGAGGTGAGCGAGACGCTCGTCGACGTGCTGGGCCACTACGTATCGGACGACGCAGCGATTCTCGAGATCGGGTGTGGCTCCGGCCGCCACCTCGCACACCTCCGGAACCACGGCTACGAGGACCTCACTGGCGTCGACATCAACCCCGACGCCTTCGACGTGATGGCAGAGACCTACCCGCGACTCGCCGAGACCGGGACGTTCCACACCGGCGCGATCGAGGCCGTCGTCGAAGCGTTCTCGGACGACGCGTTCGACGTCGTCTACACCGTCGAGACGCTCCAACACATCCACCCGGACGACGTGTGGGTGTTCGAGGAGATAGCCCGCGTCTGCGGTGACCTGCTGGTGACTGCCGAAAACGAGGGTAACAGCCCCGAGCGAGGCCGGGAAGACGGCGAAGTGAGCTACGTCGACGACGAGTTCCCGCTGTTCCATCGGAACTGGAAAGCTGTCTTCTCCGAGTTGGGGTTCGCCCAACTCATCCGGGAACCGACGGCGCGGGACACGATACGCGTGTTCCGGGGACTGTAACGCGGCGACGCCGCCTCGGCAGGCGTGCGGTGAGCAAAAACGGGGCCACGAAAGCGAGTAACGGAACCGGGTGCCGGTCCACCTCCCACGACCCCCTATTTCGCTGGCGGGTCCGGCGCCGAACGAGGGCGACCTGACGGTCGGAACCGCCCTGACTCGGCTCAGTCGTCTCTCGCGCCAAAACGTCCCAGGTTAGGGTAGTCGGCGATGACGCCGTCGACGCCGGCGGCCGCGAGGCGGTCGTACTGATACCACGTACCGACCGTGTAGACGTTCACGGCGCGGCCCTCCTCGTCTGCGACCGAGACGAGGTCGATGTCTGCCCACTCCGAGCCCTCCGTGTAGTAGTCGTCCGCGTAGAACGGCGTCCCCTGCACCATGTTGTACGGCGGGTGGATAGCCTCGGCGTCGTAGGTCCGGGCGATGTCGAGGCCGTCCTCGATAGAGTCCCAGAGAAGCGGTGCGACGGGATAGGACGAGTTCGCTCGCGTCACGGCCAGCGCCGCCTCGTAGAACGAGGAGAACAGGAACTCGTGTGAGTACTCGTCTACGACGTCGAGCACGCGGTGGACGAACGACCGCCACGTCGACTTCTGTGCGGCGAGTTTCTCAGCCGAGAGGTTCACGGCGAACTCGAGGTCGAACGACCCGGGGTTTTTCAACTCGACGTTCACGCCGACGCCGTACGGAATCGCGTCCAGCACGTCGGTCAACAGCGGGACCGTCTCACCGCTCCGAAGCACCTCGGCGTTCGTCACCGTCTCCGTGTCCGTCTCCCAGACGACGCCGGACGTGTCGGTCAGTCCGCGTTCGCCGCCGTCACGTTCGGCCAGCCGGGAGTCGTGGAACACCACCACGTCGCCCTCGGCAGTCGGGAGGACGTCTATCTCGATACTATCGGCCCCGCGTGAAGCCGACTGTAGCGCCTTGCCACCGCGAGACGCAGCCTCCACGGCCCGACCGTGTTCTCCGGGTAAACCCCGCGAAGCCCGATGAGCGATGAGTTCGGGGTCCGAGTCGACGCTGCTCACGCCATAGGTGCCCACACCAGTCTCATCGTCGTCGGTCTCGTCGACCGCGGAGGCAGCGACCCCCGGGACGCCGAGTGCCGTCGCGCCGACGGCACCCGTCCCGGCGACAAACGCCCGGCGACCGATTCGCTGTGTGTCTCCGTTCGCTGTTCGCCCCGACGACGTCTCGGGTCTATCCGACATACAGCACCGACTCCGAACGGGTCCGGTTAGAGCGCTTCTAATAGCCCTATATAAGTATCGACGACAGCGAGTACGCACATATAGACGCTAAAGCGATACGTACGGAACCGAGGGACAGCGAGGGTTCGCTCGTCGAGGTCGAAGCCGCCGACGAACTCGGTGAACAGGTCGTCTTCGTCCACCATCGTCGCCATCCGTTCGGTCCACCGGGACCGAAATTCCGTCTCCAAACAGCGGTCGTCGCCGCACGCCACCTTTCAACGAACATATAGTTTTATTCTCTCCGCTATAATTATACACCACCATGGAGGAATAGAACACGTCAGCGATGGACCCGAGTGACAACTCGATCATCGGCGCAGGTATCGTACTCGCGCTGGTCGGGTTCTACGCGAGTCAGGAACTGACCAACAGCGTCGAGATCGCCATCGGCGTCGGTTTGCTCATCGGTGTCGTGCTCCCCGCGATACTCCTCGAAGTTCGAGGATAGCCTGCGAGGGACGCCGACCGATTCAACCTATCGCCACGTGGGTGAATCGCATCGACCATCGTCGGTGGGTGTGCCTCACAGACGAGATTCGCCGTCCCAACGTTCCCCGGCCGTCGACACGTCGCGTCGGTGCCGTTTGATTCGTGCCGGCCACACCCTCGATTCAATCCGAGTCACCGGTGCGGAAAATACCTTCAAACCGATTATGAAGAGTCTAAAGCGTTTTCAGACCGTTTTATCTGCGCCAGCACGGTCCGTAAAATCGGCTAAAATCGGCGTTCGCGACTGAACCGTTCTGAATCGACGCTAACCGTCTGTCCGTTATATTGGGGTGTGGGTCCACAGAAGAGATGCCCGAAGCACTCATGTCCACCGTCGACTCCTCCCTCCCACGACTGCCAGCCACCGGGACCGTCCGGACGCTGGCGTCCAGTATCGCCACGTCGTGTCTCACGGCCGTGCGGGCCGCCGCCTTCTGGGCGACGATTCCCCTCCCGCTGGTCATCGTCGGGTCGCTCCTGACCGGCGTCGTCGCCACCGCGCCGCTGTTCGTCGTCGGCCTCGTCGTCCTGAACGTCCTGTGTGCGGCCATCGGCCACGGGTACTCTCCCGGAAGATGACCCTCCTCAGACCCTCCCCGCAGCCTCCCGACCAGCACCACGCGAAGACGATGCTGTTCTGCCCGACGTGTGACCATCAGAACCCCACCGACGGCGACTGGGTCGCCGACGATAGGGTCGAACGCCGCCGTCTGCTGTGCCCGCGGTGTGGCGACGCCGTCGTCGACGACCCCGAGTTCTGAGGTACGTTCGCCGCCAGATCTCGACGTCCCGCCCGCAACGACCGCTGGCGAACGCGTTCACTCTCGACGGCTCCCGCTCGTCGTGCCGCCTGTCTGTCGTACCGCCGACCCCGAACAGTCGAGCACGAGCCTCCGGAAACGTCGCCCTGAAACCATATTGATAAATGATGATGGACTGAAGGACGATACAGACACTATGACGACAACCGATACGGACTACGACCTCGTCACACCGCAGTTACGCGCGCTCATTCGGGAAGGCAAAGAGAGTCCCGAGACGCTCTGGGCACGCGTCGCCGACAACCTGAACTGGTTCGAGCAGTGGGACGCCGTGTACGAGGAGGCGGGCGTCGGCGACTTCGCGTGGTTCCCCGGCGGACGGACGAACATCAGTTACAACGCCGTCGACTACCACGTCGAGAACGGCGGCGGCAACCGCGCGGCGATGGTGTTCGAGACCGGCGAACGCGACGACAACGCGGTGTACACCTACGCAGAACTGCACCACGAAGTGAAACGGGTCGCGGGAATGCTCCGGGCGTACGGCGTCGAGAAGGGCGACCGCGTCACCATCTACATGCCGATGTGTCCGGAGGCCGTCGTCTCCATGCTCGCTTGTACGCGCATCGGTGCGATTCACTCTGTCGTCTTCGGTGGGTTCGGGGCCGGTGCGCTCGCGGACCGCATCGAACTGGCCGAACCGAAGCTCCTTCTGACGGCCGACGTGGGCTTTCGCGACGGCGGCACGGTCGACCTAAAGTCGATAGTCGACCGCTGTTTCGACGACCACGAGTCGGTCAACGACATCGTCGACGACACCATCGTACTCTCCCGCGGTGAGGAGTCGGCCGACCTGCGCGAGTCCGCGACCGACTGGGACGACGCACTGGCAGCGGGCGCGGGCGAAGACACTTCACACGTCGAGATGGACGCGACGGACCCCGCGTTCATCCTCCCGACGTCGGGGACGACGGGTAAACCGAAGGGAACCGTCCATCAGCACGGCGGCTATCAGACCCACGTCTACGGGATGGGACAGTGGGTGTTCGACCTCGACGAGACGGACACGTGGTTCGCCACCTCGGACATCGGCTGGATCGTCGGCCACTCCTACATCGTCTATGCGCCCCTCTTGACCGGGTCGACGACAGTCGTCTACGAGGGGACGCCGGTGTATCCAGACGCCGGCGTCTGGTGGGACCTCGTCGAACGGCACAGCGTGGACAAGATATTCACCGCGCCGACGGCGATTCGCGCGCTGGCCGGCTACGACGACGCGTTCCACGAACGCGCTGACCTCTCCTCGCTGGAAGCGGTGTTCTCGGCCGGCGAACCGCTCAACCCGCCCGCTTGGGAGTGGCTTCAGCAGGAGGTGCTGGACGACGAGGTGCCGGTCATCGACCACATGTGGCAGACCGAGACGGGCGGCCCCATCGTCGGCAACCCGTACGGTATCAACACGCTGCCGATAAAACCCGGTTCTGCGGGCATCGCACTCCCGGGCGTCGAAGTGAAGGTCGTCGACTTCGACGGCGAGCCCCTCGAAACCGGTGAAGAGGGCGCGCTCGTCGTCGAGAAGCCGTTCCCCGGCATGACGCCGACGCTCTGGGAGGGTCACGACCGGTACGAACTCGAATACTGGCAACAGATAGAGGACCTGTACTGGGTCGGCGACGCCGTCTCGATGGACGAGGACGGCTACATCTGGTTCAGCGGCCGGGCAGACGAGGTCATCACGATCGCCGGCCACCGCATCGGCCCGACCGACATCGAGGACGCGCTCGTCGCCCACGAGGCCGTCGTGGAGGCCGCAGTCGTCGGCAAACCCGACCCGGAGAAGACCGAAGTCGCCGCCGCGTTCGTCGTCCTCCGAGACGGCTTCGACGGCGACGAAGCGCTGGCAGGGGAACTACGCGAGGCCGTCCGAGAGGACGTCGGCCCCATCGCTATCGTCGGCGAACTGGAGTTCGTCGACCAACTGCCGAAGACGCGGTCCGGGAAGATAATGCGCCGGACCATCCGGGACATCATGTTGGACGAAGACCTCGGCGACGTCTCGACGATGGAAGACGAGTCTGCCGTCGGCGAAATCGAAGCCGCGACCGAGGACATCGACGCGGACGCCGACGTCGGGAACTGAACGCCCGACAAGTCGAGCGCCGAATACGGGCAGAACACATCCTTAATCAACGGCGACGGCGAAGTTACCACACGATGTCAGCGGAGTCGGGCACGACGTGCAAGGTCGACCGGGTCGCCGAGAAGCGGAGACTCACCGAACTGGACGACGAATTGCGGGAGCGCTGGGCCGACGGCGACAGCCTCCGTGACCTCGAACGCTACTGTAACGAGGCGATACTTCGGTCCGCGATGCGGGCGGCGGGGATGGAGACGCTCGACGGCGAGGCGGCCAACCTCTACCGACTCCTCACCGACGACGACGTCGGTCCAGGCAAGCGAATCGACGCGAAGTCCCGACTCCAGCGCAACGGACTGGACCCGGAGACGCTCACCAGCGACTTCGTGAGCTATCAGACCGTCCGAACCCACCTCAACGACTGTCTCGACGTGACGACGGCCCGCGACAGCACGCTCTCCGTCGACAGCGCTCGGAACACCGTCCTCAAACTCGTCTCTCGGACCGAATCCGTGACCACCCAGACTATCGCTCGACTCACCGAACAGGGGTCGCTGACCATTCCGTCCCCCTCCGTCACGCTGAGCCTGCGGGTCGCCTGTTCGGAGTGCGGTGACGAGTACACGTTCACCGGACTGCTGGAACGGGGCGGATGTTCCTGTCGCGCCGACGAGGAAGCGACAGAGCCCTAGGAGTCCGCGACGAACGACTGGGTCGAGATAGTGTCGTAGCGCCCGTCGAGTTGCGCCCGTTCTTCCGGCAACACGGACGTGACGACGTAATCGGCGGACTCGCCGAAGTACTGCATCAGGCCGTGGATACGCTCTGCGTCGAACATCTCGACGGCGTCGACGACGATGAACGGGACCTCCTCGGCGACGTCGTGGACCAGATAGCCGGCCAGAGCGACGATGAGGCCGATGACCTCCCGTTCGCTCTTGCTGAGACTGTCGACGGTGTCGTCGTACGCCGTGCCGTCCTCCGTGGCTCGGACGACGTGAATCTCGAACGCCGTCTCTGCGGTGACGCGGTCGCCCGACGAGCGCCGTTCGAGCCAGATGCGCTCTATCGAGTCGTACCCCAGCGTCTCGAGGACCTGTTGCATCGTCTCGTTGAACGTACCCACGAGGTCCTGTTCGAGTTCGTCGATGCGGTCACGCTGGGTGCGGAGTTCGGACGCGACCGCCTCCCGCTTTGCTTCGATGTCGTCACGTTCGGCGAGGGCGGCCTCGACGTCGGCAATCTCCGACTCGACGCTCTCTAAGTCGTTTGCGAGTTGGCCGCGTTCGTACTCCAGGTCGCTCACCGCGTCGTAGTAGGTGGCTAACCGGTCGTCGTCCTCGGACGTGTCGTCGATCGCACGTTGCAGTTCCTCGATTTCGGTCTCGAGTGCCCGACGGTCCGCGTCGAGGGTTTCGAGCATCTCCTCTCTGCGCTCGATCTCGTCGGCGAGGTCCTCGCGACGGGCGCGTAACTCCTCGCGGCTCTCCTGTCGCTGTTCGAGGTCGCGCTTCCGTTCGGAGAGGGTCTGGATACGGTCCGTGACGGCCTCGCGCTCGGTCCGTTTCTCCCGAACGATGCCGCTGACGGCCTCGACCTGTTCGGCGATCTCCGCGCGTTCGACGGTGCTGCCGCACGTCCAGCACGTGATGGACTTCGAGGCGGGGTCCAGTTCGGCGACGATGTCGTCGGACGTCATCGCGTTCGGGATGTCCGCGGACTCATCGAGAATCTGCGAGTTCATCTCCACGATGGGGCTCAGTGCGTTGATCGTCGACGTGAGCCGCTGTTTCTGCTGGTGGAGGTCTTCGAGTTCCGCCTCGATATCCGCGAGGTCCGCCTCGGGTTCGTCACCGTCGGTATCGTCTAGCCGGTCGGTTACCGACGCCAGTTCCGATTGCAGTTCCTCGATAGCGGCCTCCTGACTGCTGAGACGCTGGCGGAGTTCGTTCCGCTCGCTACGTTTCTCTCGTAACGCCTCCGTCTCGCTGTCGTCGTCCGCCTCGGCTTCGAGGGTCTCGATAGCGTCTCGCTTCTCCTTGAGTTCCGCTTCGACGTCGTCCAATTGCTCCCGAAGCGTGTTCTGTCGCGTCCGAAGGCCCGGCAGTCGGTTCGCCATGGAGTCGAGTTCCGCGAGGCGGTCGTCGAGCGACTGTTTCTCGTCGCTCAGGCGGCGGATTTCGGCCTCGATTTCGTCGGTATCCACGGGCCGCATCAGGTACTCATAGAGGTCGTCGTCTGCCAGCACCGCCCGTCGTATCGGGTTCGTCTCGGTCAGCGCGACGAACAACTCACAGAGGTCGTCGGCGGTTGTGTACCGGTCGGCACTCCGCACGACGGCGTCGTTCCCGTCGCGGCCGAGTTCGACGTGGTACGTCGCACCGTCACAAGTCATGCTGACGCGCCCTTCGTCGGCGTCGCTCTTCAGCGGTGGCAACGGGCCACCGAGGACACCGGCGAGCGAACGCAAGAGCGACGATTTGTTCGATGCGTTACGCCCGGAGAGGAGCGTGACGCCGTCGGTAAGGGTCACATCTGCGGCAGCGATGCCGCCGATGTTCTCCACCGTGAGCGTGAGCTGACTGTCTGTCTCGCGTGCTTCGAGTGCGTCGTCGTTCTTCATATCCATCGTGTACTTCCCCCAGTGGTTGTGTCGGTAGGTCGTCACGTCAGCCGTCAGTCACGTTGTCAGGGACCAACGCGCCGTCGTCGACGGACGGTCGTGATTCGTCGCCGTCACTTGCCCGCCGTTCGAGCGCTCTTCCCCCTGCGGACGGCTCCGACGGGGTACGCAACGTATCGGCCGTGGACGTGCTATCGACGGACACCAGTGACTGCTTCGTGACTCGCTTACCGAGTTGGGTACCCGCAATTGTGTACGCTGACGTATGTACGTTATGCGCGTGGATTGTCTCGACCGGTATAAAAATACGTTGTATATTCCGCATTAACACCCATCATATAGAGGTACGCCATGCAGTAGCATGGGAGTAGCACGGACGGACGACTTCGACGGCACGACCCACCATCTCAGTCACCAGTGGGAGGGCAACACCGAGGTGAGCGAGACGATACGCGGCGCTGTTGCGGAGTACGCCGGCGTGTCGTTCGAATCGCTGCCGCCGATGGACGAACGCATCAACCCGGACGCGCTGGACAGTCTATTCGAGACGAAGTCAGCGAACACTTCGACACCGGGGTGTGTTACGTTTTCGTACTACGGATACACCGTCGTCGTCCAGAGCACTGGACAGATATTCTTGAGAGAGACCTGACCGTGGCTGACGCCGTCTCGGGCTAGTGCGGCAACCTACCCGATTAAACATCGTAAATTCCCGGTTTAAACATCCGTAATTTTACCCACCAACACCTACAGGTGGGGAACTGGTATCTGAGAACGAGATGAACGAAATAGAGACACAGAAAGAAAAGCGGCCAACGACAGCGAAGTTCTACCTGCCGGCCGTCGCGCTGCCACCGCACCTCGACCGAATCGAGGACGTCGTGACCGACCTCTTCGATCTCCACGGTGTGGTTCTCATTCCGGAGACTTACAACGAGTGAACCGCTTCGGGGCTTGACCCCGAGGCACTCGCCTTGTTCAGCTGTAGCCGCGCCGACACCGCGACGTCGACGCTATCTACCGACGGAGTTGCTGTCGGACCCCAGATTTTCTGTCCCCGACCACGTCGGCCCCGACAGCAGTTAGTCCACCGGTAGCGGCGGTCCGATAGGCACACCAATCGTGTGCGACAGCGAAAGCGTCGTTCGGGCGGCGACACCGCCGGAGACATCTAAACATTATTGTACGACGGTTGTGTAGGTCCGAGGAACAGGGTACGACAGAGTACACCGCCACACTGCGACCGCATCCGAGTCCGATCTGTGACGGTACCACAACGAGTCCTGTACGTTATATGTCGATTACAGCCAAAGTATACATCGAGCACGAACGACTCGCGCTTGTCCCAACGCTGCGAACTCTCGAAGACGTCGACATCCGGGTCATCACCCAGGGGAACACCGACCCGGGCTCGACCGTGTTCCCGTTTCTCATCGAGTACGACGACAGGGGCGAATTAGAGGCGGCGCTGGAGGAGGACCCGACGGTCGACAACTACGAACTCGTCGACTGGACCGACCGGACGGGCATCTACTACATCGAACACACCCCGGAGACGAAACTCATCAGCACCGTCGTGACCGACGTCAGCGGGTTTCTGGTCCACACCGAGACGAAACGCCACGGGTGGCTCGTTCGCCTCCTCCTCCCCGACCGAGCGGCGTTGAACACGATCTGGGAGTACGCGAACGAGAACGACATCTCACTCGACATCATCGAGATATACGGCAACAGCGAGACGGGCGGCGAACCCTCGTACGGCCTGACCGCAGAGCAGCGAGCGGCGTTGACGATAGCCTACAAGGAGGGGTACTTCGGCGAACCCCGCGACGTCTCGTTGAACGAGGTGGCCGAGGAGATCGGCCTCTCGTCGACGGCCATGAGCGGGCGTCTCCGTCGCGGGATGCGCAACCTCGTCGGGGCGACGCTCGTCGACGACGAGACCGAGGAGTAACGCCACCGACCGATTCCTGCGGGGACGTTACTCCGACTCCTTCGGCCGGTACACGGGCCTGAGTGACGTCGCGTCCTTGTCGTATCCGAGCCAGATGCTGAGGGCGCTGGCCACGAAGACGAGATAGACAGGGAACAGGACGAGTAGTGCGTACCCCGCGATGACCGGCGTGATGGTGCCGAGACGATACAGTAACGCGACCGCAGTGAGTCCCACGACGGCACCGGCGACGATGCCGAGTCGAAACGCGTAGGCCGCGGCCGGACCCGGTTTGGTCCGAATCGCACTCATGTGGGCCGTTGCGGCTACAATCCAATAAGTCGCGCGGGACAGGGGGTATCGATTGACACACATGTCGTGTTGACAGTCACCAGCGGCCACGGCGGCGACGACGCTGTTCCCCAGCGTGTCATTCGAACAGCTCGTTGTGGCGGGTTCGGTTGGGCGGCCCAGTAATATAATACATTTTTCTATTTAAGAATAATATAAGTATGAGTATGTTTATATTCGCGTTTCGGATTGCACGTCGTCTCACCGACTACACCGGTAATCGCTGGTCACCGTTGTTCGTCACACAGGCCGTACCGCGAAGCTCACAACGACGACTCGGACTGTCGAGGCTGGACATTTATGGCGGTCTTTAGCCCCCAGTTCGGCGTATTCCAGTCATGAGATCGGCGGCGAAGCAGTCGAACTCCGTTGCCATCTCGACACGAGACGCGACCGACAGACCGACCGTGGGAAGCGAGCTCGTTCGAGCGGCACCCGTAGTCCACGGCGACCTCCCGCCACAATAATAGCGTATTTTATATAAATATATTTCTGATATGATGGCCACAAGCATCGGTAGTGACGGTCGAGGACACCGGGTCGTCCGAAACCGAGGCGTGCCGTCGGGACCGGTCGATGAGACAGGTTTTGTGTCCAGACGTCGTCTTCGACGAACGAGATGCGAATTGCACTCGTCGCTGCCGTCGCAGCCAACGGGGTCATCGGGTCCGACGGGAGCGTTCCGTGGGACTATCCGGCAGACCTGAACCACTTCAAACGGACGACTGTCGGCCATCCGGTCATCATGGGGAGACGGACCTTCGACGACATCTATCGGCAGTTGGGGACGGCGCTTCCAGAGCGTCGGAACATCGTCCTCACGCACCGTCCAGAGCGTCTGCCGGACGACGTCGTCACCGTCGAGTCGACGGCAAAAGCGCTTCGCGCGGCCGAGACGACGGACGTCGAGACGGCGTACGTCGTCGGCGGTGGCACCGTCTACGAGCAGTTTCTCCCGTGTGCCGACGAACTGATTCTGACCGAACTGCAGACGGCCGTCGACGGTGACACGACCTTTCCGACAGTCGAGTGGGACCAGTGGCGTGAGACGGACCGTGACCGGTACGATGCGTTCGATATCGTCTGGTACGAGCGCCGAGACGCATCGTCCTCCGACCGGTAATCGTGGGCAGACGCCCGGTATCTCTCCGCCAGGATTGCTACCGGTACATAAACGGCAGGGGTAATCAGCGTCATCTTTTATGAGAGTCACTGGTCTTTGTCCACAAGCATGTCCGGGAACGAAAGCCATCCCAATCACCCTAGTGTCGACCAGTCGGATCGGACGGTACCACGGAACCTGCGGCAGACGGGCGACCCCAACATCGAGATGTTGGTCTCCACGCGTGTGCGCAAGTCACCGTTCTTCCACAAGTCCTTCAACGAGGAGGGCGCGTGGCGGTGTACCGTCTACAACCGCATCTACCACCCGCGCGGCCTCGTCGAACCCGAAGACGGCGGTGCGATGAAGGAGTACGAGGCGCTTACCAACAGCGTGACGCTCTGGGACGTCGCCGTCGAGCGTCAGATTCGCGTCAAGGGTCCCGACGCCGAAGCGCTGACCAATTACGTCGTCACCCGTGACGTGACAGAGATGGACGCGATGGACGGGAAGTACGTCATCCTCTGTAACGAGGACGGCGGCGTCCTGAACGACCCCGTGCTCCTGCGCCCCGAGGAAGACGAGTTCTGGTTCTCTATCTCCGACTCGACCCTCATGCAGTGGCTGCAGGGAGTCAACGTCGACAACGACTTCGACGTCGAAATCGACGAGATCGACGTGGCCCCGATGCAGATTCAGGGCCCCAAGTCCGAGGACGTCATGGTCGATGTCGTCGGTGACAAGGTCAAAGACGTACCGTACTACGGCCTGATGGACGCCGAAATCAACGGCTGTGAAGTCCTCATCAGCCAGACCGGGTTCTCCGGCGAGGCCGGCTTCGAAATCTACGTCAGGAACGCCCACGAGAACGCCGAGAAGGTCTGGGACCCAGTCATGGAGACCGTCAAAGACCACGGCGGCCGTCAGATCGCGCCGGGTCACCACCGCCGCATCGCGGCCGGTATCATGTCGTGGGGGCAGGACCTAGACCACGAGACGTCGCCGTTCCAGGTCAATCTCGGCTATCACGTGCCCGACGACAAGGACGCGGACTACATCGGCAAAGAAGAACTCGAGCGCCAGAAGGAACTCATCGAGAACGGCGAGTACCCGTTCGAGCACAAGCTCATCGGCCTGAAGATGGCCGGCGAACCGATTCGGGACTACGCCCCGGACTTCTGGCTGATCTCCGACCCGGAGACGGGCGAAGAGTGCGGTTACATCACTTCGCCGTGGTGGAACCCGGACCTCGAGACGAACATCGCCATGGGCTTCGTGCCGGCCGACAAACTGCAGGAAGTCACCGACACGCCGCTCAACGACGAAATCTACGACGAAGAACTCGACCTCGAGTTCCAAGTCCACCTGCCCGACGAGTACGCTGAAGAGGAAGGTGAACCAGTGTTCGCTACCGTCGCGAAGGTGCCGTTCAAGGAGTCCGTCAACCCGAGCGCTCGCGAACAGGCGAAACTCAACGCGCGCAAGGAAGCCGAAGCAGAGTCCAGCGACGACTGATCGGCGCCACCCTGTCGTTCATACCTCATACCATCACGCCGCTTTTTTTGTGCTGACCACCGTCTCGCCGTCAGTTTCACTGCCGAGGTGCTACCCCGTAATCGTGACCGGGCGGTCCGACGACAGCAGGATATCTTGTGCGGTGCTGCCCATGATGACCTTCTGCACGCCGGTTCGCCTGCGGCCACCCATCACGATGCTGCTCGCGTCGACGTCGTCAGCGGTGGCGAGAATCTTTCTGGCGACTTCGCCGCCGACCGTGACCCGTTCGACCGCGACGTCCCTCTCTTCGAGGAACTCCGCAGCGGCGACGGCCGCTCCGATTTCTCCGAAGTCGTGGGGCGGCGCACCGGCGTAATCCTGATGCGGATACACGTACAGAACTGTCGCGGTGACGCTCTCTGGGACCCCGGGTAACTGAGCGACGTACTCCGCCTGATTCAAGGCGCGTTCGCGGCGCTTGTCGACCGGAACCAGGACGTGTCTGTCGCCCTCCCCAAACACCATCCCGGTGCCGGTAATCGTGACCGGGCGCTCAGTCGAAACGAACACGTCGTGGACGGTGCTGCCGAGCAGGACGTTCGCCACGCCGGAACGCTTCCGTCCGCCCATGACGATTTCCTGACTGTCGAGTTCGTCTGCAGTGTCGACGATGGCCGCCGGGACGCTGCCGTCCTCTACGCGACGGGTCACGGTGACGTCGGCCGCCGTCAGGTGCTCAGCGGCTGAGACGGCGGCGTCCACCGCTTCGAACGCGACAGTATCTGCTCGCGTTACTTCGCCGGGAGAGACGACGTGCAAGACTGTCGCCTCGACGTCCGTCGTCGCGTCGGCGAGGGACGCCACGTATCTCGCCTGATGGAGCGCTCGGTTCTCGTCCTCGTCGACCGGAATGAGGGTGCTGTACATCCCACGCTACATTCGCGTGCGACGATAGATATAGACTCGCCAACAAATCGAGGAGCGGGGCGACCAGAGCGGTGAGTCCCCAGTCAGCCGCTCAGTCGTAGAGGGTGTACTCGTCGGTCAGGTCGTCGACTCGCTGACTGACTTCGGCGACGACGTCCTCGTCGTGAGGCGCGTCGACGATTTCGTAGATGAGGTCCGCGACTTCGCGGCACGCTTCTTCACCGAACCCGCGAGTCGTGAGGCCGGGGGTGCCGGCGCGAATGCCCGAGGGGTTGAACGCGGAGCGCGTCTCGCCGGGGACGGTGTTGGCGTTGAGGACGATGCCAGCCTCTTCGAGGCTCTCCTCGACTTCCTTGCCCGTGGTGTCGGGATGCGACGGGCGGAGGTCGACCAGCACGAGGTGGTTGTCGGTGCCGCCGGAGACGAGGTCGAGGCCGTGGTCCTGTAACCGCTCGCCGAGCGCTTTCGCGTTGGTGACGGTCTGTTCGGCGTATCGCTCGAAGGCCGGGTCGAGCGCTTCGCCGAAGCCGACGGCCTTGCCGGCGACGTTGTGCATCGCCGGACCGCCCTGCGAACCGGGGAAGACGGCGCTGTCGATGTCGTCCGCGTGTTCGTCGCCGCACATGATGACGCCGCCGCGGCCCGCGCGGATGGTCTTGTGCGTGCTACCGGTGACGAAGTCCGCGACGCCGACCGGCGACTCGTGGACGTCCGCGGCGACCAGCCCGGTGATGTGGGCGATGTCGGCGAGGTGGTAGGCGTCGACGGCGTCGGCCGTCGCCTGAATCCGTTCGAAGTCGACTTCGCGCGGGTACGCGGAGTAGCCCGAGACGACGATGTCCGGGTCGAAGGACTCGGCCGTCTCGCGGAGGCCCTCGTAGTCGACGTAGCCTGTCTCCGCGTCGACCTCGTACTGCTCGACCTCGTAGACCTGTCCGGCGAAGTTCGCCGGGTGGCCGTGCGAGAGGTGGCCGCCGTGGGTGAGGTCCAGCGAGAGAATCTTGTCACCGGGGTCCAGAGCAGCGAGGTACACGCCCATGTTCGCCTGCGAGCCAGAGTGTGGCTGGACGTTGACGTGGTCGGCACCCCACAGTTCCTTCGCGCGGTCGATGGCCAACTGTTCGACGTCGTCGGCGTACTCACAGCCGCCGTAGTAGCGCTCGCCGGGGTAGCCCTCGGCGTAGTTGTTCGTGAGTTCCGAGCTCTGGGCCTCCATGACGGCCTCGGAGACGTGGTTTTCGCTCGCTATCATCGCCAGCGTGTCGTTCTGTCGCTCTCGCTCTGCTTCGAGCGCGTCGGCCACAGCCGGGTCCGTCGCTCTGACGGTTTCGTACGTCATGGTCGAGGCAGGAGCTAGAGCGGCAATAAACTGGCTCCTGACAGAACGTGTCTGGTGATTGAGTGGACGTGTCGGGCCCGTCGACGTGTCGAACGGACTATGGTTTGAGGGGGTACGGGTGGGTGAGAATACGGCGTGTCGCTGGGCCTACTTTTCGAGGCGCTCGTACCGCCACGACATCGTATCGGGCGTCTGGTTGAACGTGTATATGTGGACGCCGCTGATGTTGTACTCCTCGTCGTCGACGTAGGGGGCGAGGCCGTCGATGAGGTCGTCGGGCTTGTAGGTCCCGCGAGACCCGATGAGCTGCCGAATGAAGCCGACGACGCCGGTGGTCTTCCGGAGGAACTTGATGGAGTCGCCGACGCCGACCTTCTGGGAGATCTGGAGCAATCGCTTGTACTTCATCACGCCGGGGATGCCGATTTCGACCGGGAGGGTGATGCCACGTTCGCGAATCTCCTCGATCCACTCGAGCACCGTCTCCGGGTCGTAACAGAGTTGCGTGACGATGTACGTCGCGTAGGGCGCTTTCTGTTCCATGGACTCCGCCAACGTCTCGTCGTCGATGAAGTCGTGGCCCTCGGGATAGCCGGTGATACCGACCTCCTCGAAGGAGTACTCCATCCCGTCGAGCGTCGAGAGGAGGTCGTACGCCGACTCGAACTCCCCTTCCGGTTCCTCCCGGTCGCCGCCCGGAACGAAGATGTCGGTGATGCCGGCCTCTGTGAGTCGCCGGGCGATGTCCGCTAGATGTTCTCGGTCACGGACGTAGCGGGCCGCGATGTGGGGAACGACCTCGAACCCCTGTTCGACGGCCTCCTCGGTCCGTTCGAGCGTCGCCTCGATACCCAACTGCGGCGAGGTAGTGATAGCGATGGTCGCGCCGTCGGGCAGGTGCGTTATCTCCTCCTCGAAGCTGTCGAACGGCATCAGTTCGAACCGTGCGTTCGTGAGGAGGTTCTCGACCCCGTCCTGCGGCGTCATGGTACGACTTCGCAAAGACATTACTTATTGGTTGGATGTATGGAGGACACTTTTGTTTGTGGGTGGGTCACAGAACCCATTTAAATTGCCAGCGGGGAGTCACGCTGGGCCGGGGGCACACTCTCGGATTCGCGTGGCGACTTGCTCGTAGGACGCCGTCTGTTCCGGGTTGTCGGACAACTGTCGCATGACGAGGTCCAGCAGATTGAGTTCTTCGAGCAGTTCCTGTGTCTGCTGGCGTTCGAGGTCGAGGTGTCGCTGGACCTCGTAGACGGTCACCGAGTCGACGACGGCGTCGGCGACGTCCGCCAGATGGACGCTCTCCGGAAGGCCGAGGCCGTCGGTGACGAGTTGCTCGTCCGGGATCGTCTCCATCGGATCGTCGGGCGCCGCGGGTGCCGCCGGAGTTGGCTCGGTGCTCGTCGCCGCGTCCGCGCGTCCCTCCCCAGCCCGCTCTGTATCTTGGTTGGTCGAGGTGTCGTAGGACGTCGGGTCGTGGACACCTGCTTCGATCATGTAGCGTCGGACCGTCTCGGAGGAGACGTCCATCTCGATTCGCTCGCTCATCTCGGTGAAGTTCTCGCAGACGTCATAGAGACGCTGGAGGTACGCCGTGTCCTCGTAGGGCGGGACGTCGTCGTCACGGACCGCCGCGAGTTCGTCTGCCAGTGACGCGTCCTCGCTGTCCGCTGGCGGTGCGGACGATTCGGCCGACTCCCCGTCTACGTCTGTCGGTTCCGTGGCCGACTGTGCCGTCGTCCGAGAGTCGGTGGCGGCGTCGTCCTCGTGGACTTCGGCACGCTCCGTCCCGTCTTCAGACGGGTCGACGGTGAGTTCGACGCCGAGGACGATGCCGCCGTCTTCGACGCGGACGGCCTCCTCGTTGACCGAGATGGACGCCGCAGTCGTCGGTGGGAGCGAGGCGAGGGAGGAGGTCGAGAACTCCACCCGTAGCCCACCGCTGTCGGTCAGGGTCGCCGTCTCCGGGGTGAGTTCGGAGTGGACGCCGTCGCCAGACGCGGCACAGAGCGACACCGGGACCGCCATGGAGACCTGCAGCGACCCACCGTCGTTCGCCGTCGCTTCGACGTGTCGGACGGTCCGACCACGCGACTCGTACTGTTCGACGATCTGGGAGAGGACGTCGAAGGCGGTTTGTAGTCCCATGTTATTGAGTATCTATGACACATCACGGAGCATAACAGTGTGTCAGTAATAACCAACCCATTTAAATCACCGGAATACGGCGGCGGTACCGAGACGGTGTCCGACAGATACAGCTGATCGGATGTCGACTGCGACGCCAGTCACACCGGCGTCGCGATGCCGGCGATTCGCTCGCCAGCGACGACCACGGCCTCACGGGCCAGCGAGTAGGCGACGCCGCCGTCGTCGGCGGTGGCCGTCTGGAGTCGTTCGAACGTCGAGGGAGAGTAGACGGTGCCGAGCGTCTCTCCCGCCTCGACGTGGTCGCCGACGCCGAGGTCCGGGCGCAGTTCGAACAGGCCCGACTCCGCCGCCACGGTGGTGGCACCGTCGTTCCGGAGGCGCGTCTGGTCGGGCGGTCGGGCCGGGTCGTCCGGGAGGACGCCCAGTTCGCGGAGGACGTTTTCGACGCCGACGACGCCGGTGTCGATAGCCGAGTGCGTGACCGTCCTGCTGTTCGAGAGTTCGACGGTTATCGCCGGGACGTCCGCGCGTGCGGCGGCCGTCCGGAACGTCCCCCTGAACTCGTCGTCTGCCGGTGCCTCGTCGCTGTCGACGACGAGGTACTCCGTCCCGAACGCCCTCGCCAGCGTCCGGGCCTCGCTCTCGCCATCTTGATACCGGACGTGTTCGAGCATATCCGCGGTCCCGGTGTGTAAGTCGACGGCGGCGTCAGCGTCGGTCACGAGGTCCCACAACCGGGCGGCCAGTCGCTCTTGCAGGCTGCCGCCCTCGTCACCGGGCCAGACGCGGTTCAGGTTCGGATTCATCACGTCGTACTCCGCGGGAGTCATGTACGAGCGGTGGTCGAACGCCAGCGGGTTCACCACCGGAACGACGGCGACGGTCCCAGCGATTTCGGCGTCGATCAATCGCCCGTGGAGACGGCGCAACGCCGCCGGGCCGTTGAGTTCGATGCCGTGCTGAGCCCCTTGCACGTAGACGGTCGGGCCGGGGCCACCAACGTACCGGTGGACAGTCACCGACACGTCGCTGCCCGACGGGAGACGACCGAGACGACGGTCACTCGTCGTATGCGTCACAGACTCGTACTCCATACGTCGCCACTGCGGCGCGAGCGTAAAAAGCACCGGGAGTAGGGGCTTTATTCGAGTTCGCACAGAGGGTGCGCGTATGCACATCGAATCCGAGACGTGGACCGACGCCGAGCAGACAGAGACGAATCTGGCACTGCTCCCGGTCGGGAGCACGGAGCAACACGGCCCGCACGCGCCGCTGGGGACGGACACGCTCAACGCGGAGGCGGTGGCCGAACGCGCCGCCGACGAGTACGACGGCGAAGTGGTCGTCGCGCCCGCGGTTCCGGTCGGCGTCGCCGAGGAACACCGGGCCTTCAGCGGGACGCTCTGGACCTCCGAGTCCACGTTCCGGGACTACGTCAGAGACGTCGTGGGGAGTCTAGCCCACCACGGCTGGGACCGTGTCGTCCTCGTCAACGGTCACGGCGGCAACATCGCGGCCCTCCGGGAGGTCGCCGGCCGGATTTCGAGACACGACGAGGCGTACGCCGTCCCGTTCACGTGGTTCGACGAAGTGGGCGAGCACAGTTCCGACATGGGTCACGGCGGTCCGCTGGAGACGGCCCTCCTCCAGCACGCGAACCCCGAGACGGTCCACGAGGACCGCCTCGACTCGGCGGCGGAGAACGGGAGCGAACGCTGGGGCGACTGGCAGGGTCGCGTCAACCTCGCGTTCGACTCGGACGAGTTCACCGAAAACGGCGTGGTCGGCGACCCGCGCGAGGGGAGCGCCGAACTGGGTGAGACACTGCTGACCGCGGCCGCGGACGCCCTCGTGGACCTGCTCGACGCCGTTGCAGCGCGTCAGCCGGGTCCGCGGGACGACTAGCGGTTCGTTACTCCGTGAGTTCGTTCCAGCGTTCGACGCCCGCTTCCGCGACTTCTCGGTCCTGTGAGACGGCCCCGCCAGAGACGCCGATGGTGCCGACGATGTCGCCGTCGCGTTCGAGCGGGTAGCCGCCGCCGAAGATGACGATACGTCCCTCGTCGGTGGTCTGGAGTCCGTACAGGGAGTTGCCGGGTTCCGACGGTTCAGCGAGTTCGTGTGTCGGCGTCTCCAGTGCAGCGGACGTGTACGCCTTGTTCCGCGAGATGCTTACCGACGCGAGCCACGCGCCGTCCATCCGATGCTGGGCGACGAGGTTCCCTTCGCTGTTGGCCACCGTGATGACCATCGGGTTCTCTATTTCCTCTGCCTTCGCCTCGGCCGCCGCTATCAGTTCTGTCGCTGTCTCCAGCGAGATGGAGTCAACCATGCAACTGAGAGCGCACCCGAGAGAGGTAAAAGGGTTGTCACCACCCGCGGAGCGAGCCCACGAAGAAGGCCGACCATTCGGCTGTCTCATGCCGTCTAGGGTCCGTATACTCGAATATCCGGGACTCCTCGGTCGGGAGGGCTAAATCGACACCGCCCGTGGTTTCACAGTACTATCACTGTGACGCTCCGAATCTCTACCAGACAGCGAAGTGACTGGTTGAAAACCACCGGGGGGACAGGGGATAACTATATTTGGCCGCCAGAATCACCTTCGAGTCAGATTTATGGAGACGACAGACAGCCTGCCGACCGAAGCTGGCACCGTCATCGTGGGTGCCGGTATCGTCGGCTGCAATCTGGCGTATCAGCTCACCGAACTCGGCCGCGACGACGTCGTCGTCGTCGACCAAGGGCCTATGCCGACGACGGGCGGGTCCTCGACGCACGCGCCGGGCATCATGTTCCAGACCGCCGAACCGAAGGTCCTCAGCCAGTTCGCGGACTACAGCCGTCGCCTGTACTCCGAACTCGAAGGCGCGGACGGCCAGCAGGCCTACAACGAGGTGGGCGGCATCGAAGTCGCCCGGAGCGAGGAGCGCATGGACTTCCTCCAACGCCGCGTCGAACACGCGAAGGCGTGGGGCATCGACGACCCGCAGCTCCTCTCGCCCGAGGAAGTCACGGACCACCTGCCGCTCGTCGACGAAGACGAGATTCTGGGCGGGTACTACTCGCCGACGGACGGGCAGGTGTCGGGCGTCGTCGCCTGTGACGCGCTCGCTCGGGAGGCGATGGACAACGGGGCGCGGTTCGTCCCACACACCCGCACGGAGGACGTGGTGACAGACGGCGACGACATCGAGGGCGTCGTCACCGAACACGGCACCATCGACTGCGACGAAGTCGTCATCGCGACGAACATCTGGGCCCGCCAGCTAGGCGAGAAACTCGACGTCCACCTGCCGGTGACACCCGTCGAGCACCAGTACACGGTGACGGAGTCGCTGGACGAACTCGCAGAGAGCGCCGTCGACATCACCGACCACCCGCTGTTCGAGAACTACGAGAACGTCTCCGGCGAGAAGGCCAAACGTCTGCTCGTCGGCCCAGACCGCCCCATCCTCCGGGACCAGGACAACGCGATGTATTACCGGAACCACGGGGACGCCTACGGTATCGGCTCGTACAACCACGAGCCAATCGTCCCGGACCCGCAGGAACTGGGCGGGAACGACCCCGACGGGGAACAGGGCTCGGTCCACGAGTTCACCGACTACCACATGAACACCGCGACCCACCCGGACCGCCCGGACAAGGCGCCGCGACAGGCCAGCGACGAACTCCTCCCGGCCACGAAGGACAAGAAACTCGAACACAAGTACAACGGGATGTTCGCCGAGTCGCCCAACGGCCTCCCGGTCATGGGCCCGGTACAGGAGTACGACGGCCTCTGGACGGCGGCGGCCATCTGGGTCACCCACGCAGGCGGGGCCGCGAAGGCACTCGCCGAGTGGATGGAGACCGGCGTCCCACGCCTCCCGGAAGGCCCGATCGACCTCGCGCACTGCGACGTCAACCGCTTCGACGAGCACGAGGGTAGCTGGGACTTCGCCCGCGACATCGGTGGCGAGGAGTACCGTATCGTCTACAACATCATGCACCCGAAGTGGGTGTGGACGGACAAACAGCGGGACATCCGCCGGACGCCGATGTACCACTCCCACAAAGAATGGGACGCGGAGATGTGGGCCGAGGCCGGGTGGGAGGCTCCACAGTGGTTCGACGACAACGCCGACCTATTGGCTGAGTACGGTGACCAGATTCCCGAGCGAGAGGGCTGGGAAGGCAAGTACTACTCGCCAATCGAAGGCGCGGAGGCGCTGCACGTCCGGAACAAGGTCGGCCTGCACGACATGACCGCGTTCAACAAGATGGAGGTAGTCGGTGAGGAGGCCGGCGAGTTCGTCCAGTACCTCTGTACGAACGACATGGACATCGACGTGGGCGACGTGAAGTACACGCTCATGTGCAACGAGGGCGGCGGCGTCCGCGCCGACATCACCGTCACGCGCACGGACGAGGACCGCTACCTCTTGCTGACGACGGGCCGCGAAGTCGGGAACAACCACGTCGCGTGGGTCCGCGAGCAGTCGCCCGAAGGCGTCCTCGTCAACGACGTCACCTCGAATCTCGCCGCGATGGTCTGCACCGGGCCGGACGCCCGGAAGGTGCTGTCGAAGGTCACCGACGTCGACCTCTCGGACGACGCCTTCCCGTTCTTTACGAGCCAGCAGTTCTTCGTCAAGAACGTCCCCGTGACCGCGCTCCGGGTGTCCTACGCCGGCGAACTCGGCTGGGAACTGTACACGCCCTCCGAGTACGGGGAGCGCCTCTGGGAGCACATTCTGGAGGCCGGCGAGGAGTACGACATCCGACCGTACGGGAACGGCGCGCTGGACGCCCTGCGCATCGAGAAAGGGTTCCGCCTGTGGGGCGAAGACCTCCACACCGAACACAACCCCTACGAGGCGGGCCTCGGCTGGGCCGTCGACCTCGAAACCGACTTCATCGGCAAGGAGGCCGTCGCCGCGGCCGCCGACGGCGACAACATCGACCACGAGGTCGCCTGCCTGACGCTGGACGACCCCGAGGCGGTAGTCCTCGACGACCGGCCGGTGCTGGACGGGGACGAGGTGCTCGGGTACCTCCACAGCGCAGAGTACGGGTACACCGAAGGTGCCTGCGTCGCCTACACGTACCTCCCGCCGGAGTACGCCGAACCCGGTACCGAGGTTGAGATTCTCTACGAGGGCGAGCGCTACGACGCGACGGTTCGCGAGGAACCGCTCGTCTCCTGACGTTCGCCACTCGCCCATCCAATCGTATCGCGTTCCTGTCACGCTGTGGTTCGAGAGACACACGCCGTCTTCGTCGTGTGTCCGCCGTGGCCCCGTCGAAATCGAATAGCCCATTTTCGGCACACACAGGCACTCTCCGTGGACATCCTCAGATACCGCCAGCCGAACCCGCCGGTGTATTTAAGAGAGTGACAGAAGGACCTCGATACGAGATACATGAGCACAGAGGCTCCCCCATCACAGGCGGACACCGTCATCATCGGTGCCGGTGCCGTCGGGTGTAGTGTCGCGTACCATCTGACGGAACTCGGCGCCGAAGACGTAACGGTCATCGACCAAGGCCCCCTGCCGGTCACGGGCGGGTCGTCCGTCCACGCGCCCGGCATCATGTTCCAGACGTCGCCGTCGAAGATTCAGACGAAAGCAGCCTACTACACGAGTCGGTTGCTCTCCGACGCCGGCGTCTACGACGAAGTGGGCGGTATCGAACTCGCCCGGAGCGAGGACCGGATGGACTTCCTCCGTCGTCGGAAGGAATGGGCGACCTCCTACGGGTTGCCAGAACCGCAACTCCTCTCGCCGGAGGAGGTCACCGAGCACCTGCCGATGGTCGACGAAGACGAGATTCTCGGCGGCTACTACTCCCCGACGGACGGCCGCGTCGACGGCATCGCGGCCCTCCAGTGGTACATCGGCGAGTCCTCGGCGGACTTCTACGGTAACACCGAGGTCAAAGACCTCGACGTCTCCGGCGGCGAGATTCAGGCCGTCGAGACCGACAAGGGGCGCATCGAGTGTGGACGCTGTGTCATCGCGACGAACAACTGGGGCTACCAGACCGGGCAGTTGGCCGGTCTGGACCTGCCTATCGCGCCGGTCGAACACCAGTACGTCGTCACCGAACCGATGGAGGAACTGGCAGACGCCGGTTCCTCCGTCGGCGACAACACCACCGGACTGGACGTGCCGGGCGAGCGCTCCATCGCGGAGTACATGAGCGAAGGGCCACACCAACCGGTCGGTCGCGATCAAGACCACTCACTGTACTTCCGAACCCACGGCGATTCGCTGGGGATGGGGTCGTACAACCACGAGTCGCTCTCGGTCGACCCAGAGGCGATGGGTAAGAACTCCGAGGAGCGACAGGCCTCCGTTCGCGGGTTCACCGAGGAACACTGGACGGAGCCGACCCACCGCAATCGCGACAAATCTGCGAAGCAGGCCTTCGACGAACTGCTCCCGGCGACGCAAGACGTGGACTACGAAGTCACAGAGAACGGCATCTTCGTGTTCACGCCCGACGGGATGCCCGCCGTCGGCGAGACGGCCCAGGTCGACAACCTCTGGACGGCGCTCGCCATCTGGTGGACCCACTCCGGCGGTTACGGCCGCATCCTCGCGGAGTGGATGGAGAACGGCACGCCGCGTCTCCCGTCCGGACCGGTCGACACCGGCGGCATCCACGTCCGGCGGTTCGAACCCCACGCGGGCGAGAAGGACTACTTCGTCGACCGGGGCGCGAAGCGCTACGAACAGGTGTACAGCATCGTCGAACCGCGCTGGCAACCCGACGACCACCGCCGCCTGCGAACCAGTCCGTTCTACCATCAGGAGAAGGAACTGGGCGCGGAGTTCTACCAGAGCGGTGGCTGGGAGTCGCCGCAGTACTACGAGTCCAACGCGGACCTCGTGGACCGCTACGAGGACCAGATTCCCGAACAGGACGGCTGGCAGTCGATAAACCGCTCGCCCATCGAGGCCGCCGAACACCTCCACACCCGAGAGAACGTGTCGATGTTCGACATGACCTCGTTCAGTTCCATCATGGTCGAGGGCGAGGGGAGCGAGGCGTTCCTCCAGCGAGTGTGCAGCAACGACATGGACATCGACGTCGGACAGGTCCGCTACTCGCTGCTGCTCAACGAGGGCGGCGGCATCCTCGCGGACATCACCGTCGTGCGTCTCGACGACGAGGAGTACATGGTCACCACCGGCGGCGGCAACTCGCCGGGCATCCACGGCGGGTGGCTCGAAGAGCACGCACCGGAGACGGTGTCGGTCCACATCGAGGAAGGTGCGAAGTCCACTATCGGCCTCTGGGGCCCCAAATCGCGCCTCCTGCTCCAGCGGTGTACGGACGCCGACGTGACCGACGACGGCTTCCCGTACTTCCGCGCGAAGCAGATGTACGTCGGCGAGGTGCCGGTCATCGCCCTGCGCGTCTCCTACGTGGGTGAACTCGGCTGGGAGCTGTGGACGCCGACGGAGTACGGCCAGCGCCTCTGGGAGACGCTGTGGGAGGCCGGACAGGACCTCGACGTCCGCCCCATGGGCGGTGGCGCTCTCAGTTCGATGCGACTGGAGAAAGGCTTCAGGCTCTGGGGCACGGACATCGACACCGACTCGAACCCGTTCGAGGCCGGTCTGCCCTTCGCCGTCGACATGGACACCGACTTCGTCGGGAAGGAGGCCCTCGAATCGGCGAAGGCCGACGGCATCGACAACCGCATCACGCCGCTCACCCTCGACGACTCGTCGGACATCATGCTCTCGGGGCGTCCCGTCCTGAAGGACGGCGAGGCCATCGGCTACGTACAGGCCGGCGACTACGGCTACAGCATCGGCGAGTCCATCGCCTACACGTACGTACCGAGCGAGCACGCCGAAGCAGGCACGTCGGTCCAGATACAGTGCGAGGGAGAGACGTACGACGCAACCGTCCGGGACGAACCGCTGTTCGACCCCGGCCGGGAGAAGATACTCCGATGAGCCGTCGCCGGCATCGCTCGACGACCGACCGGGGGTAAGTCCCGGCACCGACAATCCACTCATGACAACGTCAGAATCCGCGGAACTGCCCGTCACCTACGCCGACATCGAACGGGCGCGTGAACGCCTCGACGACGACACCGTCGTCAAGAAGACGCCGGTCGAACGCAGTTCGTCGCTCGACGAGTTCGTCGGCGGCGAGGTGTACCTGAAGATGGAACACCTCCAGTGGACGGGGTCGTTCAAGACCAGAGGCGCGTACAACAAGATTTCACAGGACGTCGAACAGGGCGTCGACGAGTTCGTCGCCGCCAGCGCGGGCAACCACGCACAGGGCGTCGCCCTCGCGGCGACCAAGTGCGGGGCGGACTCGACCATCTTCATGCCGGTCAACGCCCCGCAGGCGAAAGTCGACGCGACCCGAGGGTACGGCGCGACGGTCGAACTCGTCGGCAAGGACTTCCAGGAGACGATGGCCCACGCTCAGGCCGCCGTCGAGGAGACGGACGCCGCGTTCGTCCACGCATACGACGATACGGACATCATCGCCGGACAGGGCACCCTCGGCGCCGAGATGTATCACGACTGTCCCGACGTGGACACCGTAGTCGTGCCTATCGGCGGCGGCGGCCTCATCAGCGGCGTCTCGACGGCCATCAAACACCTCTCGCCGGAGACGCGCGTCGTCGGCGTGCAGGCGACCGGAGCGGAGACCGTCCACGAGAGCCTCGACAAGGGGATGCCCGTGACGCTCGACGAAGTCGACACCATCGCCGACGGTATCGCGACCGGCGGCATCTCCGAGACGACGCTGCGCATCATCGAGCAGAACGTCGACGACGTGGTGACCGTCACCGACACCGAAATCGCGCAGGCCATCCTCCTGTTGATGGAACGCGCGAAGCAGGTGGTCGAAGGGGCGGCCGCCGCCTCCGTCGCCGCCATCCTGAGCGACGATCTGGACGTCACAGACGAGACGGTGATGCCCCTGCTCTGTGGCGGGAACCTCGACATGACGCAACTCCGGACGGTGCTCATCCACGCGCTCACCGAGCGTCGGCAACTCATGCGCCTGCGGGTCCGAATCGACGACCGACCGGGCGTCATGGAGGACATCTCTGGGACCATCGCGGACCAAGGCGCGAACATCCACGACGTGCGCCACGAGCGCTCCGTCGAGGACTTAGACGTCGGCGAGGCCTATCTGGTGTTCAACGTCGAGACGAGCGGACAGGAACACGCCGACGCCATCGTCGAAGCCATCCGCGAGACCGGCTACCCCGTCGAGGACATTGCCAGGACTGTCTGAGTGACAGGAACCTCGTCCTCCCGTAGTTAGTCGGGGCCAGAGGGGGCCTTAGAGCCGGTTTCCCGACCCACGTGTTGACCGAATAGTGATATTTCACGGGGGAAATTATTTCTGCGCAGTCGTGGAAGTACGACTGTATTGTAGCGTATGTACGAGCACATATTGATTCCGTACGACGGAAGCGCAGAATCGAAGAAGGGTGCGACACACGGTATCGAACTCGCTGCCGAACTCGGGTCGACCGTCCACGCGCTCTACGTCATGGACCTTCCCGGCGTTCCTCGGGCGATGTCGATACGGGACGACGAGGAGAGCGTCCGGGAAGAGTACGAAAAATACGGGCAGAAGACCCTAGACGAGATAGCGGAGGTGGCAGCGGAGTACGGCGTCGAGTGCGAGCAAGCGCTTCGGACAGGCACACCCAGTGAGGAAATCGTCGACTACGCCGAGGAGAAAGGCCTCGACGTCATCGTGATGGGGTCGGCGTACCGCGGGAAGATAGGAACCATCCTCGGGGGGACGACGGACAAGGTGGTCCGGACCGCGACGGTTCCGGTCATCACACAGCGGATGGAGATGGACGAACTGTCGTGACCACGGCGACGCCGCTCGATGCTCCGGCACTCAGGTGTCGACGAGTCGCGTCTCGCGGAGGTAGATGACCAGACTCGCACACAGGAAGCTAAATCCCGCCACCTGCAAGTCGCCGTTCGACATCGCGAGCAACGCCGTCCCTATCAGCAGGACGGCGAGACCCGCCGCGACGGTCGCTAACAGGTTCTCCATGCGGGCAGGACGGTCGGCTGATAAATAAAGGCACCCGACACCGAGCGGCCGGCCTCAGTACGAGTGTCTGAACTCCCAGTGATAGCGGCAGCCGTGACACGTCGCCCACTCGGGCACGTCGAGGGCGTGTGGGTGACGCTGACCGTGTTCCATCCGGTTGCCACAGACCGGACAGACCAGATACTGTAACTCCAGTTCGGGAAAGTCTTCGTGGGAAAATTCGGCGACACACCGGGAACAGTCGATGTCGTCCCGTGCGTCGCGTTGGTCGATGTCTGCCCCACAGCGGGGACACCGCACCACCGCCGGAGGGCGACGGCCCCATCCCACGTCACCGTCGATAGTAGTCGTGTGTGTCTCCGGACTCGAAAGCCGGAAGCTGTCCGACTCCGGATCGGCCCTGAGCGGTTCGACGACCGCCTCGATGGCCTTTCCGAGCCGAGCAAACACGACCTTCAGGAATTCCATCATTATTGGTTATTGTTGACTCGCCGTCTTAATTCGCACTGGTCACCGGATTCCGACGCTGGTCGTGCGAAGACAGTACCGGTACGCGCAGCGACGATCGAACGAAAACCACGGTACTGACCGGTGTGTGCCCGGATAACGTCCCCGGACACGGAGGTTAGTAGGTCCTTACTCGCAGTATACAGGCGAAGTTTTAATATATTCCAATCGCACTTTCGGGTTGAGGTAGTGTAACACACCACGGTGGCTCGGACACCGACGGCCAAACTGGCGGTGCGACTCGTCGTACCGCGTACACTGGCCCGGTGAACGACCCAGATTCGTCCGGGAAAACTTCAGCCACGTGCCAGAACGACACGGGGAATCGGGCGGAAAACAACCCGAAACGACGGGAACATCGAGAATGAAATCACGGACAACGCGGATACACACGACGGGGGTAACGCATGTCAGAAAGTGACGATACGACTGGCCAGATGTCTGACGGGCTGCAGGTGGAGCTGTTCCATCCGGAGTCCGACCGAGAGCCCGGCGACACCAACATCCGGCGGTTGGGCTTTGACGTTCATCCGATCGTCTTCCCGATATCGCTGGTCATAATCGTCGCCTTCGTCGCGGCGACCATCGCCCTCGGCGATCAGGCGTCGACGGTGTACACGGACGTCTTCAACTTCATCAACGGAACGTTCGGGTGGTTCTACATCCTGGCGGTGAACCTGTTTATCGTCACGATACTGTACTTCGCCGTCAGTAAGTACGGGAACATCAGAATCGGCGGCGTAGAGGCCGAAAAGGAGTTCAGCGATTTCTCGTGGATGGCGATGCTGTTCAGCGCGGGCATGGGTATCGGACTCATGTTCTTCAGCGTGGCCGAACCGATGTGGCACTTCGGTTCCGGCGCATCGGAGTTCATGGTCGTCCCGCCCACGTTCGGTGCAGAGGGCGGCACGGCCGGGGCCGCAAGCGCCGCGATGGCACAGACGTTCTTCCACTGGGGCTTTCACCCGTGGGCCATCTACGGACTGGTCGGCCTCGGACTGGCCTTCTTCTCGTTCAACCGGGGACTCCCGCTGACGTTCCGGTCGATTTTCTGGCCCCTGCTGGGTGAGCGAATCTACGGCTGGCCCGGCCACGTCATCGACCTCGTGACCGTCTTCGCGACGCTGTTCGGCCTGTCGACGTCGCTGGGGCTCGGGGTCGCACAGATAAACACCGGCCTGTCCTACGTCGGGGGTGACATCCTCGGCCTCGTGAGCGTGCCGACCGGGACGGTGCCACAGGTCATCCTCATCGCGGTTATCACCGGCATCGCGACGGCCTCCGTCGCCGCGGGGCTGGAAGGCGGCGTCAAACGGCTGAGCACCTTCAACCTCTACCTGATGTTCACTATGCTGGCGTTCCTGCTCGTCGTCGGCCCGACGGTGTACATCTTCGGGACGTTCGCCGACGGACTCGGTGCGTACCTCGGTAACTTCCTGTCGATGTCGTTTTTCACCGGCACCATCGGTGGCTCGGCAGCACTGGGCGGCTACACCGTCAAGAGCTGGATGGGGAGCTGGACCGTCTTCTACTGGGGTTGGTGGATAGCGTGGTCGCCGTTCGTCGGGATGTTCATCGCGCGCATCTCGAAGGGACGGACCGTTCGAGAGTTCGTATTGGGCGTGCTGTTCCTCCCGGCCATGTTCTCGTTCCTCTGGTTGGCCACGTTCGGCGGGTCGGCCCTCTGGGTGGAACTCGCTGGGGGCGGCGGTATCGCTTCGGCCGTCGCGAATCAGGGACAGACGGTCGCGATGTTCGCCATGTTGAGCAAGTTCCCGCTTGGGGCCGTCACGGGCCTGCTCGCGACCCTGCTCGTGGTGACGTTCTTCGTCACGTCCTCTGACTCGGGGTCGCTGGTCGTCGACCACCTGACCTCGGGCGGCAAACACGACGTGCCGAAGGTCCAGCGGGTCTTCTGGGCGATCACCGAAGGTGCTGTCGCCGCGAGCCTGCTCATCGGTGGCGGCCTCAGCGCCCTGCAGACGGCCGCAATCACGACTGGGTTGCCGTTCGCGGTCATCCTGTGTCTGATGTGTTATACGGTCTATCTGGGACTGGACAACGAGTACGAGATTCTGGAGTCCGAGCAGTTCCAGGAGCGCATCCAGGACATGACCGCCGAAGAAGACGTCGACATCACGAAAGCCGGCGGCGACGTCGTGACCGACGTCAAAGGCGGTGCCGACCCCGAAGGTAGCGACTGACTCTTCCTGACGGTTTTCTCGACTTCGCGACGACGGTGAGTACCACATGTCCGGCCGTACTCCGAAACAGCGGGAGCACCGTACCGACGACACCGAGGTTTCTGTACGCACCCAGATTAACTCGGGAATAAAACAACAAAAGTGTGGTATACCACCTATACTTGAACGGGTGTCATATATCGTCGCAGGATTGACTACCGGACCCCGAAGATTGTGGGGTGCATGCGCACGATACGCACGACCGTACAGCAGTTCGTCGACGAACTCGACCTCTCTGTATTCGGGGTCGGGTTCTCGGTTTCGTTGCTGGCGATTCTGGTGTTCTTTCTGAATCCGGAAGCGTCGGCGAAACGGATGGGACAGATAAACGAGTACCTCTGGACGGAGTTCATGTGGGTCTACGTCGGGACGATGTTCCTGATGGTCGTCTTCAGCCTGTGGCTGATGTTCGGCCACTGGGGGTCGATCAAACTCGGGAAACCCGACGACGACCCCGAGTTCAGTCTGCTGTCGTTCTTCTCGATGATGTTCTCGGCCGGCATCGCGGCCGGTATCGTCTTCTGGGGTCCCGCGGAGGCGCTGAGCCACTACGAGACGGTGCCGCCGCTGATCGGGGCAGAACCGAAGACGTCGGCCGCGGCAGTCGGCGCGATACAGTATACGCTGTTCCACTGGGGCATCTCCTACTGGGTCCCGTACCTCATCGTCGCCATCCCCATCGCGTACTACGCCTTCCGCGAGGACGCGCCGATGCGCGTCTCGACGCTCATCGCACCGTTCGTCGGCGTCGACGGTCTCGACGGGTTCTGGGCGAAAACCATCGACATCCTCGCCGTGTTCGCGACTATCGGTGGCATCGCGACGACGCTCGGGTTCGTCGGCAAGCAGTTCCTCACCGGCCTCGCGTACAATCTCGGTGTTTCGCTGGGCGACGGCGGAACAGTCCTGATGATAACGGGACTGACGGTGGCGTTCACCGTCTCCGTCACCCTCGGCGTAAAGAAGGGCATCGCGAGAGTGTCGCTGTTCAACATGGCCGTCTTCGTGCTTCTGGCCGTCGCGACGTTCCTGCTGGGGCCGACCAACTACATCATGAACACGGGCCTGCAGGCGGTCGGCGGCTACTTCGGCGAGTTCCTGACGATGAGCCTCTACACCAACGCCGCCGGGTCCGGCGAGTGGGTCGGAAACTGGACCGTCTTCTACTGGGCGTGGGTGTTCTCGTGGGCACCGTTCGGCGGCCTCTTCGTCGCCAGAATCTCGAAGGGACGCACGATTCGACAGGTCGTCGGGACTGCGCTCATCGGTGCGACGGCTTCCACCATTCCGTGGTTCCTCACGATGGGCGGGAGCGCCGTCTACTTCGAGCGCAACGACATCGCGCCGATGCTGGAGATGGTCGACCAGTACGGCGTCTCGGTCTCCGGGTTCCCGCTGTTCGCCAGTCTCCCGTTCGGCGAGGTGCTGGCAGCGGTGTTCATGCTGCTCGTCGTGACGTTCTTCGTCACCTCCGCGGACTCCTCGACGCTCGCGCTGGGCATGCTCACGACCGGCGGCAAGCAACACCCCTCGACGGTCAATCGGGTCATCTGGGGCGGTCTGATGGGCGGCCTCGCGTCCCTGCTCATCGTCGGCGGGGGCATCAGCGCACTCCGCTCGTCGGCCATCATCACTGGCTTCCCGTTCGCGTTCATTTCCGTCGTCGCCATCGTCGGGATGGCGTGGGAGTTCCAGTCGGTGCGACCGCTACTCACGACGGATCGACAGTCGACACCCACGCGGACGACCAACGCCACCAGCAGGTCTGGGATGGGGTCAGAAGACGACTGACTGCACGGCCCCGTTCGACGTCGACCGCCGTCAGTAATACTTCCAGTCGTCCTCGTCGGAGCCTCGCCTGACGCCGTCCTCCTCTTCCGCCTCCTCCGTCTCGTCGGGCCAGCGGATGCCGTCACCCGCGAGGCTCTTGTAGGCGAACCCGCCGAAGGCGACCAGCAACAGGAGCAGGACGAGAGCGCCGACAGCCCCGACGAGTTGAGCCGCTATCTCGACGAATCCCGAATCGAACGGTAGCTGAAGCGGTTCCATGCTGACCGCTATGGACCGCACACGTTTGTGCGTTGGCAGACCGACGCTATGCGGATTGCGCGGGCTGGGCACTGCCGTGGACCCACTCTCGTGCGGGCCCGCCGATGCCGACGGCAGCGATGGCAAGCCACACCACGAGACTCACCACGACTGGCAGAACTAACCACGCGATGGCGCTGACGGCGCCGACGCCGACCAGACCGATCCACGGGTCTCGCCCGCCGAATACCTCGGTCACCCAGACGCCGACGACGGCGAAGCCGAGACCGCCCAGCGTGAGTAAGGCGATACCGAGGACGACGACACCGATGACGCCCACTGCCGTCGCGCCGACTCCGAGATTCGCGAGTTGGCTGAGCGCGTACGCCACGAAGAACGTGACGACACCGAAGGCCATCAAGCCGTACAGGGCGGCGACGAGCGGCCGTCGACGCGACGATTCGACGGCCGCCTCGATGCGGCCGCCGTCCCGATAGATGACGGCGCCGCCGAACAGCACCGTCAGGAAGAACGACGCCGCAGCCCGAAACGTCGGGGATGCGTCGGTGACCGTCGTCGGGTCGAACGCCTGCAGGGAGAGTGTCGGGAACGGCCCCAGAAGCGCCGCCGCGACGACTGTCACGTCTGCTGTTAGCATGCTACACAGTTTCTCGATGGGGTGTGAAAAACTGTCGGTCGGCATCGTCCGCTGCGGTAGCCGTGTCGCTCCGTCGCCAGCGGTGGGTCGGTCACACGTCGTTCGCTGCCGAAACAGTTCGTACCGCTGCCGCGTTCTCCTCGACGTCGTGGACGCGAATCACGTCGGCGTTCCGTTCGGCTGCCATGGTCGTCACGGCGATGGTCGGCGGCAAGCGGTCTCCGCTCGAACAGCCGACCCGTTCGAACATCGACTTCCGGGAGTGGCCGACCATCACGGGACAGCCGAGCGCTCGAAGTTCTCCGAGGCGGTCGACCAGTTCGAACGACTCGGCGGCGTCCTTGCCGAACCCACAGCCCGGATCGACGATAATCTGCTCCCGGTCGATGCCCGCCTGTTCGGCGAGCAACACCTGCTCGCGGAGGTCCGAGATGACGTCGGCGACCACGTCGTCGTAGGTCGCCGTCCGGTCCGGGTCGACGGGTGCCGAGATGCTGTGCATGAGTATCAGCGAGGCGTCGTGATCGGCGACGACGAACCGCATCTCGGGGTCCGAGAGGCCCGACACGTCGTTGACGATGTCGGCACCGGCGGCCAGTGCGGCGTCGGCGACGGCGGCTTTCCGGGTGTCGACAGAGACGGATACGTCGAGCGACGAGAGCGCCTCGATGACCGGGACAACGCGGTCGATTTCTTCGCTCACGGGGACCGGGTCGGCACCGGGACGAGTACTCTCCCCACCTACGTCTACGACGTCCGCGCCGGCCGCGATCATCTCCTCGGCGCGCTCGACCGCCGCGTCGAGACGATTGTACTCGCCGCCGTCGTGGAAACTGTCGGGCGTGACGTTCAGAATCCCCATCACGGCCGTGTCTTCGGTATCGACCACCTGGGCCGACCGCGGGCCCTCCAGCACCGACCCCAGTTGTTCGGCGAGGTGTCCGAGGCCGTGACCCTCGTCTTCGAGACGACTCGCGAGAGCGCGGAGTTGCGCGGGCGCCCCCGAGAGCGTCGTCGAGACCAGTTTCTCTGGAGCGGCGCGGTCGGTGCGCACACACGTGCCGCCGATCGCTTCCAGACGCTCGCCGACTACCGCCGCCTGTTCGGGCCTGAGTGTCGTCGAGAGCACGCGACTGTCGACGCCGTCGGCGGTCGTCCCTCCGTCGGCTCTGGCCGTCAGCGTCACCGAACTCGACGACCCGACGTCTTTGGGGACCACGCTCCGCGTCCAGCGGTCCCGTGCCTCCGCGACGGCGTACAGTGACCCGGCGACGAGGACACAGTCGGACTCGTCGGCGGCGGCTAGCGCTCGCTCCGTCGCCTCGGGGACGGACTCGATACGCTGGACGGTCTCGGCGTGCCCGGCGAGGGCGTCGGCGAGCCTCTCGACAGTCGCCGCGCGGTCGACATCCGGCCGTGTCGCGTACGCAGTGTCGACCCGTGGTAGTTCGGCGACCATATCGTCGATGTCCTTCCCATCCATCGCCGCGAAGACGAGGTGCAGGTCCTCGTAGTCGTATCGCGAGAGCAAGTCGGAGAGCGTCGCTACTGCGCCGGGATTGTGTGACCCATCGAGGACGACCAGCGGCTCCGTCGAGCGGACTTCGAACCGGCCGGGCCACGTCGCCTTTCGCAACCCGTGTGCTATCGTCTGTTCGTTTACCGACGCGACCTGTCGAGCGAGCGTCGCTGCGACGCCCGCGTTCGTCGCCTGATGCTGACCTAACAGTTTGAGGTTCGTCTCTACGGCCCAATCCGGCCCGGTTATCGAGACGTGATTCTCGACGGCGGAGGACATCCCGTCCTCGACGGCAGAAACGTCGGCCTCGTCTCCGCCGACCTGTATCACGTCCGACTCCGTCCGGATGGCGTCGTGCGCCGCACCGTCGGCCCCGGTTACTAACGGAGCGTCCGCGGGCGCGACCTGCGCCTTGTCGTGAGCGATCTCCTCGACGGTGTCACCGAGCAGGTCGGTGTGTTCCAAGCTGACGCTCGTGACGGCGCTCGCGACCGGGTCGACGGCGCTGGTCGCGTCGTACCGACCGCCGATGCCGACTTCGAGGACGGCGACGTCCACGTCCTCGGCGCCGAAGTGGTACAGCGCGAGGGCGGTGAGGACTTCGAAGTGCGTGGGCATGTCGTCGTCCGCTCGCAACCGCTCGATACAGGGGTCGATTCGCTCGACGAACTCCGTGACCCGCGCTTTGGGGACCTTGCGGCCGTTGACCGTCACTTGCTCGCGAAAGTCGTTCAGTGCCGGCGACGTGAACAGGCCCACGTCCAGGCCGGCAGTCCGGAGGACGCTCTCCAGCATGCGGGCGGTACTCCCCTTGCCGTTCGACCCTGCTATCTGGACGCAGTCGACGGATGCCTCTGGAGTCCCGAGGTGTGAGAGCATCCGTGCCGTCGTCTCCGTCCCGAGTTTGGGCCGACGACGCTGTAGTGACTGCAGGTAGTCGGCAGACTCGTGGTACTCCATAGCACATATGGTCGGCTTCGGCCTGATTAAGCTATCGCCGTCCGACGGAGCGGCCTCGAACACGTGGTTTATTGGCACGGCAACCGATGCAACTGGCATGACCGTGGAAGCGACGGCCAACCTCGCCAGCGACCAGCCCTACGTGACGTCGTTCGACGCGACAGTCCGTTCCGTCGACGGCCGTGACGTGACGCTGAACCAGACGTACTTCTACGCCGAGGGCGGCGGCCAACCGGCCGACAAGGGTACACTCGCCGGCGTCGACGTCGTCGACGTCCAGAAACGCGAGGAGGAAACGGTCCATACGCTCGCCGAGACACCCGAAATCGAAGTCGGCGAGGTGGTCAGCGGCCAGATAGATGAACAGTTCCGGACGTACAGCATGCGAGCCCACACCGCGAGTCACGTGGTCTACGGCGTCGGCCGGAACCTGTTCGACAGTCACGGCTACGGCGGGTTCGACATCGGTGAGGACACCGTCCGTCTCGACTTCGACGCCGACGCGGACGCCGACGAAGTGAACGCTCTCACGTTCCAGCGCATGGCCAACGAGGCCGTCTGGGACAGTCGGTCGGTGGAGTGGTACGAGATGGACGTCGAGGAGGCACGCGCGGACGACGACATCGTGTTCAACCTCGGCGACGCCGATCCGGCGGACAGCGTCCGCATCGTCGAAATCGACGGCTGGGACGTCTCGGCCTGTGGTGGCACGCACGTTCGGAACACGAACGAAATCGGGCCCATCGAGGTCGTCGACGTCTCGAACCCGGGCGCAGACCTCGTCCGCGTCGAGTACGCCGTCGGGCCGTCGGCGATACAGCGCCAGATAGACCGACGACGGAGCGCGTCCCGTGCCGCCGATACACTCGATACGAGCGTCGAGGACCTCGCACAGCGGGCACGAGGCCTACTGGAAGAAAAGAAATCGCTACAGGCCGACGTAGACAACCTCTACGAGCGACTTCTCGACGCACGCATCTCCTCACTGGCGGCCGATACGACGGCCAGAGACGGACAGGAGTGGCTGGTCGGCACCGTCGACGGCGTCGGTCCGAACACCGTCGCCGACCGCGTGGGAGCGCTGGACGACGATACAGCGGACGTCGTCGTCCTCGTCGGGCGAGACGGGGCGACGTTCGTGGTCGTCGGGACGGACGGTGAGACGGACGCGAACGACGTTATCGACGACGTGACGGGTGAGTTCGGCGGTGGCGGCGGCGGCCAACCGACGCTCGCGCAGGGCGGCGGCCTCGACGCTGACCCCGAGACGGTCGTCGAGTATCTGCGCGACAGGTAGTGCGGACTGACGGTGGGGCTCGAATCTCGTCGCGTCGGCTGACAGACACGACGTGTGAACGCGATGGACGCGAACACATCCTATCCCCCACTTGTCAGCTACACTAACATTATTACGGCGGTGCGGGGAATGTCCGGGTGAGATGTCTTTAGACGACGAACCACAGGATCCGATCCCGACGGACTACGATATCGCACAGTCGACGGACATGGAACCGATTTGGGAGCTCGTAGAGCCGTGGGGCCTCGGCCTCGACGACCTCCAATACTTCGGGGAGTACACCGCGAAGGTCAAACACCACGCCATCGACCGCCTCCGTGAGAACGCGGAGAACAAAGAGGAGAACCTCGTACTGGTGACGGGGATGACGCCGACGCCGAAGGGCGAGGGTAAGACCGTCACCACAGTCGGTCTGGGCCAGACGCTCAACCATCTGGGCGAGGACACGATGATAGCCATCCGCGAACCCTCGCTCGGCCCGGTGTTCGGTGTCAAGGGCGGCGCGGCCGGCGGCGGCCGGTCGCAGGTCCTCCCGATGGAGGACATCAACCTCCACTTCACGGGCGACCTGCACGCGCTGACGGCGGCACACAACCTCATCGCGGCGATGCTCGACGCCCGCCTCTCGCAGGGCAACGACCTCGACATCAACGTCAACGACGTCGCGTGGAAGCGCGCGCTGGACATGAACGACCGCGCGCTCCGCCAGACGGTCGTCGGACTGGGCGGCGAGAGCGGAGGCACCCCGCGCGAGGACGGGTTCAAACTGACGGCGGCCTCCGAACTGATGGCCGTCCTCTGTCTGGCATCGGACCTCGAAGACCTCAAGGAGCGCATCTCGCGCATCATCGTCGCTTACGGCGAGGACGGCGAGACCATCACGGTCGACGACATCGAGGCGACGGGGCCGGTCACCATGCTCCTGCGCGACGCCATCAAGCCCAACGTCGTCCAGACAATCGAGGGCACGCCCGCGTTCGTCCACGGCGGTCCGTTCGCGAACATCGCCCACGGGACCAACTCGCTCATCGCCGACAAGGCGGCCTTCGGTATGGGCGACTACCTCGTCACCGAGGCCGGCTTCGGGTCGGACCTCGGCGCCGAGAAGTTCATGAACATCGTCTGCCGTCTGGGCGACATGACGCCGAACGCCGTCGTGCTGGTCTCCTCGGTCCGCGCGCTCCAGTACCACGGGCTGGACCAGTGGCCGGTCGACTTCGACGAAATCGAGGAATCCGGTGTCGACGCCGTCGAGAAGGGCTTCGAGAACCTCGACAAGCACGTCTCGAACCTCCAGAAGTTCGGCGTCCCGGTCGTCGTCGCCCTCAACCGCTTCCCGGACGACACCAAGGAAGAGGTCCAAGCCGTCATCGACCACTGTGAGGACGACCTCGGCGTCAGAGTCGCCGAGTCCGAAGTGTTCGAGAAGGGCAGCGAGGGTGGCGAAGACCTCGGCAACCACGTCATCGACGCCGTCGAGGAGAGCGACGAGGACGAGTTCGAGTACCTCTACGACGTCGAGGCCCCCATCAAGGAGAAGATAGAGACCGTCGCAACCGAAATTTACGGCGCCGACGGCGTGAAGTTCACCGGGGGCGCACTGGACGACATCGACCGTATGCAGGACCTCGGCTTCGACGACGTGCCGGTCTGTATGTCGAAGACCTTCCACTCCTTCAGCGACGACGCCAGCAAGAAGGGCGCGCCGGAGGGCTGGGAACTGGAGATTAGCGAAGTGTACCCGTCGGCCGGTGCCGGCTTCATCGTCGCGCTGACCGCCGACGCGCTGACGATGCCGGGCCTGCCACAGCGTCCCGCCGCCGCGGACATGGACATCGACGAGGACGGCAACATCTCCGGCCTGTTCTGAGGACCGCGGTCCGACCGACTCAGCTCTTTTTCCGTCCCTTGACACCCGCTTTCTGGGGGGTCGACGAACTTCTCTCCCGGGTCCGTGTAGAGTGAGGTCGCCCGGGAATGTGCACGCCGAATCGATAGCCGAGAGCACAGTCGCTCCACCGGCCGAGAACCGTAGCCCGGCCCTCGCCTCAGTCGTCCATTTAAATAGCCAGAGAATTATGGGGGCGAGTTCTTCCACGTCTGAGCGAAACCGATCCGTGTCGGTCGCGGGGAGAGCACCGCGTCTCGAACGGAGAGAGCAGACTATGACAGCGTTAGCTGGATTACTACTACAGTCGGGTGCGGAAGTGACCCGACCAACGTTCTGGCGTATCGGGCCGATAGGAAAAGTGCTGTTCTACTATCTCGCTGTCGTCGCCATCGGGGTCTTCCTCGTCGGGAGCTACCAACGTGTCAGTCAGTACACCGAGGGACGACCGGATTCGTTCCCGCGGCTCGACGAACTGCCGCGACGTGTCGTCGCCGCCGCGAGGACGGTCCTCTCGAACCGGACGCTGTTCGACGGTGACGTCGTCGCTGGATTGATGCACGCGATGATAATGTGGGGATTCCTGACGCTCCTCATCGCGACGACGATTCTCGGCATCGACATGGACCTCTATCGCCCACTGACCGGCGATTCCTTCTTTACGGGGCAGTTCTACCTCTCGTACTCGCTGGTCGTCGACGCGATGGGTCTCCTGTTCGTCGTCGGTCTGGGCGTCGCCCTCTATCGGCGGTACGGCGTTCGTACCGAGCGACTCTGGGACCGGCATACAGGGCTCGAAGACGAAGCGTTCGTCTGGGCACTGTTCTTGCTCGGCGTCGGTGGTTACCTCACCGAGGGCATTCGTATCCTCGGGCAGTCGTTCCCACCGTTCGAGACGGTCAGTTTCGTCGGCTGGGGGGTCGCCGTGGCCTTCGAACAGGCGGGACTGACCTCCGACGCGGCGGCAGCGGTCTATCCAGTCGTCTGGTGGGCGCATTCGCTGCTCGCGCTGGCATTCGTCGCGGCGATTCCGAAGGGAAAGCCGTTCCACATGCTCGCCTCTTTCGCCAACGTCGTCGCACGTGACGACGACGCTGGCAGACGGTTACCCGGCATCCCGGGAGACATCGAGGCGACGAACGCGGAGTCAATCACGGACTTCTCGTGGAAAGAGCTCCTCGACCAAGACGCCTGTACGAAGTGTGGTCGTTGCTCGTCGGTCTGTCCGGCGAACGCCTCCGGCCGCGACCTCGACCCGCGTAACGTCGTGCTGGACCTGAAACAGTATCGCGAGGCACGTGACGCGGGTGCAGAGGACGTCCCTATCGTCGCTGACGGAGCGGGGAGCGTCGTCGACAGCAGGACGATGGAGTCGTGTATGGCCTGTATGGCCTGTATGGACGCGTGTCCCGTCGACGTCGAGCACCTGAAATCGTTCACGCGGATGAACCGCCAACTCGTCGACCAGGGCGACGTCGACCCGAACCTACAGGACACGTTCCAGAACGTGATGCGCGAGGGGAACACGCTCGGCAACCCACAGCGCGAGCGTGGTGCATGGACGGAGGACCTGCCGTTCGACGTCGAAGACGCCCGCGAGACGGAGGTCGAATACCTCTGGTACGTCGGTGACTACCCGAGTTACGACGAGCGGAACAAGAAGGTGGCAAAGTCACTGGCGACGCTCTTCGAGCGCACCGACGTCGAGTACGGCATCCTCTACGAGGACGAACAGTACGACGGGAACGACATCCGGCGTATCGGAGAGGAGTTCCTCTTCCTCCAACAGGCAGGGCACCACGTCGAGACGTTCGAGGACTGCGAGTTCGACAAAATCGTCTGCACGGACCCCCACTCGTACAACACCTTCCAGAACGAGTATCCGGCGGTCGACTTCGAGAAGTTCGCCGACGACCCGATGATGGCGGTCGACGTCGACGGGTCGTGGGACGGCGCACCGGTGTACCACTGGACACAGGTCGTCGAGGAACTGGTCGAGTCGGGCGCACTCGACCTCTCCGGCGACGAACTCGACTACACGGTGACGTATCACGATCCCTGTCACCTCGGTCGGTACAACGACGAGTACGAGGCTCCGCGCGACCTCATCGAAGCGACCGGGTGCGAACTCGTCGAGATGCCGCGCAATCGCGACGACTCGTTCTGTTGTGGCGGTGGTGGCGGCGGCCTCTGGTTGGATTTCGACGACGACCCGAAACCCAGCGAGGAGCGACTCCGGGAAGCGCTTCGAGACACCGACGCTGGCGGCGAGGTCGAGAAGTTCGTCGTCGCGTGTCCGATGTGCCTGACCATGTACGAGGACGGGCGCAAGACCGGCGGCTACGAGGACGAGATAGCGGTCGTCGACGTGGCCGAACTGCTCGTCGAAGCGGTCGAACAGCGGACGACGGCGGAGACTGCGGCCGTCGCGCAACCCGCGGACGGGTAGCCGACCGCCTCACCAGTTTCTGTTGGCCCGTACCTGTGATATCGCCTCTTGAGCGGCCGCTTCTGTCTCCGCCGACCGACGTTCCATCTCCGCGACGAACTCCGGGTCCTCTATCGTCCCGAGGTTCGCGTGGACGGTAGACACGGAGGCTTCGAGAGCGGCCTGAGCGAACAGTGCGCCCGCAACGGCATCGGGGACTGCGACCGGCGTCCCCTTCGCCGTCACCGTGACGGCGGCGTCGACGACGTCGAGACAGGTCTCGGCCGTCTCCAAGGGAACTGTCGTCGACCGCTTCGCTGCCGCCTGTATCCGGTCCGAGTCCCCGGACTCGAACGCCGCTTGGACCCGGTCGACAGCCGTCAGGTCGTCGTCAGCGAGTTCGAGTAACCGACGCCGACTCGCGGCGAGAGTTTCCCGCAGGTCGGTCATCTCGTCGGCGACGTCGGCGTGCTCGTCCGTCCCGAGAGTGTGGATACAGACCATCTCACAGAGCGCCGCGCCCATCGCACCGCCGACGCCGGCAGCGGCGCCACCGCTCGGCGTCACTGCGTCCGAGGCGACGCTTTCGAGGAACTCCTCGATCGTCCGGTCGGCAAGGGTCATGGACGCCCTCCGGTGGTCCGTCGGCACGTTACCACGGAGAGTGCCCGACGGGTGCTGCCCGAGAATCGACGCTTCGAGGTCCAGTAGCGATTCACAGACGGGTTTCAGGCCGCCCGGTCCTAACTGTTTTGCTGAACAGGTTCGGACGGGAACTGCCGTCAGCGTCCCCCGCGTAGCGCCTCGTTCAACTCGGGCACGATCTCGTGGAGGTCGCCGACGACGGCGTAGTCGCCCTTCTGCATAATCGCCGCTTCCGGGTCCGTGTTGATGGCCAGAACGTTGTCCGCGCCCTTACAGCCGACCATGTGCTGGACTGCACCGCTGATGCCACAGGCGATGTAGAGGTCCGGACTGATTTTCGCACCGGTCTGGCCGATCTGGTCGTCGTGTGGTCGCCACCCCTCGTTGACGGCGGCCCGCGACGCGCCGACCGTGCCGTTGAGGAGGTCTGCCAACGTCTCCAGTTTGTCGTAGTCGTCCGGCCCACCGACGCCTCGTCCGCCGCCGACGACGACACGTGCCTCACCCAACGCGACGCCGCTCGTATCGGATTCCTCGAACCTGTCGACGCTGACCCGGAACTCCGACCCCTCGAGTTCAGGGGTGAACGTCTGTACGGTCGGGTCGGTGGCGGTGTCAGCTTCGGCCGGCGAGAACTCGTGTTCGGCGGCCGTCAGCAGTTTCGTCTCGCCATCCAGTACGGCGTGTTCCACGAGACTCCCGCCCCACCGCTGCCGAGCCAGTTCGTACGTCTCTCCGGCGTCGACGTCCAGACAGTTGGTAGCCACCGGGAGGTCACGCTTCGCGCCGACGTGGGCCAACACCTCCTGTCCACGGTCGGTCGCCGGAGCCACGACGGCCTCGGGACCCTCGGTGTCGACGAGTTGGCCGACGCTCTCGGCCCACGCTTCGGGCGCGTACGTGTCCAATCGCTCGTCGTCGGCATGGTGGACCGTCTCGACACCGTAAGTGCCGAGATGGTCGGCAGTAGCCGCGCCCTCGGCACCGAAGACGACGGCGTCGAGTCGAGACGCCGTGTCGGCCGCTAGCTCACGGGCCAGCGTGAGAGATTCGAGCGACGGTTCTGTCGGCGTGCCACCGGTGTGTTCGACGAACGCGAGTATCATGTTACGTCACCTCCAGTTCGTTCTCGAGGAGGCCGGCCACGGCCGGGACTGCGTCGACTCCCTCGCCGAGGACCTCCGCGTCTCCCTCCCCGGTATCCGGGGCCTCTAGTCGGAGTTTCTCGATACCGCCGGCGAACTCGCTGGACGGCGGGTCGCGGCGCTGAATCGACTGCTTGCGTGCCTGCATCTTCGCGCGCATCGAGGCGTAGCGGGGTTCGTTTACACCTTCCTTCACGCCCACGGCCGCCGGAAGGTCCAGTTCGTACACCTCCATGCCGCCGGTGACGTCGCGCTTCGCGACAACCGTTCCGTCCTCGACGTCGAGGTGCGAGACGCCCCCGACGAAGGGGACATCGAGTGCCTCGGCCACGCGCACGCCGACCTGATGGTTCCCCGCGTCGGCTGACTCGTCGCCGAACAGCAGGAGGTCGAACCCGAGGTCCGCGTCGTCTCGCACGGCCTCGGCTATCGCGGCCGCCGTCTCGCGGGGTCGCCACTCCTCCCCTTCCGTCTCGAGGAGGACGGCGTCGTCCGCGGTCATCGCCAGTCCCGTCCGGAGCTGTTCCTCAGCGTCCGGCGGGCCGAGCGAGAGTACTGTCGCGGTGCCCTCGTGTGCGTCTGCCTGTTGAATCGCCGCCTCGATGGCGCACTCCTCGTGCGGCGATATCGTGAACCCGAGGTTGCTGGCGTCGATGTGCTGGTCGTCGTCGGTCAGCGTTATCTTCGCACCCGTGTCCGGTACTCGTTTGATGCATGCTAGCGTGTCCATATCGTATCCCCTCGTTGGTCGGTTGATTGCATGTGGTCTCAGCTCCTGATTCGCTCGTTCTCCGGGTCGAACAGCGGTCTACTCCCGGCCACTTCGACGGTCACCGGGTACTGTTGCCCCATGTACTCTACCTGCAGGCTGCGTCCCTCCTCGGCGTACGACTGCGGGAGGTACGCCATGAGGAGGTGTTTCCCGACGGTCGGCCCGGTACCGGCGCTCGTCACGTACGACCGACGTCCCTCGTCGTCGACGAGCACGTTTCCGTCGTCGTCGAGAACCGGTTCGTTACCCAGCATGAACCGGCGCTCGCCGCCGTCGGGAGCGTGGTCGTCGACGGAGAGCGTACACAGCGTGGCCGTGTTCTCCCGGTCGAGCGCCTCCGCGTAGGCCTCCTTGCCGATGAAGTCCGCGTCCTTGACGCCGTGGAAGGTGAGTCCCGCTTCGGCGGGGTCGTACTCCAGTTCCAGTTCGTGACCGAACAGTCGGTAGCCTTTCTCCATGCGGCCGGTCGTCCCGTAGACGCCCATGCCCGCCGGGCGGACGTCGTGGTCCTGACCGGCCTCCCAGAGCACGTCCCAGAGCCGCCGCCCCTGTCCCATCGGGGCGTAAATCTCCCAGCCCTGTTCGCCGATGTAGGAGAGTCGCATCGCCCACGCGTCGACTTCGCCGATTGTGACCGACTGTGCGGTGTAGGGCTCGAAGGCCTCGTGAGACATGTCTTCCTCGGCGACGCTGTCGACGAGGTCCCGAGCGTTCGGACCCCAGACGCCGAGCGTACAAAGCGACTCCGAACGGTCTATCAGCGTGACGTCGGCGTCGTCGGGGATGTGGCCCTCGAACCACGCCCGGTCGGAGCCACCCGCGGCCCCGCCGGTCACGACCCTGTAGTGTTCCGGACCGAGTCTGGCGATGGTCAGGTCCGAGACAAACCCGCCGTTCTCGGCGAGTATCGGCGTGTAGACGGTCGTGCCGACGTCGACGTCGACGCGACCGACGGCCATCCGTTCGAGGTAGTCGACGACGTCGGAGCCTCGGAAGTCGAATATGCTGAACCCCATGTCCCCGATCATGGACACGTGGTCCCGCGTGTGGAGGTGTTCGGCGAGGATGATGGGCGACCACCACCGAGCGTCCCACTCGTTAGGTCGTCGGAGGTCTTCCAACTCGTCTTCGTACCGCTCCAACAGGTCGCGGTTGGACTCGTACCACTGCGGCCGTTCCCAGCCGGCGGCTTCGAAGAACCGCGCGTCGAGGTCCTGCTGTCGCTCGTAGAACGGACTGGTCCGAATCTCGCGTGCGGACTGGTACTGTTCGGCCGGGTGAACGATGTCGTAGATTTTCTGGAACCCCTCGCTGGCCCGGTCTTTGACGAACGAGCGGGACGTGCCGTACTCGTAGAATCGGTTGACGTCCGCGCCGTGCAGGTCGATATCCGACCACCCTCGCGTCATCCACTGTGCGACCGCCTCGCCGATGGCCGGTGCCTCCTTTATCCAGACCGCCGCACACGACCACAGGCCGTCGACGTCCTGTAGCGGACCGAGAAGTGGCCCACCGTCGGGCGTCTGCGAGAGCAGGCCGTCTATCTCGTGTCGGATGCCGGCCTCCGGGTCGTCTAAGAGGTCGGGCACGATTTCCAGGGCGTCCTGCATCGACTGCTCGAAGGCGTCGTCGGTCAGTGGCGGTTGCGTCGGGGACAGCGGCGCTTCCTCGATAGACGGCACGTCTTCGACGTCCCAGAGTATCGGTCGGTGTTGGTAGGACCCGACCTCGAGGTCGTTGCCGTGCTGTCGCTCGTACATCTGGGTGTCCATATCGCGGACGACCGGGAACGATATCTCGCCGTCGTAGTCCTCGAAGAAGGAGATGGGACCGACGCTGACCATCTGATGGACCGCCGGCGTCAGCGGGATGTCGACGCCGGCCATCTCGGCGATTTTCGGGCTCCAGAGCCCCGCTGCGATGACGACTTCGTCGGCGGAGACGGTGCCTCGGTCGGTCTCGACGGCCTGTATCGCGCCGTTCTCCACGTGGAGGTCCAACACCTCGGTGTTCGGCGAGACGGTGAGGCCACCGTCAGAGTATTCGTCGGCACGGGCCCGCATCACTTCGCCCGCCCGCAGTGGGTCGCAGGTCCCGGCGCCGGGGCTGTAAAAGCCCGCCTCGACGAGGTCGGTGTTCACGTAGGGGACCATCTCCTCGATCTCCGACGGTGTCAGTAGTTCGGCCGGTTCACCCCACGCTTTCGCCGACTGGACGCGCCGATTCAGTTCCTCGACGCGCTCGGCCGTGCGTGCGACTTCGATGCCCCCGCTGTTCGTGAACGTGTCCATATCTCTGTACTGCTCGATGCTCCGCTGGGTGAGATGGGTCATCTCCTTGGAGTGTTCGACCGGCATCAGGAAGTTCGAGGCGTGGCCGGTCGACCCACCCGGGTCGGGGAGTGGCCCCTTGTCGACGACGACGATGTCGTCTCGCCCCATGCGCGTGAGGTGATACGCGAGGCTGTTGCCGACGATGCCGCCGCCGATTATCACCGTCTCCGCCTCCGATGGAAGGTCGTTCGAACTCATCGACGACTCACCCTCGGTCGGTCACGCCATTCGCTGAACGGTCGATTCGCAACTACGGCTCGCGGTGTGGTAGCTCTCCGCATCATGCGTTCCGTTTCGAACGAGGACTGTCGGGGGAGTGAATCGGGCACCACCGTTCTGCGGGCTTTTATAAGACGAGAGGCGATTCGGCCCCGAGAACCGGTGAACGTATCGTCGACAGTACTCTCGTGTCGTAGTCCCGTAATCCGGCGATAGACGGCGTCGAAATCGATATCTGGGAGAAATCGACTGTTCAGGGCGACGCCTACATCGGCCTGTGGGCGTGTGGTCGACCCGAACGAATCCCTAACTTATCGTGTAAACTGGACTAATAGTTGGGAACCGCCTCGCCGGCCGGGTCAGTGGCCGTCCGACGTGGTGCCGTGACGTCGAATGGCTTCACGGAACTGGTCGCGGTCGGGTTCGCTGAACGTCCCTGCCTGTTCCCTCGTCGTCGTCTCCGTCGACGTCTCGACGCCGCGCATCACTTCGCACATGTGCGTCGCCGTCACTTCGACGGCCACGCCGCGGGCGCCCAGTTCCTCGGCGAGGCCCATCGCGATGTCGTTGGTCAGCGCCTCCTGCGTGGTCAGCTGCCGCGATTGCCACCGAACGTAGCGAATAAGTTTGGAGAGTCCGACCATCTCCTCGTCCGGTCGGTACGCGACGTGGGCGACGCCGTCGAACGGGAGCATGTGGTGTTCGCACATGCTGTGGAGCGGGATACCGGTCTTGACGACGAGGCTGTCCGTCTCCGCCTCGAACGTTCGCATGACTGGCTTCTCCTCGTGCCTCGCGCCCTCGGTGAGCGTCTCCAGCATCTCCGGGACGCGGCGGTTCCACGTATCGTAGATACCTGCCTCGTCGGGATTCCGCCCGACCGCTTCCAGAAGTAGTCGTGCGCCCTCACGGGCCTTTTGTTCGTCGAACCCGGCCATCGGACCGGTCGTCTCGCCGCCAGTGTCGTACTGGAACTCGGCCTGCTGTTCCTGCGAATCCATTACGTCTGACAAACGGAATCCAGCGTATAAAACTACTGTCGGCCGGGGTGAAGTCTGCCCGTGACTCGCGTTTGTAACATCGATAGTGTTGTGAAAATAGTATCATAATAGTATAATTACCACACAGCCTAGAACTGGAGTTTCGTGAAAACCCGGCGACGGCCTCAGTCGTCGCCGGCCACGCTTCCCGCTCCGGCGTCGGGCGTCCGGAGGACGGCCTCGTCCGTCTCCGGACCGAGCGGTTCGAGGCGGACGCTCGATACCTTGTACTCTGGAATCCCTGCGGTGGGGTCGAACGTCTCGCCCGTGAGTTTGTTCACCGCGCCCGCGGCGAAGTGCATCGGGATGAACAGCGTCCCCGGCCCCACGCGGTCGGTGACCTGTGCTTTGACGACGATGGACCCGCGGCGGGACTCTACCCGGACGTACTCGCCGTCGGCGACGCCCAACTGGTCAGCGGTGTCGGGGTGAATCTCTACGAAACTCTCCCCAACGTGGCTCATCAGCCCCTCGACGCGCCGCGTAATCTGGCCCGTGTGCCAGTGGTACAGCACGCGTCCCGACGTGAGCGTCAGCGGGAACTCCTCGTCCGGGACTTCACCGGGATGGCCGCCGTCCGCGGGGACGAATCGAGCGAGGCCATCGTCGTGGTTGAAGTTCCCCTCCTCGTAGTCGTAGAGGTACGGCGTCCCCGGGTGGTCCTCGTCCAGCACGGCCACTGCAGCCCGTGTTCCTCGCCCGCTTCGAGGCGCTCGTACGTGACGCCGCCGTAGATGGGTGCCAGCGAGTTGATTTCGTCCATCACCTCGCGTGGATGGTCGTAGTCCCAGTCGTAGCCCAGACGGTTCGCCAGCGCCTGCGTAATCTCCCAGTCCTGTCGGGCCTCGCCCGGTGGCTCCGCCGTCGGACGCACCCGCTGGATGCGCCGCTCCGTGTTGGTGAACGTGCCGTGTTTCTCCGGCGAGGTCGCCGCCGGCAGAATCACGTCGGCGTAGTCGGCCGTCTCCGTCACGAAGATGTCCTGCACCACGAGGAACTCTAGATCCTCCAGCGCCTCGGCGGCGTGCTGGATGTCCGGTTCCGACAACGCCGGGTTCTCCCCGACCACGTACATCCCACGGAGGTTGCCCTCGTGGGCTTCGGCCAGCATCTCCGGCACTTTCAGCCCGGGTTCCTCGGGCGGGCGCTCGCCCCACGCCTCGGCGAACTTCTCGCCCACCTCGTCGTCGGCGGGGTCCTGATACCCCGGGAGACTCCCGGGGAGGGTCCCCATGTCGCCCCCGCCGCCCTGCACGTTGTTCTGGCCCCGGAACGGCGAGAGGCCCGCGCCGGGCTTGCCGAGTTGGCCGAGCAACAGCGCGAGGTCGGCCATCGCCAGTAGGTTCTCGGTGCCGTGGGACTGCTGGGTCATCCCCATCGCCCAGCCGAAGACGACGGTGTCGGCTTCGGCCAGCGTCTCGGCGGCCGAGGCGAGTTCGTCCGGAGAGACCCCAGCCAACTCCTCGACTTTCTCCGGCGTGAACGCCTGCACCTTCTCCTCTAGTTCTTCGAAGTTCTTCGTGTTGCGCTCGATGAACGCCGTATCGTGCAGGTCGTTCTCGATGATGTAGCGCATCAGGCCGTTGAGCCACGCCACGTCGTACCCCGGATTCGTGCGGGTGTACTGGTCGGCGTGTTCGGCGATACCGACTTTTCGGGGGTCGAACACGACGAGGTCCGCGCCGTCGCGGACGTTCTGTTTGATGCGGGTCGCGAGCACCGGGTGAGACTCAGTCGTATTGGACCCGCTGATGAGGTAGGCGTCGGCCTCGCCGATGTCCTCGTTGATGCGGTTGGTCATCGCCCCGTACCCGACCGTTTGCTGGAGTGCCGCCACGGTCGAGGAGTGACAGAGGCGCGCGCAGTTGTCGATGTTCTTCGTCCCCAGCACTTGCCGGGCGAACTTCTGGACGAGGTAGGCCTCTTCGTTGCTCCCCTTCGAGGAGGCGAGACAGCCGAGCGCGTCGATACCGTGCTCGTCCTGAATCTCGGTGAGGCGGTCAGCGACGTAATCCAACGCCTCGTCCCACTCGACGGCTTCGAGCTTGCCGTCATCGTTGCGGACCAACGGCTCGGTCACGCGCTTCTCGCTGTTGGCGAACTCGTGGCCGAACTTCCCTTTCACACAGGTCGAGAAGTTGTTAGCCGGCGCCGTATCGGGGTCGTCGACGGGGACGACGCCCAGCGAGTCCCCGTCTTTGCCCCACATCTCGAACCGGCAGCCGACGGCACAGAACCCGCAGGTCGTCTCCTGCTTGTCTATCTTTCCGAGGCGGTACTTGCTCACCATGCTGGCCACGTCGAACAGGCGGCCCTCCGGGAGCGTGTTCGCCGCGATGCTCTCGGCGGTGTGTTCCGCCGCGAGGAACGCCTCGTTCCCGAACTGCTTCGCGAGGTCACCCGCGTTGCGCTTGGCCTTCGAGACGAACTTCGCCAGCCCTTTCTTGTCGCCGTCGAGCGGTTCGGCGGCCCGAAGGTGCGGTTCGGTGCCGTCGTGTCGTCGATGGTCTCGACGTCCTCGTGTTCGATGACCTTCCCGACGGAGTTGCGTTGGGTGAATCCGGGGAGCGGGAGCGTCGCGGCCCGCCGATACCCTTCTCGGTGAGCGACCCCGTTGGACAGACTGTGGCGCAGTGCCCGCAGGAGACACACTCCGAATCGCCCATGGTCTCGGCGTCAGATTGGAAGCCGATGCGGGTGTCCCCGCCGTGGCCCTCGATGCGGAGGACGCCCTCGACTTGCACGTCGTTACAGGCGTCGACACACCGGTTACAGAGGATGCACTTGTTGCGGTCTATCTGGATGAACGACGACGTGTCGTCGATAGGTTCGTACTGGTCTCGCTCGTCGAAGACGCCGTAGCGCGGGTGGTCGACGCCCTCGCTGATGGCGGCGTCCTGCAGTTCACACCGGCCGTTGCCGTTGCAGGTCGTACACCGTAGATTGTGGTTCGAGAGGACCAGGTCGAGGTTGACGCTTCGGGCCTCCTCGGCGTCGGGCGTGTCGGTCCGCACGTCGAGGTCGTCTTCGGCGGGGAACGAACAGGAGGGGACGAGGCCGTACTCGTCCGTCTCGACCATGCAGGTGCGGCATTCGCTCCGCGGGCCGACCTCGTCGCTGCAGTCGCCCTCGCGGTCGTAGTAACAGAGCGCGGGCACGTCGGCGTCTTCGAGGCCGTCGGCGCCGGGGTCGACCGAAACGCCACTCGCCGCTTCCATGGCGTCGACGAGCGTCGACCCGGGCGGGACGGTGACGGGTTCGCCGTCGACGGTAACGGTAGTCGGTGCGTCGCCAGTCGTCCCCACGTCGGGGTCGTTGGCGGTGCCGGTCTCGAACTCGGCCGTGACCGGCGTCTCCGATTGTGGATCGGTGAGGTCGGGAACGCCGGGGAGTGTCTCGTCGGTACTCATAGTTGCTCCGTACAGGTGCCGGCCGGACAGTGGCCGTCTGCGTGTGCGCGAATCTCCGGTTCGAACTCCTCGATGGCGGTGGTCACGGGCCGGGGCGCGTGCGCGCCGACCTGACAGTTGCTGGACCGGCGCATCACCCGCCCCAGTTCGCGTATCTTCTCGGTGTCGAACGACCCGTCGTACACCTCGCGCAGGAGTTCGGCGAGTTGTTTGGTCCCCTCGCGCCCGGGGACGCACCGACCGCTGTTCTCCGTGGCGGCGAACCGCGCGCGCTCGCCGACGGTCGCCAGCGCACAACGGTCGTCGGCGAGCAGTTCCACGATGCCGTCGGTGCCGAGACCGGCGGCGCGCAAGGACTGTGCGGTCGGGGCAACGTCGAGGTCACGGGTGATACCGCCCAGAACGCCGCCGACGCAGGCCATCTTGAACGCGCCGTCCATCTCGACTGCCTCCCGTACCGTGGCGAGGCTCCCGCCGGACCCCAATTCGACGGTCGCCGGGTTCGCCACGTCGCCGGTGACGGTGACGAGTCGGGTCCCGGGGTCGGCGGCGTCGGTGTCCATCGTCGCTGGGGCCTGGATAGCCTGTCGAATCTGCGCGACGGTCCGGGGCGTGTGAATCACCGTCGGTCGGCCGTAGAGCCCGCGTTCGGCCGGCGTCGGCGGCTGAAGCCGCGGTTCGATGCGGTCTGCGCCCTCCAGCGCTTCGAGCGCCGCCGTCGGTTCGCCCGCCCGATACTCGTCGGGACCGGCCACCAGTTGGGGACGACCGGAAGCGTTTCGGCGGCGGCGTCGACGGCCCGTTGCAGATGCCGGTGTAGCGGGGAGTCTGCCTCGTTCAGGTAGACGACGGCGTCCTCGGCGCCGACGTACTCGGCCACCGCCGCAAGCCCGTCGAGGACGGCAAACGGTGCGGCGGTGAGGAGCGTCTCGTCGGCCCGCGGCAGGTCGCTCGCGTCGTTGGCGTTGACGACGACCACCGGGTCGCCGTCGACCCCGCGTGCGGTTTCCCACACGTCGGTCACCGGGTCGTCAGTCGCCGCGTCGCCGCGGCCCCGGCCGAGAATCCCGAACGCTGTCGCCGCCTCCGCGGTCCGGTCGGGTGAGACGAACGACCAGTCGTCAGGTTCGAGCGGGTCGGCCCAGCCACACGGGCCGAGGACGGTCCGTCGGCCGACCGAGAGCGGCCCCGAGTCCGGTATCGGGAGCGTCGGCGTCTCCGGGTCGTGGCCGACGACGGCCGTCGCCTCGTCGGTCGGGAGGTCCCCGTCTTCGAGCGTCGCGATGATGTCCCGGACGAGCGACGGCGACGGGTCGCCGAACAGTGCTGTCTGGCCTGCACTCGTCAGCATGACGAGCGGGTCGTACGCCGTGGTGCCGGTCGGCCCCGTCCGGACGACCGGGACCGAGTCGGCGGAGTTCTGTGCCGCAGTTACGACCGCCTCGCCCGCGTCCGTCCGGACGTCTGTCGCGACGCGGACGAGGGGTGAGCGGCCGACGGCACCTGTACCTCGTGTCATTGGCTCGCACGTCGTGCCGGAGGGATAAAAATCCCACACGCGGCCCGGCAGTCGTCCGTCGACGACCCGCAGGTGACGACCACCGACACAACGAGTCCGTTCGACGACACGTTGGCGGACGGGACCGCACGGCCCGCCCAATCGAAGCGATTAGGGGCCTCTGTCACCGTATCTGAAGTGATGACGAACCCGCAATTCGAGTCGGTCAAGACGGACGCCGCGGCGGCCATCACCGAGGACGACCTCCACTCGGTGTACGCAGGCATCGTCCACGAAGACGGCCGACACGAGTACTACTTCGGCAACGACACCGAATCGGCCGAAGAACTCCGCGAGGCTGCCGCAGTCCAGCTCGGCATGCTAGTGCGCGTGCTCGCGGACCGCTCGGACAGTAGCGTCGCGGAGATAACCGACCTCGCCGCCGAACGCGCCGAGAACATGGAACTGCGGTGACGGCGCGAGACCGCTCGTAGAGAGTGGTTACTCCGTCGTCGCGATGGCCTCTATCTCGACGGCGGCGCCCTTCGGGACGGCGCCCGCACCGACGGCACTCCGGGCCGGCGGGTCCTCGTCGAAGAACTCGCTGTACGCCTCGTTGAACTCGTCGAAATCGTCGATGTCATCGAGGAACACCGTCGTCTTGAGCAGGTCGCTGATGGAGAGGCCCTCGGATTCGAGGATGGCCTCGACGTTCTCCATGCACTGCCGTGTCTGGTCGGCGACGGACTCGTCGTCCAGCAGTTCGCCGTCCGTCGTCAGGGGCAGTTGCCCCGCCGTGATGAGGATGTCGCCGTTGGTCGTCGCCTGACTGTACGCGCCGACTGCCGCCGGCGCATCGTCGGTACTGATTGTGCGCTTCATGGTCGCCCGTTGCTCGGCCCGTCTCTTAAATCCCAGTCGAGCGGCCCGCTGGCGCCACAGCACGTCAGCGATGCTACCTGTTGTGTCGGGGGCGACTACTGATTGATGACGACGATAGCGGTCAGCGCGAGTCCGATGCCGGCGACTTTCTGGGCCGACACCGGTTCGCCCAGCGCGACGGTACTGATGACCGCCGCCGTGATGAAGTACATGCCCCCGATGGTCGAGACGACGGCCGTAGAGCCGACGGAGACGCCGATGAACGTCGACACGACGCCGATGGCGGCCGCGATACCCGCCGCACCGGAGTACACCAATCCGCGATTAGTGACGGCTAGCGAGGCGTCGGAGGTGACAACGTAGACACCGGAGACCACTGCGGCCGTCGCGTAGGAGAGGAATGCCGCCATCACGGGGTCGATGCTGTTTGAGGCGACGTCACCGAGGATTATCCAGAACCCCCACGCGATCATAGTACCGAGGCCGAACAGAACGGCCGGGTTCATTCGTCATCACCCGGTTCGGGCCCGAAACGTCGGTCTCGAAGAAATCGGTCCACGCACACACGCCCGTCTCACACTGGTGCATCGTCGGCAGTTCTCCCCCCGGGATATTGAATCTCGTGCCGGAGCGTCAGCGGTACTGCGCGGGTATTTTTATGTCGAGGCGGTCAATATCTTGGTAATGGTTGACGTGCCAGACGAGCGCCGGGAACCCGCGCTGGAAGAGGTGTTCTATCCGACGGATCGGGTGCCGTTCGTCGAGTGGGAGCAGTTCTCCGGTGCCAGACCCACGGTCGTCCTGACCGGCGCCATCACGCTGCTCGCGTTCGTGACCGGCCTGTCGAACCTCAGCCAACCGACCTTCGCTCTCGACGGTCCGCTCACCGCAGTCGTGACCGTGCCGGTCGGGTTCGCACGGTTCTCGGGCGTCCTCTTTGCCTTCGTACTCGGCCTCGTAACCGTCGGGTTACAGCGGCGAAAGCGACTCGCCTGGCGCGCGGCGGTCCTCGCGCTGCCGGGCCTCGCGCTCCTGCCGCTTGCGACGCTCCAGACGACGGACGTGCCGCTGTTGGTCCTCGTCGTCGTCGCCGTTCCCTCGCTTATCTGGAACAGGGCCGCCTTCGATCAGCCTGTCGACCTCTCGCCACTGCAGATAGCGTCGCTAGCGGCGATGGTCGGCGTCGGCCTCTACGGCGTCGTCGGCTCCTATACGCTCCGTGGCCAGTTCCTCGAACTCGATACGTGGAGCGACGCGGTGTACTACGTCATCGTCACTATCGCGACGGTCGGGTACGGCGACATCACGCCGATGACGGCGCAGGCACGGTGGTTCTCGCTCTCGGTTATCCTGTTCGGTACGGGTGCGTTCACCGTGGCGGTGGGGGCACTCATCGTCCCGGTCATCGAGTCGCGGATGGCGACAGCGTTCGGAATCATGACTGCCGCAGAACTCACACTCCTCGAGGACCACGTCGTGGTGCTCGGGTACGGCGACGTGACGGAATCGCTACTGAACGAATTGCGAGACGAGACGGACGTCGTAGTCGTGACAGACGACGCCGAGACGGCCGCCGCCCTCCAGACCGACGGGGTGAGCGTCCTCACAGAGGACCCGACGGACGAGAGCGTCCTCTCGGACGCCCGCGTCGACACTGCCCGCGGAGTCGTCGTCGGGAGCAACGACGACGCGAGAGACGTCCTCGCCGTCATCGCAGCCAAGAACGTCGCGCCGGACGTCCGCGTCGTCGCGGCCGCAACGGAGGAGAAACACGTCGACAAGTTCGACTCGGTCGGTGCGGACGAGGTCCTCAACCCTCGAACCATCGGCGGCCGCCTCCTCGGTCGATCGGTACTGGGCGAGGTGACGTCCCTGTCCGTGACCGACGACGCCGGCCCCGAGCGGTCCACAGACCCGGACGGCGGGGACGCCGGAAACTGAGTTCCCCGTCCGTCCCGTGCGTGGGTAACGGGACCAGCGGGAGGGAGTCGGCCCGTCGACCGGTCCCGTGAGCAAGTCGATCCCCGACAGCGTGTCACGGTGTCGAACCGCGTCGCGGACCGACGGTGTATCGGTGGCTACGATACTAATAAACCTATCCGAGACTGATTGTCAGTGTATGGCCACGTCAGCGGGAGGCGGCATCGGACGAGTCGTCGCGAGCGTCCTCGCACCGCTGTGTGTCGTCTCGGGGGCCATCGTCCTCTCGGGCTTTTTCTTTCCGGCGTTCGTCGGCGAGGCGGTGAGCGGTGCGGCGTGGCTCGCACTCTCACTCCTGTTTTTCAGTTCCGGGCTCGGATACCTCGCGGTGTTGCCCCATCGACCGGACGACGCGCAGTCGGCCGACCGCTACCTCCTGAAGATCAGACAGACCGGACTGCGGGACGCTATCCGAACGTTCCTCGCCGGACAGGACCCGCTGACGCTGGGACTGCCCGTCGTCGTGTTCGTGCTGTTTTTCGGCCTGCAGGTCGCGTTACCGGACCGGACGTCGGCGGCGGTCGACGCCGCAACGGGCACGATTCTGCGGATCGGCGGCCCACTGTTCGTCGTCGCCGTCTTCCTCGCCGTCTGTTACTGCCTGTTTCTGTTGCTCGGCCCGTGGGGCGATATCACGCTCGGGCCGGACGATACGGACCCGACGTACACATACCCGACGTACTTCACGCTCGTCTTCACTGCCGGCATCGCGGCGGGACTGGTGTTCTGGGGGCCAGCAGAGGCGCTGTTTCACTACGGCGACCCGCCGCCGTACTTCGGCGCTACGCCACGGTCCACAGCCGCTAGCAACGACGCACTGGTCTACTCGCTGTTTCACTGGGGCGTCTCGGCGTGGAGCGCGTACGCAGTCATCGGCGTCCCCATCGCGTACTTCGTGTTCGAGCGCGGGGCACCGCTGCGCGTATCGACCGTTTTGGCCCCGTTTCTCGGCGTCTCTGGCCTCGACTCGGTGTGGAGTCGCCTCGTCGACACCCTCGCCGTGTTCGCCACCATCGGCGGTATCGCGACGTCGGTGGCGCTGGTGAGCCAGCAGTTCCTCGCGGGTATCTCGTTCCAGTGGGACGTTACCGTGGGCGGGACCGGGCCGTTGCTGTTCGTCGGCGGCCTGACGGCCGTCTTCGTCCTCTCGGCCGTCACCGGCATCCACCGCGGCATCCGCCGCATCGCCGGGCTGAACGTCGTGCTCTTTTGCCTGTTCGCCCTCGTACTGGCCGCCGTCGGCCCGCGTGCGTTCGTCGTCGAACGGGGTACCCGGGCACTGGGTGGCTACGTCGTCCACTTCGTCCCGTTGAGTCTCCACATCGGCGGTGAGTGGGTCGCCAACTGGACGGTCTGGAACTGGTCGTGGTGGTTCTCGTGGGCGCCGTTCGCCGGCCTGTTCGTCGCCGCGCTCTCTCGGGGCAGGCGCGTCAGGACCGTCGTGTTCACGAGCGTCGTCGCCACCGCCGCCGCGACGACGGTCTGGTTCCTCCTGTTGGGTGGAACCTCCCTGTTCGTCCAGCAGACGGGGCGAGCGGACATCCTCGGAGCGATTGCCGGCAGTAGTGCCTCGGAGGCCGTCGCCGGGTTCGCACTGTTCGCGTCGCTACCGCTCGGACGCCTCCTCTCGTTCCTGTTCCTGGCGCTCATCGTGGTGTTCATGACGACCTCTGCGGACACGTCGACGCTGGTCGTCTCGCTGCTCGCGACCCGGCGGGGACAGGTCCCCTCGACGGGCAGCGTCGTCTTCTGGGGCGTCTTTCAGGGCGCGGTGGCGACGGCGGTACTGCTCGTCGGCGGTGCGGGGACGTTACAGGCGCTCGCCGTGCTCACCGGCGGACCGTTCGCCGTCATCTCGGTGGTCGCAGTCGGTGGCCTGACGCTGACGTGGTACCGACACGAGCGAGGCCACACGTCGGTTCTCAGACGGGGGCTCGACCGACTTCCGTCGATTCAGACGCACCACGACGTAGACCCACCAGAGGAGAAGTGATCCGACGGACCCCACTCAGACGCCGGCGACGTTCGTACAGAAGTTCTCGACGATCCGCTTGCCGGCGTCGGTGAGGATGCTCTCGGGGTGGAACTGCACGCCCACGTGCGGGCGGTCGACGTGCTTGACCCCCATCACGACGCCCTGTTCGTCGTTGGTGTGGGCCGTCTCGACGAGTTCGTCCGGCAGGTCGTCGTCCTCGACGGCCAGCGAGTGATAGCGACCGACCTCGAAGGGGTCGTCGACACCCTCGTAGAGACCAGTGTGGTCGTGTCTGACCTCCGAGGGCTTGCCGTGGACCACCTCGGGCGCGTGACCGACGGGCGACCCGTGGGCCGCACACAGCGCCTGATGGCCGAGACAGACGCCGAGCGCCGGGTAGGCGGTCTCCGCGAACACGTCGATAGAGACGCCCGCGTCGGCCGGCGTCCCCGGGCCCGGCGAGACGACGATACCGTCCGGGTCGAGGTCGCGGATGTCGGCGACGTCGATGGCGTCGTTGCGCCGGACCTCCACGTCGTCGAACTCGCCGACGTACTGGACGAGGTTGTACGCGAAGGAGTCGTAGTTGTCGACGATGAGAATCATCTGACGCCCTCCATCGGGTCGGCGGTGGACTCCACGGCGAACGACCCCTGTTCACCGAGCGCTTCGTCCACGGCGTTGACGAGCGCACGGGCCTTGTCCAGCGTCTCCTGATACTCCTTCGCCGGCACCGAGTCGTGGACGACGCCGCCGCCGACGCGCAGGCGGTACTCGCCCTCGTGGCGGACCAGCGTCCGGATGGTGATGTTCAGCGTCGCCCGGTCGTCGAAGCCGAAGACGCCGATGCTCCCCGTGTACGGGCCGCGCCGGGTCGTCTCCACCTCGTCGATAATCTCCATCGTCCGTGGTTTGGGGGCGCCGGTGATGGTGCCGCCCGGGAAGACGGCGGCGACGGCGTCGGCGATGCTCACGCCGTCGCGCCGCCGACCCTCGACCAGCGAGACGAGGTGCATCACCTCCGAGTAGCGGTCGACGCGGCGGTACTCCGCGACGTCGACGCTGCCGTACTCGCTGACCTTTCCGAGGTCGTTGCGTTCGAGGTCGACGAGCATCGCGTGTTCGGCCCGTTCCTTCTCGTCGGTCGTGAGGTCACGCTCCAGGTCGTCGTCTTCCTCGGGCGTGTCACCGCGCGGTCGCGTGCCGGCGATGGGTTCGGTGAGGAGGCGGTCGCCCTCGACGTCCAGCAGCAGTTCCGGGCTGGCACTGACGAGGTCGACGCCCGGGAACTCGAGCAGTCCCGAATATGGTGCGGGGTTCACCCGCCGGACGGCGTCGAACGTCTCGACGGGGTGGACCGCTGCTGGCGCGGTCAGTCGGTGGGAGACGTTAGTCTGGAAGGTGTCGCCGTCGCGGACGTACTGTTTGATAGTCCGGACGCGGTCGGCGTAGGCCGCTTCACCGCACTCGCTCTCGAAGGTGGCCTGCTGGCTCGCGGTAGGGGGCGACTGGACGTGGCGGTCGCCGTTGAGTGCGGACTCCGCGACTGTCGTCGCCCGCTCCAGTCCGGCGTCGTAGGCCGCCTCGGCGTCGTCCTCGACCACCGGACACGCGGTCACCCGGAGGGTCACCTCCCCGTCGTGTGGTTCCTCCCACGCGGCGACGCAGTCGAACACGCCGAGTTGGAGACGGGGGAGGCCGTCCGTAACCGTCGTCGCCGGGATGTCTTCGAGTTCGCGGGCCACGTCGTAGGAGAGCCATCCGAACGCCCCACAGGGATAGGGCACGTCACACTCTCCGCGCACGAGTGTCTCGCGGTCCAGCACGGCGTCGATGGCCTCGATACTGGGGCTTGTGTCGCCGTCCGGCGTCGCGTCTGCCCCGACTTCTACCAGTTCGACCGGGTCGACGGCGAAGTACCCCCATCCGGACTGCCCACCGGTGGTTTCGAGATAGACGCCGTCCTCGCCCGTCCGGGCGCGGCGGTAGGCCTCGAACGGGTCCGAGACGGTGATGCGTACTTCGACGGGCACGCGGGCACCGTACGGTGCCGACGCGGCAGTTTCGACGAACGTTGCTCGCTCCGTGACGGTTCGTATATCACTCATCTGGTACTAGGGCCTCCGCGAGGGCCGATATGCAGCCCTCGATGTGGTTGTGTAACACCAAGCACTGGACCCGACAAAAACCTTGCGTGAACGGTGGATTCGGCCGAAACAGTTCCGGATTGGGAACTCAATACGGTCGGTTCCGCGACGAACATACGACGGTATTTCAACGGGCGGACTATTCCCCATCCGCGGTTATGTCGTCGGAGACTGAGGTGGTGAGCGAGTGCGGTGGCCACACAGTCAGGGGTCGACTGGTGTCGGTCCCGTCCCGTTCCAGCGGCGCACGGAGACCGAGCGCCGCCACCCACGACAGTGACATCACTATGACTACGATAATCGACGGCAACGAAATCGCGGACCAGATTCGGGCCGAGGTCAGTGCGTGTACAGAGACGCTCGCGGCGTCGGACGTCCAACCGGGACTCGCGACGGTGCTTATGAGCGACGACGGGGCCAGTGAGACGTACGTCTCGATGAAACAGCAGGCCTGCGAGGAGACGGGTATCGACGGCTTCCACCACGAAATCGACCCGGACGAGCCAGCGGCGGTGTTGTATGACCGCATCGACGAACTGAACGCGGACCCGACGGTACACGGCATCCTCGTCCAGATGCCGGTGCCGGACCACGTCGACAAACGCGAGGTGTTAGAGCGCATCGACCCGACGAAGGACGTCGACGGCTTTCATCCCGAGAACGTCGGCCGGTTGGTCGCCGGGAACGCGCGGTTCAAGCCGTGTACGCCTCACGGCGTCCAGAAGATACTGGCCGCGGAGGGCATCGAGACGGAGGGCAAAGACGCCGTCGTCGTCGGCCGCTCCGACATCGTGGGCAAGCCCATGGCGAACCTCCTCGTTCAGTACGGCGAGGGCGGCAACGCGACGACGACGGTCTGTCACTCCCGGACCCAGAACCTCGCCGAGAAGACGCGAAGCGCCGATATCCTCGTCGCGGCGGCCGGCGTCCCCGAGATGATAGACGGCGACATGATTCAGGAAGGCGCGACGGTCATCGACGTGGGGATCAACCGCGTCGATGCCGACACGGAGAAGGGGTACGAACTGGTCGGTGACGTGGACTTCGAGAGCTGTCGGGAGAAGGCGGGCGCTATCACGCCCGTCCCCGGCGGCGTCGGACCGCTCACCATCGCGATGTTGTTGTACAACACCGTCAAGGCGGCGAGCCGCCAGTCGGGCGTCTCAGTGGAACTTCCCTAGCCGAACGGATGGCTCGCGGCCCGCGTGGCCGCTTCCACGTCGTGTTATGAACCCGATAAGACGAGGTTCGTCGGGTCGGTCACGTCAGTGTGTCTCGACTGTGCCACATTCGGGACAGACTATCTCGACCTCGCCCGACGCCGCGGCCGACTCTATCAGGTTGTGCCCGTCAGCGCACTGCTCGTGTAAGTACACCTCGTGGTTCCCGTGTTGGTCGAGGACGATGTGGTCCCGTTCCGACGCCGAGACTAACCCGTGACAGTAGTGGCACTCTCCGCTCATACAGGTACGGTGGGAATCCGACGATAAATAACTAGCCCACAGACCGTCACAGGCTCCGACGGCGGTGCTCGATTGTGGGGTGATTAAGCCGTCTTAACACTGCCACAACTAAGGCTATGCAGTGGAAACGTCGGGTATGGAATACGGATACACGGGTGACGCTCACGAACGGCTGTTCGAGTCGTATCAGGCGGACTCGGAGCCGTTCCCGGAACAGACGCCGATGGAGTTCCCGAAACGGGAACATCGACGGAAAGAGGTCGACATCCTCAAACGGCTGTTTTTCCCCACCTGCTGGAACTCCGACGAATTGATACAGGACGAACTAGCGGTGCTGAACAACCTCGATGCACTCGGTGCGCTCTTCTATGCGGGTATGCGGCCCTATTCCAGCGGCGACATCTCGGAGACGGTCGCAAAGACTATCGACCGCCTCCCGGGGATTCGGCGTCGGCTCAAGAAAGACGTCGAAGCCGCCTACAAGGGCGACCCGGCGGCGAAGACGTACATGGAGATCATCCGCTCGTACCCTGGCTTTCTCGCTATCGAAGTCCAGCGCGTCGCACACGAACTGTACGAATTAGGTGCGACAGAGTACGCCCGCGAGTTGACCGAGTACGCGAAGACGGAGACGGGCATCGACATCCACCCGGGGGCCGAAATCGGCGACTACTTCTTCATCGACCACGGCACCGGCGTCGTCATCGGCGAGACGGCCACCGTCGGTGACTGGGTCCGCATCTATCAGGACGTGACCCTCGGCGCGCTCCACTTCGAAGAAGAAGAGGGCGAGGAACACGCGCTGAAGAAGGGGTACAAGCGCCACCCCGACATCGGCGACCACGTCGTCATCGGCGCCGGCACCAAGGTACTGGGCGACATCACGGTCGGGAACCACGTCAGCATCGGCGCGAACTCGTGGGTCACCGAGGACATCCCCGACAACACCAAGGTGTTCGTCAGCGAACACCCAGAGCAGGAGCGAAAGCGCAACGACTAGTTCGGCGGTGTGCAGCCGTTCAGTCTGCGGGGCGTCGACAGTGCCAGTTACACGAGCGACAGACGAAGAGCCCGGAGCGGTGTTCGAGCGTCCCGCGACACGTCGGACAGGCCACTGGTTCGTTCTCACGCTCGACCCCGCCGCCCCCATCTGTTCGGACGGACCGATAGATCATACGGAGTCGGTTGGTCGGACGACGGTTCAAGATTGACAGCGATATGTACACCGTTTTATACAGGTCGTGGTCGTGAGCGCACGGTCGGCGTTCGATGCCGGCAGAACGGTTCTGGGTCGGTTCGCCGACGGCTGTATTCGCCGTGAGGAGATATAGTGACGAGTGAGAGAGGCGACGCTCCTCCGGGGCCGACCCCGAGACAGACCGGCGTCGACGTAGTCGACAGCCCCTGAGTGTCGTCCCCGCCGGTACCGTTCCCACATCGGACTTAAATCGCAACGCATCTCCCGACCTATCTTTAAGTCGGTGCTCCGTCTGCGTCCGGGTGGGTTCCGTGAGCGGTCGAGCGTCGTAGCCCACTCCATAACGCTAGTAGCGGATCCCTCTGGCATACTGTGGGTGCTTCCGACGCATCCACTTCTTCGGAGACGCACCATACCGACGACGGGAGAGAGCGTCGTCTCCCCCACTGCGCGTGTCGCTGTGACGACCGGCGTCCACACGATCTGAAACCGATCCGGCCGGAACAGAGCCGCAAAGATGACGTGAGTACCTGAAGAGTAATGCCGCATTATTTTGCCGCCAGTGTGACTACACCGTGTACGTGACTGCTAGTCCGACCCTGATATACACGCCCGACGATGACGAGGAGTTGAGTACCGCTATCGTGTCGGCGCTCTCCGACGCCAAGGGCAGGGACATCACCGAGGACGAATGTGTCCTGTACGACAGTATCGAACCGGACGCGCTGGACAAACTGTTCAGAGATCGGAGCGACGGCGACACAGTCAAAGTCGAGTTCACGACTCACGGCGCGATCGTGGTTCTGTGGTGCAACGGTGACTTCACGATTCAGGTAGAGGACCTGGAGTCAGACCCGAATTACGCCTGATTCGTGGGCAGGACCCCACAACGCGTACTGCAGGCCTGTCGCGGCCACAGACAGTCAACCGGCCAAGAACAAGAACGAAGACCCCTGTACCCGTTGGTAGGTCCATGCCATCACAGGATCAGGCAATCGTCGAAGACGTGATGTCGACGCCGCTTGTGACCATAGCACCCGACGCGACGGTCGTCGAAGCGGCCAAAGAGATGCGAGAGCGTGACATCAGCGCATTGCTGGTCACGACGGCGCCTCCCTCCATCGTGACGAGTACCGACATTATCGCCGCCGTTTCCGAGGAACGAGACACGTCTCAGCTAGACGTCGCCGATATCATGACCGAGTCCGTCGAGACGGTCCCGCCGGACCTCCGCCTCGTAGAGACGGCGGCGATGATGGAGAACTTCGGTATCAACCACCTCCCAGTCGTCGAAGACGACTTCGTCGGGATGATCTCCTCTACGGACATCACGTCCACGCTCTCGTAGTCGCCGGCCCCGGCGTATCTTCCGGCACTCGGACCGCTTTACGGCGAAACACACGGTGTATTTCGTGTATACGTTCCGGTCCACCTACGTGTGAAAGCGACGCCCCTCACTCTCTGGGACGGGTCAGCCACCCGCTTTGCGGACGCCTTGTCGACGAGGGACGGCGATGGTCGATGGCTCCCGCGGCCGTATCGCCACCGACGTCCGCTAGAACCGCTCGGTGGCCGCCTCGAACTCCTCGCGCGTGTTCAGGTTTTCGAAGGTCGCCATGGTCGTGTGACGGGTTATCTCCTCGCGGTCGACGACGACGTAGTCGATGTCAAAAAGCGCCTCGACGATTCTGTGCTCACCCTGACCGAGCGCTCGCTCACACGCCGCCGCCATCTCGTCGGCGCGATAGACCGCCTGTGTCGTCTGGAACCACTCGTCCGGACGCGGCACTGCGGCGTCGTACCCCGCCGCCCGGTCGAAGAGATAGTCCACGAACGACGGGTCGACGAACGGCATATCACAAGCGACGATGAGGCCGTAGTCGCTTTCGGTGGCACGGAGACCACGCCCGATACCGGCCATCGGCCCTTCGTCGGGCGTGTCGTCGAAGGCGTACGTCGGAGCGACGCCACAGCCCGCAAGAGCCGTCTCGATGTCGTCGGCCTGATCGGTCCGGCAGTTCACGACGAGTTCGTCGACGACCGGCGTGATTCGGTCGACGACGCGCCGAATCATCGGCGTTCCAGCGAGGTCCGCGACGGCCTTATCGCGGTCACCGAATCTCGTCGAGCGGCCTCCGGCGATGACGACGCCTGCGCGCATATTCGTCCCTACTCGACTCGACCTCAAGAAGGTTTCACCCCGAGCGCTATCGAGTGTCCCCGGGACAGACGTGTGACAAGGCCCTTCTACCCGGGGCGCGAACGCGTGACAATGAGCGAAGACGACACAGCCCTCTCGGTGGGGGAACTAGTCGAATACTGTCAGACACAGGCGAGACTGCTGTGGGGGCGCGTCGAGACGCTCGACGAGGAGACCGACGAGATACTGACAGAGATAGACGATGACATCGCCGACGTTCGAACACGACTCGACGAGCACTCGGCCAGCAGCGAGTCGGCTACGGACGACACCGAGGAACTCGAAGCGCTGGAATCGGAACTCGAAGAGAGACAGGCCGTGGCCGAGGCGAAGCAGGCACGTCGCACCGCGTTTCAAGAGTTCGCTTCGGCCTACCTCGAACTGGCCGAAGACCTAGACGCGAGCGTCGACGACGGCGAGGAAGCGCTCACCAGTATCGTCCACTTCGAACACGAACACGACGCCCCGGCGTACTTCGAGGACCGACAGACTATCCTCGAGGCGGCGAGCGACTCGACATCGCCGTCTAACGGATAGCCTGCCCACCGGGGCGCAGATACCACTCGATGCGTCTGTTTCGTTCCCAGAGGCAGACTGTAGCTCGATTCGAGTGGCGAAGTGTCGGTAGTAGTTCTTTCCTCTGCACATATCACCGCGTTTTGGTAACTTGGAAGTATGAATTGCAGATTTAGGCAGCAGATATACGCTATATACGCTAATATGAGTGTGGATTTCGGGATAGAGAGGAGTGTGGCCGGATGTACATCGATATATCGGCGAATTCGATCATTGTTCTCTACCCGTCGGCCGCTGGGGGCGACAATCGTAGTCGGTCGCGGCGGCGCGATATCTCGAACATGCCAATAACACAAGTACACTTGTTACAGCGAGGGCGGTGCTCGCTTCCGTCTACTCGCGTTCCGTGCCGTCGGTTTGCGAGAGCCGAACGGCGGGTTTCGGCGTCGGAGATACCATGGCGGGCAGCGAACGTGCCACCGACGAACAAGGGGAGTCCGAGCAGCGATGGGCGGTACGACGACGGCGAGTACGGGATAGCAACGTCCGACGTGCAACGGGGGCGGTCTAAGACTGCCGTAGGTCCCGGTGACTGCTGCGGTGTGTATCTGTCCGCCGAGTACAGGGCCCGATGACTCCCCCGTGAGAGACAGCCGAACACCCGAAAACTGCCGACAGCCTACGAGAACTGCGAGTTGATCTCGATGACGTTGGCGGACCGCGTCACCATCTCCGGTAGCTCCTCCTCGTAGACCTCGCCCTCGAACCTGCTTGCCGGTCCCGAGACGCTGAGGGCGCCGACGACTTCCCCTTTGGTGACGACGGGGGCGGCCACACAGCGGAGTCCTTCGATTTTCTCCTCTCGATCGAAGGCGTATCCCTGTTCGCGGATGGTCTCCAGTTCCGCGAATAGTTCCTCTCGCATCGTTATCGTCGACGACGTGAACTCCTCGAGGCCGTGCTGTTCGATTATCTCCTCGACGCGGTCGTCGTCCATGTGCGCCATCATCGCTTTGCCCAGCGAGATGCAGTGTAGATACTCCCGGTCGCCGACCGACGACGCCGTCTGGACGGCCTTCTCGCCGCCGGTCTTGTAGATGTACACCGCGCGGCCGTGTTCCTCCGTCGCAAACTGGGCCAGTTCGCCGCTGTCGGCTGCAAGTTCGTCCAGTTCCTCGCGGACGACGTCGTATATCTGGAGTCTGTCCTTGACGGTCTCGGCGAGTTCGAGATATCGGAGGCTCAGACGGTAGAGGCCGTCATGTTTCACGACGTACTCGTTCTCGGCGAGCGTCGCCATGTGGCTGTGTACTGTCCCTTTCGAGTACTCCAGTGCCTCGGCGATCTCCGTGATACCGGCTCCGTCTCGTTCCTGCAGGAACTCGATGATGTTCAGCGAGATCTGAACCGCGTCCACCGTTCGTGATGTCGATGTCGTTCCCATAATCGTCGTTGCGAGTACACCATAATAAATGTTCGTCCGTTGCGAACGGTTTTTTCGTTCGCAGGTGACGAACGGAAGGGAGCGGATTGGCCGTAATCGCTCGGTGTTCGCGTGCTCACAGGCCGATACGCGAGGCCTAGCGGCGGAAATAACTGCGTCGTATCGGAGTCGTTCGACGTCCGTTCGCAGCACACGAACGAACGCCGGCGGGGCGCTCACCGGCGCTCGGGTCGCCGAATTTCGGTCGGCGGGGAAAACAAATAATACGCGCCGACCACAGTGTGCACTCACGATGGTTAGCATCGACTATATGGCCCATCAGGAGCAGTATAGCCCCTCGCAACTGCTGGATTTCTCTGTGTCGGCCGCCGACAACGGATTCGACTTCATCTGGACTTCCGACCACTTTCACCCGTGGTTCCATACGGACGCCGAGGCAGGGTTTGCGTGGTCGTGGCTCGGCGCCGCCACGGAACGCATCGACGTCCCAATCGGCACCTGTGTGACACCGGCGGGCGAACACTATCACCCGGCGCTGATGGCACAGGCCTTCGCGACCCTACAGGAGATGCACGACGAACGGGTGGTTCTGGGTCTCTCGACGGGCGAGGCCATGAACGAGAAGCCGATGGGCCACGACTGGCCGGAGTACGACGTCCGACGGGAGCGTCTCGAAGAGACGCTGGAAATCGTCCACGGGTTGTGGGAGAACGACGACTTCTACAGTTACGAGGGCGAGCACTTCGAGGTCGACGACGCGAAGTTGTACACGATGCCCAAAGAGCGGCCGGAAGTACAAATCGCGGCCAACGGGCCGAGTACGGCATCCCTTACGGGCGAGTACGGTGACGGCTTCATCACTGTCAAGACCGGCCACGAGTACACCGAGCGGATGTACCCGGCCATCCGGCGCTACGCCGAGGAAGAGGGCCGCGACCCCGACCAGATTGAGACCACGCTACTCGTCATCGCGTCCTACGACGAGGACTACGAGCGTGCGCGAGCGTCGACCCGGCCATGGTGGGCGACGACACAGAACGTCTTCGACCGCGCGATGGCGAACCCGAAGGAAATCGAAGCCGAGGGCGAGAAAGCCACCGAGGAGCAAATCGAGGAGAAGTTCCTCATCGCCGATGACCCGAGCGACATCGCCGCGCAACTGGAAGAATACGCGGAGATGGGCTTCGACCGCATCGCGTTGGGGAACACCAGTCCCGAGCCAGAACGGTTCTTCGAAGTGATGGGCGACGAAGTCATCCCGTCGCTGTAACCCCGATCTTCGGGTGGCCTCGGCGGTCGGGGGAACGTTTAATAAACGGGGCCTGCATCGTTCAGAACGAGATGCCCAGACTAAACGGTGGCGAGATTATCGCTAAGTATCTGGAGAAAGAGGGCGTCGAATATCTGGTCGGAATCCCCGGTCACGGGAGTACGAACCTGCTCGACGCGTTCAACGACTCCGACGTAGAGGTCATACAACCACGACACGAGGAAGGGGCGACACACCTCGCCGACGGCTACGCCCGCGCTAGCGGGGAGCCACTGGCCGTGTTCACCTCAATCGGCCCGGGCGCGACCAACACCGTCACCGGTGCCGCGACGGCGTACGTCGACTCCATCCCGATGGTCATTTTCACGGGTGCCCCACAGACCCACGAGTATGGGCAGGGTATCCTGCAGGAAATAGAGCGGCAGAAGCCCGGTGACTTCCCGAGCGTGATGGAACCGGTCACGAAACAGAGTTTCGTCGTCGACGACGTCGAACGACTCCCGCGGATTCTCCGGCGCGCGTTCCAGGTCGCCTTATCCGGCCGCCCCGGGCCGGTCCACGTCGACGTGCCGATGGACGTACAGGGTGCGGCGGCCGACGTCGAACTGCCGGAACCCACACAGACCCGGCCCCACAGTCGACCGGGCGGAGACCCGCGGACGGTCTCTGACGCGGCTGAACTCTTAGAAGACGCCGAGCGCCCGGTCATCGTCCCCGGCGGCGGGACGATGCTCGCCGAGGCGTGGGACGAGGTGCAGGAACTGGCCGAACACTTGCAAGCGCCGGTCATTCCGACGTTCCAGGCGAAGGGCATCATCCCGGAGGACCACGACCTGTTCGTCGGCTACGCCGGGTGGATCGGGTCGTCGGCAGGCAACGAACTCGCCTCGAACGCCGACGTGATTCTGTCCGTCGGCTGTCGATTCACCGACATGCACACCTCCTCCTTCGAGGAGGGAGTCAGCTTCGAGATTCCGCCGAGCAAGCTCATCCACGTGGACATCGACCCTGAGGAAATCGGGAAGAACTACCCGGTCGAGGTCGGCATCCAGGGCGACGCGAAGGTCGTCACGCGTCAGATTACCGAGGAACTCCAAGAGCGCATGGACCCCGTCTCCCGGGAGGACAACGAATACTACCAAGAGATGCAGGACCTCTGGGAGGAGTGGGAAGGGATGGTCGCCGAGCGCTGGGAGGACGACAGCGTCCCGATGAGCATCTCGCGGGCACTCGCCAGCCTCCGGAACGTCCTGCCGCGCGACGGCGTCATCGTCTCTAGTGCGGGCCAACCACAGGAGACGGTCAACCCCGAGTTCCCGGTCTACGAGCCCCGTACAAACATCTCCTGTGGCGGGTTCTCGACGATGGGGTTCGGCGTTTCGGCCGCTATCGGCGCGAAACTCGCCAAGCCGGACAGTCCGGTGGTCGACGTCGAGGGCGACGGGAGCTTCATGATGTGCAATCAAGAAGTCGCCTGCGCCGTCGAACACGACATCGACGTCACCTACCTCATCGTCAACAACCACGGCTGGAAGTCCATCCGGAACCTGCAGGTCGAGAAGTACGGCTGGGACCGCGTCCTCAACACGGAGTTCAACGAGGAGACGGACATCGACTTCATGGCGATGGCCGACGGATTCAGCGTCGAATTCGCCGAACGGGTCGTCAAGCCGGAGAAACTCGATAGCGTCCTCGAAGCGGCCATCGCCCACGATGGCCCGGCCATCGTCGAGGCCGTCGTCGAACCGGACAACCCTGACTCCGGGGCCATCGTCACTGGCGAGTGGGACCTCGCGGACCTCGAAAAGTAAACCGACTTTGCGGCGTTCCGACTCCGTTTTCTCAGCTATACGAAACGGTATAGCTGTCTAGCTCATCTGGACCAGGACCTTTCCGTCGACGCGCTTTGCGGCCTGCCGGACGGCCGTGTCAGCGTTTTCGAGGTCGAACGTCGACGTAATCAGCGGAAGGTTGTCCAGTTGTCCGCTGGCCATCAGACGGATGACTCTCGGGAACACCTGTTGGCCGGTGTGGCCCTCGGAGCCGTACAACTGGGCGCTGTTGCCCTGATACTTCCGGAGGGCTATTTCGGGGTCAGAGCCGGCGTTACTGATGTGAACCACGTTCGCACGCTCGGCTAGCGTGTCCTCGATGACCGGGTACGTCTGTGAGACGGCACCGCTCGTCTCGACGTGTACGTCGGCGCCTTCGCCGTGAGTGACCTCCTGTACGGTCTCGACCGGATCGACCTCGATGGGGTTGTAGACGTGTTCGAACCCGAGGTCGTGGGCGATCTTACGGCGCTGGTCGGACGGTTCGAAGGCGATGACTTTGCCGGCGCCGGCCGCCCGGGAGACGTTCATCCCGGTGAGACCGATGGGCCCGACGCCGTGGTAGACGTGGTAGTCGCCGGGCCAGATGCCGTCGGCCCGCCCGAAGAGACCGTAGTAGCTGATAGTGCTCGGCTCGACGGTCGCGGCCGCGCGGTAGAGTTCGTCCTCGTCGTCGTAGGTCCGTTCGAGCGACGCGACGCTCCAGCAGATTTTCTCCGGGACGGTGACGTACTCTGCGAACGCGCCGTCCATCGTGAACCCGATTTGCTCGAAGTTCTCACAGTGGCCGTGGAACCCCTGCCGGCACATCTGACAGCGGGCGCAGTAGTCCGTCACCTCGGCGGTGACCGGTTCGCCCTCCTCGAAGAGGTCGGCGTCGGCGCCCGTCTCGACGACCTCCCCGGAGAACTCGTGACCGGTGACGGTCGGGAACCGCGTGTACGCCGAGTAGTGCATGTACCCGTCGTCGTCCGTCTCCATCATCGAGACGTCGCTGCCACAGACGCCCGCGTACTTTACGCGAACCAGTACTTCGTCGTCGGCGGGTTCGGGTCGCTCCCGCTCTGTGACATTCAGCTCGGGGTCTTTCCAGACCTGCGAGGAGTTCATCGCGCGGTGTCGATTCGCTTCGTCCTCGGACAGGTCGTAGTCTGGACGCGGACTCCACTCCGCGTCGAGTACGAGTGCTCGCATCGTTGGCACAGAACACCCAGCGCAATATAACTGTAAGGGGTCAGACCTCTCGGGAATCGCCGTCTCGACCCCACTCAGAACGTCTGCCACCCGCCGTCTACGTACACCATCTCGCCGGTGACGTAGTCGGCCTGCTCACTCGCTAAGAAGAGCACCGTCGGCGCGATGTCCTCGGGATAGCCGGGGCGGTCGAGCGGAATCGGCTTCGTGAGGTTGCCCGCCGCGACGGACGCTTCTTTCTGGTCGGCACCGGCGCCGAACTCCGTGGCGATGTGGCCCGGCGCGACGGCGTTGACCCGGACGTCGTGGTCTGCGAGTTCGAGCGCAGCCCCCCGGGTAATCATGCGAATGGCACCTTTCGTGGAGTCGTATGGAATCTGGTCCGCCTGTGCGTGCGTCGAACTTATCGAGGCCGTGTTGACGATGACGCCGCCATCGCCGCGGTCGCGCATGTCGGCGGCGGCCGCCTGCGTCCCGAAGAACACGCCGTTCGTGTTGATTCCGTGGATGGTCTCGAACGTGTCCGGGTCGACCGAGAACAGGTCGCCGCGGGTGAACCACCCGGCGTTGTTCACCATCACGTCGACGCCGCCGTACTCGCGGGCCGCCTCGACGACGGCCGCGATCGCGTCTGGATCGGAGACGTCCGTCTCGACGTACTCGGCGGTCCCGCCGGCGGCCTCGATGGCCTCGTGGGTCGGGCGGTCGGCGTCTGTGTCTTTCGGGTCCGAGTCGACGTCGGCGTTCAACACTGTCGCACCGGCGTCGCCGAACGCCAGCGCGATGGCTCGACCGATACCGGAACTGCCGCCAGTGACGATGACCGTCTCTCCCTCGAACTCGAAGTTAACGCGTCCCATAGGCTCATCTACGGTTCTTTCCAGTTAAATGGGCCGATTCACACCCCCTACGTGCGTAACATCTATGTAGCTCGGTGTAGACGTTCCCAATGCATGACCAGCAAGCAAGAGCAGTCGCCAGCGGCGACTGCCGTACCCGACTCCGTAGAGAACTACGTCGGTGGCGAGTGGGTCACGATCGAGGGCGACGCGGGACAGCCAGTCGTCAACCCGGCGACGGGCGAGACACTGGCAGACGTCACGTTCTCGGACCCGGACACCGTCGACGAGGCCGTCCAGACGGCCACCGAGGCGTTCGAGGATTGGCGCGCGACCTCACCGGTCGAGCGCGTCCAGTACCTCTTTGACCTGAAGCAGGAACTCGAAGACCGCCAAGAAGACATCGCACAGGCGCTCACGCGCGAACACGGCAAGACGCTCGGCGAGGCACGCGGGGAGATTCGCCGCGGCATCGAGAACGTCGAAGTCGCCGCCGGCATCCCGAACATGCTCCGGGAGGGCAGCGGCAACGTCGAGGGCGTCGCGAGCAAAATGGACGAACACGCCGTCCGCCAACCGCTGGGCGTCTTTACCGCTATCACGCCGTTCAACTTCCCGGCGATGATTCCGCTGTGGTTCCTGCCCTATGCCGTCGCGACGGGCAACACGTTCATCCTCAAGCCCAGTGAGAAGGTCCCGCTCAGCTCCCAGATTATTTTCGAGGCCATCGAGGCCGTCGACTTCCCCGACGGCGTCGTCAACCTCGTCAACGGCGGCGCCGACACCGTCAACGCCCTGCTGGAACACGACGACATCGCCGGCGTCTCCTTCGTCGGCAGCACGCCGGTCGCCCAGCACATCTACGAGACGGCCGCCGAGCACGGCAAGCGCGTGCAGGCACAGGGCGGCGCGAAGAACTACGCCGTCGTCACGCCGGACGCCGAACTCGAAGCGTCGGTGCCCAACATCATCGGCTCCGTCTACGGCAACGCCGGCCAGCGCTGTCTCGCCAACGACGTCGTCGTCGGCGTCGGCGACGTCTACGACGACCTGCGCGAGGAGATTCTCGACGACGTCGACGAACTCACCGTCGGCAACGGCCTCGACGAAGACACCGACGTCGGCCCGCTCATCACGGGCGAGTCCGCAGAGCGCGTTATCGACATGATCGAGGACGCCGTCGAGGAAGGTGCGGACCTCGTCGTCGACGGACGGGACTTCGAGCACCCGGACTACCCCGACGGGAACTTCCTCGGCCCGACGCTGCTCGAGAACGTCACGACCGACATGGACATCACCCAGACCGAAATCTTCGGCCCGGTGATGGCGTTGACGAAGGCCGACGACTTAGACGAGGCCATCGAGATGGTCAACAGCACCGAGTACGGCAACGCCTCCTCGCTGTACACGGAGAACGGTGCCGAGGCGCGCAAGTACCGCTACGAGGTCGACGCGGGCAACATCGGCATCAACGTCGGCGTCTGTGCGCCGATGGGCTTTTTCCACTTCGGCGGTCGGAAGGGGTCGTTCTTCGGCGACCTGCACGCCCAAGGCGAGGATGCGGTGAACTTCTACACCGACAAGACCATCGAGATCCAGCGCTGGTACAGCAACGACTGAACTCCTGCGGCCCCAGCTTTAAATTTCGAGCGCGACGGCGGTTTTCCGGGATAGTTCGGACCGAGAAGCGGTCGGTTCGTCGCTGGCAGCGACTCCACGAGGCGGTGTCTCGGTCGTGAGCGCTTCGGCAGAAACTGAACGGCTCAGTCCGACGACGCGGGGACTCGTTCGTCGAGCGCGGCGGCGTAGTCCGCTATCGCTCGGTCGACGCTATCCATCAGGAGCGAGATGTCCTTGCCGGCGATGAGGAAGTCAAAGCCTTGCTCCAGTCGCGAATCGATAGCGTCGATGTCGACGGTGAGCGTCCCGACGGGGACGTCGGCGTTCTGGCTCGCCTCGATGACCTGTCCGATTGCCTCACCGAACTCGTCGGAGTCCCACTCGGCGAACAGTCCCAGCGACCCCGAGAGGTCGGCAGGGCCGACGAACAGTGCGTCGATGCCGTCGACGTTGGCAATCTCCTCCGCGTTTTCGAGCCCTTGCCGGGTCTCTATCTGTGCGATCGTGAGGATGGAACCGTTAGCGTTGCTCACGTACTCCTCGAAGTTCCGGCCGTAGCCCGTCGCGCGGCTCCCGGCGATGCCCCGGATACCCTCGGGCGGATACCGAATCGACTCGACGAGCGACCGGGCTTCGTCGGCGTTGTCTATCATCGGCACCATGACGCCGGCGACGCCGATGTCTACCACCCGTTTCAGACGGACGGGGTCGTTCCACGGGACGCGGACTACGGCCTCCGTCTCGTTTCTCGCGGCGTCGACGCCGCGAGCCATGTTCTCGACGGTCTCCAGCGACATCGTCGTGTGTTCCATATCGACCAAGACGAAGTCTAGGTCTAGCTGTGCCAGTCCCTCCGCGACTTTCGGGTGGCCGATGGAGAGCCACGTGCCGAGCGGATGGCCGCCTGCGTCGATCGAGTCCTTGATATCGGTCATAGCTGTTTTCGTCCGGCCAGTATCGCCGAGACGAGAGTCTCCCCCGACGGATACTGGCTCCCTATATCGACTCATTATTCGGAGGCACAAAAATGTGTATGCTTCTCACAGTTCGTGGCACCCACCCGCTTCCGAATCCGCACCGATAGGCGACCGGTCGGACACGGCATACCCACCGGAACTTATAACAGGCCGAGCGATGATACGGGAAACGATGGGATTCGGCGTCGCCGCGTACGAGGCTATCACGCGTCCGCTACTCGGCGACGGCCGAATCGCCGGTCCCGACCCCGGTCGACGGCCGACCGGACGCCGACACGGCAATCCCGAACCACAACTATGTACGAAGATTTCGCTTCCAAACTCGCAGCGACCATGTGGGCCGACTTCGACGAGACGCCCCGTCGTGCCGACGGCCCCACAGCAGAGATAACTGACCTCGAGACGGTGGTCGTCGACGGGAACTTCCCGTGGACCATCGTCACCGTCGAGACCAGTGAGGGCGTCACCGGCATCGGCGAGGCCTACCCCTCGCCCGGCGTCCACGAGATCATCACCGACTATCTGCGCCCCGTACTGGTCGGCGAGAACCCGACCGACGTCGAACGGCTCTACAACCTGATGCGCGAGAGTCTCTCCGGGCGCGGTTCACAGGAGGGCGTCGGCACCATCGCCATCAGCGGGGTCGAACTCGCCCTCTGGGACGCCGCCGGCAAACTCCTCGATCAACCGGTGTACCAGTTGCTCGGTGGGAAGATGCGCGAGGAGGTCACCGTCTACGCCGACTGTCACGCCGGCGAGGCGATGGTCGAGTCCGCCGAGGAGGGCCAAGAGGAGTCCACCTACGAACCGGAGGCGTACGCACAGGCGGCACGCGCGGCCGTCGACGACGGCTTCGACGTCGTGAAGTTCGACCTCGACGTGCCCTCTGGCCGCGAAATCGATACGCTCTCGCGACACTTCGACCCGCCCGAAATCGAACACAAGCGACGGGTCGTCGAGGCTGTCACCGAGGAGATCGGCCACGACGCCGAGGTGGCCGTCGACCTCCACTGGAACTTCAGCCCCGAGACCGCAGAGCGACTCTGTCGCGCGCTCGAACCGTACGACCTCGCGTGGATAGAGGACCCGCTCCCGCCGGAGAACACCGACGCGATGCGGGAGTTGAAGCGCCGCGTCGACGCGACCATTCTGACTGGGGAGAACCGCTACGGCCGCCACGGCTTCCGGGACCTCATCGAGGACCAGGCCGTCGACTTCCTCGCGCCGGACGTCCCGAAGACCGGCGGCATCGCCGAGACGAAGAAGATAGCCGACATGGCCGAATCCTACTATCAGGCGCTCATCCCGCACAACATCGGGAGTCCTGTTGCGACGGCGGCGACCGCTCACGTCGGCGCGACGGTGCCGAACTTCGTCGCACTGGAGTACCACGCTCGCGAGGTGCCATGGTGGGAGGACCTGCTCGCCCGCGAGGAGGACTTCATCCAGAACGGCCGGATTCAGATTCCGGACGCCCCCGGTCTGGGCATCGAACTGGACTGGGACGTCGTCGAGGCCCACCGGAAAGAGTAGCAGCGTCGCGCCGCCCAGACACCTGCTCCCTTTTCTGTATACGACTCCGTTCGCCTCCCGCAGTGTCTTCGCCGTCGAAACGAGCGATTCGAGCGTTCCAGACGCCGAACGGCCCGGTGTGACCAGAACACTGATAACGATTCTCGATGAATGATAGCGTATGCCACGGGAGAGCGGCAGTGAAAGCATCACACAGTGCATCGAGAAGGAGCGTCGGGTACCTCGTCGGCATCCCGGGTCGCGGGAGCATCCTGCTGATAGACGTGGTCGACGACGCCGCCGTCGGTTCGCCGACCGGGTCTCCGAGCCGAGCGAACTCGACGCCGCTCTCTCGGGGGGCGGGCGAACACGACGGCCCGGCGCTGGGCGAGTCGCCAGTGAGAGACGACAGAGACGGGCGGTGTGACGACTGGTACCGCCGTTTGATTCACAACCCATGGTTGCCATCGATTACGACGCACATCAAGAACAGTACGAACCCGACGAACTACTCCGCTACGCCGAGTTAGCCGAAACGGCCGGGTTCGATATGATCTGGACGTCGGACCATTTTCACCCGTGGTTCCACAGTCAGGGGTCGTCCGGCTTTGCGTGGTCTTGGCTGGGAGCACTCAGCGAACGGACCGACCTCCCGATGGGGACCTGCGTGACGGCGACGACCGGACACTACCACCCCGGAATCATCGCGCAGGCGTTCGCGACGCTGCAGGTGATGCACGACGAAACCGTCGTCCTCGGCGTTAGTACCGGCGAGGCGATGAACGAGAAGCCACTCGGGTTTCCGTGGCCCGAGTATCCCGAGCGACGACAGCGGCTCAAGGAGTCACTCGAAATCTGCCACTTGCTCTGGGAATCCGACGACTTCGTCGACTACGACGGCGAGTTCTACCAACTCGACGACGCGCGGCTATACACCAAGCCGGAGACGCCACCCGAGATACACGTCGCGGCGAACGGGCCGGCGACGGCGTCGCTCGCCGGCGAGTACTGCGACGGGTTCATCACCGTCTTGAAAGACGAGGAGTACACTGACAAGCTCTATCCGGCAGTCCGTCGGCACGCCGCAGACGCGGGACGGGACCCCGATGCAGTCGAGACCACGCTGCTGGTCACGGCGTCGTACGACCCGGACTACGAGACGGCGTACGAGGCGACGAAGCCGTGGTGGGCCGCGACACAGGACGTCTTCGGCCGCGGACTTGCCAACCCGAAAGAGATAGAGGCGGAAGGCGAGAACGCCACTCGCGAGGAAGTCGAACACAAGTTCCTCATCGCCGACGACCCGAGCGACATCGCCGCACAACTGGAGGAGTACGCCGAACTCGGGTTCGACCGAATCACCCTCGGGAACACCAGCCCCGAACCCGAGCAGTTCTTCGAAGTGATGGGCGACGAAGTCATCCCGTCGCTGTAACGCCGTCGCCGATTCTCGAGCGGGCCTCTCGTGTAACCGTCTGTCAGCGAAAACCGCGGTGCCGGGACCTACTGTGGCTCGTTGACCGGGTTCTCTGGAGCCGTCCCTTCGAGGACGCGACGGACGTCCCGCGCGGCCATCCGTCGCCGTTCCTCGTTCGCTTCCTGAGAGAACCACGCGACGTGAGGAGTGAGCACGACGGTATCGAAATCGCGGAGCGGGCTCTCGAACGGTGGGGCCGCATCACCCTGACTGGACGGTTCCGTTTCGAATACGTCGAGCCCCGCACCGGCGATTTCGTCGTTGTACAACGCGTCGACGAGGTCGTCTTCGACAACGAGTCCCCCTCGTGCGACGTTGATGAGGTACGCGGAGTCCTGCATGCGCTCGAACGCGGCAGCGTCCATCGTTCCGCGCGTCTCGGAGACGAGTGGTGCGTGCAGCGAGACCGCGTCGGCGACGTCAAGTACTTCCTCGAAGGTCGCCTTCTCGACGCCCGATTGAGACATCTCTTCGGCGTCGATATACGGGTCTGACGCGACGACGTCCATCCCGAAGGCCTGTGCCTTCTCGGCGACGAGTTGCGCTATCGTCCCGAACCCGACGAGTCCGAGTGTCTGTCCACGAAGCCGGTGAACCTGTGTCGTCGTCACGTCCTGTGCCCACACGCCGTCGTGCATGGCGGTATCGTACGTCGAGAGGTTCCGCTCGAGAGCGAGCAAGAGCATGATGGTGTGCTCTGACACCTCATCCTGACAGTAGACTGGAACGTTGACCACGTGCATCCCGCGTGCTGCGGCGCGTTCGGTATCGACACCGTCGACGCCGATGCCACAGCGGGCGATGACCTCACAGTGGTCGAGTGAGTCGATGACAGCAGACGTATAGGAGGCTGCCAGAAGCCTGTCGATTACGGCATCCACGTCGGCGAGTTCGCGCATCAGGTCGTCGGTGGTTTCGATGTCCACTGGACGGAGCGTCACGTCGAGGCCGTCGAACACTGCTTCTTCCACGCGCAGGTCGAACGCGCTCCCCGCGGTGACACCGACAGTTCTGGTACGGTTTGGTTTAGTCATACCGCTGCGTGCTCCTCTCGGACCGATCGAAAAGTAGTTTTCTATGCCGTTAGACTCGGCCGCCGCAGTGAAGTCTCGAAAACGGTCGCGGGAAACCCAGAGACGGGCCCGAAGAGACTCGAACACCGAAGCACCGGGTAGTCAACGAGCAGGTTCGACACGGCTGGTGTCGTGACCGAAACGGCGCCGGTATCCAACGTCGCGCCGACAGACGGAACGACGAAGACAGATGTCGACACCCAGAACCGGCAAGTGCGGGACCGGTCGACCTCGAGCGCTGACGGGCCGCCCTCGGATTACCGGTATTGGGCCATCAGGTATTAGTTTTGAACTGAACAGTTGAATTCAACAGCATGATTTATTAGGTAGGAAATTCAGAGTGGAGACGTGACTCGAGCTAGCAAGACGAGAACGGATAGTGACAGTGAGACGAACGACTCATCTGGGCGACCGGCCACGTCCCGGCGAAAGTTCATCGGTGCGACCGCAGGTGTCGTGGCCCTGTCCGGTCTCGCCGGTTGCGGAGGCGGTGACGGTGGCTCCGGCGGCGACGGCGGCGATGGCGGTTCGACCGGGTCCGGATCGAACCAGACCGCACAGGAACTGTCTGTCGCGGCCGTCGAGGGGTCGGGACGCCTGTTCAAACGTCTCGTCGACGAGTACGTGGCCGAGGATACGGGAATCACGGTCAACGTCGAACTGTTCCCGTACGCGAACCTCTTCGAGAAGACGAACAGCGTCCTCTCGACACAGGGCGATGCGTACGACATCGCGTTCATGGACGACCCGTGGTTCCCGCAGTTCGCCGGGCACATCGATCCGATTCAGCAGTGGCTCCCGGAAGACCTGCCGACGGACCAACTCATCGACACCACCGTCGACATCGCGACGTGGCCCACGCCGGGCGCGCCGAACATCCCGTCCGCAGAAGGGATGGACGAGCAGATTCGCGGGCAGGTCATCGTCGGTAACACGCAGTTGTTCGCCTACAACAGCGGGTTCTACGACCAAGTCGGCGCGGATGCGCCCGAGACGTGGGGTGACGTCTACGAGGCCGGGCAGAAAATCTCCCAGCAGGTCGACGGGACGAACGGGTACATCATCCGTGGGAAACGTGGCAACCCGGTCATGGCGAACTTCTTCGCCCTCGGGAACGCTATCGGCGGGACGATGTTCGACGACAACTGGCGGTACAACTGGGCCGGCGAGAACGGCACGGAGGCGGTCCGGTTCTACACCGAGGACCTCAAGTCCATCAGCCCGGACGGCGTCACCTCGTTCGACAGCGACGCAGTCCTCAACGGGTTGGCGAGCGGGTCTGCAGCGCAGGCCCCGGCGTGGCCGTCTGCGGCGTCGCTCCTCCTCGATTCGGAGGAGTCCGACGAGGCGGACAACATCAAGTTCACCCCCATCCCGAAAGGCCACAAGGGTGCGAAGCGACGGGCGCCGACCCAAGGGAACTGGATCATGGGTATCAACAGCTACATCGACGACTCGAAGAAGAAGGCGGCCGGCGAGGTCATCCGCTCGGCCATCTCGAAGGAAGCACAGAACAAATACGTCGAACTCGGTGGCGTGCCGTTCCGCCACGACACCTTCGAGGAGAACATGGACGCCCAGCCGTGGTTCCCCGCGCTGTACGAGAGTCTCCAGACCGCACAGTACCGACCGCGGACGCCGCTGTACTCGGAGTTCGGCATCGGGCACGGCGAACTGCTCAACGCCGCGCTCGCCGGCGACCTCTCCCCGAGCGAGATGACCCAGAAGGCGAAAGAGCAGGTCGAAGGCATCCTTGCAAACGCGAACTACTACGAGTGAAACAGACAACTATGGAACGCGATTCACGCCCGACCCTGACGTGCCCCGGTGCCCGTCACGTAGCGATAGCCCCATCACCGTCCGGAGAGGATACCGATGGCGACTGACACGGACAGCGAGACAGTGACCTCGGAGGTTGCACAGTTCAGCACGGATACCTCTAGCCGTGAGGAGGTGCTGCTGTGGGTCGACGACCACCTGAAGTGGTTGATGACGATTCCAGCGGTGCTGATTCTGTTCTCGCTGACGTTCTACCCGTTACTTCGCGCGCTGCAGTTCTCGACGCAATCGTATCTGCCGACCGGGACGGTCTTCGTCGGTATCGAGAACTACGTGCAACTGCTCAGCGACGGGGCGTTCCTCAACTCGCTGGTCGTGACGGCGAAGTTCGTCGGCATCGCCGTCACGCTCGAGTTCATCCTCGGGTTCGCCATGGCGCTGGTGCTGAACAAGAAGATCAAAGTCAGGGGCCTCTGGCAGACGTTGATCCTCATTCCGATGATTCTCTCTCCGACGGTCATCGGACTGATCTGGCGGCTCATGTACGCGCCCAACGGCCTGTTGGACTACATCGCCGCGCCACTGACCGGCGGGGCGAACGTCGGGTGGATCAGCGAGACGAGCGTCGCGCTGTACTCCGTCATCCTCACGGACATCTGGCAGTGGACGCCCCTCGTGGTGCTGGTGCTGTTTGCGGGACTGCAGTCGGTTCCGGACGACATCAGTGAGGCGGCGATCATGGACGGCGCGTCTCGACGACAGCGCTTCATGGACATCACGCTGCCGTACCTCAAGTCCCTGATCGTGTTGATTCTGATCATTCGGCTGGTGGACGCCCTCCGCGTGTTCGCGAAGGTGTTCATCCTCACTCGCGGCGGCCCGTCCGACGCGACGAACGTGATCAGTATGGAGATGTACCGGACCGCATTCCGGTTCAACAACTTCGGCGAAGCGTCCGCGATGGCCGTATCGCTCCTCGTGTTGGTGTTGATACTAGCCATGAGCTTCGTCAATATCGCTAACGTGGAGTTCGGCTCATGACGACGAAACAAGACACCCCGGTCGAAACGATGCCCTACACGGAACCGTCGGGGCTCGAAAAGCTACACGAACGCCTCACAGAGACGGGACTCACGAAGGCCGGCGTCTACGGTGCGCTCGCCGTCTTCCTCGTCTGGACGCTGTTCCCAGTCTACTGGCTGGTGACGGCTACGTTGAAGACGCGTGAGACGCTGTTATCGTTCCCGCCACAGTGGATACCCGTCGACGCGCAGTTCGCCAACTTCGCGCGCCTGTTCGCAGAGCGACCGGAGTTCGTGACGTTCATCACGAACAGCGTCATCGTCACCGTCGTCACGACGATCGTCGCGACGACCGTCGGCGCGATGGCCGCGTACGCGTTCGTGACGTTCGATTACCCCTACAATCTGGACTTCCACCTGCCGTTCTACATCCTGTCGACGCGGTTCATGCCGCCTATCGTCACGATTATCCCCCTGTTCGTCATCTTCCGGGGATTCGGGTTGGTGAACACGCTCCGCGGACTCATCCTCGTCTACACGATGTTCAACATCCCGTTCGCGGTGTGGATGATGAAGGGGTTCTTCGAGGAGGTGCCGGAGAGCCTCATCGAGTCCGCGATGATCGACGGGCACACCCACCTCGGTGCGTTCTTCAAAATCGTGCTGCCACTCGTGAAGCCCGGGCTCATCGCGTCGGCCATCTTCACGACGATTATCACGTGGAACGAGCTACTGTTCGCCGTGATCCTCGCACAGAGCTCGCAGGCCATCACGGTCCCTGTGGGACTCGCTTCGTTCGTGACGAAGTTCTCGGTGCAGTGGATCAACATGAGCGTCGCGGCGACGATAGCGCTCGTTCCCGTCCTGTTGTTCGCGTTCATGGCGCGGCAGCAACTCGTCAGAGGGTTCAGCATGGGGGCGGTCGGCAAATGAGTGCGCACCGACGGTCACAGTCGAACGGTCGTGCCGGAGCGCCGGCATCGAATCGAGTCACTGCAGCAACGGAGAGTGGTAAGCAATGGTAACTGTCGAATACGATTCAGTCAAAAAGGCGTACGGAAAAACGATAGCGATAGAGGACATCGACCTCGAGGTCAACGACGGCGAGTTCACGATACTGCTGGGTCCGAGCGGGTGCGGCAAGACGACCACGCTTCGGTGTCTGGCCGGACTCACGGAACCCACCTCAGGGACGATTACGCTCGACGGTCACGACGTGACGAACGTGCACCCGAAGAACCGGAACATCGCGATGGTGTTCCAGAACTTCGCGCTGTACCCGCACATGACCGTCCGAGAGAACATCGGCTACCCGCTGAAAGTCGCCGACGTCGACAAAGAAGAACGCGAGAATCGCATCGAACAAGTCGCGGAGACGCTGGAGATTCCGGAACTGCTCGACCGCGACATCGCCAACCTCAGCGGTGGGCAACAACAGCGCGTCGCGCTGGGTCGGGCCATCATCCGCCGCCCGGCGGTGTTCCTGATGGACGAGCCACTGGCGAACCTCGACGCGAAGCTGAAAATCAGCATGCGAAGTCGAATCAAGGTGCTCCAGCGGGAGATGGACATCACGACGCTGTACGTCACCCACGATCAGGAGGAGGCGATGTCGCTCGGTGACAAACTCGTCGTGATGGACAAGGGCCACATCCAGCAGATAGGGACCCCGGACGAGGTGTACCACCAGCCGGTGAACCAGTTCGTCGCCGGCTTCATCGGGTCGCCCTCCATGAACTTCATCGAGGTCACCCATTCGGAGGGGCAGATTCAGGCCGAGAACGCGCCGGACGACTTCGAGGTAACGCTCGACGACGCCGTCGCGAAGCGATACAGCGGGACCGACGAGATGACGCTCGGCGTCCGCCCGCAGTACTTCACCATCCACACGGACGAGACGGCCAACGCGGTGGAGGCCGAAGTCGAAGTGACCGAACCACAAGGTGACGAACAGATAGTCGAAGTGGCGGCTGGCGACGTGAGCCTGACCATCGTTGCGCCGAGTACCATCGATACGACGCGTGGCGATACGGTGTGGCTCACGCTGGAGGACGAACTCGTCCACGGCTTCGATCCCGATACGGGCGACCGAATCGGCGACCCCGAAGAGATGGTTGCGACGACGCGCGCTTCCTCGTCGGCGGGGTCGGAGTCATAGACTCAAGCGCCTCGACTACCGCTCGTCCCGTCCGCTCGCGACAGATTCCGTCACTTCTCGAAGGAGACGACCGTCTTTATCGTCTCGTCCGTATCGCTCAGGGCGTCCTCAACTCCGTCGACGGCGTACACGCCGCTTACGAGGCCGTCGAGGAGCGACGTAGGCACCGCCTGTAACCACTCGACCGCAGCCTCGAAGTGGGGTCGGCGCGAGTTCACGACGCCGAGGACGCCCTTGTTGTTGACGACGAGGTCCGAGTGGAACCCGCCACCTTCTACCTCGAACGTGCTATCGCCCGGTATCCCCTGTAGGGTCACGATGCCGTTGGGACCGAGCGCACTCACTGCCTCGATAGAGTGCTGTGGATAGCCGGTCGTCTCGAAGACGAAGTCCGCCGGTTCGTAGACATCGGGAAACTCACTCAGTTTGGTCTCCCTCGAGTCGACGTACGTCCCGCCGACCGATTCGACGAACTCGATGGTCGGGTCGGGCCGGTCACGCCGACCGAGACAGTACGTCCGGTCGAACTCGTCGCCCGTCGAGAAGCGAGCGAGCGCCAGCAACCCGAGGTTGCCGTTGCCGAGGACGAACGCGCTCTCCGGTCGCCAGTCGAACCCCGAACGAGCCGTGAACACCTGATCGAGCGCTTTCTCTGCGATGCTGGCCGGTTCGACGAAGATGCCGTAGTCGGCGAGTGAGTCGGGCACCGGAACGAGGTACTCGGGGTCGGCGGTGAAGTACTCCGCCATGTAGCCGTGTGCGCCCGTGATGCCGCACTCGTGGAACGTTCCGGGCGGTGCCATGTCGAGTTCGGCGTTCTCGGCGAACCGCGACATCTCGTCTGTCGGCCTGCGGACCATCGGGACCACCACGTCGCCGGTTTCAAAATCGCTACCGTTCGGGTCTTCGACGACGCCCACCGCCTCGTGACCGATTACGAGGTGGTCGGCGCCGTCCGGAGGGTCACCGCCAATGTCGCCGGCGACGATACGTCTGTCCGACCCGTCGATGCCGACGTAGCGTGTCCGAACTAACACCTCGTCGTCGGTCGGTTCGGGCTTCGGTTTCTCGACGATGCGCAGTTCCGGCCCCTCAGGATAGAGTGCTACGGCTTGCATTGGAACAGGGAGAGGGTTCAGTCCGAGCGAGTAATAATCATTCGCCTGCGCTCGTGCGGAGGTCGGCGACAGCACATAGATTTTTCATCGCCTCGGTCGAATGCTGTCGTATGGTGGCAGTTACCAGTTCGAGAAAGTATCGACCCGAGCGAGAGGGCGGACCGAGGACAGAAGTGTATCCCCACGGACGGGGCGTCATCGGCACTATCGAGCGGGGCAGTCCAGCACTCGCGGCGACGCGGGACGCGCCGCGCGTCACGGCGACAGCCGACGAGTCCACACAGATAGCCGACACTGCGGTCGTCGACCGCACGAGGTGAGTGGGTATGCAACGACACGACCGTAACTGGACGGCATCGTTCGATACGCCGGTCGGCAAGCGAGGTCACTGATGACGCTCGACGTCGCCTTCCTCGGCTACGGGTTCATGGGGAAGGCCCACGCGAACGCGCTCGCCCGCCTGCCGATGTTCTTCCCGGACGCACCCGAGGTGAACCGCTCGGTACTCGTCGGCCGGACCGAGAGCGCGGTCCGGTCGGCCGCCGACAGACTCGGGTTCGACCGAGTCGAGACGGATTGGGCGGACGCCCTCGACGACGTCGACGTGCTCTACAACCTCGGACCAAACAGCGTCCACGTCGACCCGACGGTTCGGGCACTGGAGAACGACGTCCACGTCTTCTGTGAGAAACCGCTCGCGCCGACGCTCGACGGCGCTCGGGAGATGGCGGCCGCGGCCGAATCGAGCGACGCGATAGCGGGGGTGGCGTTCAATTACCGCTATCTTCCGGCGATACAACTCGCGAAGCGGATGCTCGACGCCGGCGAGTTCGGCCGGATACGTCGGTTCCACGGCCAATACCTGCAGGGCTGGCAGGCCGACCCCGACGACGAGTGGACGTGGCGAAACGACGAGGCGAGCGCCGGCAGCGGTGCCGTCGGCGACGTCGGCGCTCACACTATCGACCTCGCTCGGTTCCTCGTCGGCGACCTCGAACGGGTCTCTGGCCACCTCGAAACGTTCATCGACGAGCGTCCGACCGGCGACGGTGAGAGGGAGCCGGTCACGACCGACGACGAGTACTCCGCCCTCGCCGCCTTCGAGAACGGTGCGATGGGCGTCTTCGAGGGGTCCCGGGTGGCAACGGGGCGAAAGGGCGACAACACGGTCGAGGTGTACGGGTCGAAGGGCGGCTTCAAGTTCTCGATGGAGCGGCTGAACGAACTCGAAGTGACCACCGAGACGACCGACGGCATCGACCGCATCCTCGTCACGGAGGACGACCACCCGTACATGGACGCGTGGTGGCCGACCGGCCACATCATCGGCTGGGAGCACACCTTCGTCCACGAGAACTTCGAGTTCCTGTCGGCTATCGCAGACGGGGGACGCTACGAGCCGAGTTTCGATGCCGGGCTTGCCGCACAGCGCGTCGTCGACGCCATCGAGCGAAGCCACAGTCAGGAGACGTGGGTTTCTCTGCGTCGACGGGAGTGAGAACCGGACTACGACCGCGTCAGTCGTCGGTGCGCGGCGTCTCCCCGCGATAGGTCCGGAACAGGTCGACGATGACGCGCAGGTCCTCTCGCGCCTCCGCGAACGTCGTTCGGACCGGGGACTCGTCCTCGGTGCACTCGATAAAGTACGCCAGTTCTCGCTTGAACGGTTCCTCGTACGATGGCGTCTCCACCGTGTCTGTCAGTTCTTCGAGCCCCTGTTTGATGCGGAGTTCCGTCGGCGTGTTCTTGATGAACGGGTTCGAGAAGTCGATGGAGACCATCCCGTCCGGCGAGTCGACGCGGATGAACTCCTCGAACCACTTCCGGTCGGAGTCCCCGGTCTCTAAGATGCACTCGGTGCCGTCCTCGTAGGTCATGTGTGCCGTCGCGTAGCGGCCGTCGGCCAGCACGTTCACGTGGTCGATACGCTCGACGTCGCCGAACAGCCCTCGGAGCGCGTTCACGTCGTGACAGACGTGTTCGAGTTGGAAGTCGTAGGCGTCGACGAGCATCTCGTCGTCCGTGCCGATGGCCTGCTCGATGTCGGCCTGCCGTTTGGCGCCGCTCTCCTCGATGACTGACTCGGGTGGCGAACCGGGGACCAGATCGTACACCTCCTCGACGATTCGAAAGTGGTCGGGGTCGACGTCGTAGGCGGTGACGAGGTCTATCTCGTCTAACTCGCCGACGACCTCCTGGGCTCGCTCGTAGGACGGGTCGTAGCGTTTCATGTAGGCGACCATCGCCGTCGCATCGCTCGCCTCTGCCGCTTCTACCATCCTGTTTGCGTCTTCGAGCGTCGTCGCGATCGGCTTCTCGATCAGCGTGTGGATGTCCGCACCGAGCGTATCGACGGCGACATCGGCATGTGCGTGTGACGGCGTGAGGACGATGACGGCGTCAAGTTCGTCACCGACGTCGGCGAGGAGTTCCTCGTGTCCCGCGTACACGTTCGGGACGTTGTACCGCTCTGCGAGCGTCTCCGCTCTATCCTCCGCAGGGTCGGCGAAGGCGTGGAGCTCTGCCGCCTGTAGCTCGGCGAGGTAGGGGATGTGCATGACTTGTGCGACGAGGCCGCAGCCGACGATTCCAAATCGCATTGTCCGCAATTCTCTGTGGTGATGTTTATACTTTCTGGTGGCCGCGGTCCGGCCACTGCTGGTGTGTTGACCGACCGTCCACAGGAGTAACATTGATACAGTGAGCCAGAGACGTTCCGGCACCAGTTCCGACAATCATGAGCACAGAGACAGACCGCCACGATAGATCACGCATCGAGACGCCGACCGACAGCCACGACGGCCCGACCGAACAGCGGCGACGATGATCGTCGAACTCAGCGCAGCGCTCGCACTACTCGCATCGGTTTTCTCGGGGCTGCAGGCCATCAGCGTCGAGTACGGCCTATCGATCGGGGAGTACGACGACGACCGATCGCCCGCGCTCGCGGCCGCCTTCATCAGTATTCTCGTCAGCGTCCTCGTCTTCTGGGGCCTGTTGTTCGTCCGAGGTGCCGCGCTCGGTTCGCTGACGATCGAGACGGCCGCACCATTCGTCGTCGCAGGGCTCGCGAACCCGGCGGCGTTCCGACTGCTGTACTTCCAGAGCATCGACCGCATTGGCGCGCGCGTCTCCGCGGCCATCGTCAGTGCCAACCCCGCCATCGCCGCGATACTCGCCGTGCCGCTGTTTGGTGAACCCTTCACTGTGGTCTCGGGTATCGGCCTGCTGTGTATCGTCGGCGGCGGCGTCGTGTTACAGGTCGCAGAGGGCGCAGACGAGTCACACGACGACCTCCTCGTGGAGGAACTCGCGAGCGTCGGCGTTCGTGACCTCGTTCTCCCCGTCGGAGCGATGCTTCTGCTCGGCTGTTCGTTCGTCCTCGTGAAGATCGGACTGAACGGCTACGGTAACACGCTGGTCGGGACCGCTGTCGGACAGACGTCGGCGCTCGTCGCGTTCGTGTTGCTGTTTGGCACCTCCAGCGCGTCGCGCCGTCAGGTCGGTATCCGCGACCGAGTGGCGCTCGTCGCGTTCACCCTCGCGGGCGTCTTCGTCGCGGGGAACTGGCTCGCGTGGTTCTCCGCGCTTCGCATCGGGACCGTCGTGACCGTCGTCCCGCTCTCGAACGTCTACCCGCTCGTCGTCGTCGCGCTCTCGTATGCTATCGCACGACAAGTTCCGCAGTCGCCCCGCGTTCTCTCCGGCATAACGAGCATCGTCGTCGGGGCGACGCTGATGCAGTTAGCCTGAGACTGGTCCGTCGGGGTCCGAGGAGACGACCGAACTCGCCGTCTCACTCAGCGGTAAGTTGTCGCCAGTAGTCGTAGTTCTCCATCGCGTGGACGAGCGGCTTTTCCGTCTGGTTCTCCATCTCGATGGTGTAGTGACCGTCGTAGCCGACCGTCTCCAGCGCCTCGTAGACCCCAGCGAAATCGATGATGCCCTCGCCCAGATCTGTGAACGAACGGAAGTAGTTGATGACGTTGTCGAGGTGGAAGTCCCCCTCGGTGAGACTGTCACGAACGTCGGCGAAACCGGTCGGCGGGGCCACGTCCTTGAGGTGGACGTACGCGATGTCGTCGGCGAACCGCTCGATACCGTCGGTCACGTCACCGTCGGGGAAGTTCTCTCCATAGGGGTAGTAGTGGGCGGTGTCCCAGAGGAGTTCGAGGCCGTCGACGGCGTCGAGCAAGTTTCGGACCTCCGCCGCGTTCTCGACGTGGGTCGCGCCGTGGTGGTGGACGAGCGGCGTCACGCCGGCGTCGGTCGCCGCCTCGGTTATCTGGGTGAACCACTGTTGGACTGTCTCGTCGTCCTGTCGCCCACGCTGTGGTGGCAAGAGCCCGAGATACTCGGCGCCGAGGTCGGCGACCCTCGGCACGTCGTCGACGACTCGGTCGACAGCCGCCTCGGTTTCGAGCCACTCGCTCATCACGCAGTAGATGTCGAGGTCGTTCTCCTCGAGTAGCCGTCCGACTGTGTCGAACCCCATCGTCCTGATCTTTTCGATGCCAATCTCTGCGCCGTCGTACTGACAGGCAGCGATGTCACGGAGCGCCCGGTCGATGTCCGTCGCGTCGTACATGATAGTCGTGTATCCAACGCCCATACACCATCAGGGAGCGTGAGACGGTAAATAGGTTCGGGTACCCTCAAACTCAGCGCTACCAACTCATCCAGTCTGGGTCTTCACAGCGATGGGTACGCTCGATGTCGTCGATGCGCGCGATGTCCTCGGCGTCGAGGTCGACCGAGAGCGCCTCGAAGTTGTCCCGGAGGTGGTCGACCGAACTCGTCCGCGGGATAGCAGCGACGTCGTCTTTCGAGAGAAGCCAAGCGAGGGTCACGACCGCCTCGGAGACGCCGTGTTTCTCCGCGACCGCCGAGATGGCGTCCACATCGAACACTTCTCCCTGTGCCAACGGCGAGTACGCGACGACCTGCGTGTCGGTGTCCGAGAGGAAGTCACGGAGTTCGTCCTGTTGGAGCAGTGGGTGCATCTCCACCTGCAGGGCGTCGATGGGGACGTCTACGAGGTCCCGAGCGAGTTCCATGTCCGCTATCGTGTAGTTGCTCACGCCGAGATGGTCGACGACGCCGTCCTCGACGTACTCTTCGAGAACCGGGAGGACCGTCTCGATGTCGCCCTGGCTGCGCGGCCAGTGGTGATACAGCAGGTCGATGCGCTCTAGTCCGAGGCGGTCGAAGCTCTCCTCGACGGCGCGGTGGACGTAGGACTCGGTCTTCTCTGGCTCCTCGAAGTGTGCGACCTTCGTGGCGACGAAGAGGTCGTCCCTGTCGACGTCGCTGTCCGCGATAGCCTCCCCGACCTCTCGTTCGTTCTCGTAGAGTCGGGCAGTGTCGAGGTGCCGGTACCCAACGTCCAGTGACGCCGCGATGGTGTCTCGTCCTGCCTCTCCCGTGAGGGAGTACGTTCCCAAGCCGAGCCGTGTCTGTTGGTCGAACACGTCTTGGCTTTCTCGGTCGAGGATTAAATCTGTGACGGGTACGGTCATCACTCGGGCCTTAGCGGGGCCGCGACATCGCTGATACCGGTCGATGCGACTGCTCCGGAGTCTACAAGGTGGTCGCGTCCCCGACCCATACGAGCGGGAGCCGTGCGATCGTAATAATCCGACTACACAGGTACCGGAATCACTACGTCTGTGGGTTGGTGCCGTTCAAACCCACTGTTCGCGTAGTGCGAACGCATTCGGCATGGGAAGATAACATACGTACACTCGTTATTATCGTTGCGGCCGGTGGGGAGACCTGAGACAGTCCATCGAATCCGCCGTCTGCGGTCCGACATGCGGTCCCGTAGGGCGGATGGAGTTCGCTCTATCAGCGAACCGTCGGAACACTGTCGACCACAGCGTTCGTCAGTAGCGAACACAACCGCCACACGTGAACGTATAGCAAGGCATGGTCACAGCCACCCTGACCGGTCGGTCGCTGCCGACGTGGAACGGTGCGGGCGGCGTGTCGTTTCTGTGGCCGAGACCGCCGCGTCACAGGGGACTGGCGTCACAGGCGTGCCTATCGTGCCGGGTCGTATTCCGACCGTTCGTCCCGATTCCCCCTCCTGTCCGACGGCAGCGTCCCCGTCGATGCGTGACTTCGCGGCCGCATTCGTTCGGCCTATGCGAACTACCAACACTTCGAACGGTGGTCGACCGAGTGCAGGCTTCCGGTTCCAGAGCGTATGTATCAGCTGCCGGTAGCGGACCGTCTGAGTTGAGAGTGGCGCCCGGCGACGGCATTCGTCGAAGGCACCTCGCCGGCATCGACGGCTTCGAAGAACGCGCCGACACACTCGAGCGCCTCGGTGACACGCCCGGCATCCACGACGACACCGGTGACGACGCGGTCGCTCACGACCGCAAGGGGACACCCGTCGAGACGTTCGATAGGTTTCCGGCAACAATCCCCGATAGGGGGATCGCTGACGGGAGGCCGGTGACTGACGGCGGTGACGCTTGGCCGGAGCGGTAGGTCGAACCTTGTCCTGTCGGCGCACTCATCGGTCGTGTGACGGCTGCCCAGCACGGAATTTATATATCGGTAGGTCGGTATCGTAGATACATGCCAGTAGCTTGGTTGAGTGCGATTAGTACCAGCGACGTCGATAGCGCCGGTGGCAAAGGCGCCTCGCTCGGCGAGTTACGCGACGCGGGGCTTCCGGTGCCCCCCGCATTCGTCGTCACCGCCGAGACGTACCGGGCCTTCATCGAGGAGGCCGGCATCGCAGACGACCTGTTCGAGGCCGTCGACGTCGATAGCGAGGACTCCGCCGCCCTCGCGTCAGCCGAACAGCGAGCGCGCGAACTCATCGTGGATACGGACATCCCCGAGCGCGTCGAGTCGTCGATTCTGGCCGCCTACGACGACTTCGAGGGTGACCCGTTCGTCGCGGTCCGCTCCTCGGCGACGGCCGAAGACTTGCCCGACGCCTCCTTTGCCGGCCAGCAGGAGACGTTCCTCAACGTCGACCGGGCGGACCTGCTGGACCGAATCAAGCGATGCTGGGCGTCGCTGTTCACCCAGCGGGCCATCTACTACCGCGACCAACAGGGCTTCGACCACGAAACCGTCGACATCGCCGTCGTCGTCCAGCGGATGGTCGACGCCGAGAAGTCCGGCGTCATGTTCACCCGGCATCCCTCGACCGGTGAGCCCGAAATCACCGTCGAAGCCGCGTGGGGCCTCGGCGAAGCGGTCGTCTCCGGTGCCGTCTCGCCGGACAACTACTCCTACGATCGCGAGGCGGAGTCCATCGAGACAGTGACCGTCGCGACGAAAAAGACCATGCACGTCCGCGACGACGAGACCGGTGAGACGGTCGAACGGTCGGTTCCGGACGAAAAGCAGGACGAACGCGTCCTCGACGAGACGGAACTGGCAGAGCTACATTCCCTCGGGGAACTGGTCGAGGACCACTACGACCAGCCACAGGACGTCGAGTGGGCCACCAGCGACGGCAGTATCTACCTCCTCCAGTCGCGGCCGATAACGACTATCGAGGGGTCTGCCGACGAGTCTCGTAACGACCACGCCGATACGGACAGTGGCGAATCCGGTACCAGCGACGTACTCGTCGACGGACTCGGTGCGAGTCCCGGCACGGTCACGGGCACGGCCCGCGTCGTCGGCACGCTCGACCAACTCGATAAAGTCAATCAGGGAGACATCATCGTCACGGAGATGACGACGCCCGACATGGTCCCCGCGATGAAACGAGCCGGAGCGCTCGTCACGGACGAGGGCGGGATGACGAGTCACGCGGCCATCGTCTCCCGCGAGCTCGGCGTCCCTGCGGTCATCGGGTCCGAGAACGCCACCTCGACGCTGACCGACGACCAGATGGTATCGGTCGACGGTGACCGCGGCGTGGTCGCCGACGGACACAGGGAGCCTGCGACCGACGGCGAGCCACAGTCGGCGTCGAGTGGCCGACCCGACGGGTCGGCCGGCGGCACCAAACCGATGACGGCGACGGACATCAAGGTCAACGTCTCGATTCCCGAAGCAGCCGAGCGAGCGGCCGCGACGGGCGCCGACGGCGTCGGTCTGCTTCGGATGGAGCACATGGTGCTGTCGACGAACAAGACGCCCCAGCAGTACGTCGACGACCACGGCGAAGAGGCGTTCGTGAACACCCTGACAGACTCCATGCGGACCGTCGCCGAGGCGTTCTATCCACGGCCCGTCCGCGTTCGGACGCTCGATGCCCCCTCCGACGAGTTCCGGCAACTGGAGGGCGGCGACGACGAACCGAGCGAACACAACCCGATGCTGGGATATCGCGGCATCCGCCGGTCGCTAGAAGAGCCAGAGACCTTCAAACTCCAGTTGCGCGCGTTCAAGAAACTCTACGAGATGGGGTACGACAGTCTGGAGTTGATGCTCCCGCTGGTGACCGACGCCGAAGACGTCCACCGAGCGACGGCGTTGCTGCGAGAGGTCGGTATCGACCCCGAGAAGCGCGACTGGGGCGTGATGGTCGAGACGCCTGCGAGCGCGCTCTGCATCGAGGAGCTCTGTGAGACGGGGCTGGATTTCGTCTCGTTCGGCACGAACGACCTCACCCAGTACACGCTCGCCGTCGACCGCAACAACGGTACGGTCGCGGACCGCTACGACGAACTCCACCCGGCGGTGATGGGGTTGCTCCACGACGTCATCGAGACGTGCCGAGAGTACGACGTATCGACGAGTATCTGCGGGCAGGCGGCCTCGAAGCCGCGCATGATTCAGGAACTCGTCGACGCCGGCATCACCTCCGTCAGCGTCAACGTCGACGCCGTCCACGACGCCCAGCGCGAAGCCAAGCGCGTCGAACAGCGCCTCATTCTCGAATCTGTTCGGGATTGAGGGCAGACGCCAGACGGCTACTGGCCGATGCTGAACCAATGGGGGGACGACCACATCGACGAAGGGGCGCATCGATAGCGCAGGCCACTCGCTTCACAGTTCGAATTCGGCCTTGTCGCTACGATACCCAGACGTAACCATACGCTGCGTCCGTCCACCACGTGTGTCGATAGTTTAGGGATAGTACGAATACGCAGACACAGATGTCCGCAGATACCACATTTCGCTATCGAAATAGAACACAAAATGTTCAAATTTGCACATATTGGGGCGTATAACCGAATTTCTGTCCAAATCCGGATTGCCGTTCTCTTCTACCGACGGCTAGCTGTAGGAGTGTATATAACACCCACAGGAGGGATTATTCCGAGTCGAGGGCCGCAGCGATAGCCGTCAGTTCGGCCTTGCGGAAGGGGCGTTCGGCCACCGCCGGGTCGTCATCTTCGGTTTCACCGAGACACCGCAGTATTCCGGCCCGCATCTCCGGTTTCGGTGGGAGTCGGTTCGAGTCGACGTCGTGGCCGACGGCCTCACAAATCGCCGCGAGGGCCTCCTTGGTGAACGCCGTCGACTCGATGCGTTCGTATCGTCCCACTGCCTGTCGAATCTCGTTCCGGAGTTCGTCTACGGTCGGTGACATACGTCGAATGAGGCCCGACACCGACCTGTAGGTTCTGGTTTCTCCGCACCGACGTCTGCACGAAGAACCGTGACAGACGGGCGGGCGATAAGTCCGTCCGTCGGGCCTATCGGACGGAGTCTACTGGTGTACCACAGAAAGCACCTCGTACCGGTTTGCCGTTCTCCGCGGCAGTACGTTCAGAGAGGCCCTACCAGCCACCTGCGTCGAGTAGGGAGTACTAACAGACGTACTGTTGTGAGGTTTTTCCGCCGTCACAGATATAAAGTACGGCTGCTCGCGAGATTCGCCGACGGATTCGAGTAGACTAGTTACACCTGCTCGGATCGAGAGATGGACGAATGCCGAGGTCGGTAACGACTAGCCGCAGTTGTCACTTCCTCACCGCCTCCAGTCGACCACGTTCCGGTTCGAGTGCGGAGTTCGTTACGATTCTCCGAGTCCAGACGCGGAGTGTGGTCTCTCACGTCAGCGACTCCGTCGAGACGAGTTCCCGGGCCGAGACGCGCTCGGCAGTGACGAACCGTGGGCGAGCGACGGAGCGGTCAGACAGGGTGCTCTCGGAGGCAAGAGAGCGCGCTACCGACCACGCCGGAGCGGCCCGTACGACCGGCCGGTTCGGCGATTCCGCACGAGACATCACGGATACGCGGAGAACCACGACGCCGACAGCGTCGTAATCGGTCGTCACGGCCAATCGTTGTCGTCCCGTGAGAATTACGCCCATCCTTTTTCTCGCTGGTCGTAGTATTCTCGACTCGGAGTAACCCATGGAACTCGACGGAAAAACCGCGATCGTCACGGGCGGGTCATCGGGCATCGGGCGGGCTATCGCCGACGCGTACGTCGACGCCGGCGCGGACGTCGTCATCGCGAACCGGACGGCGTCCGAGGGAGAGGCCGCCGCGGGCGACCTCGGCTGTCGGTTCGTACAGACGGACGTCTCGGAGTACGCGCAGGTCGAGTCACTCGTCGAGGCGACCGTCGACGAGTTCGGCGGACTCGACGTGATGGTGAACAACGCCGGCATCGGGAGCGAGTCGACAGTGACAGAGATGGAACTCGACGAGTGGGAGCAGGTCGTCAGCATCGATCTCGATGGCGTCATGTACGGGACGAAGACGGCCCTCCCTCACCTGATGGAGTCCGAGGGCAGTATCGTCAACATCGCCTCGATATACGGCCTCGTCGGCGGGAAAGGCGCTGCGGCGTACTCGGCGGCTAAGGGCGGTGTCGTCAACTTCACTCAGCAGGTCGCCGTCGACTACGCGGACGACGGGGTCCGGGTCAACAGTATCTGTCCTGGCTTCGTCGAGACCCCGATGACCAAACCGCTGCTCGAAACCGAACGGTTCTACAACTACGTCAAGGGGGAGACGCCGATGAACCGGCCTGCACAACCGGCGGAGATCGCCCCGATGGCGGTGTTCCTCGCTAGCGACCACGCCTCCTACATCACCGGCGCGAACATCCCCATCGACGGCGGGTGGACGGCACACTGAGACTGACCGGCGACGTCGTCTCGCGGGTGACACGGTCATCTTGCCCGCCGGAGAGTGCCGGGACGGCTCATCGACAACCTGCGGTGGCACTCACAGACAACGTGGACGGGTGCGACGCCGGTACGACCGGCACCGTCCTCGGAACGGTGTACAAAGACGGGACCGCCGACCCGCTCACTTCCGTCCGGCCGAAGTCGGTGCCTCACTCGCTGTCCGCACCTTTCACGGTCAGGACGGGAACCTCACTCAGTCGGACTACGCGCTCGGTGACGCTCCCGAGGAGATACCGGTCGATTCCGGTTCGGCCGTGTGTCCCCATCACGATACAGGCGACCTCGTTGTCGGCCGCGTAGTCAGTAATCGCACGATGTGGCCGTCCGTTCATCAAGGAGGCTTCGATGGTCGAAACCCCCGCGTTCTGGGCGGTGCTGATGACGTCGTCTATCGCCCGTTCACCGGCATCTTCCAGCGCCGCCATGACCTGCCCGACGTTGACACCGTCAGGAACCACCCCAACGTCGACCACGTGGACGATGTGAAGTGCCGCCCCCGTCGACAGTGCGAACTCGATTGCGTCGTCGGCAGCCACCCGTGAACTGTCGCTGCCGTCGGTCGGAACCAGCACCGAGTCGAACGCCCCTATCTTCGTCTCCTCGTGGACGGTCAGGACCGGTATCGGTGACTCGCGGAGCGTCTGTTCTGCGACGCTTCCGAGGACGAATCGGTCCAGCCCCGTCCGACCGTACGTCCCCATCACGATGCAGTCGACGTCGTGTTTGCCGGCGTAGGCGATGATGTTCTCGTGAATCTGTCCGGACGTATCGATTACCGTCGACGTGGTCTCGGCGCCCGCTGCCGTCGCCGTCTCCACGATATCTGCTATCGCCGCTTCACCCGAGTGAGCGAGCGCTCCCGCATCCTCGTCTACGACGTCAGGCGGGAGTTCGAAGGGTTCGAGGACGTGGATCACGTGGAGCGTCGCATCGAACCTGTCTGCGAGGGTGATCGCCGCGTCCGCCGCGGCAGTGGCGACGTCGCTTCCGTCGGTCGGAACGAGGATAGTATCGAACATGGCCGTCTAGTAGACCTGTCGGTCGTCCACGGCGTAAGTCATGTGACTAGTTCTCACTCGTCGGGAACAGTGTCCCGAGCATGGTATCGCCTCCGCTCGTGTCCTGCCGTCTCGTGTATCATCGGTCGGTCCACGCTACCGCGAATCAGTGTTGGGGAGTGGTGTACGCACACTCTCCCACACACTGCTCCTTGCGTGGGTCGTCACCGAGCACTTGTTCGCTCTTGGCACCGCTCCTGAAGACGGTGACACCCTTGAGCCCGAGGTCTCGGGCGGTGAGAAACAGGTCCTCGACGTCGCCGATAGACGCAGACCGTGGTAAATTCACCGTCTTGCTGACCGCGTTGTCGACGTGGTCCTGAAACGCGGCCTGAACGCGGAGATGGTGGGCACCGGAGACGTCGTGTGCCGTCTGAAAGAGCGGTTTCACGTCGTCGGGAATCCCCTCGACGTCCTGAATGGAGGTCCGACCGTGGACCGCCTCCAGTAAGTCCTCCGAGTAGAACCCCCGCTCTTTCGCCATGTCGACGAAGCGGTCGTTGACGACCGCTAAACCGCCGAGAACGTGCTTCGTGTACGCGACGTTGTATATCGGTTCGATGCTGGCCGAACAGCCGGCGATGAGTGATATCGTGCCCGTCGGCGCGATAGTCGTCGTCGTCGCGTTGCGCATCGGTCGCTCTCGTGTCGAGTCCGCCCAGTTCGGGAACGGGCCGCGTTCTTCCGCGAGGTCCCTGGAGGCGGCCCACGACTCGTCGTGGACGAACGACATCAGGTCGCGCCCGAATTCGACGGCGTCCGAGGTGGCATACGGTATGCGGAGATCGACGAGCATATCGTGAAACCCCATGATGCCGAGTCCGATCTTGCGGTTGGCGTTCATTATCTCTTCGGTCTCGCTGACGGGGAACGCGGACCGCTCGATGGCATCGTCGAGGAACCGGACGGCCAGATGGACTGTCTCGCGGAGTTTTGCCCAGTCGACCTCGCCGTCGGCGGTGTGGGTCGCGAGGTTGATCGACCCGAGCACACAGGCTTCGTATGGCAGCAAGGGAACCTCACCGCAGGGATTCGTGGCTTCGAGTCGGCCGAGAGCCGGGGTCGGGTTGTGCTCGTTGATAGTGTCGAGAAACAGCATCCCGGGGTCACCGGTGGCCCAGGCCATCTCGGCAATCCGGGCGAGGACGTCGGTCGGGTCCATCTGGTCGACGACCGCCCCCGTCCGAGGATTGACGAGGTCGTATCGCTCACCGGAGTCGTAGGCCTCCCAGAACGGTTCGTCGGTCCCCACCGAGAGGTTGAAGTTCCGTAGCGTCCCCTCGTCGGCCTTCGCGGTCACGAACCGCTCGATGTCAGGATGTGTCGCGTCGAGAACGGCCATGTTAGCGCCGCGCCGCCGGCCACCCTGTTTTATCTGTTCGGTCGCACTGTCGAATATCTGCATGAAACTCACGGGGCCGGAGGCCACACCGCCCGTCTTCATCACGACGTCGCCCTGCGGACGCAGGTTCGAGAAATCGAACCCGGTCCCGCCGCCGCTCTGGTGGACGAGTGCGGCCTGCTTGAGGGCGGTGAAAATCGAGTCGAGCGAGTCCTCGATCGGTAACACGAAGCAGGCGGCCAGCTGCTCTATGTCAGTTCCCGCGTTCATCAACGTCGGCGAGTTCGGCAGGAAGTCGAGGCCGCTGAGCGCGTCGTAGAACGCTTCCTCCACGGCGTCGACGTCGCCACCGAACGCTTCTTCGGCCGACGCGACGTCACGCGCGACTCGGTGGAACAGTTCGTCTGGCGTCTCGACGACTGTCCCGTTCTCGTCTTGGCGAAGGTAGCGGCGTCTGAGAACGGTTTTGGCCACCGTGTCTAGAGTTGTCATACCGCAGACTAGGGGAGAGTGCTTATTAAGCGGTTGGCAGAGATCAGCGCCACGCGTCACAGAGGATACTCGGCGGGCGCGGACCGCGAGTGCTGCTGCCTGTTCATCAGATCGGAACGACCGGCACCTCCGCCGCCCGGATGACTCGGTCAGTGACCGACCCCATGTGGGGCGCTTCGACGCCTGCCGCGCCCCGCTTGCCCATCACCACGAGGTCGATGTCGTGGTCGTCGGCGTACTCCAGAATCACCTCGTGTGGCAGTCCGCGAAGCACGGACGTGGTCGATTCGATGCCACGTTCTGCATCGTCACTTCCGTCGGTCGGGACGAGGATGTTCTCGTACATACCGATGTCTTGGTTGTGGACGCCCATGAGTAGACCGTCAATTCTCACCACACAGAAACGACTGACGCCACGCCGAACAGCGGTACAAAGACCCGCCCCGCCCCCAGTAAGTTCAAACCGGTTCGGAACAGAAATACAGTATGCGCTCTCGGTACGCTGACTCTCGGTGGACACTGGTTGTCGTCTCGACGCTCGTGCTCTGTCTCGCCGCGTTCGTTCCCTCCCCGATCGAGCGTCGGCCAGAGTGGGAGCGAATCGGTCCGGACAAGTTCTTGCATCTCGTCGGCCACGGCGCGTACGCGGTAGTTGTTGCCGACGCAGTCGCCGCTGGCCGGTGGTCCGATCGGGAGGCCGCTATGCTGGCGGTCTGTGTCTCGACGCTCCTCAGTCTCGTCAGCGGACAGCTCCAGAACTACGTTCCGGGACGGGCGTTCGAGCTCGCAGACGTCGTCGCCGGGTTGTTCGGTTCGCTTCTCGCAATATCCGGCTGGTACGCCGTGAACGGGACGTCGTCCGTTGTCGACGATTGAGCGGATGCTGGCGGCTCATCGAGCGCAGGAGACGTATCTGTCGGCCCCGTAGCTGTCACCGCCATGTCTACGACGACTGGTCGCCCGTGACAGCGGCCTACGAATCGTAGCGGAGCGCTACTCCGAATACCCCTCTTGCAGAAACGTCCCCTCTGTCTCGTACATCGAGACCAGCTCCTCGATGAGCTCCTCCAGAGATTCGTCTTCCTCTAGGTGGCTTTCGAGTCGTTCCCTGAGTTCGTCACTGATTTCGAGCGTGTACGTCATTCTGAGTGTCTCCGGTCACCGCTGGTTCTGTGTACGGACACCACTGTCTTATACTCTGACGTTAGTACGCGCCCGGGACGGTTCAAGAAACAGTGACGGTGAGCCGAGAGTCCGAGTCTCCAACCGTTGCCGGCCGCGACTGGGCAGACGGGAGACGACGTCGCTGTCACCGGTGGCGAATATGTCGGTAGCCGTGTCCTCGCTTTGCCATCTCTATCTGAATACGGACGGATATCTATCACTCGCTCCGTCAATCGGAGATCCGTTCTTCGACGGGGCGAGATGGACGTTCGTTTTCATTCGTCGTCGATCAAATAGGCGTCGTCGGAGCCGTTTTTCGAGCAGACGGCTCTAACAAAAATATCGAGGGTAGGATACCGTTTTCGTCGGGGCTTTGAGGGAGAAATAACGGAGCGTCGGTGCAACTAGTGGCGATTGTCCGTTGTCGAGTGGATAGGTGGGTGGACGTGAGTGGATAGGTGGGTGGACACGAGTGGGTAGATGGGCGGCCGAAACGCGAAAACAACGAGGCCCTGAAGCCGTTCCCACAGCAGCGCTTCGTGCGAAGAGGTCGAGACGAGAGAAACCAGTGGACGATTTCGATTCGAGTAACTGGTTCCTCGTCGGATCGCGTTTCAGCACTGCCGTGGCCAGCAACCCGCGAGAGAGCGGTCGGATTCGGCAGGTCCCGAAGACGGGTACACACCCCTCTATCGATGTGTTTTCGCGCCATCCGGACAGAGTGTGTATCTTCGAGGCGTCCATCGAGAGGAGACATTGGGCCTCAAACGAGGACGTGAGACAGACACCCCTCTATCGATGTGTTCCATCCGTCGGTACGAGAGACAACACGGCGGTCGAGACAGAGACAGTCCTATCGAGAGGGGCTTCGTTGCCCGATATCACCTGTTTCGAGCGGTGAGACGGCTGACTATGCGGAGCGTGACGGCCGATGCCCGTAGCGTTGATAGCCCGGTTCGGAGAGCGGTGTTCGAACACTTCGAACACATCGATAGAGGGGTGTGTGTGTGTCTAGTGTTCTAGCTAGACTAGAAGAAGAAGGGAACACCGAATCGACAGCAACCGTCGGCAGTGGGTGTGTGACACCTTCTCTTGCTAACTCGGCGAGTAGGCCGTCTCTCTATGTCCGTCGCTGCTCTCGAGTTCTCTCGGCAACGCTTTGCTCCCCCCTCCCCACCTCTCGCTCGAACACTTCGATAGAGGGGTGTGTCTGTCCCTGCTGTCATCTCTCTTCGGCGTCCGAAACACTTCGTCAGCCGTTCTCCTCTCTCTTAGCCACGCCTGACTAACTCGGTGAATCTCCGAGATAGAACCGTTCCGCAGGTAGAACACACTTCGATGGAGGTGCCAACACTTTTGGTACGCCCGTGTTTGGGTCACGTATGGACACAGACGACTCCGAACACTCCCGAGATCGGCCGGGGTCCTCGGCCGACGACGTGACACGGGACGACCAGTCCTCGGGAGTGTCACCGTCTGCAAGCGACGCCGACCAGACTCCCGTCGACACCGAGGGGCAGACAGCGGAGTCCGAGACGGAGTTCGAAACCCAGTCCGAGTCCCAGTCTATCGAGGAGATGCTCCTCGAGTTCGACGAACAGGAGGGGTTGATTCGGGAGCGGACGTTGCTCGACCCGAACTACGTCGTCGAGGAAGACCGTATCGTCGGCCGGGACGAGCAGTTACAGGAGGTCACGAAGATGCTCCGGGTCGCACTCGGCGACAACCGGCCCCCGAATCTCTTCCTGTATGGCCCATCGGGAACGGGCAAGTCGCTCATCACGAAGGCCGTCTGTAAGAACATCAGCCAGATCTGTGAACCGCGGGACATCCGATTCGGGACGATAGAGGTCAACTGCCAGGATCTGGACACGCTTGGCGTCGCCGTGTACGAACTCGTCTCCCGCGCTGCGGACGAGGCTGGCGTGGAGGTACAGGTCCCGAAACACGGCGTGGCGACCAAGGAGAAGTGGGACGAACTGTTCCGTATCGTCGACGAGAACTTCGATTCGCTGGTCTTCGTCCTCGACGAACTCGATATGCTCGTCGGTCGGCGGGACAAGCAAGATCCCGCGTTCTCACGCCTTCTGTATCAACTCTCGCGCGCGGGCGCAGACGGCGAACTGGAGACGTTCATCTCCGTCGTCGCGATATCGAACGACACGAAGATGATGGAGTCGGTCGGGAGTCGGGCGCTCAGTTCGTTCACGCCCGAGGACGTCCACTTCGGGGACTACGACGCGAACCAGTTGCAGGCGATTCTCCGCAGACGGCAGGACGCCTTTTACGACGACGTCCTCGACGACGACGTCATCCCGCTTGCGGCCGCGTTCGCGGCACAGACCCACGGCGACGCCCGGAAGGCCATCGACCTGATGCGCGTCGCCGGCGAACTGGCCGAACGGGAGGGCGACGAACGCGTCAACGAAGCACACGTCCGCGAGGCACAGGACAAGGTAGAGAAGAACCGGGTTCTCGAAGTCGTCCGCGGAATCAGCACCCAGAAGAAACTCTGTCTCTACGCGACGGCCGCCGTCGCGGCGGAGTCCAACAGCGGTGCGGCACGCAGTACGACCGGCTACAAGGTCTACCAGTTCCTGACGGATTCGATAGACGCCGACCAGTACCACCAGGAGACGTACGTCAACAAGATGAAAGAGCTGACGACGTACTCGCTCGTCGACTTCGAACGTCGGAGCCACGGCCCGAGTTCGGGGATGTTCCTCGAGTTCCAGTTCGGCGAATCGCCGGCGACGATTCTGGAGACGCTTCGCGAGGACTCCAGAATCGAGATGGTGTCTCAGGACGAGGTGGCGTCTGTCGTGAAAGCGCAGTTACGAAACGAGGGGTAGCCCTCGGCCCGCCGCACACACCTCTATCGAAGTGTTCACCGGCGAATCGAACCACGCGTTCGCCGATGTGGCTGCGCTACCCGCCGACCCCATCGACACACCCCTATCGATATGTATTCTCGCAATAAATGGCCTATACTCCTCCAATTCGACGTTTCTATCGTCTACAAACCGGGACGAACCGCACTCGCAGAACGGCGCCTGCAGGGGGGTGCCTGCCCGGCCAATCAGCGATACACACCCCTCTATCGAAGTGTATCCAGCGCGGCCGATTATGGGGTGGGGGAGACACCTGTATCGATGTGTTCGAGACGTCGTCGAACGCGGGATTGCACTGGGATGGTCGAACGCCGACTTGCGGTTCGAACCCGAGTGTAGCGAGAGCGACTTTCCTGGAGCTAACCAACAGAACCGCCCCTATTCGCGCGATTGTTGGTTAGCTAGGCCCCCACTCTTGACGATTACTGTCGTTCATTTCGATACCGGTCCGACGACCGGCCGTACAAACGCGGCGGATAGCGACGCTACTAAGTGCTGCTGGAGGTCGGCAACTTCGGAATCAACCACGAGAGGAAGGCGTCCGGGCTTCGCGTCTGGGTCCAGACGGTTCCCTCGCCGCGGAACTCACAGACGAGGCCCTCCCCGCTGAACAGTGTCGACTTGAGGCCGCCGACCTTCTGGACGTCGAAGTCGAGCGATTCCTCGAACGCCACGATGTGGCCGGTGTCGACGACGACGGGGTCGCCGTTCGTCACGGTGAGTTCGTCGATGGCGCCGTAACTGGCGATGAACGCGGGCCCGGTTCCCGATAGCGTCAGCAGGAACAGGCCTTCCCCGCCGAAGAACGTCTTGCCGCCCCCGAACTCCGTGTCGACGTCGATCGCCGGGTCCGAGGCGACGAACGACGTCGACTGGACGAACAGCGTCTCGTCGTCGAGTTCGTGGTGCTGGATATCGCCCGGTAGTGCCGGTGCGAGACGAAGCGTGCTGTCCTGTGAGGCGGTGAACGTGTTCATGAAAAACGATTCGCCGCCCAGCACCGACCGGGAGAGTGACTTCAGGAGTCCCCCTTCAGCCTTCGTCTCGACGTCGATGCCGGCAGTGTGGCTGACCATCGCACCGCCTTCCGCTCGGACCGACTCCCCCGGTTCGAGCGAGAGGTTCAACTGGGCGTACGACGGTTTGTGGGGTATCTCGTACTCCATGGGATTCCGTTCGCTCAGATGACACATAGTCGTGCCGCTACGGGCATACTCGGGTGTAGCGGGGGAATCGTCGACGCGTCGTCCGGGGCTAATTCGCCGACCGGCCACACCACACCCGCCGTTGCACGTCCTACCGACGTCACGACTCCAGCCGTGGCCGACCGCAGGACGGTGATAGATTGATAACTACGTGACTAGTGACTGGGAAAGAGTGGTAGCGAGACGTCACGTTGTGCTGCGTAACCCGCCTGTAAGCAACCGGTTTCGTTACACGAGAGTGGGATACACGGATTCGTGATGCGAAATTATCAGCGTTCTAATCCTATGAAACCGGTCTCTGACTGGCTTTCAGGCGGCCTATTCTAAGATACCTATCCTTCGACGGTAGCTTCGATGCCAGACAGAAGTCTCAAACGGCAAACGCTGGCAGTCACACTATCAGTACTCACAGTACTGTCGATCGTCGCCGGCGGCACCGCCGGGGCGTTCGTGACTGCACCGGAAGCGAACCCAGTCCAGTATCAGGTTGCGAGTGATAGCTCACTGTACCGCGTGAACGCGGGTGGGTCGACGGTGGCCGCGATCGACGGCGGCGCCGACTGGACACCACCCGGGTCGACGACGGGGGTGACAGTCAGTGGGAGTACGAGTACGTTCAGCACGAGCGATACGATAACGCTCGATAGCACTGTTCCGGACAGCACGCCGTCCGAAGTGTTCCAGTCCGAACGCTACGGGGACCAGCAATGGGACTTCGACGTGACTGCCGGACAGAGTTACGAGGTCCGGTTGTACTTCGCCGAGATATTCGCAACCTCCTCGGGTGCCCGTGAGTTCGACGTGACCATCGAGGGCGAGCAGGTGCTGAACAACTACGACATCTACGCCGACGTCGGCCACGACGTTGGCACGATGAAGTCGTACACGGTGACGCCATCCGACGGAACGCTCGACGTCGACTTCATCACCGAGGTGGACAACGCGAAGATTTCGGCCGTCGAAATCGTCCCGACTGAACCGCAACCGGACGAACTCGGCGCGTCGCCCGACAGCGTCGACTACGGCAGCGTCGTGACGGGGAACAGTGAAACCGACACGGTGACGCTGACGAACCTCGGGAACGCGAGCAACAGTTCGCACCCGGACATCACCATCGACAGCGTCACGCTGACTGGGGCGAACGCCAGTCAGTTCTCGCACGATTTCTCGGGCAGCGTCACGCTCGCGCCCGAAGAGTCGACGACGGTCAACGTGACCTACTCGCCGGATCAGGTCGCCATCCACGAGGCGACGATGGAGGTCAGCCACAGCGGGACCAACTCGCCCGTCACGGTCAACCTGACCGGCGAGGGCGTTAGCTCCGCTGACCCTGACTTCTCCAAGAGCACGCTACAGGGTTTCAGCGCAGGCAACCCGACCGCGCTAGAGTTCGGCCCCGACAACCGCCTGTACGTCTCGACGCAAGGCGGGACGCTCTACGCGGTCGAGATCAATCGAACCGGCGAGAACAGTTATCAAGCGACCGACGTAGAGCAGATAGACGCCATCAACGACATCCCGAACCACGACGACTTCGGGAACTACAACACCGGTGAGAACAACCGGCAGGTGACCGGCCTCACGGTCGGGGGGACGGCCTCCCAACCAGTCGTCTACGTCACGTCGAGTGACCCATCGATAGACGTCGGCACTGACGACGACGACACGGACACGAACTCCGGGGCGCTCTCACGCCTCACGCTGTCGTACACCAACGAGAACATCTCGAACGTCGACCACGACGTGATGGTCCTCGGGCTACCGCGCTCCGAGGAGAACCACTCGCCGAACGGCGTCGATCTCTCCAACGACGGAGACACCCTGTACATCGCGCAGGGCGGCCACACCAACAAGGGCGCACCGGGCGACAACTTCGGCCACACGCCGGAGTACGCGCTGTCGGGCGCCATCCTCGAGATAGACCTCGCACAGATCGAGGCCAACTACACGGCGAAGAACCTCCAGAACTACGACCCACAGGGAAGCACCCAGTCGTACCCCGACCTGTCGTTCTACTACGCCATCCCGACGATTCAGAACGACGACGCGACGGACGGTGACGACCTGCCGTTCGGCGGGAACGACGGCATCAATCAGGCGAAACTCGTCGAGGGCGGCCCGGTCCAGATTTACTCGCCCGGCTATCGGAACCCCTACGACCTCGTCGTGACCGAGAGCGGTCAGGTCTATGCAGGCGACCACGGGCCGAACGGCGGCTGGGGCGGCCAGCCAGCCGACGAGAACGGCAACATCGTCGCTGACGCCGAAAACGTGACGAACCACCCCAACGAGGACGGGAGCTTCTCGACGAGCGACCAACTCATCAAGGTGGACGAGGGTGACTACGGCGGGCACGCGGCGCCCATCCGTGCGAACCCCACGCAGGCGGACATCTACGACGCAAACGGGAACGTCATCTTCGACATCAACGCGTCGAACTCCCCGGTCCCGTCGAGCATGGTGAACCCGGTGGAGGCCGACTACATCCCGCCGACGAGCAACTCGCCCGACCCGGGAGCGCCCGCGGGGAGCGCGAACACGCTCGAAGACACGAACGGGAACAAGGTCCTGTTCGGTCCGACCGGTGCGACCGACGAGTACACCGCCTCGAACTTCGGCGGAGCGATGGACGGCGACCTCCTGCAGGTCGAACTCGGCGGTGACGTCGAGCGTGCCGAACTGAGTTCCGACGGGACGACCGTCACCAACGTCGAGACGATAGGCAACACCGGCGGTCCGCTGGGTCTCGACACGGTCGGTGACGACGAGAAGTTCCCCGGGACGTTCTGGACAGCCAACCACGGTGGCAACGACGTCACCATCTTCGAACCGGTCGACTACAACGGCACTGACGGCGGAACCGAGTGTACGGGTGCCGACGACGCGACGCTCGACGAAGACGGCGACGGCTACGACAACGCCGACGAGCTAGACGCGGGGTCGGACCCCTGCTCGTCGGCGTCGACGCCGGCCGACTTCGACGACGACAAGACGTCGAACGTCAACGACCCGGACGACGACAACGACGGCCAGCCCGACACGTCCGACCCGTTCGCCGTCGACCCGGACGACGGGACCACGACGACCCTCCCGGTCCAGCACGACCTCTCGGAACTGAGCCTGTTCGGCGAGAACGCAGCGCTCAACGACGACTCCGGGCAGGGCTGGACGGGCCTGATGACGAACGGTCAGGACGACTATCAGGACCTCTACAACACCTCGAAGATGACCGTCGGCGGGGCCGCCGAGGTCCTGACGGTCGAAGAGGTGCCCCAAGGTGACGCGTTCTCGACGACGAACACCCAGCAGTACGCGTTCCAGTTCGGCGTGAACCCGCCGGACGAACCGTTCACCGTCGAGACGACGGTCGCCTCGTTCCCGGAGAACCCGGAGGACTTCCAGTCCGCCGGGATATTCGTCGGGACCGGTGACCAGTCGAACTACTCGAAACTCGTCGTCGCGGCCGACGGCGGCAACGGCGGCATCGAGTTCGCTCAGGAGGAAGACGATTCGTTCACCCATCAGACCTCGCCGAACGTCGTCAGTGACAGCGCCGTCACGGGCAACGACACGACGCTGTACCTGACGGTCGACCCGACGCTCGACCCGCTTCCCGGTAACGGCGAAGACGAAGTCGCGCTGAACGCATCCTACGAGGTCAACAACCAGACGACGGACATCGGAACGGCGGCGATTCCGGCGAGCTGGCTCGACACCTCGGACGGTAGCGGCCTCGCGGTCGGTGTCATCTCGACGTCTAACGGCGCGAGTTCGACGTTCCCGGCGACGTGGACCGACATCTCCGCCGAGTACGTGACGCCCCCCGCGAACCAGGCACCGATTGCCGACGCGGGCGACGACCAGACGGTCGACGAAGGCACGTCGGTCACGCTCAACGCCACCGGGTCCTCCGACCCGGACGGTGACCAACTCGGGTACACCTGGACCCAGACGGCAGGCCCCGACGTGAGCCTGAGCGCCAACGACGCACAGGAACCGACGTTCACCGCGCCGGAGGTCAGCAGTGACGAGACGCTCACCTTCGAAGTGAACGTCTCCGACGGGCAGGACTACGACACGGACCTCGTGAACGTCACGGTGCAGGACACCGACACCGCGACCGGCGAGGTCGTGTTCGCGGTGAACTCCGGCGGCAACCAGTACACGGCCACCGACGGCACGGTGTACGCCGCCGACAAGAACTTCACCGCCGGCAGCACCTACAGTATCGACTCCACGACGGAGATAAACAACACCGACGACGACCTGCTGTACACGACCGAACGCTACGGTGACCCGTTCGGCTACGACGTGCCGGTCCAGAACGGGACCTATCAGGTCACGCTGAAGTTCGCCGAAATCTATCAGGGCGTCTCGCCGAACGACTCGCCGGACTCCTCGGGGCCCAGCGACGGCACGAACGAGAACGACCGGCTGTTCAACGGGAGCATCGAGAACGACCAGAAGTTCACGAACTTCGACATCTTCGCCGAGGTCGGCACGCTCAACGCGACCGAGAAGACCTACACGGTCGAGGTCACCGACGGCCAACTCGACATCGACTTCGAGGCGACCTACGACAACGCGAAGATATCCGCTATCAAGGTCACAGAGGTCGAACCGGCACCGACCGGGACCAGCGCCGACGTGACGGTCACCGAGAACGGTGGCGTCGACGCGAGCACCTACTCCGGTGGGTCGTTCAGCGTCACCAACACCGGTGATGACAACATCTCGTCGGTCCAAATCGACCTGAGCGAGAGCGCGATTCCCGACGCGGTGTTCGACCCCAACGGCACCGCTGGTGACTCGACGGCGAAGGGCGTCGTCATCGACAGCGAGTCCGGTGACGGCGTCGGCGTGGTCACGACCGACTCCGCGACGGTGTTCAGCCAACCGCACAACGGCGTCGACGACGCCGAAGGCTACGACGTGCTGACGCTGGAGTTCACCGACTTCGAGGCCGGCGAGACGGTGACGTTCTCGACGGACATCGACCCGACGACCATCAAGGGCGCCTCCACGACCGGCGGCGCCGGGTCGGTCTCGGGCCTCGAACTCTCGGGCTCCGCGGTCACGGTCTCGTCGAGTAGCGGGACCGTCTCGAACGACCTGTACACCGACGGCTCCGCCGGCGGGTCGCAGGCCAACGTGAGCGCCACGTCCTCGACCGCACCCGTACTCGGCGTCGAGGGTGTCACGCTCGGCGCGACCGACTTCCCGGCTCACGAGGCCGCGACGGTCAGCGACCAGCAGCAGAACCTCACGCTGAGCGGACCCGCGGGCGCGACGGTGAATCTGCTCACCATCGAAGCGAGCGAACCGCCGTCGGACGGCTACGACGTGGACGCCTACGAGGCCGACAACGCCGAAGTCGTCAGCAACCAGACGGTCACGCTCGACTCGACCGGGCAGGCCACGGTCCCGGTCACGCTCGACACGACGAACCTGAACTACTACCAAGCCGCCGTGCAGGACGGTCCCGTCGCGACGGGAACCGTCTCCCAGACGGTCATTCTGGAGTACGACGCCACCGCGGCTACGGGCAACACCAGCGCCAGCGTGGCGGTGACGCCGAACAGCGGTATCGAGGCGAGCACCTACGGCTCCGGGTCGTATCAGGTCACCAACACCGGTGACACGAGCATCACGACGGTTCGGATAGACCTGAACGAGACGGTCCTGCCGGACATGGTGTTCGACCCCAACGGCACCGCTGGCGACAGCGCTGCGAAAGGGTTCGTGCTCGACAGCGGCGACGTCACCGTCGAGAGCGTCGAGTACACGAACTTCCACAACGGCCAGAACAACAGCGCGGGCTACGACAGTCTGGTCGTCACGCTCTCGGGCTTCGAACCGAGCGAGACGATGGCGTTCTCCATCGACAACGACCCGACCAGCATCAGTAGCACGACCCTCGGCTCGCAGGCCGCGGGTCCGGTCTCCGGCCTCGAACTGTCCGGTGGCACCGTCTCGGTCGGTGCGGAGTCGACCGGGATGCACGAAGCGACGCTCGTCGGCGACGGCAGTGCCGGCGGGTCACAAGCCACGGTGCTGAACGACACCGACGAGTCGCCGCCGAGCATCGACGTCGACGACGTCTCGCTGTCCGCGACGACGCTGTCCGACCGGCACACCGCGGCGACGGTGTTCGACGAGAACCAGACCGTCAGCATCTCCGGTGCGCCCGCGAACGCGGACGTGACGCTCCTCCGCATCGAGGGCGAACTGAACCTCTCGAACGTCCCCGACCCCTACGAAATCGAGGACTACGAGGCCAACAAGGCGGTCGACGTCCAGTACTACTCGACGACGACCGACTCGACCGGCACGGCGACGGTGGACGTCATGCTGACGAACTCCACCGCCGAGGGCGGTCAGAACTACTTCGTCGCCTACGTGGAGGAGCCCAACGGCGACACTGGTCCGACCTCGGACTACGTTATCCTCCAACTCGCCGACGGGCCCGGTCCCATCGGTGACTTCGAGAACGCGCCGACGGACCCGGACGGCGACGGCAAGTACGAGGACGTCAACGGTGACGGCTCGGTGAACGTCGGGGACGCACAGGCGCTGTTCGCGAACTCCGACGACCCGGTCGTGCAGGACAACGTGGAGGCGTTCGACTTCAACGAGGACGGTTCGGTGAACGTCGGGGACGCACAGGCGCTGTTCGCCAACGGACTGGAGGCCTGATCAGCCTCGGCTCCACCTCGCCCCGGCGTCACTCCAGAGGCACGCTGTCTCCGCCGGACCGGCGTCTCACTCGCACCACGAACTCACGCATCGGCTCCGGAACGAAACGACACGAAAATCGACACAATGACATCAAGCGGACTAACGAACCCATCGCGGTCACAGGGTCTGAGTCTCCTGCTAGCGGCGATCGTCGTCCTCGGGACGACGGCTGGCCTCGCTAGCGCAGCGACGACCACAGACCTGACGGTATCGATTACAGACAGCGACAACACCATCACCCCGGACGAGAACACGACTGTCCAGATAGGGGTCGCCAACGCTGACGACGGCGTCGGTGCCGCGGAACTCGGTGTCGTACTCAGCGACCCGGGCGTCGCGACCATCACGGACGTGACAGTCTTACACTCCCCCGGCGTCACCGACAACAACATCACCGGCGGCGGGGCGGCAGCAGACGTCAAGTACGCCTTCGCCGACAGCCCCGACACCGGTGCGGTCACTATGGTCGAGGTGACCTTGCAGGGGGCCGCGGACGGTTCGACTGACGTGAACGTCGTCCAGAACAGCCAGACCGGCAACCTCGTCGTCTTCGACGAGAACGGGTCCGGGTACACGTTGAACAACGTCGGGAGTGCGACGCTCACCGTCGAAGAGGTTAACGTCCCGCCCACCGCGGACGCGGGTGCGGACCAGACCGTCACGTCTGGCGATACGGTCACGCTCGACGGAACCAACTCGACCGACCCCGACGGGACCCTGAACTACTCGTGGACGGAGACGACCAGTAGCGGGGTCACGCTGAGCGGTGCCGACACGGCCACCCCGACGTTCACTGCGCCGGACGTGACCTCGGAGACGACGCTGACGTTCGACCTCACCGTCACCGACGACGACGGCGCGTCCGACTCGGACCTCGTGAACGTCACCGTCCAGCCACCCGATGCGGCGAACTTCCAGGTGTCGAACCTGCAGGCCCCAGCCAGCGCGACGCAGGGCGACACTATCAACGTCTCGGCCGACATCGACAACACCGGCGGGCAGGCTGACACGAAGGCCGTCGAGTACCGCGTCGACACGGACGGCGACGACTCCATTGCCGACGAGAGCGCGGTCGCCTCACAGGACGTGCAGTTGGACGCCGGGGCCTCGACCACCGTCGAGTTCACGAATATCGACACCAGCGGCTTCTCGACCGGGACGGTCACCCACGGCGTGGCGACGCCCGACGACACCGCGACGGCGACGATCACCATCGAAGAACCGCCGACCAAGCAGACGACGGTGAGCCTCCAACCCACCGACCAGACCACTGCGGTCGGCATCGGGACGACGTACGACATCGTCGTGGACGACGCACAGGGCGGCGTCGGGGCCGCCGAACTCCGCATCGCTGTCGACAACACGACCACCGCCGAAATCACCGGCGCGAGCGTCGCCGACGATAGCGCGACCGAAGAGATAGAAATCGCCGCCGACGGCTCGTGGGTCGACCTCGAGTACGCGTTCGCGGACACCGCCGATACGGGCAGTGTCGTCGTCGCGACGGTTTCCGTCGAGGGCATGAACGCGGGCACCGCCAACCTCTCTATCGAACCGACCGACACCAACAGCGAGGTGCTCGTGTTCGACGAGAGCGGGCAGGGATACGACGTGACCGGCACCAACGGTGCATCCCTCGACGTGCAGGCGGTCCAGTTCCTCGTCTCCGACCTCAGTGCGCCGGATAAAGCGGCCGTCGGGAGCACTATGACGGTCACGGCGAACGTCACCAACGACGGGAGCGTCGAGAGCACCCAGCCTGTCGAGTTCCGCATCGACGCCGACGCCGACGGTGACTTAGAGACCGTCGTCACCAAACAGGAGACGATTGCGGCCGGCGCGACGGACCAGGTGACGTTCACCTTCTCCGTGCCGTCGGACGCCGACCTCGGCCCGCGCCAGTACGGCGTGTTCACGGTCGCAGACAACGAGACGGCGGAGATAGAGTTCACCCCGCCGGACGTCAACGGCGACGGCCTGCTCCCCGGTGACCCGGACGACGACGGCCTCTACGAGGACGTCAACGGCGACGGCTCGGTCGACGTCGGGGACGCACAGGCGCTGTTCAGCAACCGCGACTCGGCGGCCGTCCAGAACTACGTCGAAGCGTACGACTTCAACGGCGACGGCGTGATCAACGTCGGCGACGCGCAAGCGCTCTTCAGCGAGGTGACGGCGTAACCGATGACTGTCGACCGACTATCGGACACCGGCCGCGGATGGCACCTCGTCGTCACAGCGGTCGCGCTGTTGGTGGTCGTCTCCGCAGCGGCCCCGCTCGCAGCGGCCGCCGGCGGGACGACCGTGAGCGTCGTTCCGGCGGACACGAGCGTCGATGTCGGTCAGACCACCACGTTCGAGGTCGTCGTGGACAGCGCTGACGGCGGCGTCGGGGCCGCCGAGTTCAGCGTGGCGGTCGACGACCCGAGCGTCGCCGAGATTACCGACGTCACGGTCCTCGGCTCCGGGGCGACCAACACGGATATCGCCGACGACGGGTCGTCCGTCGACGTCGAGTACGCGTTCCGGGACACGGCAGATACCGGCAGCGTCACGATAGCCGAAGTGACCGTTCAGGGCGTCAGTGACGGCTCGACCGGCGTCAGTCTCGAACCTGCGTCGGGCAACGACGGTGTGCTGGTCTTCGACGAGGGCGGCACCGGCTACGACGTGACCGGCACGAACGACGCGACGCTGAACGTCGTCGGTGACCAACCGGCACCTGACCCGGCGAACTTCGAGGTGTCGAACCTACAGGCGCCCGCCAGCGCGACGCAGGGCGACACTATCGACGTCTCCGCGACCGTCGAGAACACCGGCGGAGAGACCGCCACGAAGGCCGTCGAGTTCCGCGTCGACACTGACGGCGACGACTCCATTGCCGACGAGAGCGCGGTCGCCTCACAGGACGTGCAGTTGGACGCCGGGGCCTCGACCACCGTCGAGTTCACGAATCTCGACACCAGCGGCCTCTCGACCGGGACGGTCACCCACGGCGTGGCGACGCCCGACGACACCGCGACGGCGACGATAACTATCGAGGAGCCACCCGAACCGGCACCGGAGACGACGGTGAGTCTCCAGCCCAGTGACCAGACGGTCACCACCGGGCAGGCAGTCACCTACGACGTCGTCGTGGACGGCGTGGACGGCGGCGTCGGAGCCGCCGAGTTCAGCGTCGCCGTCGACGACACGAGCGTCGCGACGATAACGAGTGCCACGGTCCTCGGGTCCGGAAGCTCCGACATAGACGTCGCCGACGACGGGTCGTCGGTGGACGTCGAGTACGCGTTCCGGGACACCGCGGACACCGGCAGCGTCACGATAGCCGAAGTGACCGTCCAAGGCGAGAGCGCCGGGACCGCCGGGCTGACTCTCGCACCGTCCGACGGCAACGACGCAGTGCTGGTCTTCGACGAGAGCGGCACCGGCTACGACGTGACTGACACGAACGGGGCGTCCGTGACCGTCGAAGCGCCGCCCGAACCCGCGAACTTCGCGGTCTCGAACCTGAGCCCGACCGACGTGACGGTCACCCAAGGTGACGTCATCGACGTCTCGGCGACCGTCGAGAACACGGGCGAACAGACCGCCACGCAGACCGTCGAGTTCCGCGTCGACGGGACGACGCTGGCGAGTCAGGACGTGACTCTCGACCCCGGTGCGTCCACGACGGTGACGTTCGAGGACGTCGACACGAGCGGTCTCGACTCCGGCGAGTACACCCACGGCGTGTACACCGAGAACGACTCCGCGACGGCCACGCTCACCGTGGAAGATGCGAGTCTGCCACCCGTCGGCGACTTCGCCAACGCACCGTCCGACCCGGACGACGACGGCCTCTACGAGGACGTCAACGGCGACGGAGTGTTCGACATCGTCGACGTGCAGGCCCTGTTCGCCAATCTGGAGAGCGACACCGTCCAGAACAACCCCGAGAACTTCGACTTCAACGGCGACGGCACTGTCGACGTGGTCGACGTACAAAAGCTGTTCACTGAGGTGAACTAGTGTGCGAGCGAGCATCCCCGCGGTGCTGGAGACGAAGAGCGTGCTCGTCGTCGCGATAGCGGCACTCGTCGTGACGGTCGGTATCGGCGGTGCCGCCGTCGGCGTCGGCCCGAGCGGCGCGCTGCAGATCGCGGCGCCACAACAGCAAGAGGGACCCGGAACCACGGTCAGTCTCCAGCCCAGTAGCGCGACGGTCGAGGCTGGCGACACGACGACCTACGACGTGGTCGTCGAGAGCGCCGACGGCGGCGTCGGGGCGTACGACTTCACAGTCAGTCTCGCCGACCCGAGCGTCGCCTCGATAACGGACGTGACCGTCGGGGGGGACCCCTCTGACCAGACGACCGAGGTCGACATCGCCGGTGACGGGTCCGCCGTCGACGTGAAGGCCGCGCTGGCCGATACGTCCGATAGCGGGAGCGTCACCATCGCGACGGTCACCGTCAGCGGTGATGCGGCCGGCAGCAGCGACGTCGGCCTGACCGTCTCGGCACTGGGGACCGAAGCCGGCGAGTCCTACACCGTGAACGAGGCGACCGACGCCTCGATCACCGTCGACGCAGTCGAGGAACCGGACCCAGACCCGGCGAACTTCGAGGTGTCGAACCTGCAAGCCCCCGACAGTGCGACGCAGGGTGACGCCGTCGACGTCTCCGCCGAAGTCACGAACGACGGGGAGGAAGCAGCCACGCAGGACGTCGAGTTCCGCCTCGACACCGATGGCGACGGAACCCTGCAGTCCGACGAGACGCTGACCTCGCAGGAACTGACGCTCGACGGTGGCGACAGCGATACAGTCACCTTCGAGGACGTCGACACGAGCGGGCTCGACACCGGCGACTACGAACACGGCGTCTTCACCGACGACGACTCGGCGACGGCGACGATCACCATCGAGTCCGCCGACGAGGACGCCGACCCGGCACCCGAAACGAACGTCCGCCTCTCCCCGAGTAGTCGGAACGTCGACGTCGGCGAGACGACGACCTACGACGTGGTCGTGACGCCCGCAAACGGCGGCGTCGGGGCGTACGACTTCACGGTCAGTCTCGCCGACCCGAGCGTCGCCTCGATAACGGACGTGACCGTCGAGGGGAACCCCTCCGACCAGACGACCGACGTCGCTATCGCCGGCGACGGGTCCGAAGTCGACGTGATGGTCGCGCTCGCAGACACGAACCAGACCGGGACGGTGACTATCGCGACGGTGACCGTCCGCGGCGACAGTGCCGGCAGCAGCGACGTCGGACTCAGCGTCGAGGCACTCGGAACCGAAGCCGGCGAGTCCTACACCGTGAGCGAGAGCGCGGACGCGTCGCTCAACGTCAGAGCACTCCCCGACCCTGACCCGGACCCTGATCCGGACCCGGATCCCGACCCTGACCCGGCGAACTTCGAGGTATCGAACCTGCAAGCCCCCGACAGTGCGACGCAGGGTGACGCCATCGACGTCTCCGCCGAGGTCACCAACGACGGTGACGAAGATGCCACGCAGGACGTCGAGTTTCGCCTCGATACCGATGGCGACGGCACGCTCCAGTCCGACGAGGCACTGACCTCGCAGGAACTGACGCTCGACGGTGGCGACGCCGAGACCGTGACGTTCGAGGACGTCGACACGAGCGGACTCGACACCGGCGACTACGAACACGGCGTCTTCACCGACGACGACTCGGCGACGGCGACTATCACTATCGAGGAGTCCGACGAGTCCACGCCGAATCTGGAAACCGCGGTCCAGCTAGCGCCGAGTAGTGCGACTGTCGATTCCGGCGACACGACGACCTACGACGTGGTCGTCGAGAACGCCGACGGCGGCGTGGGGGCGTACGACTTCAGCGTCAGCCTCGGTGACTCGGACGTCGCCTCGATAACCGACGTGAGCGTCCGGGGCGACCCGTCGTCGGAGACGACCGACGTCGCCATCGACGGCGACGGTGGCTCCGTGGACGTACAGGCCGCACTAGCCGATACGTCCGATAGCGGGAGCGTCACCATCGCGACGGTCACCGTCCGCGGCGACAGCGCTGGCTCCAGCGATGTCGGACTCAGCGTCGACGCACTCGGGACCGAAGCCGGCGAGTCCTACACGGTGACCGATACCGACGGGGCATCGATTACCGTCGACGCAGTCGAGGAACCGGACCCAGACCCGGCGAACTTCGAGGTGTCGAACCTGCAGGCGCCCGCCAGTGCGACGCAGGGTGACGCCGTCGACGTCTCCGCCGAAGTCACGAACGACGGTGACGAAGCAGCCACGCAGGACGTCGAGTTCCGCCTCGACACCGATGGCGACGGCACCCTGCAGTCCGACGAGACGCTGGACTCGGAAGAGTTGACCTTGGATGGCGGCGACGCCGAGACCGTGACGTTCGAGGACGTCGACACGAGCGGGCTCGACACCGGCGACTACGAACACGGCGTCTTCACCGACGACGACTCGGCGACGGCGACGATCGCCATCGAGTCCGCCGACGATTCGAACGACCCGGCGGAGTACACGCCGGACGAGATAGCACACGCGAAGTACGACACGCACCTCGACGAACTGAGCGACCGACGCGCTATCGCCGTCGAGGCCATCGCGAAGCGCCAGCCGTTCCCCGACGGCACCCACCCGTCGGACATCAAGACCCGAGAGGAGATCGCACAGGACTGCTACGGGAAGTCCTTCGACGAACTGAGCCGCGAACAGGCCATCGAGACCCAGAACGCCTACGACGAACAGTTCGGCGACTTACCGTCGGACCCGGCGTACAGTCCCGACGACATCGCCCACGCGAAGTTCGATTCGCACTTCGACGAACTGAGCACCGACCGCGCCGTGGCAGTTCAGGCGATCTACAACCGGCAGCCGTTCACCGACGGGGCTGGTCCGTCTGACTACATGACTCGAGAGGAGATCGCACAGGACTGCTACGGGAAGTCCTTCGACGAGTTGCGCCGCGAACAGGCCATCGACACGGTGAAGTCATACGAGATGCAGTTCGGCAGCAAACTGCTACACTAACACGACGAGTGGGAGCAGGGGACAGTCGCCGGCGGTGGCGACGGTCGCTCGCCGTCCCACCGACGGCGAGCGGTTCCCCACGCTCGGACGGTATTCGACTCAGTTCCCGCAGAAAGTACGACGACATCTCTGTGTCTTCTTCGAGAAGCGACACCTGATGCTTCGAACGTGATCCGCGCTGCTAACCAACGACTGGCGGATATCGGCCGACTGTTGGTTAGCTGCGCGGGACGCTATCGCCGTGTAGGGGCTACGCCTCTGACCGTCGGGACAGCACGGGACTCCGTTCAGTACCGCAGCCGAGAGCGGCGACACGACACGTGTCGGTATGTGACTGCTAGCTTGTCAGGACAACGCGAGCAGGTGCGTCGAGTCTGGCCCGTCTCAGCGACGACGTACAGCGTCCGCCGTCGAGTATCGGTCCGGGGCCGACGCGGCCGTGGAACGAGCGCTCGTAGCGCACCGCCGGGCCGGAGCCGAACAGCCCCGATTTCGGCGTGGGTCGAGTGCCCACAGCCGGTCACCGCCGACGAACAGCGTGCCCCGGCCGATAGCCGGGCCGTGTGTCGCCAGTCTCCGAGTCGGTGGGTCCAGCGGACCGACCCCGACTCGCTGTCGACGGCGTGGAGTTCGCCGGACGTACCGGCAAAGACGAGCCCCGAATCGAGACCGATACCGCCAGGACTCCACCCGGTCTCGACCGACCAACGACGCTGGCCACTGGAACTGGTCTCACTACGGAGCGCGTACGTCACGCCGTCCCGACAGGTGACGTACACCGAGTCCGTGTCCGCCGACGGCGGAGCGACCGGTGGCGCCGGGAGTCGGAAGCGCTGGACACCGGTCCCGTCGGTGAGCGTGAGCAGTGCGACTTCACCCGCTTCGGTCGCCACGGCGGCGGCGTAGCCGTTCCACACCGGCGGGTTGGGGAGGACGGTTCCGAACAGTCGCCGCGACCACACCTCTTCGCCCGTCTCCGGGTCGAGACCGTACACTCGCTCGCCCGCCCGACGATGAGCGGCGTTCCGGGGTACATCGACGGTCCGACCGGGGCACGTCGGTCTCCGCCGACCACCGTTCGTCGCCGCTGTCGGCAGCGAGGGCCCGGACTGCGTTCTCGGCGCTGTCGGCTGCGAACACCGTTTCGCCCCGAACGACTGGCGAATCTTCGATGCCGTCCTCGCGCCACAGTTCCGTTCCGTCCTCGGCGTCGTAGACACGGAGGCCGCCGCGGGTCGGCAGATAGACCCGACTGCCCGCGACGACGGGAGCGGTTCGTTGCAGGTCGGTGACCGGGACTCGCCACTCCTCGTCGACGCCGTCGACGGGCGCTTCGCCCGCGTGGATTCCGTGGACGCTCCGGGTGTTGCCGGCGTTACAGCCGAAACTCGACCAGTTGCCGTCGGAGCCGTATATCTGTCGCTCGGGATCGAGGTCTGGTGTCCCGGGGGCCGGCGGTTCGTCGGCGCTCGCCGAACAGCCCGCGAATACGCCCAGCGCACCGGCGCCGAGTGCGGCGAGGAATCGTCGTCTGGAGGGCACGTCCCGCGCTCAATCGCGTCTGATACAAATGTCTTGTGTCCTCTCAGGCGGTGATCGCGCCGGTGTCACGCTTCGTTCGCCCGCACTGTGGCACGGCGCTCCGGGACGAGGTCGGGTCCTTCGTCGACGCCGCCGAGCGACGACTGCGTGTGACTCGGATTCCCGCCTGAAGCCCTGTCACGCCGTGTCTGTGCGTATGCGTCACAGTAGCGATAGAAGATTGATACGTCTCCAGCATCTATACCCGTCCTCTACTGTGACGACGCCAACGACTCGACATCTCGGTTTGCTGTTTGCGACCCTCGCGCTGCTCTGGGGCCTCTCTTTCGTCGCCATCAAGACGGGTCTCGAGGGGTTCCCGCCCGTCCTGCTGGCGGCGCTGAGACACGACATCGCCGCCGCGGTGCTGGTCGGCTATGCCGTCTCCCGCGGCCGAACGATTCTTCCCCAGACCCGTGACGACGTCGCGCTGATACTCGTCGGCGGGGCGCTCCTCATCGGCGCGCACTTCACGCTGCTGTTTCTCGGGCAGCAGTACGTCCCGAGCGCCTACGGCGCTATCCTGCTCAGTCTCACGCCGGTGGTGACGCCGGCGTTCGCGGCGACGCTGCTACCGAGCTATCGGGCCCGCCCCCACGAGATTATCGGGACCGTCAGCGGCTTCCTCGGCGTGGTCGTCATCGCGAACCCGTCGCCGGGAGCACTGGATTCGCGTGGGCTGGGTATCGCCCTGCTCATCGGGGCCGCGGTCGTCTTCGCGGCGGGCGCGGTGCTGACCGAGCGGTACACGACGACGCTCCCACTGGTGTCGGTGCAGGCCGGGATGACCGCCGTCGGTGCTGTCATCCTCCACGTGGTCAGCGCCGCGTTGCCGTCAGAACAGGTGGGCGCGGTCTCGGCCGGCGTCGAACACCTCGTTGCCCTCGTGTACCTCGGCGTCTTCGCCAGCGCGGTCGGATTCCTGTTGTACTTCCGACTCGTCGACGCCGTCGGAGCGGCCGAGACAAGTCTCGTCTCCTACGCAGTGCCGGGGGTGACCGCCGTCTTCGGTTGGCTCTTGCTCGACGAAGTGCTCACGCCGCTGACCGTCGTCGGCTTCACGGCCATCCTCGCCGGGTTCGCGTGGGTGAAAGCCGACGTGTTGCGCGCGACACTCCGTCGGCGTCGCCGGTCGGACGCCTCACCGGCCAGCGACGGGCGGGGCGACTACGTGGTCGTCGGCGGGAACGCCTACCGGTCGGGGTGTGACTGACGCCCGGCGATACGCCTCACTCCTGACTCACAGGCGTCGGCCTCCGCCAGAAAGATAGGGTGGTCCCGGACCAGTGATGGCTGCAGCGGGGATGGCGCGAATTGCACCGTTGGGGTGGGGGTTCTGGTACGGGCAATTGCGGCCCGGGACAGCCTACCCTAAGCGCCATCCGATATTTATTATTCAGCGGATAAGACCGACTCGGTGCCGGCTGTCGGTGTGGTTAACCGGTAGCCAGCGACCTTATGGTCACGATAACTGCGGTTTCGGTGGCGACGTGGCGGTCGAGGACCTCCTGATTGGAGGGGCACGTCGCCACTCACCTACACCGTCCGTCCAGCCCTCGAAAGCTCTGTGTCGGACACGCTCCGGGTCACTGGGGCGAGGAGACGCACACGACCGAACTCGCCGGTCAGGAATCGGACACGCGGACGATAACCACGCCCTCGTTCTCGTAGGCTATCTCGTAGCGGTCGGCGGCCTGCAGCGAGTCCCGCATCCGGTCACTCTGGGTGTGGTCCATGCCGCGGACGGTGTAGTGGCCCTTCGGTACGTAGACGTAGTCCGGCGAGTGACCGTAGGCTTGGAGTTTCGCAGTCAGGCAGGGTGCGCCCTCGCACTCGGAGATGGACTCGTACAGCTCCAGCTGTGACTGGTAACGCTCCGGCGTGGTCCACTCGACGCCCCACGGGCCGACGAGGATGGTACGGTCGGTGAGCAGGGGGAACCACTCGGCGGCGTCGCCGAGCACGACGAACGAACTCGACGGTGCGGTGTTTCGCTGTGCCCACGCCATCGCTTTCTCGTCCGACCCGTCCATGAACGCCGGCATCGTCGTACTCCCGTCGTGAGAGTTCGAGGCGCTCGCGACGAAGGCCGTCCCCAGTCCCACTGCGCCCAGCACCAGTACCCCGGCGACGAACAGACTGACGGTTCGCCGGCGGTCGAGCGGCAGTCCGGCCCGGCGGATTCTGGGGACGACGACCTCTACGAGTAGGACGGCCGTCAGCATCGACCCCGCGAGGAATTGGAACCGTGGCTTGCCGACGACGTAGCCGAGGCTGAACAGCCACGCGGGCAGGAACCACTGGCGACGATACAGCGCGTAGCCCGTTCCGGCGTATGCGGCGACGTAGTACAGCGCCTCCGTATCGAAGTCCATGAGGTAGACGAACTCCGAGAGGACGCGGCCCACGCCGCCACCGAGTCCGGAGTGAGTGCCGGCCGCGGCGGTGAAGATGCCGACGCCGTGATGCTGTATCACTTCGAGCCACCACGGTGCGGCGAGCAGTAGACCGCCGCTGGCGACGGCGGCACCGGCTACCAACCCGGTGATCGACCGGTCGAAACTGACAAACAGCAGGAGGTACGTCAGCCCGAAGACCACGGTGTAGGTCGGATGGGTCAGGACCGTCAGCCCGAAACAGACCACGCCGGGGACCAGCCATCGGCGGTCCCCGCCGCGGAACAGTCGGAGTCCGACGTAGGTGCCGGTGAGGACCAACAGCAGCCCCATCGCACGGACGATACCGCCCGCCGAGAGGTGCCACTGAAGCGCCGCCGGCGTCACGGCAAACAGCACGCTCGCGATGGCCGCCCGCCGCGACGAAGCGAGCAGTTCGCGTGCGACGAAGTAGTACGGAATCAGATACAGCAGGACCAACACTCCCGGGACGTACCGGGCGTACGCGATGGGTCCGATGCCGGTCAGGTCGCGCAGGACCGCGGCGACGTAGAACATCAGCGGCGGGTACGCGAAGGGGATGCCGCCTTTCGTGTACCCCGGAATCTGCTCCGGGAGCACGTAGCCGTGTGTGCGTATCTGGTCGGCTATCTCCAGATAGAGGCCCGCCCCGTAGGCGGGGTAGTCGTGGGTGGCGAGATAGGTGACGTACATCAGCGCCCCGACGAGGAGAACGGCTCCGAGCAACGGCACGTCCTCGCCGCTGAAGACGCGTCTGCGGCGTCGACTCACTCCGTCAGTGAGTGGGGCCGACTCGATTCGGCCGTCTGATGCGACTCGCTCGTCGGATGGGTGGTCACTCGACATGGCTCAGTCCTTCCACTCGATGGTGATGTGGCGGTGGATGCTGGGTCGCCACGGGGACCAGTACAGTTCGACGCCGGCCCAGACGACGACGGTCCCGACAGCCACAACCACGGCGGCTACTTCCGGTCCGCCGGCCCAGACCGGGAGGACGTACATCACGGCGTTGACGACCGTTCTGCCGAGGACGCCTTCGATGGCGCCGAAGATGGCCCCGAACGCGCCAGCGGTGTCAGCGGAGTCGGACGCTCCCTCGTCCCCGTCCGCTGTCGCGCTCTGGAGACCCGCTTGCTGGGCGCTCGGCCCACCCGAACTCTCGTCACCGGTGTTCAGCCGTTCGGCCTCGTAGGGGAACGCGACGTCCATCGACCAGACCACCTCGCCGTCCTCGTCCACTTCGAAGACGCGGTTCCCGTTCGAGTCCGTGACGAGGGTGTGCCCGTTGGGCAGTCTGTCGGCGTCACGGGGCCACTGGAGGCGCCCGTCTTTCCACGTCCAGGTGCGTTCCCACCCGCCGTCGGTCCGCTGATACTCGACCAGACGACTGTTCTCCGAGTCGGCCACGAGGGCCGCCGGACCGCCCTCGGACCGTGGGATGTAGTCGGGGTTGTGCTGCTCGTACAGCGTCTCGTGGTCGCCGTCGCTCCCGAGCGTCTGGTTCGCCAGCATCCCGGTCTCGCGGTCGAGGAACACCACCTGGTCGTGGTTCCTGACGCTGACCATGATGCGGCCGTCAGACAGCACCTCGACGTCGTTGATGTGCGTCCAGTCTTCGGGGTAGGGACCGCCGGACTCGTCGGTCGCGAACGCGTTCTGGGCGCTCCACGACCACGTGGTGAGTCCCGTCGTCGTGTTCACGACGAACACTCTGTCCTTGGCGATGTCCGCGACGACGATGTGGTCCTCGTCGATGCGGTCGGCGTCGTGCCACCTAGTCGAGTGTTTCCCTTCGGTGACGCGGCCGAAGACGCGCTCCGTCTCGCCCGTCGAGAGGTTGACCCGTTCGATGACGTTCCGAGTACACACTTCTTCGCCACCGCACTCCTCGGGTGTGAGGTGGTCGGCCGCGACGTATTCGACGGTCATCTCCGTTCCGGGGACGGGGTCTACGTCCCAGTAGCGGGTGTGTGAGTCGTTGTAGTACTGGACCGTCCCGTCGGGGCCGACGGCGATTAGCTCGGCTTTCGCCCGTGCCCCCTCGTTCCCCCGTCCGAGCCACGAGTTCGAGTCGGTGGCTATCACCGTCACGCCGTCCCGTTCCTCGGCGACGCCGTTGCCCTCGGTGAATCGCTCTGCCGTCGCCGCTTGTTCGGACGATGCGTATCCCGTCGCCACCGTGGCTCCGGCGGCGACCAGCAGGCAGACGAAGAGCAACCGCAGACCGGATTTCAGACCGTTCACTACGGGTATCCAGTGTCGACAGCCGATTTATTATATAGACAGTAATAAATCGCGCCACGACAGGGACGCCGCTCTAGACTGCCCTACCGACCAACACGTCGAACGCTTGCCGGTGCATCGACCGATTTCGGTTTCGAACCGGGGCGATGGAAACGGTACGTTAACCCATACGACCGCCAGCCCGTCGACTTAGCGGCAAAATAATAACACGATATCGTGCTTAGATGCGATACGATGGTGGGTAGCGAGCGGTCTCGTTCTGTCCTACTGGTGCTGGCGACACTGCTGGTGCTGTCGGTCTTCGGCCCCGTCACCCCGCTCGTTGAACGGGGGCCGACGGAGGAAAAGACCGTCTCGGACGTCGGGTTCGTCCGGCCAAGCGAGGACGGCCACGCCCGACTCTGGCCGTATACGAGTCGTGGGCGCTCGTTCAACCAAGCGACCCTGCCCATCAACGCCGTCGTCACGACAGACGCCACCACGGTGTATCAGTTACTCACGTCCACGCCGAGCGGCGCGGAGCGGTTGTACTGGAACAAGACGGCCCAGACCTGGGAAGCCGGGTCGACCGGGCAGGGGAACGTGACCATCAACGGCACTGGCGTCTACTGGAGCGAGTCGACGGGGTCAGAGCGATACACGTTCGTCATGACGAACACGTCGGGTCGGTGGGCCGACGCGACGTACCAGATTCACGACGGGACGTACTTCGGGTCGCGGTACCACCTCAGACTGTACGAAGGGGGGGACGGTACCGAGAAGTGGACGGCGATTCAGGCCCATCACGAACACTGGGACTGGTTCCGCCTGCGACACGACGTCGGGAGCCTCAGCCGCGCCCAACACCACCTCGAGCGTGACTTCCTCGGGACCGGCGTCGTCAGGGAGATGCGTCGCGAACGCTGGGGCAACGGCGGCGCAATCGACGCCGACGGGTGGGTTACGGTCATCGAACCACGACGCCGGGTGATGCTGGGGCCGCAGTACCACCACGACCGGCCGAGCGCGCTGGCCCCGCTCGTGTTCTTCCTCCCACTGCTCGGTCTCGGCGCGGCCGGGACGCTCTCCGGACTGACGGCCGACGCTCGCGCGTCGCTCCGGTGGATTCGCGAGAGCCGATTCTCGCGCTATCACGCCGCGCTGTTCGCATCGACGTCGCTCCTCCCGCTTGTCGTCAGGGTCGGTGCGATAGCCGCCGAACGCGCGTTCCCCACCGCACAACCGCAGGTCGTCGGCGCTCCGTTCTACGTGTTGCTCGTCGCGGGACTGCCGGCCGCCGCGCTGGCGTTCGGTCGACACCTCCGAACGACGGACGGGTTCACCGTCGCCGTCGTCGGGTTCGGGGTCGGGATAATGGTAGATTACGCCTATCTCGACCTGTCCGTCGTTTCCTACGGCGCGTTACTCCAGCGCCTCGTCCTCCTGTTGGGACTTGGGCTCATCGGCGCAGGAGGGAGCCGCTGGGCGGCCGAACGGACGACACGGTACCGCTACTGGATGATCGGCGCGGTTATCTGGGTCGGGATGCTCGTCTGGCCGCTCGTCGGTCGGTGACCGACGCCGGTTAAGGCGAGCTATGTGGGCTTATTTAGACGATAATAAAGTCCGGAGACGTCCAGTCCGTAACTACCCGATGCCGCTCCTCTCCTCCATCTCGGCTGCTGCGTACATCCCCACGACTACCGAGTCACGAACCGCCCGACGACCGACAGTCGCCGTCGAATCATAATGTCCGACGATCCGCCAGCAGAGCGACCACCCTTCGACCGGATCGGCCGGCGGCGTGCTCTCGGCCTCATCGGGACCGGGGTGCTCGGTCTCCTCGGCGGCCGTTACGTCCCCGACGGGCTGCTCGACCGGTCAGTACCGGGCGAACCGCTCTCGGTCTCCATCAAATCGCTCCCGGCCGACGCGGACACGCGCGCCCTTCGCATCGCTCGGTTCCTCGCGGAGAACTTAACCGCCGTCGGGGTAGACGCCACCGTCGTTCCGACGCGTCGAGAGACGCTCATGCGCGACGTCCTCGTGAACCAGCAGTTCGACGTCTACGTGGCGCCGTTCCCCGAACGAACCGACCCGGACTTCCTCCGGCCACTCTTTCACTCGCGGTACGCGGAGACGGCCGGGTGGTACAACCCCTTCGGCTTCGAGGACGGCGATGTCGACAGCCTCCTCGAACTCCAGCGTCGACAGCGCGGCGACCAGCGACGGCAGACGCTCGCCACGATTCAGGAGAAACTCTCGCGGGCCCAACCGCTCTCTGTCGTCGCGTTCGTCGACGAACTCCGGGCGCTCTCCTCGTCGGTCGCCCTCGGGTACGACGCCAACGACGTCCACTCCAAACTGGGATATCTCACCCTCTCCCCGGCGGAACTCGACACCCAACCGGACCAAGCAGTGCGCCCGGCTACCGAGACGACTGGGACGCCCGAACGGACTGAGACGACTGCGACGCGGACGCCCGAACGGACCGAGACGACTGCGACGCGGACGCCCGAACGGACCGAGACGACTGGGACGCCCGAACGGACTGAGACGACTGCGACGCGGACGCCCGAACGGACCGAGACGACTGCGACGCGGACGCCCGAACGGACCGAGACGAGCGACGGCGCCGACGCCATCCGCATGACGCTCACGGACAAGCGAGCGCTGAAGAACCTGAACCCGCTGTCGGCGACCGCTCGCGGCGACGGCGTCGTGACGAGTCTCCTCTATGACTCGCTCGGCCAGCGAATCGACGGCCGGGTTCGCCCGTGGCTGGCCGATTCGTGGACGTGGTCGGGCGAGTTGCCGGTCGACGGCACGCTCGACGTGTCGATTCGCGAGGATGCCACGTGGCACGACGGCACCGACCTAGACGCGAACGACGTGGCGTTTACATATCGGTTCCTCTCGGACACCTCGATGGGCGCGCTCGAGGAACCCGTCCCGGCACCGCGGTTCAGTGGTCGCGCGTCGCTGCTCACCGACGTCGAGGAACTCGACAGCACGACGGTCCGACTGGCGTTCGACTCGGTCAGTCGCGCCGTCGCGCGAGAAGCGCTCACAGTGCCGATTCTCCCGGCACACGTCTGGGAGTCGAGGGCCAGCGAAGCGCTCGCCGGCGGCATCGACACCGAGGAGACGCTCACCGAGGCCGTCGTCTGGGCCAACCGGGACCCGGTCGGGAGTGGGCCGTTACAGTTTCGCCGGTTACAGCCACAGGAGAGACTCGTCCTCTCCCCGTTCGAGGACCACTTCCTCGCCGACGCCACGGCCACCCACCTCCGCCCGTTCGCCGGTGGTGTCGCCTACGATGGGCTGACCTTCCGACGCGCCCCGTCCTCCGAAGCCGCTATCTCGCTGATCAAGAACGGCGACGCCGAGGGGACGGGTCTGGGTATCGCGCCGTCGAGCATCCCGACTATCGGCCGGGATCCGTCGCTGAATCTCTCGGTGACGCCCACCCGAACCTTCTATCACGTCGGCTACAACGCACGCCGGCCACCGTTCGACGACCCGGCGTTCCGCCGTCTCGTCGCCCGTCTACTGGACAAGGGCTACTTCGCCGACGAGGTGTTCGAAGGCTACGGGGACCCGGCGGCGAGTCCGCTCGCGCGCACCGACTCGCTCGCACCGAGTCTGGCGTGGAACCAGCGCGACCCGGCGACCCCCTTCTTCGGTGAGAACGGTCGACTCGATACGGACCGGGCCCGAGAGGCGTTTCGAGACGCCGGGTATCGGTACACCGGCGAGGGCGAACTGGTGGTGACCTGACCGTGGTGTTATTCGAGTTCCTCGGCAAACTGCTCGTTGGCGTCCTCGCGATGGTCGCCATCGCTGGCTGGCTGTTCGTCGACCGTGAGCAGGCGACCGCGGTACTGCAGCGGTCGTGGCAACGGCTCCGCGAGATTGCCCCACACCTGTCCCTTCTCGTCGGCGTCCTGGCACTGAACAGGGTCTTTCGCAATCTCGGGCAGGAGCTATCGTGGATGCTGGGCTGGAACATCACCGGCCTCATCTACACCATCGAGGGGGACTTCGTCGCACTGGTGCAGGTGATCGCGACGCCGCCGTTGACCGTCTTTTTCTCGTTCGTCTACCTGTACGGGTACGTGTTCCTCGCGACGTTCCCGGTCGTGGCCTACTGGCTGCTCGCCGACACGGATCCGATTCAGCGGACGCTGGTCGCCTACGCGCTCAACTACGGTATCGGGCTCGTCTTCTACACGCTGTTTGTCGCGTTCGGCCCGCGGAACCTCCTCCCGAACACCGTACAGGAACTCCTCTATACGGCGTATCCACAGTCACAGATTCTGACGAGTACCGTCAACACCAACACGAACGCGTTCCCTTCGCTTCACACCTCGCTGTCGGTGACGGTCGCGCTTCTGGCACGCCGAACGCGCGACGTCTATCCCGGATGGTACGCACTCTCGACGGGACTCGCGGCGCTCGTCGTCGTCTCGACGATGTACCTCGGCATCCATTGGGCGACGGACGTCGTCGCTGGCGCACTACTCGCCGTCGCCAGCGTGCGTCTCGCCGACCGATACCACGACCTCTCGTGGGTCGGTGAGGTGCTCCCCGAACGGACGCGCGTCCGGATCGCTGAGCGACGGAACGACTGACACAGCGGCGTGCAAGGCGGCGCTTTCGGCGACGTCGACGCTACCCGGTGTCAGTGGTAGCGAGGGCTGTCCGACGTCGCTATTCGGCCGGCGAACGCCGCGTTTGCAGAGTATTACATCGTATTCGCCAGACGCTCTGGCTTTGTGGCTATGTTAATAAACGATACTGAAACGGTGACTACGTGTGTAGCGGAAAGTCACTTACCGAGCATAAACTTGCACCCACGTATGGAGGACCGGGCAGCGAACTTCCCCGAGAACGGGACTACGCGTGGCAAACTCGGTGAGATGGCCGCCGTCGGACCGTCGTCGAACCCGAGACAGCCGAGGGGAAGAAACGACGCAGACGACCACGACGCGCCGCTACAGACTATCTGCGGCGATTTCACCCTCTCACACCCCGATATTGCACTGACAGACGTGACGGCCGAGGCTTCGGGTGTCACAGTCCGACCGGAGCGAGTGGTCGCGGACGGGTCTGATACGTTGTTCGTGTTCTCGGTTCACGGCGACGAGTTCGATACGTTCGAACAGACGCTTGCTACGGCCGCGTCCGTCTCGGATTTCGTGCTCCTCAGCAGCGACAGGGACGGCCGCTGTTACCGGGTAACTCTCACAGAGGAGACGCTGACTATCGCATCGACGTTGACCCGACTCGGCGCTCGTGCTATCGACGTCGTCGGGTCGGTGGGCGAGTGGGACGTCCGGGCACAGTTTCGGTCCCGTGAGACGTTCCTGCAGTTCCGAAGTTACTGTGCCGACCACGACATCACGTTCAGACTCCACCGACTGTGCTGGGACGACGGCGGGTCCGACTGGCGCCTCAACGGGCTAACACCCGAACAGTGGGACGCGCTCTGTCGGGCCCAGGAGGCCGGCTACTTCGACGTGCCGCGTGGCATCTCCCAGTCGGAACTGGCCGACCGACTCGGCATCTCCCCGTCCGCGGTTTCCCAACGGCTCCGCCGTGCCACCAGTCAGTTAATCGAAGCCCAGTTAGAGACCGACGATTCGTGAGTCCGGTGTCCCGGCCTGACGAACGGCGTTTCTGGCCCCCCAACGAGACCCTCCCGAAACCCCGAAATCGGCCGACTCGGCGGTTTAAAGCCGCATTAAGAGTCTATTAATATGGTGGTAAAGAATCTGGTTGGGATGTTAATGCTGTGTTAGGAGGCACTTAATACCTGCAATCAGACAGGTAAAGTCTATTCTCCGAATAGTCCAGACATCTATTCAGATTCATCGTGCAAAACGACTCTCTCTCTGAAACTGACGCAGACGAACAGACGCGGTCGGACTGCGAAACGACAGACGGACGGTTGCTGGGCCGACGAAAGGTGCTTCAAGGTATCGCGACAACTGCGATTGGAGGCACTCTTTCGGCCATGACTGGACGCGCGAGTGCGGCGACGACTGCGGACCGTCTCGACGGGTACTTCGAGGAGTTCGGGACAGTCATCGACGTCGTCGAGGCGGGCGCCGACGACACCGGAAACGAATCGGTCGTCGACGTCATCCGAGAGTACCGCGACGACGACACGCTGCTCGTCTTCCCGCCGGGCGAGTACTACATGGACGAGCAGGTGCGCTTTACCGGCTTCGAGAAGTTCGGCCTCGTCGGGAACGACGCGACGCTCGTCCCGGCGGACTACCACACCTTCGAGGGGCCGCAGTACCGACTGTTCCGACTGGGCGTGGGGTACAGCCCCGGTAACCGACTCGTCTTCGACGGGTTCGACGTCGACCAGACGGCGCCGGACACCGGCATCCGCGTCATCGAGACCGTCGTCGAGGATGGCCTCGAAGTCCGGGACATCACCGTCAGCGGCGAGCACGACAGCGGGACGTGGGGGCCGGGTCGGTTCGCTATCTCTGATCCCGACGGGAGCGGCCTCGTCGAGGGCTTCGAGGTGCCGGACGGCGGTGCGTGGGAGGACGAGACGCCGAACGCGGGCAACATCTGGCGCGGCCCGACGGGACTACTCGCTAACTCGAACAGCGGGTCGCTCACCTTCCGTGACTGCGTCGTCGGCGCGTTCCCCGACAACGGCCTGTACGCCTCGGGTGGGGACGGCGTCATCAACGTCGAGGGCGGCCACTTCTCGAACAGCAACGCCGCGTCGCTCCGCATCGGCGGCGACGGGAGCAGTATCGACGGTGCCACCGTGGTCGTCGACCAGAACCGTCCGCAAGACGAGTCTCACCGGGCCATCCGCCTCGAAAATGGCGGCGACATCCGCGTCGAGAACGTCACGGTTCGGAACTACGAACCGCTCCCGAACAGTTTCGGCATCTCGGTCATGGGGACCTGTACGTCCGCGTGGATAGAGAACGCCGACGTCTACATCGCCGGGGACGAAGTGACCAACGCCGTGGTCACCTCTCCCGGTTGCGGCGAGGTGACGCTGGTGGGGTCCCGCATCGAGATGGACACGCCCGGCGGGTTCGGCATCGAAATCAACGACGGCGACAACACCGGCCAGGTGCTACTCGAGTACGTCGACTTCGTCGGGAACGTCGGCGACGAGACGGCGAAGGCGGCCATCCGCTGTGACCGTGACAACGTTCGCTTGGGTGCCGTCACCGTCGACCAGTCCGGCGGTTCGGAGCGCCGCGCCATCGTGAACACCGGTGACGACGTCACGATTTACAAGGGCGAGTACCGCGCCGCCGAGTACCCGATTATCGACCTCGGTGACGGAACCCACGTCGAGGAGATATTCGCGGAATCATACGGCGACGAGGAGGCGTACTGTCTCTATCCCGACAGCGCCAACGTCTACCTGAAACACAACACGCTCCGTGGGGGTATCAAGGACCACGGGTGCGACAACCTCGAGACAGTCGGCAACGAGTTCTGAGACCGGACTCTCCGACCCCGCGCTACTGGAACTCCGCTCCCCGTGCCGTCCAGTTCTGCTGCGTCCCCGAGAGAGCGACGCCGTCGAGGAAGCGGTTGTCCGAGACGATGACGCCCTCCGTCGTCGCCCGGTCGTACTGATACAACTGGCCGCGCTTGAAATCGCAATCCTTGAGGCGCAGGTAGTCGGCGCCGTCGTCGAGTAGGAGGTCGAACCCGCCGTCGGCGTGCGTGAACGAACACCCCACGACGTCGACCCATGGGGCGTCGACGACGAGGCCGTGACGTTTGCCGTCGCCCGCTGGGTCCATGGTCACGTCCCAGTTGCGTAAGACGACGTTGGGGCGGTCGACCCGCCCCAGATGCGCGTTCGACGCCGCGCTTCCCGTGTCCCTGACCGTCCAGTTCGAGGCGACGACCTGTCCGAGGGCGGGGTCCTCACCGGTGAAGGCACAGACGTGCTGGTTCGCGTGGCTCTCGACGGAGACGTTGGTCAGGACACAGTGGTCGACGTCGCCGTTCACCCGGACCAGTTCCGATGGCGTGGCCTGTCCGGCGACGATTTCGATGCTGTCGGCGACGGCGTGATTCGCGTCGGTCACCCAGAGGGCGGCGTAGGAATACCCGCGGTCCTCGGCGTCGTCGTTGACGAGGTGGCACTTGTACGCGTAGTCGCCGTCGCCGAGACGGAGCATCCCCGCACCGCAGTTCTTGACGCTCGTGTTCCGGATAGCGACTTTCCCGTTGTGGCCGGCCGAGTATATCCCGTTGTTGACGAACCCTTCGACGTCGGTGTTCTCCACGACGAGATAGCCCCGGTGAGTGCGCTCGATGGCGAGTCCCATCGGATGCTCTTGCTCTTTCAGGGCGGGGTCGTAGAAACTGCCGTCGGGCATCGTCACGGAGACGTACCCACGTCCCTTCTCGGTCACTAACGCGGGCGCGATGGAGTAATACGGCGGGACGACGCGGTCGAGTTCGCCGACGAGCGAGCAGTTGTCGATTTCGAGCGAGTCGTCGACGGCCGCGATAATCGCCGCGGCGGCCACGTTCGGCTTCTGGACGTCGAACGTGAGGTTGCGGGCAACGAACGCGCCCGCGTGACCCGGCTCTCCGGTCCCGAGGCTGAGGAAGTACGGCATCTCGGGGTTCGTACAGCGGACCTGCGCCTGCGGCTCACCCACCACACCGAAGGTGTCGAACGAACGAAGCGTGACGGGCGTGTTCCACGTGTACGTCCCGTCGGGGAGGTGGTAGACGACGCCAGCGACATCCTCACGGGCCGCGTGGCGCTGGATGAACGCCCCGAGGTCGGCGTCCGACCCGGGTTCGATGCCGTGTTCCCGAACGTCCACGACCTGCCAGCTATCGACCGAGAGGCCGCCGGTGGCGACCGTGCCCTCCACGTCGAGGGACGGGGCGGTGCGTCCGTCGGCCGTCGGTCCCCTAAGTGGGGCATTGAACTCGACGGCACCCGGGGAGCCGGGCGTCCCTTCCGTCGCGCGCACGGACCAGCCGTCCGCGGCCGTGTCCCAGATTTCGATGCAGGCGTCCCCGGTTCCCGGCGTCTGGAGGGCCGGTCGGTCGGCGGTCATCCCGATAGTCCCCACGTTCAGGATGCTGTTCCGGTTCAGGTTCAGGTCGCCGTCGAGGATGGAGGACCCGAGCGACGCCGAGTGGTCCTGCGCGCGTCCGGTACCGGCCAACCACGGCAGTCCGACGAGTCCCGCGAGCGTCAGCACCTCACGCCGCGTCCGTCCGCCGTCGCCATCCTGTCGCTGTTCGGGTTCGCCACCGCCATCACTGTTGATTGGTGACACGTGACATACGACGACGAACGCGGTTCTTGTTATTCACGGAATATCGCTAAATACGAAATTAAGCGGCCAGCGGGCCGCAGGAAGGCACTCCTATCCCTCCCATCTGGGACACCTGCTGTCCCCGTCGACCGGACGTGACTCCGTCGAGCCCCGATTAGAAGCCCGGCCCTCTGGTCGTCCAGTTCACCTGGTCACCGGCTAATGTGGTGCCGTCGATGAACCGGTTGTCGGCGACGATGGCGTCCTCCGTCGTCGCTCGACTGTACTGGAAGAGTTGGCCGCGCTGGAAGTCGCAGTCCTTGAGTCGGAGTTTGTCGGCGCCCTCGTCTAAGAGGAGGTTGAACCCACCCTCGGTGTGTTTGAACGTACAGTTCTGGATGTTGGTCCACGGGGCGTCGACGATGAGGCCGTGACGCTTCCCGTCGCCGGCCGGGTCGATGGTGACGTCCCAGTTCTCCAACATCACGTTCGGCCGGCCGATACGGCCGAGTTGGGCGTTCGACTGGGCACTTCCGGTGTCGATAATCGTCCAGTTCGAGGCGACTATGTGTCCGCTTTCCTGACCGGTCCCGGTGAACTCACAGATGTACTGGTTTGCGTGGCTCTCGATGTCGATGCTCGACAGCGTACAGTGGCCGACGTCTGCGTTCACGCGGACTAACTCGGAGGGTGTACGCTGTTTGGCGGTGATTTCGATGCTGTCGGCGACGGCGTGTTCAGCGTTGGTTACCCAGAGGGCGGCGTAGGAATACCCGCGGTCCTCGGCGTCGTCGTTGGTAAGAGCGCACTTGTAGGCGTAGTCGCCGTCGCCCAGACGAAGCATGCCGGCGCCGCAGTTCTTTACCGATGTGTTTCGAATGGCGACTTTCCCGTTGTGCCCGGAGGAGTAGATACCGTTGTTGATGAACCCCGCGATGTCGCTGTTCTCGACGATGAGGTACCCCTTGTGATCGCGTTCGATGGCGAGCCCCATCGGATGCTCTTGCTCTTTCAGGGCGGGGTCATAGAAACTCCCGTCCGTCATCGTGATGGAGACGTACCCCTGACCGCTCTCGGTCAAGAGGGTTGGTACGATGGAATAGAACGGAGAGACGACACGGTCGAGTTGGCCGTCGAGTTTGCAGTTATCAATTACGATCTGCTCGTCGACGGAGGCTATAATCGCGGAGGCGGCCACGTTCTCTTTCTGCACGTCGAACGTGATGTTGCGCGCGATGAAGATGTCGGCGTTGTTCACCGTGTCGGTGCCGAGACTGATGAAGTACGGCATCTCGATGTTCGTACACTTGACTCGGGCCTGTGGCTTCCCGACGATGCCGAACCCCTCGAACGACCGGGACGTGACGGGCGTGTTCCACGTGTACGTGCCCTCGGGCAGGTAGTAGACGGCGCTGGAGCCCTCGTCCCGGTCGAAGTGGTCGTCGATGACTGCTCCGAGGTCGGTGTCAGAGCCGGGTTCGGCACCCAGTTCGCTGACGTCCACCACGTTCCAGCTATCGATGGACGCCCCGTCGACTTCGACGCCGCCTCGGATGGTTCCCACGTCCAGAATGTCGTTCCCGTTGAGATCCACGTCGCCGTCGAATTCGCGAGCGACGGCGGACGACGTCGTGCTCTCGACGTTCGACGCCGGAATCGAAGCAACCTCCGAACCGGATTTACACCCTGCTAGCATCGACGTCAATCCGCCGACCCCTCCCATCAACATTCGTCTGGTCGTTGCGAGACTGTCGTCGTCTCGTCTCTCGGAATCACTCGAATCGTGTTTTTCACCTGACGGCATGGTCCAGTGTAAATGTCTATTGGACTTCATTAACTAGCAGATAAAAATCAAATATGATATTTCCGCGTCTGTCCCTTATTGATATCCGACCGTTCTCAGGCCTTTCACCGTCTCGAATCGAGTGTTTCTCCGTGCTGGTAGCCATCACCCCGCCGCCCTCTGCGTTATCGACCTTGATAACCACGGACAGACTGATGCAACGGTGTGCGTTTTCCCCGTGGCTGGCGTTTTTCGGCCCGAGTGTCAGTGTCGTCTCTGTGACGGCCCGGCCCCCACTTACGCCCGGTCTGTGGCTCCGCTGGGTGCGATTGTGAGTCTGAGACACTATCAGGCGCATAATATTGGGGCCGGTACCGCTACCCGAGGATACATGAAACGCCCTCGTTCCTCGCTGCCGGCACAGATTCGCCGCGGCGTCCGTGAACCTCACCTCGTCGTCCGGCGCTTGAACGAGCTGTACTTCGACCTCCATCGGCAGTACGCGGACCGACAGGACCGCGTCGACTTCTTCGAGGAGGACTGGGACAACCTGCTCCTCCTCGACGCGTGTCGGTACGACACGTTTGCAGACGTCGTCGACCTGCCGGGGACGCTCGAGTACCGCCACTCGCGATCGAGTTCGACCATCGAGTTCCTGAGCCAGTATCTCGACGGACGGGACCTGACCGATACCGTCTACGTGACGGCGAACCCGCAACACTACCGCAAGAGCGACCGCGGGTTCGTCTCGGTCGACTTCCACGACGTCGTCGAGATATGGCAGGAAGACGGCTGGGACGAGACGTTCCGAACCGTTCGACCGGAGACGGTCGCGGACGCGACCGAGCGCGCGGCCGGACGGTACCCGAACAAGCGACTGCTCGTCCATTTCCTCCAGCCCCACTACCCCTACATCGGCCCGACGGGGCAGGAACACTTCGACAACGACTCGCTGGACTTCTTCAACCGCGTGATGAACGGCGAAGTCGACATCGAGGACGAGATCCTCTGGGAGGCCTATCGGGAGAACCTCGACGTCGTGGTCCCCCACGTCGAACGACTGCTAGAGTCGCTTCGGGGCAAGACCGTCGTGAGCGCTGACCACGGCGAGATGTTCGGCGAACGCGCGTTCCCGCTACCGATGCGAGAGTACGGCCACCCGTCTGGGATACACACGGAGGAACTGACGAAGATTCCGTGGCACGTCTACGACGAGGGGCCACGCAAGGACATCGTCGAGGGCGACGCCGCCGCGACGGAGACAGAGGACGTCGCCACCGACGTCGTCGAGGAACGACTTCGCGACCTCGGCTACGCTTGAGCCTGCTCGACTGCGTGCCGACACTTACCAGCTCTATAATAAACACCCGACGGTGCAACAGATGGACCTAGGCATCCAGAACCTATGTCTCGCGTGTCACCCTCCGTATGCACTGTCCCGTCGCGGGCGCTACCGAGGGATGCGCGCACACTGATACGAACACACGACAACTCATATGCGACGAAATATCTTGAGTGGTGTCCTCTCAGTCGTCTCTGGGAAAATACTAACTCTGATAGTCACACTCGTGACGATGCCGCTGCTGTATCGGTTCCTCGGACCGGCGAAGTTCGGGGCGTATACGACGGTGATGTCCATCCACGCGCTGTTCATGATATTCGTCAGTTCGGGCATCACGAACGGCGTCCGGAAGTTCGTCGCCGAGGACAGAGACAGCGGCGACTGGGAAGACAACGTCGTCGGATTCTACTTCCGGATGGCGACGCTCCTCGCAGTGCTCGGCGCTTTGGGCTATCTCGGCGCCGTCCGGTTGGGACTCGTCGCCCAGTACTTCGACCCCTCTTTCGAGCCCTACTTCACACTCATGGTGTTCATGGTCGTCGCCGCCCAGTTCTGGGGGTACGCCCGCCGGACGCTGATGGGGTTTGGCCTAGAGCGCTACTCGGAACCGCTGAAAGTTTTCTATCACGTTGCCTTCGCAGCCGTCTCGCTCTCGTTGGTCTACTACGGCTTCGGTGTCATCGGTGCGCTCGCCGGGCAGATTCTCGGCACGGCGATGGTCGCCGTCATCGGCGTTGCACTCGTGATGCGGCGCGTATCGGTTCGCTCGATTCTCCTGCCGACGACGTCGTCCCTGCCGCGACAGCAGATGCTGACGTACAACACGATGGCCGTCGCCCTGACCGTCTTCCAGATGTCGCTGTATCACGTCGACATCATCATGCTCCAGTCGCTCGCCGGGAGCACGCAGGTGGGCAACTACAAGACGGCGCTCACGCTGGCTGAATTCCTCTGGTTCGTACCCATGACACTACAGACAGTATACGTTCACTCGACGTCGGAATTGTGGTCACAGGACCGGACAGACCGTATCGCGAGTCTCGCGTCACGGACGACGCGGTACACGCTGTTGTTGACGACCGTGATGGCGCTCGGCCTCGCGTCGCTCGCAGAGACAGTCGTACCGATGTACTGGGGCGCCAAGGCCGCGCCCGCGGTGACGCCGCTACTGTTCCTCCTGCCGGGCGCGCTCGGGTTCGCCGCCGTTCGCCCGACGATAGCTATCGAGGAGGGGCACGGAACGCTGCGGTACTCGGTCATCGCAACGGGCGCATCGGCCGTCATCAACCTCACGCTGAACCTCCTGCTCATCCCCCGGTACGGGATGACGGGGGCCGCGATAGCGACGAGCGTCGGGTACGCGTCGATGTTTCTCTTCCACGTCTGGAGTGCGAGACAGTTGGACTTCGACCCGCTTGCCGACGCACGCTTACTCCGGGTCGGCCTGACGGTGGCACTCGCTGCGGGTCCGATTCTGCTGCTTCCGCGCTATCTCGCCGCCAACCTGACCCTCTCACTCCCGGCGTTCCTCCCGAGCGGCGTCGTTCCGCTGGTCGTGGTCCCGCCGGTCGGCCTCGCCGTCTTCCTCGCGTTCGCGTTCCTCACCGGCGCACTGGAGTTGCGTGAGTGCGTGGACCTCGTGTCGGCCTTCCCGGACCCGATCGGTAGCACCGTTGAACGGGCCGATGCCCGTCTCAGCCGTCTCAGCATACCGGACCTGATTCCGAACGGCGGGCAGTTCTGGCTCCTCCTGATCGGACTGCTGCTGTTCGCGTCGGGTACCGGCATCGCCGTCATGGATATGGTGTCTGACGGCGGCGCGGAGATGCCGGGTGCCAGCAACGCCACGGAGACGCCGACGGAGGCGACCACACCGATACCAGCGGACACCCAGTCGGCTTCGAACACGTCCACCTCGGAACAGCCTACTTCGGCCACGTCGACGACGACCGAGACGGATGGCGGTGGGTCGGTAACGACGGCCACCGCCACTGAGACAGAGACCGACGACGGTGGTGTCCTGGGAACGTCGACGCCGACCGAGACGCCCACGCAGACGGCTACCGAGACGGATTCCGACGACAACGACGACAACGACGGTTGGTCAATCGGTGGTGGCGACTCGACTGAGACAGCGACGGAGACGGCTACAGCAACCGAAAATGGGACAGCGACGGAGACGGCTACTGACTCCGAAAACGACGACGGCGACGACGGGTTCTTCGGAGGTGGATCGACGGAAACGCAAACGGCGACGGAGACAACGACGACAACTGAAACCGAAACGGGAACGGCTACAGCGACGATCACCGAGACAGCGACGACGACGGAAACGCCAACGGCGACTGAGACAGCGACGACGACTGAAACCGAAACGGCGACGGAGACAACGACGACGACTGAAACCGAAACGGCGACTGAGACAGCGACGGCGACGGGGACAGCGACGGCGACGGAAACGGCTACTGAGAGCACCACGACGACGGCCGGGACGACTCAATCGTCGGATAGCACGTCCACCGACGACGGCATCCTAAATCTAGGCGTACTAACCATCGGGTTCGAACCAGTCTCTGCGGCGACATCAATGGCTCTCAGTGCCCTATTACTCGGTCGAACGAATCCCCGAGACCCCCGATAGATGACATTTATGACAAAAAATGAACCGTTAGATCCAGATAGGGTTCTGCATAATTAAAACAGCCCCTTCCTACACCTCCCATGTGCAACCCAACGACTTAGCGACAGCGCAAACGAGTAGGCGGACCTTTCTCCGGTCTGCGTGTGCGGGGGTCGCTGCAACTGGACTCATCGGCACAGCAACAGGTATCGAAGACCAGTATCGTACCGTTATCGACGTCGCCGATGCTGGTGCGGACCGAAGCGGTTCAGAGTCGGTTAGCCCGGTGCTTGCCGACCTGATCGGCGACGACACGCTTCTGAAGTTCCCACCCGGCGAGTACTACATGGACGAGCAGGTCCGAGAGTCCGGGGCCGACAACGTGGGCCTCGTCGGCGACGACGCCACGTTGGTCCCGGCGGACTACCACACCTTCGACGGACCGCAATACCGCCTGTTCCGACTCGGGACGTACTACGACCCGGCCCGGGACGTTCTCATCAAGAACTTCGACGTGGACCAGCGAGCGGACGACACCGGCATCCGCGCGTTCCACGTGAGCGTTTCGGATGGACTCTTCGTCAAAAATATCGACGTTATCGGCCGCCACGATAGCGGGACGTGGGGGCCGGCACTCTTCCGCGTCACCGATTCGGACGGTAGCGGCCACATCGACGGACTCCGAATCTCCGACGGCGCCGACTGGCAGACCCAGACGCCGGGTGACCTCTGGCGTGGTCCGACGGGCATCCTCGTCAACAACCACGACGGCTCGATCCGACTGGACCACTGTGTCGTCCGTAACTATCCCGACAACGGACTGTACGTCACTGGTTCCGGTTCCGTTTCGGTCGTCGGAGGACTGTTCCAGAACAACGGGCCGGTGAACGTCCGCATCGGGGCGAGTCGGGCCACGGTGGAGCGTACGGAGTTCGTCACGGACCAGCGATCACCGTACTATCTCGCACAGATCCCGATACGGTTCGATTACGCAGACCGAGTGGTGGTCCGTGACGTCTCTATCGACCTCACGGCGCCGAACGGGGACGCGGTTCAGATACTCGACGACGTCGAGAGCGCAGCCCTCAGGAACACTGACATCGACATCGCCGACGTGCCTGCCGCCGGTGTTGTCGTCAAGTCGGGGTCCGGCCCGGTCTCAATCGTCGACGTCGACGTCGACATAGACTGTAGTGCGAACGCGTTCCGGTTACTGGGGAACGGGGGCGGTGTAGTGGTACAGGACTGTCGTATCGCTGGCAGCGCTTCCGGCGAGAATATGCGTCACGCGATCCGATGCGAGCGCGACAACTGCGAGTTCCGAGCGTTGACCGTCGACCAGTGGGGCGGCGGGAAACGCCGCGGGATTGCCCTCCTCGGCGAGGATTACACCGTCTACAAGTGTCGCATTCGTTGCTCCGACCGCCCGGTGTCGGCCTACGGTGACGACATCTGGATCGAGGAGAACTACCTCGACTCCTACACCGGCGACGAGTCCATTCGTATCGGCCCCGACGCCGACTCGGTGCGCATCAAGAACAACGAACTGCCCGACGGTATCCAGGACGCCGGTGGACGTAACGTCCTCGTCACTGGGACGACGTACTGAGACGCCGGATTCCGGTTTATCGGGTGGGTAATAAACACTCCTCGGGGCGTTCGGTCTGGTATGCCAACGGTAAGCGTCGTCATCCCGACGTACAATCGCTCTGACGTGCTGCCCCGTGCCGTCGATAGCGTCCTCGAACAGACCTACGAGGACTTCGAGTTGGTCGTCGTCGACGACGGGTCCGACGACGGGACGCTCTCGTTGCTCGACACCTACGACGACCCGCGACTCCGGGTCGTCACCCACGGGACGAACAGAGGTGCGAACGTCGCACGGAACACGGGCATCGAACACGTCGACGGGGAGTTCGTCGCGTTCCTCGACTCGGACGACGAGTGGCACCCGGAGAAACTGGGACGGCAACTAGCCCGCTATCAGTCCGCCCCCGAGGAGTGTGTCGCGGTCTACTGTGACTTCGAGTACGACCTCGACGGAACCAAGGGACGACTGCTGTCTGTGGCCGCCTCGATACTCTCGGAAGCCGACGACGACGACCGCCCGAAAGAAGGTGGAAAGGAGCTTTCGGGAGAGATTCTCGCGGACTACCTCCACTCCGGCGCTGGGTCGACACTCCTCGTCGAGACGTCGGTCGCACGCGCTATCGACGGGTTCGACGAGGAACTCGACCGCTTCCAGGACCCCGACTTCCTCCTTCGCGTCATTCAAGAGGGGTATCTCGGCTACGTCGACCGACCGCTCGTGACGCGTCACGAGACGGGCTCTCCGCCCGCGGAGACGGTCGAACGCGCCGACGAGCAGTTCATCGCGAAACACGCCTCACTGGTCCGGGCCGCAGAGCGTGACGGCTACAACGTCCAGGAAGCCCACGACCTCCTCCTCACGAAGCTCTACTTACAGGAGGGTGCCTTCCTCGACGCAGCGCGATACCTCCGGAACGCGCGGCTCGAACCACGTCACGTCCCCGGCGTCCTCTGGAGTGCCGGGTCCGGACTTCGCGACGCGGCCAGTTCGGCGTAGCACGCCGGCCCGCGCGCCGCTCGGTGGCCTGTCTCGCTGTTCGGGTCGCTGGACTTATTCGACGAATAATAAGGCCCCCACGGGAACTAGAGGATGGCAATGTCACCGCTGGATCGCTGGTACGTCGACCTCTCGCTGGTCGCCTTCGCGACGGGACTGGCAGTGCTGACGGTCGCGTTCGGCGTGACCGGGGTACTCCGGACAGCCGTCATCGTTCCGCTCGTAACTGTCTTACCCGGGTACGCGTTCGTCTCGTTTCTCTACCCGGCCGTCGGGAACTCTGCCGTGCGGACCTTCGATGAGAACCAACGCGGTCTGCGCAACCCGCTCCCGACCAAGGACGGCATCGACGCGCTCGAACGGGCCGTCTTCGCCGTCATCACGACGCTGTTCATCGTGCCGCTGGTCGCCGTCGTCGCTAACTTCACGCCGTGGGGCATCACGCTGTATCCCCTGCTGTTCGGGACCACCGGCCTCACGCTCTCGCTGACGGTCGGCGGGCTGATACGGCGCTACAGGCTGCCGGCAGAGCGGCGCTACACCCCACAGATATCCGAATTCCTCTCGAACGTCACGTACTCCGACGCGGGCAACGCCTTCGGGACAGCCGACAGCAAACGTCGGCTGTTCAACGTCGCGCTCGGTGTGAGTCTGCTCCTTCTCGTGTCGAGTGTCGGATACGCCGCGGTCAACCCGCCACAGCAAGACGGGTTCACGGAGTTCTACGTGAACACCGACAACGTGACGGGCGACACGCAGTCGATGTACCCCGCCCAGTTCGCCGCCGGCGAGACGCGCACCCTCTCGGTCAACGTCACCAATCAGGAACACGAACAGATGCAGTACGAGGCGGTGGTCCACATCCAGCGAACGAACGGGACCGGTGCGGACGCGCAAGTCCTAGAGAGCAACCGCGTGGCCGCACAGTCCGTGACTGTCGACCACGCGGAGACGCGCACCGTGAACTTCGAGGTGTCGCCCTCTATGCGGGGATCCGACCTGCGGATGGTCGTCTACCTGTATCGTGGACAGGCCCCCGACGACCCGACGATGGATTCGGCCTACCAGTCGCTCCGATTGCCGATTACGGTCGCCTGACGTTCAATGACGCTACTACCCACTCGATACGACGACGCGACGCGTGACGCTTCGACGCCGACGACTACACTGCGAACACCGACCCGGACCTGACCACGATGTGGCCATGGGAACACGTCGCCGTCGGCTACCTGCTGTACTCGGGATACGTCCACCTCCGATACGGCGAGTCGCCGGGGACGCTGCCGGCGCTCGCGGTCGGGTTCGGCGCGCTGTTTCCCGACCTCGTCGACAAGCCGCTCGCGTGGACGTTCGAGATATTCCCGAGCGGCGTCTCCGTCGCACACTCCGTCTTTACCGCGACGGCACTCTCGCTCGCACTCGTGGTACTTCTCGGCAAACTCGGACACAGGGCCGTCGGGACCGGGTTCAGTGTCGCCTACCTCGCTCACATCCCCGCCGACGCCGTGTATCAGGTGGCCGTCGGGAACCCCTTGCGACTGGAGGCGTACCTGTGGCCGCTCGTGACCATCCAGAGTTCCGGGCAGGGCGGGTTCCTCGACAACGCGCTCTACTACTTCGTCCGCTTCCTCTTTTTCCTCGGGACGCCACGGGGACTGCTCTTCCTTTCGCTCGAAGTAGCGCTGCTCGGCACGACGTTGCTGGTCTGGTGGGCCGACGACTGTCCCGGCCTCGGGATTCTGCCGCTTCCGAAGCGACCCTCGGTCGACTGACCGTCGCTCTTTTGTCGGCCTCGGTATAGCGCGGCACAGTTCGCGGGTCGGAGTGGCTCACGCATTATCGACAGGATATGTATTCACGCACTGGCCGAACGGACGCCATGGACACGTCGCCATCTCGCCGTCAGTTGCTCGCCGCGGCCGGCGTCGCGCTGACGGGTGTGACCGCTGGCTGTACGCAGACAGACGCATCGAACGACGCCGTCCCGACCGACACGCGGACGACGACCGGCACCACCACGTCGCCGACGGGGGCCGAAGAGACGACGACTACTGGCCCGCGTGACGTTTCGTTCGATACGTCCGGTGGAACGACAGTCGAGGGGACCCTCTACGGGACAGGAGACTGTGGGGTCGTCCTCGTCCCGCAAATCAACCTCGACCGCGGAAGTTGGCGACCGCAAGCCGAACGACTGGCCGCGAACGGGTGGCTGGCGCTCCCCATCGACGAGGGCGAGCAACGAGTCGCCGCCGTCAGGGCCGCCGTCGAGTTCCTGCGGTCCGAACGCGACGTGTCGACCGTCGTTCTCGTCGGTGCGAGTACGGGCGGGGCGGCCGTCGTCGGTGCCGCCGCCGAGAGACCGACCCGCGTCGACGGCGTCGTGACGCTGTCCGGGGCCGGCGGCGCTGGACGGGCCGACGCGCTGACCGGCCAGAAACTGTTCGTCGTCAGCGAGGGCGACGAGCAGCGCTTCGTCGACGTCGCGACCGAACTCCACAGCGATGCGTCCGACCCCAAACGGCTGCTGACCGTCGACGGGGCCGCACACGGGCAGCGACTGTTCGAGAGCGAGCACTCGGAGGCGGTCTGGGCGGCGATGCTCGGCCTGCTCGAAGACGCCTGCCGACGGTAACGGAGCTACCGTTATGTTGATGTAAATACAACTTTTCGCATGGCATCTGCGCTCGTCGTCGGCGGCACCGGCTTCGTCGGCCGCCACGCTGTGGCCGACCTGCTCGAACACGGGTACGACGTGACGGCGTTTAGCCGTCGTCGCCGGGACCTATCCGATAGCTGGGACGCCGTCACGCACGTCGAGGTCGACCGGACGGACGCCGAGGCGTTTCGGGCGGCAGTCGACCGGACCGACCCCGACGTCGTCCTCGACTGCGCACTGTTCCACCCTGACCACGCTCGGGCTGCGGTCGAGACGTTCGCCGACGTCGACGCCTACGTGTACGTGTCGAGCGGCGGCGTCTACGCCCGAGACGACATCCCGAAGCGCGAATCGGTCACGCCGCTGCACTCGTTCTCGTCAGACCACGCCGACGACGACACGATGGCTAGTTACGGCCCCCGAAAGGCGGAGTGTGACCGCATCGTAACCCGGGCGGCCGAGGACGGCGTGGCCGCCACGAGCGTCCGACCGACGATGGTGTACGGCCCGAAATCACTCGACGGCTTGGCGGGGTCGGCGTCCGGGTCCGTCTCGTGGGCACCCGACAGACCGGGCATCCAGAACCACCACGAGTACTGGATACACCGTGTCGACGAGTACGACCGCGTCGTCGTGCCGGGCGACGGGACCGCCATCTGGCACCGCGTCTACGTCGAAGACGTGGCGAGCGCCCTCCGGATCGTCGCCGAGGAAGGCACGCCCGGCGAGGCGTACAACGTCGCCGACCGACTCGTCCTGACGATGGAAGACGTGGTCGACCTCGTCGCCGAGACGCTCGACACGTCGGTCGAAGTGGTCCACGCGAGTCGGCGCGAACTCGAAGCGGTCGGCCTCACACCGGACGATTTCGTCCTCTATCACCACCTCGGTCGTAACTACCCACACGTGCTGTCGACGTGCAAACTCGCCGCGCTCGGCTGGGACTCGACGCCTGTCGAGGTAGCCATGGAACGGACTGTCGAAGACGCACTCGCGAGCGACCGCGACGGGAAGGCGTTCGACCCCGGCCGCGCGGCAGAAGAACGGTTTCTGGACAGTACCGCGGAGTAACCGTCCGCGAGACGTGCCCCGTCAGGCGTCAGTTGCCGGGGACGTGACGCACATCTTCACGGCCGAGTTGCTGTAGATGACGGCCTGATTGGATCGGCAGATCCGCTGCTGGGGGATGTTTCGAATCTCGCCGATTCCGTTGCTGTTGATGAAGTAGGTGGCCGCCTCAGTCTGTTCCTGTCGGTAGACGGTGATGTCGTGGGTGACCGGTTCGCTGTCGTTTATCCGGGCCGTATCGGCCGGATACGACCCAGTCCGTTTGAACAGCGTCTGGTACGGGTGGTCGGTGAACACCACCTGATCCGGACGGAGGTTGTCGCCGTCTGGGGACCCGGTCATCTCGCCGAACGTGTACGCGGCGTCGATTTCGGCCTCGCTGTAGGCCAACTGGGCCTCCTGATTCTCGAAGACCGGATTGTCGACAGTCCCGTTGCTCGACATGACCATCACGCTTGGGAACACGAGGACGAAGATGAGGACCACGACCGCCACCGTTCGCCTGTCGAGTTCGATGGCGAGGTGGCGGAGCCCGATGACCGTAAGCAACACCAGTGGGGCATAGAGGAACGCGAACCACCGCTGTGGGATGAAGTTTCGGATGCCGAACATCGGGAGACCGAGGACGAACACGAGCATTATCGCCGAGGCCGCCAGGAGCGTGAACACGGATTGCTGTGCACGCTGGCGGTTGACGACGTACAGACATCCGACGAACGTCCCGAACAGCAACAGGAGGAACCCGGTGGTGTTAATGTACGTCGCGACGGTCTCGATGAGCGTCGGTCCCTGACTCGCCGCCGCCGCGCTGGCGCTCCCGCCGGACGGGCCGGCGAGGTTCAGCACGCCCGCGCTGGACGCCAGCGTCTCCTGTAGGTAACTGAGTACAGTCACGAGGAAGGAGTTCCCGTTGTACGGCGTGAACGACCAGAGGAACGTGATGAACCCGGCGTCGAACGCCAGCAGCCCGGCGATGTTCAGCGGGTTCCGGACCCTGAACACGTCCGGGTCGAGCGGCGACCGGGTGAAGATGCGTAACTTGAGGACCAGATACGCGGCGAGTCCGGCACCCAGCAGTACCAGCATGATGAACGACGACACCTGATGTGTGAGGATGACGACGGTTGTAAACAGCACCAGCAGACCGAACTCCCGGAGCTCGTAGTCCGTTCGCATCACTCGGACCAGCCAGTACAACACCCCGAGGAACAGTATCAACCCCATGCTGGTCGGGATGATGTGGATCCCCCACTCGATGACGTAGTCACCGAACGCGAACAGGGCCGTCGCCAGCGCCGCCCACCGTGGTTCGACGAGCAGGTTCGCGATGGTGAACACGGCCAGTATCGCGACTGGCATCGCGAGGCCAAGCGAGAGATACAGGGCCAACCGCAGGGGGACGTCGGCCAGCAGCGACGTGGTGACGACCAGCAGGTGGTACAGCGGCGAGGTGTAGTGCTTGTTGTTCGAGATCGCCTCGAGCGTGCCGGCGGCCTTGATGCTCCCGGCCAGTTGGGTGATGTGGGTCCAGATGTCGATGCCGATGAGTCCCGGAGTCACGTACAACGCACTCAGGCGGACGACGGCCGCGAGCAGGACTATCTGGAGCAGTATCTGTGTCCGGTTGAACGACTGCTTGCCCGAGAACGCTATCTGTGCCAGCAGCATGGTCCCGGCGACGCCGGCCACGTCGAAAAACAGCACCGACCGCTCGCCGTGTTCGACGGCGATGACGACCATCGCGCTCGTACAGACGACGACGAGTATCGGCAGCAGTCTGAGGACGTTCCGGGACAGCGTCGGGAGGCCACTGACCGTGCTCTCGTCGCGGACGCTCGTGATGAGATACAGGATACAGGCCGTCCCCAGGACGAGCGGAATCGTCTTGATGTATATCTGTGACGCGAAAAACCGGAGCGGGAACAGGGCGATGGCCATGAGCAGCCCCGCGACGGCGGCCCCGGTGTCGAGACGCGAGGGCAGCCACCGCCGGACGGTCTGCTGGGCGTTCATGCCTCACCCCCCGAACGGTCGATAACCGACGCGTACGTCCGTTCGAGTCGCTGCCCGAACCCGTCCGGGTCGAGTTGGTCCAGTCGCTCGCGCGCGTCTGGCCGCTGCTCGCTCGCGAGGATGACTTCGAGCGAGCCGGCAAGTTCGATGTCGGAGCCACAGACGGCCGATTGGCCGACATCCGCCAGCGTCTCGCGGACGAACCCGACGTCCGTCGAGACGACCGGGACGTTACACGCGGCCGCCTCTCGAACGATCATCGGCCCGCTCTCGCGCTTCGAGGTGACCAGCACCGTATCGCTCGCGTTCAGGTAGTAGGGCATCTCGTCGTACGGCTTGCCGGTCAGCGTCCGCAGGTCGGCGTCGACGTCGGCCGCCTCGACGACCTTCTTCGCCCGGTCGTAGTCCTTCTCGGGCCGACTCGGGTCGTACGGGAACAACACGATCGTCTCGTCTTGGTCCCAGCCGACGTGGTCACGCGCTTCGGCCTTGTCCATCGGCTGGAACCGGTCCGTGTCGACGGGGAACGGCATGTGCGTGTAGTCGCAGTCGACGTAGTCGGACATCCTGTGGCTCGGAAGTATCACGCGGTCGGCCCGCTTCGCGCTGTACTGTCCGACTTTCGAGACCCATCCGTGGTCGCCCATGAGGTCGCTTCCCCAGAAGGTGACGACCACGGGGCGGGTCGGTTGCGCGAGCGCGAACGGTGCCGTGAGACCGTTGTTCGCGTGGACGACGTCGTACTCGTCCAGTCCGTGTTCGAGGACCTGCGGGTAGTACTTCAGGTAGTCGGTCACACTCCGGGGGTCGTCCGCCGCGTAGTGGCCCGGAACGTTCAGCACCGTACAGTCGATGCCGCGAGAGCGCAACGCCTCGACCTGCTGTTCGAAGAACGACCGCCGCCCGGTCGTCAGGTGCAGTATTCGCATCTCATCACCCAACGTTCCGTGGCGGTGCTTCGGCAGTGTCTGTGCCCCTCGGCGGGGCACTCGGGTCGCCTGTGAGTTGTTCGAGTATGACATCGGTCGGATTTACTTTCTCAGTCAAGAGGTGCATTCGTCGGTGCTGGAACTCCATTGCTGGTTCCGCGAGTATGGACCGTGCGGCCTCGACTGCCTTCTCGGTCCCGCCGTCGCCGGCACAGTTGACGACGAGGCCGTACCGTGATTCGAGTTCGTCGAGGTAGCCCAGCGTGAGGTCGCTGACGTAGACGGCCGGCGTCCCGAGTGCCGCACACTCGGCGGCGGTCGTCCCGCCCTCGCCGACGTAGAGGTCGATGGCGGCCAGCAGGTCGTGGAAGCGGTCCGATTCGAGGTCGAAGCCCCGGGAGGCGAGTCTGTCGGGCAGGTCGCCCTCGGTACTGAGCAACACCTCGGCGCCGTCCGCTTCCAACTGCTCGACGAGGGCGATGGGGTCCTCGATACCGCTCGCGCCGACGTCGTGCGAGGAACTCCAGTCGCCCAGACGGACGAGGACGACGTCGCCGTCCGTCTCCAGCCCGACGTCTTCGAGGACCGTCTCGTCTGGGTCGAAGTGGTCGGGGTGGAGATAGGCGAGTTCGTGGTAGGCTGGGTAGCGGACCTGTTTCGAGCCGATATCGTCGCGAAAGCAGTCCGGCGTACACACCGTATCGGCAAAGGGGAACGCCAGCCGTCGGATGAGGGTGGCGTGTTCGGTGTCGTAGAAGACGACGCTTCGGGCGCCGACGAGCGACGCGACGTGTGAGACGGCGACGCCGCCGATGGCCGTCATCACGTCAGGCTCGAACTCCAGCGCGCGGCGCAGCAGACGCGCCTCGTAGGTCGCCTGTGCCGTCGCCAGCGACAGGAGCGAGTCCGAGGACCCCGCGAGGACCTCGTACTCGATGTTACAGCACTCCAGCAGGTCGATGGAGGCCTCGTTGTCACGGGCGAACACCCGGACGTCGTGGCCCCGACGCGTCAGTTCGTCGATAGCGTGCTTGAAGAAGTGGACGTGGCCGGCGTGCTGGACGGTCACGACGACGTTCATTCCCGAACCACCTCGGCGTCGCTCTGTCGTTCCGTGCCGAACGCCAGCGCGAGCGCGAGCACGCCGCCGAGGAGCGTCACCAGCGACTTCGGCCAACTGACAGCGAGCGCGTCGGGGAGCAACTCGGACAGGACGCCACTGACCACCGCGAGCAAGCCGGCGATCACACCCAACGTGCCGACCGAGTAGAGCGCCGCGAGGTGGGGCCGACGCTGTGAGCTCTCTTTCCGGAGCCGCCAGAGGAACGCCTGCAGTATCGTCGTTGAGGTGCGCTTGACGAACGCCGAGAACTCGATGGTGCTCTCCTCGTCGCCGTATATCGCTTCCATCGGCACGTCAGCGACGCGGACGCCGGCGGCGTTCAGGCGAGCGAGGAGGTCGTTGGGGTAGTCGTGGTCGTCCGGGATGGCCTCTATATCGACCGATTCGAGCGCCTCCTTCGATATCGCGGTGTAGCCGTTTTGCGGGTCGCGAAGCCGCCAGTAGCCACTCGCCGGCTTCATCATCAGCGTCAACAGCCAGTTGCCGAGCAACCGGAACGGCGGCATCCCGCCCGCGGCGTCGCTGTCGGCCAGACGGTTCCCCTTCGAGAACCCCGCTCGACCCTCGACGAGGGGGTCCAGAAGGCGGTCCATCTGGTCAGGGTCCATCTGACCGTCGGCGTCGATGGTGACTGTCGCGTCCATCTCGTCGCGCGCCGCGAGGAGATAGCCGGTCTTGAGTGTCCCTCCAGCACCCTGATTGACGGTGTGCTGGACGGGGACGACTTCGGGGAACTCGCCGCCGTGGCCGTCGGGCACCATCACTTCCTCGGTCGCCGCCTCGCTGACCGCCGCGACTCGCTGGTTCGACTGCTCGCTCACGGTCGCGTACTCGCGAATCACGTCCCACGTCTCGTCGGTCGAGCAGTCGTCGATGGCGTACACTCGGTCGACGAACGCGGGCAGTGACTCGATGACAGACCCGATGTGTTCAGCCTCGTTGTACGCCGGCAACACGACGCCGACCGTCTGGCCACGGTACATCTCAGACCCTCCTGTATGCGACCTCGTCGGGAAGGTCCGCCTCGTCGAAGGCCCGGTTCACGTCGACGATGGCCGGTGGGTCCGATAGTTCCGCCGCGACGATGTTCGGATTGAGGTTCTTGAGTTCGTCGTGGGCCGCTCCCAGCAACAGGCCGTCGAACCCGTCGAAGTTCAGTTTCTCCTGTGTCTCGATGCCGAGGTAGTCCGAGATGGTCTCGTCGTCCAGTAGCGGGTCGTACCCGACGATTTCGATGCCGAACTCCTGCAGTTCTTCGAGGACCGCGGCTATCTTCGCGTTCCGGATGTCGGCGACGTCGGCCTTGTACGTCAGCCCGGCGGCCAGAATACGGCAGTCCGCGAGCGGTCGGCCCGCCTCGGTCAGTGCCTTCACCATCAGGTCGGCGACGTGTTTAGGCATGGACTCGTTGACCGAGCGACTCGCCTCGACGAGTTCCGGTGCTCGACCGTCCTGACTCGCGCGGTGGATGAGGAAGTAGGGGTCGACGGGGATGCAGTGACCGCTGACCAGACCGGGGCTGTAGTCGTGGAAGTTCCACTTCGTCCCGGCGGCCTCGAGGACGGCCTCGGTGTCGATGTCCATCTGCTCGAAGGTCATCGCGAGGTCGTTGACCAGCCCGATGTTCACGTCCCGCTGGACGTTCTCGACGACTTTGGCCGCCTCGGCGACTTCCATCGAGGGCGCGAGGTGGACGCCGGCGTCGATGACGTGGTCGTACAGCGCCTCGACGGTGTGGCCCACGGCCTCGTTCTGTCCGCTGACGATCTTCATGACGTTTTGCAGGCCGTGTTCCTCGTCGCCGGGGACGGCCCGCTCGGGGGAGTAGCCCACGTAGAAGTCCTCGCCACAGTCGAGTCCGGAGGACGCCTCCAGTGCGGGAACCATGACCTCTCGCGTCGCACCCGGATAGACGGTCGACTCCAGAATCACCGTGGTGTCGGGCGTCATCTCTCGACCGACGGTCTCGGCCGCGCCCTCGACGAAGTCCATCTTCGGGTCCTGATTCTCGTCGATAGGGGTCGGGACGGTGACGAGGACGTAGGAGGCCTCGGCGATGCTTCCGGGTTCGGTCGTGAACGCCACCTCTCCCTCCGCTATCGCTTCGTCACCGAGGTCGCCCGTGGTGTCGTTGCCGTCCGAGAGCCGCGCTACCGTCTCCTCGGAGATGTCGTAGCCGATAACGTCGTACCCTGACTTATCGAAGCCGACCGCAAGCGGGAGCCCCACGTAGCCGAGACCGACGACACAGACCGTCGTCTCTCGGGGTGTGATCTCCTGGGGCACCTGTATCGGGCTCATACCGTCGATTGCGTCGTTGCTTGGGAGCGAATTCATAGATATCACCGGTTCACCAGCCCTCAGCGACCGATACGGGCTGTTCTCGTTCACACAACGACGTTGTGGGGTCATTCCTATGCGGCCGCTAAGTACGATAGCGACGAAATTCGTCGAAAATAACCCGACTGCGACCGGACAGACTGACTGTCGACTCTGCCGGCCGGTCCCCTTCGCAAGTGCCTAAGGTCGGGCCGTTGGTCCCGACTGGGTTCGCCACACACACTGCCGATCGGGACGCGCCCGCGCACCGCCCGAAGCGCGCGTTTGCACGCGAGAGAATCAGAACAATGGCTTGCCACCGGGCCCCGGAACACCGCTTAAATCTCGATTAAACGTGGTCTGCAGTCCGTACACCCCGCACTTGGTACGACAACCCGTGACACTCTCACTCGTCGGCGGCCGTCTCGAACTGTTCGCGCGTGCTCTCGGCGTCGAGGGTCGGCGCCGTCACGTCGCCGTCGTAGACGACGCGGGGGACCGTCCAGATCTCGTTTTCGTTCGCGCTCGTAAGCGTCCGCTCGACTCGTTCGCTGTAGGCGCTCTCCGCTTTCGCCGCCTGTCGAACCTTCGACGGACTGGAGACGCCTGCAGCGCTTGCAAAGCGCGTGAGCAATTCGGGTTGCCCCCACCGATACCGCTCCTGTGGTTGGTTGGCAAAGACGTACGTGAAGTACGTCCAGAACGACTCGGGGTCCGTCTCCCAGACTGCGAGTCCGGCGCGCGTCGACCGCGGCGCGTCGGCACCGAGGAACGGTTCCCCGCCACGGTAGGCGACCGCCCGGAACCGTACCGAGACGTCACCCGGGCGGACGAACTCGTCGACGAGGCCGGGCAGTTGCGTGAGCACGAACTCTCGCGTGTAGGGGCACTTCCAGCTACCGTAGACGGTCAGCGTCTCCTCGTCGTCGCCCATCGTCGGGTACGCTGTCTGCTCCTCGGGGAGCGTAACAGGGGACAGCGACACCGAGGGTTCCGATATCGTGACGTCGTCTATCGACCACTCGGCTTCGGTCTCTGTGGCTTGTGGCGTGTCGGTCGCCGTCTGCGTCTCGGTCGACCGAGCCGCCGATTCCGACGTATTTGGGACGCTCGTCCGTTCGCTCTCGGTCGGTTTCTCGCCCCCGGAACTGTCGACGGTGTCGATGACACTCGCACAACCAGAGACGGTGATAGCCGACCCAGCGGTGAGCGCTGCAAGGAACTCTCTTCGAGACGGTCTCTCAGGCATTGCTGGACACACGTTCGGTCGTCGGTTCATTATTTAGCGGGTAAACAGTCTGGGAACGCTGGCGACGTGCGGCGCGTCACCTCTCGGGACGCTGCACTCGGCTTGTCCCCGTCTGGTGTCCCGCTTAGACCCTGTATAGGAATGGCCCGTAAAGCCGTGGATACCAACGAGTCCTTCCCGTCGAATCGGGACCAGGGTGAGAACACATGTACGTACGAACACTGTCGCCAACTTCGATTGACCCCATGAATGGACCGCCCGCGTCGACTGCAGCAACCTCCACCTCTGCTTCCACCTCCGACGGCCGACGCGAGGTGAGCGCCTAATGTGTGGTATCATCGCACACGCAGGGGCAGACGACGCGGTGGGGACGCTTATCGACGGGTTGGAACGTCTCGAGTACCGTGGCTATGACTCTGCCGGCATCGCCGTCCAGAACGGCTCCGGTATCGCAGTGCACAAGCGCGCGGGCGACGTCTCGGAAGTCCGCGAGGAGATTCAGACCGCGGCGTCGTCCGGTGACGTCGGTATCGGACACACGCGCTGGAGTACCCACGGACCGCCCACCGACGAGAACGCCCATCCTCACACCAGCGATACGGACAACGTGGCCGTCGTGCACAACGGCATCATCGAGAACCACGCCGAACTCCGCGAGTTCCTCGCCGACGAGGGCTACGAGTTCACGAGCGACACCGACACTGAGGTCATCCCGCACCTCGTCGAGCACTTCCGAAAGGAAGAGAGCGAGACCATTGTGGCCTTCCGACGCGCCGTCGAGGAACTGGAAGGCAGTTACGCCATCGCCGCCCTCGTCAGAGACGAGGGCCGAGTGTACGCGGCCCGTGCCGGGTCGCCGCTAGTCCTCGGCCTCGACGACGACCAGTACTACCTCGCAAGCGACATCCCCGCGTTCATCGAACACACGCGCGACGTCGTCTATCTCGAAGACGGCGACGTGGTCGTTCTCGAACCGAACGAGGCACAGATCTTCGACGAGAACGGCCTCTCCGTCGAACGGAGCGGCGAGTGCGTCGACTGGAACCCCGAGGACGTCGGGAAGGGCGCGTTCGACCACTACATGCTCAAGGAGATTCACAACCAGTCCAGTTCGCTCTCGAAGACGATTCGCGGACGGGTTGACCCCGACAACGGGCGGGTCGCCCTCGAAGAACTCGACGCCGAAATTCTGGACGGCGTCGAAAACGTCCACCTCGTCGCCTGTGGGACGTCGTATCACGCCGCGCTGTTCGGGGCGCGAATGCTCACTGACGCCGGCGTCCGCGCCCGCGTGTTCCGTGCTAGCGAGTACGCGAAGATGGCCGGGCCCACGACCGAAGGGACGCTCGTCATCCCGGTGACCCAGAGCGGAGAGACGGCGGACACCCTTTCGGCACTACGGACGGCTACTGAACGCGGCGCCACGACGGTGACGGTGACGAACGTCGTCGGGTCGACCGCCGCGCGCGAGGCAGACGAGAGCGTGTTCATTCGTGCCGGCCCCGAGATAGGCGTCGCGGCGACGAAGACGTTCACGTCACAGGTCGTCACCCTCATCCTCCTCTCGCAGAAGATCGCGGCCGAACTCCCGGACGCGACGCCTCGGGAGGACCTCCCGGAACTGCTCGCCGCACTCGAACAGGTCCCCACGCACATCGATCAGGTCGTCGAGACCAGTCGCGCGGAGGACCTCGCCTCGCGGCTCTTAGAGTACGACGCGTACTTCTTCATCGGCCGCGGGATGAGTCGCCCGGTGGCTCTCGAAGGCGCGTTGAAGTTCAAGGAGATCACCTACGAACACGCGGAGGGCTTCGCTTCGGGCCAACTCAAGCACGGCCCGCTCGCGCTCGTCACTTCTCAGACGCCCGTCTTCGGGCTGTTCACGGGTGACGAAGCGGAGAAGACGATCACGAACGCGAAGGAAGCCCAGACGCGCGGGGCCGAGATTATCGGCATCGGACCGGAGAACGGCCCGGGCGCGGCGGAGTCCGACGCCTATCTCCGGGTCCCGGATACGCACCCCGTCTGTCAGAACCTGCTCGCGAACGTCCAACTCCAACTCGTCTCGTATCACACGGCAAAGCAACTCGATAGGTCTATCGACAAACCACGCAACCTCGCCAAGAGTGTAACTGTCCAGTAATGTCAATTCAAATGAAGGAAGTCGACCGGGACGTACGTCCGATGAACAAGGAACTGTTCGGCGTGTTCGGCGATACGAACACGTTCGAACAGTACCGGTCACCGGACGAGTTCGATCGAGTCGTCTCGGGACCCGACCTCACGTTCGGCGTTCGGAGTTCGGAACTCGACATCCCCGGTCGAACTACCGTCTACGAGGACGAGGCCGGTGCCTGTGTCATCTGGGGAGAGGCGTATCCTCGTTCTATCGACGGCTCAGACCCAGCGGAGTGGGCACTTTCGGAGTACGCGGCCCACGGGACCGAGGCACTCACCGGGTTCAACGGATCGTTCATCGTAGTCGCCGACCACGAGGACCAGTCCGGTATCGTCGCGACCGACAGCGTCCGGAGCCGGGAGTGCTACTACGCGGATACGGGCGGGACACGCGTGTTCGGCACCGACCCCGCGACTGTGGCCGCGGCCGTTCCCACCCCGCGAGTCGACTACGAACCGCTTTTAGAGTTCCTTCACTTCGGTGTCGTGTTCGACGACCGAACGGTGTTACAGCAGGTCAGGCGGATTCCCTTCGACAGTTGGTTGACCGCGACAGACACTCACGAGTTCGGGCGGTTCGTCTACGAGTCTCGCGAGTTCGACTACGCTGCCGAACTGGCCGAGCGGATGCGCCGAGCGCTCGAACGCCGGAATGACCTCCCCGGACGGAAGGGCGTCCTGCTGAGCGGTGGGTACGATTCACGCACGATTCTCGCCGGCATCTCCGACCTCGACGCTGCGTACACCGTCGGCGAGTCCGATAGCTCCGAACTCACCGTGGCGGAGAAACTCGCGACCCAGTACGGGATTCCTCACCAGACGCTCTCCGTCGACGAGCGCTATCTGAACACGGACCTGAGTACCGTCAAGTACGGCCACGGTATCATGGAGTCGCTCCACATCCACCACGCGGGGTACATGGACCAATTCGACGTGGACACCATCTACCACGGCGGCCTCGCCGATACGATGCTGCGCGGGCACTTCCAGCCGATAACCGGCGTGGAAGTGTTCGACCGGAAGTGTCCGCCGTACCGTATCGACCCCGACCCGGACATCGCCAACCACTTCGCCGAGAAGTTCGGGTACCTCCCCGCCTCGGAGATGCTCTCCCGGGACACCACGCTATTCGAAGAGTCCGGCAAGGAGTTCCTCCGGCGTCGGGTCGACGAGGTACTCGACCGCTGGGACCATCGGTTCGAGAGGCTCTACGACGGGATGGCCCTGTTCGGGATACTCAACCAGCCGTCGCGGCCGTTCCGGTTCCAGTTGAGCGACCAGTTCGTCGAGTCCTGCGTCTCACTCGACGCGGAACTCATCGAGTGGCATCTCGCCACACCACCCGAACACCGGAACACGCAGACCTACCTGCGTGCTCTCCGGAAACTCGACGACAACATTCTCCACCACCGACCGCCGGACAGGCCGTACGATTCGTACACGTTCAACCAGATAGACAACTTCCTCAGGCGAGCGATGCCGTTCGTCTCCGGCTATCAGGGGCCGTGGCCCGACCGAGCGAAACTGTACGACCAGTGTGGGCTCGACGAGAAGATATTCTCGGAATCGCCGGACGTCCAGGAGCTTCCGTGGCGTCTCAAACTCCGCGTCAACGACATCACCACCTGGCTCGATTCCACGATCGGGGACAACTCGATAGACCCGTCCGACCTCGTTCAACCCGAAGACTCTCAGACGACGGTCGGACCGTACGGTCGTAGCTGAACGGCACGTTATGAATCACGTTCTCGCTGTAAATCCTGATTAATCTTTCTGGAACGATACACCGCTTGGCAGTTACGGTGGTTATCAACCTGCTATCTCAGACGTGTATGATAAGCCACATGAACCCCTGTTTGCCGACCAGTGGAATTGCCCTTCTTGTCCGGGACCTCCTTATTAAGATGAAATTAACTGGGCGAATCGGATTATTTGAAAAAATACTGCTAGCAGCGCCGTTCGATTTAAAACGTCCGACTAACGTCTGACGAGCCAAAAAGGCTATCAGTTACTGAGTTCATTGCTCGCGCAACATGGACAAGCGTCAGTTATCGAGCGTAATCAGGGTTATCCTGGCTTTAACAACAGTCCTGGCGTTCTCTGCCGGCGTCGCAGCCGGCGCGGGCGCCGCAAGTGACAGCGCGGAAACTGCGCCGGCCACCATCGTGGACGTGAGCCAGACACACTCGGCAGGCTCTGTCGGAAACACGACATATGTCTGGGGACACACCGCTCAGGGACAGGCCGTCAACGCCTATCTCATCAGTGTGGAGACGTCGTCCGCTGGACCCGACACGGAACTCTGTCTCGAAACGAACGGTACCACGACCTGTTCGTCGCTCGCTAATACCTCTTCGCCTACGCTCTCCTATCCATCTAATTCGAACAGCACCGAGACGACGCTGAACCTGACGCTCCGAGACGCCGAGACTGGCGACGTACTCGATGCCCGCTCTATCACCCAAGAGCAGATCCCCCGAACCGGCGATCTCGACGACGACGGGCTGAACAACGAAAACGAGGTCAACCAGGGAACGAACGTCACCAACACGGACACCGACGGCGACGGGCTGGCCGACGGCGTGGAAGTCAAAGAACACGGAACGTCGCCGACGGCAGCCGACACCGACGGGGACGGTCTCTCCGACAGAGTCGAACTCAGCGTCGGCGCCGACCCGATGGCTGCGGATACAGACGGTGACGGTCTCACTGACAAGCGCGAACTCGAAGTCGGGACCGACCCGGCTGCATCGGACACGGACGGCGACGGCGTCGCTGACAGCGTCGAACTGTCCGAGGGCACTGATCCCACGCTTGCCGACACTGATTCCGACGGTGTCACGGACAGCCGCGAACTCGCCCACGGGACGGACCCGACTGTCGCCGACACCGACGGAGACGGGCTCTCTGACGGCAAAGAGCAACGTCTGGGCACTGACCCACTCGCGGCGGACAGCGACGACGACGGCCTCGGAGACAGCAAAGAGGTCTCTATCGGGACGGACCCGACGGTCGCAGACACGGACGGTGACGGTCTCACGGACAAGCGGGAACTGGACGAAGGGACGAACCCGACCGTCGCAGATACGGACGGCGACGGCTTCGCCGACGGACCGGAACTAGACGCGGGGGCGAACCCGACGGTCGCAGACACGGACGGCGACGGGATTCCCGACGGTAGAGAGGTCCATCAGGCGGGCACTGACCCGACTAGCACGGACACGGACGGCGACCTCCTAGGTGACCGATTCGAGACCACTCTGGGGACGGACCCGACGAGTCAGCTCACGCCCGCGTGGCTGACGAGTACGTTCCTCGGCTTCGTCGTCGGTATCGGTCTGTCGATCACCGCTATCCGGAGCGGTCTCGTCATCGACGTGGTCGACAGCGTTCGGGCCTTCCAGGTGCGCCTCCTCCGTACCGACGAGACGACGCTCGATGCGGTCGAAGACACCAGTGACTCGGTTACGGTACCCGACGACGAGGGAGACACCGAACCGATATCCGACTCTGCCGAGGCCGTCATCGCGGACCGCGCCGACGGTGACCTCATCGCCGACGACGAATTGGTACTCGCGATGTTGCGCGCCGAGGCCGGGCGGATGAAACAGAGTGACATCGTCGCCGTCACCGACTGGTCGAAGGCGAAGGTGAGTCGGTTGCTGTCCAGTATGGCCGAGAGCGGGGACATCGTGAAACTCCGCATCGGACGCGAGAATCTCATCTGTCTCGAGGAGGCAAAGCCGGCCCAGATGCAACTGGAACGAGACAGGGACGACCGTCCTGGGCCGGTTGGGTCCGGAAACGTCTGCTGACTGCCTGCGCGCCCAGTGCTGGCGAAACGGGCAGAGCGTCGATAGCCGCTGGACCCTCCTGTCCTGTCGACGGTGTCGTGTCAGTGGTGTCGCGCGGCCGTTTTCACCCGGTGTCGGCAGTCACTCTCGACCGTTCCAGCGCGCCGCCCCCGTCGTCTATCACCACGCCTCGCCCGGTAAGGTGGGCTTATCGACAGGATAATCGGAATTTGAAGGGCCGAAATGGCCGATATCGGTTTCTCTCCCGCCACCGGTTTCCCCACCAGCATCGAGAACGCGCCGTTCCATTCTAAATATATTTCACGTAATAAATGCGGATCTGGACCGACTCGCCGGCGTTTTCGGCACTGTGGAACGATGGCTTCCGACGGGCGCGAACGGTTTTAACACGTCTTTAGACTCGTTGCGAAACGAGTGAAACAGTTATTGACGGCGGAAACGACCGGAACAACCGTCTCTTTATATGGGGAAAAGGGTTCAAGGCAGAATCGAATATGCCCGAAGCTACACTCCGCAACGAGACGTCAGACAGTACCTCTACCGAGGCGGATTCGGAGTCAGACTCCGACTCGGACCCGGAGTTGACGCGCGACGATATCTTCCACGTCCTCCAGTGTCGCCGTCGCCGCCTCGTCCTCAAGTATCTCCAGGAGTACGACGGCGACGAGCCAGCGCGCATGGGCGACATCGCAGAACACATCGCCGCTCTGGAACACGACACGACCATCGACGCACTCCGCTCCCAGCAGCGACAGCGGGTGTATATCGCACTCTACCAGTCCCACCTCCCGAAGATGGACAAGGCGGGTGTCCTCGAATACAACCAGAGTCGTGGCTACGTCGAGACGACGAGTCTCGCCTCGCGATTCGATCCCTACCTCGACAACGAGCCATCCCTGCTCCACGACGAGGAAGCGGCGACACACACACCCACCGACACCTCAGCCCAGCGGGCGGACGACACCGACCGGACGAGTACGGACGTAGACGTAAGCTGGCACAAGCGCTATCTCTACGCTGCAGGAGGGAGTCTATTCCTCGCGTCCGCGCTCTCCAGCGGACTCATGCCCGCGCCACTACCGTCTCAGGTCGGTGTGGGGATTCTGGTGAGTGCGCTGTTTACGTTGCTCGCTGTGAGTCATTGGGCGACCGAGTCCTCGTGGTCGGACCTCGGATGGACGAAACCTGACGTGGACAACTGGAACGAGTGAGTGGTGTCGATGTTCCACCACTCGATGTCTACCACTACCCATATTTAACAGCACACCGGTTGTAAAATACACCATGATACTATCGAAACCATCTGCGCGTCCGTCCTGGTTATCTTCGGACGAAGACGAGTCATCTGACCCGGACCGACAGGCTCCGGCGCTCGATGAGGATGCGGTGTACGACCTCCTCGGTAACGAGCGACGGCGGGTGTGCCTCAAACTGCTGTCTCAGTCTGACGAGGTCTGGGACGTCAGCGACCTGAGCGAACGGGTCGCGGAGATCGTCTCAGACCCGTCGACGTCACCGGACGACATCTACAACAGCGTGTACATCTCGCTGTGTCAGAACCATCTACCGAAACTCGACGAGGTCGACCTCGTGGAATATGACTCGGAGGCGAAGACGATACACATCGGGCCAGCCTTCGACGACATCGGCCGTCACTGGCTGGCCGATGACCAGCAACCCGACACCTCACCACCCGCGTTCCGCCTGACGCTCGCGGCCAGCGTCATCACCGTGTTCGCCGCCGGGACGACGCTACTGGTGGCCCCGGCGCTGACGTCGTTTACACTGCCCGCCCTCCTCGCGCTCCACCTCCTCGTTTTGGCTGTCGAAGCGGGTATTCGACAGTTCTCCTAAGTCTTTCCGTGTACGTGCCAGCCGTGGGAGCCGCCGTGGCGGGGTGTAGTGGGCGCGTGCCGGCGATGGTCGTAATCAGCCTGCCAGTCACTTCTGGATCGCTCTCGTCGCCCCCGGTCGCTCTCGACTGCTTATTCCGGCGCGGAGACCACGATTGACCGACCCTGGTTGACTGTCACTTCACAGCCGGCGAACGGGAACGTCACACGACACGCTCTGTCACGCCCGTTTTCACTGGCGTCCGGGTCGAAGAACATATCCAGAGCGTCCGAATCTATCCGTTCTTCGAGCGGTTCGAGTTCCGTCGGTTCCCTGTCGACTGCTTCCGCGACTGCGGTGACGACCGCCGTACTCGTGTTCGTCTCACAGTGCTCGCCTCGCTGGAACCGGTACGTGTTACTCCGAGCGTCGTATTCGACGTCGGCTCCCAGGTCGCTGTGGATCATTGTCGATTCGGTATCGTATTTGGAGGTACGAACTTATCCTGTGGATAAGGTGTGCTATATTGATCTGGTGTCCCGGGTTTGGGACCGTTACTGGTCTTCAGCGTCGAACAGTAACTCCAGTAGCTTCTTCAGCGAGACTCGAAGGTGGCGGTTGAACGTGGGCTGGGAGATGTCCAGCAAGCTAGCCACCTCTTCGGCGGTATGCTCGCGGGGCCACTCGAAGTAGCCGCTCAAGAGCGCCGTCCGAAGTGCCTCTAGCTGTCGGTCAGTCACGCGCTGCTCGAACGCGACACGGAACGGCTGGTCTCGCCTCGAAGCGCGCGTTCGCTGTGTCCGTGAGTGTAAGCGAACGTCCGGTGCGACCCGTTCGAGGGACTCTACGAACCGCCTGACGTCGGTCTCGGCCGGCAGCGTCACCAGCAGCCGCGTGGTGTCGCCGTCGGCGGTGAGGTCCCGTAAGGTTCCGCCCGCACTGAGTATCTCGCTCACGAGCGAGACGGACTCCAGTTCTATCTCGTACAACTCGCCATCGCCGTGCGGGACGTGGTCGACGGTGTCGACCAACGGGGCCGACTCGAAGGCGCGCTCGACCGTTTCCGGGGGCGCGTCCGTGACGACGAGGAACAGCACCGCGTTGCCGTCCCGGGCGAGGACGCCCTCGAAGGAGAGCGTCGCGCCGGTTTCACGGGCCACGCGGCTGAAGACGTCCATGCCGTCCGTCAGCGCCAACTCGAGGTCGATCACCGAATCCGACAGCAGCGACCGCTTGCGTTCTATGACGCTGAGACCGTCCGTGACCGCTCGGGCGACGTCGTCGAACGTGTCGGCGACCCCGCCGTCGAACGCGTCGGGGTCTGTCGCGTGGACAGTTAGCGTTCCCCAGAGGCGGTCGTTCCGGTAGAGCGGCACGCTCAACACCGACTGGAACCCGCGTGTCAGTGCCTCCTCGCGCCACGTGTCCTCTCGAAGACCGGTGGTGATGTCGTCGACCACGACCATCGACTGGGTGCGGGCGGCCCGGACCGCGGGTTCGTCGACGCTCTCGTCCAACCGGAGGTCCACCGCGTCGAGATAGCCCCGTTCCGTGCCCGCCCACGTCTGTGGTTCGAGACGGTCGCGCTGGCTCCCGACCGTCTCGATGCGGGCGAACGCGAACCGGTCTGTCTCCGCCAGGCCGGTGACCACTCGCTGTTCGAGTTCCTCTCGGGACTCGGCGTCGACAGTCGCTCGCTGTACGGCCGACAGGACGTCGGCGAGGGCGCCACGCCGTTCGAGACGCGCAGCACGCTCGTCGAGTTCTGCCGCGTGGCTCTGCAGCGACTGCGAGCGATCTACCCGTTCGAGCGCCGCCGTCGCCGCCGCCGCGAGATTCGTCAACCGTTCGGTGGCGCCGACGGTTCCCTGTTCGGGGGCCTCGACGGCGACGTGTAACACTCCGAACTCGCCGACAGGGAGCGACACCGTGGCTTTGCCGGCACCGCTATTCGCCTGTGACGTCACGTCGCCGTCTCCGGTGACGAACGTCTCCCAGAGCCGGGTCCCGTGTCCCGCGCGCACCGGGCCTGTCGTGTCGCCGTCTGCCGGTGCCGACGCGACGCGTCGGAGGCGTTGGCCGTCGCTATCTAGAAGGTACACCGCCGCGTCGGTGTAGCCCAGTATCGACGTCGCCGCCTCGACGACCGCATCGGCGACATCCTGTCGTGACGACGCGTCGAACAGTCGCCGAATCGTCTCGCCAGTACCGCCAAGCAGTCGGCCGGCGTCGGCCTCGCTCGTCACACTGGACCGTTCTCGTGATCTCGACTGTTCCAGTGCTCGCTTGACGCGGGCCTGCAGAACGGCGTCGCCGGACGACTCGTCCGGGTCGAGACGGACGACGTCCGTCGCACCCGCTTCGATTGCCCTCCGCTCGTCGGTCACGGTCACGTCCGTGCCGGCCAGGACGAACGGGAGGTTGGGGGACGCGTCTCTGACGTGTCGGAGCAAGTCGACGCCGCTACTCCCGTCGACGATTTCGGTGCTTACGAAGACGTCCGCATCGGTACCCGTTTCGAGGTACTGTAACGCTGCTCGCGCCGAGTCGAACGAGACGACCGACGCCCCGTCGTGGCCGTCGCTGAGTGCCGACAGTGCGTCTTCCAGTCGTTTGCTCTCGCCCCCGACGACGATCGTCGCCGGCCAATCGAGCGTCACGTGACTGACGTCTGATGCCATTAGACTGTAGGGCGGGGCGTCGCCGTCTGGTGACCGATTACCGCGCCCACCGACTGACGACTCGGCACCGTTGGTGTCTGCCGGTCCGCTCCGTCGTGCGTAGGCGGGCGAGCCGCCATCGTCAGTCCTCCGTTCGCTCGATGGTGATTTGGACGTCGTCGCCGTCTTTCAGGAAGTACTCGCTCGGCTGGACTCGCTCGCCGTCGACCTCGATGGTGATGGTCGTGTCAGACTCGCTGCTGTCGTAGGTCGTCCCGTTGAACGTAATCGAGTCTTCGGTGACGTTGACGCCGTTGAGCGAGTCGAGGGCGTAGTCGAGCGTGATGTTCGAGGAGTGAGCGTGCCAGTACTCGCCCTCACCGCCCTCGAAGTGGAAGTACCGGTCGTTCGACTGGTACTTCGACCGGCTGAAGTCGACGGCCTCGTCGTCGACGGTGACGGTCATGTCGCCGTGGACGTGCTGTTGTTCGTTGTCGATGTAGTTCCCCGGAACGGTGGCGTTCATGTCGGCTGTCTCGACGGTGACCCACACCTGATCGCCGTCTTCGAGCGTGACGGTCGTCGGGTCGACTTCCTCGCCGTTGACGCGGTAGTAGATGTCCGTTCCGCTCGTCGATTCATCGTACGTCTCTCCGTCGATTGCGAGCGAGTTCGCCTGTGCGTCGACGCCGAACCGCGACAGCGACTCGGTCAGCGTCACGTTCGACTCGGCGACCCACGTGTGGGGGTCGTTTGCCATATCGAAGCCATCGCCCGACTCGTCACGGGACGGCAAGTCGAGTTCGTCCGCGGCGACGACGACGGTCATCTTCCCCGTGGCCGTCGCGTCGGTTCCGTCGGCGTCTGCGGCCGACGTCGGTGTCGACGTCGAGGTCTCCTCGGCGTCGTGACTGTGATCGTGACCGTCGTCGTGACTACCACTCTCTGCCGATTGTTCCGTGGACGACGTTTGTTCCGTCGTCGCCGCTTCGGTCGCCGCAGCAGTCGTTTCGTCGGTCGCCGTCGCGTTGGACCCACCTTCGCTCGCACCGAGGCCGGCGCACCCGGCCCCGAGTACGAACAGCCCTGCGACGAGTAGTGCGAGTAACCGCCGTTTCGATATGCCAAACATCAGTATCGAGTATTGGCAGGACTGGAGAATGGTTTATTACCGGCCTGATAGAATCGCTTATCTGGTGTATAATAACGCCGTTTAGAGCAGTTACGAATCACAAACAATGCGTTCTACGTCAGCCATATTCGGGAACCAACTTAATTCCACTGTATTACTATCAATATCAAAACCATATCCGACGAACGACCGACTGGGCCTGAACGGCGACTGGCTCATCGAGGAGCAATGAACTCCCAGAACGTAATCACCCTCCTGTTCGCTGGCTGTTGTCTGTTCGCCGTGGTGAGTATGGCGGCGTCTCTCGACACCGCGGTGCCGGGGAACCCCGACGACGTCGTCGACGTCGACACCGAATCGCTCCCGCTTCCGTCGGAGCAGGCCGACCAGGTCAAAAACGCACTCCAGTCCAGTGGGCAGAGCGACACGCAGGGTGACTCGGGTACGACGAGCAAGCCCTCGGCCGACGGCAACCAACAAGGTCGGGACGCACGTCCTACCGACGACCGGTCTGGTCAGTCTACGTCGGATTCGAGTGACGGCGCGGGCGAGAGTTCCGGACAGTCCGCCGATTCGGATGGCTCTCAGAGCGGGCTGACGAGACAGGCCGGCCTCGGGCCGGGCGGCCCGGTCGACAGTCTGCTCGACTTGCTCCGACGACTGTTCGAACGACTCCTCGCCGTGGTGGCCCTGTTGGCGGTATTCGGCGCTATCGCACTCGGGGTTTACAAGCGTGAGTTGCTTCTCGACCAACTCCGTGCGTATCTCGGCCGCGAGGGCACAGACACCGACGCTCGGGCGGCCACGACGAAGGTGCCCGCGCGCTCTCCGGAGAACGAGATAGAGCGCACGTGGCTGGAGATGGTCTCCCGTGCAGGTGTCGCCGACGACCCGTCGCTCACGCCCCGCGAACGCGCGGAGGCAGTCGCACAGGCCGGGTTGCACAGCGAACCGGTCCGGAAACTCACCGACCTGTTCGAGGACGTCCGATACGGCGAGCGGGCCGTCACGACCAGCGACGTTCGCGAGGCGTCGACGTACCTCCGCCGCTCGACGGGGCAGCGCGATGACTGAGCCGACGGACCTCCGCCTCGACGGCCTCGAGGGCCTCCCGTGGGCGCGAATCGTCCTCGGTGGCGTCGGGTTCCTCGTCATGGTCGGCGCGTTCGTCACGGCAGGGGACCTCGCCGCCGGCGTCGTCTCCTCGCTTCGCGACGGCGTCGAGAACGATTACCTCCTCGTGATGGCCTTCGGCGGTGTGGCCGTCGCGCTGGGGGCGTTGGTGTTCCTCACGAGTACTGACAGCGTCCGCGTGCGGCAGATGCCAGCGGTCGAACAGCCGACGCCAGCGCCGGAACCGGGTGAGCGCTTCGACGAGCAACTCGACGGGTGGCGGACGATGCTCCCGGTCGTCGGCCGGCAGCCTCGAGAGGCGGTCAGGGAGCGCCTCCGACAGGCGGCCGTCCGGACGGTCGCCGCCGAACGCGGATGGCCCGAAGCGAAGGCCGCGACGGCCGTCGCCGAGGGGTCGTGGACCGACGACCCGGTCGCGGCCCGGTTTCTGGCTCACGACGAGGGTAGCGACGTCGTCGGGACCGCCCTGACGGCGCTCGCTCACGGCGAGACCCCGATACGGTATCGCGCCCGGCGGACGATGGCCGCCATCGTCGAGCGCCACGAAGGAACACGGGGGCGCCCCAGATGAGCGACGCCCGCCGAACCCACCGCTGGCGCGGCATCCTCGTCCTCACGCTTGGGGCCGCCGGCGTCGGGTTGCTCGCGAAGCGCCCGCTGTTGCTCTTGCTGTCGACGCTCGGGGTCGTCTACGCGGTGTACCCGCGCCTCTCGTCGGTGTCGGAGCCGCGCCTCGACGTCGAGCGTCGCGTGAGCGAGGAGAACCCGCAGGCCGGGACGGCCGTCGACGTGACGACGACCGTCCGGAACGTCGGCGACCGTCCGATATTCGACCTGCGTGTGGTCGACGGTGTGCCGCCCGCGCTGGCCGTGACCGAGGGGACGCCCCGCTTCGGCACAGCGCTTCGACCGGGCGAGCGCGCTTCGTTCTCCTACACGATGGAGGCAAAGCGAGGTCGACACCGGTTCGAGGCGGCGACGGCCATCGCCCGCGACCCGAGCGGCGGCCACGAAGCCGAGGTCGAGGTCGAGACGGAGACCGAAGTCGACTGTACGACTGACGTAGGTGGAGCCCCCCTGCGGTCACAGACCCTCGACGTGACCGGGCAGAACCCCGCCGACTCCGGCGGGAGCGGCACCGAGTTCCACCAGACCCGGTCGTACCGACGGGGCGACCCGGTCGGCCGCGTCGACTGGAACCGCTACGCCCGGACCGGCGAACTGACGACGATAGAGTTCCGCGAGGAACAGACCGCGAGCGTCGTCGTCGTCGTCGACGCGACGCCGGGGGCGTACCGGGGCCGCGAGGGCGAACCACACGCCGTCGTCGCGGCCGTCGGCGCGGCACAGCAACTCGCCGAGACGGTCCTCGACGGGCAGAACCACCTCGGCCTGTCGGTGTTCGGGCGCGACGACCTCTGGCTCCCGCCCAGCAGCGGCCGCCGTCACCGGCTTCGGGTACAGGAACTGCTGGCGACGCACTCGGCGTTCGAGGCACGACCGCCCGCGTCGGAGACGACGGTCGAGGTCGAGGCGCAGGTGGAGACGCTGCTGGCGCGTCTCTCCGACAACACCCAACTGCTCGTCGTCTCGCCGTTGCTCGGCGACGACGTCGTCGAGGCGGTCCAGCGGTTGGAGGCCGAACGACATCGCGTGACGGTGATTTCGCCGGACGTGACGGTCAGCGACACCGACGCCGGCGGCCGCGCGTTGGCGGCCATCGAGCGAGACAGCCGACTACGACGCCTCCGCCAGTCCGACGTCACCGCGGTCGACTGGGAGACGACCGAACCGCTCTCTGCGACGCTCCGCCGCCGAACGGGGGTCGTGCACGGATGAACGCGACGCACTCGAACCCGCGACCCGCGCCCGTCAGTAGCGTCCTCGCTGTGACCGCCGCCGTCGCCGTCCTCCTCGCACTGGCCGGCGAGGGGACGGGTGTCGGCACGTGGCTGGCGGTCGAACTGGCCGGCTTGGGCGCCGTCACCCTCGGTGCCGTCGCCTACCGCACGGGCTATCGCATCGTCGGTCTCCCCGTCGCGCTCGTCGGTGGCGTCGTCTGTGCCGTCGCTATCGGTGGCTTCGGCAGTCAGAGCGGTCCGCCGAGCGAGTTACTCCGCTTGCTCCCCGGGTTCCTCGGTCTGGCCGTCCTCGCCGCCGCACTCGTCCCAGTCCGTGGCGATGGGTCCCGCTCCCTCGTCAAACTGGGGACCGGCGGCCTCTTTGCCTGTGTCGTCCTCGCGGGGTTGTTCCGGACGGCGGACGTGACGCTGTTGCTCGGTACTGCCGTCGGGACCATCGTTGCGTGGGACGCCGGGGAACACGCCATCGGCGTCGGCGAACATCTGGGCCGGCGGGCCACGACGTGGCGTCTCGAAGCGACCCACGCCGTCGGGACCGCGCTCGTCGGCGTCGCCAGCGTCGCCGTCGTCCACTTCGCCCGCGGGTTCGCGAACGACGGATTGTCGCTGGCCTCCTTCGCGATGGTGTTCGTCGCCGTGGTGTTGCTGACCGTCGCGCTCCGCTGGTAACGTGGCGTTCCGTCGCTACTCGTAGCCGACGCTCGGGACGGGTACCTCGTCGAGGACGTCGTCGACCACGTCGCTACTGGTCGTCTGGTCGATGGTGGCGTCGGGGGTCAGCACGATACGGTGTGCCAGTACCGGGTCGGCGACGGCTTTGACGTCGTCCGGCGTGACGTACGTCCGACCTTGCAGGGAGGCGTACCCCCGAGCGACTTCGAACAACCGCTGACAGCCCCGGGGAGAGATGCCGACCTCCACACGAGGGTCCATCCGCGTCTCGCGCACCACCTCGACGATGTAGTCTTTCAGGTCGTCGTGGACGGTGATTCGCTCGGGGACCTGTTGCCACTCTCTGACGGCCGCCGTCGTCAGCACTTGTTCGGCGCTCGGCGTCTGGTCGTCACGGGCATCACGCCGGTCTAGTAGCTCCCGCTCGCCGGATTTCGGCGGGTAGCCCAGACTCGTCTTCACGAGGAAGCGGTCCTTCTGTGCCTCCGGCAAGGGGAAGGTCCCCTCGCCGCTCTCGACCGGGTTCTGGGTGGCGATGACGAAGAACGGTTCGGGCAGGTCGTGGGTTTCGCCCTCCATGGTGACCTGTCCCTCCTCCATCGCCTCCAGCAGGGCGGCCTGTGTCTTCGGTGAGGCGCGGTTAATCTCGTCGGCGAGGATGACGTTCGCGAAGATTGGGCCGCTGCTGAACTCGAACTCCCGGGTCTTCTCGTTGAACACGTACGTCCCGGTGATGTCCGTCGGGAGCAGGTCGGGGGTGAACTGGATGCGGTTGAAACTGAGTCCCAGCGTCGTCGCGAAACTCCGTGCGGTCAGCGTCTTGCCGGTCCCCGGAACGTCCTCCAACAGGACGTGGCCCCGCGAGACGACGCCAGTCAGAATCATCCGCAGCACTTCCTCGTCGACGACGACGGCGTTCGATACCTCGTTCAATACGGCCGTTGCTCGGTCTCCGGCCTCGGTGACGTCCATACACGCCGGTTGGCCACACGGACAATTACTAACTGAGTGCTAATGCTTAGCGCCGGCTGACACGACAGCGCTGCCTGTCCGCTTGGTTCCCCTACGTCCCACAGACGGCCTCGCTGGCGTGGTCTCACCGTGTGACCTGCCCCCTGTGTCACCGCGGGCTATCGCCGTCGGTAAGACTCTATTACTCGCCCCGGTACGTCGTTTTCGGGCGAGTGTCGTCCCGAGGACACGTGTTTACCGGAGGCGGAGGCTCTCGATGTTACCACACTGCTACGGTATCCTCATTGACGTTTATGTGGGATTTACCGCCCGAGTAATAAGGGCATCGACGGACCGAACTGGGGTCGCATGACGCTCAAACTTTCGCGTTCACAGATTACGGCAGTGCTCGCCGCGCTGCTGGTGCTGCTGGCCGGGTGTTCCGCACTCGGTGGGTCCGACGGTGAGGCGCCGACGGAGACGGATGCAACGACCGAAGAAGCCACGACGAGCGAAGCGACGACCGGCGCGCAGACGGAGACGAACACGACGAGTGAGGACGGCGCGTCCGAACTCTCGGGACGGATGCTCGTCGTCGTCGAAGGACAGGAAAAGCACCTCGACACCGAACCGGGTGCGAAGTTCTCGTTCAACGAGACCGACGAACACACCTGGGAAGCCGAGGAATCGCTGACGCTCGCCGAAGCTCTCGAAGCGGCAAACGTCACGGCCGAGCCGGACTCGCTGACGATCGACGGCGAGACGTACAACGAGAGCGACACGAACACGACAATCACGTATCAGGTCGCCGGCACGGAGATCGAGGACCCCAGCGAGTACGAACTTGAGGACATGAACCCCGCTCACGAAATCGTCGTCCGCGTCGACGACCACGACCAGGAGGTCCCCGGGCGACTCGTCGAACAGTCGCACCCGCACCCGCACGGCCGACTGAACATGACGGTCGACGGCGAACCGGTCGACTTCACGCAGGAGAGGTACGTCATGTCGTCCGAGGCCTTCCACTTCCACGGCGACGAGGACGCCGCCCGCTGGCACGGTCACTCGCTGAACCTCACGGCCGCCTACGCCATCTCGACGTTCCCCGGCATGGAGGTCTCCGGTGACTCGATGACCTACAACGGGACGGTCTATCAGCGGAACGGGAGCGAGACGTCCTTTACCGTCACTGTCGACGGCGAGGAGGTCGACCCGAACACGTACGTCCTGAAAGACGGTGACTCCGTTCAGGTCACGCTGAACGAAACGGACGAATCGACGGTCAATTAGGCAGCGAGCTACCGCCGGGACTCCCGATTCGGACGCTGGGCTGACTGTCACCCACTCGACGTACTGCCACGGCTCGTTCTCGCCGTCGTCTACGAGCGCCCGTACGAGTGCCGCTATTAGGCTCTCGACTCTCCCCGCCGGCACCGTCCTGCGATTCCTCCCGGACGTCAGTTCGCAGTGCTCCGAGTCCGAAACACCACGGATTCGACGGCTGTTCTCCGCTACGTCGTCGACTCACGCTAGTCGTCTCCGCCGAGTTTCGTCGGTCTAGTTTACATTTCGTTAATCCGGTCTGGAGCGGTACCCCTGCGGTTAACTACTGCATAGTGAGGTGCCTCCCTGTCGGTACGTACGGTATGGTCGATTACTTCGCCATGCAGCGAGCGATCCGTGCGACGAAAGACGAGGTCGACCTGTCTCTCGACCAGTTCGAGCGACAGTCAGACCTCGACCCGTGGTACGAGGCGTTCCATCACGTCGACGACGCCCGCTGACGCCTCACTCCCCGGTTCCGCTCGAATCGCCCGTCATACGACCCGGTCGTTCGTAGCGCCTCGACGTGACTCTGTCCGTACGCACGGCGGTATACCGTAGTAGCTCACCGCCGTGCGTACGGCGCCACGACGGCCGCCTCCGCTCTCCGGAGTAGTTCGCCGGCGGTGCTGTGTGCACAGCCGAGTTCCTCCGCGACGTCCTGAACGGTCCCCGTCCGCGGGACCTCGTAGTAGCCGACGCTGAGAGCGGTCTCCAGTGCCGTTCGCTGCCGCGTCGTGAGTCGCGCGTTCGAGCGCATCCGGTGGAACTCACGTACCCATTCTATCGTCACGTCTCCCAGCGCACGGAGGTCGTCGTAGAAGGCACTCAACGCACCCGAATCTCCGACGGCCTCGAACTCGACGGCACCGGACGCTTCGAACACGACAGGTGGCAAAAAGACGACGCCGGCGTCGGCGACGACGGTCATCACCGGGTCGGGGAACTCGAACTCTCGCTGCTCGACGAACGCGTAGGTCCCGTCTCCATCGACGACGAGCGTCGTCGTGACAGCGTCGACAGCGTCTAATACCGTTTGTACTTCCGTTTCGGTTCCGTCGTACCAGCAAAGTGTCGTGACTTCCGCCGTCGGACCCCACATCAACAGCTCCGCGCGAGAGATGTCGGTGTCAGTCATCAGTCGGTCGTGCATCGGGTGTGTCAGGTCCGGGGGATAGCGAACTCTGAACCTCGTCCGCTTCATACGACCCGACTCGCACGGCAACATAAATAAAACCGGACCTATCCGGCAATGAATACTCACTGTCGGAACCCGTATCGTGCGACGATGACAGAGCACGCTTTGGCACCGGTTCGGCGTCCGGGCACGGACGACGCACGCACGCGGACTACGACTATCACCGGCGGCCGAACGCTCGCGTACGCGGAGTACGGGGCGAGCGACGGGACCCCTGTCGTCTTCTTGCACGGTACGCCGGGGTCCCGACTCCTCGGCTCGCTCTTTCACGACGAGGCACAGCGGGCGGGGGTACGGCTTCTCGCTCCCGACCGGCCCGGGTTCGGCCGGTCCTCGACGTGGTCGACGCGTACGCTGTCCGACACTGGGTCGTTCGTGGGCGCAGTCCTCGACGACGCCGGCGTCTCTGCGGCGGGCGTCGTCGGCTTCTCCGGCGGCGGTCCACACGCGCTCGCCGCAGCGTCGACGCTCGAGGACCGAATTCTCGAAACAGACGTCATCGCTGGTCCGGCACCGCCGACACTCCGGACGGAGACGCCTTTGGTCCAGCGTACCCTGTCTGCACTCGCAGCCCACTTCCCGACTGCGCTCTCGATGCTTTTCGGGGTACAGGCCCGTCTGGCAGCGCGGCTCGACCCGTCGTTCGTGGTCGACCAGTACACGGCCGAGGATGCCACCGACGCCGTCCCCGACGACGTCGCAGCGGTCGTCCAACGCGACTTCGTCGAAGCCTTCAGCGAGCATCGACGCGGGGCCGCCCACGAGTTTCACCTCGTCGATCAACCGTGGGTCGAGGTGGTCGAGACACTCGACGGCCCCGTCAGATTCTGGCACGGTGTACGGGATACGAACGTCCCAGTAGCGGGCACTCGTCGACTCTGTGACCGACTGCCGGACGCACGGCTGACGACCTTCGAGGAGGCCGACCACCTCCAGACCCTGCTCCGAAGTCGTTTCCCGGTGCTGGACCACTACAGCTGACCCATCGAAGACGGCCTCTAGGCGCATCTTCTGCCCGTTCCGAACTGTCTGAACTGTACAAAACAGTCGAAACTATCGACCGCTTACGCTCTCTGCACGGTGTGGAGCGTGTGTGGTCGTGTGTCGCCCCGACGGTAGGAACCCTGTCGGTTTCCGGGGGCGACGTTTCGGAGATGCTTAGTCGGTGCGTATGCCGGCAGATTCCACATCGGAGGGACGTGATACGACTCCGTTTGTTCCAACGACTGATTCGGGACTGCCGAATTCACGACGGGCCTGCCCCCTTGTGGCAGCCCCGACGCAGTCGTCTCGGCAACGATGGGCCTTCGAACGCTGGCGTTCGGCACTTCGGCGAGCGACGACGGAGGTGTCGAAACACCGACTCTCGTGACCGGCGACGGACCTGCGAGGGTTCGTGGTACCGATTCCAGACGGGATGCGGGCAGAACGGGCCACGTCGATACGTGGATCGACGACTCGAACCGCGACTACGTGCGCCATCCAGTACCGAAGTACTGGAAGATTCCTCGCGAAAAGACACGACTACTGACCGGCGACCGACGCCTGCGACGACACGGAATACTACCAAACTCGCACGGTCAGCAACAACCTAGTCGTGAAACGGTATCGTCGGACCGCGTCCGATTGCTATCGCACGTCTCCGCTCTCCGATTCAGTCGTGCTTCCCGGTCACGTGGACCTGCAACCGATACTGACATTCTATTTTCATCTAAACTCTCTGCTTTCTCTATCTCGCTTCCCATCACCACTCGAAACTGTCGCCTGCGATACGGACGAATCCCGACAATCCGACCGATCCGTGTCCCGAAACGCGCCGGAGAGCCCGCGAACTCACAGCCGTACTTATGTTATTTAATCCTGCACTTTCTCGATTTCACGTCAGTTTATCGCCGTCCCGCCGCCGACGAGAGATACGGCAGTCTCGGCCGTGTTTCTGTCGTCGTTCGCTATGGATTCGCGGCGATACAGCCGAAATCGCTACTCGTTGCGTCGAATTCACAGAATAGAGTTCTGCCACGGACACCTGAATAGATTGCGTACACTGGTCGCAACGAGCGCAGTACACCGGCTGACGGAGTCTATGAGGGCTGGGTACCAGCGCAACCAGTGGGACGGGCCGCCATCGCACGGCTGAAACCATGCGGCGGTGTCGGAGGGTTCTGTTAGGACGATCTTAACCGAAAACGGGGCTACACATCTCCGTTTCAAACGACCGTCGTTACCGGGAGGGTCCCACAGAAGTCGTAACGGACGTGGCCACTGTGTGGATGGTTTCGGACGAGGCCCTTCAGACCCTGTCCGTCGTGACCGAAATTGTCGAGGGGAAATCCACACGAGGGGGTCTTGCAGACGTCTCAGAGCACGACGTCGACACGGTCACCATCGGAATCCACGGCCGGACTGGTCTCGACCGGGTCGTCACGGGGAGCGTCGCCGAACGAGTGGTTCGACGGTCGCCCGTTCTCGAACTCCCCGTTCGGGTGAGGAGCGCGACTGCCTGTCCGCCAGACTCCGATCCTTACGGCTCCTTCTCGTGAGTTTGCGACGGTGACTCTCTCTCGGTACGGGGAGGATACCGGGCCTTCCAGCTCAGTTTGTGGAGTTCGATGGCGGCTGCGATTGTCAGGGCGATCGCACCGAGAACGAGCCACTGTTCCGGACCGACGGGTGCCGTTCCGAGGACTGCCTGCGCGGGTGGGAAGTACATCGCCCCCAGGTGAATCAAGAACGCTCCTATCGTCCCGGTAAGTAAGATCGGGCTCTGGAGCGGTGACAGCCGGAACAGGGACGTCGTCTCGGATCGAGCGTTGCCGATATTGACGATCTCGAACAGGACGATAAGCAGTAGCAGGTGGTTGCGAGCGGCAGCCTCTGAGAGACCCTGATCCAGTAACCAGACGAACGCTCCGAACCCAATCACGCCAATTACGAGTGCGGCGACGAGCACCCGCTCTACCATGATGCGATTGAAAATCCGCTCATCCGGCGACCGTGGGGGGCGATTTAACACGTCGCCTTCCTTGGGTTCGAAGGCCAGAGCGACGTCCTGAACCCCGTTCGTGACGAGGTTCAGCCAGAGGATCTGGACGGGTACCAACGGGAGCGGGAGCCCGGCGCCGAGACTCATCAGGACGAGTACCACTTCGCCAGCGCCGGTAGAGATGAGTAAGTAGATCACCTTGCGGATGTTGTCGAACGCGATCCGGCCCTGTTCGATGCCTGCGACGATCGTTGCAAAGTTGTCGTCACTGATCACTAAGTCTGCTGCGTCGCGCGCCACGTCGGTTCCCATCTTCCCCATGGCGATCCCGATATTCGCCTGCCGAAGCGCTGGTGCGTCGTTGACGCCGTCACCCGTCACAGCCACGTACTGTCCCATGTTCCGGGCGGCTTCGACGATTTTGAGCTTTTGCTCCGGCGAGACGCGCGCGAACACCCGAGTCGTTTCGAGAATCTTCTCGAGTTGTGCTCGCGAGGCATCGACGAGTTCAGCCCCGGTCGTAACCTCCGTTGGGGACTCGGCGAGCCCGATATCGCGGGCGATTGCGAGCGCGGTTTCCGGGTGGTCTCCGGTAATCATCGTGACCGAGATACCGGCCTGTTGTGCAGACACTATCGCCGCCGCGACACCGGACCGAAGCGGATCCATCAACCCGATAAACCCCAAAAACGTCAGCTCTGTCGGCACGGATGGCGGGTGTCCGGCCCCGGCGTCCGGCTCCAGCGATCCGTCAGCGACAGCGAGCACACGATACCCGTCGTGAGCCATCTCGTTTGCCTGCTGCTGGAGTGCCTGCTGTGAGAACTCACCCTCGCTTGCAGCCGTACACATCTCCAGCACACGCTCGGGCGCCCCTTTCACGAACACTTGCGTCTCGTCGTCTGTCCGGTGGAACGTCGCCGCGTACCGCTGCTCTGGTTCGAAGGGAATCTCGTCGGTCTGTGGATGCGCACCGAGCGCCGTCTGGCGGGTCCATCCGAGTTTCTGACCGAACGCGAGGAGGGCGATATCGGTCGGATCACCGCGCCACGTCCACTTTTCTCCCCGCCGGGACAGCTGTCCTTCGTTGCAGAGTACAGACGCTCGGCCGAGACGAGACAACTCGTCTGCGCTGTCCGGCTCCGGGGGGTGTCCGTCTTGGAGGACACTCCCTTCCGGCGTGTACCCCTCGCCGGTCACCTCGAACGTGCTTCCATCGGGGAGCTGAACCTGTTTGACGGTTAGCTCGTTGGCCGTCAGCGTCCCGGTCTTGTCCGAGGCGATCATCGTACAGCTCCCGAGTCCCTCGACGGCCACCAGACGTCGGACGATGACGCCAACCTTGGCCATTCGCCGGCTTGCAACGCCCAGTGCGACGGTGATTCCGACGGGGAGTCCTTCCGGAATTGCTGACACCGCCAGTGCGACGGCAAACAGGAACATCTCGACGGCGTCGTACTGCTGGATGAAAATCCCGAGGAGTGCGGTGACCGCCGCGGCGACGAGTACGACGAGTCCGACGACGCGGGTGAACCGCTCCATGCGCGTCACGAGGGGTGGCTTCCCACCCTCGACGGACGTGACGTCCTCGGCCAGCCGGCCGACGACTGTGCCGGCACCGGTCTCGACGACGACCCCGCGTCCCCGACCGCGGTTGACCACGGTCCCCGCGTGAGCCATGTTACGCCGGTCTCCCAGCGGCGTCCGAACATCGCCTTCCCAGTTTTCGTCTTTCAGGACGGGCGCTGATTCGCCAGTGAGTGCTGATTCGTCGATCTCCAGACCGTGTGTCGAGACCAGACGAACGTCTGCAGGAACGCGGTAGCCCGATTCGAGAAGCACGACGTCACCCGGAACGACTTCCTCCCCGTCGACGTCGCGCGTCTCTCCGTCTCGGATGACCGTCGCGCGGGTTCGGATGAGTTGCTGTAGTGCCTGGCTGCTGCGTTCCGCACGCCACTCCTGACTCCCGCCGACCAGCGCATTGACCACCAGTACCGCAGCGATGAACCCGGCGTCTGTCCCCTCACCGATGGCGAACGAGACGATTGCAGCAATGGCGAGGATGTAGATGAGGGGGTTCTTGAACTGACGGAGAAATATTTGCCAGACGGTGACCGGCTTCGCCTTCGGGAGGCGGTTCGGTCCGTGTTCAGAGAGGCGGCTTGTGGCTTCCTCGGTCGAAAGCCCGTCTGAATCAGTCGCAAGTGTGTCGTATATCTGGCTGCGTCTCTGGGAATACCAGCTTTCGGTGTCCGACGAAGTGGCGACTGCCATCGAATACAGGGCGTACGGTAGGAGATGACTTAGTTGTCAGTGGTGCGGATAGTACGGCAGACAGGAGGTCTGTGCTTCCACTAGACGGTGTTTTCGATGCGGATTCAGTGCACGGCCGATTGGTCGCTGGCGTCTGACAGTGACAGCAACCGTCTTTCAGTCGGCACTTTGCTCGGACGGATCAGGTTGACCTGTCTGGCGGGACTCGTCGATGCGGTTGCAGGATGGCGTTCGTGAACGTCGAAGCCACATTCTACAGGACTGCACTTCTGCTGTCCGTGTCCGGTACAGTCGTCTCCATCTGGATGGAAGAGACCCACCGCGACTTCGGGACCCACGAGCCACCTGCTCCGGCTACTGAACAACCAACCCGTGTCTGAAGAGCAGCACTTTGGCCCGCTCAGACGCTTCCTAGACCCGTTTGTCCTCTATCAGCGCTAGTTATTATCGGGGAATTTGGCACTGTTTGGAGACGCCAGTTTGCGAAGCTACCGGTTCGTTGGTCGCGGTATCTCCGCTCGACCGAGAACTGCTCAGCCCAGACTCGTTGTGATACCAGACACGCCGAAACCAAACTCAGCGAAGTACCAGCGAGAATGGGCCACTATCTCACGATATAGAGAATATAGTTAAAGGGCTCCTAATTCTGAACCCATAATCAGGGATATAAGAAAGAAAAATCTAACTATCCATCAATAGTGCTGTATTCGTAGTACTGATTGCGAACTTCGATCTCGTTTTTCGTATATCGAAGCATTTCTAGCAAATTCGCCATGTACCTAGAGGTAAATCGGTCTCTGGGGCCAGTGATACCCAGCGACACCATGACTTCCTCGTCTTCGTCGAATATGGGCACCGCGATGCCGCGGACGCCTCTGAGGTGCTCCTCGTCGTCTATCGCATAGCCTTGGTCACGAATTCGTTCGAGCGCTGTTTCGAGATCACTTCGTGACGTCAGTGTCTCCTCGGTGCCTTTCGGTAGCCCGTGTGTTTCGATGATCTCCGTCCGCCGCTCCAGTGGTAGGTTCGCAAGGATCACTTTGCCGAGTGACGTCCAATGCATCTCGGTGTGGTTGCCAATGGGAATTTCGTCGCCAGCGGCCTTCTCACCCGAACTCCGATAGAGGATTACCCTCTGTCCGTTCTCTTCGATCCCGGCCCCAGCAATTTCGCCGGTTTTACGGCTGAGTTCCTCGACCTTGTTCCGGAGTAGTCGGCCGACGTCCAACTGGTGGCGAACGCTACCACCGACCTCCAGAAACCTGAACGACCGCCGATACTCCCCCGATTCCTTGACGACGTAGTCTCGCTCGACGAGCGTGTTGAGATGGATAAAGACCGTACTCGTGGGGATATCTAACTGCGTAGCAAGTTCAGAGAGGCTCACTGGCTCGAGTTTTCCCAGAGCGGATAAGATATCCAACGTCGTCTCGACGGCGCTGATTGTTTTCTTGTCTTGCGTCGGCATATCTCACTCCTATTTTGTCCAGGGTGAAATAGCTTCCCCCACCGCATAAAAAATTTCCAACAGAGTTGAAAACTGGTATCATCCGTCCAACCCACATACACTAACGAACGTACCCGTGTTATTTTCATTGGGATATCGGCCCACGAAGAATGACAACAACTCACATGGAGAATCGCTCTCCCGGGCCAAGGTTCGGATTCCGACGATATAGCCCCTCTAATGCCGCATTCTCGATTGCACCGACGTTTCGACGGACGTCACTCAGCGCGTTTCAATAGGGTTGAAAACCCAATCAACGAACCTGCAAGACTCGATTTCTTGCAGATAGAGCCGCTCTATCGACCATACCCGTATCCGGCCGTCTCGAAGACCCCACGAGTAGCAACGTATCCCGACACGGTTAGCACCGCAACGTCGGGAGGTTCTGGCTCCCTTCGTCCGCGTGACGGCCAAACCGCTGCTTTTGACGTGGTTGTGCTGCCTGCTGGGACGGATACTGCCAACATTTATTACCCATGATTGCGACCATTCTCTCACTCGGTATGAGTGAGGTTACACTATCAAACGTCAGCAAGGTATACGACGATGACGTCCTTGCAGTCGAGGACCTATCCCTGTCCGTCGAAGACGGGGAATTCGTCGTCGTCGTCGGCCCATCGGGGTGTGGCAAATCAACCACGCTTCGGATGATTGCTGGGCTCGAAACAGTCACGGACGGTGAGATCGCTATCGGTGGACAAGTGGTCAACGACGTCCGTCCGCAGGACCGGAACATCGCCATGGTGTTCCAGAGCTACGCGCTCTACCCGCACATGACCGTGCGCGAGAACATGTCCTTCGGGCTGCGTCTGTCCGGCGAGTACGACGACCAGATCGAACAGCGCGTCGAAGAAGCCGCCGAGCTCTTGGAAATCTCGGATCTCATGGAGGACTTGCCGAAACAACTCTCGGGCGGCCAGCAACAGCGCGTGGCGCTCGGACGGGCTATCGTCCGTGATCCAGAGGTGTTCCTGATGGACGAGCCCCTGTCGAATCTCGACGCGAAGTTACGGACGCAGATGCGCACGGAGATTCAGCGGATTCAGGAGGAACTCGACGTCACGACGGTGTATGTCACCCACGACCAGACGGAGGCGATGACGATGGCCGACCGTATCGTGATTCTCAACGAGGGGGAACTCCAGCAGGTCGACCCGCCCGAGCGCTGCTATGACGAACCAAACAACGAGTTCGTCGCGGGATTCATCGGCTCGCCCTCGATGAACTTCTTCGAGGTGAGTGTGACGGCCAGCGACGACGGTGCCCGATTCGATTCGCCCGATGTCGGATTTACGCTCGACGTCGACATCCCTGCCGGGGAGTACACCCTCGGCGTGCGACCGGAGGACTTCGTCGCCGAAGGCGCCGGTGAGTACATCGATACGGTCGTCGACGTCGTCGAGCCGATGGGTTCGGACAACTTCCTCTATCTGGAGACGGCAGGCGGCTCTAAGGAGGTCGTGGCCCGGGTCGATAGCGAATACCGACCGCAGCGGGGCGACGAGATATCGCTGGGATTCCACACAGACGATATGCATCTGTTCGAGCCCGATGGCGAGCGCGTAGAGATGACTCAGCTACGGCGGACGGAGTCGGCATAACATGTTGTACGAGACTATCGGTCGGAGAGAGTGTGAGTGGGCCGGGATGACTGCGAGTGAGGTCCGAGATGTCGGCGAGCAACGTGGCTCCGTCCTCGTCATCCCCGTCGGGAGCGTCGAACAGCACGGCAACCACCTACCGGTCGTCACCGACACGCTTCTCGTCGAAGCGATGGTCGACGCCGCTATCGAGCGCTTAGACGACGTTCCCGTCGTCGTGACACCGCCGGTCTGGAGTGGCTTTTCGCCACATCACTTATCGTTCGGCGGTACCCTGTCACTCGAGTTCGCTCACCTGCGAGCGACGCTGGAGGATATCGCACACACCGGCATCCAGAACGGGTTCGATGCGGTGCTGTTCGTCAACGGCCACGGCGGGAACGGCCCGCTCATCGACGCCGTCGTGAGCACCGTCGGCGTCGACACCGAGGCGGAGGTACTCGGGACGACGTATTTCCGATTGGCATCGGACCGAATCGAGGAACTCCGGACGACCGAGACGGGCGGGATGGCCCACGGCGGCGAGTTCGAGACGTCCCTCATGCTTGCCCTGCGACCGGACCTCGTGGGCGACCCGGACGCCCGAGACGGCGAACCGATGGACGAACACTACGAGTGGGGCGGACAGGACTTGCTCGACGGGGGCACCGTTACCGTCTATCGCTCGTTCGACGCGTACTCGTCGTCCGGTGCCATCGGCGCGCCAAAGCGGGCGAGCGCCGAGACGGGCGACCGAATCCGCTCGATCATCGGTGAGGAACTCGCGGCTCTCATGGTCGCGATTCACGAGAACAATGCCTGAACAGCGAGCCACGCGATACAAACACAAACAATTATGTACATGGGACTGAGTGACAATAATGATGCAGCCCGATAACAACCCCGAGTCTAGCGACGACAGTATCGACCGCCGACAGTTACTTCAGGCACTCGGCGCAGGCGGCGCCATCGCCATCGCCGGTTGTAGCGGCGACGGTGGTAGCGGAAGCGATGGCGGCGACGGCGACAGTGGTAGCGGAAGTGACGGCGGCGACGGCGGTACCCAGAGCGTCCAGTTTCTCACGATGGGCGTCGGCGACAACATCAAGCAGTTCTTCGAGGAGAACAACGCGGCCTTCGAAGAAGAACACGGCGTCGACGTCGAGTTCACCAGCGTCACGTGGGACAACGCCCGTCAGACCGTGAACAACCGCGTCGACGGCGGCCAAGCACCCGACGTCAGTCGGTGGCCTGCGCGTTGGATCCCTCAACTCGTGGGCAAGGACGCGCTCGAACCGCTCGACGACATGATGGACGGCGAGTTCGGCGAGCAGTTCTACGACGGCGTCGCCGAGGGGACGATGTACAACGGCTCGCATTACGGCGTGCCGTGGGCCGCCTCGAATAAGTGTCTCTACTACAATAAGGACGTCTTCGAGACGGCCGGTCTCGACCCCGAGAACCCGTCGCTCGATTCGTGGCAGGACATGGTGGACGCCGCAAAGCAAATCCGCGACAGCGATGCCAGCGTGCCTGCCCTCGGGCTTGCGGGGGCCGACGCCATCGAGACTGGCTCACAGTACTACCACTACCACTGGTCGCACGGCGCAGACCTCGTCGACGACGAAGGAATGCCGGTCGTAAACTCCAGCGGGGCTGTCGACGCCCTCTCGTTGTACACCGACCTCCACCTCGAACACGACGTCACACAGTCCTCGCCGCTCTCGTCGACTCGGCAGGACATTCGGCAACTGTTCGAGAACGGTGACCTAGGAATGGTCATCGGACACGTCTACACCGGACTCAACATCACCTCGGCACAAGAGAACGATGAGGTCGACTTCGACTACGGCATCGTGCAGGTACCCCGCGGGCCCGAGGGGCGATACAGCCTCTTTACCATCGATACGCTCGCCATCCTGAGTCAGAGCGAGCACAAGGACCTCGCACGCGACCTGATTCGCTTCTACTTCGACGAGGAGCGCCGGTTCCAGTACTCGAAGCAGAAAGGCTTCCTCCCGGTCGTCGAAGCCGTCGGCGAGCGGTCGTACTTCTCCGACTCGAAGAACTGGGGGCCGTTCGTCGAGGCGGGACAGTACGCTCGCGCTCGGCCGAAGCTCAGTAACTTCAGCGAGTTCAACGACCGGATGGTCCAGGCGATTCAGGAAGCGCTGGCAGAACGGAAGACGCCGCAGAAAGCGCTCAATGATGCCCAGAGTGATCTCGAAGATGCCATGGAGTGACAGACAGGAATGAGTCTGGCAGAGGAATATACCGAGGCGTCCGAGGACTCACGTCTCGAACGAGGGTTGGCGTACCTCCAGCGAAACAGCCGCGCGTATCTCCTCATCGCACCCGCAGCCCTGTTCCTGTTGGCGGTCGTCGGGTACCCGATTATCGAGACGTTTCGGCTCTCGCTGTACCGGTCGCCGGCCGACTCCACTATCGAGACGTTCGTCGGACTCCAGCACTACGTCGAGATATTCGACAGCGACATCTTCTACCGATTGCTCTGGCAGACGGGGCGCTGGGTTCTGGCTGGCGTCGCCGGCAAGACGGTTCTGGGCCTGCTCATCGCCATCCACCTCAAGGGGGATATCCGCGGTCGGAAGTTCTTCCGTACCGCGTTCCTCATCCCGTGGGGCATCCCCTACGCCATCTCGGCGGTCGTGTTCCGCTGGATAGAGCACCCGCAGTTCGGCTACCTCAACGCCATCCTGCTGAAACTCGGGGTCATCGAGCAGGGCATCGGTATCCTCGGGAACCCATCGATAGCGTGGCTCGGCGTGGTCGTCGCCGACATCTGGATCGGGACGCCGTTCATGGCGATCATCTTCCTCGCGGGGCTCCAGTCGATTCCGCAGGAGCTGTACGAGGCAGCCGCCATCGACGGCGCCGAGAAGTGGCACCAGTTCCGCTACATCACGCTCCCGCAACTGAAGAGCGTCATACTCATCGCCACGCTGCTGTCGACCATCTGGACGTTCGTCAGCTTCGACGTCATCTGGACGATGACCGGTGGCGGTCCCATCAGTTCGACGGCGACGCTCGTCATCCACATCTACCAAGTCGGCCTCCAGAACGGAAATCTCGGACGCGGGGCCGCCTACAGCGTCATCGGGTTCCTGTTCCTGCTCGTCTTCGCTATCATCTACCTGCGCATCTACACGCGCGGAGGTGACGAGCTATGACGATGGCGGGCCACGACCGGAGCGGCCTCCGCAAAGTCCGCCTCTACGGCGTGCTGCTAGCGCTGCTCGGGCTCATGATGCTCCCGTTCTACACCATGTTCTCGAGTACGTTCAAGCCCGAATCGGAGATATTCTCTGCGCCGGCGACGCTGTTCCCCTCCGACCCCAGCTTTCAGGCGTACGTCGATGTCTGGTCACAGACCGACGTGCTCCTGTGGATCGGGAACAGTTTCGTCATCTCGCTCGGGACGGTCGTCCTCACGCTCCTGCTGGCGATTCCGGCCGCGTACTCCTGTGCCCGGAACGACTTCGTCGGCAAGCGGACCTTCCTCCTCTCCGTGCTGGTCGTCCAGATGTTCGCACCGGTCGTGCTGATCGTCGGCCTGTTCGACGTCATCACCCAGTTCGGCCTGTTCAACACCTATCTGGCCGTCATCATCCCGGCGGCGGCGTTCACCCTGCCGTTCAACGTCTGGATGCTGTACGGCTACTTCAAGACGATACCCGTCGCACTCGAGGAGTCGGCGCGTATCGACGGCGCCAGCCAGTTGCAGATCCTCACGAAGATCGTGTTGCCGCTGACCAAGCCGGCACTGGTGGCCAGCGTCACTTACACGTTCCTCTACGCGTGGAACCGACTGCTGTTCGTCCTCACCTTCCTCACCGACAGCGCGAAGTACAACATCCCACGCGGTGTCTTCTCGATGGTCGGCGCGCTACAGACCGACTGGCGGATGATGCTCACGGTGTCGGTCATCGGCATCATCCCGCTGTTGATCCTGTTTGCCTTCCTCGAGGAGTACATCGTCGCCGGGATGACCGCGGGTGCGGTCAAAGAGTAGCGCCTCTACTTTTATTATCACCCCGGTGGTCGCTTGGGTATGGAATTCGCGACGTGGGCGTACCCATGGGATATCCTGGACGAAGGCCCGGCCGAGGTCGAAGCGCGGCTTCGGGGCATCGGCATCGACGAGGTGAACCTCGCGACGAACTACCACACGGTGCAGGCGTTCACACCGCACAATCCCGAGCGGCGAACGCTGTTTGCCCGTGCGAGTTCGTACTTCGAGACCGGTCCGGACTACGGACAGCTCGAACCAGTGCCCTACGAGGGGATGGACGGCGACTGGGTCGCCGACGTCGCCGACGGCCTGACCGACCTGACAGTGACCTCCTGGACCGTCGGCTGTCACAACTCCCGCCTCGGAATGGACAACCCCGGATGTACGCTCGAATCGGCACACGGAGACGACCTCGTCTTCGGTCTGTGCCCCTCCCACCCCGAGGTCCAGAGGTACCTCACGGCACTCGTCTCGGACCTCGCGTCGCGGGACGGACTCGACCGCATCGAGCTAGAGACCTTCGATTACTTCTACGGGACCGGCTTCGGCTGGCACCACCAGAAGATTCACGCTCGGCTGGGGCCGCTCGGCGAGTTCTTGCTCGGGCTGTGTTTCTGTCCACACTGCCGCGAGAACGCGACGGCCGCCGGCGTCGACGTCGGCCGGGCCCGCACGACTGTCGCCGAAACACTCGACGCTATCGTCGCTGGCGACGTGGCATACGACCGCTCACCGGAGGCGTGGCTCACGGAGCACAGCGCCGTTGCCGCGTACGTCGACGTCCGCGAGCAGACGCTGACGTCACTGTACGCCGAGTTGGCAGACGCCGCCGGGCCGACGCCGCTCGGCTATTACGTCGGCGCACCCGAACCCGGCCGTGAGTGGATGGTCGGTGCCGACCTTGCGGCACTCTCTACGCACGTCGATTACTACTGTCTCCCGGCCTACGAATCGACGACCGAGGAGGTGCTGGAAGCCTATCGCACCGTCGAGAGTCTCGTCGACGACGTCCCGCTCCACGTCGGCCTCCTGCCGGGCCACCCGACGATTCACGACGAGGCAACCGTCGTCGATATCGTACGGACTCTCGAGTCGAGAGGGGTCCCACGTCTCTCGTTCTACAACTACGGACTCTTACCGGAGCAGTCGTTGCAGTGGGTCGGAACCGCCATCGACGCGGTGAACACGTAGCCCGAAACGGTACTTTGATTATCGTTCCCGAACGACGGGCTTGCATGGAGATAACCGGCGTGTCAGCGGTGACTGTAGACGTACCGCTGGCCGACCTAGACGACCACCTCGGAATCGGTCCGTACGTGACCAATCACGGGCGGCTAGAATCGATGGAGCGAGTCCTCGTGCGCGTAGACACGGACGAAGGCATCAGTGGCTGGGGAGAGATGCGTGTCTTCCTCTCACCGGCGGCCACCGAGTCCATCATCGAAGACGGTGTCGGCCCGATGATTCGGGGCCAGTCGCCCTTCGAGATCGAACGACTCCGGCGACAGGTGTTCGTCGAGTACACGAACGTCGACATGTTCTTCGCGGCCGTCGAAACGGCCTGCTGGGACATCGTCGGCAAAGCCCTCGACCGCCCCGTCTACGAACTCCTCGGCGGGTGGACGGCACCGACACAGGGGTCCCAGCAACACCGACAGAGCGTCGACGGCGACAGTACCGCACCCAGCGACGTCCCGATTGCGTTCTGTCTCGGCATCCTCTCGCCCGAAGAGTCACGCGCCAAGGCTCGGGAAGCCCTCGAAGCGGGTTTCAGCGTCCTCAAGACGAAGGCCGGGCGGGACTGGCGACAGGACGTCGAGCGCATCGTCGCGATGCACGACGAAGTCGACGGGCAACTGGAGTTCCGCCTCGACCCGAATCAGGGCTGGACGCTCGACCAGGCGGTTCGCGTCGGCGCGATGCTCGAAGACGAGAACGTCTACCTCCAGTATATGGAACAGCCGATTCGAGTCGATTCGCACACGTCGTTAGCCCGCCTGCGACAGCGGCTCAGACAGCCAATCGCCCCGAACGAGGATACCTACATCTCACACAACATCCAGTCGCTCGTCGAAGCCGGTGCGATGGACGTGGGCGTCATCGACCTGACCCCGGCCGGCGGTATCAGCGGCCTCCGCCAGCAAGCCGCCGTCCTCGAAGACGCCGGCGTCCCCTTCACGCACCACTGTGCGTTCGATCTGGGGATTCGGACAGCGGCCATCCTCCACGCGTTCACCGGTATCCCGGGCTTTGCCCTGCCGCCGGATTCGACGTACTACGGCTGGGAGGCGGACGTCATCGAGAACCCCTTCGAGGTGACCGACGGTCGCCTCCCGGCCCCGGAGGGCCCCGGACTCGGCATCGACGTCGACATGGACGCGGTCGAAGAGTACCGAATCTCATGAGCGGACGAGAACAAGTTTCAATAGGGCAGCCTTCGTGGGTGTCATCGCTATGGTAGAGCTATCGTTAGCCGACCGCCCGGCCATCGTGACCGGTGCGTCTCGGGGAATCGGACGCGAAATCGCAGCCCGGTTCGCCGAGGCGGGCGGCGACGTCGTCGTCTGTTCGCGTACCTACGAGGACGTCGACGCGGTTGCGACGGAACTGACCGCCGAACACGACGGCCGCGTCGTCCCGGTCGAATGCGACGTCACAGACCGAGACGCCGTACGGGACCTCGTCGATACGACGGTCGAAGAGTTCGGCGCCGTCCGCGTACTCGTGAACAACGCCGGCGGGGCAGACGAGTCTGCGAACCTGTTACACCGCTGTGACGAGGAGACCTTCGAGTGGATGGTGGATCTGAACCTGAAGAGCCAGTTCCTCCTGAGCAAGGAGGTGCTGCCGGCGATGGTCGCCGCTGGCGGCGGGTCGATGATTCACATGGGCTCGGTCAACGGCCTGTTCGGTATCGGCCTCTCCGGATACTCGGAAGCCAAAAGTGGGCTGTTGGCGCTGTCGCGGAACATCGCCGCCCACTACGGCCAACACGGTATCCGCTCGAACGTCGTCTCTGCGGCCACCATCGAGACGGCAAACAGGCGCGCCGAGATGGAGAACACGGAGGAACGGACCGGTGAGACGAGCGCTCGCGAGCGCTGGCTCGATCAGTATCCGCTCGGTCGATTCGGCACGCCGAGAGAAGTCGCCGACACGACCCTGTTCCTCGCCTCCGAACTGTCGAGTTTCGTCACCGGCGAGAATCTCGTCCTCGACGGCGGACTGACGACTAGCTTGCCGACGCCGTTCATCAACGAAGTGTACGACGCAGACGAACCACCGACGACCAACTGAGTCACGACCCATGGAAGAACTAACCACCGACGACGCACCAGACAGCATCGGACCGTACTCACAAGGCATCGCGACCGGAGACCGTATCTACGTCTCCGGACAGGGCCCGGTCGACCCGGACACTGGCGAGGTGATTCCGGGAACACCCGGTGAGCAGACTCGACGGACGCTCGAGAACGTCGAGGCCATCCTGCAGGCCGGCGGCGTCTCGCTCGACGACGTCGTGAAAGCGACCGTGTTCGTGAAGGACATGCGGTACTACGACGAAGTCAACGAGGTCTACGGCGAACTCATGTCGGCGCCGTATCCCGCTCGGAGCGCCGTCGAAGTCGTCAAACTGCCCGTCGATATCGACGTCGAGATAGAGGTCGTCGCAGAGCGGTAGCATGGAGCGACTGGTTGTCTTCGACCTCGACGGGACACTCACCCGACAACGAGGGGGCTTCGACCTCTTGCATACGCTCTACGGTACGACACCGGCGGGCGACGCGCTGATGGACCGACTCGAGGCGGATCAGCTCTCGTTCGAGGAGTGGTGTCGAGCGACCGTGGAGAGGTGGCGTACGAGCGGGATCACCGAGTCGGATATCGACCGAGCGACTCGTGCAGTCAAGCCCAAAGCGGGGGCACCGGAACTTCTCGCTCGACTGCACCGCGAGAACGTCGCATTCGGGATACTCAGCGCCGGCATCGCGAACCTCGCTACACAGTTCCAACAGTACGACCCCGACTTCGTGCGTGGAAACTGGCTCCAGTTCGAGGACGGGAAGCTCTCGGGCATCGAAGTCGGCGTTGGCCCCGACCAGAAGGGTGCGATACTGCGACGGATACGCGATACACGGAGCCACACCGACATCACGTACGTCGGGGATTCACACACCGATACGGAGGCGTTCGTCGAGGCAGATACCGCAGTCCTGTTCGATCCGGACGACCGTGTTCCCGACACGGCTGTCGACGCCGCCGATACGGTCGTCGAATCGACCAATCTGGGGGATGTAATGCCAATTATGATGATAGATTGACGAGAAATTGAACGTCTACGGCGAAAAACTCACTTTTCGGGATATAAACATTCCAGTATGGTGCTGTACTCGGCAGTTTACACACATCTGCCGTTCTTGAGTAGCGGATTGTTGATCAGTTCGGAGCAGTCACTGGAAGCCACAGCTCTCTGGTGATGGGTCTATGAGCACTTCATCCCCACGAGGGTCCGTCTGTAACCGTCGCAGAGCGCATACAGCCGAGCCCTTCGGTTTGCATATACGCGATGATGCAGGCATCGACTGCCGGCTACCTCTTCGGCACGCATCAACTGGCAAGAAGCGTCGGCTGTATCCCCGTCCTACCGCGCTTCTTGTCCGCTTAGCGGACTGCGATGCTCCTCGAGGACGAAGCCTCACAAAGAGGTAAAATAGGGGTGGAGAAGGGCTGGATGGCGCGTGGGGGGTGGAACGCAGCCGGTGTGGGTAGGTACATTGCCATACCGGCAACTTCGAGTTTTGGCGTGGCGATCCATAGAGCTACTACCCTACCAATCCGGTAGTGGCTGGACTAGGGTTTCGAAGTCGACGAGCCGGGGGACTCTGCGGATACTGTCGACCCATCTCCACTGCTCCGCTGGGGTGTGAGTATCACGTCGAATCCATCCAACAGGTGATCGACTGCCACAGCGTGTACGTCTTTCCGCTCAGCAATCGCTGTAGGACCAATATCCTGGGAATCGTACGTCTCGAACGCGTTTGCCGGTATCTGGATGTCGTCACTTTCCGCGAGGTATCGACGTATCACTGCGAGCAGACAGTGGATGTGGATGAGCTCTTGCTTTCGCATACACTGTCCCTCTCGCTTGAGGATAGTAGCAATGTTGCCACACTCATCCGGTATCGGCGGTCATATGCCCTTTTCTGTGGATGTCTCAACCGTGACTGCGAGAAGTTTCTGCAAGCCCGCACGGATGTGTTGATGGAACGTTGAGGGCGAAATCCCGAGTGAAGTCGCGATGTCGTCTCCGGTACTGAGGCGTGGTCGTTCGAAGAATCCAGCGAAGTAGGCCGCCTCAAGCGCGTCGCGTTGTTTGTCCGTCAATCGCTCACCGATGGTCGATTGGAACCGATAGTCAGTCTGGATCGGTCGGTCGACAGTCCGCTTCGCTCGTAGTTCGGCCTCTGCCAGCGTCGTCTCGAGCACGTCGATCACATTCCCGACGTCGGCCGATTGCGGGATTTCGATACGAACGGTTCCGTGTCCATTTTCGGCGGTCATCTCCGTGATAGTCCCGCCGAACTCCGCGACTGCCGTGATGACTGATGCCTCGTCCACACACACCTCATAGAGACAGTCGTCATCCTGACAACTGATTACTCGGGCGTGGTCGAGGCTTCCGAGCTGGGCCGCTCTTTCGAGAACGGTGGCTGGTGACGCTCCTGTCACAGTAAAGTACTCGAGGTACGAGGCGTCGTCTCGTCTCGCGACCCCTTCGAGCGATACTGTCGACTCCGGCGTCGTGGCAGCCTGGATGAAGAACTGCTCTCGGTCCCAACAGTCGAACACGAGTTCGACGATACTATCGGCGACGAGTGCCTCCTTGCGCTTCGCTGCGGCTATCGCGTGCCCGATCGTCTCGCCGAGTTCCGCGAGCACTGTCTGTTGGCGCTCGCCGATAGGAACCGACCCGTCGGCATACACGACGAGAACGCCGTAGACCGTCTTTCGGTACAGTATCGGAATCGCGATGGGAACGCTACCGTCGTCTGTCGAGAGGATGTCGCTGGCGGCTTCAGTCGCCGGACACACTGCTCGGTCTCGACCCACACAGATGTCGTGTGTCTGGAGCGCGCGCTCTGACGGGCACACCGACGAGTCGCCGTTCTCGACCACGCTGAGCAGTTCATCGAGGTCTTGTTTGTCGAGTCCGGCCCACGAACGGGGCGTAAGATGTCTGTCCGTCGACTGCGGTTCACCGATCCACGCGGCGGCGTACGACTCGACGGTCGCCAGCCGGTCACAGACTGCCTGTTCGATAGCAGCCCGATCGCTGGCCTGTACGAGCGCTTTCCCGATGTCTCGAATGACGGTGTTGATCCGATTCACCCGCTCCAGTTCGTCGCGCTGGCGTTCGATCTCGCGCTCACGTGCCCGCCGATCAGTCATGTCCCGCGTCACCTTCGCGAACCCCTGCAGTTCGCCGTCCTCGTGGAGTGCCGTGATGGTCACGTGCGCCCAGAAGGTAGCGCCATCCTTGCGGACTCGATAGCCCTCGTCTTCGACGCGTCCTTCGGTGGTTGCCTCTTCGAGTAGGGCGTCCGGAACGCCGTTCTCGACAGCCTCGTCCGGATAGAGGACTGAAAAGTGTTCGCCAAGTATCTCCGCCTCAGAGTATCCTTTAATCCGTTCAGCGCCCTCGTTCCAGGTTCTGATCCGACCGTCAGTGTCGAGGAGAAACATCGCGTAGTCCGTGACCGCGTCGACGAACAGGTCGAACCGAGCCCGCTCACGCTCGGCTGCTTGTGTCGCTGCTTTTCGGGCACTGATGTCGCGCCCTGCCCCGACGAGCCCCCAGACGGTACCGCCATCGTCAGTGAGTGGCGCACCGTTGTACTCGTACGGAAGCTGCGTCCCGTCCTTCGTCACAAGGTGTGACTCCTCCGTTTCGACCGTCTCCTGTTCGACGACGGTCGATATCGTCTCTGCGAGCTGTGCCGTATCACTGTCAGGGACGAACTCTAGTGCGTGCATCGTGGCGATCTCGGCATCCGAGTAGCCGGTCACAGTCGAGAGGCGCTCGTTCCACCACAGCATCTGGCCGTTCGTATCGAACACGTACAGGAGCTCTGGGATGGCGTCGAGAATGCCCTCGGTCAGCGTGGATTCGTCGAGGCGACCGGGTACTTTCTCACTGTCGGCAGTAACTGACGTAGCCGTCCCGGGCTGGAACTGTCCGTAGAGCGCTTTCGTCGTGGAACGAGCAGTGTGGCGGAGTCGCTTCTGGACAGCTGCTATCGATCGCTCTTCGACGTTGAGCAACCGCCAGGCGGTCCCGTGCCGGAGCGTCTGTGGAGACACGTCAGCCGTATCGCCTCGACCAGTGAGCGTATACGGGTGGATGGAGGCGGCTTCGGCGGTCTTGGTGACGATATCCCGAACCGTTTTCGGCGTCAACCGATCCCGCTCTCTGGATGGGAATAGGGCAGTCGTCTCGACGTCCCGGTTGTAGAGATACGATTTGAGCAGACGGATCGTCCCGAGTGAGTGAGCGGGATCCAGTTCTATGGCCGTATTCGATACCGATTTCGTGTGTTTCGTCTGTGGTTGCTCGACATCCGGCAGATACAGTTTGCCGCTGTCGAGGTCGAGGTGGTCGACGTCGAGGTCGACGAGTTCGCTGACGCGGAGCCCACTGTCGTACAGCAGCGTGATGACCGCCTCGTTCCGTTGTCGGAACCGTGGCTGAAATTGTTCGTCGTAACAGCCCGTCCGTAGCCGCTGGATCTGGTCTGGCTGTACCCACGTCGCGGCTCGATCGATTCCGGGATGCGTGGTAGGCATGATAAACCCCTCGCGCTGTAGAGCACTGGTTCTAAGTGTTCGATTACCTTCACTACGATTTAAAAGTACGTGTCTGTCCCGGTGCAGCCGAGATAGCACACGCGACAGCAGACGTATCCGTCCAACCGTCCCACAACGGCTGTCGACGAGTTCGACCTTCCCATCAGCTTCGTCCTCGACGACACCCAACGCCTGTTCGTACCCGTCCCAGTCGTGAGCGCCACTTTCACCGTCGACGCCGAGAAACAGCGGGCGTCGTCAGTTGCCCGCGGGCGCTGCGGTGAGTACAGACACTGTAGACCTCAGCTACACTGGACGCCCGTCACTTCGAACCGGGCACCACCGTCATTGCCTGTCGTAATTCCGAGTTCCCACCCGTGGGCGTCGGCGATTTGTTTGACGATTCGGAGTCCAAACCCGGTACCGTCAGAGGAGGTCGTGTAGCCGGCCTGAAATACTCGCTTCCGCTCAGCGTCCGGAATGCCCGGGCCGTCGTCCTCGATGTAGAACCCGTTGTCGAGGCTGCCGACCGTGATCGTCACCTCTTTGCCGCCGTGGTCGAGCGCGTTCCGAATAAGGTTCCATAATAGCTGTTGGAGGCGAGTCTTGTCCGCTTGAACGGTGGTCCCGTCTGCTATGTTGAGCGATGCGTCGTCCGTATCGGTGGACCGCCAACACTCCTGAACGAGGTTAGCCAAATCGACAGGCTCGGGCTCGACGATTGATTTACCAGCCTGAGCGAGGGAGAGCACGTCCTCTATGAGGTCATCCATTCGCTTGTGGGCCTGTGCCACCGCGTCGAGATGCGCGCTATCGCACTCCTCGCGGGCCAACTCGAGCCGCCCCGAGGCGACGTTCAACGGGTTCCGTAAATCGTGAGAGACGACACCAGCAAACTCATTCAGGCGTTGGTTTCGTTGTTCGAGTGTCTGCTCGTACTGCTTGCGCTCAGTAATGTCACGGACGAATGCCAGGAGGCGGTCTTCCTCACCAATCATGGTTCGTTCGAGTACGACCTCGCCCCAGAACTGGCTGCCGTCCGCCCGCTTGAACAACCAATCGAACTGCTGGGACTCGCCGTCGAGCGCCAGCCGAATCTTTTCCATCGCCGCCTCCTGATCGAACTGGGGGTCATCTGCACTGACCTTCTCGATCTCCATCTCCTCGAGTTCGGCTGGGCTATAGCCCATGAGTTCGGCGTACCGTTCATTGACTTTCCCGATCACCCCCCGTTCCGGGTCGTTGAGAGCGATACCGACCTCGGCCTTATCGAAGACATCCTTGTAATCAACGGCTGCCATGCATGTGTTGTGGAATAACAGACACTTATGTTTGGGGCGGATTCGGCGAACCGCTAGACGGCGTCAGCTTCCCCATCAGAACCGGAGAATGAAGCGGGAAACCGCCGATACCTATGGTCGACGATTCCCCGCTTCAGGAAGACCGCTCTTGCGTAGGAGAGCGTTGTTACTGCCGAGCGGTCGCTGTGAAGGTACAGCGGACACGGGCACCGCTCCCGCGGTGTCCGACACGAGTGGTCCCGCCGGATGTGTTTTGGTCGAAACCGGTCCCAGAGGACCTGTTACAGCAGGTTCGCTGGCGTGACGGTGGTGCCTGTCCTCGCTGCCGCTCTGACCGCTCGTCAGAACCGGCAGCTACAGAGAGTTTCAACGGCATCTGTCTGCGAATCGCGACCGCACGTTCAACGACGAGACTGGCACCCACTCGAAGGGTCCACTCCGTCGGTGGTCGTTCTCGACCTACGCGTTCCACCGGTTTACTTTCTCACTCTTCCCTCTGATTCGGGGCGGGTTCGCGCTGTACGACGAGAACGGGACCGAGGAACCGGTTGGCGACCTGCGTCGCTGGCATACCGAACACGAACGTCGCCAGGGATGGGTCCGTTTCACCCATGACGACGACGTCGAACGCTGCAGATGCGTCGACGATCGCATCGAGGGGGTCTTGATCCCGCTCGACTCGTGTCTCGATCGTCGACGTGTCGATACCGCGGTCTCCCAGTCGTTCTACCAGTCCATCGAGGAGTGTCTCGGCGTCCTCGTCCGTCTCTTCGTTCTCGGCGACGTGATACAGCGTTACCGAGGCGTCCATCTCACCGAACACACCGGCAACGACACGGACGAGACGGTCGGTTCCCACGGTCCCACGGACGGCGACGAGCACGTCTTCGACCACTCCCGTTGCGTTCGGGACGAGGACAGCCATGCAGTCGTGCTCGGTTATCGTTCGGTCGATCGTCTTCTGTCCGTCGTGCGTGAATACGAGACGCCGTTCGACGGTCGCTCCCGCCGCCTCGAAGATCTCCTCGTATTCGTCGAGATGGTCGGTGGCTCGCTCTTCGAACTGCATCTGTGCCTGCCCCGGTGCAGTCTGTTCCGGAATGACGTGATACCCCAGGAGGACGACGTGGGCGTTCGCGAGGAGGTCGGGAACACCCTCAGGGACCGACTCCCCTTCGAGCACGCGAATCGGTACGAGTATCGATGGACGGTCCGTCATTGTCAGATGTCCCCTTTGAGTGTGACGTCTCCAGCGTAATAACGGTACCAGAGGTACGAGACGAGCATCACCCCGACGCCGATACCGATCGAGGCAGGCTGCATGAAGGCGATCAGTCCGAAGCTCGCGAGCGCACCTACGGCCGGGACCACCGGATAGCCCGGTACCCGGTAGCTGGGCGAGTACCACTCCGGGTTCCGTCGTCGCAACACGATCAGGGCGACACACATCAGCCCGTACATGATCAGGTGGAGGAACGAAGCGACCTCCGCGAGCAGTTCGACCTGACCGGTCGTGACGAGAACGAGGATCGGGCCACCGGCGGCGAGCAACGCGACGTGTGGCGTGCCGTATCGGAGGTTTACCTCGCTCGCCTTTCTGGGAAGCAGGGCGTCACGGCTCAGCGCGTACACTGCTCGCGAGGCGCTGAGAATCGATGCGTTCGCACTCGAGAACGTCGCCAGCAGTCCGGCACCAAGGATCGCGACCGCACCCGGCAGCCCGAGGAAGTCACGGGCCACCTCGACCATCGCCGTCTCCCCGAACTGCCCCAGCCGGTTCGCACCGAACGCGCTGGTCGCGACGAAGATCGTCACGACGTAGAAGACCGTAACGACGAGAACCGACCCGACCATCGCCAGCGGGAGATTCCGTCCCGGTTGTTTGATCTCGCCCGCAACGGTCGCGACCTGTGCAAACCCCAGATACGATGTAAACACCAGCGCAGCTGTTGTCAGCACCGGGAAATACCCTCTGGAGAAGAACGCCTCCGGGACGCTTCCACGACCGAAGACGCCCACGGCGTCGAGGACGCCATACGAGAGAAATCCCGTGAGCACCACGAGGAGGATTCCGACGACCACGTTCTGGAGAGTGGCCGTGTTCTCTGTGCCGCCAATACTCAACGCGGTCAGGGCGACTCCGAACAGTAACCCGATCCCGGTGACGGGACTAAACGAGAGCCCGACGCCGAGTTCGGCGAACACGGCGCTCGCATAGTGGCCGAGCCCGACGAGGTAAAACGCGGAGGCGAACATCAGTCCCAGCCACAGGCCGAGGCCCACGATCGCACCGTAGGCCGTCCCCATCCCTCGCGAGATGAAGTAGTAGCCGCCACCGCTACGGGGCATCGCCGTGGCGAGTTCAGAGGTCGGCAGCGCCACGAGCAACGCGATGACCCCGCCGATCGCGAACGAGACGGTGGCAGCGAGCCCCGCATTGTTCGCCGCCAACCCCGGGAAGACGAAGATACCCGCTCCGATCATGGTCCCGATTCCGATCGCCAGCCCACCGACCAGCCCGATGGTTCGTTCCAGTTCGACGTCGTCGTCGTGGACGGTCGTATCGGCGGTGACGGCCTCTGGCTCCGCTGCAGGCGCCTCACCAGCGACGTTCTGCCCGCCCGGCTCGACGTCGACAGGCTGTTCGGCCATGCCGGGTGATTGTTTCAATAGCCAGATAAAATCAGCGGTGAGTGAGGTTGGAGCAGACGAATCCTGCCTGGAACCGGCTGCTGTTCTCGTCGGTCCCGGCGACGACGAGTTCATCGCCGTGCTCGATCACGAACGAGTCCGGTGTTGGTGACGACGATGCCGTTTCGTTCGGCGGCGACCACGGCACGCCCGTCCGATTGTGCATGTCTGCATAACCGACCGACTCACTCACAGCGCCTGAGACCGTCGTCTTCGGGATGCGCCGCCGTCGCACTCGCCCGCTAGGGTCGTTGGCCGCAAGGGGGCTGCTGAATCACTAGACAGCGGCGGGGTGGGTCGTTGCATACGACCGCGACACCCGACGTCAGGTATTCAGTTCACCAGCACTGACTGTGCTGTTGCTTCGGTCGTACTCGATGAGATCGCAATTGGCGAGATACGGGAGGTGTGTCCGTATCAGGCCAGTCTTCAGCGTCCTGCGTTGGTGTTCATCAGTTGTTTCGAAATCGACTAACAGGGCGTCTACCACTTGATCTACTGAGAGCGACAGTCCTTGACGCAGATACACGTATTCGAGAATCGCGAGCTGCAACCGCTGATGTTCGTATAGAACGGTGTCGACCTGTTGCCGCTGAAACTCTGTGAGCGAAACTGTAGACGGCTGCATATGCACATTGGGGGGCGTGGGTGGCTCGTTCTGACGAACGAGACCTGGAAAGAGCGAGTGTCTATGTCTCGGCTCCAATTGAATGACCGCTATTGTCAGCCCAATAACTGCTCCAAATGATCCAAGTGTGACTGTAAGATACCAGCTATCGATTATTTGCCCACCTTGCATGAGCTGGTGTTGAATGAGCCATAGTCCGAACCCTGTTGCAAAGAGAATCCCAACGACGACCCCGATCGCGATCCGCCACCGTGCAGACGTTGGGATGTTTCCCCTTCCAAAGCGATATCCTGTGTGAATAAGTATAAGTGGCGAAGCAATTCCAAGGAGTAGTTCGAGTACCAGTAAGGCGGGAGGCTCTGCATCACTGCTCACGAACAGAAGTATGCTGATCAGCGACAACAGACCGATACCGATTACCGTCCACTCGCCGCCCTTCTTGCGCAAAGATCGCTTGTGGATCAGCGGACTGGGGCGCCCCATACCCCATAATGTTAATCTGATAACCTAAATCTTCCCTCCCGGGTGGTTCCGCTGGCTTGGTACGCCAACCGATGCGTCACAGTACGACCTCGATAACCACATCCTACTATACAGTGGCAGGTAACCACCGTTCTATTGATACTTTGAAATGGGATGAAATCGCCGTTTTTACGCCCTACAGGGCCAATAGAGGGTATATTATGATATAGGTGTATGAATATTATATAGCCGATGATAGGTTGTGTACACCGGTCCGGCCACTTCCCACCGACACCCGCAGAGCAATTCCGAAAGCAGAAATCACAGTATACTCCAGCGAGGAGCGGCGTCGAAGGCTGGCCTCTCCTCTACGTCAGCAATACCCGCCCGAGTAGCGACCACGGATGGACAGTCGATGACCGTGATGCGTCGCGCTATCCACAATGATCGGCACTGTCCCCACCCCAATGGAGAGATTACAGTACGACATGCAAGCGGACCCGAAAATCGGGGACGACTTGTTCTTTTTTCCAGACTACAGGGGTGTCGAGGGATTTCGAGGAGACGGACCGATTTGGTTTGTCGGATTAAAACGCTCTGGACGATCATTCCCCGATAGTGGAGATACCCTATTGTACGAGACTCTGTCGGAGCTCGGATTGACCAACGCACATCTAACACACCTCTCAAAAGAACGTGGCCTTGTCCCAGCGCAGGGACTCACACATAGCGAAGCTCGGCGCATGCGACCGTACTTCCGCCAGGAACTGACTCTCTGCGAACCGGCCGTGATTATTGGCTTCGATCAAGACGTACATCAAGCCCTCAAATATCTCGCTGCGACAGACGATGTGGATATTCGATTTCTGAACCAGTCTGGCTGGCTTGATGGCCGAAATCCAGACGAACTTCGTGCCGAAATAGCGTCTATTATTGAGGAGTATGATGCGCTGTACTAATCGTCTCGCTTTCGATCAACTGACGCAACGCCCCCGTTCGTCGGCGCCGACTGCGCCAGTGGCGCCTCCACTGGGGACGGCTACGAACGGACCTCGTGATGTGAACCGGTGCCCGCTTTGTCAGCGTTTCTGTCGATAGTCTACAGTCAGTCGGTTGGGGGTCTGTTGTGGATGGTACCACAGTACACACAGACAGAAGTTACGAGACGTGCGACCCGTACATACACCTCCCACATCGACGAGTACGCAGAGGTATCTCCCCAGAGCAGCTAATATGGTATCGCCGGGACACACTTATTTCGCTGATCGCTGTAGGCAACCAATCGTCAAGAGACAGTATATACACCCGATGAGCGGCTGCTTCAGACCGTATACTCGGTGATAAACGGGGAGCACAACCGTCCGACGAATACACTGACCGACGCTCGGTTAGCCTCCGGTCGGCCTCCGCCGTGCAACGCCGCGCGGTTCAAACGCGTAGCGATTGGTACGGCGTCATCATCTACTGTGTAGCAGATTTATCCCGAGTATCAAAAGGTTATTTATCAGGTATCTTCTACGATGTATCAGTTCAGCAAATGGGTGGAGTGGGGAACTACGCAGTCGTCACGGTAGCACTGGTACTAGCACTCGCGCCGGTTGCGTCAGTCGCACAGCCGGCCGCCGCAAGCGGCGTCGGGGTTTCGGCGACGCTGAGCGACCTCCACGCCGACAGCGGGACCGTCTATCCGGGCGATACGGTCTCTGGAACCATGGTCGTCGAGAACACCGGGGATGAGCGGCACACGTTCTGGGTCGATTTCTCGGCAGAGAACCCCGACGGGGTCTGGTCGCTCGGTACGGGCCGGCACATCGAGTTGGCGCCCGGCGAGCGCCGTGTGATCGAACTCTCGTGGACAGTCCCCGAAAGCGCACAGCCAGGCGTCTATAACGCTGGGGCGGCGATCTACGAATCGGAGAGCAAGACCAACCGGCTCGGCGGTGACGAGGAACGGGACGCGTTCGAAGTCACGCACCCAACTACCGAATCGACGATCACCGGGTTCGCCGTCGACGGCGGAACATATCAGCCCGGAGACACCGTCACTGGGACCGTTACCGTGGAGAACACTGGCGATACGACCCACTCGTTCTGGGTCGACTTCTCCGCGCAGCGGCCAGCGGGGGGCTGGTCGACCGGTGCGGGCCGATACCTTGATTTATCGCCCGGTGAGTCCCGGACGGTCGAGTTGACTTGGACTGTCCCCGACGGGGCAGCAACAGGGACGTACGACGGCGGGACAGCCGTATACAAGTCAGAGAACAAGGACACGAAGTACGACGGTCAGTCCCGACTCGACGCCTTCCGAGTCGACCAGCCGACGACAGCGGCGCGGATCACCGAGTTCGCCGTCGACAGCGGGACCTACCGGCCCGGTGACACCGTCACTGGGACCGTTACCGTCGAGAACACTGGCGACACGACCCACTCGTTCTGGGTCGACTTCTCCGCACAGCGGCCAGCGGGCGGCTGGTCGACGGGTGAAGGCGGATACGTCGACTTGTCCCCGGGCGAACGCAGAACGATAGCGTTGGACTGGACTGTCCCCGACGGGGCAGCAACAGGTTCGTACGACGGCGGGACAGCCGTGTACAAGTCAGCGAACAAGGACACGAAGTACGACGGAGCCTCTCGGTCGGACGCCTTCCGAGTCGATCAGCCGACGACAGCGGCGAGGATCACCGAATTCGCCGTCGACGGCGGAACCCACCAGCCCGGAGAAACCGTCACCGGAACGATTACGGTCGAGAACACCGGCGATACGACCCACTCGTTCTGGGTCGACTTCTCCGCACAGGGGCCCGACAGTGGTTGGTCCACTGGCGAAAGAGGGTACCTTGATTTGTCACCCGGCGAGTCCCGGACGGTCGCGTTGACCTGGACTGTCCCCGACGGGGCCACAACAGGGACGTACGACGGCGGGACAGCCGTATACAAGTCTGACGCGAAGGAGACGAAATACGACGGGGCCTCTCGGTCGGACGCCTTCCGAGTCGACCAGCCGACGACAGCGGCGAGGATCACGTCGTTCGCCGTTGACGGCGGAACATATCAGCCCGGAGACACCGTCACCGGAACGATTACCGTCGAGAACACCGGCGACACGACCCACTCGTTCTGGGTCGACTTCTCCGCACAGGGACCAGACAGTGGTTGGTCCACGGGCGAAGGAACATACGTCGACTTGTCCCCGGGCGAACGCAGAACGATAGCGTTGGACTGGACTGTCCCCGACGGCGCCCCATCGGGAACGTACGACGCCGGAACGGCGATATACGAGTCAGAGAACAAGGACACGAAGTACGACGGGGCCTCTCGGTCGGACGCCTTCCGAGTCGATCAGCCGACGACAGCGGCGCGGATCACCGGGTTCGCCGTCGACGATGGTACCTATCAGCCCGGAGACACCGTCACCGGAACGATTACCGTCGAGAACACCGGCGACACGACCCACTCGTTCTGGGTCGACTTCTCTGCACAGGGACCAGCGGGCGGCTGGACAACGGGTGAAGGCGGATACGTCGACCTCACGCCCGGCGAGTCCCGGACGGTCGAGTTGACCTGGACTGTCCCCGACGGGGCAGCAACAGGGACGTACGACGGCGGGACAGCCGTATACAAGTCAGCGAACAAGGACACGAAGTACGACGTTCAGTCCCGGCTCGACGCTTTCCGGGTCGACCGGCCAACGACAGCGGCGAGGATCACGTCGTTCGCCGTCGACGGCGGAACCCACCAGCCCGGAGACACCGTCACCGGAACGATTACGGTCGAGAACACCGGCGACACGACCCACTCGTTCTGGGTCGACTTCTCCGCACAGGGACCAGAGGACGGCTGGACAACGGGTGAGGGCGACTATCTCGAGTTGGCACCCGACGAGCGCCGGACGGTCGAGTTGACCTGGACTGTCCCCGACGGGGCCACAACAGGGACGTACGACGGCGGGACAGCCGTATACAAGTCAGAGAACAAGGACACAACGTACGACAGGACCACTCGGCTGGGCGCCTTCCAGATCGAACAACGAACATCGAGTGCGACGATCACGTCGTTCGCCGTCGACAGCGGGACCTACCAGCCCGGTGACACCGTCACTGGGGCCGCTACCATCGAGAACACCGGGGACAGGACCAACACATTCTGGGTAAACATCTCTGCCCGCAGTTCGAGTGGTGAGACCACAGCGGGTGGCGGTCAGTCGGTGGCACTGAGCCCCGGCGAACGTCAGACAGTCGACCTCACCGTGACCGTCCCGGAAGAGGCCGAAAACGGCAGCTACGACGGCTCCGCGACGGTCTGGGTGGAACCCGATCGGGGACCCTCACGGATGCGTCTCGATACAGCCGAGCGAACTGACGCGTTCGAGGTGACAGAGACAGCGACCGTCAGTGCACGCATCACCGGTGTCGACGTTGGGACTGGTGAATTCAAACCGGGCGAAACAGTCGAGGCAGTCGCAACCGTCGAGAACACCGGCAACTCCGAACGTACCTTTTTTGTTGGACACAGTGTCGTCGGTCCGAACGGCGACGAATATACGACCACTGGGCAGGTCGGTCAGTCCGTAACCTTGCGTCCGGGCGAGCAAATTGTAATCACACTGCCTTGGTCTATTCCCGAGACAGCCGCCAGCGGCGAATATACGACAGTCACGTCCGTCTGGCAAGAACACGACCCCGACAGTCTGCGTACACGAGTCGAGCGCAAGCGAACGAGTGATGCGTTCAGTGTCGGCACACAGGCTGCTATCACGATTCAGGTGAGCGGCCCGAAGGACGAACCGATCGCAGGCGCGACAGTCTCCGTTGGTGAACACCAGAGCAAGGAAACCGACGCTGACGGTACCGTACGGTTCGACGGTCTCTCAGATGGCACACATGCGGTGACTGTTTCTCGTGACGGATACGTCGACGAGCGGTTCAACACATCGGTGACCGGGGACCAACAACAGTTACGAGAAGTCAGACTCGCTCGTCCCGAGGGCACGATACTCACCGTAGAAGGGGTTCCGGAGGCGTACCAACCCGGGGAGCGTTTCGAACCGTCCGTCACGATCCGGAACACGGGGTCCAGCGAAGCCACATTTGCCCTGGAGATGGCAGAACCCAGTGGTATCGAGATCGACGGCAGCCAAACACAGAGGGTGACTCTGTCGCCGGGAGCAGAAACAACTGTCGAGTTCAGCGCGCAGTTATACGGGACAGATACAGATAGAGTCGTACGATTCGAACTTGCGACGACGGGCGGCCACGCCGTCGATGTCGACCGGCAGCCCGTCACGTTCACTGAGACGGTGCTGACTGTCACCGTCGTTGATAGCTCCGGGGCGTCAGTGGAAGACGCGTCGGTGTCTCTGCTGTCAAATTCGGAGACAGTCAAAACAAACACAGCGGGACAGGCCCGATTTACCGCGCTTACACCCGGACAACACGTCACAGAGGTTACGCTCCCCGGAGTTGTTGGCAGCGAGACGACAAAGACTATCGACGTGCCTGCTGGTGAGCGCACCGAGACGACAGTCCACATTACGCGAACCGGCAGTATCTCTGGGACGGTAGTGAACGAGCAGGGCGAACCGCTCTCCGATGGAGTCGTTTCAATCAACGGCCAATCCGCGTTCGTTGGAGAGAACGGTAGATTCAGCTTTGACGATCATCAGTTCGCAGTTGGGAAGTCTTATACGGTTGATGTGACTCGTGACGGTGAATCGGTATACCGACAGGAACTCAGCGTCACTCCGGGCGAAAACGACGTCCAAATCACGGTCGACAGTGCCGACTCATCCGATAACTGGCAGCTCATCAGCAACGCGAATAAAGGGTCAATTCTCGGTGAAGTGGGTGTCCAGATGGGTGTCTCGGGGGCACAAACACTAGAGTACCACATCGGATGGCTCGGATTCAGCATGGTTCCAGTCGCGGACGCGCCAGCCGACATACGCGACTGCCTCCTCGCCCCAAACGACGGGTTAGCTACAAACGGCCTTGATTGTGGTGGTGCTGCTGCAAGCACGATTGGATCGGCAGGAACCGTCATTGGCGTCATGACGTCCCCAACGGGAGGTGGTGTTGCTGTCGCTGGAGGGAGCTTCTCACTCGATACCGCAGAGGATATTTCCGACGTCGCTAAGGTGTCTATCTCGGTAGTACAGAACGTCCCCAACAAGGTCGATGAGTGGGCTGAAATACTCATTTCGAAGGCCGGCAGTCGGGTTTCACGAGTTCTAGACAAAGTCAAAGACCCCGATACGGCCAATACGCTTCGTAAAGCGGTCGCCAAGACGAAATTCAAGAAAGCTGGATTCACTGCCGACGAGGCATCGCACCTAACTGATATCGTTCGTCAGTCGAACAACGTTGAAGCAGACGAAGTGATCGAGCTGACAAAGAAGATGGATGACCCCGTCATGGAACTGCGACGGGTTTCAAAAAACGAGGAAACTGGAACCGTGTACGCTCTTACAAAGGGCGAATATGACGAGACTGCCAACAAGGGATACGGAGTGGCGAAGATCCAATCAAAACATTTAGACAATTCTAATGCTGGCCCCGGCGTGACTAGATTTGACCAGCAAGCAGATATGACGGAGTCGCAAATGAAGACCTACGTGACTAAAGCACTCCGAAAAGGAAAGCCAGACCCGGATGACCCACAAGCAATTGTGTGGGATGTGCCTAAGTCGGTAGAGGAAAAATACGGATTCAGCCGGATTCGGGTCATCGTCAGTAGTTCCAACAATCAGGTCACGACGGCCTATCCCAAGTTCGCCTCATGAGTAACGAACGCGCCTATCCCCTCGCCGAAACGCTGTCTATCGACGTCGCATTCGATAACGCAAATTCTGCAGCCACACAAACTGTACAACAAATCTACGGCGGTGTGAAAGTAGCCATAGATGGTCACGAGTTGACCCGATTCGAGTCACAGGACGCGCTTGAGAGCGAATTTAACCAGGATTTTGAATATAAGGGAGAGTATCCGCTTCCGATCTTGCGCAACTTTTCAGCGAGGGCATTAGAATTCGCACGTGGTGACGTAGATCCGACGAAATCAACCGAATCTCGTATCGAATTATATGACGGGATGGGGTATATCGTCCTGTCGTGGCTAAATACATCGCGAGTCCGAATCGGATTTCAGACCGTTCCGATAGGAGCGGCAGTAGAACCCACAGTCCCCATCCGCTCGGCAGTCGGATTCGCGGTCAAGACCGAAGACTTGGTACAAGCAGTTCTGGAGGCTAACGAGGACATACTGGACTATATCGATTCCTCCGAAATCCAAAAGGGAGAGACCGTACGCGATTTTGAACAGACGATTGCGGAACTACGAGAAGTTAGCTACACTGGGGACGTGCCGTAGAAGAGTTCTCACACCGTGATAACGGTACTTCCCGGATTGTCTCCGCGTTCGTAGTTGGTGATCGCGACGATGCGGCACAGACGCGGCGTGAGGGGATACGCAAACAACGCGAGCGTCTCCGTCGCCACGACGGTGAAAAACGACTCTACCGAAGGAGCATCTTACAGGGTCGCTGGGGTCATACCACGTCAGCGCTCACCCTGCTCTTTGGTGTGCTAATCGTTCTACGATACCCTCACAGTGGGAGGACTACGCACCGGTCCACAGCGAGAGCAGCAGTGCGAAAACCCGCGGTAGGGTGGGGAAACGTCAACCGGTATCAGAAATCATCTTCACCAGCAGTTTCTGTGTCCGCTCGGGGTAGAACTGATCTTGCCCGGACGTGATAACAAGCAGCACCAAGTTTGAGGTATGATAATAAATCAGCGTGTTCTTGGTCCCCCGGTCATTCGTGTGTGTGACCTGCATCCCAGTTACGCCTGATGCGAGTTCAACCGTCTCGATCTCGCCGGAGTTTGATTCGAACGTATCGTGGATATCGCGTAATTGGGACGCTGCGTGGCTGGCCTGTTGGTACACGGTCGCCTCAGAATAGATCAGTCGTGGACTCGTCGAATCGTCGGCCCGCCGGAAGCTCCGAGAGTGCTGGCGCACGATGTCGCGGGATGCGTACCGTTCCCGCGTATCACCACGTAGCTTGCTGGTCTGAACGTTCGTTTCGCCACTGTATTCGTACCCGTCAGGCACGTCTGAGAGACGTAAGACGATACTGTCGGTATCAGTTCCAGGACCGAAAGCCGGTTCCTCGTCGTCCGTCCTTGTTGCTGTATTCGTCCTTGTCGCTGTGTTTGTTCCTGTTTCTGTGTTGGCGGCCGAGGGCGTTGTCCTATCTGAGGGCGTGTCCTCGTTAGTGTCCTCAAGTATACTCAATCGACCACAGCCAGACAAAAATATAGACCCTGCGGTCACGACGGTGAATCGACGGCGATTCATTGATAAGGGTGTGTCGTCGCGTATAGTTAAAGGATAGGAACTTGGCATTAGAACTGTCGGGTGTTTATGTCGCCTATTTACACGAATCGACGATTTCAGAGGGCGTGGCTGTAATCTCTTTTCGGGTCCTCAGCTCTGCCATTCTGGGCTTTATCGGTTCGTTTCAGGACCGAGTCAGCCTAGCTACACGACAGCGCTCAGTCAACTGTGGGTGCAAACCTCGGAGCGATGATGTCCATAGCGGTGTTACTCCTCCCATTCGCTGGGCCCGATGCCGAGTTGCAGTACGATGGGTCGGTACGCAAAGACGACGACGGCGATGATCACTAATTCGACCAAGAACCCGATCTCACCCACGACGGCGCGAACGATCGCGAGGACGAGAAAGACGAGCAGAAACATCACAATGTAGTGTGGTACGAGCGCTTTCAGTCGGTCTGTGTCCATGTTTCACATACGGGGCCCAACCTCTCAAAGCCTTTCCCTGACGCTGCTGTCGCATCTCAGGCAGCCCGGACAGCGAGCGGGCGACGAACGCATCACCGGCGCGCAACGAGCCGCAGCCGTCGAAAGACGAGAGCTGCTTGTCCCCGCTGCCAGTCGATGGCCGTCCGCGAGCAACTGGGGCGAGCGAACTACTGACGCCGCCGTTCAGGATTCTCCGTGGGCGGCCGACTCGGGGACTCGTCCTTCGAGGTCTCCGGCGACAACGATTGGCCTGACGGTACTGTGTTCGTGGTACGGCCGCTCGGCCTCTGGTCGTCGACGAGCGCCTCGAATGCGGCGGGATTCTCCCGGACCGATTTCGTGTACTGGACCATCCGGTCGTCGTACTCGTCCGAGAAGTCTCTCGATACCTAAAGTCACCGAGTACCGAGTCGTTGTCGTCGAGCGGTGACTGAAAAGTCGTCGCTATTGACGGACGAGATTCGTCGCGCGAGGGCCCTTTTCGGATGATTCGATGTCGAATTCGACTTCCTGACCTTCTTCGAGGTCCGGGCCGCCGACGTCTTCCATGTGGAAGAACACGTCTTCGTCGTCGTCTACGCTGTCGTCGTCAGTCGAAATGAATCCGTATCCGCCCGTGTCGTTGAAGAAGTCAACTTTGCCGTTTGCCATTACAACTACACGTGCTCCCGGCTAGGGTATACCACTTCCGTGAATCGTGGTACCACGACTCTTGATACGGTATGCTGCAACTGTGATCTCTATCTGCCCGGACGCGCATCCGCTCAGCGTGCGGTTCTGTCGGGGGAGATTTCGCGATAGGACAGCAGCCAGCACCAACGACGGGTGGGCCGCTCTTGGTCGCAGCCACAGTGAATCCGTCAGGATCCGGGGACAAGTATTTATCATGTGGTCACATGGAACACGATGCACCGCCATGAAATCGTGCCACAGCTGTCAGACGGTCATCGACGAGTATATCTTACAGAAACAACTCGAACCCCTGCGCGACCTCACAGTTGACGAGTTCAACGTCTGTGCGGACTGTACGACGATCGTTGCGGATGCATGCGTGGAGTGCAGTGGTGCGGTGTACGTCCCTCGAAGCGAATCTGTTACCCCCGACTATTGCCCCGCGTGTCGTTCCGACCTCATCGACCGCACTGGTCACGACCCCGGTTGGAACTGCGACCGTACCTCTACCTGAGCGGCACCTCACCGCTCAACTCGCATTTTGGCTGGTACTGCCATTCAATCGGGAAGTCTACTGAGCAGGCGTTGCAGACTCGACGTCGAGCGACGAACTGGCTACCCAACGCACGACCGGTTGGCCCGTATGTCTGGTCTCGGTCGACCACACCGCCGCCGACTGTCTGATTCCTCGGGCATCTCCGCACGACGTGCCAGACGTCGGGGTGGACGGACACCGCCCGGACCCACAGCACCGCGTCGTCTCTGATCGTCGGTTCGTCAATGACACCCCCCATGAATGCAGTCGAACCGCGAAACGGCCTACGGTGTCGGCATTCGCAGAGCTACCGACCACTGGCACAATATCAAGAACTCGCAGCGATCTGTGGTCTCGAACGCATCCCGGATGAGTCGGGCCGAACGAGGCTGCGACCTTCTGTCGGCGCTACAACCGGCGCTGGCAGATCGAAAACGAGTACAAATCGATCAAGCACGACTTCTTCGCGAAGACGTCCTCGAAGGACTACCGCGTCAGACTGTTCTACTTCGCATTTGCAGTGCTACTCCACAATATCTGGCGGCTCACGGACTTTCTGCTGAAAGCCGATGTCGAGGGGGAGATGGATTATGCACCTGTGTTGACTGCCGGTGAGTGTGTCGAACTCGTGTGTTCGGCATTGATTCCAGCTGACTAACTCGATCAGAATGGACTCGGTTAGCTGCCTGAGAGTGGAAACACTGTCTGAGGGCCGTTCGCTCCGACTATTATATGATATTCGAGAAGTATATTCGATAGAGTTATCGGAAATCTTGACTCAGTGGGACTAACTTCGCCATACTATACCAGTAATTGGCCTAGTTTTAGTCTATCTTCCGAAACTGCGGTGGGTCACAGTTTCGGAGGATGGGTCGTGTTGCGTGCCTTATTTTCACATTGTATGCGTCTGGATAGGATTTCGTCTAGCGATTAGTAGACCATCACAGAAAATATCACTCAGAAAAACTTTATAAGTGATGGGAAATTAAAACCGCAAGGCTGCTCCCCTTTCACAGTAATTACGGACGAACAGAAGGAACGCATCAAAATCATCCTCCGAGATTGTGGGTGGGTGCCTACTGCGATTTCATATAGCGGTATATAATTTATAAACGCCAAATTGCACCGCCGTCTGGCGATTAGGTCTGGAATATCTCTAGTATGCATTAGTCCAGTAATGTGCAGTAGATTTTTGCACCCCACCGCCCTCGGGTAAGCCGAACGGATGCCACAGGACCAGCACCCACCGTCTGACCGGCGAAAACCCCTCTCCGAGGCCATCGAGCACTTCGTCGCCGACAAGGCGAAACTGGCGGGCTCGGGGAACTACGCCGACATGGCCGGCCGCGTCGTCCGCCAGTGGGCCGACCAGCACGCCGACCGGCTGGAGTACGTCGACGAGGTCGAACCCCGGCACATGCAGAGCTACGCCGACTACCTCGCTCGGCGGGCCCAGGCCCGCGCCGCCGACCCCACGGGCGAGGCGGGTATCACCGGCGAGACCGCCCACCAGTACTACTCGCTGGTCCGTGCGTTCCTCACGCACTGCCAGAAGTGGGAGTGGCTGACCGAGAACCCCGCCATCGTCGAACGCGTCACAGACAAGCTCCCGAACGCTCACTCGGACAGACCGACACCCAGCAGTTCTGGAGTCCTCGCGAGCGACAGGCACTCTGCAACTACGCCGACGAACAGGCCCACGCCGCCATCGACGCCGACGGCCTCGACGCCCGGACCGAGGTCCGGGACCGGGCGCTCGTCTACGTCCTCGCGTACACGGGCGCCCGTGTGAGCGAACTGGTCCGTGACTCTCGCGACGAGCGGAGAACCGGCATCACGTGGGGCGACGTCGAACTCGGCGACAACCGCATCACCGTCCTCGGGAAGAATCAGGAACGCCAGCACCTCCAACTGCCCGAGCAAGCCCACCCGGCCATCGAGCGCTGGGAGACGGTGCTGGACCCGCCCGCCGACTCCTGGCCCGTCTTCCCGACGCTCCATGCCCCGTCGCTACACAGTCAGCTCCCCGACGACGCCGAGCCCGGCGACGATCTGCTCGCAGCGCTTCGCGAGCACGACGCTCGGCCGCCGTCCATCTCCGTCAACGGTGTTCGGAGTATCCTGAAACGGCTGTGCGACGACGGCGATATCGACGTCGACGGGCCGAAGGACTACCTGACGCCCCACGGTGCGCGGCGCGGCGTCGGCGAGTTCCTCTACCGGAACGTCGGGTTCGAAGCCGCCCAGCGGGCACTCCGGCACGAAGACCCGTCGACGACGAGCGAGATGTACAGCCACATCGAAGCGAGTGAACTGGCCGAGGTGTCGAGCGAGGCGTTCGAGAACGAGAAGTAATCAGTCGTCGCCGACGTGTTCCTCGCGCCATCTAGCGAGTTCGAAAAACCGTCGTGAATCTTCTCGACTAGTCCGAGCTTCATCAGCAGGTCTCCGCGCTGGAGATGCTTCACCCCCACGAGGGTCCGTCTGAAACTCGTCGTGCGGGTCTCGATGGCGCTGGCCCACGAGACCGTCAACGTCGGGTTGCTGTACGAGAACGCCGACGCACAGGCACAGGCGTTCGGCTACAACCGCCTCATCTGCCTGCCGCCGGACGAGTACACGACGAACGTCACACTCTGGCACGAACTCGGCCACGTCGCCATCCGGATTCGCCACGAGGACGGCGACGACGTCGCAAAGACGAGCGAAGAGTTCTGCTCGATCTACGCGATGGCGCGGATGCCGCCGGAGGCCATCGACGAGGACCGTATCCCGTACCTCGGCCAGCCCGGCGTCCCACGCGAGGAGTGGCCGGGCGTCTGCCAGCGGGCGCTTGAGTACCGAGCGGACAACCGCAACTACATACAACACTGCACGGAGTTGTTACAGATATGACCGACACACTACACGTTGACGACGCCGAAACGCCAACCACCATCTCAGCCGAGGGCGTGGAGATATACGACCGCGGTGACTCGCTGTTACTCTCGACAGAACGACTCCGCGAGACGCCGGGGCCGGATGGGATACTGATGAGCGTCGATGGCCTGCAAAATCTGGCTGTCGAAGTTACGGCCGCAAACGACCACACGGAGGGCAGTTCGTAATGCAAGTAGACAGAACGGTGGTCGTCACGCCATACGGGAAACGGTACCACCGCGTGAAGGGCGGCCAGCGGGCGAAACACGCGGCCTGTGGGGGGTTCCGACAGACAACACTATTCAAAATCCCCCAGTCGGAGGCGAAGGAGCAGGGGTACAGTGCGTGTGAGAACTGCGACTGGCAGGAGGTCAAAGCGTGACCGACACGACCCACGACCCCTTCGAGTACGACTGCTACATCGTCGGTCGCACGACCCATATCAACCTATCCGGCGACTGTTAGAACCGTGGCGCGAGATAGAGAGGCTGAGTTCAGCGCGACAACCGTGCTGGTTTCGCCGGCTGCACTGAATCCTCTCTCAGTAGATGTGCGTGGCTCTCACGGAGCCGGCTCTTCGTCCTTCGGTGGCTGGATTGGAATCTGGTTTCGCCATGCAGCGACCGTCGTGCCAATCAGCGCGATGGCGAGTGCCGCGTACGAGAGGGGCCCTAGAGGACTTGATCCGGGTTGGATGCGTCCATAGACGCCCGTGCCAATGAGGCTAAGCGAGATCAGGACCAACAGGCCTGTGAGTACCGACGCGGCGTACCCGTACTTGGTGTCCTGCCACAACAGTACGAGAGCGATCGATGCAGCGGCCGTATTCCAGACGAACAACGGCGCTGTCTCGATCGGTGGTCCAATCGGTGCCTGCACTACCGTGACGAGGAAGACGCTACTACCGAGAACAATGATCCCGACCAAGAGGGCTAGCGATACCTCTCGCCACTGGGTGCTCTTCGAGGTTGCTGCAGGTGCTGGAGTCTCTGCCATGTGCGACCACGTTTGTGTGAACGGCTCGCACGGAGATAGCGTTAGTGGCACGTAGAGGAAAGTACTGGAATTCGATGATCTAGGCACGAGCTGGGCGACTTCTCGACGTAAGCGCCGGAGTGGAAACACCCGACGCTGTCATGGATGGTACGGAAGGAGTGTGGTGGTCCGCGGGCACCTGAGTGTGGGGTTCGACGGTGCCCGCACCAACGGCTATCGGCCGGTGGCAATTGGGCGTTGTCCCTAGGCACGCAAACCGAGCGACGACGTTGCCCATCGGCGGTCGTGTCGCCGTCGACGAACTCGTTGTCGTAACAGCCCAATGTGTCGTGCTGCTGTTCGTTACAGATCCGGAGCACATTGGGGTGGTTCGCCGTTATTCGGACTCTATCGGCGCCCGTGCGAACCTGGCTGTTTCCTGTTCGGGGACGAGCCACTCGCCGTCATACTCAATGATTCCGCCCCAGCTCCCAGCCGGTTCCGGAGCGAAGTCCAGTGGTTCGGTCGGGTCGTCCTTCGAGTAGCGCACCTGGCCGGAGGGCGGGTACTCGTCGCCGGCGGGGTTGGTCGTGTGGAGGCGCTCACGGAGATCCGGCGAGGGAACGTAGTTGGTCGTCAGGACCATATCATCCTCACGGCCCGGGATGTTCGTTATCATTGAGGCCGGTTCGTGGATGGCTTCCACGCCCCGGTCCGGCATCGGGTCGACGAACCGCTTTTTCTCGAACTCCCAGTTGCGTAGGTCGTCGGAGCGGCCGATCAGCTGGCGATCGTCGGCGAGTTCGCCGACGTACATCAGGAACTCGCCGTCGATCTTCACCGGACGGCCCTGCGGGTCGCGGGGGATGACAGCGCCCTTCGCCCAGCCGCCAGTCAGCGATGCCGGGACGATCTGGCCCTCTTTCTCCCAGTGAATCAGGTCCTTCGACGTCGCCAGGCAGATGTTACACCGGATACTGCCGGGGTCGCCCCAGATCCCTTCCGACTCCCAGGCAGGATTGTAGAACATGTAGTGGGTGCCCTCGTGTTTGTACAGTTTCGGGTCCTCGCAGCCCCGCTGTTCGTAGGGTTCGGTCGGTTTGATTACCGGATTGTCGACGTGGCGGCGGAACGTCTGACCGTCGTCGCTCCACGCCAGTCCGATACGGGAGTCTTGGTCAATGCGGTCGTCGGGTGTCGCCCGGTAGAAGGCGAACAAGATGTCTTCAACCTCGATGAGGGAGAGATTGAAGATGCGACCGGCTTCCCACCCGCGGTCAGTCGGTTCGAGAACCGGTTCCGCGTCGACGGTAAACGGGCCGATGGCCCACTCCGGGAGCAAGTCAGTGTCTTTGATCCCGCCGATGGGGCGGCGCTCCGCGGAATCGGTGTCGTCGTTCGCGGCAGCGTGCTCACTCGACATTCTCGCCTCCGTCGGCGAGGGTGTCGGCGCCCCTGTCCGTCAGCGATGCCGTGGTCGGAACGGTCGATTGCTCTGCGACTTGGTAGGCCCTGTTGTCGGTGCCCGTCGTCTTCAGTGCAGACCCGTTCGGGGCGAAGAGGTGGAGTGTATCCAGGTCGAAGGTGTACTCGATCGGACGGTCCACCTCGGGGGAAACGCCATCACTTACCCTGGCCGTCCACGGGGAGTCGCCCACCTGCAGGTAGAGGAAGTTGTCGCTCCCCATCGGCTCAACGACATCAAGAATAGCCTCCTGGGGCTGGTCCGACGCCTCCCGGCGGTGGGCCTCGTCCTGGGGGACGCGGATGTCCTCGGGCCGGACGCCAACGACGAGTTGATCGCCCGAGGAGACGTCGCACCGCTCGACCGTCGTCTCGTCCAGCCGGTAGTCGAAGGTTGAGTCTCCCTCGGCGACGAGGTGGACGGCGCCGTCTCGCTCCGCGGCCTCAACCGATAGAAAGTTCATGCTCGGCGAGCCGATGAACCCCGCGACGAACTGGTTGACCGGGTGGTGGTACACTTCGTCAGGCGGCGCGACCTGCTGAAGAACGCCGCCATTGAGAATAGCGATGCGGTCCGACATCGTCATCGCCTCTGTCTGGTCGTGAGTGACGTACACCGTCGTTACGCCCAGTTTGCGGTGGAGCTGTTGGATCTCCGTGCGCATCTGCGCCCGGAGCTTCGCGTCCAGGTTTGAGAGCGGTTCGTCCATCAGGAACAAGTCTGGGTCGCGGACGATGGCCCGACCGAGCGCGACGCGTTGTTTCTGCCCGCCAGAGAGCTGCTTGGGCTTCTTATCGAGTAGGTCGCCGATGCCCATCATATCCGCGGTCTCTTGGACCCGCTTGCCAATCTCGTCGGAGGATCGGTCGGTCTTCATCTTCAAGCCGAAACTCATGTTCTCCCTAGCGGTCATGTGGGGGTACAGGGCGAAGTCCTGGAACACCATCGCCATGTCGCGAGCCTGGGGCTCGTCGTCGCTGATGTTATCATCACCGAGCCGGACCTGACCAGCCGTAGGCGTCTCGAGGCCGGCAATGCAGCGGAGTGTCGTCGACTTCCCACATCCGGACGGGCCGAGCATAACGAGGAACTCGCCATCCTCGACAGTGAGGGAGATGTCGTCAACCGCGACGAGCTGGCCACCCTCGCCCGCCGATGGGAACGCCTTCGTGAGGTTTTCGATGCTGAGATCGGCCATGTGCGGCGGAGATCCGTGACCGACTCGCATAATAGTTGGTCTGGGTTTTGGAGCCTGGGGTGTATATTTGGTTCGAGTCAAACTACTTCGGCGTGTCGTTGGACGCAAAGCCACGGCCGGGTACTACATAAAAAAGCGACGTTCAGCCGCCATCGTCCTGGTCAGTTCGAGCGCCAGTACACGCGTTCGAACTGCTTGAGCTCCTGGTACTGCTCGCGGACGGTCTCCCACTGCTCGTTGGAGATTCGACCGACGTTGGCTCCGGTAGAGAACAACGACACGCCCTGTGAGCCGCCGTGCAGCGCCATCTGGATGGCGGTCATTAGTTCGTCCGATGGGACCCTGGTCTGCGACCGCTTGGAGTCGGCAGTGCGGATCGACGGAACGACGGGACATCCCGTTCGTTCCCGAAGCGACCGGACGATATCGCGGATCCACACCGGGTGCATGTCGATGTCGACGTGCGCGGTACGCGGTGTGAGTACGTCAGCGAATTCGGCGATGGAGAGTTGGTCGACGCCCAGTGTGTCACGGCTGTCCTCCACGGCCGAATCCAAGTCCGCAAAGGTTTCCATCTCGACGTTCACCATCAGGTCGTTCCGGTCGTGCAGTGGCGCCGACAGTTCTTTGAGGAGCCCCGTGATCGTCTCACACCGCGCGGCTGTCCACTCCACTGAGCCGTCGTCAACGTTATGCGTGTCGTGACGCGAGAGGCAGGCCTCGCAGAAACAGGAGCGGTAGCTCGATTCGTCGTTCATCACCGGCTGGTACTCGAAGTGGGTGAACTGGAGGCCGTCGATGTCATACTCGAGCAGTTCGTCGACGACGTCACCGAGGTGGTCTCGAACGATATCGTGATTCGGGCAGGCCCAGTGCATCCACTCCGCGGAGACGTTCGGGTACCGGATCTCGGTCCCCTCACGGGCGACCTGGACGACCTCCGGATACCGCTCGACGAGGTACTTGTCACAGAGGACGAATAGCGATGGGACGACGGTGATATCATGGTCTGCCGCCGCATCGACGAGTTCGCCGAGCAGGTCGCGATCTGGGACCTGGGGCGGAGCTACGTCAGAGTCGTAAAATACGCGTCCATCGCTCTCTTTGACGACCACGAAGACGGCGTTGACGCCCCGGTCGGCCAGGTTGTTGACGACGTCCTCAATGTCCATCGTCGCCCACGGATACAGTGTCACCGACCGAAAGAACCGTTCATTCCACCATTGGTTCCCACCATCGCTTGTTGCAACCATTATTGAAAACGTACTAGTCATCTGAGTTAAACCTATTGCCTCGGTTAGGACTCGAGCCAATATATTATGTTTATCTCATGTTTATTTGACTGTAGCCAAATATAATCGGAAGGTTCATCATCATCGTTCGACGGGAATGATAAACACGGATCTATCATGGACGAACCTCGATTTACTCGTCGCATCCCGAACGCACAATCGGAAGTGCGGCCGACGGAGAGCCAGGAAGTTAAGGCGGAGGAGGCGTTCGACCTCGCGGTTGCGCTCGGGTCTGAAACGCGATGGCAGATTGTTCGCACACTGGCCGAGGACACGTGCACGATTCAGGAACTGACGGAGGAGGTCTCCCTCTCCAAGGGGACAGTGTCCGTCCACATCCAGCAGTTAGAAGACGCCGGCGTAGTCGGGTCGCGGTTCAACGTCAGCGACAGCGGGGGCGTCGAGAAGGAGGTCGCGCTCGTGGTCGATGAAGTCGTCCTCAAACTCTCTGATCGGTAGGTCAGCGGCCTGTTCCGCGACGCCAGCGGGTGCTGCGACTCATAGGGCGGTCGTATCTATTGTCAGCGATGGTCGTTGGACAACGAGTAGATGAGTGAAAGGGCCCGACAGTCGAGTCAGACCGGTAACGAATTTCAACCGTCCGTATTAACTCGTTTTCATGACGTAGTATCCCAGGATCACGGCCAGCAGCGCGTGGACGACCACCAGTACGGGCCACCCCTCGGGCCAGACGCCCGGGGCGCCCTCGAGGAGGCCGAGCACGCCGAGGAGGAGTGTGGTCACTGAGAGAACGGCAAACAGGGTGGCGAGCGTCGTAGGGGTGCGCATATGAGCGAATTCTCCGTACGCTGGGCTTGGGAAAGAGTCTGTTTAGTCCGTTGATTCTCCGGTGAGATAGCGAGTTGCTTGGACCAGCGTCGCCGAGAGTAACACCGGAGCCAGTACCACGAATCCGACCGTGGTGAACGCGAGGAGGGCGCCCATCGAGGCGATGAACAGGCCGAGCGCGACGGAGACGCCGACGCGCGAGACGGCGACGGTAGCCGACGCGCGAAGTAGGTCAGCCGCAGTCGGACGGCGGTCGGGGAGGTCCTCAACCGGGACGGCGCGACGAAGGCCGTCGTCGACTAAGAGCGGGCCGTAGTACAGCAGGAGGAACCCGTACACGACGAGCACGTCGACGGCGAGAAAAGCCAGGACAGCGGGGAGCGCGTCACCGGTCGCCGTCGCGCGAAGCCAGAGCCAGCCGGCGACGTTCACGAGGAGGAACGCCGGGACGAACGCCACCTGGGCGCGCCAGAAGTAGTGCTGAAAGGCCCGTACCGCGGCCCGGACACCGAACGGTTCGTGGTCCAGAATGCTGCGACCGGCGGCAAAGGCCACGGCCGTCGCCGGTGCGGCCAGGACCACCGTGGCAGCCAGCAAGGACCAGACGAAGCTCACGGCCATCACCCGGGGAAGGTGGTAGTAGCTGTCGCTGACTACCTCGCGCGCAAGGGCGAGGTAGTGAATGCGGCCGGTCGTGACATCATACGTCGAAGTCATTCGTTGAACGGGGGAAAGGAACGTTCCTACGACTTCAGTCCCGACATCGTGACGCCGCTGATGAAGTAGCGGCGCAACAGGAGGAACAGGAGGATAGTGGGTACGGCCAAGAGCGTCGCACCGGCCATGAGCGGTCCCGTGCTGTCCCCGTACAGCCCGGTCTTGGCGAACAGCGTGATGCTCACCGGCAAGGTGTACATGTCCTCGTTGCGGATGACGATGAGGTCCCACAGCATCTCGTTCCACCGGTTCATGAACGTGAACAGCGCCACGGTGGCGATAGCGGGCAAGGAGTTCGGCAGGACAATCCGGAACACGATGTCCAGTTCCGAGCAGCCGTCCATCCGCGCAGCGTCGATGAGGCTGTCCGGCAACTGTTTGAAGAACTGCGTGAGCAGGAAGATGCCGAAGGAACTGATCGCGAACGGCACGATCATCGCCTGGTAGGTGTTGACCCAGCCGAGCCAGACGATGATGATGAACTGCGGGATCAACAGCAGGACGCCAGGGATCATCATCGTCACGAGGATGAAGTTGTAGGTGAACTCCCGGCCGAACCAGTCGAGCTTCGCCAGCGAGTATGCCACTAGACAGGAGGTGACGACGACACTCGTGACGACGGCGACGGTGACGATCACGCTATTGAGCATCTGCCGGAGTATCGGCACGTTCTCCAGCAGGAACGCGTAGTGTGCCATCGTCGGTTCCGACGGGAGCAGCGACGCGGAGTACATTTCCCCCGCGGGCTTGAACGACATCGAGACCATCAGCGCGAAGGGGAACAGCGGCGCAACGACGCCGATCGTCAGCGCCGCGTACACCGCGAGCTTCTTCGGCGTGAGTGACTCCGACTCTTCGTTCGAGCCGCTGAGCAGTTCGTCGTCCGTAATCTCGGGCGTCTCACTGGCCATGGATGATCACCTCGTGGAAGGGGGAGACGGCGGACATAGCGTGAGCCGTTCCGGGCATCACATCGACACCTCCGTCTCGATGTAGTTGCGTTCGACGTAGCTGATGACGAAGATCATCGCCGCTAGGACGACGCCGAGTGCGCTGGCGAAGCCCATCTCCAGGTACGAGAACGCCGACTGGTAGATCGTAAGGACGAATGTCGTAGTCGCTCCATCCGGACCGCCCTGGGTCATGATGAACGGCTCGGTGAATATCTGGAACGCGGTGATCGTCGAGAGGATCACCACCACCAGCATGCTCGGGTTGAGAAGCGGGAACGTGATGTGACGGAACTGTTCCCACTCGTTGGCACCGTCGAGCGCCGCCGACTCGTAGACGCTGTCCGGGATGGACTGCAAGTTCGCCAAAAAGATGATGGCATAGTAACCGACGAACTTCCAAGACACCATCATCGCGATGGCGGGCATCGCCAGTTGTTCGCTCCCGAGGAAGTTGACCTCTGCTCCGAAGACGGCGAGTAACTGATTAAGGAAGCCGTCCGGCGAGTACAACCAGTTGAACACGACGGCGACGACGACGCCGCTGGTCACGTACGGTACGAAGTAGCCGGCCATGAACAGCGCTCGCCCGCGGATGATCCGGTCGAGCAATACCGCAACGGCGAGCGCGGCCACGATCTGGGTCGGGACGTTCACCAGGAAGAAGTACAGCGTATTCCCGAGGAGTTGGTAGAACATGTCCCCGGTGAACAGCGCTACGTAATGCTCCAGTCCGACGAACGGCTGCTCGGGCGAGATGATCGCCCACTCGTGGAAGCTGAGATAGAGTGCGAAGAAAAACGGGAACAGGAGGAACACCCCTGCCCACGCGAGCCACGGGATAATGAGGATGAATCCCTTCAGGTTGTCGTCGTACTTGCCCATCCGCTCGACGGCCGTTCCGAGGATCGGGAGGTGCGCGAGCCGGGAAGCGACGTCTGTACTTGCCTCGGTGCTGGCCGCGCGGACGCGACGGACGATCGGGTCTATCATGTGTGATCTCGCTCGCTATCCTTCGAGTTTGCTGAGTATCTGTTCCTCGGCGCGGTCGAGCCCTTCCTGGGGATCGCGGTTGCCCCGGGTCACCGGCACGAATGCCTCCTCGCCGAAGATATTCATCACTTTGGTATAGTCGGGCGTGTATGCCGGCGGGTGAGAGGTCTCCAACGCCTGCGCGTACGGTTCAACCTGCGGGTTCTCTTCGAAGAAGGACTCGCCGGCTTCGACCAGCCCCGACCTGAGCGGGAGCTGGAGCGTGTCTTCCATGAAGGCGATGTCCCGATCCTCGTTCATCTCGAACTCGATGAACGACCACGCCTCGGCGGCGACGTCCGAGGACTGGAAGACCGAGGTGTTCTTTGGGTCCGCGTAGGTGTGGCCGTTCTCCTCGACCCCTTCCGGTACCGGTGGTGTGAGGTGGCTCATCGAGATGTCCTCGTTGACGTCCTGGAAGTATGGGATGACCCACGGACCGCCCGTGTTGATCGCGGCCAGGTCGTTGGGGAACTTCGGCTCTTCGCCCGACTGCTGGGGGATCAGGTCGTTCGCGAACAGCTGCTGGAAGAACTCCAGCACCTGGACTGCGGTATCGTTGTTGAACGCCGGCTGCGTCTGGCCGTTCTCCTGGGAGAACATGCTCGCCTCGCCCTTCGAGGCGGCGAAGTAGATCGGCAGGAAGTCGAACCAGCGCTCGTACCAAGTCGGCAGCGGTGCGCGGTCCCAGAGGACCTCGGCACTGCTGGATTCGATGATGTTCGGTCCCTCCTCGATAAGTGCCGACAGCGTACGCGGGTAATCCTCCTCGCTGTAACCGGCCTCCTCGAAGACCGTGTCGTTGTACTGGAAGAGCACAGGATTGGCCTTCCAGGGTGCCTGGTAGAGGCCACCGTCTGGCGCTTCGTACCGAGAGAGAAGCTCCTCACCGCAGCGGTCCGCGAGGAACTCTTCGACCCCGTCGATACCGTAGAGGTCGGTCGCGGAGTCGTTGGCTTGGAGTTGGGCGGCGAACCCAGGGAACACGTTCGCGAACACGTCGGGTTCCGATCCGGACGCGAGTGCGGAGAGGACGACCTGTTCGGAGCTGTCACCTTCCGGAACGGGACTGACCTCAACGATGGTTTCACTCTCGGCGCCGAACTCCTCGGCGGCCGACTTGTGGAAGGAGAGTTCCTGTCCGTTCGGCGAGGACCAAAACTCGACAGTTGCGCCACTGCCACCGCTACCATCACCGCCGTCTCCACTGCCATCGCCGCCGCAACCGGCGAGCGAGATCATCGCTGCTGTACTCAGTCCAGCCGTTTCCTTGAGAAAACGGCGCCGTGATTGACTTCCATTCTTTGGCATGGATACACATGCTGGAAACTGATTCAGGTAAAATAAACCCACCCCTCGTCTTTGATTAGAGACAAAGAGGTTCTACTGGAGCAAAATAAACGCGTGCGCGACGCTCTCTCCGCTGTGCGACTCAGAACGGGTATGCGAACGTGATCAGAACGAGCGTCAGTAGGCCGGTCCGGGGTTGGTGCGAATCCCGGCTCGCACCGGCACGGAGAAACGCTCGACAGGACGTCGTTCAGGGTTTGAGACGGTCCCGGTCAGTCAGCGATCGACACGGTCCGCGAGGTAATTGACCGCACGCGGTACCTCCTCGAAGGGATTCCCGTCGCCCTCGTACTCCACCGTCACGAAGCCGTCGTATCTACGGTCGGCCAGCGATGCGAGCGCCTCGTCGTAGTGCTCGTAGGACGGTTCCGAGCCGTCTGCGGCGACGTCGTCGTACGCGGCGTGGACGTGGTCTGCGAGATGGAGCGACCGACGGACGGAGTCGACGCCGTCGACGTAGTTCGCCAAGTCGAGCACCAGTCCCAAGTCGCCGTTCACGCCGCTGCGAACTCTGAAAATGTCGTCGGCCGTCCGAATAAGCCCGTCATGGTTGTGGTTCTCGACGGCTAGCGTCGGTTCGACGGTACGTGCGTAGTCGACGCACTCCTGAAGACAGGTGGTCACGTCGCGCCAGACTGCGGGGTCGCCATGGTCGCGGTCGTGAAGGCCGGGAAAGCCCGTGAAAGCCCTGACCACGTCGGCACCCAGCCGGTCGGCACCGTCAAGCCAGTCACGGACCAATCGGACATCCTCGCGGCGTTCCTCACGACTCGCCTTCGCGAAGTCGTTGTAGAACACAGAGAGGCAGGCGATCTCCAGCCCGTGGTCGACTGCGAGGTCCGCGACCCGGTCGAGCGAGTCCGGGTCGTCACCGGGAAGGTGCTCGTCGATGAGTTCGACACCCGCGACATCGAGATCGGCGGCACAGATCTCGAAGAACTCGGCCAGATCCATCCCGTCCTCAAGCTCCTCGTTGTACGAGTAGCTGCTACAGGCGAGTCTCATTCTTCACCCTCTCGCGGCAGCGGCAGTTCGACGGCCCCGCCGCGCTCCGAAGACCGGTAAACGCCCATAACGACCTCCAGGGCGCGACGTCCGTCGGCGCCGGTCACGGTCGGCTCCGTCCCCGCGAGCACGCTATCGATGAAGTGAGCTATCGGACCGCCGTACTTCGATTCTTCGGGCACAGGTACCTCCAGAACGCCACTTTTGTCGGCGAACTCCACGCGGATCGTCTCCTCGATCTTGTCCACGTAGATGACGCCCTCCTCGCCCACGATCTGCATCGTGATAGATGGCGGATCGGTCCGCCATGCGGTCTCGAACGTACCGAGAATGGAGTCCTCGAAGCGAATCACGGCGACGGAGGTGTCTTCAACCTCAGTGTCCATCGAGAGGGTGTCGCTGTAGCCCATCAGTTCGTCCACGTCGCCGAACAAGTGATTGATCAGGTCGGCGTTGTGGATGCCGATGTCGATGAGGGCGCCGCCGCCCGAAGCCTCGGCGTCCGTGAACCATGCCGACCGGGGCGACCATCCCTCCGGCCCGGGGTGGCTGAAGCGACTGCGGACATTGTGGATATCGCCGATGATGTCCTGGTCGAGCAGGTCCTTCGTCTTCTCATACACCGGGCCGAAGCGCTCCGACTGATCGACCATTAGGATAGCGTCGCTTTCATTGGCCGCTGCGACCATATTGTCGGCCTCCGCGAGGGAGGTGCTTATCGGCTTCTCGCAGAGGACTGCGATGTCGCGCTCCAGCGCCGCGACGACCACGTCGTGGTGCAGATGGTTCGGCAGACAGACGCTGATCGCGTCGAGGTCGCCCTCGTTGAGCATCGTCTCGTAGTCGGTGTAGTGGTTCGACACGTCGTACTCGTCGGCGACCGCCAACGCCTTCGCCCCCTCCACGTCACAGATAGCGGTGACTCGGGCCTGCTCATGGTTCTCGTACTCGGGGATGTGGAGCCGCTGGGCGATGGCGCCGGTGCCCACGACGCCGACATCAATCGAGTCCGCGTCCAGTCCTTCTTGCTCGGAGGCAATCATAATCTCTGAACTCATCGTCGGTGTGTGATGATCACAGCGTAGTAATCAATCTCTGGTCCATTTTGGATTTTAGACGATGTTATTTGGCGAAAGTCAAACATGAGTGGTGGCAAAGCGGCGACCTATCTGGACAAGCGGAGAACCGCCGCGAGGGGGGTGTGTTGCCAAGGGAAGAATCGCAGTTCGAACACTATAACTGCAGACTCACGTTCCCGGTGGATCACACGTTGGTCGCCAATGGTCAATCATCGGCTAACAGCCGTCTCGAGTGACACCTGTCCGTTCGCATCACCCGGCCGTTGTGGCCCGGTTTGTATCCCTGAAGGGGCCGAGTAAGATAGCACGTCAGTGGCTGGCCAGTCCCCGCAGTACGCTCTGAGAATGGGCCGGAACCGCTCCAGTCCCAGCTCCTCGAGCAGACAGTCGATCTCTTCGAGGCATGTTCCGAGTTCGTAGTAGCGATCCGGAGTAATGTCGACGTGGTCGGTCTCGGCGCTCGGGGGGTCGCTGGAGTCAGTATGGATATCGCAAAATGGCTCGTCATCATCTTCGTCGTTCTTGCTATTGTCACGTTCATCCTGTAGACACACTCCAACTGCCCATTTGTTTCGGGATTTCGCACAGTCGGGGTTCCGTCTGTCGCGTTGCCGCATTACTGTCCAGGTGGCGGTTCCGACCGCGACAACCCCTGGTCTGTTTTGGGCTAGGTCACAGGTCACCGAGTTAATCAAAACACATGATACCGTGAAAATGTCTACACTTGATAACGAATCCGCTCAATTCTCTTTGTACTCGATCCACGCGAATAATTCACACATAGCACGAGATCCAGACCGACCACGACGCGAGACACGACGGCAGGCGCGAAAAGCAGTTGATGCCAAGAAAGCGAAAACGTCCTTTCGGAAGCCGCTGACGAGGATGTCGAACCTGACGACGACGCTGCTGAAGCACTGCGTGAGGCCGCAGCCGAAGAAACCGCCGAAGTCGCAGAAGCTGCTGCCCGTCGGACTCGCCGTCGCGGCCGGAAGAACATCTCTCCTGAAGACGTCGCACAGGCGAACGAGCGACACCAAGAACGCGAAGAACGGGGCCGGCGTCGATAACGCCGATCCCGTATCCATCTGGCCCCTCTGATTGCCGTGGCCTTCCATACGTGACCACACATGAACATCTCAGAAATCCTATCATCGAAGTTCACCGAGTTTGATATTGACACGCCGCTTTCGAAAGTCGCTGGAGCGTTCGAAAACCAGGAACTCGACGCCGTCGTCGTAACAGACGGTGACGAGTATAGTGGCGTCGTTAGTCGCCGACAGTTAGCCTCATCGTCCAACCAGCCGTCGGCGAAAGTTGGGTCAGGAGTACAGCACGTCCCGACTGTCAATCGGACGGCAGACGTCCGAGAGGTTGCACGGCTCATGATCGGCAGCGGCGCCAAAACGCTTCCTGTGTTGGATGATGATCGTGTTGTCGGTGTCGTGACTGGTGACTGTGTCCTTGCGGCAGTTCAATCCTTCCTCAGTGCTGTAACGGTCGCAGATGCATACACGGAGAAACTGATCAGCGCGACCCCCGAAACGACGATCGGCAAAGCTCTGAACGCACTCCGAGAAAATCGAATCGCACACCTCCCTGTCATCGATGACGGCGAAGCCATCGGGATGGTGAGCCTGTACGACGTCGTCGAGTTCACGACGCGAGGCGGAACCAGGAGTCAGGGTGGCTCACCAGGGGATTTCGGGGGCCGAGGCGGCGGTGCGCGTCATGGTGGTCTTGGGGCGCGCGAGGGCGAGTCCGATCGAATGCTCGATCTGCCGGTGCGGAACCTGATGTCGGATTCCGTGTTCACGGTTCGACGAAGCGCATCCCTTGACGATGTCGTGGAAACGATGTTCGACCGGGACATCTCCTCGTTGGTTGTTCTCGCAGATGAGAGTGATGAACCCATTGGCGTAATTACAAAAACAGACGTTCTTGAGGCACTCACCTGGGAACAGGATGACCGGAACACCGTGCAGGTGTTCGGGCTCGACCTTCTGGACGGAATGAGCTATGATGATGTCTCCGCATTGATCGAAAGCATAACCTCAAAGTACGGTGATATGAATGTGATCAAAGCCAGCATCGAACTCCAGGAACACAAAGAACAATCTCGGGGTGTGGCGCTGGTGCTCGCACGGATTCGGCTGGTAACTGACCGTGGCTATTTCACAGCCGATGGAGAAGGCTATGGTGCCTCCCACGCCCTCAAACTGGCTGCGAACAAAGTTGAGCGTCAAATACTCAAGGGGAAAACATACGGGCAGTCGAAGAAGCGTCCTGATAGCCGAGAGCAAGAGCGCCTCTATGGATGGTGGCTCGGCGGATGATGGGTTCGATTTTCCGTAGGGAGGTGGGTGATTCCTAATGGAGGTTCCGGATTAACCAGACCTCTCGAACTGAGGGATGCCACGCGAATTCGAGTGGCAAGATGAGACGCTCTGGTCAAAGAAAAACGACAAGCGGAACTAACACACCGATGGAACGAATCAATCCTGCGACCGGAGAGACGATCGAAACGTTCGACGAACACGACGACGAGGAGGTCGAAGACCGGCTTTCGAGGGCCGCATCGACGTTCGAAACGTTCAGAGATCGATCCGTCGCGGAACGCGAAACGAAACTCGCGAAGGTGGCGACGTTGCTTCGTGAGCGAACGACTGAGTACGCGGAACTGATGACCCGTGAGATGGGCAAGCCGATCGCCCAGGCCGAAGCCGAAGTCGAAAAGTGTGCGTGGGTCTGTGATCACTACGCCGAGCACGCGGGACGCTACCTACAGGACGAACAACATCCGAGTCCGCCGGGTTCGACCGTGAAGACGGTCCACGAACCGCTGGGGCCCGTACTCGCGGTCATGCCCTGGAACTTCCCGTTCTGGCAGGTGTTTCGGTTCGCGGCCCCATACTTGGCCGCGGGCAACGTTGGGCTGCTCAAACACGCCTCGAACGTGCCGGAGTGTGCACTCGCTATCGAGGACGTGTTCCGCGATGCCGGGTTTCCCGACGGCGCGTTCCAGACAATGCTGATCCCGTCGAATCGCGTCGACGGAGTTCTCTCGGATCCGCGCGTCAAAGCGGCGACGCTGACCGGGAGCGGTCCAGCGGGGCGAGCGGTCGCTGGCACGGCCGGCGAGAACCTCAAGAAGACCGTTCTCGAACTCGGCGGGAGCGACCCGTACGTCGTCCTCGATGACGCCGACGTCGATGCTGCCGCGACGACCGGCGCATGGGCACGAAATCTGAACGGCGGTCAGTCCTGTATCGCTGCCAAGCGATTCGTCGTCCACGACGCCGTCTACGAGGCGTTTATTGAGCGGTTCGTCGCGGAAGTCGAGTCGTTCACCGTCGGCGATCCGATGGACCACGACACTGACGTCGGACCGCAGGCACGACAGGATCTCATGGAAGGGATTCACGAACAGGTGACAGAGAGCGTCGAGGCCGGTGCGACGGTACTCACCGGCGGAGAGCCACTCGACCGCGACGGGGCGTACTATCCGCCAACGGTGCTCGCGGACGTCCCACGGGGGTGTCCAGTCGACGCCGAGGAGGTGTTCGGCCCCGTGGCAGCCGTCTACCAAGTGCCCGACGAGGAGGCCGCCATCGAGAAAGCGAACGAGACGGAGTTCGGTCTCGGAGCCAGTATCTGGACGGCCGACCTCGAGCGCGGCGAGCGAATAGCCGGCCGCATCGACGCCGGCTGCACGTACATCAACGAACTGGTGAAGTCCGATCCGCGGGTCCCGTTCGGTGGCGTGAAAGAATCCGGCTACGGCCGTGAACTCTCCGAGGCCGGGATCAAGGAGTTCGTCAACCGCAAGACCGTCTGGCGACAGCAGCCAGAGGCAAGTGACGAAGACGAGGTGCCGACCGAATGAACACGTCTGATCTGCTCGTGCGCTGTCTCGAGGACGAAGGCGTCGAGCACGTGTTCGGTGTTCCTGGCGAAGAGACCGAAGATCTCCTCTTCTCGCTACGGGATTCGGATATCGAGTTCATCCCGGTCCGACACGAGCAGGGAGCCGCGTTCATGGTGAACGTCCACGGCCGGCTCACGGGCGACGCGGGCGTCTGTCTCGGAACGCTCGGTCCCGGTGCGACGAACCTCATGACCGGCGTTGCCGACGCGAACCTGGACAAAGCCCCTCTCGTCGCCATCACGGGCCAGGGTGGACTGGAGCGCCTGCACAAAGAGAGCCACCAGGCACTCGACATCGTCGGCATGTTCGAACCGATCACGAAGTGGAACACGCAGCTCAACGATCCCGACATCATCACCGAATCCGTTCGGAAGGCGTTCAAGGTCGCCGAACACGAAAAACCCGGCGCGACTCACCTCGAGTTCCCCGAAGACGTCGCCGGCTCGGAGACCGACACTACCCCGATGGCCCCTCGGGAGCGTGTCCGACTCGGATCGCCGGATTCGGACCTGCTCGGGCGAGTCGGGGCGTTCCTCGAAGAAGCCGACCGGCCGCTGATCATCGCGGGGAACGGGGCGGTGCGGACGGACGCCACGACACGGCTCCGCGAGTTCGTCGAGACGACCGGCATCCCCGTCGCGTCGACATATATGGGAAAAGGAGCGATCTCGGATCGGTCGCCACAGTCGTTGTTGACACTCGATTCCGGCGATCATCAGGAGGCCTCGGACGCGATCGAGATGGCCGACCTCATCCTCACCGTCGGCTACGACATTGCCGAACACGACCCGGCCGGCTGGAACGAGGGCGCTGACACCGTAATCGTGCACATCGACAGTGAGCCGGCAGAAGTGTACGAGGCGTACAATCCGACCCTCGAACTCGTCTGTGATATCTCGACGGCACTCGCGAAGCTCACACGGCGGATGGACGAAAGCGAGACCCAGTTCGACGAGACGTGGTACGGCGATCTCAGGGATCACATCCTCGATGATATCACAGCCGACCCGTCGGAGGACGATCCGTTCACCGTACGGACAGTGTTGCCCGTTTTACGGAAGGTCATGGACGCCGAGGACGTTTTGATTTCCGACGTCGGGAGCCACAAGATGCGGATCGCACAGAACTTCCCAACCTACGAACCCAACACGTGTATAATTTCGAACGGGCTGGCGTCGATGGGCATCTCGGTTCCGGGTGGGATCGCCGCCGATCTCGCGACCGACGCGGAGGTCGTTGCGGCGACCGGCGACGGCGGATTTCTGATGAACGGTGCCGAGATCGAGACCGCGACACGGGTGGGATGTGGCTATACGATCCTCCTCTTCGTCGACGACGACTACGGGCTGATATCCGAGAAGCAGCACGCCCACCGCGGCGAGTCGTTCGGAACGGGACTCACGAACCCCGATTTCACGACGCTCGCCGAGAGCTTCGGGATCGACGGGTATCGCCCCGAAGAGTGGGACGAACTCGAAGACGTGTTGCGTGAGGCGCTCACGAGCACCGCAATGTCGCTCGTCGAGGTCCCGCTCGAGTAACGATCACCGTCCTAATGGCCCCATTGAAACCCTTCAAAGGGGATAGGTTTCAGCGATCGTGCTGAAGACACAGCACATGTATTGCACCCTTCGAACCGCAATTAACAGAAATCGCGGTTCATCGCTACAAAATAATTAGACGGCTTACACTCAATAACATGTACGCGTAACAGCTCTGTGTGGGTTTGGATTCTGCGCCGACCAGAGCAATAACTCGTCGAATCCGGCGGTTCGTAGCCTAAATCGAACATCAGGTACAACTGGCTCAAATGGGCGTCGCGCTCAACATTCTATTTCAGCTATTTTTATTCACAGGCACTTACCGAAGATATTTTTACGATAACTGGGCAGTCTCACCCGCTCAATAAGCATACCTACTGAGCAGGTGATTCGTCCCAACAGTCTCGAAAATCTATCTTGAAAGACATGATAGCTACTGCATCACGAGGTCGTCCTCTGCGGACCGACTCTTCTCTGCGATACCCTCGGGGTGAAGCGTCACATCATGCAACTCGCGGTGCTGCCAGCAACAGTCTCGGTTTGGTGGCCGGCTGCGACTGCACCGAGAGCTGTCGGTCGTCGCTGCTCGAACTGTCCACCCGAGAGTGATATTCGAGCTATCGTAGACGCCGCTGGAGACGTAACGCCGACTGTCGAACTCATCAGCAAGCGATCGGTCGATCGTCCGATGACGACGATACCCACGATCGTAGACCAAATCAGCAATCAGTTAACCACAAAACAGGAAGCAGCCCTCAGTACAGCCTACACCCGGGGCTACTACGCCTGGCCACGCGAGAGCACGGCCGAGGACCTCGCAGAAACAATGGACATCGCATCATCGACGCTTCACTACCACCTTCGACATGCACTCCACCAACTCTTGACGGTCTTCTTCGAACAGGAGTGTCTTTAACTGCTTCAGCCCGTTCTGGGGAACGGGTCACATCTGGTTGGCCGGTGTGTTCTCGCGGCTTCTGCCAATCCTGTCATGTAGTTATCAACACTATGTGTGTTTCTGCCGGCAGGGATAGTCGACTCGATCCCGGCTTTAGACGGCGAAACGCGTGTGTAATGGAACAGTACTGCGCGATCACGGTTCGTGACCACTCTAGGTAGTTCTAGGGAACCTTTCTCCCTGCAACCATCAGAATCAAACGTGCATGTCTAATTTGAAGAGATTAGCTGGACTGTCGCCTGGTCTGGGATGGCCGTTACACGCGGACAACTCTATGCAGCAACACCTACTGGCAAGGACGACCTGTACAGACAGCTGGCGACTGCAGAAGCTGACAGGACGGACAGTGACAGGCTACTTCTATCGGGGAGACACTGATGAGATCTGCTGAACAACAATCTGATCGGGCCGACACAGAGCCGAAAGGACAGGCAGAGCGTGTCGAGACAGGAACTCACGTCGAACTCTGGCTGCGGGGAAACCCGCCGGCCTGTGTTCGTGACGCTCAGGAGGAGGCCTACGAGCGGCTACAGCGCCTCAAGCGAGCCGGTCGAATCCCTTCTGTGACTAGTCACGTCTGGGAGCCCATCGAGACGACGCCCAGAGCGACGGATCCAGAACACACAGCTGTGTATCGTGAGACAATCTCAGAGTTCAGGGACTGGGCGAACGAACGCGGCTACTCACTCTGTCCCGGATTCCAGACACGCGACATGACTCCGATGCTGGCTGACGAGAGCCGAGAAGAGATCGTTCCCCCAATACTGTGTCTAGCAGTCTACGTAGACGACACGCTTACGACTGTGTTCCCACATGCTGACGGAGAGTGCGTTCACACTGTCACAGACGGTCTCGACCGCCTCGAAGCAGAGACGGAAGACCCATTCGTCGGAGGTGCGATGGCATGACTGGTGCCGACACCACAGTGCCACAGCTCGAATTCTACGTCCAGTCACTGCCTTCCTCGGTGTCTGTCGCTAGATCACAGGATGGTGGTTTCGATGACTGACCGTGATGCCCTCTCACCACGTGTTCGGGTCGTAGAAGCCGCATATCATCTGAACCGGGCTCAGACGGAATTGAGTGACGAAGAGGAGGAACTGGCTGACTTGCTTGCCGAACTCTGTCGTGAAGTCGACACAGTGACTGCGATGCTGGAAGCGGCCCGTGGCGACACGAGCGAAGAGTGGTGTCAAAACCATCAGTAATGACGCCACCAGTGTCGGATACAGATGGGCCGAACTCACTCACGGCCGACAAACAACACGAGATCATGTCGTCGCGCTACCGCCGGTATACCCTGTATAGTCTCAGGGTGTTTACCACACCGGTAACACTGGCACGGGTCGCCGATTACGTCACAGAGTGGGACTTCGGCGTCGCAGCCGGCGAACTTCCGAACGAGCGACTTGAAATCTACATGACGCTGTACCACGACTATCTCCCATGCCTCATCGAGGACGGCGTCGTCGTTTACAACCAGGAGGACGATACACTCGAACCCGGACCGAATATGGCACAACTACAGCCTGCACTCGAGAAAGTGATGGCCAAAGAACTCACAGAACAGCACGAGAGATTGGTTAGGGGTGGCTGAGCGGTCTTTTTCGATCTGCTTGGCAGTGGATCGCTCTCTACGACCACTGGCAGGTCGTATTCCGTTGTAACTTATATATCCCAGATACAATTATACTAAAACGGCTCTGTTGAACCCTCTTCTTTAGAGACCTTATCTCGTGAGAATACTGGTCGCTACACGTGCGAACTGACCGCTGGCCACCCTGTCAGAACTAAGTGATGTTCAGTGTATCGTGCTGAATACAGCGCGCGAATCGGCCATCAGCAAACTGGTTACACCGAGCGGTACAGACCGTCGTCCTCTATAACAGTAGGGGCAACACGGCGCGCTCGACCACGGGGCGTGCGCAAGTCGAATCGTCCGCACTCGCCGCTTCGAGACACCGGCCGACGACACCCGTCCCGAGCGTGGGCCCGCCTGTCGCTCGCAGGACTCGATCGATTCCTCGACGATGAGTGGGCCGTCGTCCAGACGACCCTCGTCGCCACTCTGCATGACTTCGTGGCTATGCCTCCTTTGGCTCCGGCGCGTACCACGCCAGGAGCGCTCCGAGCACCCCGAGGGTGCCAGCGACGAGGAAGGCCGTCTCGTAGTTCGAGGCGTCGATGAGCCGCCCGGCGGCGATGGGTGCAATAAACGCCCCCGCTAGGCCGACGCTCGTGAGGAAGGCGACGGCCGTCGCGGCGACGGCTGGCTCGACCAGCTCACGGACGTACGCGAAGACAAGGCCGAGACACAGCTGGATGGCGAATCCGGCGACGAGCAGCGCCGCGACGACGACAGGGACGGTTCGAATCGCGGTAAAGCCCGCGATGATGGGCGTCGCCACGAGGAAGGAGAGCAGGACGACCGGGCGACGGCGGCCGCCGAAGAGGGTATCCGAGAGGACGCCGCCGGTCACTCGCGAGAGCACGCCAACGGCCGGAAACAGGGCGACGAGCGCGCCACTGAGCTCCAACGACAGCTGCAGGTCTTCGGTGAGATACGACGGGGCCCAACTGTTGACGAACAGATACAGCGCGTAGCCGAGGAACCCGAGGAGGCCGACCGTCCAGACGCGGCGGTTCGTGACGACACGGCCGAGGTCCGACAGCGTCGGCGCCGGGGTCCCGGTAGCGTGTCCGCTGCCGCGACTCATCGGCCAGAAGATAATCACTCCCACGCACGCGATGCCCGTGAAGATGGGAAAGATCGCCGGCCATCCGAACTGCTCAGCGACGATGGGGCCGGTGCCCTGCCCGATGGCGAAGCCGACCGGCCCGCTCGCGGTGAACGTCGCCACGGCCGTCCCCTGTCTGGCAGGATCGAACGAGCGCCCGACGATGTCGATGCCCGCGTTCCAGACGACGACGTAGGCGACGCCGCCGAGGACGCGTGAGGCGACGAGCGACCAATAGGCGCCGGCGGTCGCGGCCTGCCAGCCCCACACTCCGGCAACGAGGAGGAGACCGACCGCCACCGCGATGGCGTACCGTGAGTTCGTCCGGTCGAGCACGATCCCGACCGGAATGCTCGCGAGGACCGCCGTCCCGAACATGACACTGACGAGGAGGCCGGCCTCCGAGGCACTGACCCCCAACGACGCCCGAATGAGCGGCGTCACGCTCGCCGGGACGAGTTCGTAGGCACCGAGCCCCGCGGACATGAGAATCGCGCCCGCGAGCAGTCCCCAGCGGGCGCGCTCGCTCGTCACGGCCGTCGTAGCATCCAACGTGGCGTCCTCACTCGACACGCCGACGTTGTTCACCTCGGCGCCGTATCAACCTAACGCGATGCGCTCGAACTGCCCGCTCGCTGTACCGAATCAACTCACCACCAAGCGGGTGAAATATAGCCCCGTCATCTGCTGCATCCATCCTCTGTATCTCGCAAGCCGGATCTGATAGTATCCGGAGAGATCGACCTGAGGCGTGCTGCATACACAGCGCATAGTCAGCACGCTCCGCTGGCAATCAGCGAAGGGTAGTGAGCGGTCAGTACAGCATAAGTACTTAGCGTCATGTCTTTAGTTAGTCTCACACATCGGTTGCGTGGTGGTAGCGATCGTCTCTTACAGTATCGGTCGTTGTTGGTGAATCTTCCGTGCGTCTTCGATCTGCGTATATACTGCAAGAAATAGACCTGGGTCGCATCACTGTTGGAACAGACTAGATCGGTTGCCACGGCCCACCGTCTCAGAACGCAAACCGCCGGAGAAGGCGGCCGAGCGGTCCATCGTCGTTCCAGGTATGCACCGTTATTGACGGGTAGTCTCCGTCTTCGATAGCCGCCACGGCAGCCTGGGTCTGGGTTGAACGTCGATCCATGAACCCGTCACCGAAGCTGTGGATGACGAGCGACCTGTCCGGCCCAGCCGACAGGACTGACGCGACGTCATCCCGACTGGTGAACGTACACGTTGCCGGGCCGTCACACAGTTCTAGCAGTTCGTCGTGATAGGCTCGGACCATCGCTAATTCATCAGTAGAGGGGTCCTCCGCCAGTGGGTAGACGAACTGGAGGTCCGAATCGGTCGCCGCAGCGAGTGCGTTGCCGAGAGAGACCTTCAGCGGATCATGGGGTCCGTGGGTGGTCACCAGCGTGACCGTGGAACACTCTAGCATTTCCCGGGCGTCGACCGCGATAATGTCGCAGTCAGCGGCCGAGCGGATACGGTCGACGCTGTCATGGAACAGCCCGTCGTCGAACGCCGACGTCTGGTCGACGAGCAACACGTCGGCATCGAAGTTGTCGACGGCGTTGCCGACAGCCCGCTCAGGATGGTGGCTGACGAGCTCGCCGTAGACGACTGGAACACCCATCTCGGCCGCGAGACTGTCGGTGCGGCGCTCGAACTCAATGTCAGACTGTGATTGGATCGTCGAGGCGTACGATAGCGGTGTCTGGTCCGGGACCTCGTCGAACTGTATCACTGTGACCCGCCCGTCATCGTCACACAGCCACCCGGCCAACTCCAGCAGGTTCTGCTCGCGGTCGCCGCTGGTCCCTTCCGGGAGCGCGACGAGCACGTCTGTTCCGGAGGTAGCCGACAGGGCGTCCTCGGTCCGGTCGAGCGCGCGTTGGCCGGCCGTCCGGCGAGCAGCTGAGCGAATGGCACCCTCGCGGGACACACGAGGCCGGACGTAGAAGACGTACCAGAGGATGCTCCCGGTGACGATGACGACGGTCCCGGTGATAGCGACGCTCCCCATCTGGGTTAACAGGGCCAGTCCGGTAGCGAAGCCGAAGATCTGCAGCCACGGGTATAGCGGCGACTCGAAAGACGGGTCGTAGTCGGCTTGCTCACTCTCTCGGAAGCCGATGAGCGCGACGTTGATGATGGCGAAGACGAGGATCTTGAACGCGCTAGCGAGCTTCGCGATTTCGAGAATCGGGACGAATGCGATGAGCACTAACATCACGCCCCCGGTAAGCGTGATAGCGTTCGCTGGTGTCTTGAACCGATCGCTGACGCCGCTCAGTAGTGCCGGGGCGAGCCCGTCGCGGCTCATCGCGAATGGGTATCTGGAGGCAGAGAGGACGCCCGCATTGGCCGTACTCACCAGCGCCAGGATCGCAGCCAGGACGACGGCAACGACGCCAGCGGCCCCCAGCGTTGCCTCTGCGGCCAGCGCGATGGGGACGTCCGTCCCGTCGAGGTCCGCGAGCGGCACGACGCCCACGACGACGGCGACGATGAGCACGTATAGCAGCGTCGTGAACCCTAGCGACCCGAGCATTCCGAGCGGGATGACGCGGTCCGGATCCTCGACTTCCTCGGCGACGCTGGCGATCTTCGTTACGCCGGCGAAGGAGACGAACACTAGTCCCGTGGCCGCAAAGATACCCTCGACACCGTAAGCCCAGAGGCCATCGTAGCTCGCTGTGTCCACGGCCGGCCCGCTCCCGACCACGAACCACGCCATGGCGGCCAACATCACACCGACGATGGCTATCTGGAGGCGACCGGTCTGTTCAGTTCCGAGAAGATTCACAACCACGAGTATGGCAGCGAGTACGATGGCAACTGGCCGTATCGGGAGATCGAACAGCAACACGAGGTACGGGACGCCGCCGACGAGCGCCAACGCACCCTTGAACGACAGCGAGAACCACGTTCCAAGGCCGGCAATGGTCCCGAGTAACGGCCCCATCGACCGCTCGATATAGACGTAGGTTCCGCCAGCCTCGGGCATCGCTGTCGCCATCTCAGCCTTGCTGAGTGCGGCCGGGAGAACCAGCAACCCCGCGAGCGCGTAGGCGACGATGATGCCAGCACCGGCGTCTTTGACCGCCAGCGCAGGGAGGATGAAGATGCCGCTCCCGACCATCGCGCCGATGGAGATGGCAGTGACCGACAGCAGTCCGAGATCTCGTTCCAGATCTTTCGGCATCGTCAGGCGGATTCGGTCACTCTGAGAGTGGTTGTGACCTGCCGATAAAGTTCGTCGGCGAGAACCGTCGCACCCGGGACGACCGCGGTCGCGATTCCGTCGAACACATCACGCAGGTTCGGGTTGGCGACCAGAACAGTGATAGCGTCGATATTGAAGTGAGCCCGGATGAGGTGCGCGACTAACAGCGTCTGTCGGTCTGTCCCGAGTGCGACCAGTGCGGCATCGGCCCCAGCGGCCCCAGCCGCCTCCAGCGTCTCGATATCCGTCACGTCGCCAACTGTCACTTGGATGATGTCGCTCTGTCCGACGACGCCGTCATGGTTGGTAAGGAGGCGGACGTCAATGTCGGCCGCCAGCTCCGTAGCGGCTGCCGACACGATGTGACTGTCGCCGACGACGAGTAGCCTCGGTGGTCCGGTGGTATGGTCGAAGGCATCTCGGATTCGGGATGTCATGGTGGGTCTGGGTGCCGGTCGGGGCTTTCGATCCGCTAATTCACACCGAGTCAACCGAGTCACTATCGACCGTCGCCTCTACCTACATTCCCATTCCTGATAAAATGCTAGCATTACTATCGGCTTAGGGAAAATCAGTTGGTTTAAATCTCCGAATCGGAAATCCAATGTTATTTGCTACCATCTACCATGTCAGGGTCGAACAGGTGAAAGGGCCGAGTGTACTCGTTGCGTATGAGGTCCCCGTCAACGACCTCCAGACCGATGTCGTTGAGTTCGCGGCCGATACGGCTCAGGTCATTGCTATCGGTCCCGACGACCTCGGCGTGGACGTTGTCGGTCTCGGTCATCACCTCCCGAATCGCGACGATACCGGGAACGTCGAGGGGACGTTTGGCGATCTCCCGTCGTGTATTCGGGGACTGGTTGACCGGGGACTCCCTTGTGATGTAGGGGGAGTAATTATGCCGAAGGGCACCTGTTCCTTACAAAGCCTATGCCAAGGCCGGGAACACCATGAATCACCACGGTAATCATCCACTTGAAACCGACTCAGGGTCAGATGGAAAGCAGACAACCGTCAAAGCAAAAAGCAACCAAACAGATGGCGAATCCATAATCCCGACAATCGCGACTACCGTTTCGGAGGCGGTCGGAAAGGAACCCGCTGATATCCCCCCGCTGTACAACACTATTGACCCAGAAGCCCTCGCTAATCTCTTCGGCTGGGATTCTGTGGAGTCACCGCGATTATCATCGGGGAGCGTGAATTTCCAATACGAGGGTTGTAAGGTCACGGTCTTCGCAGACGGGCAAGTTGTCGTTTCCCCGCTCGAGAGATAGCTGTCAAGGTAGTCAAACTTACCAGCTCATGCTGCTCTATAACAGTAGTTGCTAGTACGGGTTCTTTATTCAGCCTCTCATCTGAATCAAACCCACCGGTGAATCCTGTATCAGGTGTGACTGTATCGCCATCATCGGGATCGGTGGGGATGTTAGTCCAGATTCAAGCGAGGAGTTCGAACTAGAAATCACTGGGGATGAATCCGGTTCCTTTGACGTGACTGTAGTGATGGCTTCAAAGAACGCAGGAACCGATACGAAGGAATTCGGGATTACTGTCTTAGCAAGACGACTGGCGTTGAATTGGCTGTTGATGAGGTAACCAAGCTGGTTTCAATGACGGAGAATCTCGATGCGCTGGGCGGAATTAAGAATTCTCTTCTGAAGAAATTGAGGCAAGTGCTTCGTCTGTGTGAGCGGGCACTCAAGTTCATTGAGCAAACAAAGATCGAGGAAGCCAACGAAAAAATCGCAGACGCGAAAGCTGTGATGGTTGATTATCAATCTCAGGTTGAGGACTTATCCGGGGTTCAGATACCGGACGAAAGCGCTCAGTTTCTCGTGAAACAGGCAGAGTATATCATTGGATTACTGGAGGTGGCATATTCTTCAGATACGATGGGATAAAAAATAGATAAGTAACAGCTTGGACGCCGAGCCGCTGCGGCAGAAACTGAACGCTGACCAGAGCGAGGAGATCGCCGTACAGTTACTGGAAAACGATGTCCGACAGTCTATCGAGCGATGGCTGAAGGACGATTACGAGGCGGCAGCCAATGAGTACACGAAGCAGGAGATGCTGGAGTTGGTGGACGACATGATCGCCCGGCTGGAGACGCTGGCCCAGACCAGTAATCAGGGACAGGGAAGAGACAGCGGCGGTGGTCAGGGGCAGGGCGGCAGCTAACCGTCTCGCTTCGCCAGCCCTGTTGAACCTCCGCTCTCTATTCTTGCCCGGCCACCGTTGACCGTGACAACACAGGGGTCAGCCCACGCTCCGGACGCTGTGTGGCTTTCCACAAAACAGGAAGAGTGGTGACCGCGGCTACCGGTCGGCGTCCGGACCCTTGTGCGGCCGGACCGGACAGGTAAACACGATCGCCGTGGGGATGACGGAAATGTCTCCCGCAGTCTCCGCCGCGTTGATCGCGTCCGCGCTGGTAAGGAAGGTGTCCCCAACTTTGTTCGTGAGATGATTGAACGGGTTTTGGGTCGACGGGTCGAACAACGGGTCAACCACAAGGTGGACGTGCCATTGAGCGGTGAAGACACCCTGCGGTCCCAGCGGGACGACATGGTCGATGGGGACTGGAAGCGGGGCCGGGTGAGGACTGTGTTCTGCACCGTCCACGGATTCGCCTGCCAGGGTGTCGATAAGCCAGAGTGGCCGGTGGGCCGGTTCGTTCCCCTCGTTGTCCTGATTGGAGTGGGGTTCGGCCTCCAGCATCTCGTACAGGGTGTCGTTCGCCCACGTGAACGAGTCCTGTCGGCGCTGGTTGTCTGGGCCGCTGTGAGCGGTTGCGGTCCCGGCGAATGCCGTGCTGCCGATGAGTCCGGCACCGATGGTTTTGAGGATGGTTCGCCGCTGGAAGGAGTGGTGGTTCTGGTTCATGACTGGTCACAACCCATTACCGATTTGATGGGTACTGAGTATCCTGGATGGCAGCAGGTAGTTATAGGCGGATTTCAACGGGGGAAGACAGCGGCTATAGCGGTTAATTTGGAATGTTGTGTCGCCCTGCTGCGGCTCTGCGGTAGCCTGTCAACCGGGGAAAAACCAGAAACTGCGTCGTTACCGTCGCGTCCGCGTTATGCTTCCAAAGAGTCCTGGATATCCTGCTGGACGTTCTCAACTTCCGCCTGAACATTCTCAAGCCGCTCCTCAACTTCCGTCTGGGTGTCCTTGAGCTGGTTCTGGGCTGCTTCCAGTGTCTCGACAGTCTGGGATTCAAGGCCCTCGTGACTCTCGATCAGGAGGCTGATCTGTTCGTTGACGGCCTCCAGGTAGTCCGTCGTGAACTCGTCGTAGATGTCGGCACCCTCGGAGAGCTGGTCCTCGTAGGCTTCGAACACTTCGACCTGACTCTCCTCGATCTGGTCGAACAGTTCGGTAACCGTTTCACGGGTCTCGTCGAGGGAGTCCGCTGCGCCGGGCACTGCTTCCTCGACGGCGTCGAGGTAGGCGTCGACCGCGGTACGGGTGAACTCGATGCCCTGCCGCTGGGTTCTCTCGGCGGTGCCGACGGAGTCGATGACGGCGTTGTTGAATTGCTTCTGGAGGTCAAGACCGTTCTTGAACGCTTGCTGGTTCTGCTCGATGACCGACCGCTGCAGGCCGAATGCTGCGTTGACCGGTGTGGTGTAAATGGTCATGCGATTGAACAGATGGGCTGGAGGTATATATACTGTGGGGTTGAAAACCATCTGACACCATTCAATACCATTTGATGGTGTTTCTGGGTTGGCCGGTGTCGGCAGTGGTCCGTGACATGGCTGTTGCTGCTTCCGGGCTGCGTTGTCAGCCCTGCTGTAATTCCTTGGGGACTGTGTCGCGCCGTGGGCGCTCTGAGGTAAGCCTGTATCGGTGGTTTTGTGGCGTGTTGCGGCTTCTGCTCGATGGGTTACTGTGGGTTGCCTACTTAAATGTTGTTCCCAGATGATGGGTTGGAAGGTGGATATGTTGGACAACGAGGCACTGTCTAGTCGAGCGAGTTTGAGAAGCGGGGAGGTCGTAGCGAGAAGTGTCCATGCAACTCGCAGACCTCCTCAGCGAGACGTTGAACGAGGACAATGAAGACGTTTGGGAGAACGAGCGCACCCCGACACCCGTCCGGCGGTTTGAGTACGTCTCCATACGGCAGGACTGTCAATCAAGGAGACTGTTCAGGTCTTAGACCTGATGGGTGTCGATCGCTCTCACGGTGCGGTCTGGAATTGGGTTCATACGTTGTCTGAAGCCCAGAGCGACCCGCCGACGGCGGAGCCGTCGCGGGTCGCGGTCGACGAGAAACAAATCACGGTTGGCGGAGAAAAGAAGTGGTTGTACGCCGCTGTCGACACCGAATCAAAGTTGCTGCTCAAAGTTGACGTGTTCAGCCGCCGCGGGACTGACCCCGCGGCAGCGTTCCTGCATCGGCTCACCGAGAAACACGATGTCGCCGATACAGAGTTTCTCGTCGATGCTGGCGGCTATCTGACTGCCCTTGCTCGCCATGAATTGAGCGGTCGGCTCGACTACCGAACCCGGAACCACATCGAAAAATGGTTCCAGACTGTGGCCATGCGAATCGACCGCTTCCACTCCTTCTGGAGGGCAGTCAATCCAGCGCAAAACAGTGGTACGACGCTTCAGACACCACTACAACCACGAACGACCGAACCAAGCACTCGGCGGACGAGCGCCGGCTGAGGAGGTTCAGAACTAGACAGTGCCTCCGCAAAAGCCTAGTACGAAGAGTGACAATACCTGAATGAACCTGCCGGGTTGATTCCACGGGTTCGACTGAATAAAGTTATCGTACTAGCAACAACTGATAACCGGAATCAGAGTTGGCTGGACTCTGGACCATTGAATAACATCGTGAAGAGTTTTTGTTCCGCGGCTCGAATATGCTCGGAGAACGTGGCTGACGTAATATTAAGCTCTGCAGCGATATCTTCTCCTGTGCATTCACGTGGCCAGTCATAATATCCCTCTTCAAGCGCTTTTTCGAGAATTTCGCGTTGACGATCTGTAAGGTGGTTGTGGAGCACTTCTTGAACGCCAGAGTCAGAAAATCGTGGAGCGATCCCGTTCTTCTCCCGTTTAGCGCGTAACCAAGCGTCTGGGTACTCATCTAAAAAGACGTTAATGACTTCCGATGGGTTTTCCTCAGTTGGAATTTCGGCTTTAATACAACCGTCGCCTTCTATCCCGCGCACCTCGCGTGGCAGCGCTCCAAGTTCAGTGAGTCGAAAGGCAGGACAGTCACCTGAAACAAGAAATTCCAAACAGCCACTGTCACCGTATTCTGTGAGGACGGTTACGTCTACAGTATCCGTTGTGGACACATAGGCCGTGACGCGAGCAGGTTCAACTCCCCTGACCTGGAAGTACTCAGCATACCGACCATCTGGACGAGGAAACATATCAGCGAGATAAAACCTGCATGATTCCTCCTGAGAGACCCCGACAAATGGATAACGAGGGTCCTGAAGGCCAAATTCCACCTCAGATACAGTAGTGGGTGATGGTTTACTCTGCGCCATGGCTTAATTCGATAGGTACTCAAGACCGACTTAAAAATATTGCGTCAATCGTTAACGAATGTCAATGGCCCCAGCCATCGAGTTATGAATCGGTAGATAGGTTATCAGAGTACTTCATGAACGGTAATTCGAAATAGTGGGGATGATCCTGGCTAGCAAAAGACGATATCAGAGCAGACCTTGACACATAGGGAGTGGGACTATCTATGCCCCTCCGAGGTATGGTAGCTATGATCAACAATCTTGGCGAAACCTATAAGAAAGCTGTTCTGAACGAAACTACGAATACAGTCCATAAACCTAAGACCGGGGGATCGGACTTCCAGACGGATTGTGGCGTATCACGGCACCTAGGTCGAGATCAGTTACGGATCATAACCGTTGAACAGGCAATCGATAGCACTGAGATTAGTAAATGCGGTCGGTGCTTTGCAGACGTGGGCGGTTATTGAGAGGACAATCCAGACATCTTCACGGTTATTGAGAGTGCTGTGTTGAATAGCGATCTAATCAGCGTAATTCATAGGTGTAGAAGGGTGAAGCCGAGGAAGTCGATTCTGGCTTATGGAAATCGGTCTCCTCGACTTCGTTGAGCAGTGTCGTCAGCACCCGATTTCTATCAGCGATTGAGGGTTTCAATAGAGCCGTAACATATATTCCTGAAGAGGGTGAAAGCCGGCACGTTCCAAGCATCCGCGGGGAGGTGGCATTCACTTCCCTGCGCAGTCAGCCGACCAATGAGTTCTAGACCACCAGCAATTCAGTGAGCTACAGGCCTAATACGCCAGGTGTAGTATAGTGTACTACATGAGTCACTTCGAGGCAGATCCTGACGTCGATGATGACGACGACGGAGAGGGCTTCGAAACGCCCGACTCCGAAACGATTCTGTCTGAGAACCAGACAGCGGACGAACTATAGGCCGGACCGTTGTAGCCGGCGCTTGTTGGGATTCGTCGAGCTTCGGGGTGAGACCGATAGATACGTTCTCTTTCTGCAGAACCCGAAACGTGTCTATGAAAATGTGCTTGAGGGACACCAGCAGTCGCGCGCTGACGGACAGGTGAACCAGTTTCTCGCAGAGACGACACCAGAGAGTGCGCTGCAAGACGAAGACAAGTCCCCAACACCATCTCGACAGCTGAAGGACCGAAACGGAAAGTCCGCGCACTCGGCGTGTGGTGTCAGGGCGACGAATACGACCTGTTCATCGTGCAGGTTCTCTTCGACAAAGACGACGAAGACCAGATCTACGCGAAGATGGGTGCGTTCCAGGGACGTGCGCTCGATCTAAACACGAAGTTCTGCGACCGGGAAACCGAGTGGATCGCAGGCGACGAGTGGCGGGACCGCGACGACGTCATGCTGTTCACACCGGGCGACGTCGAAAACGGCTAACCAACAGTGACAGGCAATCTGTGCATTTGTTGGTTAGCTCTGAAAGACCCCCGTCCCAACCACACGCGCACTTTAGACGCGGAGCAACAGCCTGTTCTTTCCGCTAATGACGCCACGAATCAGCCGCTCAGTTAAATTGCGAACTGACCATTCTTGGAGGAAGGCTTACTGACACTCAGTATATCTCTCGTTGTGTGAGCAAAAGCCCTACCCCTCCCACGATTTGTCCCGAGTGCGGGGCACAGAACTCGTTTCAGAAGCGGTATACCACGGGAGGAGGATGGCGGCCAGTATATCGATGTTCTACCTGTGGCTATCGATATCGTCCCCAAGAAAATAGCGAGAACGAATTCGACTGACGCCTCTTTGAGCCAATCTGTAGATTCTCTGTACTGAGTATTCAGTAGGCATACATCCGTATCGAATCGGAGTGTTACTCCCTCTGAGGGCCGATATGCATATTGTCGACCATATGTTACTACATCACATGAAGCAATTAACCAGGTTCGATTGCCCTCTCTGCGAACTGCGATGCAAGACCCAGAACGACCTCCGTATCCATCTCCACGTGGCTCACCGAAAGAGCTGCATCATCGACGCATATCTTGACGCCGTTGGTGATAGATAGATGATGGCCTCACACCATCGGAAACGCGAAGTCGGGATAATCATCTGAATGACGGTTTGAACACTACTTGCTCTGTACTGGCTGCTCACCGCTATCGAGGGTATGTGAACCGTTGTATGACTCCCTGTGTTGTATCACCCTCGCCCGTCAACCAACCCGATAAGGCCGCACAGGCGAAACGACAGTCGACAACGGCACGCTCACCGTGGTCCGTCAGGTCTCCGGGAGAGACTGCGCCTACGCGCTCGTTGGAGGTGAGCGATGAGCGTGGAGCCGTCCACATCACAAGGCGCTGATGCTGGCGAAGAGATCACCACCGAGGAGTTGCTGTCGATGTTCCGTGACCAGCAAAAGCGCATCTCGCAACTAGAGGGTGAAAACAGCGCACTTCGAGACCGCGTCGACGACCTTGAGTCGGTGGTCGAAGCACAGGAATCGGTCCTGTTCCGCGGTGACGGAACGGATATCGAGAACCTGTCCATCGGCGGAATTCCTGTCGGGAAAGTCATCGACGGCAACAACGAGGCACGGAGACGTCTCAATAGAACCGTGTTCGGGAATCCGGCCCCGGAGATGTCCAAGCACGAGGTCGATGCCGTCGTCGACGAACACGGAACCGTCATCGAGGTGCTGTCACAGGGCCTCGTGGTTCGAACGGCCAATCGGTGCCGAGTCAGGCGGCCCGGTCGAAGATGCTGAAGCTCCACCGGAAGCTGGCGGACTTTCAGGACGGCGCTGACACGTCGCTGTCAGCGAATGTCAGAAGAGGTGTTCGCCTCTTTCGGCGGTTCATTCAGAAGCTCGACCCCGACAAGACGGAACCGGTGTCGAACTCTCTCACGGGAAGTACAAGATGGGCGGCAAACGCGCCCGTCAGATACTCGATTCCGACGGTGACCTTCCGTCGAGTGACGCGAGTATAACCGTCGACAGGGCCATGGACCACGTCGTTGGAAAGTCCTACTTCCCGGGCGAAGAGTGTGAGTGTGCCAAGCAGGACTGTGAACACACGATGTTCAGCCAGTCCATCGAGGACGGCTACACGCTCTCCGTCGGCCGGGAAACGTGGGAGACCTATCTCGAGCAGTCGCCACCGCCGCTGACGAGAATGTCAGCGTCAGTGTCACCGATGACGACGGTGAAAACCCGTCCGAGGAAACCGTCAGGATGCGACTACGGAGCTTGACCAGCTCACGAACGCTGACGCTGCTACCGATTCTGCTGACACTGTCGTCAGCGGGTCAGAGGTGAGTGTATCAGGAGGAGAATAATCTATCCAAGAACATACCAAACCACGCTAACACACTCATAGATTTCAGCGGTTGTGGGGCTGTATATTGTGTTTGGTTGGCCTTGTTGAAACCCTCACGCAGAGATATGTTTCAACGGTCGTGCTGCATAGAGGACGCTAATCGTTCACCGACTCTTGGTTAGTCGCGGTCCTATGCGGACAGCGGGGTATTTCAGGCAATGACGCTATGTGACTGTATCGCATAGAGGATAGGGATGAACCATCCAATGACAGATGCAACACCACCAGATGGAGGTAGGGAAATAGAAACAGTCACCTCCGCCGATGGGACTTCAAGTATGCCCTTAGCACCATGACTCGAGCCACCATCGCCACCCGAGACGGGACTACGACCACGCTGATCGAAGAAACCCTTGAAGAGTTTCGGCAGCACCTGCGCGGTCCGCTCCTCTCTCCCGAGGACGAGGGATTCGCGGAGGCGACGCGCATCTGGAACGGCATGGTCGAGAAAACGCCCGCGCTCGTCGTCCAGCCGACGGGGACAGCCGATGTCGTGGCTACGGTGAATTTCGCCCGCGATAACGACCTCCTGTTTTCGGTGAAGGGCGGCGGCCACAACATCGCTGGGACAGCCCTATCTGACGATGGCCTGACTATCGACATGTCTCGCCTCCGTGGAGTCATCGTCGATCCCGGCGAGCAGATTGTGACGGCTCAAGCCGGCTGTCTCCTCGGTGATCTCGACCGGGAAACCCAGGTTCACGGCCTGGCGACACCGGGAGGCTTCGTCTCCGAGACCGGCCTGGCCGGCCTGACGCTCGGCGGTGGCTTCGGCTACCTGACTCGTCGGTTCGGCTGGACGGTCGACAACTTACGCGAAGTCGAGATCGTCACCGCCGACGGGCAGGTCCGCCGCGCCAGCCGCGAGGAAAACGAGGACCTCTTCTGGGCGATCCGCGGCGCCGGCCACAACTTCGGCGTTGTCACGTCATTTACCTTCCAACTGCACGAAGTCGGCCCGACCGTCTTCGGCGGGCTCATCGCCTGGCCGTTCGAGCGGGCTGACGAGATTCTTGAGACCTACCAGGCGCTCACTGCTGACGCGTCCCGCGAACTTACGGTATTCCTGAACATGCGGCGAGCGCCGCCAGCACCGTTCGTCCCTGAAGAGTGGCACGGTGAACGCATCTGCGCCATGATCGTCTGTTATAGCGGTGACTTGGACGGCGCCGACGAGGCGCTCGCCCCGATTCAAGCGCTGGAGGATCCCATTGTGGATCTCCTTCAGGAGCGGCCCTACACAGGGATGCAGTCGCTTCTCGACGCGATCCTCCCCAAGGGCAAGCACTACTACATGAAGTCCGAATTCGTCCCTGAGCTGAGCGACGACCTACTATCGACGATGCGGGACCGATTCACAGAGAGCCCTGCCCCGGGCGAGATGGTTATCATGCACATCGCCGGGGCCCTCAATGAACACGACTTAGATGATGGGGCCGTCAATAATCGCGACGCCCGGTTCGCGTTATTCCCGTTGGCCATGTGGGAGCCCGACGACCCCAAGGGAGACCAGTATCGTGAGTGGGTCCGCGATGTGTGGGAACAGCTCCGGTCCTACTCGACTGGCGGCAACTACATCAACTTCCAAACCGCCGACGAGGGGCACGAGCGCATTGAAGCGACCTACGGCGACAACTACGACCGACTCACCGAGATCAAAGAGAAGTACGATCCAGAGAACGTGTTCCGCGTAAATCGGAACATACAGCGACAGCCGGAGTAAGCCAGCGTTGCAGAGCAGAACATGATTGTATCAACGCAATCGAGAGACCTCCAGCAGGTCTCCTCCACGTTCAGCCGATTTAATGAGTAGAGAGTATGTCGTCAGCAAGACGACTTCGTTTCCTTCACCGACTCGGTGGTGTATCCACTGCTCACTAAGTCTGCAAACTGCTCAATTCGTCTCCGGTACCATCATTTTCACCGTCGCTGACGAGTCAGCACTCGGGCTGAAGTGCGACATGGTTATCCCCGTCCGAAGAGAAGATACAGAAATGACGCCCTCCATTTCCACTCCTGAACGAGAACCGCTCGACAAGGCGATACTCTATTGCCCTGAGTGCAGTTACGAAAGTCGTATTAATGACGACTGGCTCATCCACGTCCTTGCTGATTCTCACACCTACGAGTGTCCTGATTGTGGAGCGATGATGCCCGCTCGAATCAAAAAGCACTGACCGAAGGGAGGGACAAATCGCTTCACTTCGCAGGTGAGAACTGATTCACAAGTAGACAGCACCACTATTTCACTCTGAGTTGCTGGTGTCTGAACACATGGCTTTGAGCCCAGATTATTGCTCTGACAAATTGCTTAATCAATTCCCTGTATCTTGCACGCTTGGCTCAAACTCTATAGCATCTGTCAGAATCGGTATGCAAGATACAGGGGTGTATTCAGGAAAGATTTCTCCCCATTTGAAAACACGTCGAGATCGGTCACAAGGGTGAGACGGATTCCGACCGAGACCGTTATTCGAAACGGTCAGGTTTGATTCTCGCTAGTCGGAGCGCGTTCGTCGTCACGCCGAGGCTCATCCCCATGTCACCAATGACGACGGCGACTGCGACGTTCACCAGTCCGAACGGAACACCGACCGCCAACAACGCCTTTACGCCGATGCTCGCCCAGATGTTCTCCCGAATGACGCCGTTCGCCTTTCCGGACAACGCGTAGAGGTACGGGAGCTTTGACAGTTCGTCACCCATCAGCGCGATATCTGCCGACTCGACTGCCGTGTCCGTCCCTGCCGCGCCCATCGCTACTCCGACCGTCGCCGCCACAAGTGCCGGGGCGTCGTTGACCCCGTCACCGATCATCATTACCCCGCCGAACTCTTCGTCAAGTGCGGCCACTGTCTCGGCCTTCTCCTCGGGCAGTAATTCGGCCCGCACGTCGTCGACGCCCGCTGCCTCACCGACTGCTCGCGCAGTTACCTCGTTGTCGCCGGTCAGCATCACGACGCGTTCGACACCGAGGTCGTGGAGTCGGCCGACCGTCCGCTTTGCCTCCGGACGTACTTCGTCGGCCACCGCGACGATGCCCACGATCTGTTTCTCGGTTCCGACAAGGATGACGGTCTTCCCGTCGGCCTGCAACTCTTCGATGGTTTCGCCGCCAGCGGCGGCGGTCTCGTTACTGCTGTCGTCCTCGACAGCGATGCCGCCATCGGACGCGACGCGCACGGTGTCGAGGGAAAGACCCAGCTCCTCAAACAGAGCGGGCTTCCCGGCGAAGTACGTCTCGCCGTCGAGGTCAGCCCGGACACCTTTCCCGGTCAGGCTCTCGAACGTGGAGACATCGCTGGTTTCCGCCCCCTCCTTGTCAGCAGCTTCTACGATTGCTTCTGCGATTGGATGTTCGCTGCGGGCCTCCAGACTCGCCGCCACAGACAGCACTGATTCCCGGGACTCGCCACCGGTGGGCACGACGTCAGTGACGGTGAGTTCGCCGTACGTGAGCGTTCCCGTCTTGTCGAATGCGACGGCCTTCACCGTCCCGACAGATTCGAGATGCGTCCCGCCTTTGATGAGAACGCCGTTCTTCGCGGCGCTGGTGATGCCGGAGACGACGCTGACAGGCGTGCTGATGACCAGCGCACACGGGCACGAGAGGACAAGGAGTGCCAGCCCGCGCTTGAACCACGTCGCCCAGTCGCCGACAAACACGAGTGATTGTCCAGCGATGCCGAGCGAGACGTTTCCGTCGATGAGGAGTGGCGGCACGGCGGCGGTGAGTACCGCTAGCGTGACGACCACTGGGGTGTACTGGCCGGCGAAGCGGTCAACGAATTGTTCGTGTTCGGTCTTGTCCCGCTGTGCGTCCTCGACGAGTTCGATGATGCGGGCGAGCGTGCTATCCTCTGCCTCAGCCGTCACCTCGACTTCAAGATAGCCTTCCTCGTTAATCGTCCCGGCATACACCTCGTCGCCGTCCGTCTTGTCTACGGGAACGCTCTCACCAGTGATCGGTGCTTGATTGACAGCACTCTCACCTTCCACGACCGTGCCGTCGGCGGGAATCCGGTCGCCGGGACGCACGATGACGTGGTCACCGACGCGCAGTTCCTCCACAGGGACGGTCGTCTCCTCGCCGTCACGGCGGACCGTCGCGGTCGTCGGCGAGAGATCCACCAGCTCGCGGAGCGAGGAACGGGCGCGATCCATCGCATACTCCTCCATCAACTCGGCGACGCTGAACAGGACGGCGAGCATCCCGGCTTCCAGGTAGAGCGCCTCACCGAACACGACGCTTGCGGTGATTGCACCCAGGATACCGAGACTCATCAGGAGGTCGATGTCCAGCGAACGCGTCCGGGCGGAGTAGTAGCCGTTCCGGAGGATTTCCTCACCGCTTATCACCGCGCCGGCGAAGTAGAGCAGTTCAGCGGTGCCGAACTCCCGTCCAAGGAGTGCGAGCAGCGTCACGTCGAGTCCCGACAGAAGAAACTCCAGCACGAGGCCAGCGAGCAACAGTCCGCCCCCGATCCACGTCTTGAGTGCGCGGGGGCTCAGCCACACGTCTCGCGCTCGGCTCTCCTCGACAAGATCGCCCTCCGCTAGATCCGGCCCGGTCTCGTCGACCTCATAGCCTGCACTCTCGATAGCGGCGACAAGGTCGCCACGAGAAGTATGCGCCGGATCGTAGGTGACGATAACGGTGCCGGTCGTCGGGAGAGTTTCCCGTTCGATAATTCCCTTGACGCCGTCGAGAGCGTTCTCGATCTTGCCGGCACAGGACGCACAGTCCATCGTGGGAACGTCGAATCGTTCGGTCTGGAAGTCGTCGCGCGACTCAACGTCGTAGCCGGCGGCCTGCACTCGTTCGACGACGGCATCCACTTCGACTTTCTCGGGAAGGAACTTGACGTGGACGATGCCGGTCATCACCTGCGGCTCGACGGCGACGACACCGTCGAGTTTCGAGACGCTGTTGACGATCTTTTCAGCGCAGGAGGGACAATCCATTCCCGGCACATCGAGGTTCACGGTTCGGGATTGGACATCATCCGAACCGGGAGCGTTCGTACTCATTGTATGTCTGGACGCGCCCAGAAGACAAGCCCCTTCGGTTGGTGTGTACCAAACTCAGTTAGGTGTCAGGAGAGGAGAGATGAGGAGAGTGGGCGTGGTCAGTTACGTAGGCGTCGGCCAGTTGTGCTTCGGCACGGCGGAGCCGGTAGGAGAGCGTCGACCCGGGGATGTCGAGTTTCTCGGCGAGTTCGTAGGTTTCGATCTCACGGGGGGTTTTGTAGTATCCGTGCTGGACGGCGGCCCGCATGGCAGCATCCTGCTCCGGCGTTAGCGAGGGACTGCCGTCGTCTGGGGTGGCGTCGTCTGTGTCGCCGACTCGAACGAATGTGACGCCCGTGGTGTCGCCGATCTCGTCCTCGATAGCATTGCGGAAGGAGTGATAGGAGGTGTCGTCTGGGGCGATGATGCGCCACTCGTAGCGATGGCCGACCCATGTCGTCTGGAAAATGAGGCCCTCACCGAAGTGTTCGAGGGCGAGATGCGGGATGGAGGTGCAAGAGGGCGTTCGTGACCAGTACGAGTAGAGGACGAGCGCGTCGTCAGTGCGGTCGAGGACTTGGGTTTCCCAATCAGCCTCGCAGTCGCGGCGAGCGAGACAGTCAGTGTAGTACTCGGCGTTGGCAACGGTTTCGGTGAGTTCGTCGAGTGCTCGCTCACCACCCGTTACGTGATCGACGCGCCAGAGGTTATTCGCACTGACGTGGCAGGAGAGAGAGCGAATCTTTGTCTCCGGGTTGTCTGCGAGGATGTCGGCAATAGCGTTGTTGCCTGGAGCATATTTGAGGGCGAAGACGAGTTCACGCATACTGTCGTATAGAGTGGAGGGAGGTATGAACGCGTTGACGAGCACTTACGCCGAAGAACCGTACACATATCGGTACCAGCGTCGTCCCGCTCACGAGCGAGGTCGCCCGCCTCGAGGAGCAAGTCCAGCGCCTGTCGAGCGTCACCGGAGTCCTTCGCACCGTAGGCAGCACACATCGAGATGACACCTTGATCGACGACCGTTTCTCGTTGTTCGAGGATCTGTTTTGAACCGACGACGCCGGCGCCGTCGACGCCGACTCCGGAGGATGTCGGGACGGGCGTCACAGGTGACGGTAAGACGGTGTCGGCCACTGCGGACCCCCTGCTCGATGCGTGGACCGCAACCGGGACAGGAGGCCGATAGCGATGGGGCGCACGAACCCGACGTACCGAGATGCGCTGCGAGCCATCGAAGAGCGCTGGGCGGAGTTCCGCCGGGCACTCCGTCGTCGCGACCAGTCGCGATTCGACCGGCTGTTCGAGTACGCCCGCGAACACGCTGACGCGAGCGGGCTGTTGAACCACCAGAATCCGCTGCTGCCGGCGTTGCTCAGCATCGATCTCGAACAGGAGGCCCGCCTCGACGACCACGAAGAACGCCTCGAGGAGCTCGAAGCCGCGGTCGCAGCAAGCGATGACCAGGAGGCCGCCCCACCGGACTCGAACCCCTGACGATGCCGTACACTATCGACTTCCTGGACGACGGCCGCATCCTGGAGTGGGAGGCAACCGCCGACGGCGCCGTTGCGACCGAGCGCGATGACTACACTCCACGCTTCTACGTCGCCGCTCGCGACCCAGCGTCCGACCTCGACCTCACGACGCTCCAGTCCGTGTACACCAGCACCCGGACGTCGTCGCGACCGAGATGGTTGCGCGACGGCCGGGCTTTCGACGAGACGAGGAGACAGTCCTCGCTGTCGACGTCGCCCGGGAACGCAGGTATTCTCCAACCGACGCGTGATACGGTCTGCTTCGGAGTCAAACTGCCACCTCCCCTCGGCTCCCGGCGGTGCTGGCCCAACCCAGTCAATCGATTACCTGCAACGATGCGTAAATCGTGGGATGGTGATCAGACATCTGACCACTGAGTCGGATCTGGGCCGCTTCGAGGGATCACAGTTACAAGATACCGACAGATAAAAAGAACGACCGAGAGGAGACATCGATTCACTACCCGAAACCGAGGACCCGGCTTTACAAGATGCTACCGGGTAGGTAGCGTGGACGTGTCTCTAACTTGCCGATACCCGTGTCGAATCGGGTGAGATTCTTCATATATTCGTAGTGAAAGCCGAACTTCTGAAGTCATCTATGCTACTTTAGTATACAGATCTGCAAATATGATATCATAATTGATAGATATGGGCTGAAACATTCGAATATTCTACTATAATGCTAATATTCCAGATATATGATATATAGTATCTGATAAGGTCTGTACAGATAGAGAGAAATTTTGTATTATCCGGAGGGAGAGTAGGTTAGCATCGTATCCCGTCAAGAACCCTCTAAAAAATAACTCTCACGATATTCGGTGCCTCAGAAACAGTGTGCAGGTAGCCAGTGACGCAGTATTATATACCACTGAGTCCCGAACGTCTAAGTAGTCCGGTAGTCAAATTTCGACACATCATGGACAACGACACACGGCCCGCTGAAACGGTCGAAGCTGTTGAGCGGGCGGTCGGTGTCCTCAACGCACTCAAAGATCTCGACGGAGCCGGCGTCACAGAACTATCCGAGTATTTGGGGATGTCCAAGAGCGGCGTTTACAAACAGCTTTCGACGCTGGTCAAAACGGGGATGGTGACGAAACAGCAGACAGAATACCGGTTGAGTTTCCGATTCCTCCTGCTAGGTGAGTACGTCAAGACGAACAGCCAGTTGTACGCTATCGGGGCCGACGAAGTAGACAAACTGGCCGAGAAGAGCAACTACTTCGCCTACCTCACCGCGATGGACTCGGAGTATGCGTACTGTATCCACACTGCCGACGGCGAAGACTCCGTGGTGCCGAACCTCAGCGTCGGGAAGCAAATTACGCTGCATAGCTCTGCCGCTGGGAAAGCCATCCTTTCCCAGCTGTCCGACGCGAAGCGTGACTGGTTGTTAGATGGCACGCTCACTGGCAAAACCGAGAATACGATTACGGATCGAGCAACGTTGGAGGACGAACTCCAGACCATTCGGAAGGAAGGTATCGCGTTCGAGGACGAGGAGAACGTTCCGGGGATGCGCGGCGTCGGTGCTCCCATCCTCTCGGAGGAAGGTAGCGTCGTCGGCGCTGTCGCCGTCTCCGGACCCCTTTCTTTGTTGACAGAAGACCACTTCACCGAAGAGGTTCCGGCGCTGGTCAGGCAGACGAAGAACTTCGTCGAAGTCAAGTTCTCGCTCGAATCACGCGACCCACTCGAAGAAGGGTCGCACATCCCCGAAGACCTCTACTGATGGGTCCGTTGTGGTCGCCGTCGCTCGTCCATACTCGGACGATATCGGTGGACGAGAGACGTGACCGTATCCGTCAGGAGTTGTCCGTCACGAGCGTACGCAGTCCATCGGCGAGGGCAGTTCGTTCAACCTCGTATACTGGACCGTTACCGACGACGTACGTATAGCGCACCAGACCGGTGTCCTCCAGTGTGTCGACGTGTTCGTAGAAGGTTTCGAGGGCGATATCGGCCTGCTGGCAGATCTGCGACGGATTGCGTTCGGACCCAGCCATCTCGACCAGTGCCGTCAGTATCTCCCGTTCGACCGGTTCTGCGAGCAGACTGGAGAGCGCGGTACTGCTCTCGACACCAGACTCGGTGGCCTCGTCAGTCATCCAAGGCACCCCCGTCGGTCGCGTCGGCGTGCCACCGATCGGCCATCTGGTTTGCCTCCTTGATGCGGTCCGTGATGGCCGTGTAGTCGTTCTCATAGGGGTCAAGGAATCCGGTCTCGCTCGTCTCGATGTCCCCCCGCTCTGAGTCGTTCCATTGTCCGAGGACGCCACAGTGGTGCCATCCAAGCATGTAGGGCTGTTCGAGGCTCTTCCGGACGTACCGACGATACGCCTCGCCGACTTCCTCTTCGGTGTCGAAGTGGTACCCCTTCGACCCGGCCTCGGACTGTTCGTCCCTGACCACGCTGAACGTGCCGTCCGAACGAGTTGAAGCCGAGTTCGGAGACGTCGTCGACGATGGTCTCGATCCAGTCTTCGGCGGCGTCGCCGTACGGGTTGAACGTGTCGTACATCGTGGTGAAGTCCTCGCCGTGGCGTTCGAGCGTCACTACGTCGTCTGGGACCATATCTGGGTCACTGTTGGCACTATATGACATAGTGTTATGCAGGATGTCAACACATGAAAAATGTTTGGTCTGTGGCGGGTCGGGCATTCGAAACCGGGTCGTCACACTACAGACGTCCGCGGCGACACGATACCGACGACTAGTTCGACGTGGCGTCGATTACGGCGTGAAGATGACCTTCTGGGTCTCGTGGTTATCGAACTTCCTGAACGCCTCCTGGACGTTCTCCTCCGTGAGTTCGTACTCGTGGGAGATGATCTCCTCAGCGCGGTCGTTACCGATTTTCTCGACGATGAACTCCGCAATTTCGGGCCACTCGTAGCTCCGGAAGTACCACGACCCCGTGTAGTTGACCTTCTTGTGGATGAGGTCGTCGCTGGGATTGAGCGTCACTTCGTCAGTCTCGCCGATCTGTGCGAACGTGCCGTGTTTCTTCACCAGCCCGAAGCCCATCTCGATACCCGGTTGGGCGCCGGAACAGTCGACGACGACGTCGAGTCCGCGTCCGTTCGTAATTTCGTCGGTTCGTTCTTGCGCGTCTTCTTCGCCGGGGTCGACGGCGTATTCGGCACCGAGGTCCAGACCCTTTTCGCGACGGTGATCGACGAGTTCGTATGCGACGACGTCAGCCCCCATCGCGTCCGCGTTGAGGACGCCAGCGAGGCCCATCGGCCCGAGGCCGATGATGCCCACGGTGTCGGTGCCGTTGACGTTACACTCGTTGAGCGTGCTCCAGAGGTTGCCGAGGGCGTCCGTCGCGATGGCGCCGACACCCATGCTCATCTCGTCGGGCATCGGGTGACAGGTCGAGGCCGGCGTGACGAGTTCCTCGGCGTCACCGCCGTGGCGGTCGAACCCCAAAATCTCGACGTCAGGACAGAGGTTCGGTTCGCCTCGCAGGCAATATTCGCAGTGTTCACACCCCGCGAAGCAGTTGATGGCGACGCGGTCGCCCTCGGAGAGGTGGTCGACATTATCGCCCACTTCCGATATTGTACCGGCAGGTTCGTGGCCAGGAACGACCGCACCCGCGGGCTTACTCCCGACGAGCGGGTCGCCGTTGTAGAGGCTCATGTCGCTCCGACAGAGCGCCGCCGCACCGATATCGACTCGGACCTCGTCCGGGCCGAGCGATTGGTCGTCCCAGTCCTGTACGTGTGCTTCCTTATCGCCTGGTAGTACGACTCCTTTCATAGGTAGTCACCTTCGTATTTCGTGTACATACTTATTACTTTTTTGATAGTTTGGTTACGTATCGATTCGTTGTTAGTCGGCCGACTGACGGGCGCGGCCCATCATCATCCCGACGAGTTCGTTCTCGGTCACGTCGGTCAGGTCCTCAACGCCGACGAGTCGGCCGGATGCGAGAATTGCGGCCCGGTCGGCCACGTCGAACACCGCCTCTAGATTGTGGCTGATGAAGATTATCGTCACGTCCTGCTCGTTGAGCCGTTTGATGAGGTCTAACACCCGTTGGGTTGCGTCCAACGAGAGCGCGCTGGTCGGCTCGTCGAGGATGACGATGTCCGGGTCCGACTGGAGCGCCCGCGCGATGGCGACGCTCTGTTGTTCCCCACCAGAGAAGTTCTTGACCGGACTCCCCGGGTCAAGGTTCAGTTCCAGCCGCGAGAGCAGCTCCGAGGCTTCTCGCTCCATCTGATCGTCGTCGACGAACCGGAGTAGCTTTCCCAACGGGCCACTCTCCAGTATCTCGTTGCCAAGGAAGATGTTCTGTGCGACTGTCCGGTTGGGTGCGATAGCGAGGTCTTGGTAGACCGTCTCGATACCCCGCGCCTCCGCGTCGTTGTAGTCGCCGATTTCTGCTTCCTCGCCGCGGATGTATATACTCCCGCTCGTCTGCTGGAGGACGCCGCTGATTATCTTGATGAGGGTGGACTTCCCAGCGCCGTTGTCACCGACCAGCGCCAGCACCTCGTTCTCTTCGATACCGAACGAGACATCTTCGAGGGCCTGTACCTGCCCGAACTGCTTCGAGATGTGTTCCAGTTCGATGACTGCGCTCATAGGAAGCTCCCCTCCTCGTCCCTGTCGCGGAGCGCGACGGCGGCGATGATGACGACGCCACGGATGAGCTGTTGCCAACTTGAACCGAAGCCCAGCAACGTGAGTCCGTTATCGATGACACTGATGAGCAATGCACCGAGTATCGTCCCGATGACACTCCCGCGGCCACCGAACAGTGAGGTGCCACCGATGATGACGGCCGCGATGACCGCGAGTTCGATGCCCGAGGCCATGTCGGCGCGGGCCGCACCGAGTCGCCCGATGAACAGCAATCCGGCGATGCCGGCGGCCAACCCGGCTAGCGCGAGCGTCATAATCTTCACGCGGTCCGTGTTGATACCCGAATACCGGGCCGCTTGCTCTGAGTCACCGGTGGCGTAGACGTGTCGACCGAACCGGGTTCGCCAGAGCGCGATACCTGCGACGATTGCCAGTCCGAGCGCCCACAGGATGAGTACCGGAACTGGCCCGACTGTCCCGCCGAACACTGATTCGAAAGCGGCGTTCCTCACGATGATGGGCCGTTGTTGAGAGACGATGAACGCGGCCCCTCGGGCGATACCCAGCGTACCGATAGTCACGATGAACGACGGGATACCGAATCGAATCGTCACGAGGCCGTTGGCCAGTCCGAAGCCCAAGCCGACCAACAGACCAACGACCGCGCCAGCGAACGGACCGACAGCGTTGATGACTAACCCTGCCGAGACGGCACTCAGCGCCATCACGCCACCGATGGAGACGTCTATCTCTGCGCTGATAATGACGTAGGTCATTCCCAGCCCTAAAACGATGACGATAGCCGTCTGTCTGATGATGTTCACGAAGTTCCCGATGGAAAAGAACACGGGGCTCGTCGCCGTGAAGATGCCACCGAGAAGTACGATCGCACCGACTAGAAGTGCGATTTCTCCCAATCGCCCGAGTCTCTCTGTGACCAGTTGCCCGATGTCGGAGGTAGATGTCGTCGCCATCAGTACCCTCTCATTGGAAGTGTTTCGTGACCGTCTCCGGCGGTTCCTCTTTCAGTATCTCCGAGTACATCTCTAGGAGGTTCTGTCGGGCCACCGGTGGCGAGGGCAGGCCGATGTACGGCGGCGTCTCCTTCCCAAGCAGAGCTTTGGCCATCACATCGACCTCGGTAAGCCCCTGCGCATACGGTTGTTGGGACCCAACGCCCTTGAGCGGGGACTGCTCGGCCATCAACACGGCACTCCTCTCCCCGAGGTCACAGGACGTGACCGGAATTTCGGTGCCCTGCTGGCGGATTGCCTGGATAGCCTGTGCACCCGGCGCGTCCACCCACGGCGCCCCGAGCCCCGCAGCGTCCGGGTTCGAGGTGAGTGCGTCCTGTGCAACCTGAAGCACCTTCCCCGGGTCGGTGAATCCATATGTCTTCACCTCATAATCGCCGCTCTCCTGGAGAACTTGTTTGGCACCCGTCTCCCGTTCGTCGACGACGTAGAACGGCACGTCGAATTCGAGGAAGATAATCTTCCCCGAGTCCACGAGTTCCGTCATCATTCGCCCGCCGATGGTTCCCATGCCGCGGTTGTCGGCCGCGACGAGCCCCGCGTAATCGGACGGGTGCTGGAATCCCTCGGCGACGTTGTCCATGAAAACGATTTCCTTGCCGGCGTCGAGGACCGCCTGATAGGCGTCCGTCGTCGCCGCCGTGTCGACCGGAATCGAAAACACGCCGTCGACATTGTCTTTCTGGGCCACCGTCTCCAGGATGTTGCTCTGCTTCTCGGCAGAGAAGTCGGGGTAGTGGATGCCCGTGATGTTCATCCCTAAGTCACTCGTACGCTTCTTGATGGCTTCACGCTGGAGACGAACCCAGGTGTCGCCTTTGAAGTGGAAGACGATCTCGACGTTGAACTCCTTGCTTTGTACCTCCGATACTTCGGAGTCCGAGAGTGCAACAGACTCCGGCGCGTTCGGCTCTTCCCCATAGGGGCCCTTTCCAACAAGTCCTTGTGGGTCGATGGCGTCGAGGTCGAACTGGACGTCACCTGAACTACCGTCACCGCTGGAACCAGTTCCCGTGCTCCCGTCTCCAGATGGAGTATCACCGCCACTACCGTCTTCACTACCACCGTCACCACTGCACCCTGCAAGTCCGATTCCGAGGCTGGCCGCACCAATTCCTCTCAGAAACGCTCGGCGATTCTGCTGGCTTGTCATGTTTACTCTGCACGAGCCTCTTTCTGGCCCACCTATATATAATTATTGTTCCGCCACGTAGTTGGTACTGGTCGTTCCACACGATGTGGCGGTGCGCGCCGCGAAGTTTTGACGACTGGCACGCAGATTCCGTGGTGTCCACAAATACTATTACCGACCGCGAACTGGTTGTTGACAATGAGAACGATTCTGTCCGGTAACCCAGTCGGCAAAGGTCCGAAGGGGGCCGAACCGTCACCGGCAGAGGACGTGGTCCTCTCCCAACAGGACATCGAGCGCCTTCGGGCGTCGGACTACACCGTCGCCATCGTGTTCCACTATCTCAAGACAGACTACGTTCGACTCCAGCTGGACGGCCTGACCACGCGCTTCGAGGACCTCGGAATCAGCGTTGAGGGCATCTACGGGTCGGAGTTCGACGCGAGAAAGCAGGTCGACATTCTCAACCGGATCGCGGCGAAAGATGTCGACGCCCTCGTCTCCATCCCCATCGACCAGATCGCCACCGCAAAGGCGTACCGCAACGTCGCCGCCGCCGGAACGAAAATCGTCTTCATCGACAACGTCCCGCAGGGGTTCAAACACCCCGACGACTACGCGGGCACCGTCTCCTCGGACAATCAGGGACTTGGCATCTTCGCTGGCCGGTTCCTCCGCGACAGAGTCGGATCGGGGACCGTCGGACTCATCACCTTCGACGCCCCCTTCTACGTCACTTCTGCCCGCGAACAGGGCGTCCGTGACATCCTCGAACCGGCCGAAGACGTGACCATCGTCGCCGAGGAAGGGTTCACCGACCCGGACGAGGTCTACGACATCGCGAGCGACCTCCTCGCGACGAACCCGGACCTCGACGGCCTTTTCGTCAGCTGGGGCGACCCGCCCGGCACCCAGGCAGCCGACGCGGCACTCGATAGCGGCATGGACGACCTCGCCATTACCACGACGGGGCTCAGTACCGACACGGCGACCAACATCGCCAAGGACGGTCCGATCAAAGCGACTGGTGCCCAGTTCCCCTATCAGCAGGGCCGAATCGAGGCGGACATGATAGCCAATTCGCTGCTGGCGAACAGTACCCCTCCATTCATCGCCTCGGGCGTCCTCCCGATCCACCGCGAGAACCTCCTCGACCTGTATCCGACGTACTTCCAGACCGGCCCCCCAGAAGAGATTACGGTCTACTTCGACCAGTAACGCCTCTCCGGGACCTTCTGCCACCGTTTTTACACCCAGCGAACGCCACTTACCAACCTCTCCTCTCCCCCGTAACATTGGTACGTTCGTTATCCGGCTTCGAGTGGGGTCCGACAGTCATACTAACACATGTACTTACGTTATTCATCACCTCTGAGATGGCAGCGACACTCGCCCCTCCCACGACACACTACCTTCCGCTCGAAGCGAACTACACGACAGTGTTCTCAGCGAGGAAACGACTAGCATGGTTTGTCGGGGCATAGTTTCACTGGACTGATGTACTATCACGGAGGCGTCCGGTCATGTCACGCATTCCTGTGCCTGTGTGGTCCCTTGACAGCCATTCGCTGCTCGCGAACCCCTGCTCTATCAGATTCTACAGTCCGACTATTCCGTCTCAGAGGTAGCTACGATGCGCGTTCCTCATGCGGTCCGTTAGGACGAACTGCGCCTGCGTCGGGAATCTGTATCGCTTCAGATTACGGGACCATCTCAAAAACTGACGTGGGTCAGCCTGCGATTCCGTCGCCCTGAACCGACCTGTCTTCGGGGACGGTCCGCGTCCGCATCGCTTCGCCCGTCTCCGTCTCGAAGAGGTGGAGTCGGTCGTCCGGGAACCGCATCGTGACAGTCTCGCCGGCGGTGAACACCCGCTCGCCCTCGACTGTCGCGGTAATATCCGTCCCGCCGACGGTCAGATAGACGTACGAGAGGTCACCCATCGGTTCCACGACGTCGACTGTCGCCTCGATCGCGTCGGCGTCTTCGGTCGGACCTCTCTCCAGCGTGACGTCTTCGGGCCTGATACCGAGCGTGACTGACTGCATCCCACTGACCGTGTCGGTAAGCGACGGCGTGACCGGGAGGGTGAAGGAATCGTGCCTGAGCGTCTCGCCGTCGACGGTCACGTCGAGGAAGTTCATCGATGGCGACCCGATGAAGCCCGCGACGAATCGGTTTGCCGGCGCATAGTAACACTCCAGCGGCGACCCTATCTGCTGCAGCTCGCCGTCGTTGAGGATGGCTATTCGGTCCGCCATCGTCATCGCCTCTGTCTGGTCGTGGGTCACGTAGATTGTCGTCGTCCCCAGTTCTGACTGGAGGCTCTGGAGTTCGGTCCGCATCTGCGTCCGGAGCTTCGCGTCCAGATTCGACAACGGCTCGTCCATCAGGAACACCGCCGGGTCGCGGACGATAGCCCGTCCGAGCGCGACCCGTTGTTGCTGGCCACCGGAGAGTTCCCCCGGCCGCTTCTCCAGTAACGGTTCGATACCCATCACCTCGGCTGCGGACTCGACGCGGTCCGCGATTTCGCGGTCGGTGTACTCGCCGGACATCCTCAATCCGAACGACATGTTTTCCCGAGCGGTCATGTGGGGGTACAGCGCGTAGTTCTGGAACACCATCGCGATGTTACGCTCACGGGGACTCTTGCCCGTGACCACGTTGTCGCCGATAGCGATGGTTCCCTCACTCACCGATTCGAGGCCAGCGATACACCGCAGGGTCGTCGACTTCCCACAGCCCGACGGGCCGACGAGGACGAGGAACTCGCCGTCACGTATCTCGATGTCGAGGTCAGAGACGGCGACGATGTCTGCACCGTCGTCGTCGTACACCTTCGTCATCCGGTCGACAGTGACAGACGCCATGGGTCACTCCAGCATCGCGGAGAGGTTCTGGCGAGTGGTCAGTGCCGCCTCGTCGGGGTCGAGATGGCCGCCGAATATCTCTGCCGTGTAGTGACCGTCGTAGCCGATGTCGTCCAACTTGTCGAACATCGCGCGGAAAGAGAGGTCACCTTCACCCGGCGGGAGCCTGTCGGTGTCGGCCAGGTGCAGGTGGGCGAGGTCATCGCCCAGTTCCTCGACGTATGCGGCCGGGGACTCTCCGCGGTGGGCGGCGTGTGCGGTGTCCATCATCGCCGCCGCGCTTGGGGAGTCGATCTCCTCCAGCAGCCGCAACTGCTGTTGGGTCGTCTCGATGAGGTTGACGTCGGCAGCGTTGGCCTCGATAGCTATCGTCTTGCCGCTTTTCTCGGCAGCGTCGAGAACGTCCTCGAGGATGCCACGCTGGTTGGCCCACGCGTCTTCGAAGCGTTGCCCCTGCAACCGCCACCCACCGACCCAGATGACGGTGTCGCTATCGAAGGCCTCGGCGACGTCGAGACAGCCCATGTAGTGCTCGCGGGCCGCTTCACGTTCTGCTTCGAGCGGGCTAGCTGGGTTGGGGCCGGGCCCACCGCCCAGTGCCGGGCAGATGCTCGACACCGTCAGGTCGCTCGCGTCCAGTCGTTCCTGAATCGATGCCTGTCGTTCGTCGTTCATGTACTGCGGCCACGCGTGTGGCGACGCGGCGCCGAACTCGATTGAGTCGAACCCTGCGTCGTCGACGTGGTTGATCGCGTCTTCCAGCGTGTAACTCGGTGTCCACACTGGGAAACTAGCGTACAGCCAAGTGTTGATGCCTAGTCGAACCATCGCACGTATGAGATGTCCACTCACAGTATTTAAATATTTACCAAGGGGTCTCGAACACCACCCAAAATATTATATACTATTATTAATACCATTTAGGTATGCGTCGCAGTGACAGCCAGCACACAGTAGAGAGTACGACGAGGACTACCGTCAGCCACCGCCGGACGTTCCTGAAAGGCGGCGCCGTCGGCGCGGCCGCACTCCTTTCGGGGTGTATCGGTTGGGGAGACGGTGGGGACGGTGGCGGCGGTGGCGACGGTGGAGGGACGGAGACGGGCGGAACCGTGACCGACGGCGGCGACGACGACCTCGCGGGGACGACTATCAACATGCTGGAGTACGCCGCCGCGCAGGCGGAGGCGACCCGGCAAGTACTCCCGCAGTTCGAGGAGGAGACGGGCATAACCGTCAACTTAGAGACGGCGCCCTACGGTGACCTCATCTCCAAACAGTTCACCTCACTCGAAGGCTCCTCCGGGAGCTACGACGTCATCGACGTAGACGTCCCGTACTGGCCCGCGTTCGTCAGTAACGACTGGATCCAGCCGCTGAACGACCGCCTCGCCCAGAGTGACTTGCCCCAGTCTGACTTCCTCCAGCGCGTCTGGGACGACACCGTCGTCTGGGGAACCCCGGACGACTACCTGAATCTCGACGCGGGCAATATAATGGGCATCCCGTATCAGCCCAACGTCCTCACACTGTACTACCGGAAAGATCTGTACGACGAGGCCGGACTCTCGCCGCCACAGACCCTCGCAGACTACCAGCGGGTCGCACGAGAACTGACTGACCCCGACCAGAACCTCTACGGCATGGCGATGATGGCCAAAGAGCACGAATCGCTCCTCGTCGAGTGGAAGAGCATGCTGTACGCCCGCGGCGGTCGCTTCTTCGAGGGTGAGACCATTGAGGAGGCACCCTTCGGTATCAGCGAATCGTGGAACCCCGTCTTCGACAACCAGACCGCCGTAGATACGCTGAAGTACTACAAGGAACTCGTCGAAGCGGACTACACGCCCGACGGCGTCACGAGTTGGGACTGGACGGACGTCACGCAGAACTTCATTCAGGGACGTCTTGCCACCGGACAGGCGTTCTCCAGTACCGCCCGCGTCGCGAACGACCCCGAACAGTCAGAAGTCGCGGGTAAGGTGGGGTACGCCCCGTACCCAGGGTCCGACGTCTCCGGAACCATGCTCCGACGCCCACACTACGGGACGTGGTCGCTCGCCATCCCGAAGAACTCACAGAAGAAACGCGCCGCGTGGCGGTTCATCGAGTGGCTCTCCAGCACGGAGGTCCAGATAGAGCGCGCTCGCTACGGGGCTCAGCCGAGTCGTCAGTCCGCGTACGACCACCTCACTCAGTCGGGCAACGAGGTGTTCCAGACCTCGCCCGCGTTCTTCCAAGCACTGTACGAGGGCCTTACGGAGTACGGCATCGGCCGACCGAAAATCAAGGGCTACTTCGAGTGGTCCAGCACGATGCAGAAGTGGCTGACACGGTCGATTACCCAGGGTATGGAGCCACAGAAAGCCCTGTCGAACGCCGCCGACGACACCCGCCAACTCCTGGACGAACAGGGCTACTGAGGCCGATGTCGACACGCACACTCCCGTCGCTCACCGGGGTCACGTGGCAGTCTGTCGACCGTCGGACCGTATTCAAGTACGGGATGGTCCTGCCGGCGTTCCTCTACGCCGTCGCGTGGATCGTCTACCCGATGGTGTTCCTCCTCAGATTGAGTCTCTCGGAGGGCGTCGGCGGCGCGTTCGTCGGGCTAGAGAACTACGTCGACGTGATTCTCAGCCCCTCGTTCCACGACGCCGTCGTCGCGACGCTGTTGTTCGCGGTGCCGTCGGTCGGCCTCGAACTCCTCTTCGGGACGGCGCTCGCGATGGCCTACAACTCCGTCGACCGGTTCGAGCGGTCGGTCCAGACCGTTCTTCTGTTGCCGATGGTGCTGAGTACGTTCGCCGTCGGGCTGATGTTCCGGTGGTTCTTCAGTTCGAACCTCGGTATCGTCAACTATCTGTTCGGCACTATCGGTCTACCGGAACAGGTGTGGCTCAGTGACCCGCAACTGGCGATGGTGACCGTCGTCGTCGCCGATATCTGGCAGTGGACACCGTTCGTGTTCGTGCTGGTGTACGCTGGCCTCCAGACGATTCCGGTGAGCCTCATTGAGGCGGCCAAGATAGACGGTGCGACCCGCCTCCAGCGATTCCGATACATCATCCTTCCGCAGTTGTACCCCGTGTTGCTCGTGACAGCGCTCATCCGCCTCATCATGGCATTCAAGGGCGGTGACAAGATATTTGCGATGACCGGCGGTGGCCCCGGCGGGTCGACGAAGACGCTCACGATGCTCATCTACGAGAACGCATTCTCGTTCCTCAACACCGCAAACGCGGCCGCGATGTCGTTCCTGTTCCTGGTGTTCATTATCCTCGTGGGCAACGTGTTCATCGCCGCACTCTCACGAGTCAACGAGGCGAGATAACTATGAGTACGACATCCCCAATCGATACGGACGCATTGCTCGATAGAATCGGAACGCTATTCGTCGCACTCGCGACGTTCGTGGCGGTGTTCCCCATCTACTGGATACTCACCCGGTCGGTTATGACGACACGCGCCTCGTTCCGACTCCCACCGATATGGATTCCAGAGACAGTCACGCTTGACGCGTACGAGTCCATCCTGATTCAGGGCGCGTACTTCGACTACGTCGTCAACAGTCTCGTCGCGACGCTCATCGCCGTCGTCGTCGGTTTGCTACTGGGAATCCCCGCGACGTACGTCATCGTTCGGTATGATTTCGGACTGAACCTCGACCACCATCTGGGATTTTTCTTCCTCTCTATCTTTATGCTCCCGCCCATCGTCGCGACCATCCCGTACTTCAACATCTTCCGCGCACTCGGGTCGCTGGACAGCAGTCTCTGGCTCGGTCTGGTGTACGCCGTGTTCACGCTTCCGCTCATCGTCTGGTTCACCCGTGGGTTCATCGACGACATCCCCGACAGCCTCGGTGAAGCCGCGGAGGTCGACGGCGCGACCCACCTCCAGACGTTCTATCACATCTACCTCCCGCTCATCAAACCGGGTATCGGCGCCGCCGCCATCATCAGCTTCATCCTGACGTGGAACGAGTACTTTTTTGCACTCGTCCTGACCCGGACAGAGGCGAAGACACTGCCCGTCGCCACTACCGAGTTCGTCGGCCAGTACAACATCGCGTGGAACGAACTTTCGGCCGGTATCGTCATTACTATCGCACCTGTCGCGGTGTTCCTGCTGGTGACTCAGCGGTACATCATCTCCGGATTGACCAAAGGAGCAGTCAAGGAGTGACTGCCTACGACGGTCGATTCGATAGATCTGTCCGCTGACCCGCACCGTATCACCACTTCTCCGACGCGTTCGTCGTTATGATCCGCCGATACGATATCACCCCGTGGTCGGCTTCGAAACTAGCGGTCGCTCGTGCCGTAACTCGATGAAAACGGTGGTGAAGTGGTGGGGGGTGACGGACGGTGGACTGACAGCACCGAACCCATGACTGACGAGTCGGGGGTATCGTCACCGTGGACACTCGTTCTGAGTATCCACTTTTTCTTCGTCCCTCCAACTATTAAAACGTTTCCAACAGTTCCTTTCTCGCCTACGGCACGTCGACCCACTCGCCATCGCTGTCGCTTCGCTCGACGGCGTCGAGTACTCGCTGGACGGCCAGTCCGTCGGCGAAGCTGGGCTCGTAGGCGACGTCTTCGGCGACCGCCGAGAGGAACTCGTAGTTCTCGTGGACGAACGTGTGCTCCCACCCGATGACGTGGCCCGGCGGCCACCAGTGTTCGACGTATGGGTCCTCCGCGTCGGTCATCAGGATGGTCTCGAAGCCGCGCCCGTCCTCGCGCAACAGTTCCAGTTCGTTCAGCCGTTCGAGCGAGAACCGGAGGCTTCCCTTCGTCCCCTCAATCTCTATGGTGTGGTCGTTCTTGTGGCCGTTGGCGAACCGCGAGGCTTCCAGCGTCCCCATCACGCCGTTCTCGAAGGCCACCTGTGCCGAGTACGCGTCGTCGACTGTGACCGGCCGCGTCTCGTCGCTCTCGACCATCGGTCGCTCCTCGACGAACGTCCGGAGGTGCCCACTTAGTTCGGCGATGTCGCCGACGAGGAACCGCGCTAAGTCCACCGTGTGCGCGCCCAAATCACCGAGCGCACCGCTGCCGGCCATCTCTTCGTCGTTGCGCCACGACCACGGCGCTTCCGGGTCGGTCAGCCAGTCCTGTAGGTACCGCCCGCGGAAGTGCCGAATCTCGCCTAACTCCCCTGCGTCGATGAGGTTCTTCGCGTACTGGATGGCCGGGATGAACCGGTAGTTGAACGCGACACCCGCCGGTACGTCCGCGCCCGCGGCGGCCGCTGCCATCGACTCCGCACCGTCGAGCGTCGGCGCGAGCGGCTTCTCGCAGAAGACCGGCGTGCCGGCTTCCAACGCCGCGATAGACGGCTCGGCGTGGACGTGATTCGGCCCGAGGTTGTAGAACACGTCCACGTCGTCTATCACCTCGCGCCAATCGGTCGCCGTCCGCGCGAACCCGAGGCTGTCTGCGGCGTCTTCGAGCGCTTCCTCGTCGCGCCCGACCAGTACGTCGCGGTTGAGTTCGGGCGCGTCCTCGAAGAACATGGGTAAGCGCGCGAACGCGTTCGCGTGCGCCTTGCCCATGAAGCGATACCCCAGTACGCCGATGTCGAGTGGTTCAGTTGTCATTGGTCGTAGTTATTCGGCCCAGTAGGCGTCGCCGGGTTGCGTTTCGAAGACCGCACGGTCGAGTACGTCGACGGCTTTCTCTAGCCCTTCGCGGGCGCTGGTGAGCGAGTCCTCGTGTTCGATGGAGAGCGCGCCATCGTAGCCGACCATCCGCAGGGTCGAGACGACGTCTTTCCAGTGTTGTTCGCCGTGGCCGTAGCCGATGGAGCGGAACAGCCACGAGCGGTCCGCTTCTTCGGTGTAGCCGGTCGTATCGAGGACGCCCTTCTCGCGGGCCTTGTCCTCGTAGACTTTGGTGTCTTTGGCGTGGAAGTGATGGATGGCGTCGTGGTCGCCGAGCAGTCGGATGGCGGCGGTGACGTCGATGCCCTGCCAGTAGAGGTGCGAGGGGTCGAAGTTCGCGCCGATGTGCTCGTTCGTCGCCTCCCTGAGTTCGAGCATTCCGTGTGGCTCGTAGACGAGCATGTTGGGGTGCATCTCGATGGCGACGTCGACGTCGTGGGCGGCGGCGTGTTCGGCGAGGTCAGACCAGTACTCGACGGCGACCTCCCACTGGTACTCGTGGGCGTCGGCGTGTTCGCTGGGCCACGGCGCGGTCACCCAGTTGGGCACTTCGTCGTTTGGTCCGCCAGCGGGGAGTCCGGAGAAGCAGGTGACCGTGTCGACGCCGAGTTGGTCGGCCAGTTCGATGGCCTCCCGCAGTTCCGTGTCCGCTTCGGCCGCCCGCTCCTCGTCGGGGTGGAGCGGGTTGTTGTGCGTCGCCAGCGCGCTCACGTCCATCCCGTACTCGTCCAACAGGTGGTGCAGGTCGGCCTGTGCGTCCTCGTCGCCGAGGTACGCCTCGCGCGAGAGATGGTCGTCGCCCGGATAGCCACCACAGCCCAACTCCACGGCGTCGACACCGATGCCGTCGAGATAGGACAGGGAATCTGTAAGTGGTTCACTGGCTAACGGGACGGTTAATACGCCTACTTGCATGACGGATAGAGCTGTGTGTGATGATATAATAAAACCATTGCTGACCACACCTGCGGCAATGAATCACGGCCCAAAAACCAGCGATTCTCGGCGATGTGGAACTGAATCGACGCTGTCGAGCCAAGTGAAACTGTCTGACAGATTTAATTCACCTCAATTATGAACAGAACATATAATTATCTACATAATGTGGAATATATAGATATATAATTCGCAAATATGACGATATAAAAACTTGATACGGAACCAGAGTGAGGATAATTGGTTGTATATTTGACCGAACGGGCGTATTTGAAGAGCAGACTGGTATCGAGGCACCGAATCCGCCGGAACCCGGCGCCATCGAGGAGGTGACCACCTGATCGCGGGGATGAAAGAAGGACCGGGAAGTGATCTGTTCGTCGATGACGAACCCGACAGCGACCCCGACGACGCTGATAGCGACTCGGAGGACGCCGACACCAGGGCCTCAGCGACGACGGACAGCGACACCAGCACGTCGAGTACGACCACGGGGATTCCCTACACCGTCCGCCGCCAGACCGTCAAAGAGGACCGTACGCACGAACTCGCCATCTTCGCTCGCGACGAGTTTCAAGAGCTCGAAGACGAGGTTCGCCGTGCCGTCGCCGACGAACTCGGCATGAGTCCGGGGAACGTCCCGGTGACAGACATCCGCGAGGCGTACATCGAGGTCGCACGACGCAATCCGGAGGATATGGCTGCGGTGCTGGACGAGTGGGGCTACGAGCATCTCCGATAGCGAACCGTTGATTCTCTCGCGTCTGACGCTGTTTAGAGCCTGCTTGTGTCTGGAAGAATACACTTTCCGAATATGGTGCTTCTATAAACCACTATCTGGATACTAAACTTAATCTAAACCATATTTATAATAGAATAAAACCGAAGATCCACTCTGTATTAGGAAGGGGGCTCCTGAATAAATTTGAATGACATGTAGTATATGAACGAAAAATTGGAAAATAGCTACCGCTCACAGAGTTTCAGATCATGGGATTACTGGTTGGTGCTAATCTAGAGGCAGCAGGAACTGGCCGAGAACAGTGGCAAACGGCCCTGTTGAAACCCTTGCTGACAAACACGACGGGTAAGTAGTTGGGGGAAGATAGATGCTCTCCCGAAGTCACGACTCCTTCGATTCGTTGAACGCGCTATGGTGTTGGCTCGCCGTACTGTGGAACGGTTTTCAACCCGCTATTCCCGGAAGCGGTTCACGCTTCGCCAACACGTCGTCTTGCTTTGTCTGAAAGTAAAGAAAACGACCACGTACCGCGACCCCGTTGACGAACTCATCGAGATGCCTCGGATTCGAGACGCCCTCAATCTCGATTCGATCCCCGCACCCTCGACACTCTGTAAGGCGTTCGCCCGCTTGGAGATGGCCGTCTGGCGGGTTCTGCTGAACGTTTCACTTGCGGACTTGCCGCTAAACGGTGTCACCGGTATCGATGCATCCGGGTTTGATCGGGCGCATGCATCAACTCACTACACGAAGCGAACGAATCGCTCCATCCAGCAGTTGAAGACAACGCTATTAGTCGATACAGCAACCAACGCCGTGTTCGATGTTCACGTGACGACGACACGAAAATACGATACGCAGATTGCACCACAGGTGGTGAAACGGAACGCAGCGTCCATCGAGGTGTTGACCGGTGACAAGGGATACGACGACCAGAAGATCCGGCAGCTCGCCCGAAATCACGATATTCGGCCGCTCATAAAGCACCGGGAGTTTACCCCACTCCACACGGCGTGGAATGCACGACTGGACAACGATATTTATCATAGACGGAATATGAACGAGACAGTCAATGCAGCGATCAAACAGAAATTCGGTGCATTCGTTCGGTCACGCCTCTGGTGGAAGCAGTTCCGCGAACTCGTCATCAAGTGCATCGTTCACAATCTGGAGCGAAGCCTCGCCATTTCACACGAGAGGGGCAAATGTCCGTGATTCCGAGATGAACGGACTGCTGAATATAGAGGCTATACTTAGCAGGGAAACGGGGACGTTTCACTTTTTGGATGTTTAAATTGCGCTGGCCAAGTTGTATGACCCCCGTCGTTACAATGCTCACATGCGATGTGTGAACCATGGATATCCAGTCTGCTGTCTCGCGAGCGAAACCCGTTATGCGCGTCTTCAGTGAAGAGAACGTGACGTTTCTCGCCGGAAGTATCGCCTACAGCGCGTTCGTCTCACTCGTTCCACTGGTCATGTTCTTCCTCCTCGGGGTTTCCGTGTTGGGCGCGCCCGAACTACAGCAGCAGATAATCGAGGTGGCGACCGAAAGCGTCTCTCCATCGGTCGGTGGCGTGCTCGAGGTGATGATCGAAGAGCAACGCGACGCCGGCCCCAACTCGACGATCAGTGCCTCTCTCATCGGGGTGCTCACCCTTGTCTGGGGGGCGATAAAGGTATTCCGTGGGCTCGATACGGCGTTCTCGGAGATCTATGAGACAACCGCCCGGGGATCGTTCCTCGGCCAGATCAAGAAGAGCCTTGTGGTACTTTTCACCCTCACGCTGGGCGTCATCGCGATGGTCGGCACGACTACCGTCGTCGCATTCTTCTCGTCAGTCCCCTTCATTGGGCTCGTGGTCCCTCTGCTACTGATCGTCGGTCTCTGTGGCGTGTTTTTCCCGATGTACTACCTGTTTCCAAACATCGACGTGTCGCCACGGGAAGTGCTTTCAGGGACGATCGTCGGGGCCGTCGGTTGGACGATCTTGCAAGTGCTGTTCCAGGTGTACGTCTCCCTGAGCGGCAGCGGCGGCGGGACTCTCATCGCAAGCATCCTCCTGTTGGTCACCTGGCTGTACTTCAGCGCGGTCATATTGTTGCTCGGTGCTGCGGTCAACGCAGTCGGCCATGCCCATGCCGACGCAACCGTCGACGAGCGGGAGGAGTCTTCAGTAATGGATACCGAGATGACCCGCGACGAGGCAGCGACGTATCTCTGGCGCCTTCGTGAGGACCTCACCGACCGATTCGAGGGAACGCGGCCAACGAGCAAGGGAACCGTCGTCGAACGCAACCTTCCGAGGGGCGCCATCTCCATCACTGAATGGGCCCGAGAAACCGAGGAGGGAATGACTCATGAGGTCCGGTTGGAGTGGGACGCAGACAGCAACAGCGAGGACTGAGCCATAGCGGAGATTCACCCTATTGAGGCAAGGAATAGTTGGAAGTACGTACTTGCTTGCATGTTCAATTCCGGTCTCTATTATTCATTCACCTCGTTAGATGACAACTGGCTAGCGACCGATTCGCGCCCTGTATGCAGCATGGTCGCCGAACCTACTCGGGTTCTGGTAGCAACAGCGTGCGGGATACAGAGAGTGGATTCAGCAGAGAGGTAACCACAGACGGAGTTTATCTCAGCACGGGCGGTCCAATTTGTGAGATGAGTGTGTTGGGCTGTTGTGCTATCGCCCTATGAGTCCCAGTAGCCGTCTGTGAACGTCCTCGGCTGAGTCATATATTTCGTCATCAGTTGAAGCGAGCACGTCCTCCAGGGATTTCTTGCCGCCCTGAGTTTCAAGTTCATAATCGCCATAGGCCTCAACCAACTCATTTGTCGTGGCTGGATAGTCGTGCGATTTGAGCGCTTCATCAAGATCACCAAGCCCCTCACCAGAGTCGACGCGCATCGGCTCTTCTTCATCGGCGCGGGTACGTGCCTCCTCTTGCATCCGCTTGCTCATCTCGGCCCTGTTTATCATCTGCCATATATCATGGTAGGGGATTCAGGCGGAACAGTAGGGCTGCCTATCGGAGATGTGGGTCGAACTTCCCCTCCCGACTGACCCAGATCTCGAAGCCACTCCCCATGACCAGGAAAACGATTCAGCCGCCGACGGACGCGATCCCGGCGGCCCTGGCGCTGTTGCTGGTCTTCGGTTCCCACTGCTGGGTGTAGACCGCTTGGATCGAGAGGGCTCCTGAGTCGCCAATGGCTCGGGAGCACGACCCATGTAGTTCGCGCGCGGTATTCGGTGGATTTAGCTACGGTTAGGGTTTCATCCCGGACCACCTTCTGGAGCTTCTTGACCCCACCAACGCCCGCCAATCCACCGCTCGGCTCACCACCGTCCGCCACTCCACCCTCCGCCTCACCAACGCCCACCCTACTACCGCCCGCGTTCCTCCGTTACCTCGCTCTACTCCTCGCGCTCGCCAAAGGGTTCCTCGTTCCGGTCGGAGGCGTCGCGGGTCCGCTGGAGGTAGTTCTGGAGTGTCTCGTGGACGGCCCGGCCGAGGTCATGTAATTCGCCGTTGATGGCCGAGACCGAACTCGAATCGAGCGATTCGGTCACGTCGCGCTCGCGCCAGTCCTCAGGCACCGTCGGGGCGTCGAAGCGGAGGTGGTCGTCCGTTGGATCACGGTAGAAGTCGAAGGCCTGGAACAGATCGAGGTCGTCGACGACTCGGACCTCCTCCTCGTCGAGATCCGTGTACTCCGCCCACTCCTCGAACCCCTCACGCCACGCGCCTTCCTGGAGGAGGTTCTCGAGATCCTCGCGGTAGAAGTCCTCGGATCCGAGGGTTTCCGATTCTTCCCAGTCGAAACCGCTCGGTCGCCCCCGGTTCGAGAGATCGGGTGGCTCCGGGATGGATACGTCGAGTGTCATACCGATAGTAGAGCGGGCACGACAATAAAGGCCCGTAGCGATTCCACGAGAAGAGAATCCGGGTGAAGTGGTAATCGACAGGTCGCTCCCCGACACGCTCTGCGGACACACCCTCCCGAGCACCGCTCCCAGTCCCGGGACGAACAGTCAAGGTGACTTGCCTAGCTTGCCAACGGACTCCCATGCAAGATTCGCGCTTTCTCTGTAGCAGACGCTGAACGAAGTCTCAGGCTATTGTCAGAACAGGCGTAGCCGACTTAGAGGATGATTTCAACAGATCAGTAACGATAGGCTACAGCGTTGACGGTATGATTCGTAGCTAATAATAATAACCCGTGGCCCTGTTACTCCATTACATGGCCAAATGTGCTCGATGCGGCCGTGATGTGGACGATCTCCAAAGCATCTCGCCAGATGTTATCTCGAAAGAACTAATCGACTCAATCGATCACGGCGAAGAAGACTTTGCCGGGGAGGGTGGTATGAAAGTTTGCGCCGAGTGTATGGCTGAACTGAAGGGAGACTGAAACCGAAGCGGGTATCGTTACTGATGATTTCAGCACGATCTGGATTACAAGATTCGCGCCCTCCATCTTGCACAAGCGCTCTCGACTACCGTTTCTCTGTCAAAAGCAGCGTGACCGGTACAGAGGGTAGATGGGGCGCCTAAGAGTGGAATATTACGGACGGAGTTCCATTAGTAGACACTCTCGCATCGTCGCAATTGTTTCACCCGGCACGCCCGTATTTCTTTGAGATGTCTCCTAGAGTCTCACTTACCGAAAAGTGCGAGAACAAGTACGAACAGGTCGCCCTTGATACGTCGTATCTTGTTTTGATGTCGATGTCCGGTGTGCTTGCTGGCGTTGCTCTGCTAACCAACTCGATTCCGATCCTCATCGGCGCGATGGTCATTGCCCCGGCATTGACGCCGTTGGAACTCGTTTCTGCTGGCATTGCTGCCAACCGGTTGAATCGAGCCGGATTTGGGACTTTTGTCGCGTTCGTCGGTCTGTTGGCTGCGACTGCTGGGGCTATCGTGACGACGGTGACACTGAACATGACAGGAGTTCTCCCACCTGCGGAGAACCTCATCGAGAAACCACTACTTGAGGAGCGCATTACGGCCGGCTGGTACAGCGTCGTTGCTGCTGCCGCGGCGGGTATCGCGGCGGGGGTAACGACCGACAAAGAACGGCAAGACACGCTCGTCGGCGTCGTCGCTGCCCTCGCACTCGTCCCGGCCGCAGCTGCCGGGGGAATAACATTGCTGTCACGAGCGCCTGTTAAGGCCAGTGGCGGCCTCCTCTTACTCGTCCTCAATGCAGGCATGGTCGTGATAACTGGGACGGTGACACTCTGGCTCGGAGCTCGTGGCGATCGGAAAGCGGACACAACCAAATAGGCATGCAACGTACCTTTCGCCTGTTTCGCTCGTCCATGCCGAACCGAACGGACTCCTCTGGGAAACTCATCCTCCGTCCTCTGTATTCAGCAACGCGTTCCTATCAACCGCAGAGGGTTTCAACAGAGCCTCGAAGACTAACCCTCACGCCAAGTTTGTTAACAACAAATGGTCGCTATTCCACCTATTCGTTGGTTAAGTCTATCAGTGCTCGCCTATGGTTATCAGTTGGTCGTCGACATTTTGGGGGCTGACCGAATGGTCCCGGACGCCGCAGTGAGGTCGAGAGAAGTACCTGGCTCGGCCGTAACTGTCGAGGCGGCGTCACCTCACGATCCTCACCGTCGCCGGAATCCGGTAGCTGACCGCCACAGGCCGCGAGTGCGCCGATGGTGGTCACTCCCGTCAGCTGGAGGAGACTGCGACGGGAGAGCGAGTGCTGTTACGCGGCACAGTTATTCGGTCCCAGTTCGAGTTCAGTCGCCTCGTTCTCGTCGTCGACAGTGTCTTTGCCCGTGTTGATGGCGATGACTGCCTCGTAGTTCGGGGGTTTCTCCGGGACGTCCTCAATCAGGCGCTCGACGAACGCTTCGCGGTCCAGCCCGAGGAAGTCGAGTTCGTTACGGAGGTCCCCGAGTCGAGCCTCGAGGGGTTCGCCTGGTGAGCCGTTCTCGTAGCGCCCGTCGCTCGTGACGGTGAGGTGGCCCGGCAGGATCGTCGTGTCGTCTGGAAGTTCGAGGATCGTCTCGTGGAGCGAGTCGTACAGCAGTTCCGCTCCACGCGAGGCGTCGTCCTCGCCGAACTGGAGTTCGGTCCGTCCGACAGAGTCGACGAACAGCGTATCGCCCGTCAACAGGAGTTCGCCGTCGACAAGGTAGTTCAGCATCTCCGAGGTGTGCCCGGGCGTGTGTAATGCCTCGATTTCGATATCGCCGACCTCAATGACCTCTCTATCCGATAGTGGTTTGTATTCGTACTGGACGCCACGCTCGCTGGCTGTGTCGCCGAGGTGGTAGGGCACGCCGATCTTGTCGGCGAGTGCTGGGCTGCCTGAAATGTGGTCGGCGTGGACGTGCGTATCGAGTACACGAGTTATGGAGAGCCCGGCGTCTTGAGCGGCGACTTTGAACTGGTCGGTCTGACGGGTCGCATCGACCACGACAGCCTCCTCCGCCTCCTTCGAGCCGACGACGTAGCCGAGACAGCCCTTCGCTCGTCGCTGGATCTGTCGAAGGACGAGATCGTCACTGGTTGTCTCGATAGGAACGGTCTCGTAGAGTTTGCTCCACTCCTCCATGCCGCCAATGACGGCGGAGACATCGTCGTAGCCGTACTCTTCGAGTTCGAATGCGAACGCCGTCGACGTCAGGCCCTTGCCACAGATGGCGACAACCGGCTGGCCGGCGTCCAATGCGTTCACCCCGTTTAGTTTATCTTCACTCAGTCCTTCGTCTGGGTCGTAGGGGACATTCTCTGCGTCGCGCACGTGCCAGGCTTCGTAGCTGTCTTCGGGGCGTGTGTCGATGAGTGTGAATCGTTCGTTCGCGTCGGTCTTCTCCGCGAGTTGTTCCGCAGTGATAGTTTTGACCATTATTTCTGACCTGTGTCGTGTCTGGGTATCCGCTCGTCACCTCTCTCGTGTACGCCGTCACTGCCTAGCGCGTTCGATTACGCCCTTCTTCGGGGAAAGTGTTCCTGCGCGGAATCATGGCCGTCTCGCAGTACGCCTCGCCGGCCGTGTAGTCGACACCGGGCTGGATGAACGGATACGGCCCGTCTGCGGGCGTGTTCTGGACCCGACCACCGTCGTCCGCGGTCTCGACCAGTCCCATCACCTCGTAGTCGACGGGCGAGTGTTCCTCAAGATATTCGACGATGACGTCGACTGGTATCGTCGCGTCCTCGACCTCGACGTCCTGAAACGGGAAGCCACAGTTGCCGAGGTCGCGCTCGGGGTCACCAGGCCGGCGGAATGATGCCACCGAGTAGGTCTCCTCCGGGTCGACTGGCTCGCCGTCGATCTGCAGCGCGACGAGGCGACGGCCGCGCTGGGCTGTCGGGTCGACGGTCACCTCAACGTTGGAGGAGTAGCTGCGGACGCGGCCATCCTCCTGATCGTAGGGGTACGGCGTGAAGTTGTCCTGGAGGAACGCCTCCATGTGGGTCGTGAGTTGCTGGCCGTAGGCGACACCGCGGGCGATGGGTGCCGTCATCGGGAAGAACTTGTAGAGCGCTCCGAGCGTGATGTCGCCGGGGGGAATGGCAGTCCCGTAGCGAAACCCGTGCGAGACGGCGAGGTCGGTGTTGAAATGCGCCCGGAGTGCGTCGTTAAACAACGTGTTCCACGCGCTCTCGAGGAAGGACTGTCGGTATAGTGGGTTCTCTGTCCGGCCGACGACCGTATCCAGCGGCCGGTCGAGCGTGCCCGCGCCTCGCTCGAATCCCGGGTCGTCCTTGAGGAAGGGCGCACGTTCGGCTTCGACTGTCTCCGCCGCGTCGGTGTCCGGCGCTGGCGTGTGCTCGCCGTCCTCGGTCAGACAGTAGAGGTGGTGGCGGAACTGTAGTTCCTCGTCATGGACGCGGAGGTCCACGCGGCCGAGCGCCTCGCCCATGCCGGACTCAACGACGATCGTCTCGGTCTCCTCGACGACGATCGGGTCGTAGGTGTACTCGTGGGTGTGTGCGCTGAACATCACGTCCACGCTCGGACAGTCCTTGGCGGCCTGGACCATCCACGGCAGACCGATCTCGGTGACCGCAACCACGACGTCCGCGCCGTCCTCGCGAACGGCCTGTGCGGACTCCTCGAGGAGGGACGGGTGCTTGCCGAAGCGGTACTTCCCCTCGGAGAACGCGGACGCCATTCGATCGACGTAGATGTTCGTCATCCCGACGACGCCCACGGAGAGCCCACCTACGTCGATGAGTCGGTAGGGGTCGTACAATCGCTCCTCGGTCTCCCAGTCGTAGAGGTTGTTCGCGAGGACGGGTGCATCGAGTGCGTCCATCAGTTCCAGAAAGTTGCCATCCTCGTCGGCCTCGTTTGAGTAATCCCAGTTGCCGGGGACGTAGATATCGGGCGCGAGGTGATCGTTGATGGGGTCGAGCATCGCTCGCCCACGGGTGTAGGTGGTTACAGCGGAGCCGTGGAACGTGTCGCCGCTCATGAGCGTACAGACGTCGTGGTGCTCGCGGAGTTCGTCGAGTTTGGCCGCGAGCAGGGGAATCCCACCACCGCGTTCGACGACGTGGTCGTCGTCTCCGAAGTCGAGGTTCGGCTTCGACGTTGGGTTGTCGTAGTAGACCTGGTAGCGCGGCGTCAGCTGCCCGTGGAGGTCGCTGACGTGGGCGAAGACCACGTCGGCGTCTACGTTGCCGTCTCTGACAGGGGCGCCGCCGAAGGACCGCCACTCGCCGATATCCGTTTCGTGTTCGTTCATCGTGATTGGACTGTCGTTACAGACAGCGAATGTTCGGAATCGCCGATTATAATTAGTTAGACGGTACTCGAATATCGAAGAGCGCGAGTCCAGCGATCACAACTACTGTCAATATCAAAGAGACTGGACCCGCCCATTTACTCCGATACCCACGGAGGCATCCCGATTCCGCCTGCAAAGGCAAGTCGACGTTCTTGCATCGCTACGCTCTGCAGTAGCCACGTCGAGAGCCAAATTTTAGCGCGCTCGCATCCATAACTCTAATCCATGCTCGAACTCTATCAGTCCGAAGGCTGTCCGCACTCCGGCAAGGTCCGCGAGAAGCTCTCCGAGCTCGGCGTCTCGTACGTCATCCACAACCCGCGGCTCCCCGGAGACCAAGGTGGCGACGTGACCAACGAACTCACATACGACGAGCTGGTGGCCGGCGGAAACGACCAAATCCCGTACCTCGTAGACATCGACCACGCTGCTACGGTGTACGGTAGCGACGACATCGTCAACCACCTCGAACAGCACTACCAGTAGTACCCTGGAACTGTGCTCTCGGCATCGAGCCACTGACTCGGCGTCCAACCGCTCGTCGAAGTTCGTGATCGTGAGAACGGTGCCGACCTAGCATGGACGCGGATCCACGAGTACGTGCACGCCGTGCTTCATTTCGACGTCGACGATGACACTGAGCGGTCGACCGCGAAGTCGAGGCAGAGGCGGTCTTGCAACGTTGTCGGTCGGTACTGCGGGCTCGACACCAGTGGGTCAGCGTTCTATCTCGCCGCGTGGGGGTCGGACGATCTCGAGGTCGTTCGTGACCGTTTAAGATGCATTCGTCGAACGCCAGAAGAACTCATCGACATCCTCGAAATCTCTCATCGCGTCATTCGAATCAGGGACAGTAGTCAAAACGAGAAGCGGATCAGGTCGGGTAGCTGCCCACCAGTTACTCCTCAAGTCGGCGACGACGCTCTTCGAACTCCTCCTCGGAGATCTCTCCACGAGCGTACCGGGAGCGTAGCGTCGACAGTGCAGTGTCCGTGCCAGATCGCCCAGTAGCCGGTGTACGTCCGTGTGCGTAGACTGCATAGCCGACGATGAGCACCACACTCAGTAAGATTAGCGACCAGATGAGGGGCCACCAGCCGAAGCCACCCATCCCGCCCATTCCACCGGAGTGACCACCGCCGTGCTGTGCGGTGGCAATCCCGGTAAATGCGATCAATAGGACGGAGCCAACAGTACTACGAACGATGGTGGTAGTGAACTTGGAGGTCATGGGGCAGGTTGTTCCTGTGTGGCTGTCGCTGAAGCGGCCGATTCGCTTGTGTCCTGAAGCGTCTCAAGGAACTCCTCGGCATCGAGTGCCGCCATACTCCCGGTGCCGGCGGACGTGATCGCCTGTCGGTAGCGGGGGTCAGCGACGTCGCCAGCAGCGAACAACCCATCAACTGCCGTCTGGGCTGTGGACCGACCAGCGTCGTCGGTTTGCGTGAAGATGTAGCCACTCTCGTCTCGTTCGACACCGGTGCCGTCGAGGAACTGCGTGTTCGGCGTGTGGCCGACGGCGTAGAACACGCCGCCGATCTCGACGGTCTCCCGTTCGACGTCGATCCCGGACTCGGCCTTCTCTCTGGGATATCCTTCGGGATGTGAGACGAGCGTGGCACCGGTAACACCCTCCTCTTTGGAGCCGTGGATGGCTTCGAGTTCCGTGTTCCAGCGGAACTGGATGTCGTCGTTTTCGCGAGCACGGTCGGCCATGATCTCGGACGCACGCAGCTCCTCGCGGCGGTGAACGACCGTCACGGAGTCGGCGAATTTCGCGAGGAACAACGCTTCCTCCATCGCGCTGTCGCCGCCACCAACGACGAGAACGTCGTCACCGCGGTGGAACGCGCCGTCACAGGTCGCACACGTCGACAGCCCGTGACCCATCAATTCGTCCTCGTTCTCGGCGCCGACCCAGCGGGCGCTCGCGCCGGTCGCGACGATCAGCGACCGTGTGTAGATCGTGTCCCCGGTCGACAGCGACAGCTCGAGGGGGTGGTCGTCCACAGCTGCGTCCTCGATACGGCCGTGTCGGAACTCCGCGCCGAACTGCTTGGCCTGCTCCTTCCCGCGTTGGATCAGTTCCATGCCGCCGACGCCGTCGGGGAACCCGAGGTAATTCTCGACGTCGGTCGTCAGTGTGAGCTGCCCGCCCGGTTGGTCGCCCTCGAGAACGAGGGGGTCAAGATCGGCCCGGGCAGCGTACACGGCCGCCGAGAGACCGGCGACTCCGGATCCGGCGATGACGAGATCCTGTATGTCCTCAGTCATCTACTCGGTGTACCTCCCGATCAGGGAGCGCAGTTGCTCTTCACCCTGCACCCCGACGATCTCTTCGACCTGCTCGCCGTCGGCAAACAGAATCAGGGTTGGGACGCCCCGAACGCCGTATGCGCCGGCGAGTTGCTGGTTAGCGTCGACATCGACTTTGGCGACCGTCGCATCAGTCTCTGCAGCTAGGCGCTCGACGACGGGTTCGAGCATCTGGCAGGGCCCACACCAGTCGGCGTAGAAGTCCGTGAGGACGACGTCGTGTTCTGCGACGACCTCATCAAGTTGGGACTGGCCGTCGACGTGGAGCGGTTCGTTCGTGGTCGCGGTAGCAGCGTCGGATGCAGTATCGGTTGCCATCACGAGTACGTACGCACCGGCGGCAATTAAGAATTTTGGGTAATATGTACAATACTACCCAATAGAATTTGCACGCGGCTCCGCAGGTACCTCTGTGCTACAGGAATGTCGGCTCACCGTCGAAACGGGTGAGATCTGATACAAAAGAAAGAGGAGAGTCAGCTTTCAGCAGCGGGAGCTGAGATCTCGGACTGCTCGTACTTGTTTTCGAACTCCTGAATGAGTTGGCCCATCTTCGCGTACCAATCGTTGAGCATCCGCTGCATGTCGTCGGCAATCTGCGACGGGTCGGTTGGCGAGTAGACGTGGTAGTAGCCGCCCTGATCGTAGTTGACCTGCTCTTTCTCGATGAAGCCTGTCTGGAGAAGCCGCCGGACGGCCCGATACGCAGTCGACCGCTCACGATCGACAGCCTGCGATTTCGTCGACAGTCAACGGCTCCTCGGCGTCGACGAGCGCCCGGAAGCACTCCTTGTCGAGTTCTTTGAGACCGTGGAAGCACTCGAGTAGTCCCTCGCACGCCATGTCTCGACGGAGTTGTTCAGACATCGAATCTGGCATTGTTATCGCATAACTGTCCGTGCTGGGCTGTCAAAATGCTTGTGTATAGAAACCACATTTCTGTACGAGCCCGTAGTCAAAACGGGTGGAAGCAAAAATCTCGGCCGGACAAAGACTTGTGTGCTACGACGGACACAGCAGGAGAGCTCGTCAGTCAGCGGTAATGGTATCAGTGTCGGCAGATGTCTCCGAAGCTGTTCGACGCCTTCTCGTACCTCCGTCACGCGACCGAGGAAGCCACGCTCGTTCACGTCTGGTCGCCGAAAGACGAGGGCGTCGACGCCGATGCCAGCCCACGGGAGCAACTGGCCGAGTACGCGAACACGCTGGAAAACTGGGGCATCGAAACACGGATCGAGGTCCGGCACGGCGATCCTGCCGACGAAATCCTCGCCGTCGAAGCAGAGGTAACGCCGTCGACGATCCTCGTCGGGTCGAAGGGACGAAGCCGTATCCGGCGACTCCTGTTGGGCAGCGTTTCAGAGGAGATCGTCGCACAGGCGACGGGGAACGTCTTCCTCGTTCCGCCGCCCCGGGCAGTCTGAGAGAGACACCACCAGGGCCGCGATATCGCTGAGCGTCGGCAGCTCAAGCCAGTTCTCAGATTGCTTGTGGAGCCCACGAGACGGGGCCGTCACGGAGTTTTCAGTCTTCCGTGACGCCCTTCCCCAGTCCGACTGTCGCAGGTGCAGGTGGCTCGTGAGTACCGAATTCGGGATGGGTCTCCTCCATCCAAACGTACACCACTGCACCTGACGCGAACATCAGGCCGGCAGTCACGTAGAACGCGGCTGCCACATTCACGAACTCCATCGAGAGTCCGATCAGGACCGCGCCGACAGCGTAGCCGGAGTCGCGCCACATCCGGTAGACGCCCATGCCCGCCGAGCGCCACGTCGGGTGGGCCGCATCGCTCGGGACTGTCATCAGGTTCGGGTACAGCAGCGCCATCCCCAGACCGGAGACGCCAGCCAGCACGGCCCACGGGATGTAGCTATCGACGAGCACCATCCCGAGGACGCCCGCGCCGGCGAGGAACATCCCGGCGATGACGGGCGGGCGGCGACCGATTCGGTCCGCGAGCCCACCGGTCGCAATCTGGAGGAAGTACATCGCGCTGTGGACACCGACGACGACCCCGACCGCTGCGATCCCGAGACCCTGGCTCGTCAGGTACAGCGGGACGGCGATCCAGAACAGTGTGTCGACGAAGTTCTCGATGTGGCCAGCCTGCGCAGCGGCGAACAGCGTCCGGTCGCCGTACGTCGCGCGCTTTAGCACCTCGCCGAACGGTAGATTCGCGTCGTGGTGGTCGTCGTCCCCCTCGGCCTGTGCATACTGAACGGTTTCCTTGATCAGGAAGATCGAGATGAGAAACGCCAGCACGACGACGACGGCCAGGAAGTAGAAGGGCTCGGGCCGCAGACTCCACTGGCCGGCGATGATACCCGTGATCCAGGCCCCGACGGCGACGCCGGTGTAGCCGAACGCCTCATCGATGCCGACCGCGAGGCCACGCTGGTCCGGGCCCGCGAGGTCGATCTTCGCGTTGATCGCCATACTCCAGGTCAACGCCTGGTTGACACCCAGCAGGATGTTCCCGACGGTGATCCAGCCCCAGCTCGGGGCGAAGATGAGGATGACCGGCAGCGGGAGCGCCGTCGCCCACCCGGCGACGAGGACCGGCTTGCGGCCGTATTCCTCGCCCCACTTGCCGGCGTAGAGGTTGAGAATCGACTTCACGACGCCGAACGACACGACGAACGAGCCGATCACGAGGAACGACTCGACGCCGAGGACGTCCTCCCCCAGCACGGGGACGACGGTCCGTTCGGAGCCGATGGTCAGTCCAGTCGCGAAGACGAGCAGGACGTGCAGCGAGAACTGCCCGAGGTGCTCGCGGATCCCCTGTCTGAGTTCAGTTGTCGTACTCATGGATCACTCGGCCGCACAGTTGTTCGGACCCAGTTCCAGCTCAGCCAGTTCGTTTGCTGGGACCGATTCCTGCCCGACGTTCGTCCGCTTCACGCGTTCGAAATTTGGCGGGTGGTCCGGGATGTCCGACGCGAGTTCCTCGACGAACGCCTCCCGGTCGCGACTGAGGTCGTTGTTTCGATCTTTGACCTCCGCAAGCGTGGCGGTCACCGGGGGTTCTGGCGAGCCAGGATCGTGTGCAGGTAACACGACTGCGTCGTCCGGCCGGTCCAGTAGCCGCTGGAGGCTCTCGTACAGCGTGGCGGCGTTCCCCTCGACATCGGCGTCCTCGATGCCAGCCTCGACGCCGAGTTCGACCCGGCCGACGCTGTCGTGGAACAGCGTATCTCCGGTGAGGAGCGCCGTACCGTCGACATCGAACGACACGCTTCCCTCGCTGTGACCGGGCGTGTGGATGACCTCGATATCGAGGCTCCCGACAGACACGAGTGTCCCGTCCTCGAGCGGTGTCGCGTCGAGTGAGAGCGCATCCCTCTGGTGAAGATAGTACGGAACGTCGTGGCGGTCGGCGAGGTCCGCCGCGCCTGAAACGTGGTCCGCGTGGGCGTGCGTGTCGAAGACGCCGACGAGCTCGGCGTCGTACTCGTCGAGGACAGTGTCGTACTCGTCGAGGACAGTGTCGTACTCGTCGAGGTAGTGTGACGGGTCGAAGACGGCGGCCTCGCCCTCCGAGACGAGGACGTGCGAGAGACAGCCTTTCCCCGGACGGGCGACTTGCACGAGGATGCCATCGATGTCTACGGGGACGTTCGCGTGCCGGTGGACGCGGCTCCAGCCGTTCATTCCGTCCGTCAGCGTCACCGCGTCGTAGCCCAGCTCCCGGAGGACTGCTGTCGCAGTCTGAGAGACGACGCCTGCCGCACAGACAGTAACGATTTGTTCGTCACTGGGAAGGTCAGAGAGCGGCTCTATGGCCTGTTCCGGGTCGTCAGTCAATTCGTCATAGACATCGACGTTACGGCTGCCCGGAATGTGCCACTCTTCGAAGTCTGTTTGATGGCGAATATCGAGGACGAGTGGCCCGTCATTATCATTCTGTAACTGTTCACCGAGTTCCTCAGGCGATATCTCCTGCATCGGTAGTCCGGAATAGCAGGTATATTTGCATATGGGTGCTGCCGGACATGACCGGCACTGCTAATTACGTCGAGTTCGAAACCACTCGTATGGGACTGTACGAGGCGTCAATTCGGGTCAAACACGAATGCCCCTACCGAAAGATATCGGAGCGATACCCGGACCTGACGATCCGCGAGTGGCCGTTGAGCGACTGCCAAGTGCTCGAAATCACGACGGAGACGACGCCGACCGACGAACTACTCGACGAGATCAACGAGATCGGTACTGTACTGTACGAATCGGCGGACGACAGTGGATACCACGTCGTCACCCAGTCCTGTCTCTGCTCGCTCGAAAACTCCGTCATCGACCGCTTCGAGGACCACAACTGCTTGTATCAATCACCGACGATCTACCGCCAGGGCTGGGAGCACTACACGGTCGTCGCGTTCGACGGCGAAGACGTGCGCGAATTGCTCGAATCGCTTCGTTCCGACAGAGAGATCGAACTCCTCTCGAAGACGTCGATCTCGGAGACACAGATTCCGCACAGTATGCTGGCGCCGGCAAATCAGCTGTTCGAAGACATCACTGACCGGCAGCTAGCCGCACTCCAGCTCGCTCTCGAAAGCGGCTACTACGAACAACCCCGGAAGACATCCCTCCGTGACCTCGCCGAACAAACTGCCGTCGCTCGCTCGACGTACGAAGAACACCTCCGGAAGGCAGAGAACAAACTGCTCACGAACGCGGGCCAGTTCCTGCGGCTTGTCACCGCAACCTCGACGACCGACCCACTGGGCGTCGAGAACGGTCAACGAACCGAACAGGCCGCCGACTAACGCTGTCAGCAGAGACTACAGCAGCAGCGCGCCAGCGGCATACGCAAGCGCGAACGCGAGAAGGAACGACCCTGCCCACGCCCCTACCGTCCGGAGGATTTTCTGCCATCCACCGCCGCCCGACCGCCGACGCAAGCCCGTCGACTGCCAGCACCCCCTGTCCGAGCCCGCGGACAGTTCTCCCCGCGCCCCCTTCACCGAGAAAGCTGAACTGAACGTTCACGAGGACGGCCCCGACGAGGCCGGCAAGGACAGGAATACTGTACCGTTCGGGGACGCCGGAACGCGGGAGGCTACTCGCAATGGTGAACGCGATGCCGCCGCCGACGAACGGCGTCAACACCCAGACGGCGGCGATCTGCTGGTACTTCGACCAGACCGGCGTTCCACCGAGTGCGACCCCGACGCCGATGACCGCGCCGGTCACGGTGAACGCAGTCGCGATCGGATAGCCGGTCGTGATGCCGACCGCCATCAGCCCCGCGCCCAACACGAGCACGAGGATGACCCCGGCGACGGGCAGGCTGATGCCGCCGACGAGGCCAGTACCGACGGCTTCCGAGACGTTGCCGACGCCGAGGCTGGCGTAGGCCGCGCCCGGGCAGATGCCCGACAGCCCCCAGCCGACGCCGAAGACGGCGCCGCCGACGAGGACGTTCCGGTCGAACGGCTTCAGGCGGCGCTCGTAGGGGTCGCCCGTGAGGGGTGCAGCGTCCCGAATCCGTGGCAGCAGGGCGAACGCAATCCCGGAGACGATTGCGGCGCCGAACATCACGAACGGGAGGCCAAGGTCGTCGAACTGGAGGACACACTCGCCGAGACAACTGACGAGGACGACTTCTACGACGGTGTCACTACCGGCGTCGGCGCGGCGACCGCTCTCCAGGACATGGCCGACGCCGACATCCAGCTCCTCGTCTAACCTTCGATGAATAAACTCGACGACCCGATCCCTCAGATCGTCGACGCAGTTGCAGAGGCAGAGTGCGTCGAACCTGTCACACTCGACCCGCCGCTAGCCGAAGTCGTCGACCCGGATGCGCTCGAAACGTTGATCGAGGATTCGGCAACTTCTAACCTCGAGATTCGGTTCGCGTATCGTGGTCACGACGTCGACGACAGCGGTCGCGTACAGGTCGACTGAAGCGGACCGTCATTTCTCTCCGATACGCAGTATCCCACGGACGGCCACTCCAGCAGCGGCGTCCGGTTTCTACACATACAGTCCGAGAAACATCGTAGCGTGGTACGGCAGAGAACGGTGTTCGCGTCAGGTCCACTCCGGTTCGAGGGCGTCAAGCAGCCGCTCGACCTCGGCGTGAGCGTTGACCGCGTGGACCGACGTGCGGACGGCGTCCGGCGTCGGTCGCGGCCATCTGCTCTTGAAGCTGGCCGAAGGCCCTCGTAAACAGACCCACCGAACGCTGTCCCTCGGGGTGGTCCATGTCGGCTGGCTCTCGGTAGTCGTCGACGATATCCAGGCACGGGTCTTCGCGTCGCTGTAGCGTGTACAGCATGAGGTCGACCCAATCTCGAAACACGGTATGGGAACTGAGGCCACGCTGGCGAATCCAGGCAAGCGTCGTAACGATGTCGTCACAGTCGATTTGTAGTGATGCCATAGCTCTCTCGGCAACCTTGAATTCGAATTCTTCCTGAATTACGACGTGCTCGCCCCCACTTCGAGGTGGCGGGCCACGAGGGCTCAGCGCAGGTAATGGTAGCTCGCGCCGAGGACCAGCCCGAACACGAGGTGCGTGACCAGACCCATCAATGCGAGATTCGGAAGCGGCGGCGGGCTGGGAAAGCCGACGGCCGACAGCCAAAGGGGCATGACAACGCCGGCGGCGACGACCCAGAGGATCACACCGTACGCGAGACCGAGACCGACGACGCCGCCCAGCGACTCCGCGACGGCTGCCAGTCGGGGTTGCGTCAACGGCGCGACAAAGACGACGCCGAACACAGCGCTGATCGACATGTGGACGACCCAGCCAGCAATCCCACCGGACAGGCCGACGAGCGCCGGGATCGCGTTCTCGATAACGGGCGGCATCAGCAGCGAAAACAGCACGCCCATCACGAGTCCGCCGATCAATCCCGCTTCTACGCCGTGTTGCCACGACGGACCGTCTCGTACAGCTCCGGTCCGTTCGAATCCCTGCGTTTCCTGTTGTACTTCTTGTGCCATCGAAAATTAGAGGCGTTCGACATGCATAAGGCGTGCAGACCGTTCAGAAAATCCGTCTCGCCTTGGCTCGGGTTACCGGTTCGGTCTCACCACCGAACTACCAGATGCATCTCGTTACTCCACCTGCCACGGATGCCGGAATGCGCCCCTTCCTCGCGGTACGTTCAGCGTCCACTGATGAACCGTACACAACACGTCTTCATCCGTCACCGAGAGCAGGGACGCATCCGCAACCTCATGAGTCTGCTCGTGATTCGAGGAATTCGCGGGCTCGCTGATTGCCCAGCGTTCGAAGTTCGTCGAGGAATGCGGGATCGCGGTCGACCTTCGTCGAGCAGTGGAACCGCTTGCCCATCTGGATGCGGTGGATACTCGTCTGCTGAAATTTGTCGGCAGGAAGCGTTCCGTCCTCGACCCAGCCGTTGATCCGTTCGATGAATCCGAGCTCCTGGTTGAGAGAGATATTTCCCGACAGTTCGTTGCGTCGGTCGGCGATGACGTCCAGTGTCTCGGGTTCACCCTCGAACTCCTGGGAATTGATCTGGATGATCCACAGCTCCTCTGGTTTCCGATCGGGCGGGAGCCACATCAGTTCTCTCACTGGTGGATTCTGTGAAAATAGTCCGTCCCAGTGGAGATGCCCGTGGATTTCGACAGCTTCGAAGAGGTTTGGAACGGCCGCCGACGCGAGTACGGCGTCGACGGTCACTTCTTCGTTAATGAACGTCTCGAAGACGCCGGCGTTGATATCTACGGTCCCGACGACGAATTCCGGTACCTGTCTGTCACAGAGGTCCGGGATCGCGTCGAAATCAATGTGTCGTTCGAGCACCTCTCTGATACGTTGTTTCCCGACCTCTGGTCCAAGAACCTGATACGGACTGATCGATGGAAGCGGGAAGCCGGCACTCTCCATGCGCGAGAGAGTCGTCACCAGGGAGTTCATCCAGCGGTCCTGGACTCCGTCGGCCGCCAGATCCGTCCAGAGCCCGTCGAGGATCGTACGGGCCCGTTCAGCATCGCCAGTGACGAGACCGTACCACGTTCCGAGAGCGTTGAACGCTCCACCGGAAGTGCCGCTGATGCCGACGAGTTCGTAGTCGTCGCCCCACTCGTCGAGAAGCGTCCGGAGCACACCCGCCGTGAATGCGGTATGGCTGCCGCCGCCCTGGCACGCGATGGCGATACGGGTCGGGGTATCTGTGGTCGAGTCCTGCCGATTCGTTTCCACCGCTTCGTCGTGTTCACTCATAGGTCGTGGTGTAGCCGCCGTCCCAGAGCAGGTCGCCACCGTTGAGGTGTTTGCCGTGGCCCGAGAAGCCGAACACGAAGAGGTTCGCCACCTCGACAGGCGTCATCATCTGTTTCGTACGGGCCTGTCCGAGCATCACGTCCTCGACGACCTCTTGCTCGGAGATGCCACGCTCCTCAGCTGTGTCCTCGATCTGGTTCACCATCAGCGGCGTGAGGACGTAGCCGACGCTGACCGAGAACCCTCGAAGCGCCCCCTTACCCTCGGCGGCGATCGACCGTGTGAGCCCGTTGAGGCCGTGCTTGGCGGTGATGTACGCGGGTTTGTCCTGGGTCGCGTAGTGGCCGTGGACTGAAGACATGTTGCCAATCGCGCCGACCCCGTCGTCGGTGTCCCGGATGTGGGGCATCGCGAGTTTAGCGGTCAGGAACGGGGCCCGAAGCATGATATCCAGGAGTAGGTCGTACTTTTCCATCGGGAATTCGGGGATCGATGCGATGTGTTGCATCCCGGCGATGTTCGCGACGTACCGCAGCTCTCCATGGTCGGCTGCAGTATCGATCATCGACTCGACGTCTTCGTCGTCAGTGAGGTCAGTCGGAACGGGGTGTATCGTGCCAGGCGCATCGAGATCGTCGGCGAGATCGACCGTCTCTCCAAGACCGACTTCGTCGATGTCCGCCCCGACGACCGAGAGTCCATTAGCCGCCAGTGCGACCGACGTCGTTTGACCGATTCCAGAGGCAGCGCCCGTGACGACCGCGACAGTGTTTGGACCGAAGTGGGGGTCATCCAGCACGAGGAGGTCGTCGGCGGTCACCTCCGGTTCTGAGAGGTCGAACGTATTGGTAGACATATTCACACGAGAGTACGTCGGCAGCGCGTAAAGAAGTGTGTCGAGCGTGTAACGCAGGAGCAACGCCAGTCAGCGTTCTATTGAGTCGCCCGGTCATTCGCTCCCACGCGAGCAGTTCACTCGCGAGCACTATCACGCCGACGATGGCTCGACTCGGTATTTCGGCCGAACAACCTGAAACGACCTACTGTATCGGGAACTGCGCGTGCGGCCATCGATTGTGAGAGCACCTACGATTCCCGAGTGCGCCGAGCGATGCGGGACTTTTGTATTCGTTTGAGACACCTCGCATCTGGCGTCAGATTCCACAGAGCAGCACGAGTACGAAGTTGTCGTAGTCGGCGGTGGCCCCGCTGGAATGACGGCAGCACTGTACAGTACGCGACTTGGACACGATACGGCAGTCGTCAACCGTGGTGGCGGCCGGGCGGCGATGATGCAATAGGTCCACAATCTCCTGGGCGTGAAAGGGGAGACGAGCGGCGCAGAGTTTCTCGGCATCGGACAAGAGCAGCTCGAAGCGTACGGGTGTGATATCCACCGCGATATGGTCACGACCTGTTCGCGGCCCGACTCGGACGAAATCCGACTGTCGGGCAACAGCGCGGAGTACGAGGCCGACCGGGTCGTTCTCGCGACCGGGTTCAACGGCGTTCGGAGTATCCTGAAACGGCTGTGCGACGACGGCGATATCGACGTCGACGGGCCGAAAGACTACCTGATGACCCACGGCGCGGAGTCGGGGAGTTCCTGTACCGCAGCGTCGGGTTCGAGGCCGCTCAACGGGCCCTTCGCCACGAGGACCCGTCGACGACACCGAGTGGCCGATCGTCACCGTTCCCGAGAGTGCGCAGCTGTTCCCCGACGATCCGCTGTACGATTCCGAGCGGGAGTACGCCGACAACGTCCGGCGCGTCGAGCAGCACAGGTCGGGGTGAGAGTTGGATACGACGTTCGCATACCCGCTTTTCATAGATCTCCTCGCTCGATACAGAGTGCGAGTTGAGCGAATATAACCCATCTTGGGTGGTATTTTGATTATCGTTACTCACTTAATCAAAAACATGTGGGGGTGAAAATGCGGGTGAAATATACCCGTACCGAACTACCAACATCTATGGCCAGTATGTCTAAACAGGTGACAGATTCCCGGATTGAGCGAGATACCCCCTCAAAGGGGACGCTCTTTTGTCCGGACTGCAGTCACCAGAGTCAGTATGACGGTGACTGGCATGTTGTCAAGAGCGGCCAGGGTTCCCGCTACCTCTGTCCAGACTGTCGAACAGAAATCACGTCCCGGGCACCTCCGGAAAAGTCCCGTTCACCTTTCTACAACTATGACCCCTGGCAGATGTGGCGAACCAATATTCGGCTACTGCAGAAAATATTCTGGATGTAGACTATCCTTTCTTCGCCAAATGGCTGGTGGCTACCCTGTACTGACCGATTCACGACTTGTCTAACGAACCGCCATTTATTTGTGTTACTCAATTACAGGAGACATATGGGTGAGGGTGCGATAGAAGACGTGATCGTGGCAATTGCACAGTCGAAAAGTGTTGAACCAAAACAAATGGACATTACGCTTCAAAACTATATCTCCGGTGATGCAATTCGTCGCCTCGTCAATCATTCGGCCAGTCAGTGGCAGCTATCGTTTGAAATCCCTGAACATAATGTGGTTGTTACGGGCAACGGTGGCATATTCGTGGACGGGAAACTAGAAAATAGGCTGACGAAAGAGTGAGCGACAACGCCCAACCTGTAGCGATGGCGGCTCCAGCGGTGCGGAAGTGCTTCGAGAATGTCACTGCGATGAATTGTATCCTCGGCGACAGTCTGGGGACAATGGTGGCACTTGAAACAGAAGCGTTCGCTGATTCACACGACCTGGTGGCTGATGCGAGAGCACTCTCCATCGAAGAACGCAGAGGCTAGGTCTTCCAACAGAACTGGGACTGAATATGGTCCGTCTCATCACCACTACCAATTCGGAATACGAGTTCGCGGCAGTGTGTATCCGAGAAACAGGGCTGAATCTCTGTTACGAGGGTAAACCCACTGAGGACAGCACACCGGATACAATCTTCACAGCGAACAATATCGAACTGGTCCATCCTGACGAGACAGTCGACGAAGTGCCCAGACTCCTTGACGTCGAAGGCGACGAATCGATCGGTGTCTCGGTCGATACAATGAAACCTATGCGCGAGACGCGCGTTGTCCTCGACTGTTGGGTCCGGTAACTTGCAGTCGACGACTATCTCAACACTGTCAGCCACCAAAACCTTATATGTTGTCAGAATAATAAAAAAGGGATGCTTTCAGAAGGGACACTGTGGACGATTTCACAGTACCGGGGACGGATGGTGAACAAATCGAGCCGTACAGTTTGTCCGATTATACTGAAGCCGGTGCTGCAATCCTCATTTTCTACCCGTTCGATTTCAGCCCTGTCTGTACGACCGAGTTATGCCGATTTCGAGACGCCGAATGGCTCACGTTCACCGACGATATCGACGTACTCGGTATCTCGCTTGATTCATGCTACGCTCACAAGCGATTCATCCAGGAAAACGATCTCCCATTCCCCTTGCTGAGTGATACCAGAGGTCGTGTCACTGACGAATATGGGGTGGCCTACGAGGAGTGGGAACATCATGCTGGCGTACCGAAGCGAGCACTGGTCACCGTTGACGACTCAAACACAGTTCGTTACACGTGGGTCACCGAAGATGCATACGAAACCCCGAGTCTCGATGAACTCGAGGAAACTGTCACCACGCTCCTGAAATGAATTATGCCGCCAATCCGCCTGACTGATCAACTGGTGGCCCCTGCACACTCACCGAGAAGATATCGGGCATAGAGTCATGAAAGCCGAGTTCACGTGTTGGTGTGGGAAACCAATGGAGGCAACTGGTGACTTACAAGAATCCAGATCTGATCTGCGTATCATCCAGCACACCGCTGCTATTTCCTTACGACTGCCCGTCAGTTCGGACTCGTATCTGTAGTCTCTGGACACACTAATACTGACGGGAACATCCGTAGTGAAAGATATAAAACAGATACTGCGTTGGGGAGGAACGACTCGGATGCAATATGTTGGTCCCTCTCCATCCAGGGAACAACGTAGCAGGCATTCTCTCCACGAAGTTCCCGCAGAAATGACCGGCAATCTCCCGACTCGTATCTCGTATAATCACAACCCGATCAACTGTGAAAAGTGACGGCTTGAAACGTTAGCGTGTTCCATCTCTTCGGTAGATGACCGATTTTGACGGAGTTATGCGCGCGCTATCTGACGGTAGCCGCCGGCGGATACTGATCGAACTCCTCGATGAGGAACACCTCCAGCCGTTCTCTGGTGACGGAGACGAAGGAGGCCAAGCTATCCCTCCCCATCACGTCCACCTCCCGCTCCTGGCGGAGAACGACCTCGTCGCGTGGAACCGGGATACTGGCATCGTGAGAAGCAGGGACGATTTTGGGGCCGTCGAACCCATACTTACAGCGCTGGAAGCCCGACGTGATGCTCTGCCCGACGACTGTCTTCCGGAAGCGGGACAGACATGTTAGGGAAACTCAAGACCATACTTAGCCAACTGAACACGAGGTCCATCAGTGGGGGCGCTGACGCTTGGCCATACGGTCAAACGTCGGTCAGCGAGGATGGCGGGACAGCGGACGAAAGCGACACGGACGGCTCACCACCGCACCTGTACAAGTGTCCCTCGTGTGATCAAGTCTACGTTGCCACCGACAAACGCACGTGTTCTACGTGCGACATCGGCGTCGATCGCGTCGAATAGACTGACGACACTACGCTGTACAGAAAGCGAACATGAAATCAGACAACTCACATCCACCGCGGGATTCCACCGAGTGGGATAACCCGGACCTCTGCCCGTTCTGCGGCACGGCCTTACGGGACGGTGGTGCCGGATTCATGGACCATATCGAGACAGCCGATACGTGTCGGGAACGGTTCGAGGCGTGGCTGGAGAACATCAACGACGATATGGGGAGTACGTGGACGGGTTGACCCCAAGCCGATCACGACCCCCGTCACGCCGGGAAACGAAGCCCGGTCGTAGCTAATCCCTAGAGCAGAATCAGGAGACCGTGACGGTCGGTGACTGCATCACCACTCGTTACGAGTCCGGATCGGCGGTGTCGAGCCGCCACGTGAAAACCGCTTTCAGCACAGCGACCAGGCTGTTGGTCTCGCCCTCGCCCCAGATGGCGGTCTCCGAGCGTGGGTCGGACGGGCCCGCGTCCACACCGTTCACGAGCGCGCTCACGAGCGCTTTCTGACCGTCGATCATCATGAGCCGACCCGCCGGAGTATCCGACCAGACCCACAGCGATTCGAACATCGTCGCACCGGGAATTTCGTCTTGAATACGCTCCTGCACATCCGCCGAAACGCCCCCGAGCTTGATCGAGATATCTCGTTCTGCGGCGTCGCTCAACGCCTCGATCAGGTCATCGGTGAGCAAATCTTCGACAGTCATGTAGACGATCTCCTCTTCTGCGCTACTGAAAAACTCCAAGACCCGTTCTGTGACTGCGGTCTGGCCATCGACTGTCCAGACACCGCGCTGCTCATCTCGTCGCCCAACGGGTTCCAGTTCAGTCAGTGCGGTCTGGAGGACGTCCGTACGATGTTGGAGTTCGTATTCGAAGGTTCGACTCGCGCTCTCGGCGGAGATTGCCCAGAATTGTTTGGGCGAGGATTGCTTGACGTCGACGAGTCCCCGGTCGCGTAGTTCGTCGATAGCATCATACACGCGGGTTCGGGGAACCTCCGACACTTGACTGATGTCTCTGGCTGTCCCGATGCCGAGGCTGGCGAGCGCGACGAACGTCTGCGCGGCGTACGAACTCAATCCGAACTGTTCGAGTTGCTCGACGGCAGCAGACTGCGGGTCGTTGGTGGGTTCTGTGTTCATCAATGAGGGGATGTCCCCGTCGAACCCTGCCACGCGAGGTGGCCGGGGTCGCACGCAATAGCGAGTGGTTGGGACACAGTGTTGCACTGCGTGCTGGTTGTGAAGTATGGATTCCAACCAGATATAGATGTTGTGATTAAACGGGTGAAGAATCGATGCGGCGATTTCGCTCGCGTTCTATCGACCTGTTCTCCCGATGAATAGCTGTAACTCGGAGAGTTACAACACTTCACTCAATCCTTTTTATGGGTGGTATACCCTTTTTTCCGAAGTATCCGACGATATACGTGATGTATGAGTCATGATTCGAGTGACAACTTCTATCCGTCTCCCCGGTCAACTGTTAGTCTAATCCCGCTCAGACGGGACGGTTGGGACATAATGAGTGCATCTGACAACATAGACGAGGCGATCGAAGTACTCCAGCAACTCGGATTGAAGGAGTACGAGGCGCGGTGTTTCGTGGGCTTATCACAGTTAGAGACAGGGACAGCAAAAAAACTCAGCGAGATGACCGAAGTTCCCCGGACACGAGTGTACGACGCGATCCGGGTGCTGGAAGCACAGGGCTTGGTCGAAATTCACCATTCGAGTCCACAGCGATTCCGCGCGGTTTCTCTCGAAGAAGCGACCGAGACGTTACGCGACCAGTACGAGGCCCGCGTTGAGCGGCTCCACGACGCCCTCGACACAGTCGAAATCATCGATGAAGACGACGAGGCGCCTGTTCAACAAGTGTGGTCGATGTCCGGACACGACGGAATCGAAAACCGGACAGAAGAACTCATCGAGACGGCAACCGAGGAGATCGTTCTCGTGATCGGCGACGAGTCGCTGCTGACCAAGGACCTCGTCGCCACTCTCAACGAGGTGGGGAACGGCGTCGAGTTGCTCGTCGGTGCGGTAACGGAACCGCTGCAAGAGCAGATTCAAACGGCCGTCCCTGATGCCAAGACGTTCATCTCGGGCTTGGAGTGGTTACACGGCGAGGACGCCACCGAAGACGAGACAGCAATCGGCCGTCTGTTACTGATCGACCGCTCGACGATCCTCGTGAGTTCGATCATGCCGGAGACGAAAGACGAACAGGCGATTTTCGGCGAGGGATTCGGGAACGGTCTCGTCGTGATCGCCCGCCGACTCATGTCACAGGGGCTATTGACCCAGCGTGATCCCGCCTCGTGATACTGTCGGCTGTCATCACGTGAAGACGTATTCGACCATCTCGGGATTTGTGGCCGCAAGCCGACCGGAATCAGACACCATCGCTTCGAATATGTATAGCCGACAGTATGAGTCCTGGGAGGTCGTCTGGTAGCTTCCCTGTCATCAGATGCCGCTGTCGATGACGTCGGAACCGCGTTCGTCGCGGATTCGAGGGTCGATCGGGTGTAGCGTGAGGTACTCGCCATTCTCGACTGTGACGCAGCACTTGCTGTAGACGAACGTGAGACGGCCACCTGGTCGAGGGGTGCCGTCGTGCTGCGAATCGAACACGATATCCAACGCATCGGGATCGAGTACTTCCGAGAGCGGCCGAAGAGACCGGGGATCACGGCCTTCGACGGCGCTCACCGCACGCACCACGGCCCCACTTATCGATTCGCTTGCCCCAATCTCACACTCCATAGTACAGTGTCGTGGTAGGCAAGCAAAACCCATCCGGTTTTCACCCATATTATCAAAACGGTATCTGGGATTCGTCGGGGGTCTGCATTCGCCGACAACAAAACCCGAGGACGACGATGGGTTGTACCGATCGCAATTCCATGACAGCCGTAGCTTTGTACCGGTCCTTCGTGGACTGTCTCGGAGAAGTCCGGTACGGACTTATAGGGATTCCAAAAATTTCTGGATATCCGACCGACGTAGGTATCCATGGCTGATAGAACCGCCGTACTGAATACACCCCGCGTATTCAGCACGCTTCACGTCTGGTTGGTCGTGAGTCACTCAGTTGCTGGTAACACCATCGCAGCGTGAAAATGGTCCCATTCCACATGGGTGGGCGTCCTGTATGAGTATGGAGAGACCAGCACATGACACCATCACGTACCGAAGCAGACGAGCCTTCGAAGACCACCGCTGAAGACGACGTCCGAGCGGCATCCGACCAGTTCTATGATGCACTGGAAGAGATATTGAACGGGGATGCCAGTTCCATGGCGGACATCTGGTCACACGAGGACGACGTGACGACCATGCACCCGATCGGTGGACGGGAGGAGGGCTGGGACGCCGTCAGTGGGTCTATGGAGGGAGTCGCGGCAGCGTGTACGGATGGCACGGTCACCCGCACGGACCAGGTCATCCACGTCGTCGGCAACGGTGCGTACGAACTCTGCAACGAGTCGGCGTCGATGACCTTTGCGGGTGAACCGATCTCCCTGGAGCACCGGGCGACCAACGTCTACCGGAAGGAGAAGGGCGAGTGGAAGATCGTCCACCACCACGCCGATATCGACGCCGAGTTCGCCGAAAAAGCGGCGAACATGGGTGCCTGAGCGACCGACGAACGTACGTTCTCACGATCCGATGGCTGTTCCACCCTACCGAATAGACATCCTGTATTCACGGTTGAGTCGTGACGGCGTCTCCACAGTACGTGGCGACCGTGCTGAATACACCCTCGAGATCTCGCAAGCCGATTTCAGTGAGCCAGCATCCCGCCACGTTGGAACGTATGAAGACTTCTTCTGATCCCTATTACAGTAGATCTTATGATGGTACGTCGTCCGGAAGGTGCGCGAGCGCACGCCGGAGCAGTGGCGGCGTCATAACGGATGTGACGATGGCGACGAGCACGATAACGGCATAGATGGTGGGCGTGAGGATTCCGATTGCCAAGCCAAGGGCCGCCACGACGAGCTCCATCGCTCCGCGGGCGTTGAGGCCGATGGCGAGGCAGACAGTTTCTGCTCGGGAGAAGTCCGTAACTGTCGCTCCGAGTACCACGCCAAGTGCCTTTCCCAGCACAGCAACGGCGAGTGTGACGCCTGCGACCAGTAGCGTATCCAGCGTGAACAGTCCGCTCAGATCGACCCGCAACCCGGCCGTCGCAAAGAAGATGGGCGCGAACAGTCCGAGTGTCACCATCTGAAACACTCGTTCGGTCTCCCCGTCGAGCCGATTTCTCACGAGAACGCCCGCGAGGAACGCGCCGAGAACGGCTTCCAGTCCGAGTGCGAGCGAGCCACCGGCCATCGCAAGCCCGACGACGATGACGATCGAAAACCCGGTCAACACCGGCGAACGAACGTATGCGGTGACATCGAAGAGTGTACCGACGATTCGCGGGCCGAGAACAACAGCGACTCCGACGAATACTCCGAGGACGAGGAGCGTTCGACCGACTCCTAACGGGTCTATCTGCCCCGCACGAGCGATGTCAGAAACTATCGTGAGCGCAACCCATCCCACTGCATCGATGACGACAGCGACGGTAAGGGTGAGTTGGCCCACTGCTCGGTCTATCGCGTCGAGGTCGATAAGCACGCGTACGGCGACGGGGACCGCCGAGATGCTCAGCGCAGTCGCCAAGAACAGCGCGAACGGCAGTCGCTGCTCGGGAGTGACGAGGAATCTCGCGGGAAGAACCCATCCCAAGGCGAATCCCAAAAGGAACGGTACGACGGAGGCGCCGGTAGCGAGGGCTATCGTCGGTCGAACATATCGGCGTACCGTCTGAACGTCAACTTCCGTTCCAGCCAATACGAGGAGGAGAACGAGCCCGAGCGACGCGAGGGCTGCCAACCGGTCGGGAACCGGGACGACGATAGCCGTAACGCTCGGGGCGACTAATCCGAGAATCGAGGGGCCAAGCACCAATCCCGTGAGGAGCTCACCGACGACCGGTGCGAAGCCGAGTCGGTCAGCTACCATTCCAAGCGTATGCGCAACGGCCAAGACGAGCGTCATCCCGGCGAGAAAGGGAAGTAACAAGTCCGACTCAACGGCCATGAGTGTATTTACCCTCCGGTGGTCAATCACTCACTAGGGACACCGCTAGAGAATCCTCGAATGTGCCGTCGGTGAAAACCGTTACCCGGCCGTCCTCTTCGCTGAGTGTGACCGTCGCGACCACCTCCTTTCGAGTCGAGGTTTCCAGCGCGCTCATGTGACGGGCACCCATCCATCCTGCATAGGGAAGATCGTCGTGTCGTCGGCATTCAGCTGGAGAGAGTTGGTTGACTCGGACCATTGCCTCTTCGATCGTGCCGTCGTTGTGAACGACGATTGCGCCATCGCAGGACAACGCAACCTTCTGTGCAGCCTCAAGAAACACATCGGTCTCAGCAAAGACATTCCCACAGGCCTCGACCGGCCAGCGGTTCGTCCCCATTGGAGCCGCAAACTCGGTCATGGAGTCACGTTCGACGACGAAATAGAGCCCGGGTCCACGGGCGTAAGGGTCATCCCATCGCTCGAACCCGAGGCTGATGTCCTTGACGCACCCCTCGATCCGTTCGAGTATTGCGTCGATGTCTGCGCCATCAGATGTCTGCCCCGGCGTCGCAGAACTATGAATGGGATCAATCATTCCTTTCATCATACGGTTGTCGAGAGGATAGTAGCCCCGAATTTCCGAATGAGACGCTGTCCTGATTAACCGGGTGAATCACTGGTCCAGACGGACTCACCCGGTTAATCAAAAACAGAATGAGGATGAATACGTCGGGGGTTAAAATACTCGGGCGACGTATATGTGCTATGGTAACACTACACAGCGTTCTGGATAGTGCTGTCTCAGTCCAGACGGTACCGTTGCAGTTCGGGGGCGGTTTCATCGAGCTTGCAGTCCTCTTTTTGATACTCGCGATCGTCGCAGCGGTGCTCGGTGCTCGGGGGGTCGCTGGAGTCAGTATGGATATCGCGAAATGGCTCGTCATCATCTTCGTCGTTCTCGCTATTATCACGTTCATTCTGTAGACCCACCCCAACTGCTCTCGGTGATACACGCAACACTCGAACCGACGACTTGGAGACAGCGAAGCAGATGGCGTTCGCGTTCATGGACGAGTCCGTCGCCAGCGCGTGATACCCTCCGCGCCGTCGACGGCGGGATTCGCTCGCTGAAGCAAGATAGATGCGTACGATCACCGAACGTGGATCGGCCGGAACTTAGCTCCGCGTTTGACGAACGAACGCATCGAGTTCGGCTTCGATGCGTGTCGCGACGCGCTCGCTGTATTGCCAGAGCGCTGCGTTGCGTCGCTCTTCAGTCTCGTCGTCGAGACCGTCTCCCCACGGAACGGAGTCCTGAGTGATCTGTGGATGAGAGATACAGACGACGCCGAGTGAGCTATCCGAACTCGAAGTCACCGCCGTGTGGATTCCGTACTAATCGGTCCCGAGACACCGTCGCCGCCCTGTCGCTCCAGTTCCGAGTCGAGCGCGTCGCACCTCTATTGGTCGGCCGAAGCCCTTGACGACGGCCAGCCGGTCACGGGTTCGTTCGGAGCGTGACCGAGTTCGCCCTGTGGTCCTCGATAAACGCACCGGGACCACCGAAGCTCATGGTCCCGTCGATCGTCTCCAGATAGATGCTCACCTCCAGTGTGTGATTGTTTGTGGACGGTTCGACGAGTGCCTGCCTGACCTCTGTGACTCTGCCGGTTATCTCCTCGCCGTCGGTCGTCCGTATCTCGGCCCACAGTTCCGCCCCGGACTGGTAGTGGAGATACGCGTGGAACACGGCCCGGCGGAACCAGTCGAAGGTCGCGGGCAACGGCTCGGGTTCGGCGACATGGACTTCCGTCGACGCCGACCAGTAGGCGCTGAGGTAGAGGCCGGCCACGGCACCGGTGAGGTGTGGCTCTGAGACGACTACTGCAGTCCCCTCGGTGTTCGGCCCCGAGAGCAAGTCGGAATCGCCGATCATCGCCAATGCGTCGTTGTCGGCGACGTAGGCGAACGGGAGGGACGCCTTCCAGCAGCGGACAGCGTCGGCCACAGGTGCGACACGCTCGACGTCGAGGGCGTCGCTCTCGATGCCGCCGAGCAGAAGGAGCACATGCACGCCACGGTCACGAGCGTCCCGCAGTTCGTCGGCGATCTCCGAATAGACGCCTTCTGGGATAGCGAGCAAGAGTTCCGTCTCCGCGCGGGCAATCCCTTCTCTGAGTCGCTTGAGTCCCGTCTCGCGAGACTTCACTATCTGTATCTCCGGAGCCTGCGACGTCGGTTCCTCGAAGCGCTCCTCGAGGGACGGCGTGATGGATTCGAGGCGCGACGAAAGGGTCCCAATGGCCTCAGCGGGCGGACACGCTCGAATCACCGTCGGCGATGCGTGGTCCTTGACGCGGACGAGTCCGCGCTCCTCAAGACGTTCGGCGATGTTGTAGACCGCACGCTGGGTGACGCCAGCCTCGTCGGCGACGACGCTCGTGGGGGCTTCACCCTGAGAGAGGAGGGCGAGATAGGTATCTATCTCCGTATCGGAGAGACCGAAGAGGGCGAGTTCCTCTCGGAGTTCGCTGTCGTCAGGTTCGTCAGTCGTCATCAGTCGTCGACTTGTCGCTCATCGCTGATATAGTTGGTTGAGGGCGGTCGTCTGTAGGGTTCGGTACGTCTTCGAGCAGCCGCCGTTACGGAAGATTCGAGGCGAAAGCCTCGGCCTCCTTCAGCGCGGGGAGTATCTCAATCCATCGAGACGGTCACATAGCCGTCGAAGTTCAGGAGGACCTGTTGAGTCCGGTCCCCGAACACCGATTTGCCGGTCGGAGAGCGTTTGTATCCGGGGACGAAGACGTGGTCACAGCCGGTTCGCTCAGCGGCGCCGAGTATCGCGTTCGCTTGGTCGCGCTCGTCTTCGACCAGCGGATGGACCTCGTACTCGACAGTGTCGCCGAGTATCTCGGCTGCGAGGTCAGCCGTCGCTCCCGAGACTGCTTCGAGAACCGCACCCTCGTCGTAACTCGTGTGCTCGGCGTCACCGATCGCTTCGAGCGTCGACGCGGCCTCGTCGTACTCCTCGGGTGTCGCGAGCGCCACGACCACGAGGGCGGTCTCGGCGCCGACGGCGAATTCGCGTGCGGAATCCAGTAACGATCGGTCGCGGTCCACGTCCTCGACGACGACCAGCGCGGTCATTGGTGCCCGCCCGTCGTCCCGTCGAACAGTTCCTCGAATGGGTCCCAGTCGTAGTGGAGGAACGCAGCCGATCCCAGACCGACCACGCCGAGCATGGCCGCGCTCAGGAGTGTGACAGCGAAAGTCGCGGTCCCCGGTTCGACGAACGGCATCGCCAGCGCCAGCACGCCCAGCAGTGTCACACTCGTACCGAAGAACGCCTGCCAAACGGGCCTCATCGGCCGTCACCTTCGACGTCGGGCGTCGTCGTGTCCTCGGTGCCCGCCAGTGGCTCACTGTTCCAGTACTCGTGGTTCGGGTCCGTGCGGTGACAGGCCACACAGCGGGCGCCCGGCGCGGCGTTCTCAGCATCGAGGTCCGGGGCCGAGTGTTTGCACGCCTCTCGGGCCTCCGGACAGCGCGTGTGGAATCCACATCCTGACGGTGGGTCGACGGGGTCCGGGATGTCTATCGAGCGGACCGGCGGATCGACCATCTCCTGCTCGCTCGGGTCCAGATCGGCGGTCGCCCACCGCAGCACCTTCGAGTAGGGGTGTTGCGGGTCGTTCAGCACTTCGTCGGGCGGACCGATCTCGACGATCTCGCCGAGGTACATGATGCCGATTCGCCCGCCGGCCTTCTCCGCGAGGTAGCGCGCGTTCGACAGCGTGTGCGAGATGAACACGAACGACGTGTTGAACTGCGCTTGCAGTTCCAGGAGCAGGTCCATCGTCTCCACTCGCAGCGAGACGTCCAGCGCCGAAACCGCCTCGTCTGCGAGGATAACGTCCGGGTTCATCAACAGCGTCCGGACCAGCGCGACCCGCTGTTGCTCCCCGCCCGATAACTGGTGGGGATAGCGATGCGCGTAGTCCTGCGGGGGTTCCATGCCGACACGGTCCAGAAGCGCGAAGATACGCGCCCGGCGGTCCTCGGTGGACATCTCCGGGTCCCAGCGTTCCAGCGGCGCCTCCAGCGAGGTCAGCACCTTCCGGTTGGGATTCAGTGCTGCCCCGGGGTCTTGATGGATCATCTGCAGGGCCTTTCGGATGTCCCCGTGGGGAATCGCCACGTCACCGACGCCGTCCTTGGCGTCCCAGACGTCCTGACCGCGGTAGGAGACGCTCCCCTCGGTGGGGCGCTGGACACCGATGATGGTCTTGCCCAGTGTCGTCTTCCCACAGCCCGATTCGCCGACCAGCGCGAGCACGTCGTTCTCGGGGATGTCGATGGAGACGTCGTTGACGGCCTTCACGCGGCGGGGTTCGTTGAACAGCGAGTCGACGATCCCCTGTTTCTCGTCGAAGTGAACCGAGACGTTCTCTAAGCTCATCACCACGTCGTCGGTCCCGGTAGCGGACCGCCCGACTGGCGAACTCGCATGCCCGCTCATGCGTCGACCACCCCCGGTTCCAGCGCGACGGCCTCCTCGGCCTCGTCGTGGTGGAAACAGGCCGTCCGCTGGTCGTCGGCCACGTCGAACCACGGCGGTTGCTCCTGATGGCACTCCTCGGTCGCGAGCGGACACCGCGGCGCGTAGTGACAGCCGTTCGGTGCGTGGGCCGGATTCGGTGCTGTCCCCTCGATGGGCTGCATCGTCGAGAGCGGGGCGTCCAGGTTGGGTACTGCCTTCAGCAGCGCCCGCGTGTACGGGTGCTGTGAGTTGCTGACGACCTGCTCAGTAGACCCGACCTCCGCCAGTTCGAAGGCGTAGAGGATCGCCAGTCGGTCGGCCAGCCCCGCCACCAACGGGAGGTCGTGCGTGATGAACAGTATCGAGAGGTCGTATTTCTGCTTGATGTCGTCGAGCAGGCTGAGAATCGAGCGCTGCATCAGCAGGTCCAGCGCTGCCGTCGGTTCGTCCATCAACAGTACCTCGGGTTCGAGGATCAGGCTCAGTGCGATGAGCGCACGCTGGCTCATCCCGCCCGACAGTTCATGCGAATACGAGTCCAGCACCCGATCGGGGTCGAGGTACAGGTCAGACAGCAGTTCGCAGGCTCGCTCCATCCCTTCTTCAACGTCGTAGTCGTGCGCTCTCAGCGTCTCCTCGAAGTGCCCCCGGATCGTCATCGTGGGGTTGAACGAGGAGAGCGCGCCCTGGAACACCATCGAGATCTCCTCCCAACGCAGCGCCCGCAGTTCCTCGTCGGAGAGGTCGAGCACGTTGACCGGGGCGGCGTCGGACTCGGGGTAGTACCGGACTTCGCCGGTGGTGATACCGGGTTCCTCAACGGCATCCATCATCGCGTTGGCCAGCATCGACTTGCCCGAGCCTGACTCGCCGACGACACCGAGTATCTCGCCCCGTCGGAGGTCGATACTCACGTCGTCCAGTACCATCGCGTCGCGGTTCTCCAGGTCGTACGTGACGCTGACGTTCCGGACCTCCACGATGGGGTCCGACGCGTCGCGCCCGGTTTCGTGTCTCTCTCGTGGCATGGTCACAGTCCTCCAGTGGTCGCCGTCGAGTCGTCCTCGCTGTCACCGCCGCCGACGGTCTCGGCGTGGCGGGCACGGACCCGCGGGTTGAATATCCGGTCGGCGCCCTGGGCCAGCAGCGTCAGTCCCAGCCCGAGGACGATGATGGTCAACATCGGCAGCAACAGCCAGTGGAACGCGGCCATCGACGAGGTCGCACCCGCACGGTTCACGGCCGCGTTCATCATCACACCCCAGTTGACGTTATTGTACGGCAGCACGCCCAGGAAGTACAGACCCACCGACCCGAAGATGACCGCTCGGGCCTGCTGGACGAAGTTCATCGTGATGTAGGGCATCAGGTTTGGGACGATGTCGCCGACCACGATGGTCGACGTGTCCATCCCCATGATGCGCGACGCCTCGACGTACTCGGCGTCGCGCAGGGTCAGGACTTGCGAGCGGATGGCCCGTGCCAGCCCTGCCCACGCGTTCACCGTGATGAGCACGCCGATGACGGCCGGGTTACCCTTGATCTGGAGGGCGGCCGCCAGCACGATGGTCAGCGGCAGTCCGGGAATCGTCATCATCACGTCCGAGATAGTCATCAGAGCGCTGTCGATGCGGCCGCCCTTGTAGCCGGCGAGGGTGCCCAGCGTTGTCCCGAGGACGGCCGTGAACACCGCGCCCGAGGCGATCATGAGCAGCATCGACGGCGTGGCGTGGACGATCTGTGAGAGGATGCTCGTCCCCGAAGCGGTCGTCCCGAGCGGGTACGAAAGCGACCGGAACGCGCCGACCAGCAGCGGACCCTGGTTGGGGCTGGGCTTGGCGACGACGAGCGGACCGACCGTCCCCATCAGCAGGTACAGCGACACGATGACCAGCCCGGTCCGGGCACGCCAGTCGTCCCAGACGATACGAGCCGGCGCCAGCAAGCTCTCTTCGATCCACTGGCGGCGGCGCTCGGTGTCGGTTAGCGATGCGTCGGCGACGGCGTCGAATTCCGAGGCGGCCGTCCCGCCGTCGGTGGCGACCGGTTCTTCGCAGGCGCGGCCGGTGATGGCCTGTTCGTCCAGATCGACGTCGGTGTCCGCGTCGGCATCCACGGCGTCGACGAGCGGGTCCCGCTCGTCGGACAGCTCGGTGTCGTCAGTACGCTTCACGGGACTCACCTCCGCTGGCCCGCGGGTCGAGCCATCCATAGGTCAGGTCCGCGATAGTGATGCCGACGACCATCGCGACCGTGATAAGGATGAACCCGCCCATCATCAGCGGGTAGTCGCGGGCGTTGATGGCCTGGATGAGGTAGAACCCCACGCCCGGATACGCGAAGATGTTTTCGATGATTACCGCGCCGCCGAAGACGGTCCCGATGGCGATCATCAGGCCCGTGTACATCGGCAGAATGGCGTTGCGCGCGACGTACCGGATGGCGATGCGCCGCGTGGGGAGTCCGCGCAAACGAGCGACCCGGAGGTAGTCCTCACCCAGCACACGGATGCTGTTGCCACGCATCGAGAGCGCCCAACCGCCGAAGCCGACGACGGCCATCGACAGGATGGGCAAAATTCCGTGGTACAGCACGCTCATCAGGAACGGGACGTTGAGTCCCGGCGTCAACTCGGAGGCGTAGCGCCCGCCGGTCGGGAACAACTGGAACTGATAGCCCAGGAAGGCGATGAGTAGCAGCGCGACCACGTAACTGGGCGTGGAGTTGAGCACGAGACCGACGCCCGTGCTAGTGACGTCGAAGGTCGACCCTTCCTTGTAGGCCATGAACGCACCGAGCGAGACCCCGACGGTGAACGTCAAGAACAGCGCTGACGCTGTCAGGAACACGGTCCACGGGATGGCCGGGCCGATAACGCTCGCGACGGGCTCCTCGTACCAGATAGATCGACCGAAGTCTCCCTGCACGATGGAGGTCATGTAGTCGACGTACTGGACGTACACTGGCTCGTCGACGGCGATGTTGGTCTGTGCGGCGATGCGCCGGTTGATCTCGGCCGCCGAGAGATCGCCGCCACCTTGCTGGATCATCTGGGCCCGCAAGTAGTCGAGGGGCCCACCCGGGAGCAGACGGACGAGACCGAAACTGGCCGAGACCACCACGAAGACGGTGAGCACCGACCGGCCCAGACGTTTCAGTATGTAGCTCATCTATCGTTAGTTATTGCCCGTCGAGAGTTGCGCAACGAGGTCGGCCGGTGCGACGCTCTCGCCGTCACGCAGGTCGTCGTGTAACACCGGCGATTCGAACTCGCTGGGGGAGTTCCAGTAGTTCTTCGCGCTGTGGCTGTCGTACAGGAACTTGTAGTGGAAGTACGGGTACGACTGGTTGTACGACGCCCAGCCCTGCAGGCCGACGACGAAGTCCCCGTTGGAGTAGTCTTTCCCCCAGTAGGTGGAGCTGTCCTTCATCACGGACTCGGCCTTGATACCGAAATCCTTGAGCTGGGAGACGGCCGTCTGGGCGCCGGCGACCCAGTCGGAGAACCCGGAGGGGCCCTTGATCGGGATGTGGAGCGGCTCGCCGCCCTTCTGCCACGTGCCGTTTTGCTTCTCGTAGCCGGCGTCTTCTAGGAGCGCCGCGGCCTTCTCGGTCTGGGACTCGGCCCGACCGTACGTCTCGAACTTGTCGGTGACGCCTTTCAGCCACGTCCCTTCGACCTGATCGCTGAACTCGCTGGTGAGGCCGCTGGGGTACGTGACCGCGATCTTCGAGCGGGTGCCGGCACCGGAGTTCTTCGCGACCGACTCGCGGTTGATGACGTGAGCGATGGCCTTGCGGACGCGCACGTCGTTTACCGGCTCGCGCTCGTGGTTGAACAGGAGACCGAGTCCCCAGTGGCGCGGAATAAGCGTTGTCTGGACGGAGTCGGGGAGCTGGTTCAGTTTGTTCCGAGGCATGAACAGCGTGGCCGACCCGTCGGTCTCGTTGTTGATGAGGCCGTTCCAGCGGCTCTGGTTCGACGGCTTGTAGAGGTACTCTATTTCGGGGAAGTTGATGTTGCCCGCATCGGGGTGGTCCTCGAACTTCGAGACCAGTGTGCGCTGGCTGTCTGCGTTCTCGAACTTGAACGGACCGCAGCCGATGGGGTCCGGGACAGTCTTACTCGACAGCTCGCCGATAATGACAGAACGCTCTTTGTCCGAACCGGCCTCGTCGAGTCGCGTCACGAACTCGCCGTAGGTACCCTCGTGGGCCGCGAGATACTTCGGCTGCAGATACGCTAGCAGGATGTCCTCGTTGACCGGCCCGGCCAGCGACAGTTCGACAGTCCGCTCGTCGCTGGCGGTGACGCGGTCGGCGACAGCGCCCTTGTCCTCGGGTGCGACGAATTCGCCGAGATTGCCGCCGTTATAGATGTCGAGTTTGATCTGGTTGGCCACATCCGTCGCGGTGGCCGGCGATCCGTCGTGCCAGGTCTGCCCCTCACGGACGGTCAGGGTGAACGTCTGCCCGTCGAGTGCCCAGTCGGAGATCAGATAGCCCGTGTACTCCTGGGAGTCGAGGTTGTACTTCATGAACCGGTCGAAGAGCGTCCTACGCGGTTCGGCGAAGTTCTTGGTGTTCCACGGGTTGTACTGTGAATCCGACGGGACGGCCCACTGGGCCAGCGTCAACCGCTCGACGTCACCGGAGGCCGTCCACTCGCCCTCCCGAGGCAGCCAGTCGGTCGGCCAGTAGGTCTGCATCTTCGAACTGTCCTTCGAGGGGACGTTCCAGTTGTCGGTCGTCTGGAACGACTGAGCCAGCTTCTCCTGCAGGGGCAACACCGGGAGCGTCTGGTTCGTCACGTATGCGAGTTCCTGTATCAGCGCGAGCGTCTCGTCGTCTAGCTCGACGGTGGGCGCCGAGTCGTCGACGCTGCTGTGGTCGGTCGAGTTCCCGTTCTGTGTCGCCTGCCGGCCGCCACAGCCCGCCAGCCCCGCAGTAAGGCCTGCCGCACTGATCATCTCTACGAACCGCCGCCGTGAGAATGACTCACGTCCGTTATTATTCACCATATTCCATCTGCAGTTGTTACCCCCGGTACAATTAAAGTTCTGGTAGAAGTGGTTCTTCAAGATTCTAATCTTTAAGTGGGGGGACGATGATGAGGGACACACGGCCAGCAGCGCAGAAAAACTCGATACCTATCTACCAATGCTATCGAAACAGACCGTCGATCGGCCCCGAAACGTACCGAAACCGGCCCATGAGTACCGACCAACCACGGTACGCACGCCCGACGTGCGCACCAGATCCGAGGGTGTAGACGCCCATGGTGCGGTATGAGCCAGTCAATAACCCACGAAGAAGCCGACAGACAGTGGTGGAACGAGGCAGTCGTCTACCAGATTTATCCCCGATCGTTCAACGACAGCGACGGCGATGGCATCGGTGATCTCCGGGGTATCATCGAGAAAGTCGACTATCTCGATGCTCTCGATGTCGACGCCGTCTGGCTCTGTCCCGTCTACGAGTCCCCGCAAGCGGACAACGGCTACGACATCAGCGACTACCGCTCGATACACCACGCCTACGGCGACATGGACGATTGGCGAGAACTCCTCGACGCACTCCACGAGCGCGACATCCGCCTCATCATGGACCTGGTCGTCAACCATACGTCAGACGAACACGAGTGGTTCCAGCAGTCCCGTCGGCGCGAGGGGGCGTTCGAGGACTACTACATCTGGCGCGACGGCCGGCCGGCCCAGGAGGCCGACTACGACACCGCCGACGGCCCCGCCGACGAGGTCGCACCCAACAACTGGGAGTCGGTCTTTGGCGGGCCCGCGTGGGCGTACGACGAGACCCGCGGCCAATGGTACCTCCACCTATTCGACGAGGAACAACCGGACCTGAACTGGCGCAATCCCGACGTCCGCGAGTCCGTCTACGAGATGATGAACTGGTGGCTCTCGCAGGGCATCGACGGGTTCCGGATGGACGTCATCAACCTGATCTCGAAGACGGAGGGCCTGCCCGACGGCGACGCAGAATCGGGGCAGACCGGTGCAAAACACTTCATCAACGGCCCGAACGTCCACAACTACCTCCAGGAGATGAACGACGAGGTGCTCTCGGACGACTCGCTCCTGACCGTCGGGGAGACGCCCGGCGCCCGCGTCGGCGACGCCCGGCAGTACGTCGGTCCAGACGGCGACGGTCTCTCGATGGTGTTCCAGTTTGAACACGTTACGCTCGACCACGACGAGCACAAGTGGGACGCCGGCGACTGGTCGCTCGTCGAGTTCAAAGAAATCCTCTCGAAGTGGCAGAACGGCCTCGCGGACGACGGGTGGAACAGTCTCTACCTCAACAACCACGATCAGCCTCGGATGGTTTCTCGCTTCGGCGACGATGGCGAGTACCGTACGGAGAGTGCGAAACTGCTCGGAACGCTCACGCACACACTCCAGGGAACTCCCTTCATCTACCAAGGCGAGGAACTCGGGATGACCAACGCTGAGTTCGCGTCTCCCGAGGAACTCCGGGACGTCGAGGCGCTGAACTTCGTCGAGGAGGCTATCGAAGACGGGGACGCAGCGTCCTACGACGACGTCCGGGACGCCATCGAGTACGTGGGGCGGGACAACGCTCGCACGCCGATGCAGTGGGACGACTCCGAGCACGCCGGATTCACCGACGGAGAGCCGTGGATCGACTGCAACTCGAACTACGAGACGGTCAACGTCGAACGCGCCCGCGCGAACGAGGACTCCGTCTGGCACTACTACCGCGACCTCATCGAACTCCGCGAAGAGCACGATGTCCTCGTCTACGGCGAGTTCTCTCTCCTCTGTCCCGAGGATCCTTCCGTCTTCGCCTACACGCGCACGCTCGATGAGGAGCGCGGCCTCGTGGTACTCAACTTCGAAGCCGAGCCAGTCGAGTTCGAGGTGCCCGAAGGCGTCGAGCTCGACGGACTCGAACTGGCCATCGCGAACGCCGACGTCCCGACGACGCCGCGGCCGTCGTTCGAACTCGGCCCGTACGAAGCTCGCGTCTATCTCACCCCGTAACGCCACACGTAGACGAAACACCCGACCACGACAATGACTCAACACGCTTCACAGACACGACGCACAGACATCGACAGACAGTGGTGGAAGGAGGCAGTCGTCTACCAGATCTACCCGCGCAGTTTCAACGACAGCGATGGCGACGGCGTCGGTGACCTACAAGGTATCACCGAGAAAGCGGACTATCTCGACGACCTCGGCGTCGACGTCGTCTGGTTGTGCCCAGTGTACGAGTCGCCGAACGCCGACAACGGCTACGACATCAGCGACTACCGCTCGATTATGGACGAGTTCGGAACGATGGCCGACTGGGAGGCCCTCCTGTATGCGCTCCACGAGCGCGACATCCGCCTCATCATGGATCTGGTTGTGAACCACACCTCCAAGCAACACGAGTGGTTCCAGCAGTCCCGTCGTCGCGAGGACGGCTACGACGACTACTATCACTGGGTGGACGGTACCCCCAGCGAGCCCCCGAACAACTGGGAGTCGATTTTCGGCGGTCCCGCCTGGACCTACGATGACGAACGGGGCCAATGGTACCTCCATCTCTTCGACCCCGAACAGCCCGATCTCAACTGGCGCAACCCCGAGGTCCGAGACGCCGTCACGGAGGCTGTCACGTGGTGGCTGGAGAAGGGCATCGACGGCTTCCGCCTCGACGCCATCGACCACCTCTCGAAATCTGACAGCTACCCCGACGGGGACCCGGATTCGCCGATTGTCGGGATAGAGCACTTCAGCCACGGCCCTCGCCTCCCCGAGTATCTTGACGAACTCTCGGCGGCGTTCGAGGGCTACGACACCATGACCGTCGGTGAGATGGGCGGCGCGGACATCGAGCAAGTCGACGACTACACCGGTGAAGACGGGGTCGACATGATCTTCCAGTTCGATCACATGGGTGTCAGCGTCGGGCCGAACGGACGGTGGGACCCGACACAGTTCGGCGAGTGGGAACTCACGGACCTCAAGGAAGTTATCAGCCAGCAACAGGACGTGATCGACTGGCCCTCTCTGTTCTTCGGGAACCACGACCAACCTCGTCTCGTCTCGCACTTTGGCGACGACGAGACCTACCGCACAGAGAGTGCGACGCTCATCGCAACCTTCCTGTTGACGCTTCGAGGCACCCCTTATATCTATCAGGGCGAGGAAATCGGGATGACGAACACCGAGTTCGACAGCCTCGAAGCGATCGACGATCCGATGACCGTCGGTATCGTCGAGGATCTCATTGCGGACGGTGTCGTCGACTCCTACGAGGAGGTCCGGGACCTCGTCGACTATCAGAGCCGCGACCACGCCCGTACGCCGATGCAGTGGGACGACTCCAAGAACGCCGGCTTCACTGCCGACGACCCTTGGTTCGACGTCAACGACAACTCCGACGAGATCAATGTTGCATCGGCGTTGGCCGACACTGACTCCATCTGGCACCACTACGAGACGCTCATCGATCTCCGCCACAGCGAGGACGTACTGGTGTACGGCGACTACGACCTGCTGTTGCCCGACCACGACCAGTTCTACGCCTACACGCGGACGCTCGAAAACGAGACGACGCTGGTCGTCCTCAACTGGTCGGACGAGTGTTCGACCTTCGACTGTCCGTCGGTCCCGACCGCCGACGCGAACGTTGTCGTCAGCAACTACGACGATACCCCATCCGACCCCACCGGTCACGAGTTCCGACCGTACGAAGCGGTCGTCTACCAACTGTGACTCGCCTCGGGATCTGACCCCGGGGCGGTTCACGGAAACGGAACCACGTCACGAATAGCCCGTGCGGCCCGCCGTCCCAGCCACGCGTTTGTCGGACATGCTCACACCACTCACCGGGCGCTTCACAAGGCGTTTCGTCGAGCCGGAACACTTCAGCATCGTCGACAGACGAAGCGTCACGCGGCACCACGGCGACGGCGCTTTCGTGGCGGTCCCGGTAGTGCGTGGCGTCGACGCCGACGAAGAACGGGCAGCGGCTCAGTACAGGGCAGGGACGTCTCGTTCGGACCGGGTTACCGCATACTACTCTGTCATCCAATCGACGATGTCCTCAGTCTCTTTGACGGCGACTCCGATGTCCTCCAGTTCCCGTACCCCTCGTTCGTACACTCCGGATGTCGCGTCGGGAACGAAGACGATTCGGTAATCACGTTCGCTCGCCTCGTAGATCGTCGTTCGCGGGCAGTTCGGGAAGTTACAGCCACACACGACGATGGTGTCTACTGAGCGAGTATCGAGAAAGTCGGTTAGATCCGTTCGATGGAATGCGCTCCAGCGAGGCTTGTACATCACGTGTTCGTTGGGCCCGAATTCCTGAAAATCGCCGTTCAACAGCCGGTCTGCGTCGAGGCGCATGTCTGTCGAGGGTTTCAACTCAGCGACTAGCTCCGCGCCATCAGTCCCGGGTCGAACGATAGCCGCTCCGGCTTCGATATCCGCTCGTCTGCACCGGTCGACGTTCGAGCCGTCTGCTTCGTACAACCGGACGACGTGGACGATTGGAGCCTGCCGGGTACGGAACAGTTCGACGAGCCGTTGCATCTGTGGCACCGCCTCACCAGTCCCATCGATTTCAGCAGGGGCACCGGCCAACGTGAAGTCATTTTGCGTGTCGATGGTGAGCAACGCCGCACTGTCTCGGTGGGGGCGGATGTACTCATTCATACGCTGACATCAGCGCCGCTGTTATTGAGCGTTCGGTACGCTTCAGTTCACACACCTACTGAGCAGGTGATTCACCCCAACAGCCCCGAGATCAATCTTCTTGGGAACTGTTCTATGACTCCTGTACGTCGAGACAGCTACCGGGCGAGAGTGACAGATGTGTCGTTGCGACGTCGCCGACGCTATACAGCAGGACCGTGGCGACCGCAACCCATCGTTCGACTTCGGGCGCGGCACGTTCGATTCGCTCGGTCGGGACGGCGTCGAGGACACTGCTTGAGTGGGCGGACGTACACTCACACCGCTAGAAAAGCTCCCTACGGTTCGGATGCACAGCCGCCCGCTAACCAACATGCGGGCCCGAACCCCGCGAGTGTTGGTTAGACCGTCGCCACCACGACCGTGAACCGGCCCTGCCGCGGCGTCGGCCGAAGCGTCAGCCCGGTGAGCGCCAGCTCCCGACAGACGGCAGGCGGCACGCTCTCGCTGTCGACCACCGCCTCCAGCGTCCAGTTGTCGTGGGGACTATCGGCGGGCGCGACGACGTCGACGGCCTCGGCCATCGCAGTCCCCGGCGGAGACCGTCCACGAGCGACCTGCCTGCCGGGTCGGAACGGGTGAAAATCCTCGGTACACCGGGTACCTACGAGGTCGACTGGTGGAGCCTGAGGAAATCACCCATCTGGCTTAGCCGACGGATTCCCGTTGTAAGATTGAGAGGACCACTTATCCGAGTAGGGAGTGTAGGTGAGAGTGTATGCCTGAAGATGTCTTGTTCAAATCCGAGAGTTCCCAGAGCCGGGACGAAATCGCGTCGTACCTCCGGAACGTCGCCGAAAAGCTCGAACAGGGAGGTTCGATCACGCTGAAGGCAGGGTCAGAGTCCGTCACGATGGATCCCCCGGCACGGCCAACGTTCGAAGTCAAAGCCGAACGCGAAGGGCCGGTCGATGGCCCTGGAGAGCTGAGCATCGAGTTCGAACTCGAGTGGGACGAACACAGCGAGGACGCTGCGGGCGGCTCAGGTAGTCTCGAGATCGAATAGCACCTAGATCGCCGCAGTTCACTGTGCGACCTCGGCCGCGTGATGGACGAATGTGGCTGCGTGTTCGCTGCCGTCAACCGGGAGCAGAACGGAATCGGGCATGTCACTACCGGCCGCTACGGCGAACAGTTACGAAGCAGCCCCCACGGCACGTCCCTCGTCGTGTCGATGGACGCCACCTGCGTTCGGCGACGGAGCGACGAGAACCTACTACTATGTGGGCCCCACTAGAACCCATACACAGTTGATTCGGTGACGAAGGTACTACACGATCTCGCACTGGCGACACCGACATTCCTCCAGCAACTCCCGGTAGCGCTGCCTGTTTCTCCCGACGTGTTTGTCGTGCTTGCCGTCGTCGCCGTCGCGCTCGTCCTGTTCGTTCTCCAACCGGTCTCGATCGACACGACTGCCATCGCGTTGATGGTCGCGCTGATCCTCCTCGGTCCCTGGACGGGCGTCTCCCCAGAGGAAGGCGTGTCAGGGTTCTCGAACCCGGCGACGCTCACTGTGCTGGCGATGTTCATCCTCAGCGAGGGCGTTCGACAGACCGGCGTCATCCAGATCCTCACCCAGAAGATGGAGTCGTTCGCGGGCGACAGTGAATTCCGACAGCTCCTCGCGACGGTCGGACTGTCCGGTCCGTCGGCGGGCTTCGTCAACAACACGCCCATCGTCGCAGTACTCATCCCCGCCGTCATGAACCTCGCCCGGAAGACCGGGACCTCGCCGTCGAAGCTGCTGATTCCGCTGTCGTTCGCGTCGATGATGGGCGGGACGCTCACCGTCATCGGAACATCGACAAACCTGCTTGCGAGCGATATCTGGGCGCAGATCGGTCCGACCGGCGAACCGTTCTCACTGTTCGAGTTCACGCAACTGGGGGCCGTCGTACTGGCCGTCGGTCTCGTCTATCTACTGACCGTGGGGCGATACCTCACACCGGCCCGGATCACCGCCGAGGGATCCCCCACAGACCAGTTCGGGATGGCCGACTACCTAACCGACGTCGTCGTGCACGAAGACTCCGATCTCGTCGGGTCGCAGGTGCGAGAGCTGCGACGCGGTGACCTCGACTTGGACGTGTTCCAGATCGTGCGCAACGGCCGCAGCATCGTCCGCGGCCTCCCGAGCGAGCGGATCCGCGCCGGCGACATCCTCTCCGTGAGAGCGAGCCAGGAGACGCTCGAACAGGTCATCGGGGACGACCACCTCGATCTCCTGCCGGAACTCCTCGACGCCGCAGACGACGGGCACGAATCGCTCCCCGAAGGATTCGTGCCGGAACACCACGCGTGGAACCAGCCACCGGCAGCAGCCGACGCCAACCCGACGGCTGATGAGAACGATGAAAACGAAGACGAAGGGGACGGCAACGCGGAAGCAGATGATGCCAACGTGGAAACCTCGCTCACGGAGGTCGTGTTGCTCCCCGGGGCGTGGTTGAACAGACGGAACGGCGTCGCCGGATTCGAGCGCGATTACGACGCGACCGTGCTTGCCGTCCGACGGGGGAACGAAGTGATTCGCCAGCGTCTCCGGGACGTGCGCCTGCAGGGCGGTGACGTGTTGCTCGTCCAGACGAGCGAGGACGTTCTCGACCGACTTCGGGCAGACAACAATATCGTCGTCTCCAGTGACGGGCGCTGGGAGGAGTTCGACCGGCGGCAGATTCCCATCGCGCTGGGCATCGTCGCCGGCGTCGTCGGGCTGGCCGCCCTCGAGTACCTCCCCATCATGGTCAGCGCCCTTGCCGGTGTCGTGGCGATGCTGTTTTCAGGCATCCTCCGTCCCGCGGACGCTTACGAGGCCGTCGACTGGGACGTCATATTCCTGCTCGCGGGCGTCATTCCCCTGGGTATCGCGTTCGAGGCGTCCGGGACGGCGGACCTCATCGCGACGGGGATCGTCGCCGGGAGCGCCGTGTTGTCACCAATCGCGATGCTCGCGGCGTTCTATCTCGGCACCGCGATCATCACGGAGATGGTGAGCAACAACGCCAGCGTCGTGTTGATGCTCCCGATCGCCGTCGAGGTCGCGGGGCAACTCGGCGTCAACGCTTTCGCGTTCGCCCTCGCGGTGACGTTCGCCGCCAGCACGCCGCTGCTCAGTCCGGTCGGTTACCAGACGAACCTCATGGTCTATGGGCCTGGCGGGTACAAATTCACCGACTTCGCGCGCGTCGGTGCGCCGCTCCAACTCATCCTGACCGTCGTCACGACGGCCGGCATCGCGTTCTTTTGGGGACTGTAGCACGACGGAGCCAAGATCCTAACGGGCGTCGAGATGAGGTCCGTTTTTTCTGCGCCGGCGAGCGGTTCCAGAAGCGGTACTTCGACGACTGGCTGGGCTGGCACGAGACCACCGTCCCTCGACGGACCGTTCGAGACGCGCTCATCACCCAGCTCACTCGGTCGGCATCCCCGACGGCAGAGCCGAATTGCGACGCTCTAGCTAGCGATCCAGACACGTTCACGGTCAAGCCAGTTCGAGAACTCCAGACACCGTCGTGCGACTTCTTCCCCAACACTTCGGACCAGTTCCCATCTCGTGTTGGTTACGACGTGTTGCTATCCCGATTTCTGTATTTTGGAAAAGGAATACAGGTCGAAAGATGAGACCTCGACTTCCCTGTCGGGGTCTCTCGAAATCAAACTCCGGAAACCAGCCATCAGCTGTCGGATATACATATACTGCCTAAGTTAGCAAGTATCAATTCGGTGGATGGTGAGTTCCCGTCGGACGAAAAATCACAACCGTGTTTAATTTCCCCGTACAACCGACAAACCCGATTCCTGACTCGTTCGAGGGAGGTTCTCCCTGAGAACGGCATTCAGTGAAAGCAACGTTCTCACGTTGGTTTGATAGCGGACGGTTCGATGCGACTTCGACGCCCTCAGGCTCGGTGGCTACTCGTGCTTACAGCACGTCTTCGACGGCCGCTTCCTCGAAGACGACCCCTTCTAACTTATCGAGGATGTCGTATGGGTCGTCACGCTGCCAGACGTTGCGGCCGACGGCCAGCCCGAGACGCCGACGTCCATGCAGTCGGCGACGAGTTCGAGGAAGTCGCGGTCCGACGTTTTCGAGCCACCGGAGAGCAGGACGCGGTTGTCGGCGGCGGCGTCGACGGCGTGGGCCATCGCGTCCTTGCTCCGGGGTATTTCACCTTCGTGAAGTCAGCGCCCAGTTCGAGGCCGATGCGGGCGGCGTAGGCGATGATGTCGCGGCTCCGGTGTTCCTTGACGGCCTGTCCGCGCGGGTACGACCACATCGCGATTGGGAGGTCGTGGTCGCGGGCCGCCTCCTGAACCGGCCGGAAGTCCTCGAACATCTCGGGCTCTTTGTTCACGCCGGGGTAGATGGTGTAGCCGATGGCGTCGGCGCCCAGTTCGGCGGCGTACTCGACCGACCAGTTGTGGGGCGAGTAGGGTTCGCCCATCCAGAGGTCCGAGCCGCCGTTGAGCTTCGCGAGGAGGTTCACGTCGTCCTCGTAGCTGGGGTAGTAGGTCTCTGCGAGTCCTTTGCCGACCGCCAGCGCCGTGACGGCGTCGTGGGTCGCCATCTCGAACACTTCGCGGGGTCGAGGCGCTCCTCGACGCCGCTGAACTGCTTCGGCCCGTGTTCGAGGCCGTGGTCGTGTGCCAGTACGATCGTCTTGTCGTTGCGAACGAGTGGTGAGTCGGTGAGGTACTGCATCGGTTTGGTGGGTACGTGTGGACTGTCTGTCACTGTCCCGCCAGAGCTCCGCGGACGGTGCGCTGGCCGTGACGGATCGGTAACTTACGTGAACAGGCGCTTCAGTCGGTTGGCGAGGCTCTTCGAGCGGTCGCCACCGCGGCGACGCTGGGGCTCGGTGGTGTCGTCGGCCTCGCTCGCGCCGCTCGTCTCGGACGTGTCTCTCTCGGCGTCACCGCCAGCGGTCTCGACGGCCGCTTCGAGCAGGCCCTCGACGTCGTTGACGGCGTCCTTGACGGTCCCCTTGACGACGGGGACGTTCGCGTCCTCGAAGCGGTCGCGGTTGACGGACGTGTCGGCCGCGATGATGGCGGCGTCGGCCGCTTCGATGTCGGCCGCGGAGAGTTCGTTCTCCGCACCCATGGCACCCTGAATCTCGACTTCGATGTCGTGACCCTGTTCGGCTGCGGTCTGTTCTAAGTTCTCTGCTGCCATCTGGCTGTGTGCGATGCCTGTCGGGCACGCGGTTACTGCGACGAATTTCATGTGTCTTGAATGATGGTCTGGACTGCACTGCGCGTTGCGGCGAGGCGAGCGTTGTCGGCACGCTCGCTCGCGGTGCTGTACTCGGTCTCGCTGACTTCGGTCTTCACGTCGGGGATGGTGACGGCGCTCATGCTGAGTTCGTCCAACCCGAGACCGACGAGCAGTTCCGTCAGGTCGGGGTCGCCGGCCATCTCACCGCACATCCCGACCCACGCGTCTGCCGCGTGGGCCCGTGCTACCGTTCGGTGAATGGCCCGCACGACGCCGGGGTAGGTCGGGTCGTGTAGGTCGCCGACGCGCTCGTTCTCGCGGTCGGCGGCCATCACGTACTGCGTGAGGTCGTTCGTCCCGATGGAGAGGAAGTCGACGCGCGCCGCGAGTTCGTCGGCCACGAACACGGCGCCGGGCGTCTCTATCATCACGCCCAGCGACGGCCGCTCGTAGGCGACGCCCCGGTCGTCGAGGTCCGCGGCCGCCGAGTCGACGGCGTCGAGCGCCGCTTCCAGTTCCTCGACGGTGGCGACCAGCGGGAACATGACGTTCAGTTCGCCGGCGCCGTCGGCCGCCGCCCGCAGGAGTGCCCGGAGTTGGGTCGCAAAGAGGCCCGAGTCCGGGTCCAGCGAGCGACGAATTCCCCGCTCGCCGAGGAAGGGGTTCTCCTCCTCGGGGAGGTCGAGATACGGGATACGCTTGTCGCCACCGATGTCGAGCGTGCGTACGACGACGCGTCCGTCGGGGAACGTGTCCAGCGCGTCGCGGACGGCCTCGTACTGCTCGTCCTCCGAGGGGGGCGACTCTCGGTCGAGGAAGAGGAACTCGGTCCGGAACAGGCCGACGCCGTCGGCCCCGCGGTCGGCAGCGGCCGACAACTCCTCGGGTCGACCGACGTTCGCCGCGACTTCGACGTGGTGCCCATCGGTCGTCTCGACGGCTTCGTCGACGACTGCAGCACCGGTATCGGCGGCCGCCGCCTCACGTTCGTCCTCGTCGGGGCCGACCAGTAGCGTGCCGGCGTCACCGTCGACGACGACTTCGGTCCCCCCCGCGACGTCGTCGAGCGCATCACCGACGCCGACGATGGCCGGCAGCGCGAGCGACCGGGCGAAGATGGCCGCGTGGGAGGTCCGACCACCGGTCACGGTCGCGAATCCGGCGACCGTGTCGGGGTCCAGTTGCGCCGTGTCGCTGGGCGTCAGCCGTTCAGCGAGGACGACGCTGCCCTCGGGAACCTGTCCGAGGTTGACACGCTCGCTGTCGGTCAACACTCGCAGGAGGCGGTCACGGACGTCCCGGAGGTCGTCCGCTCGCTCGGCCATCCGGCCGTCCATCCCCTCGAACTGCTCGATGTGCTCGCCGAAGGCGTTGTCGACGGCGTTCGCGGCGGGCAGGCCGTCAGCGATGCTCGTCTCGACAGCGTCCTCGATGGTCGGGTCTTCGAGGAACTGAATGTGCGCGTCGAAGACGGCGGCCTCGTCCTCGCCGACGCGGTCGGCGGTCGCCGCGCGTTCGGCTTCGAGTTCGGCGCGGGCCGTCTCGACGGCGGCAGCGAACTGCTCGCTCTCGGCGTCGCGGTCGACGGTCACGTCCTCGGGGTCGGGGAGCGTGACTTCTGGGTCGTACCAGACGACAGTACCGAGGCCGGAGCGCGGCGTGGCACCGGTTCCGTGGAGGGTTCGGTCTGCCATCGTCAGGCGCTCAACTCCTCCTCCGGTGTGGTCAGTATGTCTTCGAGTTCGTCGAGTACGGCCGCCGCGTCGGGGCCGTCGGCGACGAGACGGAGTTCGTCTCCCTGCCCGACGCCGAGGCTGGTGACGGCAATCATGCTCCCCGCCTGCACGAGGTCGTCGCCGGGTTGCCCGGCCGAGACCTCGGCCTCGTGGTCGTTGACGGCCTCGACGAACGCCGCCGCCGGGCGGGCGTGCAGTCCCGCTTCGGGAACGATGGTGACGGTGCGTTCGACGCTCATGCGAGTGCCTCCCGGAGCGTGTTCTGCACTGCCGCCTCGTCGTCGGCCTCGTGGAGTCGCTCGCGCACGTCGTCGTGCATCAGGGAGCGCGAGAGCGAACTGAGGATGCTGAGGTGGTCCTCGCCGCCTTCCTCCGGAACGAGTATCTGGAAGATGAGCGTCGCGGGTTCGCCGTCCATCGACCCGAAGTCGACGCCGTCATCCGAGCGGGTGAACGCGAGCGACGGTTTCGAGACGGCGTCGGTCTTCGCGTGCGGGATGCCGATACCCATGCCGACGCCGGTCGTCGTCTGCTCTTCGCGGGTCAGCAGCGCGTCGAGGGCGGTCTGTCGGTCGTCGACGCGACCGGCGTCGACCAGCAGGTCGAGCAGGTGTTCGATACATGCTTCCTTCTCGGCGGGTGGTTCGGCCAGCGAGATGTGGCTCGCCGGGAGCAGTTCGTCGATGTCGTCCTGTTGGATTGCGTCTGTCATTGTGTCTCTTGTGGGGGTGTCTGCGGTCAGCGCGCTACCGTTCGTACGTTCTCAGTCGTCGCTCGGCGTCGCGTTCGCCGCTTCCTGTTCGGCCGCGATACGGTCCTCGAAGTCGGGTTTGACGAGCGTCGCGACGGTCGCGGTGACCAGCGAGCCCAGCAGGATGCACCCGAGGAACATCAGGGGCTTGTTCGACAGCAACACGACGAAGATGCCGCCGTGGGGGGCGGGCATCGTCACGCCCATCGCCATCGACGCGGCGCCGCCGACGGCGCTCCCGGCGACGACCGACGGGATGACGCGGAGCGGGTCGGCCGCAGCGTAGGGAATCGCGCCCTCGGTGATGAACGAGGAGCCCAGTACGACGCCGCTCTTGGCGTTCTCGTACATCTCGGCCGCGTACTTGTGTGGGGCGATGAAGTTGGAGAGAGCCATCCCGATAGGGGGAACCATCCCGCCGATCATCACGGCGGCCATCGGCGCGTAGATGCCCTCGGTGATGAGGCCCGTCGAGAAGACGTACGCTACCTTGTTGACCGGACCGCCCATGTCGAACGCCATCATCCCACCGAGGACGAGGCCGACGACGACCGCCTGTCCGCCCTGCATCGATTCGAGGAACCCGGTGAGGCCCTGGTTGGCGAGTGCGACGGGCACGCCCAGCACGAACAGCATGATGGGTGTGAGGACGGCCATCGTCGCGACTGGGATGATGAGTACCGGCATCATCGGCTGGAGGAACTCTGGTACGTTGCGGTTCTTGAACCAGCGGGCGACGTACCCGGCCAGCAGGCCGGCGACGATAGCGCCGAGGTAGCCGGCCCCCGCGCCGCCGCCGGAGAGGCCGATGACGCCGGCCGCTTCCTCGATGACTGTTCCCTGCTGGAGGATGTACGCCAGCAGGAAGCCGGGTGCCAGCCCGGGGCGGTCGGCGATGGCGTACGCGATGTAGGCACCGAGGATCGGCACCATGATGGTCAGGCCGGCGACGCCTATCTGGGCGAGGAACCACCCGGCGGAACCGGTGTTCTCGAAGACGGCCTGCGTGTCACCCACCGCGTATGCGACGGCGAGGAAGATGCCACCGATGGTGACGAAGGGAATCATGAACGACACGCCGGTCATCAGGTCCTCCTTGACGGAGGTCACGTGAGCGCGGAGCGCGCTTTCGATTTGGTTGCTATCGGACATTGCGAACTACATCGCCAGCGTCGTCAATAGTTGTACATAAAGATTCGCGTTAGTGATTGTTTTAGGCCGAATGTGGCCGATTGGAATTGGTAGATGTCTGTTTTTGATTGGTGGGCTGGGCGGCGGGCGGGTGAAATAACACGCATATGGTTGTTAGCCTTCCTGTTACGTTCCGTCCGGGAACCCAACTCGCGGTCCGGAGCGCGCCCCAGTGTTTAAGCGTTACAGTCGCACACGTACGCGTATGGAATCGGCTGGGACCACCGGTGACCAAGCGACGTTCGACGTCGAGCACATCGGTGGTATCGAATCGGCGACAGTCGAGATACCGCCGGGTGTGACGATACTCGCCGGCCGCAACGCGACGAACCGGACGTCGTTCCTGCAGGCGATAATGGCCGCCCACGGGAGCGACTGGACGTCCGTCAAGGGGAGTGCGGACCGGGGTCGCGTCGAACTGACTGTGGACGGCGAGACGTACACGCGGACAGCTACCAGAACCGAGGACGGGGTCGTTGGGTCTGGCAGCGGCGTACTCTCAGACCCGACGCTCGCGAACCTGTTCGCGTTCCTCCTAGAGGGCAACGAGGCGAGACAGGCCGTCGTCCGCGGCGACGACCTCCGGGAAGTCATCATGCGCCCGGTCGACCTCGCGGCGTTGCGCCGGGAGATACGCGACACCGAACAACGGAAGGCGGCTATCGACGACGAACTCGACGCGGTGGCGTCGCTGAAACAGGACCTCCCGGATCTCGAACAGCGACGGGCGACGCTCCGGGACGAAATCGAGGACGTGCGGGACGAACTCCAATCGGTCGAGGTCGACATCGACGACCGAACGCTAGACGCCGAGATAACGCGCCAGAACAAGAACGAACTGGAGACGGCGCTCGACGAACTGCAGGCGACGCGGTCCGAACTCAGACGCGTCCGGGACGAGATTCAGTCAGAACAGGAGAGTATCAGCGCCCTACGTGACGAGCGAGGGAGCCTCGCAGCGGAACGGGCCAGTCTCACCGACGCCCCGAAAGAACGGCTCGAGGAGGTCAAAGCCGACCTTACCGCGCGTCGCGAGCGCAAGCGTGACCTCTCCGAGTACACGACCCGACTGCAGAACGTCATCAGGTTCAACGAGGAGTTACTCGCCGGTGAACACACCCAGATTACCGAGGCCATCGGCGCGAAACCGGAGAGCGTCGGCGACATCACCGACCAACTCTACCGCGGGTCGAAGACGACCTGCTGGACCTGTGGTTCGCGTGTGAAGCGTGACCGCATCGAATCGACCGTAGAGACGATGCGGACCCACCGGGAAGAGACGCTCTCGGAAATCGACGACATCGAGGCAGCACTGGACGAACTGAGCGCGGAACGCGACGACATCGAGACGGCGGTGAACCGACACGAAGACCTGAGCGAGACGATTGCGGAGATAGACGACGAAATCGACCGCCGTCAGTCGACCGTCGCGGACCTGCGAGACCGGCGCGACAACCTCTCCAGTCGGGTCGCCGAACTCGAAGCCCGTGTGTCCTCGCTACGCTCCGAAGAGTTCGACGAAGTGCTCGACCTGCACACCGAGGCCAACGAACTGGAGTTCGAGTTAGACCGACTTGAATCGGAACTCGACGAGTTGAACGACGAGATAGACGAGATAGAGGCCGAGATCCGTCGGGAAGGGTCACTGGTCGAACAGCGGAAAGACACCGTCGCAGAGCTCATCGACCTGCGGACCCGTATCGACCAACTCGAGAGCGACGCGACCAAGCAGTTCAACGAACGGATGGACGAGTTGCTCGAAATCCTCGGCTACGAGAACCTCGAACGGATATGGCTCGAACGGACGGACCAGCCCACGGACGCCGTCGACCAAATCACGGCCGAGGACGTCGTCGAGGGGTCGACGTTCGAACTGCACGTCGTCCGGAGTTCGGAAGGCGGGACCGTCTACGAAGACACCATTGCCCACCTCAGCGAGAGCGAGCGTGAGGTCACGGGGCTGGTGTTCGCGCTCGCGGGCTACCTCGTCCACGAAGTCCACGAGCAAGTCCCGTTCATGCTACTCGATTCGTTGGAGGCCATCGACGCGGAACGGATCGCGGCGCTCGTCGAGTACTTCTCGTCCTATCCCACCTACCTCGTCGTCGCCTTGCTCCCGGAGGACGCCCAGGCACTCCGAGACGAGTACCATCGCGTGACCGATATCGGTTAGTCCTGCTCGCATCGACAGCCGCCGCGACGGAGGAGGTCACCGACGCTGAACTGGCCGCCGCAGTCCTGACACAGGATTTCGACGCTGACGAACACGCGATACTCGCCGACTGTGAGCCGTCCCGCGTTCCGTAACCTGTCCACAGAGTCCCGAACGACGGTTTCGACCCGAGATTGTAACCGGTCGATGCTGTCACGCTCCCGGTCGACCTGTTCGGTGTCGTCGCCTCGCTCGTATCTCGCACCGCGAACGTTCGTGAGATAGTGCCGGATGGCCTGATACGTGACGAAGTCGTTTTCCAGACGCTCGACGTCGACGCCGCCGCGTTCGAGTCGGTTTCGCGCTTCGACGCGCTGGCCCGCACTGACGTCGTCGTCGGTCAGCAGCCGATAGAAATTGGCTGGCTCGCCGTCGACCACGTCCATCCCGGCCTCGCGAATCGCAGCGACGAGGAGCGCCCGATTGAACCGGTTGGCGAGCGATCGGAGACTCTGGCGCTCTCGTCCCTCGCCGAGCCAGGCGGCCTCTAGCTCTGCGCCGAGCGGTTCTAAGTCGTACGCTTCGAGGAGTCGTTCGACTTTCGACTGTCTGCCCGTACCGGAGTCGTGTCCCATTGTCGGGCGACGACGCCTCGGGACTAATCAGTTGGTGTCGGTCTGCGTCGTTTCCACTTTTTCACCGAATTCGGAAAGCAGCGACGGAGCTACCCTTCATCCCCGAGAGACTCATCCCGCGAATGAAGTAGTTCTGCGCCGCGAGGAACACGAGGATGACGGGGGCGACGATGATGAGCGCCGCCGCCATCATCAGTCCCCACTCGGCGAAATACTGGTTACGAACCGCGAACAGCGCAATCGGGAGTGTGTACATCTCCGTGTCGTTAGCGATGATGAGCGGCCACTGGAAGTTGTTCCACGCGCCCATGAACGTAAAGATACCCAGCGTCGCCAGCGCGGGTTTCGCCAGCGGCAGGTAAATCTTGTAGAACGTCTGGAACTCATTGCAACCGTCTATCTTCGCGGCGTCGCCGAGGGCCGACGGCAGGCTCTTGAAGTGCTGGCGGAGCAGGAAGATACCCAGCGGCTGGGCGACCAGCGGCGCGATAAGTCCCTGATAAGTGTTCACCCAGCCGAGTTCGACGAGGATGAGGTACACCGGGATGAGCGTCACCATCCCCGGGATCATCATCGTTGAGATGAACCCGAGGAACAGTTTCTCGCGGCCCCAGAAGTCGACTTTCGCCAGTGCGTACCCCGCAAGCGAGTCGAACGTGAGGTTGAACGCCGTCACCGCGCCGGCGAACAGAACGGTGTTGAGGAACCACCGGACAAGCGGGATGTCCGGCCGGTCCCACAACGTCACGAAGTTCTCCAGCGTGAACTCGGCGGGAATGAACGACACCGTCGCTGCTGTGGGCGTCGCCGACAGTGACGTGGTAAGTGTCCACCAGAACGGAAGCGTCATCCACAGCGCACCGGCCGTGACGGCGGCGTACAGCAACGCCGTCTTCGACCAGTACACTGTCCCAGAACGCTTGTATCCGGGGTACTCGTAGTCCGACCGGGCCATCAGTAACTCACCTCCGCTTGGTCGCGATAGCGATACTGGTAGTAACTGAAGGTGAAGATGATGAGGAAGAGAACGAACGCCATCGCCGCTCCCTCACCGAAGGCACCTTCCTCAAAGGCACGCTGGTAGATGAGCAACACCGTCGTCGTCGTCGAGTAGATAGGACCGCCCTGTGAGAACACCAGCGCGATACCGAACACCTGGAAGGCCGAGATGATGGCCATTACGAACACGAAGAAGTTCGTGTTGCCGAGGCTGGGCCACGTGACATGCCGGAAGCGGTGCCACTGGCTAGCCCCGTCTATTCGGGCGGCCTCGTACAGTTCCTCCGGGATGTTCTGTAGCCCCGCGAGGAAGAAAATCATGTTCGATCCGATACCGCCCCAGATGGCCATTAGCATCACGCCACCCAGCGCCGTCTGCGGGTCACCGGCCCAGTTGTGTTCGAGGAACGAAGGGAGGGGGCCGTTGATGACGCCGTCGCCGGCGAGGAACCAGCGCCACATCACCGCTGACGCGGCCCCCGAGAGCATCACGGGCATGAAGTACGCCGCCCGGTAGGTTTTCTTGAACCGCACGCGCTTGTCGAGCATCAGCGCGACGGCCAGCCCACCGAATATCTGCAAAGGGACGGTCCCGATTGCGTACACGAAGGTGTTCTTCAGTGAGTACCACCAGAGGCTCGCCGACGGGTCGGTGAACACCTTTGGTTGCCACACGATACTGCCGCTCTGGTACGTCAGCGGTAGCGGCTGGAGGACCTCGAAGTAGTTGGCGAGACCGACCCACTGTCCCGCTCCGGCGAGGATGCTCCACTCCTGAAAGGAGATGTAGAACGCGTACAGCACTGGGCCGAGCAGGAACGTCGAGAAGACGACGATGTTGGGTGCGACGAACGCGAGGCCCATGAGGTTGTTCTGGTCGTCGCGGATACCGATTCTGCGCTTGGCCGCTGCGAGGAAGCGCCTCAGGTTGGTTCGAACATCCGCGAACCGTGACTGTTGGCTCTCGGTCGCCATGGAAGAGAGTTACAGAACCTCGGAGTTGATGGATTCTTGTGCCGTCGAGAGGGCGTCGGACGGCGATTTCTCACCGAGAATCGCGGCTTCTAACTGCGGGCGAACTCGGTTGACGATGGCCTCGCTGTTGGGACCGAAAGAGAAGGGGTGTGACCACTCGCCAGCCTCGAGCAGGGTCTTCCGACGCGGGTGGTTCTGGTAGTACTCTAGGTCGGCGTGTGATTTGCGCGCCGAGAGGGCGAGTCCCTTCCGTGCCCAACTCGCCATCCCCTCGTCGTTGGTGAGACTACTGATGAGTTCGCGAGTGGCTGCTGGACTGTCTGTTTGGGCCGATGCGCTGTATGAGACGGTGTACGCGATAGTCGCCTTTTGGCCATCACTCGGCGTCGGCAGATGTGCGACGTCGACATCCTCGTTGATAGACGGGTCGTCCTCGTATTCCTCGACGAACGGCAGGCCCCACGGTCCGAGGATGGCGACGCCGACCTCACGACTGGCGAGTGCGGCACCGTGCCAGCCAGCCCCGAGGTCGCTCGGCACGGCGAGCAGACCGTCTTGCTTGAGGCCGACGAGATACTCGAGCGCCTCTACACCAGCATCGGAGGCGAAGACGGCCTCGCTGCCGTCGTCAGAGAGCACTTGACCACCGTTCTGATAGAGGAACGCCCACCACGACCGGCCGTTGGCGTACTCTATCATGGGGGCCTGGAAACTCTCGTCGCTGACGTTGTCCTTCAGTGCGGAAAGTGCATCTTCGAGGTCCGACCACGTCTCGGGTGGCTCGACACTCGCCTCCTCGAACATCGCGGTGTTGTGGAACAGCCCCAGCGTTGAGAAGTCCTTGGGAATGCCGTACAGCGTGCCGTCGAACCGGAACGCGTCGAGCAACGGTTGGAAGAAGTCCTCGATGTTGAACGACTCCGAGTTCGCTATCGACTCCATCGACAACAGCACACCGGCGTCTGCGAACGAGGGGAAGTACGACGAGTCGACGTAGAACGCGTCCGGTGCGTTGCCCGCCCCGAGTTGGGTCTTGATTTTCTGTTTGTACTCCGACTGAATCGGGTTGTAGTCGACGGAGATGCCGTCGTGACTGGATTCGAACTCCGAGACGAGGTTCTGCAGGAGCGCAGACTCCTCGTTGTTGGCCGCCCACCCAGAGAGGGTGATGTCGGCGCTGATGGGCGTCGACGTCTCGTCGTCTGTCGACTGTGCGCTACCGCCACTGCCACTCCCGTCTGAGCTACCACCGCTGTCGTTACTACAACCGGCTAACAGAGCTGCTGCGCCTGCGCTACCGACTCCACCGACGAACCGCCGCCGGGTCAACCGTGCACTGTCGTTACGTTCTGGCATGGACGTTCGTGCAGAACGTTTGGAGGGCCCATATTAAATCTATCGCTACTTCCACTACTCCAGTAGTAACAGACGCGGGGTTTTATATGCCCCCTCGAGTAATCCGGGAACGATGAAGACCGATAGCACAGTGGTCACGGGATCGACCTTCCTCGTCACCGACGAGGACGGACGACCCACACGGGACCACGACGGGTTCTACCATCGGGATGTCCGGCATCTCGACCGGTACGACGTGTCACTGTCCGCGGACCTCGAATCGTTGGAAGTAGTCGACGTGCGACCCGGAGAACGGTTACTGCACTTCGGGACGCCGTTAGAAGTCGGTGCACGTCGGCTCCACGTTAGCCGTCGTCAGTTCGTTACTGACGCCCTCTACGAACGCCTCACGGTGTCGAACCTGACGAACGAATCCACGGAGACGACGCTGACACTGTCGCTAGGCACGCGATTCGACGACCTCTTTGAAGTTAGGGGGATGGGCTCGGACGTCGACCGGACCATCGAACACGTACCCTACGAGTCAGGCGTCGGTTTCCGCTACGACCCGGACGACCTCGAGTTCTCGCGCTCGGTGGGCGTCGCCGTGGACGGCGCTGGCGAACTGTCCGTCTCGACGACGACCGGCGACCGGGCCACGGCGACTCTCGAGACGACGCTCACGCTCGCCCCGGACGAGTCCCGGGAGTTAGCAGTCGCCGTCACGCCATCGGCACCGATCGGCGATCCGAGGGGTGACCTCGATACGGCGGCACAGTCAGTTCGGACCCGCGAACAGGAGTGGCTGGCCGGCACGACCCTCCCGACCCGAGACGACGCGTGGGCCGACGTTCTCGCCGAGAGCCGGGAGAACCTGCTCGAACTGCGCCTCGACACCGAGTACGGGCCCGTGTTCTCGGCAGGGGTCCCGTGGTTCGCTACCGCGTTCGGCCGCGATTCGCTCATCGCTGCGTATCAGGCACTCCCGCTCACGACGGACGTTGCGAAGGGGACCTGCCGATATCTGGCAGCCCACCAGGCGACCGAATTCGACCCAGAGCGGGACGCCGAACCGGGGAAGATACTCCACGAAATTCGCCACGGCGAACTCACCGCGCGCGAACTCGTCCCACACCGGCCCTACTACGGGACCGTCGACGCGACGCTGCTGTTCGTCGTCCTCGTACACGAGACGTGGCGCTGGACCGGTGACGACGAGTTCGCCGTCGAGATGTGGCCTGCCGTCGACCGCGCGCTGACGTGGCTCGACACGTACGGGCGCGGCGACGACGGCTTCGTCGACTACGAATTAGACACCGAAGGTGCCGGGAGCCTCCGGCACGTGGCCTGGAAAGACAGCGGCGACGGTATCGTCTATCCCGACGGTACGCACCCGACTGGGTCGCTTGCTGTCGCCGAGGTGCAGGGGTACGCCTACGACGCGATGCGTCGTGGAGCGAAATTGGCCAGTGCAGTCGGCGACAGTGACCGTGCTGCACCGTTGGTCGAGGCGGCCGACGCCCTCCAGTCGCGGTTCGACGAACGGTTCTGGCTCCCCGAAGAGTCGTTCTACGCCGTCGGCCTCGACGGGGACGGGACGCCGATTCCGGCGGTGACGACGAACCCTGGCCACTGCCTGTGGAGCGGTATCGTTCCTGGGGACCGTGCCGATGCCGTCGTTGACCGGCTGTTGGAACCCGACATGTTCACTGGGTGGGGCCTGCGGACGTTCGCCGCTTCGCACGACGCTTACAATCCCCAGAGTTACCACCTCGGGAGCGTCTGGCCACACGACAACTCGCTGGTGGCGCTCGGGATGGCGCGCTCCGGTCGTGAGGACGCCGCCACACAGATTGCAGAGGGGCTAGTCGCCGCCGCTCGCGCTCGCGGGAACGACCGGCTTCCAGAACTATTTGCCGGGTTCGACCGGACCGAGACGGACGTCCCGGTGACGTACGGCGAGGCGTGCGAACCACAAGCGTGGGCCGCTGCGGCCCCACTGGCGTGTCTGCGCGCTGCCGACGGGCGGCCGGTTGCCCCGTCGCTCGTCGTGGAGTAACGGCTTTACGAATACCGAATACAGGAGAGAGACAGAGCTCATGACTGACCGACCACGACTGAACCCCACCGGCGCGCTCGCGGCCTTCGGGAGAGCGACGTACTCGGACATCGTGAGCGTCGTCCTCCTGAGCGTCGCCTTCTGGGTAGTCAGTCTACCCGTCGTCACGCTCGGTCCTGCGATTCTCGCACTGGTCGCCGCTATGACAGAGGGAGTCACGGGTCGGACTGCCGGGCGCAAGGTGACCGAGCGAGACCGACTTCGGCGGTTCCGCCAGACGTTCACCGGAGAGTTCAGACGCGGTCTCCCGCTCGGCGTACTGCTGGTCGCCGTCGTCGTGACGACGCTCTGGTACGCACAACTGGCCGTCAGCACTGGGAACGGCGCGCTCCTCGTCGGGACTCTCGTGGGGCTGTACGGAATAGTGCTCGCTGTCGTCGTCGTGTTCCGAGCGGCGACGCTGCTCGTCCGTGAGGGTGCACCCTCGGCACGACTCGCCCTCTGGGACGCGGCCAAACACGCACTCTCGACGCCGTCGTTCACCGTGTTGCAGGCCTCGTTCGCCGCGCTCTTGGGTGTGATTTGTATCGGCCTCGGTATCGCCGTCCTCGTCCTGTTGCCGGGATTGCTTGCGGTCCTCGAAGTCGTCGCCTACGAAGAGAGCACGGGCGGCGGTGCGCTTCGGGTTGTTCGAGCCTATCAGGGCGAACTCCGCGTCGGAGGGGACTCGTGACTCGTCTGGACCATCACGTGGCAAGCGCGGTACCTGTGGCTTTCGTCGCCGTCGCCGTGGGGTACCATCCCGTGGTGGCCGTTCCACTTCTGGCAGGATCGCTCCTGCCCGAGCTAGACACGTTCGCGGAACGGTATCACCGGTCGTGGTTGCTACACACGTTCCTGATACCGGCGCTGGCGTACGCGGGACTCCGGCGAGTCGGCCTGCTCACACCATCGGTGACGACGGCGATACACTTCGTCACCATCGGGATGGCGCTACACTTCCTCGCGGATTACGTCTACCCCCGCGTATCCACACACACTGGTGCACGCTGGCCGGTTCGTCCAGTCCTCTTCTCAGCCCCGTGGGGTCTCCTCTGGCTCGGCATCGCGTGGACCGTCCAGTGGTTCCTCTATCTTTCTCCAGCGTTTATCCCGTGGTTAGTGGGACTAACGGGCTGAGGCGATGTCACTACTGGAGTAGTAACAACTAAGTCGGGGGAGTGTGACCGTGGTGGTAGACTATGGCGAGTGCTGAAGAGACACATACGGCCGTCGAGTACGATGGCGTCACCAAACGGTTCGACGCCGACGATGGCGACGTCATCGCAGTCGACGACCTCGACATCGCGGTCCGAGACGGGGAGTTTCTCGTCCTCGTCGGTCCGTCGGGCTGTGGGAAGTCGACGACGCTCCGGCTCTTGGCCGGCCTTGAGGAAGTGAGCGATGGGGACGTCCGTATCAGCGACACCGTCGTCAACGAAGAGAAACCCAAAGACCGGGACATCGCGATGGTGTTCCAGAACTACGCGCTGTATCCGCACAAGACCGTCGAGGAGAACATGCGATTCGGCCTCGAGATGGCTACGGACCTGCCGGATGACGAAATCGGTCGACGGGTCGAGGAAGCCGCCGGAATGCTCGGCATCACCGACCTTCTCGACCGACGACCGGATGCACTCTCGGGCGGCCAGAAGCAGCGCGTGGCGCTGGGACGCGCCATCGTTCGGGAGCCAGAAGTGTTCCTGATGGACGAGCCGCTGTCGAACCTCGACGCGAAACTCCGCACAGAGATGCGGACCGAACTCCAGCAACTCCACGAGCAACTGGGCGTCGCCACCGTCTACGTCACCCACGACCAGACGGAGGCGATGACGATGGGCGACCGAATCGCCGTCCTCAACGACGGGCAACTTCAGCAACTCGGCACGCCACTCGAGTGTTACCACGAACCCGAGAACCGATTCGTCGCGGGGTTCATCGGCTCCCCTTCGATGAATTTCCTCGACCTCTCGTACGACGCGCGGTCGGGCGTCGGTACCGCCGACGGTATCGAGTACGCGTTCACAGACAGACAACAGACGAGGCTCGGCGACCACGACAGGGACGTCGCTCTCGGTATCAGGCCCGAAGACGTCGAACTCGCCGCCGAATCCGGACCGGACACCGTCGAAGCGACCGTCGACGTGGTCGAACCGATGGGCCGGGAGAACCTGCTGCACGTCACCGTCGGCGACACGGACGTGGTCGCATCCGTCTCCGGAGAGTACGACATCGAGTTCGGACAGCGCGTCCGCCTCCGATTCCCACGGGACCGGACCCACGCCTTCGACGGCGACACCGGCGCGGCCGTCTTCAACCGTGCCGTCTCGACGGAATCCCTCCCCGAAGGCGTCACGCTTTAGCGACGTCACAGCACACGATTCGGTAATGGACACGGAGACGCTCCGAACGACGCTCGAAGACATCGGGTTGACGCAGTACGAAGCCGAGGCGTACGTCACCGTCCTCGAACTCGGGAGTGCGTCCGCGACAGAGATTGCCGACGCGAGCGGCGTTCCCCAGGCCCGTATCTACGACGTGTTGCGAAATCTGGAGGGGCGCGGCTACGTCGAAACCTACGAACGTGGCAGTCTGCACGCCCGTGCACGTGACCCGGAGGAGGTAGTCGAGAAACTCGACGCCTACGCGGACACCGTCACCGAGGCGGGAGCAGAACTGCGCGACCGCTGGGAGGCGCCGACTGTCGAAAATCACCAAGTGAGCGTCATCAGGCCCGTCTCGACGATATACGATCGAGCGGAAGAACAGATTGCCGACGCGGTCAACGAGATAGAAATAGCGCTCACACCCGCAAAGTTCGAAGAACTCAGAGAGTACCTCGTGGCTGCCCGTGAACGGGATGTCGTCGTGAAGGCAACTGTGACGGGTGTCGAAGAACTCCCCGACCTCGACTTCGAAGGCGCGGTGACGGAAGCCCGACATCGGCGCCTCCCCACGCCGTTTCTCGTCCTTGTCGACCGCATGGCGGTGAGTTTCACGCCCGAGGAGTCACTCCATCCTCGACAAGAGTACGGTCTCCTCGTCAACGACTACTCGCTATCACGGATGTTCGACTGGTACTTCCAGACCGCCTTCTGGGAGCCGTGGCCTCAGGTGTACAGCGAACGCGATAGTGGTCTTCCTCGGACCTACACGACCATCCGCGAGTGCATCCGGGACATCATCGACGACGTCAACGCGGACAGCGAGGTCGTCCTGACCGTCCAGGGACAGGTCCGCGGCGACGGTGTCGAACGTGAACTCACGGGTCGCGTCCTCGACATCACTTACACTGCCGGCCAAAACGGACCTGCACTGGCGACATTCACGGACGAAGCGACGATAACCCTCGAAACGCCCGATGAGACGTTTACCGTTGGCGGTTGGGGGGCGATGCTGGAAGACATCGAGGCACGCCGATTCGTAGTTGAAGCGATGGACTAGGGCGTGCTTCTGGATGCGAAATATCGGTCACAGACGTTTCTCAGCTGTATAGAGTGGTTATAAGTGGTCGATTACCTCAGTGGGTGTCAACATGGCATGGAGCTAAGTAAACTACCCCGGCCTACTCGCGCTGACGCGCTCGTTGAGGGCGGGGTAGTTGACATTCCTGCTAAGGAAGAACTTCCCGACGAACTAAGATAACCAACAGCAGGTCGGCAAACACCCATATGTTGGTTAGCAGTCCTGTCGCCGTGACGTGCTACAACGCCGCCTGGGACGGTGTCAAGCAGAGTCAGCCCAGCGAGGTGAGGTTACGTAGCACTTCGGGCGGTACACCCTGCCGGTCACGCAACACGGCATCAAGCGTCCAAGGGTTGTCATGACTCGCGTTCGGCGCAACGATGGTAATGACGACAGCCGGCACCGCATCCCGAATTGCTTGTGCCACCCGCCGAATCTGTTTGCACTGTTCCTCGGGACAGCTCATGCTTCCACTGCCCGAACGAGATCACCAACCAGCGACCCATCAATACGAGGATCGCGGGACTGGTCCAGTTGCGAGTCAAGCCGCTCGTGGACATCCTGCCTGATACTTGGATTCTCTTCCAGATACCGGCTGAGAACCCACGTGGAGTCGGTGTGTTCGTAGTTGAACACTCCTTCGAGGCCATACTCGTCGCAGATGTATTTTCTACGGGCCAGAGCATCGTCTTGTGAGGGACCGCCATCGCGTGGCGCATCTCTTTCGGTCACGATAACGTGGTACTCGCCACTGACGGTAGTCTGTTCAACTCCCACGCTCGACTCCTTCGAGTGCAAACGCGAAATCCTCGCCGACGTTGGTAACTGTCCCACACGGAGAGGGCGGGCGACGCGCCGCCCGACGGTTAGAGAGTCCCAGATCGAGTCGATCAGACTTCGTCACGCTTCGACCTCCCTCTTTCTCCTGCCGCTTTCTCCGCTCTCGCCACTATTCGGTTCTATTTCGAGCTATATTCTCTCTAACTTTCCTCTTTTAGTATGAATCTATACCTTTCGTTGTTCAATCTCGGATAGTATATTCATATTTAACATATCACGCTTTATATTGTCATCGGTACCGTCTTTTCTGTCTTTTTATCTCTTTAATCTCGTCGATGTCGACGGGACGCACGATGGTCTCTCGGAGTTCGTCCGCTCTGGCGACCGATTGGCGTGCTTCGTTGGTTTCTAACAGGAACGCAAAGAGGTCAGCAACTTCAGGGTCGTCGAGGTACCCGTCGCCGTCGAACGCAACTATCTCCTCGGGTGAGCGTCCGTTCGTAGCTTTCGCCGTCGAGGTCAAGCTGGACGCGACCCTCGTCGGCGTCGCCTTTCAGTGCGCCTGAGTACTCCCATGGCTGCCATGATCGATTGACGGAACGATATCCGGCGGGTCGTGTTTTCCCGGTGAGGGCTATCACAACCGGGAAATCAACACGTTGGTACTGCCGATACCACCGCTATTCTCGCCGGTGAATCCTGCTATACGAAAAACCTGTTCTGAGGGATCATTCATCAAGGGAGGAGCCCATCTATTAAAATCCTGTATCGGAGAGGCCATTGTGACTGGTCAACTTCAAAAAATGAGGTTTGGAGAATTTTGGTATCGAAGCTACGGAATTCTGTTCACAAACCTTGACAGCAATACGGTGCGGAACCGTGTGTTTCACATCGATAGATGAACGTCACGCTGGGAGCTTGATCAGACAACTGATTATCTGGTCTTTGTAGCGTGTCTCAGTGGTTTCTCAATCCCAGCTATTCTAGAACTATATCTGTAGATTGTTGAATAATGTAGGGGTATCCGTTTACGCGAACTCCGGAATCACCTCGTCGGCGAACAGTTCCATCCCGCCGGTATCGGGAAAATCAATGAACCAGCACTGGAACTTCGACACACCGGCCTCGATGCGGCGTTCGATGGCCTCGGCACACTCCTCGGGCGTCCCCATGATGAAGTACTCGCGGGCGTCTTCCTCGGTGCGAATCGGCGCTTGGTCCTGATACTCCTCCTCGAACTGGATCGGCGTCATCAGATCCACGAGTCGGTCGAACTTCGTCTCGTCGCGCGTACAGATGACGTGCCCATCCCACGAATACTCGATGTCGTTCGGGTCACGACCCACGGTGTCGCAGTGATCTTCGATGACGCCGGTCTTGTGTTCGAGCGTGTCGACGTCGCCGTTGAACACGTCGGTGTTCCAGACGTCAGCGTGTTTCGCGACTAGCTTCAGTGTCACCTCTTCACCCTGCCCGCCGACGAGAATCGGCGGATGGGGGTCCTGAACCGGCTGTGGGGCGCAGGCCGCGTCCTCGATCTGGTAGTGGTCGCCGTCGAAACTCGCGCCGTCGCTGCCAGCGTCCCACATCCGCTTCATCAGGCGGATTGACTCGTCTAACCGCATCAGACGCTCGAACCCGTCGCGGTACTCCCAGCCGTAGGCCTCATACTCCGGTTCGTGCCATCCGGCACCGAGGCCGAGTTCGAGTCGCCCATCCGAGAGAACATCCAACGTGGCTGCCATCTTCGCGACCAGCGCAGGATTCCGGTAGTCGTTACAGAGGACGAGCGAGCCGATATCGATGCTGTCGGTGAACCCGGCCATCGCCGACAGTAGCGTCCAGCACTCGTATTCGGCGCGGTCGCGGCCCAGCATCAGGTGGTCGGGGGCCCATGCAGCGTCGAATCCCAGTTCCTCTGCCAGTTCGATGCCGTGACGGGTCGTTTCCCAGTCGAGTGATTCGTACTCCGGCGCGTCTCGGTGGACCGGTTCGTTTCCAGCCGCGTCGGGCGCGCCGGCAAATACTGGAACGTTGTACTCGAAGCTGATGTCGGACATATTCACTCTAGAGCGAAGTGGTCGAGCGCCTCGCGGTTGAGTTCGGAACTCAGACCGACGCCGTCCGGCAGGTCGATGACGCCATCCTGTGCGTTCGGCGGGTGCTGGTAGATGGCGTCAGCGTACGTCGAGTCTTTGTCCTCCTGTTGTTCTTTGTACCACTCGGGGATGGGAAAGTACTCGGCCATCGGGGCGTTAGTCGACGCCGCGATGAAGTGCAGGTGTGGGTTCGTCCCGGAGTGAGGGATGATCGGCACGTCGTGGGCGCTGGCCATCGCGTCGACACGGAGGAGTTCGGTCAAGCCGCCCATGCGGTGGACGTCGGGCTGGAGGATATCGACCGTCTCCTTTTCGAGCATCTCCTTGTACCCCCAGCGAGTGAACTCGTGCTCCCCGCCGGAGATGGGGACGTCTGTCGAGGCGCGAACCTCCGCGTAGCCGTCGAGGTCGTCCGGGATGACCGGCTCTTCAACCCACTCCATGTCGTACTTCTCCAGTCGCTGGAGCATCTTCTTCGCGTAGCGGACACTCCAGCCCATGTAGGCGTCGCCGGCGAGTTTGATGTCGTGGCCGACGGCATCTCTGACTGTTCGGACGATTTCTTCGTTCTTCTCCATCCCTTTCCGGCCGGCCTCGGGACCATGCTGGAAGCGGAGTTTCATCGCGTCGAACCCCTGTTCGACGTAGTCGATGGCCTCCTCTTCGAGCGTGTCGAGGTCGACGGGGTGGAGATTGCTCGCGTAGCAGGGAATCTCGTCTGTGACCGGGCCACCGAGGAGTTCGTAGACGGGTTTGTCGGCTTCCTTCCCGGCGATGTCCAGAGTGCGAGGTCGACGGCGCTGATGGCTTCGACGGCGGCACCCTTCCGCCCGAACGGAATCGTCGCGCGGTACATGATGTCCCAGAGCCTCTCGCGTTCGGTCGGATCTTCGCCGACGACGAGCTTCGAGAGGGTCTCGTCGACGATGGTCTCGATGGCACCGGTCGCCCAGTTGCCGTGGCCGACGCCAGTGATGCCGGCGTCCGTCTCGACCTCGACGACGACGTCGCCGACCGGCCCCATCCACTTCCGGCGGGCCTGTGGGTTGTCGCCCTCGGCGTTGTTGTACTCGTCGTACTTGCTCATCACCGTGACGAGCGGGAACTCGACGAACTCGCCCCAGGACTCGGTACTGACTTTGGTCGCGGATACGTCTGTAATCTCCATTGTACGGTAGTAGGTAGTGTAGCCGACATGGCTAAAGTTTTTCTATCGAATACTATGTGTGGAATTAAAAGGATGCCTCTACCCGGGTCGGGACCCGGACTCTGGCGGATCGCTACTGGCTGAACTGGAAGACCGGTTTGCAGGTCTCCGAATCGAGGAACGCTTCGAACGCGACGGACGGATCGTCGACGGAATAGGACGTGTCGAGTATCGCGTCGACAGCGATGTCACCCCGTTCCATTAGTCGAAGCGCCTGTTCGAAGTTCGTCCACGTCGAGCCGTAGGAGGTGTTGATATCTATCTCGCCTCGGACGACCGAGGTGAGGCTGAACTCACTCGGCTGGTTCGGTATGCCGACGACGACGACCTGTCCACCCTTTCGGACATGTTCGGTTGCCGTCCCGACACCCGTGTGATGGCCAGTCGAGTCGATGGCTACGTCGAACCCGAGACCGTCGGTGAACGACGCTGTGGCAGCCTCCAACCCGTCACCCGATTGGACGTTGACGGTCTCGATGCCGATGTCTTCGAGTAGTGGGAGACGGTACTGGTCGTCTTGTTCCAGCCCGGAGACGAGAACGTTCGCACCTATCGAGTCGGCGACGGCGGCGACCAGCACGCCGATGGGGCCGGGACCCTCGACGAGAACGTTGTCTCCGGGTGTCGCGACCGATTGGTCGAGGACGGCACGCGTGGCGATGCTTGTTGGTTCCGTGATCGCTGCGTGGCGCAAAGGAACGTCGTCGGGGACCTGATGGACGTGTTCGGGGGAGACGGTGACGAACTCGGCGTAAGCCCCGTCGCGATGCATTCCGGTTATCGAGAAATTCTGGCAGACGTTCGGCTGTCCGTTCTTGCACTGGAAGCAGTATCCACAGTCGTGGATCGGTTCCTCGACAATCTTGTCACCCTCCGCGAATCCCTCGATGTCGGCACCGACTTCGACCACCTCGCCGGAGTATTCGTGACCCATGATACGCGGAATGGGGATCCACTCATAGCCACCGTCGTACTTGTACGCGTGGGCGTCGCTCCCACACAGGCCGGCCGTGTGGACTTGCACGAGCAGTTCGTCTGAATCCGGTACGGGAACCTCCCGTTGCTGTGTCTCCACGGCACGGGGGCCCGTTTGTACGATTGCTTTCATTAGTCGTCGTAGACTGGCTTTAGCCGTCTCGCTCGGAACAAGAGCGTACTGGTTTTAATACTTTTGGGTGCCCGGGACGTTCTACCGAAGTACAGTGACCGACTTTGCGCCCGAGTAAGATTTACCACGGTGACGGCCGACGTCGCGTGTATGTTCGACACACATACGCACGCTTGGGCTGCGCCAAGTGAGGAACACCCGTGGGTCAACGGGCCGATCGTCGACCTCGTCGACTCGTTCGACGTCCATACCGTTTACACGGCTGATCGCCTCTTGTCAGACATGGACCGAAATGGGGTCGACGAGGCAGTGGTCGTCGGCTACCCCATCTGTGACTGGACGGACAATTGGTACACGCGCCGAGTCGCCGAAGAACACGACCGCTTGTACGGCATCGTGATGCTCGACCCGTTCGCTCCTGATGCCGCCGTCCAGCTCCGACAGTGTATGGACACCGAGGGCGTCGTGGGATTCCGTCTCGGTGCGGCCTGTGCCTACGACCGGATGTGGGAGACGTTCGACCCGAGCGTAACGTGGCTCCGCGAAGCCATTGGAGAATCCGATTTTTGGGAAGCCGCCGTCGAGACGGATGCAGCCGTCCAGATCCTCTGTGACCACAGTCAGCTTGAGCAGGCACTGGAACTCGTCGAGACCTACCCCGAACTCGAGTACCTGTTCGACCACTTCGCGCACGCGGGACCAGAGACGCCGACCGACGAGGGGACGTTCGCTACGTTCACCGAACTCGCCGAGTACGACGGCGTCGCAGTGAAGGTCTCAGAGATCGCTCACATGTCTGAGACGACGTTCCCGTACGAAGATATGCACGACCACGTGCGGTGGTATCTCGACACTTTCGGCCGCGAGCGTGTTATCTGGGGCTCGGACTACCCGAATGTAAGTGATGTGTCTAGTTACGCCGAGGCGTGCAACTGGCTCCGGCACGTTGATACCGTCTCCGAGAAGGACCGGACCTGGATCACCGAGCGGGCGTTCCGACAGCACATTGGACTTGACTGACGAGGGCAAGGACAGCGCTCACTCGGTCAGTAGTTCGACTGGATGACTGGGCTGGCGGTCCAGTAGTGCGTCGATCTGTTCGAGACAGGAAGTGCCACTTGCGACTACGGGGTGTTGGTCCACGCAGTCGGCTTCGAACTGGTCACGTAACCGACTGCCGACATCCATGCTGAGGTCGTAGTAGTCGCTCTTGTAGCCGAAACTCCCGGCCATCCCGCAACATTCCACGTCGGATGTGACCACGTCGTACCCGCAGGCTTCGAGGACGGCGACTGTATGCGCTTCCAGTCCCAGCGTGCGCTGCTGGCAGTGACTGTGGTAGGCGACGCCCGCGCCGTCACTCGTCGATAGTAACTCTACGTCTGCTCCGTTCTCCACCAATCCGAAGACGTACTCCAGTATCTCGTAGCTGTGTTCCGATATCGTCGTGAACGCGGTTTCGTCGACGAGTCGCTCGTATTCTCGAGTGAACATCGCGAGATCACTCGGTTCTACGACTACGACGTCGTATCCGTCAGTAACGTAGGGTTCGAGGACCTCGGTGACGCGTTCGGCGTGGTCGGTGGCCGTCGCGACCATCCCTGCGAGAACGGGCCCGCCGCTGGACGGAACCTCGGGACAGTCACCTCAACGCCGAGTGTTTCGAGTACTTCGACCGCCGCCCTGCCTCGGTCGACCTGTACGTGATTGGTATAGAGGTCGGGGTAGAGAACGGCCCGTCGCTCGGGATCCTCGACTGTCGATTCCCGTTTCGCGAACCAGTCGACGAGCGTCTCACGTTCGAACGTCGGTAGTTCGCGGCGGGAATCGATATCCAGCGCTCGCTGCATGAGCCACCGAGAGAGTCCCGTGTCGGCCAGCCAGTTCGAGACGGGCGCGGTTGCGCTGCCCAGTTTAGCGACCGTCTCGAAGTTGCCGAAGAAGCGCTTCTGGAGCGGCGCGCCCTCGCCTTCGGCGTCCGGCGTCAGGCCGTCGACAAGCCACTCGGCGGGCGACTCATCCTCGCGGTTGATGCGGTCCCGAACGACCGTGTTGATCCACGGGATGTCGATGCCGACCGGACAGGCGTCGACACACCGGGTACACCCCGTACAGAGATCGTTGAACGCTGAAGCGACGTCCAGCCCTTCGATGCCGGCCTCCCACCCGGTGGCGATACCACCGGAGTACGTCTCCCCGCCGAAGGCGTGGCCGCCGACGTGCTGGAAGTTCGCACACGAGTTCGAGCAGGCGGAGCACCGGATACAGTACAACGTCTCCCGGAGCGTGTCGTCGTCACGCATCGCCATCCGGCCGTTGTCGATGAGGACCAGATGGAACTCGCGGTCGCTGTCGAACTCGGACAACTGGGTCGTCTCGTCTTCGAAGTCGACGAGCGGCGTCTCGACCGGCGGCGTCAGCAAGGAAACGTAGGACGTGATGTCCTGACCTGTACCAGAGCGGCCGATGAGTTCGACGAACGGCTGGAGGTCAGCGACAGTCGGAACTACCTTTTCGACCCCGGCGACGGTGATTTGCGTGTCGGTCGCGGCGACGGTTTTGCGGGCGTTACCTTCGCTGGTAACCAGTGCCAGTGTCCCGGTGTCGGCGGTGATGAAGTTCGCACCGGTGAGCCCGATTTCCGCGTCGACGATTCGCTCGCCCAGTTTCTCGCGAGCGAAGTAGGTCAGTTCCTCGGCCGTCTCCAGCGGCTCCGCAGGGTCGAACCGCTCGTTGAGCAACTCCGCGATCTCCTCCCGAGATCTGTGGATAGCCGGCGCGACGATGTGAGACGGCGCTTCCTCAGCCAACTGGAGGACCCACTCGCCGAGGTCCGTCTCGACGACGTCCACGCTGTCGGCGTTCAGTACTTCGTTGACCGCTATCTCCTCGCTGGTCATCGACTTGCTCTTGACGACGGTGTCGGCGTCCCGGTCGGCGACTACAGAGCGGACGTACTCGTTCGCGTCGGCGGCGTCTTCGGCCAGATAGAACGTCCCACCGTTGTCTTCGACCGTGGCTTCAAGTTCGTCGAGGAGTTCGGGAAGGCGTTCGATTGCGTCTTCCTTGATCGCTCTAGCTTCGCGCTTGAGGTCTTCGTAGTCTTCGAGATCGGCGACCGATGCGTACCGACCGTCGTTGAACGCGCGCGTGTTCTCCGCGACTGCCGTGCCCTCCGTTCGCATCAGTTCGCGCAATTCGTCGGCTTCCGTCATCGTCACTCGTCCTCCGTGAGAACGAGGACGTGAACCGCACGCGGCCCGTGTGCGCCCTTCACCAATGCACCCATGTCGGCGGTTGCACTGGGTCCAGTGGCGAGGATCGCGCTGCCCCGATTGGCCTCAAACTCTCTGCGCAGCGTCTGGAACGCTGTCTCCATGTCGCTGACGATGTCTCGCTCGCGCACGACAGCGACGTGCCGTTCGGCGAACAGACTGATCAATTCACTCGCACGGTCGGTGAGTGACAAAACGAGTGTGCCGTAGTCCCCGATGCCGAGTTGTGCGCCGGTCACGCCCGTCGTAGCGTCACGGAGGGCTACAGGCGTTGGGTCGACCTCTACCGCTGTCTCAGCGAGCGATAGGGAGGGGTCGTCGAGCGCTTCGCCGATCGGGACGCCGACAGCGGGTGGTTCGACCGTCTCGTCGATCCGGTCTCGGAACGTTTCTCGGTCGGCGTGCGTGACCGGCACGTCCAACTCGCCGAGTAACTGCTCGAACGACGTGAGTGTACCTGCGGACATCGGTACCCGGAGCCAGGCGCTACAACAACATTTAGCTTGGGTTGCCGGGGACGGATACAGCGATCGAGCCATACTGACTATCGCGCCAGTTTTACTCAACAGCGCCGGAGAAAGCAGGTGCGTTGGTGAGGAAGCTCAGATATATGAAAGCGGTCTCGACCAGCTCTATCCGATGTCGTTGCCAATGTTCGCAGAACAGGAGACGTTAGGTTAGAGTCCACCACTATCGATATCTAACCGGATACGGTGCTATGGCGGCTGACCTCACGGACGAGCCAGTCTTCGGACGGCATCGACTCGATAACAGGTGTACAGAAGTTATTATGAGTGGGGCGGTTTCAGTTGACGTGGTGGTGGCCTGAATGAGCGGCTTGCCACTGTCCACTGCAGGAATAACGGGCGTACGTCTGGTATTATGTGTGTTGGATAGACTGGCTCGTCGTACCAGAGAGGGGCCGATTATCCACACATGACAGAACCGGTGTGTGGATAGTGCGGTGATAGGTTGTCTGAGATGGGAACGTAGCACGTGGAAGATTGACAGCAATTCTGAACACAATCCAGTATAACTAAATTTCTTTGTTTCTATACAGGACACCAATCAATAGATAATGGATATCGATCCAGCTTTTTATACTGTTCAGGAATACTGGATAGCATTCAGTTATAGTGGAATTCTGTGTATATTGACTGTACCAAGGTCCAGTTCCCGTTCACGTGTAGGTGATGTTCAGTTCTATCACGTTCGCGACGCTCTTGAGTTTGGCCGGCAGTTCCTCTCGGAACCGTTCGTCCTGAAAACGACTCGTCGGTCCGGAGACGCTTATCGCGCCTTCGACGGTGTCGTTGTTGTTGACGATGGGGACTGCCACACATCGGAGCCCCTTGACGCGAGCTTCGTCGTCGAACGCGACACCTTCCTCTCGAACACGCTCGAGATGTGAGAACAGTTCGTCTTGGTCGGTGATCGTGTTTTCCGTCGTCGCCGGCATTCCGTGCTGATCGAGTATCTCCTCGACTCGCTCTCGGGGGAGGTGTGCGAGAATCGCGTTACCGAGCCCAGTGTTGTGGAGATAGACGCGCTGTCCTATGTATGAGTCCGTCTTCACAGCATCGACACCGTGGGCTCGGTGCAGGTAGACGCCCTTCCCATGCTGCTCGACGAGCAGGTTCGCTAGCTCACCGGTCTCTTCGGCCAGTTCGGTCACTTCCTCTTTCGCGATGTCGTAGAGTCGCTGCCTGTGGCGTGCGTGTCCGCCGAGGTCGAGTAGCCGGAGTCCGATTTCGTAGGTGTTCCCGTTTTTTACGACGTACCCGTCCTCTTCGAGCGTCGTGAGGTAGTTGTGGATACTGCTCTTCGAGAGGTCGAAGGCATCGGTGAGCTCCGTGACGGTGGCCTCGTTTCGCTCCTTCAATTCCTCCAGAATCGCGAAGGTTGTACGAGCGGTTTTGACGGCGTTGGAGTTCTGCTGATCGACCATGGCCGACACGAGTACGTCGATACTGATAAATCTACTCCAGCTTTCCCAAACTCAGATTCAGTAATACTGGATGGTATCGAACAGCCCATCGTCCACAAGCGCTTTGCGCGGGCCATCCCTCGCAGCACGATACCGGGCATGAGCTATCCAATTACCGAGTACGGCGGTACCGATGGAAAGAACGCCACTGACGCGTTCCAAGCGGCCGTCGATGCGTGTGCCGACGATGGCGGCGGGACGGTTCGTGTTCCTCCAGGCGAGTACGAGACCGGGTCCATCTCACTGGCGGACCACGTCACCATTTCGCTTTCGTCGGGCGCGACCATTCACGCCAGTTCGAACGAGGCAGCGTATCAGTGTCCATCCGAGTACGTGGGTCCCGATGGCGAGCGACCGCTCATTCTCGCTCGCGATTGTACCGACGTAGCGATAACGGGTGACGGAACAATCGATGGCCACGGCACGGATATCGTGGACCTAGACGAACCGATTCGACAGCACTCCGGTCAGTCGTCGGCGTCGCCGCTCGTCAGCGACGGTGAGCCCCGGGCACGCCAAGGCGATGCCTTCCTCGACCAAACCGACGGTACCGACGAGTGGCCGGTGGCGAAACCCTCGTTTCGACCGGGACCAACAGTCTGTTTCAACAATTGCAGAAACGTCGCCATCAGAGATGTCTGCTTTCGTGATATGCCAGCGTGGACTATCTCCCTCCGTAACTGCGGGACGGCCACCGTCTCTGGTGTCGTCGTCCGCAACCACATGCGGATACCGAACTGTGACGGTCTCTCCATCGAGGGGTCGTGCGACGTTCGCGTATCGGACTGTTCGATACGGTCCTGTGACGATGCAATCACGTTGAAGGCACCGAACCCAGACCAACCCTGCGAGTCCGTCACGGTGACGAACTGTACGCTCTCCTCACGGGCGTGTGCTGTCAAACTCGGGTCCGAAACGAACGGCTCCGTCCGAGACTGCACGGTCACCAACTGCGTCGTGCGCGGATCGAATCGCGGGCTCGGCGTCCAGCACCGTGACGGCGGTGACGTGGCTCGGATTCGATTTAGCGACATCACGGTCGATACGCAACTCTTCGATGGACCGTGGTGGGGCAAAGCGGAACCAATCTACGTCACGTCGGTCCCCCGCGACGAAGAGACGGACCTCGGACGGATCGAGAACCTCCAGTTCGTGAACGTGGACGCACAGTGTGAGAGCGGCGCACTGGTGTACGGCCACGCGGACGCCACGATAGAGAACGTGCGACTCGACGGGGTGCGACTCGACGTCCGCGGGTCCCCGATCGCCGACGCGGTCGGCGGAAACGTCGACCTCCAGCCCACGAGCGTCCGACCCCTATCGAGGCCCACGACGTGCCAGCGGTTCACTGCGAGAATGTCGACGGGCTCGAACTCGCCGACGTCACAGTCGAGTGGCCGACGGCCTCCCGACATACCACACCCACGGCATCGCCTGCGTCAGCGTCAGGGACGTCGCGATTGACGGCTTCGACGGTGGCCCTGCCCACCCCGATGCCGGAGATGTCGCGATATCACTACGGGACTGTTCGACCGTCACAGTGCGAAACTCGCGGGCGCGTCCGGAGGTCGGAACGTTCCTCGTCGCGACCGACACGGACGACGAACGCCTGTTCGTGGGCAACGACCTCGCGGACGCGGAGCGGGCGATAATGGGTAACACGGAGTTCACCGTCGTCGGTAACGTGAGACCACGGTAAGTCGGAAAGAATAGGCGGTCGGTGGGGCGGTCGTCCGGTGGTGTCTCAGAGGATGCGAACGTTGTCGAGTGCGCCGGTACTCCGGACCCCGATACCGCCGTCCTCGAAGGTTTCGTCGCTCGCTGTCACAGACGCCATCTCGTTCCTGTCGGGATCGCGGAGTGTGACGTCGATATTCCCGAGGGAGGCCCAGTCGACGACGAAGTCGTACAGTACGCCCGTCTCGACCGAGAGGGCCGACTCGGCCAACTCC